>CAVQNB010000006.1:0-300288 GCA_963713785.1 uncultured Alphaproteobacteria bacterium
AAAGAGACGTTTCAAGAATACAAGCGGCCGGATGGAGATCCGCTATTTGGGCCGCAAAGCGACTTGCGCCACCTGTCCGTTAAGGGCGGGTTGCCTCGCCCCGAACGCATCTTATCGTAGCGTTGCACGCTGGGAGCACGAAGACGTTCTCGACCGATATCGTGCGCGGATGCAAGGCGCCGACGAACTGATGCGCCGTCGCTCCGGCATCGTCGAGCATCCCTTCGGTACCATCAAATGCCGTGCGGGTTACCGGCATTTCCTGGTCCGTGGCTTCAACAAGGTCCGCGGCGAATGGAGTTCGATGGCGCTCTGCTACAACTTCACCCGCGTGCTTAATATCCTCGGTTTCGAGCAATTTATAGCCCGCGTGGCTAAGGTACTCGCGTTGCTTTTAAATGCACTCGTCGATGTCCTCGGTGGCATCCAAATCGTGCTGAAAAGGGTTCTGGACGACCTTCGAGCCAAGCCTCGTCTTCAGACCGGTTCAACCGGCCTGATCGGCTAACTGCAACTTTCTTGCCCGATCTAGTTTTGCAAAGTTTGTGTCCAGCCCTCCCGCAAAAAATATTTCGCTTGTCCCGTCGGGCAAATCACCTCCACTAGTTTCAGCCATTCCGTCCCGAGAGAGGGGCGTTGGCCATCGTCACGAACGTTGGGGCGGGATGCGGTGGACGCGGCAGCGTCAAGCGCGTGACGTGATCGCAGGGCGGGTTGAACCTCGTGAGCGATCGCAGCGCGCAGACGACAGATGCTTTCCGCGTACGGCAAAGCCGTGTGGTCCTGGCACCCGTTGCTGGTGTCAAGTCGGCGGAGGTTTTGGCAAGCCCGACCGGGCGCGCCAAGACCGTCAATTCGCTGATGACGGTGACAAGACGAATTCGTCGCCGGGGAGAGCACGGAATAAGCCGTTAAAACCATTGCGCGGGGAATGCCGGGTGTTCCGGGGTACCTGTGGTGACTAACTCGTGTGCTTCCTACCCTTTGCGCACGAGGCCGCGGGTGCTGAAGGCACCCGGCGTTCCCTGCGCCCTCCATTGGGCGAACCGGTTTATGTACGACTTGGGTGCCCTGCGCGCCGCGGGATCATGGGGCGTTGTTCGTCACTTTGGCTGGCTTCCAGTGAGTGGGGTCTTTCACCTGGCAAATCGATCAAAATCGCCGCTGGCGCCGATGGTTAATCGCGTCTTAACCTCGCCGTATCTATGGTGGTTTGATCCGCATCCACCCGATCCCGAGGGGCGATCGGCGGCTTTCGAACGTGCTGGCGCTTTGAACTAATGGCTATGACCGCTTCATCCCGCGCGCCTGAGAGTGCCGGACATCAGGAAAGCGAACGGTCGCCATTTGCGCGAACGACCGAACTGCTGGCTCCCTACAAGCCAGCCAAGCCATTGATAACGCTGTCGTTAGGTGAGCCGCAGCATCCGGTGCCGGGTTTCGTCGGACCGGTGCTCGCGAACTACATCGCCGATTTCGGCCGCTACCCGATGGCGAGGGGAATTGAGCCGTTCCGGCGCGCGGCGGCGAGCTGGCTTTCCAGCCGATTCGACCTGCCCCGCCCGATCGATCCCGAGAGCGAAATCCTGGTCTTGAACGGCAGCCGCGAGGGCCTGTTTTTCGCGGCGCTGACGGCCGCGCGTTATGTCGGCGAGCGGCGGGGCACGCCTGCGATCCTGATGCCCAATCCGTTCTATCCGGCCTATGGCGCCGGCGCCCGCGCCGCCGGTTGCGAGCAGATTTATTTGCCGACGACGCTTGCCAACGGATTCCTGCCCGATCTCGACGCGCTCGATGACGCGACATTGGCGCGAACGGTCGCGATCTACATCGCTTCGCCCGCGAACCCGCAAGGCTCCGTCGCCAGCCGCGAATATTTCAGCCGCCTGAAGAAGCTCGCCGACCGTTTCGGTTTCATGATCCTGAGCGACGAGTGCTATTCGGAAATCTATACCAGAGAGGCGCCGGGCAGCGCGCTCGAATGCGCCGGATCCGATTACGCCAACGTGGTCGCGTTCCAGTCGCTGTCGAAACGCTCGAACCTGCCCGGCATGCGCGTCGGCTTCGCGGCCGGCGACAAGAAGTTTCTCAGCCTGTTTCACGAGCTGCGCAATGTCGCCGCGCCCCAGGTGCCGGTGCCGCTGCAGCAAGTTGCTGTCGCGGCCTATGGCGATGAAGCCCATGTCGAGGAAAACCGCAGGCTTTACCGGATCAAGTTCGATCTCGCCGATCAGATCCTCGGCAACCGCTACGGCTATGCCAGGCCCGCCGGCGGTTTCTGCGTCTGGCTCGATGTGTCCTCGTGCGGCGGCGATGAGGCCGCAGCCGTCAAGCTCTATCGCGACGCCGGCGTGCGTGTGATCCCAGGCAGCTATCTGGCGCGACAGCAGCCCGACGGCTTCAATCCCGGCGCGGGTTACATCCGTCTCGCGCTGGTCTCCGACAGTGAATCAACGGCCGAGGCGTTGCACCGGCTGGTCGAAACTTTGGATTAATCGCTAAGGCCCAAGAGGAGGGCCCCAAGAGCATGCCAGCGATCGAACGTGTCATTCCCCTGGTCGCACAATTGCCGGCCTCGATGCGCGAGGCGCTGGCGCGGCGCCTGCGCGAGCTATTGGGGCTCGGCTTGATCGCACTGTCCGGCGTGGCGGCGGCGGCGCTGATGACCTGGTCGGTGCAGGATCCGAGCCTCAGCCACGCGACGTCGCGCGCGATCCGCAACGTGGTCGGCTATCCCGGCGCGATCGTCGCCGACCTCTTGATGCAGATTCTGGGCTTGGGCGCCATCATGCTGATCCTGCCGATCGCGGTGTGGGGCTGGCGCATGCTGACCCACCGCGGCTTCGACCGCGAAGCGTTGCGGCTTGGATGCTGGATCCTCTGCACCGTGATTGCGGCCGGCTTTGCAAGCTGCTGGCCGCGTAGCGGCGCCTGGCCGCTGCCGACCGGCCTCGGCGGCGTCGTCGGCGATGCGCTGGTGCGGGCGCCGGCGGTCGCGTTCGGTCCGCCCGGCTTCGTCTATCGCCTGGTGTTCGGAATTATTCTATTCGCCACCTTGATCGCGACATTCCTGATCGCGAGCGGCATGGGCTCGCGCGAACGAGACGACGAGGAACTGACGCCGATTGGGGATGACGACGCGCCGTGCGGCGAACAGGAGGACGAGGAGGGCGGTTCGGTTTCGCTCGGTTGGGCGTTTCATGCCGTCATGAGCACGAAAGCGCGGCTCGGTTGGTTGTTGTCGACGGCCTATCGATCGCTGGTTTCAAGCGGGCCACAACCTCGCACCCTCTCGTTCGAACGCCAGGAGCCGAGCCTTACCGGCCGCGCCGCGCCGCCGCTGGCGCCGGCCGAGCACGAGGATGTCGAGGACGAGGAGGATGACGAGGACGAGGAAGCCCCGGCCCGCGCGCCGCGAAAAAAGGCCACGCCCCGCGCCGCATCGCGCAAATCGTCCGACAAGTTCGAACTGCCCGCCGTGTCGATGCTGGCGGCACCGAAAGCCACCGACCGGCAGCCGCTCAGCAAGAGCGAGCTGGAAACGAATTCACGGGCGCTGGAAGGCGTGCTCGGGGATTTCGGCGTCCGCGGCGAAATCGTCAAGGCCCATCCGGGGCCTGTGGTGACGCTGTACGAGCTCGAACCCGCGCCCGGCATCAAATCATCGCGCGTGATCGGCCTTGCCGACGATATCGCGCGTTCGATGAGCGCGCTGTCGGCGCGCGTCGCGGTGGTTCCCGGCCGCAACGCCATCGGCATCGAACTGCCGAACGCGCATCGCGAGAAGGTCTATTTGCGCGAAATTTTGACCGCGAGAGAGAGCAACGATTCAGTCGCGAAACTCCCGCTCTGCCTCGGCAAGAATATCGGCGGTGAATCCATCATCGTCGATCTGGCGCGGATGCCGCATCTGCTGATCGCCGGCACCACCGGCTCCGGCAAATCGGTCGCCATTAACACCATGATCCTGAGCCTGGTCTACCGGCTGCGCCCCGATCAATGCCGCCTGATCATGGTCGATCCCAAGATGCTCGAGCTTTCCGTCTATGACGGCATTCCGCATCTGTTGACGCCGGTCGTGACCGATCCGAAGAAAGCGGTGGTCGCATTGAAATGGGCCGTGCGCGAGATGGAAGAGCGCTACAAGCGCATGTCCAAGCTCGGCGTGCGCAACATCGACGGCTACAATGCGCGGCTATTGGAAGCAAAATCCAAAGGCGAGGAGCTGACGCGCACCGTGCATACCGGTTTCGACAAGGAGACCGGCAAGGCGATCTATGAGAACGAGAAGCTCGATCTCGAGCCGCTGCCTTACATCGTCATCATCGTCGACGAGATGGCCGACCTGATGATGGTCGCCGGCAAGGACATCGAAGGCGCGGTGCAGCGGCTGGCGCAGATGGCGCGCGCCGCAGGCCTGCATGTGATTCTCGGCGACCCAACGGCCGTCGGTCGACGTCATCACCGGCACCATCAAGGCGAATTTCCCGACCCGTATCTCGTTCCAAGTCACCTCGAAGATCGACAGCCGCACGATCTTGGGCGAGATGGGCGCCGAGCAACTGCTCGGCCAGGGCGACATGCTCTATATGGCGGGCGGCGGGCGCATCAGCCGCGTGCACGGACCTTTTGTCTCCGATGAAGAAGTCGAGAAGGTGGTGCGCCATCTGAAGACGCAAGGCCAGCCGGAATATCTCGAAGCCGTCACCGCGGAAGAACCGACCGACGAAGACGGTGCGGTATTCGACCAGACCGGCATGGGCAGCGATGGCGGCGGCGATCTGTTCTCGCAAGCGGTTGCGATCGTCAAGCGCGACCGCAAGGCTTCCACCAGCTACATCCAGCGGCGCCTGCAAATCGGCTATAACCGCGCCGCTTCGCTGATGGAGCGCATGGAACTTGAAGGTATTGTCGGACAGGCCAATCACGCCGGCAAACGCGAGATTCTGGTCGAGGAGGAGGAGGGCGGTTTCTGAAGGAAGGGCCTTATATTTTCACAGAAAAACGATATCTCCTTTGAGCCAAACCAAGATAAAATGACCGCGAAGCTAAACAGGACGGGACGCGTTGAAATTAAATCCAAAATTGCGAATCAGCGGGCCGTCCGCAAGCCGCGGTACGCGCGTTGCGGCGCTGCTGGTCACCGCTTCGTTGCTGGCCGGTGCCGCCGGGCAATCCAGCGCGCAGACCGTTCCGGTCCCAAAGCCGGCGCCGAAGGCGCGCGACGGCGTCCAGATGAGCGCGCAGGACTTGCAAAAGGGCCCGGTGACGACGGGAGCAACGCCGGCGGCGCCGCCCAATCCGGTGATTCCCGATCCGCATCGCAATTTGCCGGCCAATATTTTCGCGACCTTCGATGCCAACCAGAAGGCGCAGGCCGCAAAGGTGAGCTCCTATCTGTCGTCGCTCCAGACCCTGGTCGGGAATTTCGTCCAGGTCGGGCCGGACGGCAGCAAGACCAAGGGCGATTTCTACATCCAGAAGCCGGGCAAGGTTCGCTTCGAATATGACGCGCCGAGCCCGATCGACATCATCGCCGACGGGTCTTCGCTCGCGGTGCGCGACCGCAAGCTCGCGACCCAGGACATCTATCCGCTGTCGCAGACGCCGCTGCGCTTCCTGCTCTCGGACCGCATCGATCTTCTCAAGGACACCAATGTGGTCAACGTGACCGCGGATGATGTTTTCATCAGCGTCACCATCGAGGAAAAGCAGGCGCTGATCGGCACCAGCCGGTTGATGCTGATGATCGGCACCAAGGACGGCCAGCTCAAGCAATGGACCGTGACCGATCCGCAAGGCTATGACACGACGGTCGCGGTTTATAATCTGGATTCGTCGAAGAAGATCGATCCGAGCCTGTTCAAGATCGACTTCACCAATTACGCGACCCCGCCGGGCTGATCAGCATCATTACAAGTGGACGGATTGCGTCGTCGCTTGTGCTCGTCAAAATGAGGGTCATAGATGCTTCGATGCGTCTTTCCCTGACAACCTGGAACATCAATTCGGTGCGGCTGCGCATCAACCTCGTCGCCAAATTCATCAAGGCGGCAAGGCCGGACGTGCTTTGCCTGCAGGAGACCAAATGTATCGACGACGCGTTTCCGTTGAAGCGCTTCAAGCGCCTCGGGTACGAGCACATCGCGCTGAACGGGCAGAAGGGCTATCACGGCGTCGCCGTGATCTCGAGACTGCCGTTCGAGAGCAAGGATATCCGCAGCTTCTGCGACAAGATCGATTCGCGCCACGTCTCGGTTGCGTTCGGCGAGAAGGCGCAGCTCGCAAAGCCGCTGGTCGTGCATAATTTCTACGTTCCCGCCGGCGGCGACATTCCCGATCCCGCGCTCAACGAAAAATTCGAGCACAAGCTGCAATTCCTCGACGAGATGAAAGCCTGCGAGCCGTTGCATCCGCGCGGCGATGACCGCCATATCCTGGTCGGCGATCTCAATGTCGCGCCGTATGAGAACGACGTCTGGTCGCACAAGCAATTATTGAAGGTGGTTTCCCATACCCCGATCGAATGCGAAAAGCTTCTCGCCGCGCAGGCCCATGGCGAGTGGTTCGACGTCGCCCGGATCCGGATTCCGCTCTCGGAGAAGGTCTACACCTGGTGGAGCTATCGCGCGGCCGACTGGACCGTCGGCGATCGCGGCCGCCGGCTCGATCACATCTGGGTGTCGCGCGCGCTGAAAGACGCTGTCAGCGATTTCAGGATCCTGCGCGACGCGCGCGGCTGGGAACGGCCGTCCGACCATGTCCCGGTGACCGTGACGCTCGAGGTGTGAGCGCGCTCAAGTGCTGAGCTTGGCCCCGGCTATCAAAATGTCGCTGGCGAGCTGGCTGGAGCGGCTGGCGAAAGCGTCGCGCAGTCTTCGCGCCGCGGCGGGATCGCTTTCCAGCACGCGCTGAAAAAGGCTGCGCGAGACCCGGATCACCGCGGATTGTTCCAGCGCGACGGCGCTCGACGGCCGCTGCATCGCCACGATCAGCGCGAGCTCGCCGATCAACGCGCCCGGACCCGCGATGGTCTCGGCGCCGGCGCCATCCTCGATCCGGAGCGCGCCGTGCTGAACGACAAATCCCGCATCCGCTTCATCACCCGCGCTGAACAGCGTGGCGCCGCGCATCACTACGCGTTGCTCGGAACCGATTGCCAGCATGCGCAACGCTTCCATTCCCAACAGTCGCAGTGTCGGGACGCGCTCCAACAGGGTCACATCATCTTCGATCGACATTCAAAACCAGTGATCGGGAAAAGCAAATACACGAATCGCTATTCCCGAATCTGTATCACGGCACCAGCTTGTAGCCACCGGCTTCCGTCACCAGGATCTCGGGATTGGCGGCATCCTTCTCGATCTTCTGGCGCAGCCGGTAGATATGGGTTTCCAGGGTGTGGGTGGTGACGCCGGAATTGTAGCCCCACACTTCCTGCAGCAGCGTCTCCCGCGACACCGGCATCTGGCCTGCCCGGTACAGGAAGCGCAGGATCGCGGTTTCCTTCTCGGTCAGCCGCACCTTTCGCGCATTGGCCCCGGTCAGCATCTTGGAGCCGGGGCGGAAGCTATAGGGACCGACCGAGAACACCGCGTCTTCGCTGGCCTCGTGCTGGCGAAGCTGCGCGCGGATGCGCGCCAGCAGCACTGCAAACCGGAACGGCTTTGCCACGTAATCATTGGCGCCGGATTCCAGCCCCAAAATGGTGTCCGAATCGGTGTCGTGCCCGGTCAGCATGATGATCGGCGCCTTGAAGCCGCCCTTGCGCAAGGAGCGCACGACTTCACGGCCGTCGGTATCCGGCAATCCGACATCCATCAGTACCAGATCGGGGGAGTTGGCCTTGGCGGCACTGGCGCCTTTGGCACCGGTATCGACGGCGGAGGCTTCGAACTCGTCGTGCAGCGACAATTGCTCCACCAACGTATCGCGCAGATCAGTATCGTCATCCACGATCAGGATCTTGCGGGCATTGGCCATGGGTACAATCCTTTTGGAGACGACGGATGCCGGCGGGAGCGCGGAGAAGCCGCTCGGCAACGTCGGGGCGCGTGATGTAGATTCGTCTTGAAGTAGTGGGCTGTTACCGATTCTCAAGCTGCAGCGCACTCTACTCCAGAATTTCCAGCTGTTGAGATGAATGTCCTGTAATGAAGAAAGCTGGCCGGCCGGGCCCTTGGCAAACCTTGGAACTTATGAAAAGACGCTTTATTTCAAACGCTTATGAGAAGCCTTCGCGCGATCGGCCGCTTTCCTCGGTCATGATTTGCCCGGCCGCCGGCAACCCCCGCCGGGGCTGGCTGACCGCCGGTGGGCGAACCATCTCTGTGGCGCTGGGACGGGGCGGTATCCGGGCCAATAAGCGCGAGGGCGACGGCGGGACGCCGAAAGGTACATTCCACCCGCGCAAATTATGGTGGCGCGCCGATCGCCATCCGCAACCGCGCACGTTTCTGCCGGTCCGCGGCATCGCTGCCGAAGATGCCTGGTGCGAGGATCCGAACGACCGGCACTATAACAAGCCGGTGCGGCTGAAACGCGATTGCGGCGGAGACCGCTTGAGGCGCGAGGATCATCTCTACGATTTCATCGTCGAGATCGATCACAACACGAGCCCGCGCATTGCAGGCCGCGGCAGCGCGGTATTCCTGCATCTGGCGCGCGACAATTTCGCACCGACCGCCGGCTGCGTCTCGATGACGAAATCGGCGATGCTGCATCTGTTGCAACGGCTGGGGCCGGGCACCAGGATTGAGATTGGATGAAGAGTTGCGAGGCGCCTGAAATGCTCGACAAACATCAGATCGCGGCCGCGTCAAAGACCCTGAACGATCATTGGCGCACCGGCAGCAAGCTCGGCCATCTCGACGCATCGTATCGTCCGCGTGACCGCACCGAGGGCTATGCGATCCAGGCCGGGATCGAGAGCTATTCGGACGGGAAATTATTCGGCTGGAAAATCGCTGCCACCAGCGAAGCCGGCCAGAAGCATATCAACGTCGACGGCCCGATGGCCGGACGCATCCTGGTGGAGACGGTGATCCCCGATGGCGGCACCGCCTCGATGGCGGGAAACGAGATGCGCGTCGCCGAGCCGGAATTCGCGTTCCGCATGAAAGCGGATTTACCGCCGCGCGCCTCGCCCTACAGCGTGCACGAGGCTCTCGAGGCCGTGGGCACGCTGCATCCGGCGATCGAAATTCCGGATTCGAGATTTGCGGATTACGTAAGCGCCGGCGCCGCACAGATCATCGCCGACAATGCCTGCGCGCATCTCTTTGTTCTCGGTGCACCCGCGACGTCCAACTGGCGGGCGCTTGATCTCGTCGAGGAAAAACCCGTGATCACGCTACGCGGCAAGCAGTTCATCGGTCACGGCAAAAACGTGCTCGGCGATCCCGGCGTGGCGCTGGCCTGGTGCGCCAACGAATTGCGTCAGCTAGGCCTGACGCTGAGGGCAGGGGAGGTGGTCACGACCGGAACCTGTCATCCGCCGCTGCCGATTCAATCGGGCGATCTGGTCGCAGCCGATTTCGGTCTGCTTGGCAAGGTCTCGGTCAAGTTCGAGTAGGCGTTGCCAAGCGATGCCC
This sequence comes from uncultured Alphaproteobacteria bacterium, assembly GCA_963713785.1. Lineage (GTDB taxonomy): Bacteria > Pseudomonadota > Alphaproteobacteria > Rhizobiales > Xanthobacteraceae > Bradyrhizobium. The sequence continues at coordinate 9,594 of CAVQNB010000006.1, forward strand.
GAAAATCGCAGATCCAACGCGGATATGGGTCGCGCCGAGCTGGATCGCGATCGCGAAGTCCGCGCTCATACCCATCGACAGGTTTTTCAGCCCGTTGCGCGCGGCGATTTTTGCGGTGAGCGCAAAATGCGGCGCCGGCGCCTCGTCGACCGGCGGAATGCACATCAGGCCGGAAATCGTCAGGCCGTAGGTTTCGCGGCAGTTGCTGATGAAGTCGTCGGCCTCGCCGGGTGCGACGCCCGCCTTCTGCGGCTCCTCGCCGGTATTGATCTGCACGAACAATTGGGGCCGCTTTTTCTGGGATTCGATTTCCTTGGCTAACGCCTGGCAAATGCTGACCCGGTCGACCGAGTGGATGGCGTCGAACAGCGCGACGGCCTCCTTCGCCTTGTTGGATTGCAGCGGCCCGATCAGATGCAGCGCAATTCCAGGGTAAGCCGCTATTAATCCTGGCCACTTGGCCTTGGCCTCCTGCACGCGGTTTTCGCCGAAAACGCGCTGTCCGGCCGCGATAATCGGCGTGATCGCGTCAGCGCCGAAGGTTTTGGACACCGCAATCAGCTCGACCGACGCGCGATCGCGCCGCGCCTCCTTGCACGCGCGCGCAATTTCCTGCTCCACCGCCGCGAGCGCATTTGGTGAATCCGGGGTTACCTTTGCGGGATTTTCGCTCGTCATGTCACCTGATGATCGTAGATATGCGGCAGTAGGTCCAATTTTACCGGGTTCGGGAAAGGCTTTTTGAACCCTTCCCGCTACCTTGCGCTGGGGTGGGAATAGGGATGTCCAGCGTCAGTTTCAACCGCAAGAAAGCCAAACTCAAGCAGCTTCTCGGAATCCGAGCGCGGCTTGCGCTGCTGGCGCTGATTCTGGTCGCGCCGTTGATGCTCGAACGCGCCCGTTCGCTGGAAGATACCCGTTCCAGGCAGCTTGCGCTTGCAGCCGCTGAATTCTCCAATCTTGCAAAGCACAGCGCCGAGGCGCAGCGGCAGGTCATCTCGTCGGTCGAGGCGTTATCGAAATCGGCCGCCTATATCCGTGCGTCGACCGGCGGCGTCGGTCGCAGTTGCGATATCATGCGTGCCAGCCTGCCGGTCAATCTGCCGTGGATTCGCAGCCTTTCCGTTGTCGGCAAGGAAGGACGGGTTCAATGCTCGACAAACAACGCAATCGTCGGTCTCGATCTCAGCGATCGGTCCTATCTCCGGAAAGCCCGGGAGACTCGCGACATCGTTTTCAGTGATTTTTTGTTGGCCCAATTCAACAACAAGCCGATCGTGGTGGCGGCCTATCCGGTATCCGCGATCAACGGCAACGAAGATGCTGTGATTATCGCGACGGTTAACCTCGATTGGATGTCGAAGTTGATGAGCAATCTCGGCGGCCGGCCCGGTATTTCGGCCGTACTGGTCGATAGCACGGGCGTCGTGCTCGCGGCGCCAGAGGATCAGGCAAGTATGATCGGCCATCCGCTCGACAATGCGCCGCTGCTCTCCGCCGTCGCCGAAAAGGCAGTAGGTTCGGACGAGGCGGAAGGATCGCTGTCGTTCGCCGCGGCCGACGGCTCGAAACGCGCGATCAAGTTTGCGCGCGTTCCCGGCACGCAGTCGCGCCTGATCGTCAGCATCGACGAAACCAAGATGACCGCGGCGATGGACCGCGACATCCGCACCGCCTATCTGCAACTCGGGTTCGTCAGCCTGTTCGTACTGCTCGGCGCGCTGATCGCCGCGGAAAAGCTTATCATCCACCCGGTCGACATGATGGCCGCGACAGCGAAACGCTTCGGTCAGGGCGATTGGTCGGCGCGCGCGCCGCACAGCTCGCTTCCGGCCGAGTTCGTGCCATTGGCCCGTGCCCTCAACGCGATGGCGGCGCAGCTCGGGCAACGCGAGCGCGAACTGGTTGAAAGCAACGATCGTCTCACCGTGATCGCGTCGCTCGACATGCTTTCCGGGCTCGCCAACCGCCGCGGCTTCCAGAGCCGGCTCGATTTCGAATGGCTGAAGGCCCGGCAATATGACAGCGAGCTGTCGCTGCTGATGATCGATGTCGACCACTTCAAGCTCTACAACGACAGCTATGGCCATCCCGAAGGCGACGCCTGCCTCACGAGATTAGGCGAAGCGCTGTCCGGAATTGCCGCCGAGACCATGGGCTTTGCCGGCCGCTATGGCGGCGAGGAATTCTGCCTGCTGCTGCCGAACACCGGCCCGCAACGCGCGATCGAGATCGGCGAAATGGTCCGCGCGGCGGTCCAGGAACTGGCAATGCCCCACTGCACCTCCAGCCATCAGACCGTTACCGTCAGTGTCGGCGTAGCCGCGACCTGTCCCAACGCCGGTTTGCGGCCGGGCGATCTGATCGAAGCGGCGGATGCGGCGCTTTACGCCGCCAAGCATCGCGGCCGTAACACCGTGGTCGAGCATGGGTTCGTACGCGGCACCGGTGGCGGCGGCATCGCGATCGCGAGCTAGCCCAACTTGCGCAAACTCGGGGGTGGGCCGAGGCAAATCAATGCCTTAGCGAAAAAGTCGCCACTACATTTTTGCGGAGGAGTTGAGGTCAGGCGCTGAGCACGCGGGTCGGCAACTCGTGCTCGGCAAGGCGCATGCGCTTGGGCAGGACGATGCCGAGGCGGTCGAGAAGTATGGCTTGGGCGGCGTCGGGCTGCGTCACGCAGCGCAGGCGGATCTGGCCGTGCGTTGTGGTCGGCAACACGACGTCATTCGACTGGATACGTGCGAGCTCTTCGAGGATGGTACGAGGCGAGTTTCCAAGGCCAGCGCGCTGCTGCCACATCTCCAAGCTCTTCCACAGCACAAATGCGAGGAAGCAGACGAGGATGTGGGCCTGGACGCGATCCTCGCGCTGGTGCCAGATCGGGCGAACGTTCAGTTCATCTTTCTGGATACGGAAAGCAGCCTCGGCTTGGGTGAGCTGGATATAGGCCTTCCAGAGCTGCTGATCGCTCCAGTCGGTGATGTTCGAGCGCAATAGATATGCGCCCTCAGAGAGCGTAGCCCAATCGTCGAAGGAGGCGTTATGATCGGTCCGGAGCCGGAAGCCTGCCGGGCAGCCGTCCGGCTCCAACGCGATGGTGAAGCGGGCGGCGGCACGCTGGTTTTGCTGCAGGATGCGGCCGATCTGCCGGTTCACCGTCGCAGGATCGAGCCGTTTCTTTGAGCGGGCGATGCGAGCGGCCAAGCGATGGAGCGCCTCTTCGATCCGTCGGCTGAACTTGTCGTGCATCGCCTGCTCTTTGCTGCGCCGATCGGCCGAGCGACACAAGATCACGGTCTCCTCGGTCTCGGGGTGGCGCGTGAGCTTGACCTCGACGCCTTCGTGGACCGTGCGCCAGCCGTCCGAGCGAGCGAGTTCAGAGACGAACTTCTTCAGCTCCGACTTCGGCGCGCCGATGATGTAGCGTCGGCCGGTCTGGCGCAGCCACGCCAGATTCTCGGCGCTGGCCATGCCGCGGTCGGTGATCCAGACCCGTCCCATCACACCATGCCGCGCCTCCATGGTGGCCACGATCGTCTGCAAGGTCCGCGAATCGTGGGTATTGCCGGCGAACACCTCGTAGCCCAAAGGAAAGCCGTCGAAGGTCACCACAAGCGCGATGCACACCTGCTTGCAGTCGGGGCGATGGTCGCGGGAATAGCCACGCTGGGCCTGCGGATTGCCTTCCGCCTGGCCCTCGAAATAGGTGCTCGTGACATCGTAGAGCAGCACCTCGTTCTGGACTGCAAACAGCTCTCCGCAACGCTTCGACAAATGCGCTTCGAGGGCGGCCTTGTGCGCGAGCAGATGATCAAGGGCGCGATACAGGCGGTCCTTGTTGACCTCCTCGTCGCCGAGCTGCAGCAGATCGCAGAGCGCCGTCCGACGGTACCAATCCTCGGCAATGTGCAACTCGCTCGACGGCTCGCAGAACCGGGCCGTCACCAGAACAGCCGCCATCTTCGCCCAGGCGATGCGTTCCAGGCCCACTGGCAGCAGTTGCCTGCACAACTCCTCAAGGCCCGTCCCGCGCCAGAGCGCGAGCGCCAGGTACACATCGCCGAACTGACGCGAGCGTTCGATGCGAATGCCCTTCAGACGCACCGGCACCGTCAGATCTTCGCTGCCGTCATTGAATAGCTGCGCTTGCTCGGGAGTGCCGATCAGCTGGCGCGCCAGCGTCCGTGCCTCAATACGACCGCGTTCATCCAGTTCGCCAAGCTGCGCCACTGTCTGCTGAATGACGCGCCGCCCGACACGAACGCTGCGAACCAGGCACCAATAACGGTGAACCTTGCCGTCCTTCTTGCGAATCGTGTGGCGCAGATACATGCGCCATCAGAACTAGAACCGCCGCAAAAGAAAATACCCAAGGTCGCCACTACAGGCCCAAATCGGGCTTTTGCGACAACTAACCCATTGATCCGACTCACGCCGATTCTCGTGAAATTGCCAAAACTGATCTCCAACTGCGCAAGTTGGGCTAGCCCGCCATTTCCTGATTGAGCTCTTTCTCACTCACGACCCGGTTGCGCCCCTTCTTCTTGGCAAGATAAAGCGCGCGGTCGCAGCGATCGATCAAATCGGCCATCGCCTCGCCGAACTGAAACTGTCCGACCCCGATCGAAACCGTGACGCCCGGAAGAATTTCGCCGGTCGAGCGGCGGGTGATCTGACGCTCCGAAATCGAGCGGCGAATGCGCTCGGCGACCGCCTTGCAGGCGGCAAGATCGGCGCCCGGGAGGACGGCGATCAGCTCTTCGCCGCCATATCGCGCTGGCAGATCGATTTCCCTGACGCGCTCGCGCAGGGCGTTTGCCACCAGCCGGAGCACCTGATCTCCGATCGCGTGGCCGAAATTGTCATTGAACCGCTTGAAGTGATCGATGTCGATCAGGAGAATGCTCAGCGTCTCTCCGGTTTCCATCGCTGCCATCTGGGCCTTGCGAAGGAACTCATCGAGCGCGCGGCGGTTCGGCAGACCCGTCAGGGTGTCGGTCTTGGCGCGTTCCTCCGATTTGTTCAGGGAGTCGCGGATCGCATCCAGCTCTCGGGTCTTCTCGTCAAAACTTGCTTCCAGCCTGACCGCGCGCGACGCCGCCTTCGCCAGCTCGCTCATCAAACTCTCGACCAGCGATCTCGGATCGACGCCGGCCTCGGTCTGATCGGCGACATCGCTGATGGCCTGCATGTGCGTGCGATTGTCGGCAATAGCCGTGGTCAGGAACCGCTTGGCGGACGCCATCACCGAATGGAGCTGCTGCGAAGCATTGTTGAGGGCGGCGTCGTCGGGAACGATATGCGATCCGGCATAGGTCACGAACAAGTCGTGATTGGTGGCGGCGTCAAACTTTCGCTTGTTGCCGATCAGGACGTCGATTGTGCGCTTGAGTTCGGGAGACGAGCCGAGGGAATATTTGAACCAGACATGAAAATTGTTCGGCGTCGCCGGCACGCGCTGTTCGGCCATCAAGCGAATGGCGGTTTCCGCGACGGAGGTCGCGTACTCGAAATCAAGCGCGTCGAAAGCGGCGACCGTCACGGCTTGAGATGGCTTTCTGTCGGGTGTTGGGTGCTCGTTTTCGCAGGCAAATGTCTCACGGAAGTGTTAATCCGGCCTCAATCCGACACCCCCGGATCGTCACGGGGATGATGACGAATGGCGGGCTCGCCGCCCTCCAAGGCGTTGACCCCGCAGCCGCTTTTGTGGCCTAGTCCGCCGTCTTTAGACGGCCCGCGAATCCACAAAAAGCCAAGCGATTCCATGACCTCCGAACGCTATAACGCCCGCGAATCCGAGCCGCGCTGGCAACACCAATGGGACGAAAAGGCGATCTTCGCCTCGAAAAACGACGACCAGCGGCCGAAATATTACGTGCTCGAGATGTTCCCCTACCCGTCCGGGCGCATCCATATCGGACATGTCCGGAACTACACGCTGGGCGACGTGCTGGCGCGCTACATGCGCGCCAAGGGGTTCAACGTGCTGCACCCGATGGGTTGGGACGCGTTCGGGCTGCCGGCGGAGAACGCCGCGATCGAGCGCAAGGTCGCGCCCAAGGCATGGACCTACGACAACATCGCCGCGATGAAAAAGCAGCTGCGGTCGATCGGGCTCTCGCTCGACTGGTCACGCGAGTTCGCGACCTGCGATCCGTCTTACTACAAGCATCAGCAGAAGATGTTTCTGGATTTTCTGCGGGCCGGCCTGGCCGAGCGCGAAAAGCGAAAGCTGAATTGGGACCCGGTCGACATGACCGTGCTCGCCAACGAGCAGGTGATCGACGGCCGCGGCTGGCGCTCCGGCGCCGTCGTCGAGCAGCGCGATATGAACCAGTGGGTCTTCAAGATCACAAAATATTCGCAGGAGCTCTTGGACGCGCTCGATACGCTTGACCGCTGGCCCGACAAGGTGCGGCTGATGCAGCGCAACTGGATCGGACGCTCGGAAGGTCTGCTGGTCCGCTTCGCGCTGGATCCCGCGACCACGCCCGCCGGCGAAACCGAACTGAAGATCTTCACGACCCGTCACGACACGCTGTTCGGCGCCAAATTCATGGCGATCGCGGCCGACCATCCGCTGGCGCAGGCCGCGGCGGCGAAAAACCCGGAGCTTGCGGCGTTCATCGCCGAGGCGAAGCGTCACGGCACCGCGCAGGAGATCATCGACACCGCGGAGAAGCTCGGCTTCGACACCGGCATCAAGGCGATCCATCCGTTCGATCCGAACTGGAAGTTGCCGGTCTATGTCGCGAACTTCGTGCTGATGGAATACGGCACCGGCGCGATCTTCGGCTGCCCCGCGCACGACCAGCGCGACCTCGATTTCGTCAACAAATACGGGCTTGGCAATACGCCGGTGGTGTGCCCGCCGGACGTCGGACCCAAAAACCTTCGTCATCACCGACACCGCCTATGACGGCGACGGCCGCATGATCAATTCGCGCTTCCTCAACGGCATGACCATCGAACAGGCCAAGGAAGAAGTGGCGAAGCGACTGGAGAGCGAGCTTCGAGGCAACATGCCGGTCGCCGAGCGTCAGGTGAATTTCCGCCTGCGCGACTGGGGCATCTCGCGGCAGCGCTATTGGGGCTGTCCGATCCCGGTGATCCACTGCCCGAAGTGCGATGTCGTGCCGGTGCCCGACAAGGATCTGCCGGTGACGCTGCCGGAGGACGTCACCTTCGACAGGCCCGGCAACGCGCTCGACCATCATCCGACCTGGAAGCACGTCACCTGCCCGCAATGCGGCGGCAAGGCCCAGCGCGAAACCGACACCATGGACACGTTCGTCGAATTCGTCGTGGTATTTCGCACGCTTCACCGATCCGTGGAACGAAAAGGCGCCGACCACGCCCGCGGTCGTCAACCGGATGATGCCGGTCGACCAGTATATCGGCGGCGTCGAGCACGCGATCCTGCATCTGCTCTACAGCCGCTTCTTCATCCGCGCCATGAAGGCGACCGGCCATATCGGCATGGACGAACCGTTCGCCGGCATGTTCACGCAGGGCATGGTGGTGCACGAGACCTATCAGAAGGCCGACGGCAGCTACGTCACACCGGCCGAGGTGAAGATCGAGACCGGCGCCAACGGCAGCGCGCGACGCTGCTTGACGACCGGCGAGGACATCCATATCGGCGCGATCGAGAAGATGTCGAAGTCGAAGCGCAACACGGTCGATCCCGACGACATCATCGCGACCTATGGCGCCGACGTCGCGCGCTGGTTCATGCTGTCGGATTCGCCGCCCGACCGCGACGTGATCTGGAGCGACGAGCGGGTGCAGGGCGCCTCGCGCTTCGTGCAGCGGCTGTGGCGGCTGGTCAACGAATCCGCCGACATTGCCAAGACGGCGCCGGCGGCGCGGCCGGCCTCGTTCGGCGCCGACGCGCTGGCGCTGCGCAAGGCGGCGCACGGCGCGCTGGACAAGGTCTCGACCGGCATCGAACGGCTGCATTTCAACGTCTGCCTCGCCCATATCCGGGAATTCGCCAATGCGCTGGCCGAGGTGCTGGCGCCGCGAGGGCAACCCTGCGCCGGACCTGGCCTGGGCGGTCCGCGAGGCCGCGGTCATCCTTGTTCAACTGTTCGCGCCCATGATGCCGCATCTGGCCGAGGAATGCTGGCAGGTGCTGGGCCAGCCCGGTCTGGTTTCGGAGGCGAGTTGGCCCCAAATCGAACGCGATTTGCTGGTTGAAGACACCGTGACGCTGGTGGTTCAGGTCAACGGCAAGAAACGGGGTGAGGTCACGGTGGCCACGGGATGCCCAAAATCCGGAAATTGAGGCTGCCGTTCTGGCGCTCGATGCGGTAAAACAGGCCTTGGGCGGCAAGGCCGTCCGCAAGGTGATCGTTGTTCCCATGAGGATCGTGAATGTCGTTGGCTAGCACCCGCATCGCCGCTCGGCTCGTTGGCCGTGGCCGCCTTGGCGGCGCTGACGGCCGGCTGCTTCCAGCCGATGTACGCCGAACATGCCGACGGCACACCCGGCCTGCGCGACAAGCTGATGGGCGTGGAACTGCCACCGGTCGACAAGCCCAACGCCTCGCGCGAGGCGCGGATCGGGGTGGAAATCCGCAATGCGCTGGCGTTCAAGCTCTATGGCAACGCCACCGGCGTGCCGCCGACCCACCGGCTGGTGCTGCGGTTCAACACCAGCCGCTCGTCGCTGATGGTCGATCCAGACCACGGGGCTGCCGACCAGCGAGAACTACGGCATCGACGCGCAATACAACCTGATCGAGATCGCGACCAACAAGTCGGTGATGACCGGCACGACGTTCTCGCGCGTCTCCTACGACATCCCGGGCTCCTACCAGCGCTTCGCCCGCGCCCGCGCCTTCCGCGATGCCGAGGATCGCGCCGCCCAGGAGATCGCGGAAAATATCCAGACCCGGCTGGCGTCGTTCTTCGTCGCCGGCACCTGACCTGTCATTCCGGGGCGCGGACAACCCGGATCGCATCGACGCCTCGATTCCGGGTTCGCGCTTGCGCGCCCCGGAATGACGAAATGGCTCGATGGTCGCGCTTCGCGGAAAAGAGATCGACGCCTTTCTCGCCCGGCCCGATCCGGGCCGTCCGATCATCCTGCTCTACGGTCCCGATGCCGGCCTGGTGCGCGAGCGCGCCGATGCGCTGCTGGCGTCCGCGGTCGACGATCCCAACGATCCGTTCTCGCTGGTGAGGCTCGATGGCGACGAGCTTTCCGCCGAGCCGTCGCGGCTGGTCGATGAGGCGATGACGGTGCCGCTGTTCGGCGGCCGCCGCGCCATCCGGGTCCGCGCCGGCTCGCGCAGCTTTGCCAGCGGCGTCGATACGCTGGCCGAGACGCCGCTGAAGGATTGCCGCATCGTGATCGAGGCCGGCGAGCTGCAGGCCCGAATCGCCGCTGCGCAAGGCCTGCGAGCGCGCCAAGACCGCGGTCGCGATCGGCTGCTATCCCGACGGCGAGCGCGAACTTGCGAAATTGATCGACGATGAACTGCGGATCTCGAGATTTGCGCATCGCGCCGGATGCGCGCGCGACGCTGATGGCGCTGCTCGGCGGCGACCGCCAGGCCTCGCGCAACGAGCTGCGCAAGCTTACGCTTTACGCCCACGGCAAAGGCGAGGTGACGCTCGACGACGTGATGGCGGTGGTGGCGGATGCCTCCGAGCTGAAGACTCGATCCGATCGTGGATGGCGCCTTTGCCGGAAGGCCGGACCTGGTCGAAAGCGAATTCGCCAAGGCCATGGTCGCCGGCACCTATCCCGGCGTCATCATTTCGGCCGCGCAGCGTCAGGCCGCCTGGCTGCATAAATCGGCACTGGCCGTCGCCGAGGGAACACCACTGTCAACCGTCCTCGACAGCGGGTTCCCGCGACTGCATTTTTCGCGAAAGGGCGACGGTCGAAACCGCATTGCGTCAATTTCAACGCCGCGCGGCTTGTCGCGATCATCGATCAGCTTGGGACCGCAGCGCTCGACATGCGCAAACAGCCCGCGATCGCCGCTGCCATCGCGCAGCGCGCGATACTCTCGATCGCGGCGAATGCGCGAAGAAAGACTTAAGAGCCCCGCGCCAACCTGCGCATGACTTCGTCGAGCTGTTCGAGGTTGCGGTAGCTGATCTGCACGGTGCCGCCGGGATCGCGATGATTGACGGCAACCTTGAGCCCCAGCGCGTCGCTGACCCGCTTCTCCAGCGCTACCGTGTCGGTGTCCTTGGTCTTGCCGCCGCGCGCCTTCTGCGGCTTGCGCTCCGGCACGCCCTCGACATGCGCCAGCGCCTCGGCCTGCCGGACATTGAGGCCCTCCTCGACGATGCGTCTTGGCGGCGGCCAGCGGATCGGGCACGCCGATCAGCGCGCGGGCATGACCGGCCGACAACTGGCCTGCGGCGATATAGGCCTGCACCTCGGCCGGCAGCTTGGTCAGCCGCATCATGTTGGCGACATGGCTGCGGCTCTTGCCGACGATCTTTGCGATGTCTTCCTGGCTGCGTTTGAACTCATCGGCGAGCGCGTGATAGCCCTGCGCCTCTTCCATCGCATTGAGGTCTTCGCGCTGCACGTTCTCGATGATCGCGAACTCGAGCGCGTCAGCATCGCTGACATCGACCGGAACGATCGGCACCTCGTGCAGACCCGCGATCTGCGAGGCGCGCCAGCGGCGCTCGCCGGCGATGATTTCGTAGCGGTCCTGCGCGCCCTTCACCGGCCGCACCACGATCGGCTGGATCACGCCGTGCTGCCTGATCGAATCGGCGAGCTCGCCGAGCTCGGTATCGGGAAAGGCGCGGCGCGGATTGCGCGGATTGGGCCTTAGGAATTCGATCGGCACCTTGCGCTGCGTGCGCGGCCGGTCGAGATGCGCGGCCTCGCCCCCGACATCCCCGATCAGACTTGCAAGACCGCGGCCCAGTCGCGAACGCGCTTCGTCGGCCATCGCCAGCTCCCTTGGATTCACTTAGACGCCACTCCGGATTGGATGTTGTTGTTCGTTCAAAGCCTGGGGCGGCGCCGTGGATCAATGCGTCCGCAGCTCGCGCTCACGCTGGATCACTTCCGTCGCGAGCTTCAGATAGGCTTCGCTGCCGACGCATTTCAGATCGTAGACCAGGACCGGCTTGCCGTAGGACGGCGCCTCGGAGATCCGCACGTTGCGCGGGATCATGGTCTTGTAGACCTTGGCGCCCATGAACTGCCGGACATCGGCGACGACCTGGTTGGACAGATTGTTGCGCGAGTCGAACATGGTCAGCACGATGCCGTGGATCGACAGATTGGGATTGAGCGTGGTGCGCACCTGCTCGACCGTCTGCAGGAGCTGCGACAGGCCCTCGAGCGCGAAGAACTCGCATTGCAGCGGCACCAGGATCGCGTCTGACGCCGCCATCGCATTGACGGTGAGCAGGTTGAGCGACGGCGGACAATCGATCAGCACATAGGTGTAATCGGAGTCCGGAGAGACGTTGTTGTTCAACGCTGCGATCGCGTCGCGCAGCCGGAACGCCCGGCCGGGCGTCGTTCCAAGTTCGAGCTCAAGACCGGAGAGGTCCATGGTCGACGTCGCGATATGCAGCCGCGGCACCGCGGTCGGCACCACCGATTCGCGCAGCGGCGCCTCACCGATCAGGACGTCATAGGTCGAGCAGCTACGGCTGCGGCGATCGATGCCGAGGCCGGTCGAGGCATTGCCCTGCGGATCGAGATCGACGATCAGCACGCGTTCGCCGATCGCGGCCAGTGCCGTTCCCAGATTGATGGCTGTGGTGGTCTTGCCGACGCCGCCCTTCTGATTGGCGAGCGCCAGGATGCGCGGGTGACCGGCCGGCGCTGCGGCACTATCTCCTTGATAAACCTGATCAATTATGGTCATGGACGAATACCATTGGCTATCGCGGATGGATTGCGCCGCTCGATCTGGTCGAGCTCGACGATCCAACCATCTCCGCCGGTTCGGCTGGAATGCAACTGAGGCTGGATATTCCAGTATTTAGTGGCTTCGGTCAATTCAGCCTCTACATCTTGACCCTTGAAAAAAAGCGCTTTCGCGCCTTTTCTCACCAATGGCTCCGCAAAGCCGATCAGCTGATGTAGCGGAGCCAGCGCCCGGGCGGTGACGCATTCGACCGGACCTGTGATTCTATCCACAGTATCTCCGATTTCGCCGAGATGCACAGTCCCGGGTGAGGCGGTGACGCGAAGTGCTTCGCGCAGGAACGCGGCCTTCTTGGTGTTGCGCTCGACCAGATGGACCATCGCTCCCGGCGTCTCGGCCAGTGCACACGCCAGCACCAGGCCGGGAAAGCCGCCGCCGCTGCCGAGATCGGCCCAGACTTTTGCGCTTGGCGCGAGGACCAACAGCTGGAGCGAATCGGAGACGTGCCGCGTCCAAAGATTTGGAAGCGTCGAGGGCGCGACCAGATTCGTCTTCGCCTGCCATTCCAGCAGCAGGTCGACATAGCGATCGAGCCGCGCCTCTGTTTCACGTGAAACAGGCGTCAGCGCCAGCGCCATTGCTTTGTCGGAAGCGGGGATGGGTGGGGTGATTAGTTTTGCCATCTTGGCCATTTGTTCGAGGTGGTCGTCGTTCTGAGGTGCGAGCTTTTGCGAGCCTCGAAGGACGACTGCAATTCGTTTGCGGCCCATCCTCCGAGACGGCGCCAAGGCGCTTCCTCAGGATGACGTTAGCGCAAGTGGCATGACCCTGTTTCACGTGAAACAGTTTCAGGCGGTCGCCTTCGAAGTTTTCCGTCGCGCCTCTCGGCGCAGATAGGCCGCCAGAATTCCAAGCGCCGCCGGCGTCAGACCGTCGAGCCGGCCCGCCTGCCCTACCGTGCGCGGTCGCGCGGCTTTGAGCTTCGAACGCGCCTCGTTGGAAAGCCCGGGCATATCGGCGTAGTCGACATCGGCAGAGCACCAGTCCCTCGTCGCGCCGGAAGGCATCGACGTCGGCGGTCTGGCGCTTCAGATAGACATCGTATTTGGCGTCGATCTCGAGATGGACCGCGATCGCTGGCTCAATGGCCGACAGCTCCGGCCAGATGCCAAGGATCTCGGTCCAGCCGATCTCCGGATAGGCCAACAGCTCAAAGGCCGAGCGGCGCTGACCGTCCTGGTTGAGCGACAGCCCATATCTTGCGGCTTCGTTCGGCGTGATCGTGAGCGACTTCGACAGCGACCTTCGCCGCGTTGAGCGCCGCCATCTTGGCGCCGTGGCGCAGCGAACGCGCGCTCCCCACGCAGCCCAGCGCGATGCCCTTGTCGGTCAGGCGCTGGTCGGCGTTGTCGGCTCGCAGGGTCAGCCGGTACTCGGCCCGCGAGGTGAACATCCGGTACGGCTCGGTGATGCCGCGGGTCACGAGATCGTCGATCATCACGCCGAGATAGCCGTCGGCGCGGTCGAACACGATTGGCGCAGCGCCGCTCGCGGCCAATGCGGCATTGAGGCCCGCGACGAGCCCCTGCGCCGCGGCCTCTTCATAGCCGGTGGTGCCGTTGATCTGCCCGGCCAGGAACAGCCCGGGCAGCCGCTTGGTCTGCAAGCGTCGGATCGAGTTCGCGCGGGATCGACATGATCGTATTCGATGGCATAGCCCGGCCGGACCATCCGAACCCGCTCCAGGCCCGGGATGGTCGGCCAGGATCGCAAGCTGCACCTCTTCCGGCAGCGAGGTCGAGATGCCGTTCGGATAGACCGTGGTGTCGTCGAGCCCTTCCGGCTCCAGAAAGATCTGGTGTCCGTCGCGATCGCCGAAGCGGACGATCTTGTCCTCGATCGAGGGGCAATAGCGCGGCCCGGTGCTCTTGATCTGCCCGGAATACATCGGCGAGCGATGCACATTGGCCCGGATCACCTCGTGGGTCGCCGGCCGTGGTGCGGGTGATGCCGCACTGGATCTGCGGCGTCGTGATGCGGTCGGTCAGCACCGAAAACGGCTCCGGCGGATCGTCGCCGGGCTGCATCTCGACCGCCGACCAGTCGATCGTGGTGCCGTCGAGCCGCGGCGGCGTTCCGGTCTTCAGCCGCCCGAGCGTAAAGCCGGCGCGTTCGAAGGAGTTCGAAAGACCCATCGCCGGCGCCTCGCCGACTCGGCCAGCCGGCCAGTTCTTCTCGCCGAGATGGATCAGCCCGCGCAGGAAGGTGCCGGTCGTGATGACGACCGCGCCCTGCCGACAGCTCGCGGCCATCGGCCAGGCGAATGCCCGGTGACGCGGCCGTCCGAGACGATCAGCTCATCGGCCTCGCCTTCGATCGACGCTCAGATTGGCCGTCTCTCGGATGGCGGCCTGCATCGCCGCGGCATAGAGCTTGCGGTCGGCCTGGGCGCGCGGGCCGCGCACCGCCGGACCCTTGCGCCGATTGAGCATGCGAAACTGGATGCCGGCGGCATCGGCGACCCGGCCCATCAGGCCGTCGAGCGCATCGACCTCGCGGACCAGATGACCCTTGCCGAGCCCGCCGATCGCGGGGTTGCAGGACATCGCGCCGATGGTCGCAAAGCGATGGGTGACCAGCGCCGTCCTGGCGCCCATACGCGCCGCCGCGCTCGCGGCCTCGCAGCCGGCGTGGCCGCCGCCGATGACGATGACGTCGAATGATTCCTGGAATGATCTCGTGATTCTTGGCGCGCGATCATGGCGGCGACTTCTATCGCGGGAGCGGCAAAAGCCGGAAGGCGTTTCACGTGAAACATCGGATTTTGGATGGATCGGCCTGGACCTGTTTCACGTGAAACAGATGCGTTAACCATAAACGTTAACCACTGGGTAATCGGTTGGACGAAGCGCAGCGCTATTTCAACGCTACTTACCGATACAGAACTCCCGGAAGATCACGTCCAGGATATCCTCGACATCGACCCGGCCCAGCAGCCGTCCGAGGGAATACGCGGCCGGCGCGCAGATCCTCCGCCGCGAGCTCCTCGCCCTCGCCGATGACGGCCATGCTGCGCTGCAACGAAGCCGCCGTCTGCTGCAGCAATTCACGCTGCCGGATCCCGGCCGATCAGCCCGCTTTCGGTCGCGCCGAAAAATTCCTGGGCAAACTCGACCAGGGCCGAAATCAGCTCTCCGATCCCATCGCCCCGGCTCGCCGAGACCGCAAAGTCGGCTCGGCCTTCTCTTGCTTCTTCGCCCTGCTGCTTCTGCCCCTGCCCGCTTACGCCACGCGAAGGTGTTGTTGCGCTTGAGCCGACGATGTCGAGATCGATCTTGTTGCGCACCATCCAGATCGGCGCCGCGCCCTCGCGCGGCAAATTCGTGTCGTGCTCGGCATCGCTCAGCCACAACACCAGGTCGGCTTCCGCGGCGCGCGCCCTCGCCCGCCGCACACCTTCCTGCTCCACTGGATCGTCGGTCTCGCGAATACCGGCGGTGTCGATCACCGTCACCGGATAGCCGTCGAGATCGAGCTGCACTTCGATGATGTCGCGCGTGGTGCCGGCATGCGGCGAGACGATCGCGACCTCGCGCCGCGCCAGCTGATTCATCAGCGTCGACTTGCCGACATTCGGCGGGCCGGCGATCGCGACCACCAGCCCGTCGCGCAGCCGTTCACCTCGGCCCTGCGCCGCAAGGACTTGCTCGGATTTCGCCGAGCAGCGTTTTGATCTTCGCCAGCGCCGGTGCGATCAGTTCGCGCGGCACATCGCCCTCGTCGGAGAAGTCGATGCCGGCTTCGATCAAGGCGGAGGCTTCGATGATCTGGGCGCGCCAGTTCCGCGCGTGATCGCCGAGCAGACCTTGCAATTGACGCAGCGCCTGGCGGCGCTGCCGATCGGTGTCGGCATGAATCAGATCGTCGAGGCCTTCGGCCTCGGTGAGATCGAGCTTGCCGTTCTCGAAGGCGCGGCGGGTGAACTCGCCCGGCTCCGCGGCGCGCACATTCTCGATCGCCGAGAGCGACGCGAACAGCGACACGAGCACCGCGCGCCCGCCATGGACGTGAAACTCGGCGACGTCTCTCGCCGGTCGCGCTCGCCGGTCCGGGAAACCACAGCACGACGGCATCGTCGATCGGCTGCTGATTCGCGTCGCGCAACAAGGCCCGCGTCGCGATCCGCGGACCGGGAATTTTTCCGGCGAGCGAAGTCAGCGCCGCGCCGGCCTGGGGTCCCGATACCCGCACAATGGCAATCGCGCTCGGAGGCCGGCCCGACGACAGCGCGAAGATGGTCTGTTCTCGCGGATGCATCGCCTATTTGTCCCCGAGCCTTTTCAAAGGCAACGCAATTCCGGGCGGCTCAAATTCGCGGAACAGGCCGCCTAAACAACCCTGGCGCGACGCAGCAAAGGTGCAGCATCTCTGCTGCAAAATCACTCTGCGGAAGCCGAGCGATCAAATCATCTCATAAATTCATTATACATTTCAAAGTTTTAAACAAGACGCGGACGAGCGCTGCGATTCTGGCCATGTTGCAGCCACGCTGCAGCATAAATCGCACCACAGATTCGGCCAGCAGAAAAGGGCGCCCGCTTGCGAGGGCGCCCTCTCCCCAAACCGTCAAACCGGCTCAGGTGTTCATCAATTCGAAGAATTCCGAGTTGTTCTTGGTGTTGCGCAGCTTGTCGAGCAGGAAGTCGATCGCATCCATGGTGCCCATCGGATTGAGGATCCGGCGCAGCACGTACATTTTCTTCAAGCACTTGCGGATCGGTGATCAGCTCTTCCTTGCGCGTGCCCGAACGCGAGATGTCGATCGCCGGGAAGGTGCGCTTGTCGGAGACCTTGCGGTCGAGGATCAGTTCGGAGTTACCGGTGCCCTTGAATTCTTCGAAGATCACTTCGTCCATTCGGCTGCCGGTATCGACCAGCGCGGTCGCGATGATGGTGAGCGAACCGCCCTCCTCGATGTTGCGCGCGGCACCGAAGAATCGCTTCGGCCGCTGCAACGCGTTGGCGTCGACACCGCCGGTCAGGACCTTGCCGGATGACGGCACCACGGTGTTGTAGGCGCGGCCCAGCCGCGTGATCGAGTCCAGCAGGATCACGACGTCGCGGCCGTGCTCGACCAGCCGCTTGGCCTTCTCGATCACCATCTCGGCGACCTGGACGTGACGCACCGCCGGCTCGTCGAAGGTCGAGGAAACCACCTCGCCCTTCACCGAGCGCTGCATGTCCGTGACTTCCTCGGGACGCTCGTCGATCAGCAGCACGATCAGATAGCATTCCGGATGATTGGCGGTGATCGAGTGCGCGATGTTCTGCATCAGCACGGTCTTGCCGGTGCGCGGCGGCGCCACGATCAGGGCGCGCTGGCCCTTGCCGATCGGGGCGACGATGTCGATAACCCTTGCAGATAGGTCCTTTCTGGTGGGGTCTTCCAGTTCGAGCCGGAAACGCTGATCCGGAAACAGCGGCGTCAGATTGTCGAAATTGACCTTGTGCTTGGACTTTTCGGGATCCTCGAAGTTCAGCGTGTTGACTTTCAGGAGGGCAAAATAGCGTTCGCCTTCCTTCGGGCTACGGATATGGCCTTCGATGGTGTCACCGGTTCGAAGCCCGAAGCGGCGGATCTGCGAGGGCGACACGTAGATGTCGTCGGGTCCCGGCAGGTAGTTGGCGTCCGGCGAGCGCAGAAAGCCAAAACCGTCGGAAAGAACTTCGACGACGCCCTCGCCGATAATATCGATTTCCTGGATCGCAAGTTGTTTGAGAATGGCGAACATCAGCTCCTGCTTGCGCATCGTGCTGGCATTTTCGACCCCTTTCTCTTCGGCGAAGGCGACGAGCTCGGCCGCCGTTTGAGATTTGAGGTCTTGGAGTTTGATTTCCCGCATTGGGGTGGTCCTGTGGAGTATTTTAGGGAAGGGGTGCGAGGTGGCGTTAGGAAAGTGCGGACGTGCCAAAAGGAAAAAGTCCGCAGGTCTAAGCAAGGAAAGCGCCGGTAAGGCTTCAAACCTGATACGGCGGCCGGTTTATTTGGAAACCGGAACGCAACCACATCCGCCTGCGTGGGGTGGGATTTCGACAATATAGAAAATCACTTGGCGATCCGCAAGCAGCCCCGATGTCCGAGTTTTAGGCGACGAGGTGGTCAGAACGGTTTCACCACTACCAGAATGACGATAATGATCATCAATACCGTCGGCACCTCATTGATAATTCGATAGAATTTCTGACTTCGCGGATTCCGGTCAGCGGCAAAATCCTTAACACAACGGGAAAAAAATCCGTGGACACCCGACAAGACGATCACGAGTGCGAGCTTTGCGTGCAGCCAGCCGGATGAGAACCAATGTCCGCTCCACGCGAGGTAGAGCCCGGCGAGCCAGGTCACGATCATGGCAGGATTGATGATGGCCTTGAGCAGCCGCCGTTCCATCACCTTGAACGTCTCGGATTGCTTCGACCCAACCTCTGCCTCGCAATGATAGACGAACAACCGCGGAAGATAGAGCATGCCGGCCATCCACGAGATGACCGCAATGACGTGCAGCGCCTTGATCCACTCATACATGCATCTCGCCTCCCGGCCGCGGTACCGCGTCTAGCAGTGCCGCTAATGCCGGTCATCGATTTGCGCCGAGACTTATCCGCAAGCAAGCCTTCTCTAAAATAAACTTAGGAATCTTAAGGTTTGAGTCTAGGTAGCGGTGGATTGCACTCGCGCAAAATCGTCCCGACAATGTCGAGCGCTTGTTCACATTCTTCAACAACTCGTCGGCGGTGACGGGCTAACTAAATAACGTTACCTGATTCAGTTGCTTGCACTGTTCCGTGCGCAGGTTATGGAGAGACAAGTCCACATAACCCCACTATCATCGCCTCACACGATCAGACTTTTCCTTTTGTTTGGGGGTGTGAAGAAAAGGCCGGGTTATCCCTGACCCAACAGACAGCCATTGAATCTCATCACCGAGCTCCACAAGGATTCACAGGACATACAGGCTTCACGTGCCGACCTCAGGCAATTATTTTCACCTCCATCTGGTTTCTGATTCGACCGGCGAAACCCTGATCACGGTCGCGCGCGCGGTCGCCGCGCAATATGCCAATGTGACGCCGGTGGAGCATGTCTATCCGCTGGTGCGCAGCCAGAAGCAGCTCGATCGCGTACTGGACGAAATCGAGGAGGCACCGGGCATCGTGCTGTTCACTCTGCTCGAGAAGGATCTCGTTGTCCGCCTCGAAGCCAAGTGCAAGGAGATCAATGTTCCGAGCCTGTCGATCATCGGCCCGGTGATGCAATTGTTCGAGGCCTATCTGGGCGCTGCGACTACCGGCCGGGTCGGCGCGCAGCACGTCTTGAACGCGGAATATTTCAAGCGCATCGACGCGCTGAACTATTCGATGATGCATGACGACGGCCAGCATGTTGAAGGGCTGGAGGAAGCGGATGTGGTGCTGGTCGGGGTTTCCCGTACCTCGAAGACGCCGACCTCGATCTATCTCGCCAATCGCGGCATCCGCACCGCCAATGTGCCGCTGGTGCCGGGCATTCCGCTTCCGCGTCAGCTCGAAAGTCTGACAAAGCCGCTGGTGGTCAGCCTGCACGCGACCCCGGAGCGACTGATCCAGGTGCGACAGAATCGGCTGCTCAGCATGGGCGCAGAGTCCGGCAATGATGAATATATCGACAAACAGGCGGTCGCCGATGAAGTCGCGTTTGCGCGGCGGTTGAGCGCCAAGTTCAATTGGGCGCAACTCGACGTCACGCGGCGATCGATCGAGGAGACCGCCGCCGCGGTGCTCAAGCTCTACACTGACCGGCAGCGGCACCGGCTTGCGGAATGATTCGCCGATGACTGTCTGGCTTGGAAAACAACCCTTGATCCTGGCGTCACAAAGCCGCGCGCGGCAAATGATGCTCCAAAATGCCGGCATCGCCTTCGAGGCCATCCCCGCCGAGATCGACGAACGTGCGCTCCAGCAATCCTCAGGTCTTTCGGCGCCCGCCGATATCGCCGCGCTGTTGGCGCGCGAGAAGGCCGTTGCGGTCTCGATGCAAGCGCCTGATCGATACGTCGTCGGCGCCGACCAGACGCTGGCGCTCGACAATCGCCTTTTCAACAAGCCCTCCGGCCGCGCCCAGGCCTCCGAGCAATTGCGCACGCTTGGTGGCCGCACCCATGAACTGAGTTCCGCAATTGCAGTGGCGAGCCGCGGCAAGATAGTGTTCGCGCATGTCGCGGTCGCGCGGATGAGTATGCGGTCGGTGACCGACGCCGAAATCGAGGCCTATCTGCAGCGGGCAGGGGAGGCGGTTACGTCTAGCGTCGGCGCCTACCAGCTTGAAGGATTGGGCGTGCATCTGTTCGAGCGGATCGACGGCGACCATTTCACCATCCTCGGCCTGCCGCTGTTGCCGCTATTGGCCTTTTTGCGCAGCGAAAAACTCTTGGCCGTATGAACAATTCCAAAAACGGACGATCGTAAAATGCTGATCCTGGGTTTGACCGGCTCGATCGGGATGGGGAAATCCACCACCGCAAAGCTGTTCGCCGAAGCCGGCGTCCCGGTTTACGATGCGGATGCCGCCGTTCACAAAATATATGAGGGCGAAGCGGCGCCCGCGATCGAAGCCGCATTTCCCGGCACCACCGTCGACGGCAAGGTCGACCGCAACAGGCTTTCGGCGCGCGTGGTGCACGATCCCGCGGCGATGAGGCAGCTCGAGCAGATCGTGCATCCGATGCTGGGCGCCTCCCGCCAGAAATTCCTTGACGAGGCCGAGCGATCCGGCGCGCCGGTCGCGGTGGTCGATGTGCCCTTGCTGTTTGAAACCGGCGGCGAGAAGCGGGTCGATGCGGTGGTGGTGGTGACGACCTCGCCTGAACTCCAGCGCGAACGCATTCTCACGCGCGACAATATGACCGGCGAAAAGCTCGATGCCATCGTGGCGCGGCAACTGCCCGATGCCGAAAAGCGCAAACGCGCGGATTTCGTGGTGGATACGTCGCACGGCCTGGAACCGGTGCGGGCCCAGATCCGGGACATTCTGCGCGAGGTTGCTAAGATGCCGCGGCGGCGGACCTGATTCGCCTTATTCTGCGGTCCCAATACTGATGCGCGAAATCGTTCTCGATACCGAAACCACCGGCCTTGATCCCTTGCGCGGCGACCGGCTGGTCGAGATCGGCTGCGTCGAGATCTTCAACCGCATGCCGACCGGGCAGACCTTTCACCGTCACATCAATCCCGAGCGCGACATGCCGGCCGAGGCTTTCGCGGTGCACGGTCTTTCCACCGAATTCCTGGCGAGCAAGCCGCTGTTTGCCGAGGTGGTCGAAGAATTTCTCGAATTCATCGCCGACGCGCCGCTCGTGATCCACAACGCCTCATTCGACATCAGCTTCATCAATGCCGAGCTCGACCGCATCAAGCGGCCGGCGATCCCCCGCGAGCGGCTGGTCGACACGCTCTTGTTGGCGCGGCGCAAGCATCCGGGTGTCTCGAACCGGCTCGATGACCTCTGTTCACGCTATGCGATCGACAATTCCCGCCGTACCAAGCACGGAGCGTTGCTCGATGCCGAACTGCTTGCCGAAGTCTATATCGACCTGATCGGGGCGCGGCAGTCACAACTTATTCTCGCGGCCGAAACCCGCGAGATTCGCATCGGCGCGTCGGGAGAAATGCCGCGGCGGCAGCGCGAGGTGCCGCTGGCGCCTCGGATCACGGACGCCGATCGCGAGGCCCATCGGGCCTTCATTGCCACGCTCGGCGACAAGCCGATCTGGAACGAGTTTTTGGGGGCCGCTTAGCTCGGCTTGGCGCCAGAGGCCTGCGCCGCGGCGGCCTGCCGTTCCATGTTCTGGCGATACAGTCCGACGAAATCGACCGGATCCAGCATCAGCGGCGGGAAACCGCCGTCGCGCACCGACGTGGCGATGATCTCGCGCGCGAACGGGAACAACAGCCGCGGACACTCGATCATGATCAGCGGGTGCAGGTTTTCCTTTGGCACGTTCACGATCCGGAACACGCCGGCATAGGCGAGATCGAACGAGAACATCAGCTTGCCCTGGTTTTCGGCCTTGCCTTCGACCGAAAGCGTCACTTCGTACTCGTTCTCGGAGATATTGTTGGCGCCGACATTGATCTGGATATTGATCTGGGGCGGCTGCGGTTGCGGCGCCAGCGAAGAGGGCGCATTCGGATTTTCGAACGACAGATCCTTGGTGTACTGCGCCAGCACGTTCAACTGGGGAGGAGGGGCTGCTTCGGGAGGAGCGCCGTTGCCGTTGGTCATGAAATATCTCCTGCAGCGAGCGTAGGCCCGGTTTTGTGTCCAAATTCGCGTCAAAGGCGAAAATGGCGTCGTCCGGGCGAGTGGCTATCATAGGCCCGCCTCATTCCACAAGGACGACCGTGGTCTTGAGGGCAACCCAAATCTGGCACTGGTTACCGGGCCGCACGGAAGAGCGCCAGCTGCAGCGGATTGTTCATCTTAAATGATTGAATATGCGCGATTTCCAGGCAGGAACGGGTTTCCCCTCGGACCTAAAACGCGCTACAATTCACCTGCGCTCAAACGCGCCATTGGCCGGGCAAGATTTCGTGCCTACATCGAGCGGACTTAAATCGATGATGTAATCTCTGCCGTCCCTTGGGACGCGGGAACGCTCTTCCGCCGGGGCCGTTGCCAGCAGAGACCAGAAAGCGAAAACGACGTGGACATTTATACCATCATCTTCCTGGCGCTGGCGGTCTTCATCTTCCTGCGCCTGCGCAGCGTTCTCGGACAGCGCACCGGCAGCGAGCGGCCGCCATTCGACCGCACCGCGCGCAATGCGGTTCAGGGTGCGCAGGACAACAACGTCGTACCGATGCCCGGAAAGGTGATCGACCAGGCGCCGCTGGCGCCGACCGCGGACGTGGCGCCGCCCACCGACCGCTGGAAGGGTCTGGCCGAGCCGGGCACGCCGCTGGCGCAGGGGCTTGATGCCATCGCGGCGCAGGATTCCTCGTTCGATCCGCGGCACTTCCTGTCAGGCGCGCGGGGCGCCTACGAGATGATCGTGCTGGCTTTCGCCAATGGCGACCGCCGCGCCTTGCGCGACCTGTTGTCCTCGGAGGTGTATGAAAGTTTCGAGGCCGTGATCAAGGATCGCGAGAAGCACGATCAGAAGACCGAAACGCGCTTCGTTTCGATCGACAAAGCCGAGCTGGTGGGCGCGGAAACGCGCGATCGCTCGGCACAGCTTACCGTTCGTTTTGTGTCGCAGATGATCTCGGTCACCCGCGACAAGGCCGGCACCATTGTCGACGGTAATCCGGACAAGGTCGCCGATATCACCGATGTCTGGACATTTGCCCGCGACACGACTTCGCGCGATCCAAATTGGAAGCTGGTTGGCACGGGAAGCGCTCACTAGCCCAGGTCGCCTCATAGGATATGCCGCGGCGTTTGGTGTGATCGCCGTTGGTCTGTCGTTCGCCGCGCTCGACGCGTATGGCGCGCGCATCGCCCGCCGTCACACGATCGAACTCCGCTCCATTCCCTATCCCCGTCTCGCCCTTCCGCTTGAGATTGCCGGCAGCCAGTATATCCCGCTGGCCTGGACCGACATCCCCGGCTGGAGCAACGACGATCATCTCGCGGCCTACCGGGCGTTTCGCGCGAGCTGCCAGCCGATCGCAGCTCAACACACGCTGCCTGCGACGCCAAAGGCTTTAGGGATTTCGCTGCGCGAGCCCTGCCGCGCGGCGAGGGCAACGGATATCTCCGATGGCGCCACGGCGCGCACCTTCTTCGAAGAACATTTCATTCCGCTGCAAATTTCGCGGCTCGGCGAAGACGCAGGCTTCGTCACCGGCTATTACGAGCCGATCCTCGAGGGATCGCGCACCCAGACCGAAATCTACAATGTGGCGGTCTATCGCCGTCCCTCCAACCTGTTCGTCCGCGGCTTCAGTCAAAGCTCGCCCGACTTGCCCAACAAGGGGCAGGTGTTCCGCAAGATCGGCCGCCGCAAGCTCGTGCCTTATTATGATCGCGGCGAGATCGAGGACGGCGCGATCGCCGGCCGCGGGCTTGAGATATGCTGGCTCAAGGACCAGACCGATTTGCTGTTCGCGCAGATCCAGGGTTCGGCGCGGATCCGCCTTCAGGACGGTCCGACGCTGCGCATCAATTACGACGCGCATAATGGTTATCCCTATACGGCGGTCGGCCGTGTTCTGATCGAGCGCGGCCTCATCCCGAAAGAGGAGATGTCGATGCAGAAGATCAGGGAGTGGATGGATCAAAACCCCGACGGCGCCAAGGAATTGCGCCGGCAGAACCGCGCCTACGTCTTCTTTCGCGAGGTGCAGCTCTCCGACAAGGATGAGGCGGTGGGCGCGCAAGGCGTGCCGTTGACGCCGGGCCGGTCGATCGCGGTCGACAAGGCGCTGCACGTGTATGGCACACCGTTTTTCATCGCCGGCGAACTGCCGATCGAATCGGAGAGGTCGAAGACGCCGTTCCAGCGTCTGATGATCGCACAGGACACCGGCTCGGCGATCACAGGGCCTGCACGCGCTGACCTCTATTTCGGCGCGGGTCCGGACGCCGGCAGGGTGTCGGGTAGGCTCCGGCACAATATGCGCTTTGTCATGCTGGTGCCGAAGAGCCTCGATCCGCTGGCGCGGGCCCGCAAGATGCCGGTGCCGGATGCGCGGCCTTCGGAAAAGATCGCAAAACTGTTTCCGCAAACCGATCCGCCGAAGGATCAGAAGAGCGCCGCTCCGACGGTGCAGGCCTCCAAGGAAGCGCCTAAGGGCACGGAAGCGACGAGGCCTGCACCGCCGGTTGCCCAGACGTCGTCGGCCCAGGCACATGTTGCACAGCCTGTCCCGCTGCCCGAAGCGCGGCCCAACATCCAGCCTGGCCGTGACGAACCCCGCCGTCGTCACTATCGACGCCGCGGCCAATGAGACGTCCGCCTTCCGATCCGTTCCCTGATCAGTCATCTCTATCGCGGCGCAAGCGCGGCTTGAGCGAGGAAGAGCGCGCGTTGTGGGAAAGCGTCGCCAAACAGGTCAAGCCGCTGCGAAAGAGGCTTCGCTCGGCAAAGCCGCACGCTGCCGAGCCACAAACCGAAGCGCCGGTGGGCAAGGCCGCGGCAACACCGAAGCCGCATGTGCCGGTTCACACGGCAATTCCGAAAAAGCCGGCCGCGCCGCCACTGGCGCCGCTTGGACGCCGCGAGCGCTCGAAACTTTCCCGCGGGCGTATGGAAATCGACGACAGGCTCGATTTGCACGGCATGACGCAAGTGCGCGCGCATCGTGCGCTGTTCGGATTCCTGCAGCGCGCCCATCATCAAGGCCTGACTTTCGTGCTTGTCATCACCGGCAAGGGCAAAGTGGGCGTTGCGGAGGCCGAACGCGGCGTGCTGCGCCGTCAGGTGCCGCAATGGCTCGCTCTCCCCGAATTTCGCTCGCTGGTGGTCGGCTTTGAGGAGGCGCATGTCGGCCATGGCGGCGTAGGCGCGCTCTATGTGCGGATCAGGCGGTCGAAAATTTAGAACGGCCGGACGATGCCAACCCGCGGGATCAGCGTCACGATCCAGCCGAGGATGGTGGTCTTGCGGTCATCTACGGGTGGAAGCAGCACCTCGCGCGAGGCCGGCAACGTCTTTACCGCGTGCAGGATCAGGAACATGCAGACCGCCCAGTTCGAGACCCATCGCGAGTAATCGAACACGATCAGGAACATCACGACATAGCCGAGGCTGACCGCAGCGATCGCCGCAATCACGATACACCGATGCCAATCATCGGCAAGCGATCGGATCAACCCGGCAAAATATCTCCAGAGCGGCGTGTGCAGCCAGATCAGGAGCGCGAACACTGGAATGCCCAAAATATTGGACGGCATGCGTTCCCAGGTGTCGTGGATTTCCTTTGCCAGTGGTTGGTACCAGATGTAGCTGAAGCTCAACAGATTGGTGCGCGACGGATCGGCCATGCGGCCCTGCAGATAGTGCACGAACTCGGCTTCGGGCACCGGCAACGATCCATAGAATTGCGCGGCGATAAACAGGGCGCCGACGGAAAGCGCCGCGGCGACGCCGACGACCGCGTTTTGCCGGTTCACGCCCTGGACCAGATAATGCCGGAGGATGACGATGACGGCGAGGGTTGGAACATACATCAGGAGATGGATGTGGTGGATCAGCACAAGAATAACGGAGAATACCGCCGCGAGCAGCACGAACGCGATCGAACGCGCCGGCAGCAGTAAGAGACAGATCGCGAGCGCCGAGCCATAAATGTCGAAATGGCCGAGCGTGTGCATGAAATTCTTGAAAAAGAACGGCGAACCCGCGGTGAACACGAACAGCGGCAGGTGTTTTTCGTCAAGGGCGAAGGTTTTGCGAAACAGTTGAACGAACAGGCCGAGCGTGATCAGCCACACCGCACCGCCGAGCGCGAACACCAGCCACACCGGCACCTTTGGGGAAAACAGCGCCACGGTCGCGCCGATCAGCGCGCGCTTGGTAAAGCCGAAATGATAGTCGACCAAGAGATGGATGTAGGGGACGTAAGGCGGCAGCGCGATCTTGTGCAGGAAGACCCCGGCGAAGACGGCGAAATTGACGGCCAGCATCAATCGCCAGGGGTTTTGCCACCCACGCAAATCCATCGAGCCCCTCTGGACGTCGTCCCGGCCAAGCCAATGGGTCGCGCGAATGCGCGCCCGATGACAGGCTCCGCAAGCGCGAGCCGGGACCCATAACCACCGCTGTATATTGAGCTAGGGCTGGGGCGGCTAGTGCGTCTACGACCCAAATCGGTGGTTATGGGTCCCGGTTTTCGCCGGGACGATGTCCAACTATAAAATAAACCGGCTCAGATCGGTGTTCTTGGCGAGGTCGCCGACATGCTTTTGCACATAGTCGGCGTCGACCTTGACCGTCTCGCCGTTGCGGTCCGGCGCGGAGAACGAAATTTCGTCGAGCACGCGCTCCATCACCGTCTGCAGGCGCCGCGCGCCGATATTCTCCACCGCCGAATTTACCGCGACCGCAACGTCCGCCAGCGCGTCGATGGCGCTGTCGGTGATCTCGAGCGTCACGCCCTCGGTCTGCATCAGCGCGACATATTGCTTGATCAGCGACGCCTCGGGCTCGGTCAGGATGCGGCGCATGTCGTCGCGTGTCAGCGCTTGCAGTTCGACGCGGATCGGCAGCCGGCCCTGCAGTTCCGGCAGCAGGTCCGAGGGTTTTGCGATGTGGAACGCACCGGAGGCGATGAACAGGATGTGATCGGTCTTGACCGCGCCGTGCTTGGTGGAAACGGTGGTGCCTTCGATCAGGGGCAGCAGGTCGCGCTGCACGCCCTCGCGCGAGACATCGCCGCCGACGCGGCCGTCGCGCACGCAGATCTTGTCGATCTCGTCGAGAAACACAATGCCGTTGTTCTCGACCGCGCCGATCGATTCCTGCACCAGTTGCTCGTTGTCCAAGAGCTTGTCGGATTCCTCGTTGACGAGGATCTCGTGCGAGCCTTCCACCGTCAGGCGGCGGGTCTTGGTGCGGCCGCCGAGCTTGCCAAAAATGTCGCCGATCGAGATCGCGCCCATTTGCGCGCCCGGCATGCCGGGAATCTCGAACAGCGGCATTCCGCCCGAAGACTGCGTCTCGATCTCGATTTCCTTGTCGTTCAATTCGCCGGCGCGCAATTTCTTGCGGAACGAATCGCGGGTTGCGGCGCTGGAATGGGCGCCGACCAGCGCGTCGAGCACGCGTTCCTCGGCGGCGAGCTGGGCGCGGGCCTGCACGTCCTTTCGCTTGCGCTCGCGGGTTTGGGCGATTGCGACCTCGACGAGGTCGCGGATGATCTGCTCGACGTCGCGGCCGACATAACCGACCTCGGTGAATTTGGTGGCCTCGACCTTGATGAAGGGGGCGCCGGCAAGCTTTGCCAACCGCCGCGCGATCTCGGTCTTGCCGACGCCGGTCGGCCCGATCATCAGGATATTTTTCGGCAGCACTTCCTCGCGGAGGCCGCCGGAAAGTTGCAGGCGGCGCCAGCGATTGCGCAGCGCGATCGAGACCGCGCGTTTGGCGTCGGCCTGGCCGACGATGAAGCGGTCGAGTTCGGAGACGATTTCACGGGGGGAGAAGTCTGTCATCTGGCTTAATTAGGATTTCAGGGCGGTGAGGACAAGCCGCGTTTGTGATCATCAAATAATCGGCGGACCCGCCTGCCAGTGCCGAATCGCCTCGAACGGATAGATCAGCATGATGATGTTGAGCGTCAGATTGTCGCGAATGTGGAGCCCGACCAGGACCTCGAAGGCGATCGCAAGCACGACCGTCAACGCGACCGGGAACGTTCGCGCCAGCAGAAAACCCACCACCATGGCCAAAGTGTCCGAGATCGAATTGACGATACTGTCACCAAAATAATCCAGCGACATCGTGGCGGTCCGGTACCGCTCAATGATCCAGTTGGAATTTTCAACAAGCTCCCAGCTGACTTCGACCATCATCGCGATGATCAGGCGGGCGGGCCAGGACAGCGGTGTAGACGGCAGCCGCGAAAACAATAGCCAGGTCGCCCCGTAAAACAAGAAGCCATGGATCAGGTGGGAGAAGGTGTACCAGTCGGTGATGTGCTGCGAATTCTCCGAACTCTGCACCACGCCGTGCCATAGCTTCACGTAGCCGCAGGCGCAGATCGGCAGCCGGCCCATCGCAAACAGGATCGAGGCCTGAGCCAAGAGCAGGCCGAGAGCGATCAGCACCCATTGCCGTGCTGAAAGACGGGTGACGGCTGACGCGTATGGCTCAGGCGTCATGGGTCGCGCACCATCAATAGAGCGGGGCCATCAGGCGTATCGACCATGCGGTCTTTCGCAAATCCCGCCTTCTCATAGGCGCGGACCGCGCGGCCATTGTCGGGATCAGGATCGGTCACGATGCGCGGCGTTCCCGATTTCAACAAGCCATCCACGAATTGCCAGATGAAGCCGGAGCCATGGCCGCGGCCGATCATGTCGGATATGCCGATGAACTGGTCGATGCCGCGCGTCCTGGGCGGATGGGTACCGAGGCCGGCGTTCCAGGTGCTAAGCGCGTAGCACTGGATGTAGCCAAACGGACGGCCGCCAAGGCTGACAATAAACTGATCCATGTCGGGATGGTCGAGGTCGCCGCTGACCAGTTGGTATTGCTCATCCGGCTGCCCCCACCAGCGCACGACCTCAGGCGTCTCTAGCCAGCGCCGGACCATCGCAAGATCGCCGGGCGCCATCGGCCGAAACACATAGTCCAACGCCATCGCTCAGCCGGCCTGCAGCGTCTCGATGGTGACGTTGCGGTTGGTATAGACGCAGATGTCGGCGGCGATATCGAGCGCGCGGCGCACGATGGTTTCG
The DNA here is from genome assembly GCA_963713785.1 of uncultured Alphaproteobacteria bacterium. Taxonomy (GTDB): domain Bacteria; phylum Pseudomonadota; class Alphaproteobacteria; order Rhizobiales; family Xanthobacteraceae; genus Bradyrhizobium. The sequence continues at coordinate 38,907 of CAVQNB010000006.1, forward strand.
GCATCCTTGTCCGAATCGATCAGCGCGCGAGCGGCCGCCAGGGCATAGTTGCCGCCGGAGCCGATCGCCATCACGCCGGCTTCCGGTTCCAGCACGTCGCCGGTGCCGGTCAGGACCAGCGACACCTCCTTGTCGGCGACGATCATCATCGCCTCGAGCCGCCGCAGATAGCGGTCGGTGCGCCAATCCTTGGCGAGTTCGACAGCGGCGCGGGTCAGTTGCCCCGGATATTGCTCGAGCTTGCTTTCCAGCCGTTCGAACAAGGTGAAGGCGTCGGCGGTGGCGCCGGCGAAGCCGCCGATGACGTCGCCCTTGCCGAGCTTGCGGACCTTCTTGGCGTTGGCCTTGATCACGGTCTGGCCGATCGAGACCTGCCCGTCGCCGCCAATCACCACCTTGCCGCCCTTGCGGACGGTCAGGATGGTGGTGCCGTGCCAGACCGGCATTTCCGGCTGTGATGCCTGCATTTTCTACCTCACCTTTCCTCCGGGATTTAGGGGTTTGCGGACAGGGTTACAATCACCGCCGTTTGTTATGGGCGGATTCCGGTCACCATAGGCGGAAGTTCAGCCTCAAGAGGGCCATCCCGCAGTAGCGAAGGCAACACCGGCCTGTTAAAAGGGCCGCGTTTTCGGCCACTCAGAAAGCACTTTTCATGCGCAGCGCCACCATCAAGCGCAAGACCAAGGAGACCGACATCGAGGTTGCCGTCAACCTCGATGGCACCGGCGCGTCCAACGTTGCGACCGGCATCGGCTTCTTCGACCACATGCTCGATCTCCTGGCCCGGCATTCCCGCATCGACATCACGGTCAAGGCGAATGGCGATCTGCATGTCGATCACCATCACACCACCGAGGATGTCGGCATCGCGCTCGGCCAAGCGGTGAAGCAGGCGCTCGGCGGTATGGCCGGCATCACCCGTTATGCCTCGATCCACATGCCGATGGACGAGACGCTGTCTCGCGTCGTGATCGACATTTCAGGACGCCCGGTCCTGGTGTTCAAGGTCGAATTTCCGCGCGACAAGGTCGGTGCGTTCGATACCGAGCTGGTGCGCGAATGGTTCAACGCCTTTGCGATGAACGCCGGCGTGACTTTGCACGTCGAGACCCTATATGGCGAGAATAGCCATCATATCGCCGAATCCTGTTTCAAGGGCCTGGCGAGGGCGTTGCGGGCGGCGGTTGCGATCGACCCGCGCGCCGCGGGCGAGGTGCCATCGACCAAGGGTCAGCTCGGCGGCTGATCTCTTGCCTGGAGATTGATTATGCCGGTCTATACTGTTCATGCCCCTTCGGCGACCGCCGCTGATCTGCGCGCGACCGACAAATTCACCTTCGTCCGCGACGGGTTTCATTTCTGGGCCATGGTGTTCAGCCCGCTTTGGCTGATCTGGAACCGCCTGTGGCTCGCGCTGATCGGCTGGATCATTGCGACCGTCGCACTTGAACTCGTGCTGGCGCGGCTCGGCGCGGGCCGGATAGCGATCTGGTCGGCCGACGCCCTGGTTGCACTGTTGATGGGATTTGAGGCGGCGAGCCTGCAGCGCTGGACGCTGTCGCGGCGCAACTGGCGTCAGCTCGACGTCGTGGTGGCCGACGATGAAGAGGCGGCCGAGCGGCGCTTCTTCGACCGCTGGACCGCCAAGCAGCGCGGCTTCGGCAACGATCAATCGGCAGTCGATCGCGGCGGGCCGCCGCCGACCCGCGATATTCCGGGCCAGCCGTTCTCAAAGCCGCCGCCGCTGCCCGGCAGCAGCATCATCGGATTGTTTCCGGAACCGGGAGGCTCGCGATGAGCGTTGCCATCATCGATTACGGCTCCGGCAATCTGCACTCCGCCGCGAAAGCGTTCGAGCGCGCGGCGCGAAGCATGGAAAACCCGCAACAGATCGTGGTCACCCACGATCCCGAGGTGGTCTATCGCGCCGACCGCATCGTGCTGCCCGGCGTCGGCGCCTTCGCCGATTGCCGCAAGGGCTTAGATGCGCTCGACGGCATGATCGAGGCGCTGACCGAAGCGGTGAGGGCGAAAGCGCGGCCGTTCTTCGGCATCTGCGTCGGCATGCAATTGATGGCGACGCGGGGCAAGGAGCACGTGATCACGGATGGTTTCAACTGGATCGCGGGCGATGTCGAAAAGATCACGCCGCGCGAGGAAAATCTGAAAATTCCTCACATGGGCTGGAACACGCTCGACGTGGTCCGCGAACACCCGGTGCTCGAACGCTTGCCCCTGGGGCCGAAAGGCCGCCACGCCTATTTCGTGCACTCCTATCACCTCAACGCCGCCAGCGAGGCGGACGTCTTGGCGCGCGCCGACTACGGCGGACCGGTGACGGCGATCGTTGCCAAAGACACCGCCGTCGGCACCCAGTTTCACCCGGAAAAGAGCCAGCGCTTCGGGCTCGCTCTGATTTCGAACTTCTTGAAGTGGAAGCCGTGATCCTGTTCCCCGCCATCGACCTGAAAAACGGCCAGTGCGTGCGCCTCGAGCAAGGCGACATGGCGCGCGCGACCGTGTTCAACGTCGACCCGGTGACGCAGGCGCGGGCCTTTGCCGCGCAAGGTTTTGAATATCTGCATGTCGTCGATCTCGACGGCGCCTTTGCCGGAAAACCGATCAACGCGCATGCGGTGGAGGCGATGCTCAAGGCGGTCACCATTCCTCTCCAACTCGGCGGCGGTATCCGCGATCTCGCCACGGTCGAGGCCTGGCTCGCCAAAGGCGTCGCGCGGGTGATCATCGGTACCGCGGCGGTGCGCGATCCCGAATTCGTCAAACGTGCCGCAAAGAAATTCCCGGGCCGCATCGCGGTCGGGCTCGATGCCCGCGACGGCAAGGTCGCGGTCGAAGGCTGGGCCGAAACCTCGGAAGTCACCGCGCTTGAAATTGCGCAGCGCTTTGAGGATGCCGGCGTCGCCGCCATCATCTTCACCGATATCGCCCGCGACGGCCTGTTGAAAGGCCTCAATCTGGAGGCGACGATCGCGCTCGCCGCGCGCATTTCGGTCCCAGTCATTGCGTCCGGCGGTCTTGCCTCGATCGACGACGTCGAGGCGATGCTGGCGCCGCGGGCGAAAAAGCTCGCCGGCGCGATCGCGGGCCGTGCGCTCTATGACGGGCGCCTCGATCCGTCGGCGGCGCTTGCACTGATCCGCGACGCCCGCGCCGCGGCCTAGGAGTTTTTCAGATGTTCAAGGTGCGGGTCATCCCCTGTCTCGATGTGAAAGATGGGAGAGTCGTCAAGGGCGTCAATTTCGTCGATCTGCGCGACGCCGGCGATCCCGTGGAAGCGGCGATCGCCTATGACGCGGCCGGTGCCGACGAGCTCTGCTTCCTCGATATCACGGCAACCCACGAAAACCGCGGCATCATGCTGGATGTGGTCCGGCGCACCGCGGAAGCCTGCTTCATGCCGCTGACGGTCGGCGGCGGGGTGCGCACCATCGACGATATCAAGACCTTGTTGCGCTCCGGCGCCGACAAGGTTTCGATCAACTCCGCCGCCGTCAACCGGCGCGAGTTCGTCAAGGAGGGCGCGGAAAAATTCGGCGAGCAATGCATCGTGGTCGCGATCGATGCCAAGCGCGTCAAACGCGCCGGCGGCTCGGACCGCTGGGAGATCTTCACCCATGGCGGGCGTAATTCCACCGGGATCGATGCCGTCGAATATGCCCAGGAAGTGGTCTCGCTCGGCGCCGGCGAGATCCTCTTGACCTCGATGGACCGCGACGGCACCCGGCAGGGGTTTGATCTGCCGCTGACGCAGGCCATCGCCGACAGTGTTCCGGTACCGGTTATCGCGTCCGGCGGCGTCGGCAATCTCGATCATCTGGTGGAGGGCATCCGCCAGGGTCACGCCACCGCGGTGCTCGCGGCATCGATCTTCCACTTCGGCGAATTTACCATACGTCAAGCCAAGGACCACATGGTGCGGGCTGGCCTGCCGATGCGGCTCGATCCCTGACGACTCCCCGTCACAAAAATGCTACATCCCGGAATTGGACAGCGCCCTGGCAGACCTAGTGATGATGAGTTCTAACTAGATGTCGCGTTTCACGATCCATGATCTGGCTTCAACTATCGATGCCCGCGCGGCGTCGGGAGGCGAGGGGTCGTACACCCGAAAACTGCTCGACAAGGGTGCGGAGCATTGCGCGAAGAAACTTGGCGAGGAAGCGGTGGAAACCGTGATCGCCGCGGTCGAAAACGATCGAGACCATCTGATCGCCGAAAGTGCGGATCTGCTGTTTCATCTGCTGGTGCTTCTGAAATCGCGCGGCGTGAAGCTTGAAGACGTCGAGGCTGCGCTGGCACAGCGCACCAGCATGTCCGGTCTGGAAGAGAAAGCCGCGCGCAAGCGCGATTAATTGATCAAGGGCGACGCCATGGATATTCGGGCCCCGGAACAACAGTACAATCCCTATCGGATCTTCACGCGCGAGCAGTGGGCGCGATTGCGTGACGACACCCCGATGACGCTGGAGCCGGGCGAGTTCGAGCGGCTGCGTTCGTTGCATGACCGCCTCGATATGAGAGAGGTCGAGGACATCTATCTGCCGCTGTCGCGGCTGCTTTCGATCTATGTCGATGCGACCCACCGGCTCTATCAGGCACAACGTCAATTCCTCGGCATCCGGGATCGCAAGGTACCCTATATCATCGGTGTTGCGGGTTCGGTGGCGGTGGGCAAATCGACCGCCGCACGCGTGCTGCAGGCGCTATTGGCCCGCTGGTCGCCGCGGCCCAAGGTCGATCTGGTGACGACCGACGGTTTTCTGTTTCCGAAAGCGGTGTTGGAGCGGCAAGGCCTGATGCAGAAGAAGGGCTTTCCCGAAAGCTATGACCTGCCGACCCTGCTGGCGTTTCTCAGCGACATCAAGGCCGGGCGGCGTCCGGTGCGCGCGCCGGTCTATTCGCATTTGACCTACGACATCATCCCGAACGAATGGATCGAGATCGATCGGCCGGACATTCTGATTGTCGAGGGCGTCAACGTTCTGCAGACCGGCCGGCTGCCGCGCGACGGCAAGGCGGTGCCGGTGGTGTCGGATTTCTTCGACTTCTCGGTCTATATCGATGCCGACGAGCCGGTGCTGCGCGACTGGTTCGTCCGGCGCTTCCTTGCCCTGCGGGATACTGCGTTCCACGATCCAAGGTCCTATTTCCATCGCTATGCGTCGTTGTCCGACGAGGAGGCCGACGGCCACCGCGCTTGCGATCTGGGAGCGCACCAATCTCGCCAATCTCGAGGACAACATCCTGCCGACCCGGCCGCGCGCGACCTTGATCCTGAAAAAGGGCGCCGATCATGTGGTCGAAACAGTGGCGCTGCGGCGGCTCTAGCTTTGAAGCGTGACCTTACGCCGCGATGTGCCTGGCGGCCGCAAGTCCCGCCAACGCGTCGGCGAGCTTCTCGCGATCGAGCGGCTTGATCAGGAAGCCGTCCATCCCCGCCTCGAAACAGGCGTAGCGGTCCTCCACCAGCGTATTGGCGGTCAGCGCCAGGATCGGCGTTGCGCCGGCCTGGCTCGCCGCCTTCGCGGACGCGGATTCGCCTGGTGGTCTCGATGCCGTCGAGCTGCGGCATCTGGATGTCCATCAGCACCAGATCGTAGGGGGTGCCGGCGGACTTCGCCGCGAGCCAGGATTCCAGCGCCGCCTCGCCGTTGGTGGCGATGACGGCGTGATGGCCCAAGCCGTGTCAGCAGCGAGCGCATCAACAGCGCGTTGATCTCGTTGTCTTCGGCGACCAGGACCGAAAGGCCCGCGTGCCGCGCGCGATCGACGGTGTCTCGTCCGGGTCGATCGCCTCGATCAGCGCCTCGCCGGCAAGATCAGGCGCGACGACTTCCGCTCGCCATCGTCAAGCCGGGCCGCGAGCGAGGCCGCGCGCAACGGCTTGACCAGATAGCCGGTGAAGGCGGAGGAGGGTTTGTAGTTCGTGACGGGTGGCCGGCGTGAACATCACGATGCGGTGGCGTCGCGTGGGCCCGCGCGGCTTCGCCGAGCCGCTCGACCTCTCGGCGCCCAGCGCGCGATCGATCAGGATCGCGTGCCAGGAACGCTCCGGCAGCAGCGCCTGCGCCACCGCGACATCCGATACCAGGCAGGTCTGGCCGCCCCAGCGTTGCAGCCGCCGCGCCACCAGCGAGGCCTCGATGCTTTGCGGCGACACCAGCATGATCGATTGCCCGGTCAGGTCCGGCGCGACCACCGTCTGCTGTTCGCCATGAGTCGTCGGAGGCCGGCAAGCGGAATCGACACCTCGAAGGTCGAGCCGACGCCGGGCTTACTCTCCAGCGTGATGCGGCCGCCCATCCGCTTGACGATGCGCTCGGAGATGCTCAAGCCAAGCCCGGTGCCGCCATAGTTCCTGCGCGATGCGCTCGTCGGCCTGCTCGAACTCGCGGAAGATTCGCTGACTGCGCCTCCGGCGCGATGCCGATGCCGGTGTCGCGCACCAGGAAGCTGATTTCGTTGGGCCAGATGCCGGGCTCGACGATCAGCGCCACGCCGCCGGTCGAGGTGAACTTGATGGCGTTGCCGGCGAGATTGAGCAGCACCTGGCGCAGCCGCGCGGCATCGCCGACCACCTGCGCCGGCAGCCGCTCGTCGACATAGGCCGCGATCTCGAGCTTGCGCGCCTGCGCCCGCGGCGCCAGCAATTCGGTGATGTCCTCGATCAAGCGCTGAAAGCGCGAACGGGCGCTGTTCGAGGTCGATCTTGCCGGCCTCGATCTTGGAATAGTCCAGCAGTTCCTCGATCAGCGACAGCAGCGCGTCGCCGGAGGTCTTCACCGCCTTGGCATAGGTCATCTGCTCCGGCGTCAGCGGCGTATCCAGCAGCAAGCCGCTCATGCCGATGATGCCGTTCAGCGGCGTGCGGATTTCGTGGCTCGCCATCGCGAGGAAGCGCGACTTGGCGCGGTTGGCGGCATCGGCCTGGTCGCGCGCCTCGGCGAGCGCGCGTTCGGTCTCGGTGCGGTCGGTGACGTCGCGGCCGACGCATTGCAGTTCGGCCGGCTGGCCGGCGTCGGAGCGAACCAGGCCCTCGCGCCAGGCGATCCAGCGCGGCCCGAGCGCGGTCGCGATCTTCTGGTCGTGGATCCGGGTGCCGTTGGTCTCGATCGCGGCGTCGCCCTGCTCGAGCACGGTCGAGGGTAAAATCGGCTGCCGATCAGCGCGCCGCGCGGCTGCTCGGCGAGCTCGCAATAGGCGTCGTTGACGAAGGTGATGCGAGCCTTCGCGCGTCGCGCAGCACGATCAGGTCGCCCTGCGATTCGAACAGGCTGCGGGCGCGCTCCTCGGCTTCCTTCAGTTCCCAATTGCGGTCGGCCAGCGCTTCGTTATGGAGCGCGATCTTGCGCAGCTTCTTGCGCACCCAGCGCAGCCGGATGCTCAGCGTCGCGAGCGCCGACGCAGGCGATCGCGAACAGGAAACTCGCGCCGATCGCAAACGCGTGGGGGTCATAGCCGGAATTCTCGGATCGGCTGCCGGCGATGAAGCCGTAGGCGCCGCCGAATGCGGCGGAAAAGATCATGAACGAGCGGATCGCAGACGATCAGCCACGGATGGCGTCGTGCGAAGCGGCGTAGGCGCAGTTTGATCCGGAAAACCCGCCCATGTCGATGATCCCGGATTGTCTCGCGCGCCCTGCCCGACGCGGCGGCGACGATGCGGCGGCGACCTTGCAAAGTGCTTGAGGCTGTTCCGCTTCGCTCGGCGCGATGAGAACATGGTTAATGAACGTTAAGATGCCAGCGTGGATTCGGTTCAGAGCGAACGCGTCGGCAAGACGAGACGATGCGCGATGTCCGCCATGGGCGCCGACGATCAGCGCCGCCGCTTCGCGCGCCGTGAACCGCTTCGAACGGACGAAGATGCGGTAATCGGCCGGGCCGTCTGTCGACAGATAGATGACGGGCGCGGGGCCGGAGCGCGTGGCGGACACCGCCACGAATTGCGTCGCCGGCGTCGAGCCTCGCAGGCGCTCGTCTTCCGCGCCGTCGACGTCGTCGACCACCGCGAAGTCGGCGGCTTCGGCGCTGTCGGCAAGTCTGACCCGCACGGTTGCCGCGGCCGGGATCGTCGGTGAAGCTGACATGGAGGTCGGCGTGCCAGGGCAGGGACGCGATCTGGAGCGAAGTGTCGGCGACCGCGATGCAGGGACGGGTGCCGGCAAGAACTCGCCGCGCGCGAGGATCGCAGCGACAATCAGAGGCACAACCGAAGACCAGAATCTTAAAACGCAACATGACACGCCACTCACTGGAGCCAGGGCCCGCAAGACGCAGGGCTTATGGTTGGCGGAGCGTAAACAAAACTCGTTACCGCCGGGTTGACGCGGGCACGCGAGCTCAACCGGCATCGCGCCGGGCCTTTCACGTTGCAGCTCGATTTCGAGCAGTGCTATTGCCTGTCATCGCGAGGACGCGAAGCGACAAGCATCTCAGTATGTCCGGCTCATAGGCGAGCCAGGATTGCGATTCGCGCTTCGCTCGTCCAATGACGGCGATAAGGCACGCGTCCGCAGCTCCCGCGGCGCGATCGCGCCCGAGTCTTGCAGATTCGTACCGCCCTCGTCGATAGAGGGCGCAGGGAATGCCGGGCGCTCGATGCACCCGCAGCCTCGTGTGCAAAGGGTAAAAAAGCACACGAGCATAGTCACCACGGTCACACCGGAATCACCCGGCATTCCCCGCGCAATGGTTTTAACGGCTTATTCCGTGCTCTCCCCGGCGATCGGGCTTTTTTGTCACCGTCATCGGCGGAAGGTTTCACTTTCCGCCAACTTGACACCAGCGTCGAGGTATCAGGACCACACGGCTTCACCGTCCGCGATCAACGCTCGTTCGTCTCGTGCGTCATCGCGTCCACCGCATCCCGCGCCCAACGTGTCGTGACGATCGCGAAACGCCCCTCTTTATCGGGACGGGACGAGCTTGCTAGATATGCTGTTGTCTGACGTGTTCGAAAAGCGGAATATTTTTTGCGGTACGGACTGGACAGCCAAATCACGTTGACCCGCAGGCGAATTTTTCTCAAGCCGCACGCCGGATATCCTCGGCGAGCGCGCGATAGGACAGCGCTTCGGCGAGATGCAGCCGGCCGATCTTCTCGGCGCCGTCGAGGTCGGCGAGCGTGCGGGCGACGCGCAGCACGCGGTGATAGCCGCGCGCCGACAGCCGCATGGTCTCGGCGGCGTCGCGCAACAGCTTCAGCGCCCTGCGCGTCCGGCTGCGCGATCTTTTCCAGCAGCGACGCCGGCGCCTCGGCGTTGGTGCGGATCTGCGGCAGTCCGGCAGCCGCGTAGCGCGCGAGCTGCATGTCGCGGGCGGCCGCGACGCGCGCGGCCACCTCGGCCGAGCCTTCCGCCGGCGGCGGCAGGATCAGATCGGCGGCGGTGACGGCCGGCACCTCGATGCGCAGATCGATGCGGTCCATCAGGGGGCCGGAGATCCGCGCCTGATAATCCGACGTGCAGCGATCGATCGGCCCGCGCTTGCAGGAATAGCCGGGCTCGAAGGCGTGGCCGCAGCGGCAGGGGTTCATCGCCGCGATCAGCATGAAGCGCGCCGGATAGGTGACGCGATGATTGGCGCGGGAGACCGCGACCTCGCCGTTCTCGAGCGGCTGGCGCAGCGAATCCAGCACGCGCGGATCGAACTCCGGCAGTGGAAACCCGCTGGACCATTGCCCTCTTGGCCGCCCCTTCTTCGCTCAATCGAGGGTAGCGGAAAGCTTTAGGGCTGGCAAGAACATTACGGGAACATCCGGTGGGGTTTCAGAGGATGGCCTCAATTCCCTTGCGTCGGATCACGTCCAGCAGCACAAGCGCCGGTCCGCTCGGCCGCTTCGCGCCGCGCTCGAGTTGCGAGACATAGCCCGTCGTCAGATTGAGGTAGCGCGCGAAAACGGCCTGACTGAGGTTTGCGGCTTCGCGCAAGGCTCTGATTTCTGGTCCGGTCAGCGTAGCCTCCACGACCGGCGCGGCACTTCCCACGTGCCGCATCGTAATTTTCTCATGGGTCGCCTTGTTCATGATACCGCTCGCACGCATGTCGCTCGCGGTTTCCAGAAGCTCCCGGGTCAGACGGCTATTGCCCTTCCTTACGCGGCTCTTTTTTGTTTTTGCTGACATGTTGCACCTCGATCAGAAGTCCATCTTTCAGGGCTTGCGTAATTTTCGTCTCATCAGCCGCAAACCAGGAGGCGACGATGTCGCGCAAGGTCTTGAGCTGGTCGTCGTCGATGTTTTCCCGCTCGTTCTTGGCAAAACCAAACAGGAAAATGGCTCGATCGGGGCGGATTCCGATCAGCATGCGGAAGCCGCCCCTCTTGCCCTGTCCCGGCCTCGCCCCGTTGCTTGATGATGTGACCACCAAGATCAGCATCAATCAGACCTCGCATGGCATCTTCGACGGCGGCTCTAAGGCTGTCGTCGCCGATGCCGTGCTGTCGGGTAAACCTCGCGAGAAGTCTTGGTTTTGAAAATTGGCACTACAGCACTGTAGTTCTAAAAACTATAGTTCATATTCTTACAAAAATCAAGTGCCGTCTCGCGCGCTGTCCGGGGCGGCCCAACTGGCCGGCCCCGGGACTTTGCCTAGCTCAAAGCACCATCGTCATCGGCTCGGGATATAATGGAAACCCTCGCCGGTCTTGACGACATGGCCATAGCCCGGCCACGCGATAGTGGTAGGACATCACGGCGATCTTGTTGGCCGCCAGCATGTCCAGCATCTTCACCCGGCTCTCGGCCGCCTGCTTCGGATCGGTGTCGTAGGAGAATTCCATCCGCGGCTTTTCCAGCAGCAGGATCCGCGTGATGGGTGAGATCGCCGAGGAAGGCAAAGGATTTGCCGTCCGATGTGACCATGAAGATGTGGTGGCCGACGGTGTGTCCGGGCGCCGCCATCGCCTGAACGCCCGGCAGGAATTCCTGGCCGTCCTTGAAGAACACCAGCCGGTCGCGCACCGGCAGCAGGTTCTTGCGGGCGTGGACGACGAAATCCTTCAGCGGGCTGCCCAGCTTGCCTTCATCGGTCCAGAATTCGAAGTCGCTCTGGGCGATGTAGAACTGCGCGTTCGGGAACAGCACCTTGTCGCTGGCGTCGACCACGCCGCCGATGTGATCGATATGGGCGTGCGAGAACACTACCGCGTCGATGTCCTCCGGCTTGATGCCGGCTTCCGCCATGCTCTTCTGCTGGCGGCCGGTGGTCGGGCCGAACATTTTCGAGGTGCCCATGCCGGTGTCGAACAGGACGAGCTTGTCGCCGGTGTTCACGATCGGCGAGTTCTGCTCGAGCACGACATTGTCGGGCGACAGGAAATTGTCGGTCAGCATCTTCTTGATTTCTTCATCCGAGCACGCCGACGAAGGTGCCCTTGGGAGGGCCGAGCGGCAGCGGGCCGTCGGAAACCACGGTCACTTCGGCGTCGCCGAGATTGAAGCGGTGGAAATAGGGCGACTGCGTGCCGAGTTTGCGGCGCGCGCGCCAGCGCGCTGCCGCCAAGCATGCGTCGATGCGCCCAGACCGGCGCCGAGCGCGAGCAGGGATCGTCGCGAAACATGGTATGTCATGCGTATTCCTCCACTGTTTTTATTGAGAATGGCGTTTTGCGGCCGGCGGATTAATCCGCCTAGGTCGGACGCCGATAAGCTGCACCCGCTTTTGGACTGGCAGATCAGGCTTGGAAGGCGCGCAGCAACGTGTCGCTGATACGGCGAGAAAATTATTTTCCGCCGCTTCTTCTCGATCGCGTCCCAGATTTTCGCCGCGACATCCGGCCCGCCGAGCCGCGCGATGGCGCGGATGCCGGTCGGCGAGGTCACGTTGATCTCGGTGAGATTGCCGTCGATGACGTCGATGCCGACGAACAACAATCCGCGCTCGCGCAAGGCCGGGCCCAGCGCGCGCAGATTTCGCGCTCGCGCGGCGACAAGGTCGGTGGCCTGCGCGGCACCGCCGCGCACCATGTTGGAGCGCAGATCGTCCGCCGCCGGCACGCGGTTGACCGCGCCGGCGAATTCGCCGTCGACCAGGATGATGCGCTTGTCGCCGTGCTTGACCTCGGGAAGAAAGCGCTGGATCACCCAGGGCTCGCGGAACGTCACCGAGAACATGTCGAACAGCGAGCCGAAATTCATGTCCTGCGGCATGATGCGAAACACCGCGGCGCCGCCATGGCCGTGCAGCGGCTTCATCACCACCGCGCCGTGCTCGTCGCGGAACGCGTTGATCTCGTCGAGGTCGCGCGAGATCAGGGTCGGCGGCATCAGCTGCGGAAAATCCATCACGAAGATCTTTTCCGGCGCGTTGCGCACGCTGGCGGGATTGTTCACCACCAGCGTCTTCGGATGCAGCCGTTCGAGCAAATGCGTCGAGGTGATGTAGGCGAGATCGAACGGCGGGTCCTGCCGCAGCAGGATGACGTCGAAGGCGCCAGCGGCTCGCGCCGCGGCTCGCCGAGGGTGAAATGATCGCCGACCTCGTCGCGCACGGTCAGCAGTCTGCACCGGCGCCACCAGTTCCTCGCCGCGCAGCGAGAGCTTGTCCGGCGTGTAATAGGACAGCCCGTGGCCGCGCTTCTGCGCTTCCAGCAGCAGCGCGAAGGTCGAATCGCCGCGGATGTTGATGCGCGCGATGGGGTCCATCTGGACGGCGACGTTCAATTTCATTGTGGGGGTCCGCAGGTTGCTCTGGAGGGAGGATCTTTCAGGTGCTGGCGTCGAACGCCGCTAACAGATGGCGCGGCAAACGCCGCGGCGCAATCAGCATGGCGTCGAAACGCAGCTCAAATTCGGCATGTTCGGGATGCGCCATCAGCCAGGCCTGCGCGGCGTCGATGATGCGCGCCTGCTGGCGCGGCGTCACCGCATAGGCGGCCTCATCGAGGCTGGCGCGGGCCTTGACCTCGACAAAGGCCACCAGATTGCGCCGCCGCGCCACGATGTCGATCTCGCCATAGGGCGTGCGAAAACGCTTGGCCAGGATGCGATAGCCCTTGGCCATCAGATAGGCGGCGGCGCGCGCTTCGGCGGAAAGGCCGGTGCGAAATGCCGCGACCCGCTCCGGCGACGCGGCTTTCGCCGGCGTCGTCAGGTGGCTTGCCGTCATCAGTCTTCGCCATCGTCGCCTTCCGCATCGTGCTTCCTGGCGAGTTCAAGCGCGCGGGCATAGATCTCGCGGCGCGGCCGGCCCGACAGTTCGACCGCATGCGCCACCGCGTCCTTGACGCTGTCGCGCTCGAGCTGGCTGCGCAGGAGATCGTCCAGCTCATCTCCGGCCATGATCTGCGCGCCCGCCGCGGGCGGGCCGATCACCAGCACGAATTCGCCGCGCGTCTCCAGCGTCATCGGCGCGCTTGCGCCAGCTCGGAGACCGGCGCGCGGCTGGATCTCCTCGTGCAGCTTGGTCATCTCGCGGCAGATCGCGGCGTCGCGCGCGCCCATGATGTCGGCGAGATCGGCAAGCGTGTCCTGCACGCGGTTGCCGGATTCGAACATCACCAGCGTCGCGTCGATCCGCGAAAGCTCGGTCAGCCGCGCGCGGCGCGCGGTCTGCTTCGGCGGCAGAAATCCCTCGAAGAAAAACCGGTCGGTCGGCAGCGCCGCCACCGCCAGCGCCGCCAGCACCGAGGAGGGTCCCGGCAGCGCGATCACGGCATGGCCGGCCGCGCAGACCTCGCGCACCAGCTTGAAGCCGGGATCGGAAATCAAGGGCGTGCCGGCATCCGAGACCAGCGCGATGCGAGGCGCCCTGCGCCAGCCGTTCCAGGATTTTCGGCCGCGCCAGCGCGGCGTTGTGTTCGTGATAGGGTTTGAGCTGCGCCGTGATCGCGTAGCGCTCGGTCAGCCGGCGGGTGATGCGGGTGTCCTCGCAGGCGATGATGTCGACGCCGGCCAGCGTTTCCAGCGCGCGCAGGGTAATGTCGCCGAGATTGCCGATCGGGGTCGCCACCAGATACAGGCCGGGAACCGGCTTTGGCGCGGTCAGGATCTGGCCGCCGACGGAAAATGTCCTGCGGCGAGAAGACCCGTCTGCGCCTTCAGTTCCGTATATGCGGAGGCAGCTTTTGCGCGCATAATGCCAATCTAGAGGGGACGACAGCGCTGGCGCCACAATCGCTGACACCGTTCGCGCGGCCGTTGATGCGGCGCTCACGGTGAGCAAGCGGGATCCCTGCAACCGGCGCCCGCGCCGCAGGGCCATAATCCTTTTGTTTTGGTTAACTATTCGCCGACAATATGCCTGAATCCACCCTCCTGATCGTTTGGCAGGGTGGACGTCCTGGCCGATTTCGGTCGGTCAAGAGAAGAGATAGCGATGGTGGGCCCGTTCGATCCCAAGACTCCTGCTCCGGCCAGTCCGCAGCCTTCCGGGCGCAACCCGGCGGACGGCGATTGGCTTGATTCTCGGCGCGCCGCTGCTCGGGGCCTGCGCCGGCGTGCAGCAGAGCCTCAGCCAGTTTTCCAATCCGTTCAGCTCCCAGGCGCCGGGCCCGCCGGGTCCGCCGCAGCAGCCGCTCGCGGTCGGCAACGGGCAGGTCAAGGTCGGCCTGATCCTGCCGCTGTCGGCGTCCGGCAATGCCGGCGTCGCCGCGCAATCGATGAAGAACGCCGCCGAGATGGCGCTGGCGGAATTCCAGAATCCCAACATCCAGCTCCTGATCAAGGACGACGGCGGCAGCCCGCAAGGCGCGCAGCAGGGCACCCAGCAGGCGCTCGACGAAGGCGCCGAGATCATTCTGGGCCCGCTGTTTGCGCTGTCGGTTCCGGCGACGGCGCAGCTGACCCGCGCCCGCGGCGTATCGGTGATCGCGTTCTCGACCGATTCGAGCGTGGCCGGCCGCGGCGTCTATCTCCTGAGCTTCCTGCCGGAGTCCGACGTCAACCGGATCATCGAATATTCCGCCAGCATCGGCAAGCGATCCTTCGCCGCGCTGCTGCCGGAGAACGCCTATGGCAATGTGGTGGAGGCCGCGTTCAAGCAGGCGGTCGGCCGCAGGGGCGGCCGCATCGTCGCGTTCGAGAAATACGGCGCCGACCGCGCCACGCGCGGCGCGCACGGTGGCGCAGGCGCTCGGCACCGGCCGATGCGCTGCTTCTCGCCGACGACGGCGATTCGGTGGTGGCGATGGCCGATGCGCTGACCGCGGCCGGCGCCAATTTGAAGAACATCCAGCTGCTCGGCACCGGTCTGTGGGACAATCCGCGGGTGTTCGCGAGCCCCACCTTGCAGGGCGGGCTTTATGCCGCGCCGGATCCGTCCGGTTTCCGCAGTTTCTCCGGCCGCTACCGCGCCAAATACGGCACCGATCCGGTGCGCACCGCGACGCTGGCCTATGACGCGGTGGCGCTGGTCGCGGCGCTGGCGCGAACCCAAGGGCCGGCAGCGGTTTTCGCCCGATGTGCTGACCAATCCATCCGGCTTTGCCGGCATCGACGGCCTGTTTCGCTTCCGCGCCGACGGCACCAACGAGCGCGGCCTCGCGGTGATGCGGGTCGGTTCGGGCGGCGGCGTGCCGGTCGCCGGTTCGCCGAAGAGTTTTGGCGCGTAGCGCTGTCGACGGGAAAGCTTACGCCGCCAGATCCGCCACCACCGCATCGAGCACCGGAAATCCGGCCTGCGTCACCCGCAGCCGGCCGCTGTCATCGACGGCGATGGCGCCTTCTTCGCGCAGCACCGCGATCCGTGCGGATCGAGCGCGCGGCCGGACAAGCGCCGCATAGCGCTGGGGATCGATGCCCTCGGCGAGCCGCAGGCCCATCAGCAGAAATTCGTCGGCGCGCTCTTCGCTGTTGAGGAGATCGTCGGTGACGACGCCGTGGCCGGTGGCCTCGACCCGCATCAGCCAGGCCTCCGGGCCGCTTCTCGGTGGCGATCGCGTGCCTGATGCCATCGATATCGAGCCGGCCATGCGCGCCGGGACCGATGCCGGCATATTCCTCGCCGCGCCAGTAGACCAGATTATGCTGGCACTCCGCGCCCGGCCGCGCGTGATTGGAAATCTCGTAGGCCGGCAGCCCATGCTGGGCGCAGACCTCCTGCGTGACGTCATAGAGCGCGCGCGCGGTCGCCTCGTCCGGCGTCTTCAATTTGCCGGCGGCATGCAGGCCGAAGAACGGCGTGCCTTCCTCGATCGTCAGTTGATAGAGCGACAGATGCTCGGCCGCTTCCGAGATCGCGAGCTTCAATTCATCGGCCCACATCTGCGGCGTCTGGTCGGGACGGGCGTAGATCAGGTCGAACGAATAGCGCTCGAACGCGCGTGCGCGCGATCGCGACCGCATCGAGCGCTTCGCGCGCGGTGTGCAGCCGTCCCAGCGCCTTCAGCGAGGCATCGTCCAGCGCCTGCACGCCGAGCGAGACCCGGTTGACGCCGGCGGCGCGATAGCCGGCAAAGCGCGTCGCCTCGACGCTGGTGGGGTTGGCTTCCAGCGTGACTTCGACGTCGGCCGCGACGCGCCAGTGCTTGCCGATCGCATCCAGGATCGCGCCGACGGTTTGCGGCCGCATCAGCGACGGCGTGCCGCCGCCGAGAAAGATCGACGATACCTCGCGGCCCGGCGCGCGCGCGGCGGTGGTTTCGATCTCGCGGGCGAAGGCGCGCGCAAAACGTTCCTCGTCGATCGGGGCATGGCGGACATGGCTGTTGAAATCGCAATACGGACATTTCGACAGGCAGAACGGCCAGTGCACGTAGACGCCGAACGCGCTTTTCCCTGCTCCGCTTGCGGGTGGCGGTGCTCACGCGGCGCAAGGCAGATCTCCGCCAGCTTGACGAAGGCGCGGGCGCGGTGCGACAGCCCGAGACCGAGCGGCGGCAGGCCGTGCTTCTCGATGCTGGTCATTTCGCCGAAGGTGCGCGCATGTCCATCGGGCAGGAACATCGGATCGTAGCCGAAGCCGGCGGTGCCGCGCGGCGGCCACACCAGCGTTCCGTCGGCGCGCGCCTCGACTTCCTCGAGATGATCGTCGGGCCAGGCGACGCACAGCGCGGAGACGAAATGCGCCTTGCGCCGCTGCGCGGCGTGGTCGCGCCGCGCTCCTGCAGCAGGCGTTCGATCCGCGTCATCGCGGCGGTAAAATCCTTGTTCGGGCCGGCCCAGCGCGCCGAGAAAATCCCGGGCGCGCCGTCGAGCGCGTCGACCACCAGTCCGGAATCGTCGGCGAAGGCCGGAAGCTGCGCCGCCTTGGCCGCGGCGACCGCCTTGATCCGGGCATTGGCGCCGAAAGCTGTCGCCGGTCTCGTCGGGCTCGCCGAGGCCGAGCTCGCCGGCCGATACCGCCTCGACGCCGTGCGGCGCCAGCAGTTCGCGCATCTCGGCGAGCTTGCCGGGATTGTGGGTCGCGATCACGAGCTGGCCGGTGATTCGGCGGTGCATGGCTCATCTCGTTTGACAGATCGTCATGGCCGGTTCTCACTGGCCAGATCATGATCACGCCACGGCCATTTTCTGCAGATCCACCAGCCGCGCCACGCCTTTGCGCGCCAGCGCCATCAGCGCCAGGAATTCGTCCTGCGAGAACGGCGTCTTTTCCGCGGTGCCCTGCACCTCGATGATGCGGCCGTCGCCGGTCATCACGAAATTGGCGTCGGTATCGGCCTCGGAATCCTCGGCGTAATCGAGGTCGAGCACCGGCGTGCCGTTATAGATGCCGCAGGAGATCGCCGCGACATTGTCGCGCAGCACGTTGCCCTTGATCATGTTGCGGGTCTTCATCCAGCCGATGCAGTCGGCCAGCGCGACCCAGGCGCCGGTGATCGAGGCGGTGCGGGTGCCGCCATCGGCCTGCAGCACGTCGCAGTCGACCGTGATCTGGCGCTCGCCCAGCGCTTCGAGGTCGACGCGTCGCGCGCAAGCGAGCGGCCGATCAGGCGCTGGATTTCGACGGTGCGGCCATTTTGCTTGCCGGCGGACGCCTCGCGGCGGGTGCGCTCCAGCGTGGCGCGCGGCAGCATGCCGTATTCGGCCGTGACCCAGCCGCGGCCCTGGCCCTTGAGCCAGGGCGGCAGCCGCTCTTCCAGCGTCGCCGTCACCAGCACATGGGTGTCGCCGAATTTGACCATGCAGGAACCCTCGGCATATTTGACCACGCCGCGTTCCAGCGACACGGCGCGCAGTTCATCCGGCGCACGGCGGCTTGGCCGCATGGGAATCCTCCGAAAATTCAGCAAAAGTTAGGCTCGCGGTGCTTGTAGGAGGGGGAAGCGGCAGCGGCAAGGCCTTTGGCCGCATTCCGTCAGGCGCCAATGCCTGCTTGTAACCGGCGCCCCGAGATGGACAGATTAGGGTGCTGTTGCAGGGAGTAGCCCGTGGCCCACCACGATCCGATTGGCCTGATCGCGCCGCATGCCGGGCTCGCCCAGCTCAACGAGCGCTCGCGGGACATTTTTCGTCAAATCGTCGAGAGTTATCTGGCGACCGGCGAGCCGGTCGGCTCGCGCAATATTTCGCGCCTGATCGCGGTGCCGCTGTCGCCGGCCTCGGTGCGCAACGTGATGTCGGATCTCGAGCAGCTCGGCCTGATCTACGCGCCGCATACCTCGGCCGGCCGGCTGCCGACCGAATTCGGCTTGCGGTTTTTCGTCGATGCCCTGATGCAGGTCGGCGATCTCACCGAAGCCGGAGCGGCAGTCGATCCAGACCCAGCTTGCGTCCGTCGGCAAGGCGCAATCGGTCGAGGCCGCGCTTGGCGAAGCCCTGACGCGGCTGTCCGGCCTGACCCGGGCGGCGGCGGTGGTGCTGACCGCCAAATCCAATTCGCGGCTGAAACATATCGAATTCGTGCGGCTGGAGCCGGAACGGGCGCTGGTGGTGCTGGTCGGCGAGGACGGCCAGGTCGAGAACCGCGTGCTGACGCTGCCGCCGGGCGTTCCCTCCTCGGCGCTGACCGAAGCCACCAATTTTCTCAATGCGCGGATCCGCGGGCGAACGCTGGCGGAGGCGCGTCTCGAACTTGAAACCGCGCTGACGCAAAGCCGCACCGAACTCGATCAGCTGACGCAGAAGGTGATCGCCGCCGGGATCGCGAGCTGGTCCGGCGGCGAGAGCGACGACCGGCAGCTGATCGTGCGCGGTCACGCCAATCTGCTGGAAGATCTGCACGCGCTGGAAGATCTCGAGCGCGTCAGGCTGCTGTTCGACGATCTCGAGACCAAGCGCGGCGTGATCGATCTGTTGGGACGCGCCGAGCGCGCCGAAGGCGTGCGGATTTTCATCGGATCGGAGAACAAGCTGTTTTCGCTGTCCGGTTCCTCCACCATCATCGCGCCCTACAGCGACGGCGCCGGCCATATCGTCGGCGTTCTCGGCGTGATCGGGCCGACCCGGCTCAACTATGCCCGGGTGATTCCGACGGTGGACTATGCCGCGCGCATCGTCAGCCGGATGCTGGGCGGCTGATCCGGCCGATCGGCGCCGGTTGCGCTTGATTTTCGGCGCCTAAAGCACGATATCCCGGCCAGCAACCTCCCCAATTGATCCCAGAGCGATTTTTCGAGAAGGCAGTCCATGACCGATCCCAACCGGCAGAACGACGATCCGGCGAACCCGGCGCAGGCCCGCGAGCCCGTGGTTTCCAAGCCCTACATCATGCCCGACGATCCCGAGGAAGGATCGGTCGAGGCGCTGGCCAAGGAAGCCGCCGAATCGCGCGACAAGATGCTGCGCACGCTGGCGGAGATGGAAAACCTGCGCAAGCGCACCAGCGCGCGAGGTCGCCGATGCGCGGACCTACGGCATCACCGGTTTTGCGCGCGACGTGCTCGATATCGCCGACAATCTGCAGCGCGCGCTCGATGCGGTTCCGGCCGACACCAGGGCCGCCGCCGATCCCGGCCTGAAGGCGCTGATCGAAGGCGTCGAGCTGACCGAGCGGTCGCTGCTCAACACGCTGGAGAAAAACGGCGTCAAGAAATTCGATCCGTCGGGCGAGAAATTCGATCCGAATTTCCAGCAGGCGATGTACGAGGTTCCCGATCCGTCGGTGCCCGCGGGCACGGTGGTGCAGGTGGTGCAGGCCGGCTACATGATCGGCGAGCGCGTGCTGCGGCCGGCGCTGGTCGCGGTCTCCAAGGGCGGCGCGAAGGCCGCGCTTCCGAACCGAACAGACCTGAGCGTCTAACCGACGCTAGACCGCGATATCGCCGGACTGGATGCGCTTGACGCCGGCCTTGGCCATGTCGGCCCAGGCCTTGGCGAGCGAGCCCTGGGTGTCGATGCCGCGGCAGGCGTCTTCGACCACATAGGTCTCGAATCCGGCCTTGCGCGCATCGAGCGCGGTCCAGGCGACGCAGAAATCCGTGGCGAGGCCGGCCACGAACAGGCGCTTCAGCTTGCGCGCCTTGAGATAGGCGGCAAGCCCGGTCGTGGTCTTGCCGTCGGCCTCGGTGAACGCCGAATAGCTGTCGACGTCCTTGTGGAAGCCCTTGCGGATGACGAGCTCGGCCTGCGGGATCGACAGATCCTTCGACAGCGAGGCGCCGTCGGTTCCCTGCACGCAGTGATCGGGCCACAGCACCTGCTTGCCGTAGGGCAGATCGATGGTCTCGAACGGCTTCTTGCCGGCATGGGCCGACGCGAACGAGACATGGCCGGCGGTGTGCCAGTCCTGCGTCATCACCACATTGGCAAAGCCCTTGGCGATGCGGTTGATCACGGGAACGACCTGCTCGCCGTCCTTCACGGCGAGGCTGCCGCCGGGCAGGAAGCAGTTCTGGACATCGATCACCAGAAGCGCCGACGCGTCATCGGGCTTGATCGGGGCTGCCGCCCGAAGCTGCTTCGAAATGACGGTCGCGATCGCCGTCGTGCCGAGACCTGCCAGAATCTGCCTTCGGTCCAACATGGTGCATCTCCCCGCAATGAAGATCGCGCCAGCAAATCAGGTCGCCGAGCGAGCGTAAAGCGGATTAGCGCGCCGGCGACGGATCGAATTTTCGGCAGCGCGTCCTGCGATGCTCGAGCAGGTCCGATTCAGCGCGGCTGAATTCCGTCGCGCACGGCGCGGAAGCGCGGAAACGCTGTTCGCCCATTGGTCGCGCGGCGCGCTGCCGATGATGCGCAGCGACGGTCGGGCCGCCGAACCGCAGCCATTGCACGACGGTGACGGGGGTATTGTCCTTGCCGCTGGTCGCATCGATACGCGTTTCATAGCCGGGCATGCCGTCGATGCGGATCGGCTCGGACATCGTGATCCGCGCATCGCGCACGCCCGGGAATCGTGGTCGCGGCCTGCTGGGCAAAGCGGCCGCGATCTTCCGGCTGCGCCGGCGCGGATCCCGATCAGGCCGATCACCATGAAGGGCGCGGCCTCGAAGCCGGTGGTTTCATCGCCGTCGGCGAGAATGACGGCGGCGCCGGGCGCCAGCGTGCGGACATTCTTGAAATCGCCGAGCTCGCTGATCTTGAACGGCATCAGTCCAAGCTGCTCCTCGACCGGAACCTCCTTGCGGATCGCCGCCGAGGCAAACATCTGCCGCACCGCGTCGTCGGTGTAGATCTTGCTGGCATTCTCGGGAACCTGCACGGCGACATAGCCGGAGAAGGTGCCGCCCGGCAGGATCATCGAATAGCGCCGCACATTGGTCGCGCCATCCTTGGCGTTTTCGGCGGTGTAATAGGCAAGCGCCGGCCGCGGTCTCGATGCTCTCGGGCTTGATGCCACCGGTGCCCGCCGGATTGGCCTTGAAGGCGTTCATGACCTCGCCATAGGCCTCGGCCGGAAGCTCCGCCATCAGCACCTTGACGCCATGGTCCTCGGTTTCGAATCCGACGAATGTCTTGGCGCGGGACGAGGCCGACCAGCGGCGTCATCCCGACCCGGACCCCCGGCGGAAAGACCGGATCCGCGGCGAAGGCGGGACGCATGAGCGCGGCAACGAGCAGGGCAACCGCGGACAGGAGTCGAATGTGCTTCATGAAAAATCTACTGGGTTTGCATTGAGGCCGTTCAATGGTCGGCCGGTCGCGGTCCCGTGGCACCGGGCGGCCGCGTTCCGGTCCGCCCGCTTTTAGCGGTTTTGCCGGTCCGGCAACAGGCCAGTCGCGCCGGTCCGTTCCGTTGAACGCCGGCCGCCATCTGCCGGCTGCACCGGCCGCGGATCGGCTGCGGCCTGGCCGGTGCCGTCCCGGAAGCGGACACTATCTTTCAAAGGTCAGGGTTTTCGCGGGCTCAAGGTTGCGTCCCGGTCCTTGCAGGCCTGCCCCCCCTCCTATATGAGGCTCACCGTCGCAATATCGCGAGTATTTGATCGTTGGGGGTTTGGATTGGTGCGCCGTCAGGGCCCAGCCAACCTGCCGCAAAAAGAAGGATATGAGGACCATGGGAAAGGTCATTGGGATCGATCTCGGCACCACGAATTCGTGCGTCGCCGTAATGGATGGCAAGAACGCGAAAGTCATCGAGAACGCCGAGGGCATGCGGACGACCCCGTCGATCGTCGCCTTCAGCGATGATGGCGAGCGCCTCGTCGGCCAGCCCGCCAAGCGCCAGGCGGTGACCAATCCCGAGCGGACCTTCTTCGCGGTCAAGCGCCTCGTCGGCCGCCGCTATGACGATCCGATGGTCGAGAAGGACAAGAAGCTCGTCCCCTACAAGATCGTCAAGGCGTCCAACGGCGATGCCTGGGTCGAAGCCGACGGCAAGACCTATTCGCCCTCGCAGGTCTCCGCCTTCATCCTGCAGAAGATGAAAGAGACCGCGGAAGCCCATCTCGGCCAGAAGGTCGATCAGGCCGTCATCACCGTTCCCGCCTATTTCAACGACGCGCAACGTCAGGCCACCAAGGACGCCGGCAAGATCGCCGGCCTTGAAGTGCTGCGCATCATCAACGAGCCGACCGCGGCCGCGCTGGCCTACGGTCTCGACAAGACCAAGGCCGGCACCATCGCGGTGTACGACCTCGGCGGCGGCACCTTCGACGTCTCGATCCTCGAGATCGGCGACGGCGTGTTCGAGGTGAAGTCGACCAACGGCGACACCTTCCTCGGCGGCGAAGACTTCGACATGCGGCTGGTCAGCTATCTGGCCGATGAATTCCAGAAGGAGCAGGGCATCAACCTGCGCAACGACAAGCTTGCCTTGCAGCGCCTGAAAGAGGCCGCCGAAAAGGCCAAGATCGAATTGTCCTCGACCACGCAGACCGAAATCAACCTGCCGTTCATCACGGCCGATGCAGTCCGGGCCGAAGCATCTGACGATGAAGCTGACGCGCGCCAAGTTCGAGGCGCTGGTCGACGATCTCATCCAGAAGACCATCGAGCCCTGCCGCAAGGCGCTGAAGGATGCCGGCCTCACCGCCGGCGAGATCGGCGAAGTGGTGCTGGTCGGCGGCATGACCCGCATGCCGAAGGTCCAGGAAGTGGTGAAGCAGTTGTTCGGCAAGGAGCCGCACAAGGGCGTCAACCCGGACGAAGTCGTCGCCATCGGTGCGGCGATCCAGGCCGGCGTGCTGCAGGGCGACGTCAAGGACGTGCTGCTGCTCGACGTGACGCCGCTGTCGCTCGGCATCGAGACGCTGGGTGGCGTGTTCACCCGCATCATCGATCGCAACACCACGATCCCGACCAAGAAGAGCCAGGTGTTCTCGACCGCCGAGGACAACCAGAACGCCGTCACCATCCGCGTCTTCCAGGGCGAGCGCGAAATGGCGGCCGACAACAAGGTGCTCGGCCAGTTCGACCTGATGGGCATTCCGCCGTCGCCGCGCGGCATGCCGCAGATCGAGGTGACCTTCGACATCGACGCCAACGGCATCGTCAACGTCTCGGCCAAGGACAAGGCGACCGGCAAGGAGCAGCAGATCCGGATCCAGGCCTCCGGCGGTCTGTCGGAAGCCGACATCCAGAAGATGGTCAAGGACGCCGAGGCCAACGCCGCCGAGGACAAGAAGCGCCGCGAGGCGGTCGACGCCAAGAACCATGCCGACGCGCTGGTGCATTCGACCGAGAAGGCGCTGGCCGAGCATGGTTCGAAGGTCGAGGAGAGCGAGCGCCGCGCCATCGAGGACGCCGTCAGCGATCTGAAGGAAGCGCTGAAGGGCGACGATGCCGAGGCGATCAAGGCCAAGACCAACACGCTGGCGCAGGCTTCGATGAAGCTCGGCGAGGCGATGTACAAGCAGCAGGCCGAGAGCGATGCGGCCAAGGATGCTGCCAAGGATGACGTGGTCGACGCGGAATTCACCGAGGTCGACGACGACAAGAACAACAAGAAGTCTGCTTAAGCGGGCGATGATCATGACCCTCATTCCAAAGAGCGCGCAAGCTGCGTCTCGAGGGATGGGGGTCATTTTTCGTTAAGCCGAAGGCTGCATCTTTCTGGGCGCATTCCTTCGGAATGAGGACGAACTTCGGGCGGATTTGACGGATGTCCACCAAGCGCTGCTACTACGAAACCCTTGAAGTCGAACGGACCGCGGACGAATCCAAGCTGAAGGCGGCGTTCCGCAAGCTCGCGATGAAATGGCATCCGGACAAGAATCCGGGCGATGCCACCAGCGAAGTCCGCTTCAAGGAAATCAACGAAGCCTACGAAGTCCTCAAGGACGGCGACAAGCGCGCCGCCTATGACCGCTTCGGCCATGCGGCGTTCGAGCAGGGCGCGGCGGCGGTCCCGGCTTCGGCGCCGGCTTTGCCTCGTCATTCTCGGATATTTTCGAAGACCTGTTCGGCATGGCCGGGCAGCGCGGCCGCGGCGGCGGGCGCGAGCGCGGCGCCGACCTGCGCTACAACATGGAAATCACGCTGGAGGAAGCCTTCCTCGGCAAGACCGCCCAGATCGAGATTCCGGTCTCGGTCACCTGCGAATCCTGTTCGGGCACCGGCGCCAAGGCCGGCACCAAGCCGAAGACCTGCTCGATGTGCGGCGGCGCCGGGCCGGGTGCGGCAGGCGCAGGGCTTCTTCACGCTGGAGCGAACCTGCCCGGGCTGCCAGGGCCGCGGCCAGATGATCGAGGACCCCTGTCCGTCCTGCGTCGGGCTCGGGGCGGGTGACGCGCGAGCGGACCCTGTCGGTCAATATTCCGCAAGGCGTGGAAGACGGCACCCGCATCCGGCTGGCCGGCGAAGGCGAGGCCGGCGTCCGCGGCGGCCCGTCCGGGCGATCTCTACATTTTCCTGTCGCTGGCCACGCATCAGTTCTTTCAGCGCGACGGCGCCGATCTGCATTGCCGGGTGCCGATCTCGATGGTGACGGCGGCGCTGGGCGGCGAATTCGAGGTGCCGACCATCGACAAGGGCAAGACCAAGGTGAAAATCCCCGCCGGAACCCAGTCCGGCCGGCGCTTTCGCATTGCATCAAAGGGCATGCCGGTGCTGCGCTCGCGCCAGACCGGCGACATGTATGTCCAGGTCGTGGTCGAAACGCCGCAGAATTTGACCAAGAAGCAGCAGGAATTGCTGGCCGAGTTCGAAAAATTATCGTCCGGCGCAACCCAACCCGAGGCGGCGGGTTTCTTCACTAAGGTCAAGGACTTCTTCGGCAACCGCGCCAGCTGACTGCAGCGACGCGTTCGGCTTGACCGTTTCGGCTGCTACCTATACCTCTTTATGACTATTTTCTGACACCGCCGCCAAATCGCGGTCCCGCCTGGTAGCGACATGCCTTTGCAATCGTCCGTGCGTGCGTTGAAGAAACCTCTTCGTCTCGACGACGAGGTTCGTTTTCTTCGTTCATGGATCGAGAAGCCGCTGCACATGGGCGCGGTGATGCCGTCGGGACGGGTGCTGGCCCGCACCATGGCGCAATATGTCGATATCAATTCCACAGGGCCGGTGGTCGAACTTGGGCCCGGGACCGGCGCGATCACCAACGCGCTGATCGAGCATGGCGTCGATCAGAAGCGCCTCGTGCTGGTCGAATATAATCCGGGCTTCTGCGCGCTGCTGCGCGATCGCTATCCGCAGGCCAAGGTGGTGCAGGGCGACGCCTATACGCTGCGCGACTCGCTCTGGGATGTGCTGAGCGCTCCCGGCATCCGCCGTGGTGTCCGGCCTGCCGCTGGTGACCAAGCCGATGCTGACGCGCCTGAAACTGATCCGCGATGCCTTCCTCGCGCTGGCGCCGGGTGCGCCGTTCGTGCAGTTCACCTATTCGGTGGCGCCGCCGATCCCGAAATCGCTGCCCGGCGTGTCCACAGAAGCCTCCGAGCGCATCTGGATGAACCTTCCGCCGGCCCGCGTCTGGGTGTATCGCAAGGGCTGATACTCGGCCGCGCGCTCGCGCGGCCGGTTCGCCCTGAAGCGATCTTAAATCATGTCCGCGCTGAAAATCCTGGTGATCCCCGGCTCGCTGCGCACCGGCTCGCTCAATGCGAGGCTGGCGGCGGCCGCGGCGTATGAATTCGCGCAGGCCGGCGCCGAGGTCACGCGCATTTCGCTCGGCGATTTTCCGCTGCCGATCTATGACGGCGACCTGCAGACGAAATCCGGCGTGCCGAAGAATGCGATCAATCTCAAGCGCATGATCGGCGCGCATCATGGCGTCCTGATCGTGACGCCGGAATACAATTCCTCGGTGCCGCCGCTGGTCAAGAACACCATCGACTGGGTGACGCGGGTGCAGGATGCCGCACGAGACCCGCGGCCAGGTGTTTCGCGAACGCGCCTTTGCGATCGCGGCGGCTTCGGAAAGCCGGCTCGGCGGAACGCGCGCGCTGGCGGCGCTGCGGCTGATCCTGTCGGCCTGCCAGGCGACGGTCATTCCGAACCAGCTCGCGCTGTCGTTCGCCGGCGAGGCCTATGACGATATGGACCGATTGAAACATCCCGCCGATGTCGAGGCGCTGAAGGCGCTGGTGCGGCAGTTGATCGACGTTTCCCAACGCATGATGTGAGGTGACATGCAGCCAGCCAATATCGCTCCCCGCGACCGGTTGATCGTGGCGCTCGATCTGCCCGACGTCGCCGCCGCGGAAGCGATGATCGCGCGGCTCGGCGACAGCGTGACGTTCTACAAGATCGGCTATCAGCTCGCTTATGCCGGCGGCTTGCCGCTGGTCCGCCAGCTCGCCGACGCCGGCAAGAAGGTGTTCGTCGATCTCAAGCTGCACGACATCGGCAACACGGTGGCGCGCGGCGTCGAGAGCGTCGCCACACTCGGCGCGACCTTCCTGACCGTGCACGCCTATCCGCAGACCATGAAGGCGGCGGTCGAGGCGCGCGCGGGATCGGATCTGAAGATCCTCGCCGTCACCGTGCTGACCTCCTATGACGACGGCGATCTCCACGCCGCCGGCTATCGCCTCGGCGTCTCCGATCTGGTCGAGGCCCGCGCCCAGCAGGCGCAGGTGCTCGGCGTCGATGGCCTCGTCTGTTCGCCGGAGGAGGCGGCCGCCTTGCGCAAGATCGTCGGCCACCAGATGAGCCTGGTGACGCCCGGCATCCGGCCCGCGGGCGCGCCGACCGGCGACCAGAAGCGCATCATGACGCCGGCCCGCGCGATTGCCGCCGGCGCGGATTATCTGGTGGTCGGCCGGCCGGTGATGGAAGCCGCCGATCCCGAAGGCGGCGGCGGAGGCCATTCAGGCGGAAATCGCGCAGGCGCTGGGCTGAACAACGAACAGGGAGAACGACAGATGGCAAAAGGCTACTGGATCGCACGCGTCGATGTTCACAACGAGGACGGCTACAAGGCCTAATGCGCGGCCAACCGGCGCGATCTTCAAGAAATTCGGCGCCCGGTTTCTGGTGCGCGGCGGCAAGTTCACCGGCGTCGAAGGCCAAAGCCGCTCGCGCAATGTGGTGATCGAATTCCCGGATTATGAGACCGCGCTGGCCTGCTACCACTCGCCGGAATACCAGGCAAACATCAAGGTGCGCGCAGCCGCATTCGATCGCCGATCTCATGATCATCGAAGGCTATGACGGCCGCAGCCGTGAGCCCTGCTATCCGGGACAGCTCAGGCCCGATCGGTTGCCGGAACAGCCCGCCCCGGCTATACGGCAAGGGTGACGAGGTATAAGCCATGTCCGACATGCGCTTGATCGTTGCGGGGGCCGGCGGCCGGATGGGCCGCGCGCTGACGCGCGTCATCTCGGAAACCCCGGGCGCGGTCGTTGACCGGCGCGCTGGAGGCGCCGGGTTCCGAACTGCTCGGCAAGGATGCCGGCGTGCTGGCGGGCCTGCCCGCCAATGGCGTGCAGCTGTCGGCCGATCTGTGGTCGCTGTCGGCCAATGCCGACGGCATTCTCGACTTCACCGTGCCGGGGGCGACCATCGCCAATGTCGCGATCGCCGCCCAGCGCGGCCTGGTCCACGTCATCGGCACCACCGGGCTTTCGGCGTCGGACGACGCCGTGATCAAGAGCGTCACCTCGCGCGCCATCGTCGTCAAGTCGGGCAATATGAGCCTCGGCGTCAATCTGCTGGCGGCGCTGGTGAAGCGGGTCGCGCAATCGCTCGACGAGGATTTCGATATCGAAATTCTGGAAATGCATCACAAGGCCAAGATCGACGCGCCGTCGGGCACCGCCTTGATGCTGGGCGAGGCGGCCGCCGCCGGCCGCAAGATCGCGCTCGATGAACATTCGGCGCGCGGCCGCGACGGCATCACCGGCGCGCGCCGGCCCGGCGATATCGGCTTTGCGTCGTTGCGCGGCGGCACCGTCACCGGCGATCACAGCGTGATTTTCGCCGGCGCCATGGAGCGCATCGAGCTGACGCACCGCGCCGAGGATCGCACCATGTTCGCGCAAGGCGCGGTCAAGGCGGCGCTGTGGGCGCGCGACAAGAAGCCCGGATTGTATTCGATGGCCGACGTGCTCGGGCTCGCTGACTTTAGAGCATGGTCCGGAAAAGTGGAATCCGGTTTTCCGAAAAGATGATGCTCAAACAATAAGGAATCGGAATTGGGAATGAGCGACCGTCTTCTCGTGCTCGTGCGTCACGGCCAGAGCGAATGGAATCTGAAGAATCTCTTCACCGGCTGGAAGGATCCTGATCTGACCGAGAAGGGCATCGCCGAGGCCAAGGACGCCGGCCGCAAATTGAAGGCGCAGGGGCTGTCGTTCGACATCGCCTTTACCTCGGTGCTGCACGCGCGCGCAGCACACGCTCGATCTGACGCTGGCCGAGATCGGCCAGACCGGCTTCCCGATCAACAAGCATCTGGCGCTCAACGAGCGCGACTACGGCGATCTCTCCGGCCTCAACAAGGACGACGCCCGCAAGAAATGGGGCGAGGAGCAGGTCCTTATCTGGCGGCGCTCCTACGACGTGCCGCCGCCCGGCGGCGAAAGCCTGAAGGATACGCTGGCGCGCACGCTGCCTTATTACGTCCAGGAGATCCTGCCCTGCGTGCTGCGCGGCGAGCGCACGCTGGTCGCGGCGCACGGCAATTCGCTGCGCGCGCTGATCATGGTGCTGGAGAAGCTGACGCCGGAAGAAATTCTCACGCGCGAACTCGCCACCGGCGTGCCGGTGATCTACCGCCTCAACGCCGACGCCACCGTGGCGTCGAAGCTCGATCTGGCGGCTTAACTTGTAGGGTGGGCAAAGGCGCATCTGCGCCGTGCCCACCATCTATCCACGCGATCTCCCGCACGGTGGGCACGCTTGCCTTCGCTCGTTTGAGCAACGGCGGACGGGTCGCTTTGCCCACCCTACCGTAAGTCGTCACGCCGCCTGAGATGCGCCCACCTGTCCGGCTTCCCAGCCCAGCATCGCCTGCTTGCGGGTGATGCCCCAGTGATAGCCGGTCAGCGCGCCGCTCTTGCCGAGCGCGCGATGGCAGGGCACCACGAACGACACCGGGTTTCTTCCGACCGCGGCACCGACCGCGCGTGACGCCTTCGGGTTCTTGATCTTGTTGGCGATGTCCGAATAGCAGACCGCGCGGCCCATCGGGATTTTCAGCAGCGTCTCCCACACCCGGACCTCGAAATCGGTGCCGATCAGCACCACGCGCAGCGGCTGGTCCGGCGCGCCACAGTCTGGTGTCGAAGATGCGCTGCGCCAGCGGCGGCGGTGCCGTCGTGGTCTTCGACATAGGTCGCGCGCGGCCAGCGCCGCTGCATGTCGGCGAGCGACGCCTGCTCCTCGCCGGGATCGGCGAAGGCAAGCCCGGCCAGTCCGCGGCCGCTGGCGATCACGATCGCGGTGCCGAACGGCGAGGGATGAAATCCGTAAGCGCAGCGTCATGCCGGCGCCGCCGTTCTTCCATTCGCCCGGCGACATCGCCTCATGGGTGACGAACAGATCGTGCAGCCGCCCCGGACCCGAAAGCCCGGAGTCGAGCGCGGCGTCGAGCACGCTGGCGGAATCGCGCAGCAGGCCCTTGGCGTGATCGAGCGTCAGCGCCTGCATGAAGGCCTTTGGCGTCAGCCCGGCCCAGCGGCGAAACAGATGGTGCAGCTCATCCGGCGTCACGCCGGCGGCATCCGCCATCGCTTCGATGGTCGGCTGCGCGCGCCAGTGCTCCGAGATGAAGGCGATGGCGCGGCGCACCGAATCATAGTCGCGCAGCGCGGCGTTCTGGGGGCCCGGCTTGGTCAGGCGGTGGTCATTGATGGCGAGGTGTCATCATGGCGGCCTGATGTAGGACGCATGCGCAGCGTTCAAACCACCCGATTTCCGACAACCATTAGCTGACCGGATTATAGGTCGGGCCGCGCCGGGCGGCCTGCAGTGCAGCCGTTAAGGCTTTGGCAAAGCTAGCTTTTTCGTCAGGACCCAAAAAACTCGCGATCGAGACCCGGCGACCCCTCGAGACCAGATAAAGCTTTTCGATGCCGAATTCGGCGTGGGTCTTCTGGTCGAGCTGCACCCACAGCGGATTGAGCACCCATTCGACGACATGGCCGCGATGGCTGACCCGGCGCACGCGCAGCTCGGATGGCGTCACCGGGATCTCCTCGCTGGCCCTGGCGCGGCGGAAATTGATCCGGAACGCCCAATAGATCGCGAGCACGTCGAGGCCGAAAAAGCCGAACACCGGCCAGGCTCCCATCAGCAGAAAGGCGACGCCGGCGGCAAAACTGATCACGCTGAAAAACGCCATCAGCACCAGAAAGCCGGTGCGGTTCAGCGAGCGGTGCGGCGTCAGCAGCGCCGAGAACAATTCGGCTCAGCGGCCTGCGGATCAAAATCGTTGCCTGCGGTCATGACGTATCAGTATAGCCGGATCATGGCCAAAATCATCCGCTCCCCACGCGCGAACAAATCTGCACTCAAGAAAGCAGCCAAGTCCAAGAGCAAATCCAAGACCGCGTCCAAGACCAAATTATTCCCCAAGCGCCTGGCAAAGAAGCCGAAAGCGTCAAAACCCAAATCCCTAAAATCCAAATCCCCAAAACCCTGGACGCCGGCGGAGGTCCACGAGGCGTTCAGCCGTTTTCGCAAAGCCAATCCGGAGCCGAAGGGCGAGCTCGAACACCTCAACCCTTACACGCTGCTGGTCGCCGTGGTGCTGTCGGCGCAGGCGACCGATGCCGGCGTCAACAAGGCGACGCGCGCGTTGTTTGAAGTGGCCGACACGCCGCAAAAGATGCTCGCGCTCGGCGAGGAGAAAGTGCGCGATTACATCAAGACCATCGGGCTCTACCGCAACAAGGCGAAGAACGTCATCGCGCTGTCGGAAAAGCTGATCGCCGAGTTCGGCGGCGAAGTGCCGCGCACCCGCGCCGAGATCGAATCGCTTGCCCGGCGCCGGGCGCAAGACCGCCAATGTCGTGCTCAACATGGCCTTTGGCGAGCACACCATGGCGGTCGATACCCACGTGTTCCGCGTCGCCAATCGCAGCGGGCTTGCGCCGGGCAATACGCCGCTCGAGGTCGAGCTTGGCCTTGAGAAGGTAATCCCGTCAGAGTTCATGCTGCACGCGCATCACTGGCTGATCCTGCATGGCCGCTACACCTGTCTGGCGCGCAAGCCGCGTTGCGAGTTGTGCCTGATCAACGATCTCTGCCGCTGGCCGGAGAAGACGGTCTAGATTGGGCGCACGCCCACTCGTGATGAGCTACCGGTCGGTTTGCTCGCGATCTTGTGTGTGCTCAATGCCGGGCCTACGCTCGCGTCCGAAGGTCCATAAGGACCGCGCAAAAAATTTCGGGAGGGCGCCGTGCGATTGCAGCTTGCGTTCATTTCAGCTCTGGCAATCACGTGTCTCGCGCCGTCGGGCGCACGCGCGCAAATCTCCGACAATGTGGTGCGGATCGGTGTCCTCAACGACCAGTCCGGCCTTTACGCCGATCTGGGCGGCCCCGGTTCGGTCACGGCGGCGCGAATGGCGGTCGAGGATGCCAGCGGCTCGGTGCTCGGCAAGCCGGTCGAGATCGTCTTTGCCGACCATCAGAACAAGGCCGATATCGGGGTCGCCGTGGCGCGGCGCTGGTTTGAAAACGAGAAGGTCGACATGGCGATCGGTTTCGATAATTCATCGGTCGCCTTGGCGGTCGAGCAGCTCGCGGCCGAGCGTAATCGGATCGCGATCGCGGGCGCGGTGGGGAGCACCGCCTTCACCGGGAAGAACTGCACGCCGAACGAAGCCTCCTGGGTCTATGACAGCTACGCGCTCACCACGAGCCTTGCCAAATCGACGGTCGCCGAAGGCCGCGACACCTGGTTCTTCATCACGGTCGACTATGCATTCGGCCATTCGCTGGAGGCCGATGCGACCGCGGCGGTCCTGGCGGCCGGCGGCAAGGTGCTCGGCAGCGTTCGTCATCCCCTCAACACGTCGGATTTCAGCTCCTATCTGCTGCAGGCGCAAGCCTCCGGCGCGAAGGTCGTGGCATTCGCCAATGGCGGCGGCGATATGGTCAACGCCGTCAAGCAGGCCAACGAGTTCGGCTTGACCAAGCAGCAGAGTATGGTCGCGCTGCTGATCTTCATTTCCGACGTTCACAGTATGGAATTGAGAGCAGCCCAGGGACTGAAGTTCGTCACCGCGTTCTATTGGGATCGCGACGACGAGAGCCGTGTCTGGTCGAAACGCTTCTTCGAGAAGCAAGGCAGGATGCCGACCATGGCGCAGGCCAGCGTCTATTCGGCGGTCCGCCACTATATCGCCGCGATCGCCGCCGCCGGCACGGACGAAGCCAGGGCAGTGATGGCAAAAATGCGCGCGATGCCGGTCAACGACTTCTATGTCAAGAATGCCCGGCTGCGGGAAGACGGCCGTCTGGTTCACGACATGTATTTTGCCCAGGTGAAGAAGCCATCGGAATCCACCAAACCCTGGGACTATTACAACATGCTCGGCGTCATTCCCGGCGATCAGGCGTTCCGCCCGCTCGCGGAAGGCGGCTGCCCCCTGGTCGTGCGCTGACATCTGTCTTCAACTTATAGTGACCACCGCAAGCGGCCCCGCCGTCGCGGCAGCGAAATATTGGCTTGATTGCGCGGTTCTTATGCTGAGGTAACAGAGGCAGGGACTTTACATGGACCACACGGCCGCGCTGGTTTCGCTTGCGACCTCGGTTCCACCCCATCTGTTTCACCAGGGCGAAATCCTGAAAGCCGCACGGGGGGTGATGGCTGAGCGGTATCCGCAGTTCGAAACGCTTGCGAGCCTGTTTGCCAACACCGGCATCCGCCATCGCTATGGCGTCAAGCCGATGGAATGGTATCTCGAGCGGCGCGGCTGGCCGGAGCGGACGCAGGCCTTTCTGGAGGGCGCCGAATCTCTCTTCATTGACGTCGCGCGCAAGGCCATCGCCAGCGCCGATCTTGCGCCCGCCGATATCGACACCGTCGTAACGGTGTGTTCGACCGGCATCGCGACGCCGACGCTGGAAGCACGTGCCGCCGGCAAGCTCGGCTTCCGAACCGACATATCGCGCGTGCCGGTGTTTGGTCTCGGATGCGCCGGCGGCGTGTCGGGGCTCTCGATCGCATCACGGCTGGCGCAGTCCCGGCCCGGCAGCAACGTGCTCTTGGTGGCGCTCGAGCTATGTACGCTCGCCGTGCGCCATGACGAACTGACCAAGGCCAATGTCGTCGCCGCCAGCCTGTTCGGCGACGGTGCGGCGGCGATCGTGCTGCGCGCCGGCGATGGCGGCGCCACCCGGGTCGAGGCGACGGGCGAAAAACTATGGCCCGATACGCTCGACATCATGGGATGGAGCGTCGATCCCGAGGGTTTTGGCGTGGTCTTTCAGCGCACGATTCCCGATTTCGTCCGCGACCATATGGGGACCGCGGTCGGCGAAATCCTCGAACGGATGGAGCTTTCGATTCCCGATATCGATCGTTTCGTCTGCCATCCCGGCGGCACCAAGGTGATCGCCGCACTCGAGCGCGCGCTCGCGCTCGACCAGGGCGCACTCGATCATGAGCGCGAGGTCATCGCCGATTACGGCAACATGTCGGCGCCGACGGTGCTGTTCGTGCTGGAGCGGCTGCGCGCGCAGGGCCTGCCGAAGCGGTCGCTCCTGACCTCACTCGGACCCGGCTTCACCGCAAGCTGTGTCGCGCTACGGCACGCGGCGTGAGCCTCGCATCGATCATTCTGTTGTTGGTGACGTTGCAGCGATTGGGCGAGCTCATTTTGTCGCGCTACAACACCAAACAACTGCTGGCGCGCGGCGCGATCGAGGTCGGCGCCAAGCATTATCCGCTGGTGGTGTCGGTGCACGCGGCGTGGCTGATATCGCTTTGGATCTGGGGCCGCGATCAGGACGTCAATCTCGTGGCGCTCGCGTTCCTCGTGATGTTGCAGGGATTTCGTCTCTGGATCCTTGCAACGCTGGGATCGCGATGGACGACGCGCATCATCGTGCTGCCGGGCGAGCCGCTGGTTGCATCCGGGCCTTACAGATATTTTTCGCACCCCAACTATGCCGTCGTCGCCTCCGAGATCGCGTTGCTCCCGATCGCGCTTCATTTGCTCCTGCTGGCGTTGATCTTTATCGCGCTGAACGCGGCGGTGCTGGTCATCCGGATTCGCAGTGAAACCCGCGCGCTTAGCGCCGCAAGCGGTCAGCTTGCACGCACGGCCTGATGAGCTGTCAGCGCGAGCCCTGGGAAAAGCCGGCGATTGCGACCTGGGCAGGCTTCCTGCTGATGTGCCTCGGCATGTTCATGGCGATCCTCGACATCCAGGTGGTCGCGACATCGCTGCCGACCATCCAGCGCGCGCTTGTGATCTCTCCCGACGCGATGAGCTGGATCCAGACCGCCTATCTGATCGCGGAGGTGATAGCTATCCCCTTGACCGGCCTGTTCACGCGCGTGCTGTCGCTGCGTTGGCTGTTCGTCACGGCCGTCGGCCTTTTTACCTTGGCGTCGGTCGGCTGTGCGTTGAGCGGCGGCTTTGCGGTGCTGCTTGCCTTTCGCGTGGCGCAGGGATTTTTCGGCGGCGTGCTGATCCCGGCGGTATTTTCGGCGGTGTTCTTGCTGTTCCCGCCAAAACTCCATGCCGTCGCCACCACGATCGGCGGTGTCACCGCGGTACTGGCACCGACGATCGGACCGGTCGTCGGCGGCTGGATCACGGAGACCTGGTCCTGGCCGTGGCTGTTCCTGATCAATGTCGTTCCCGGGCTGATCGCGGCTGGTGCCACGCCGTTCCTGTTGCCCCGACAGACGACGGATTTCGGTGAACTTAAGAAGCTGGACGTGATCTCGCTTGTCGTGCTGGCGGCGGCACTCGCTAGCCTCGAGATCGGATTGAAGGAAGCGCCGCAGCGCGGCTGGCTTTCGCTTGTCTGTATCGCGCTGCTTGCGGCAAGCTCGGTCGGCATCATTGTCTGGATCCATCGCACCTTGCGCGCGACGCATCCGGTTTTGCGGCTGAAGACGTTGCAGCGACGCTCATTCGCGGTTGGCTGCGCCTTGAGCTTTTGCCTTGGCGTCGGCCTGTACGGCTCGGTCTATCTGATGCCGGTGTTTCTCGCTTTCGTGCGCCGTCACGACGCCTTCGAGATCGGCACCATCATGCTCGTCACCGGTGTTGCGCAGCTCTTCACCGCGCCGTTTGCCGCCATCCTTGAAAGCCGGATCGGCGCACGTGTTTTGACCGGGGCTGGCTTTGCGCTGTTCGCGCTCGGGCTGGCTTTAAGCGCTTTTCAACCGCGCACCGCCGACTTCGACGAGATGTTGTGGCCGCAAATCGTGCGCGGCGTCGCCATCATGTTCTGCCTGCTGCCGCCGACGCGCTTTGCGCTGGGGGCGCTGCCGCAAGCAGAGGTCGCAGACGCCAGCGGTCTGTTTAACCTGATGCGAAATCTCGGCGGCGCCATCGGCATCGCCCTGATCGACACGATCGTCTACGGCCGCAGCTCCATCCACGCCGCGGATTTTCGCGCGCGGCTCTTGGCGGGAGACCTCAGTGCGGCAAGAGCCATCGGGCTCGATCCGTCATTGCTCGCCAACCGGCCGCCGGGACCGCCGGATGATGCCGCAATCGCGTTCGTCCGTCCGATGGTCGAGAAGGCATCGCTGGCGCTCACCGTCAACGAAGCCTGGGCCATGCTCGCCTGCGTTGCGATCGCAGGCCTGCTGCTGGTGCCGTTTGCGCGGGACCGGGCGGATTGATTGGCAAGCTTGCGCGGGCCCGATGCGCCGACCATCACCTCTGCCGCTGGCCGAGCAAGGCGATTTGAGGCATGATCGTCGTCATATCTTGATCATCGTCCGACATTCGAGATGATCTTCCCGCGGCTTTGCTGTGGAAAAGTATGGTTGGTGGAGGAGCGTCATTGAGTTAGCAGGATCAAGCAAGCCCGCCGCCATCAGCCAGCCAGAGCGCATCGGCATCTTCCGCGTCGGCCGCCGCTGCGGCAGCGACAGCGCCAACGCCGCAACCGTTCCCCGTTTCGCGCAGTTCCTGGGGTCGGCTTGCGATTCCGCTTTTCGCCGTGCTGGTCGCGCTCGGGTTTGTCGCGCTGGCAACGCTGCGCTGGGATGCCTGGGTCGGCAGCGCCACGATCCAGACCACCAACGACGCCTATGTTCGCGCCGAAGTGACGCGTCTGAGCAGCCGGGTCGCCGGCGAGGTCTTGACCGTTGCCGCGAACGATTTTCAGCGTGTCAAGGCGGGCGATCTGCTGATCCAAATCGATCCGGCCGATTACGAAGCCCAGGTCGCCCAAGCCGAGGCCGGCGTCGCCGGCGCGCGGGCGGCGCTCGACAATCTCGCCAACCAGGTGGAGCTGCAATATGCGACCATCGCGCAGGGCGAGGCAGCGCGGGTCTCTGCGCAGGCGCGCGAGGTCGAAGCCCGGCAGGAGCAGGAACGGCAGGATACGCTATCCAAGACGGAAGCCGGCACGCGCCAGAAACTCGAACAGGCCGTCGCGGATTACGCGCGTGCGCAAGCTGACGTTCGCGCCAGCCAGGCCGTCATCGCCGCAGAGCGCCATCAGCTCGAAGTATTGTCCGGTACCAAGAAGCAGCGCGCGGCCGACCTTGAGGGCGCCAAGGCGACGCTCGCCGCGGCCAAGCTCAGGCTCGGCTACACCAGGATCGTCGCGCCATTCGACGGCGTCACCGGCGAGCGGCAGGTGCAGCCGGGCGACTACGTCAATATCGGCAGCAGCCTCATCAATGTCGTGCCGCTGCCGAATGTCTATGTGATTGCCAATTACAAGGAAACGCAGCTCACCAGGGTCAAGCCGGGGCAGTCCGTGGAGATCACCGTCGACAGCTTCCCGAACGAGAGGCTGCGCGGCCGCGTTGAGCGGATCGCGCCCGCCAGCGGATCGCAATTCGCGCTGCTGCCACCCGACAACGCCACCGGCAATTTCACCAAGGTGGTTCAACGCATCCCGGTCCGGATCTTGTTCGACAAAGGCCAGCCCCTGCTGGAGCGCTTGCTGCCGGGGATGTCGGTGGAAACCCAAATTCACACCGACGAGGCGGCAACCGATGGCGCAAAGTAGCGATGCCGACCGCGCCGATCAGGGGCCGCTCTCGCGCGGCGGCATCGCGCCGCAACCTTTGTTTGCGGTCGCTGCGGTGCTGCTCGGCTCGTTTCTGGCGAATTTTGATAGCCGGCTGACGTCGGTCGGATTGCCGGATCTGCGCGGCGCGTTTTCGTTAGGCTTTGACGAGGGCGCTTGGCTCTCGACGGCGGCGATCGGCTCGCAGATTTTCATCGCGCCTTCGGTGGCCTGGCTTGCGACGGCCTTCGGTCTGCGCCGCGTGCTGGGCGTCCCGAGCCTGGTCTATGCCGCGATCTCGCTCTTGATTCCGTTCGTGCGCGATTATCCCACGCTGATCGCGCTGAGCATCATCCACGGCATGCTGCTTGGCACCTTTGTTCCCGCAACCTTGATGATCATCTTCCGCAATTTGCCGATCAGATGGTGGCTGCCGGCGATTGCGATCTATTCGATTCGGGTCGGATTTGCGCTGGACACCGGTACCTCGATGGTCGGCTTTTACGTTGACCATTGGGGATGGCAGTGGCTGTACTGGCAGGGCGTGGTGATCGCGCCGCTGATGGGACTGATGGTCTACCTCGGCACCCCGCGTGAACCGGTGAACCAGGAGGTGTTGAGGGATGCCGACTGGGGCGGAATGCTGCTGCTCGGCACCGGCGTCTCCATGATTTATGCCGGCCTCGATCAGGGCAACCGCCTCGACTGGCTGGAATCCGGTACGGTCGCCGCGCTTCTGATCGGAGGTGGACTGCTATGCGCCGCCTTCGTCATCAACGAGATGCTCGTTCGCCGGCCATGGGCCCATGTCAACGTTTTGTTTTCGCGCAATGTCGGGTTTTCGCTGCTCATCATCCTGCTCTACACGCTCACCAGCCTCTCCAATTCATCGCTGGTGCCGAATTTCCTTGCCAATGTCGCTCAGTTACGGCCCGAACAAAGCGGCGTGCTGTTGGTGACCTATGGCGCGCTGCCGATGTTCGTGATGGTGCCGCTGTCGATCTTCCTGCTCAGGCATTTCGACGCGCGGCTCGCGGTGATCATCGGCTTTTCGGCCTTCGCCACGGCGAACCTGCTTGGCACGCAATTGACGCACGACTGGGCGCGGGGCGATTTTGTTGCGATTGTGATCCTGCAATCGATCGGGCAGGCGTTCACGCTGTTGCCGCTCATCATCCTTGCATTGTCCAATGCCGATCCGACCCGGGCAACGGCGTTCGCGGCCTATATCCAGATCATGCGGCTCGGCGGCGCCGAGATCGGCGTGGCGCTGATGGGCACCTGGCTGCGGATTCGCGAGCAAGTTCACTCGAATTTCCTTGGGTTGCATCTCGAAAACGGCAGCATCGATGTGACGCGCGTGCTCAAGCAGCTGGCGGATCAATTTGCAGGCCATGGCACAGGCACGGCGACGGCACGGGCCGTGGGCACGCTCTCGGCGCAGGTTGTGCGTGAGGCGAATACGCTCGCCTATATCGACGGCTTTTGGCTGTGTTTCTGGCTTGCGATGGCCGCGTTGTTCTTCACGGCCCTGATCACCCGAGCGCCGCCGGGGCCGTTTACGCCAGCACCGTTTGGATTTGCGAAGGCGGTGCTAGCGGAAATGCGGACTATCGGCGTCGTAACATCGCCGATCAACGCGCCGAAACCTCCTGCCGCCGCGCCGGCTCGATCAGTTCCGGCCGCGGTCCCGACAGACGCTTGTGCATGTGAACCATGAAGGCCATGCCGAACAACGGCGTCGCCAGATTGACGATCGGGATCGACACGAAGGCTGCGATGAAGAGGCCGGCGGTGAACACCAGCGCCGCATTTTGCTTGCGCATCGCCTTGGCTTCCGCCGGCGAGCGAAACCGCATCGCCGCGAGTTCGAAATATTCCCGGCCCAACAGCCATGCGGTGGCGATGAAGAAGGCGAGGAAGCCGGCGCCGGCGAAGAACACGAACGGCAGCGCGAT
Organism: uncultured Alphaproteobacteria bacterium; assembly: GCA_963713785.1. GTDB lineage: Bacteria > Pseudomonadota > Alphaproteobacteria > Rhizobiales > Xanthobacteraceae > Bradyrhizobium. The sequence goes on from CAVQNB010000006.1 coordinate 78,713, forward strand.
CAGATAGACCAGGATCGTCAGCAGCGCGGTCTTGATGCCTTCGCGTCATCGCCAGCCCAAGCGGCAGCGCGGTGCCGGGACGTTCCGCCGGATAATGCTCGCGCTCGACATGGTCGGCGACCTCGTCGACGAACACGCTCGCCACCAGCGAGGTGATCGCCGGCATCAGGAACACCGCGCCGAACACGACGCCGAGACCGGCGGCGATCGAGACGATCCAGGCCAGCACATTGAGCGGGGTATGGAAGCCGGGGCCGAGCATCGCCTCGGCCCAGCCCTCGCCATAGGTCGCAAACCAGCTCAACAGCCGCTGCAGGCCGATCGCCAGCACGGCGATCAGCACCAGCGCGAGCCCGATCGATCGCCACAGGATCGAGCGCATCGGCGGCGACAGGATTTGCGAAAGCGCCTTGACGGCGGCGTCCAGCATGACGGTCTACCCTCTCTTGCTTCCCGCGAGAGTTAGACATGCCAGAGGCCATCGGCAAGGGCCTTTACGAGAGTCTTGTTTGACGCGTTTTCTTTACGCGAACCGGTACCCACTTCGCTTGAGAACGCTACGTATCGAGCGGCTTGCCGCGCACATTCGGGCCGAAGGTCGCCGATCACGATGATCACGAGGACCATCGCCGCCGTGATCAGGCCGAACACGCCGTTGACGCCGCCATCGCGCAGCATATAGGCGACGATGAAGCCGGAGAACGTCGCGCTGATCCGGCTCATCGAATAGACGAGGCCCGAGGCGCGTGCACGGATCGCGGTCGGAAACACCTCGGTCTGATAGGCATGATAGGCATACGACATCGTCATGTTGGCCGCGGTCAGCAACACGCCGCTCAGGATCAACAGCGCCGGCTCGGTGAATTGCGAAAACGCCATCCCGAATGCGATGATCGCCACGCAGGCGCCGCAGATGATCCATTTGCGCTCGAAGCCGGTCGGCAAAGCTTGCGGCGAGCAGCGGCGCGATCGGATAGGCGAAGGCGACGATGAAGGAATATTGCAGGCTTTTTGTAACCGTGATGCCCTTTTCGACCAAGCAGCGTCGGCACCCAATTGGCAAAGCCGTAGAAGCCGAAGGCCTGGCAGAAATTGAACACCATGAACAGCACGACCAGCGACAGATAAGGCGGCCTGAACAGATCGGCAAAACCCGCTTGCGGCGCGCGCGCGGGCCGGCGCCATGTCGGCGCTCGCTTCGGACGCGCGGCGGCGGCGCCGGCCGCGGCTTCCAGCGTCGCCAGGATCTTGAGCGCTTCCTCGGTCCGGCCGTGGCGCGCCAGCCAGAGCGGGCTTTCCGGCACGTAACAGCCGCACCACCCAGATCACCATGCTGGCGGCGGCGCCGATCAGCACCACCCAGCGCCAGCCGTCGATGCCGTAAGGCGACAGCGGCACCAGCCACCATGCGAGAAACGCGACGACGGGCACCGCGATGAACATCACGGCCTGATTGACCGCGAAGGCGCGGCCGCGCATCCAGCTCGGCACCAGCTCGGTGATGTAGGCGTCGATGGTGATGATCTCGACGCCGATGCCGATCCCGGCGATGAAGCGCCACAGCAGCAGGCCGTCGGACGTGGTCTGGAACGCCATCGATGACCGATGCCGCGGAGTAGCCGAGCAGCGCAAAGGTGAAGATCGCCCGCCGCCCGAACCGGTCGGCCAGAAAGCCCAGGAAGAACGTGCCGACGAACAATCCGGCAAAGGTCGCCGCGACAAAGGCGCCGATCCCGGAAAAGCCGAAAAAGGCCTGCGTCGTGGTGGTCAAGAGCCCGCTGCGGTTCAGGCCCGGCGCGATATAGCCGGTGAAGAACAGGTCGTAGATTTCGAAGCAGCCGCCGAGCGACAGCAGGATCACGAGCCGCCAGACATAGGAGGAGGCGGGCAGGCTTTCGAGCCGCGCGCGATATCTCGTCGGCCCCGCCGCCGCGGCCGCGAGATCGATTCCAGCGTCGATGCCGACGGCGCTCATGAATTCCTCCCCGAATCGGCGACTCGCTTTCTGTGGCGTCGTTCGGCCGATGCATTGCTGCGTTGCCGAACGCTAGCAGCGTTGTCGGCCGGTCGCCATGCATTTGCGTTATGCAGGGATGAAGGCGCGTCCGGACAGACTATATTTGTCCAGCAAGCGCCCAAAGGCCTAGTCTAGTGGCCGAAGCCGACACGGGAGACGCCGATGACCGGGACGGGACTGCCGCTTGACGGGCGTGCGGGTCGTCGAGATGACCCACATGGTGATGGGACCGACCTGCGGCATGATCCTGGCGCAACTCGGCGCCGAGGTCATCAAGGTCGAGCCGCCCGCCGGCGACAAGACCCGCAGCCTCGGCGGCATGGGAACCTCGTTCTTTCCGCTGTTCAACCGCGGCAAGCGCAGCGTCGTGCTCGATTTCGACAAAGCCGGAGGACCGCGAGACCATGCACCGGCTGCTCGCCAGCGCCGACGTGTTTCTGGAAAATTTTCGCGATGGCCAGCTGGAAAAGCAGGGGCTCGGCGCTGACGAACTGCGCCGCAAATATCCGCATCTGATCGTCGCCGGCCACAAGGGCTTTCTGTCCGGCCCCTACGAGCATCGGCCCGGCGCTCGACGAGGTCGTGCAGATGATGTCGGGGCTCGCCGCCATGACCGGCACCGGCGACAAAGCCGCAGCGCGTCGGCTCCTCGGCCAACGACATCATGGGCGGCATGTTCGGCGTGATCGCGATCCTCGCCGCGCTCTACCAGAAGCGCGGCGGAGCGACCGCCGGCGCCGACATCCGCATCGGCCTGTTCGAGAACTGCCTGTTCCTGGTGGCCCAGCACATGGTCGAATATGAGATGACCGGCAACAAGCCGCGCTCGATGCCGGAGCGCGAGCATGCCTGGCCGATCTACGATATTTTCGAGACCGAGGGCGGCGAACGCATCTTCATCGGCGTCGTCACCGAAGGCCATTGGCAGAGCTTTTGCCGGGAGTTCGGCATGCAGGAATTTTTGGACGATCCGACGCTTGCGCACCACGACCGACCGGATTCTGGCGCGCGGCGAGGATCATTCCGCGCGTCGCCGAGGTGATCAAACGCTGGAACGTGGCGGAGCTTTCCGCAAAGCTCGACCGGCTCAACATCTGCTTCTCGCCGATCAACCGCCCCGAGGATCTGTTTGAAGGATCCGCATGTGCTGCGCCCCGGCGGCCTCGTCAACAACTTCAATGCCGATGGCAAGCCGTTCCGCGTTCCGGCGCTGCCGATCGAATGGAACGGCGCCAATATCGGCGAGGGGCTGAAGGTGCCGGTGCTCGGCGCCGACACCGCCGCCGTTCGCGCCGAGCTTGACAGCCGAGGAATTTTCTTCAACCGGCAAAACCGCAGCGAGGCTCGCATGACCCGCGTTCAAGACGTCTATCCCGACGATCGCGTGAGCTTGCGCGAGGTAGGCTTGCGCGACGGCCTGCAGCTGGTGAAGAAGTTTCCGTCGACGGCGGCGAAGCAGCGCTGGATCCGCGACGAATATGCCGCCGGCGTGCGGCATTTCGAGGTCGGCTCGTTCCTGCCCGCCAAGACCTTTCCGCAATTCGTCGATGTGCGCGACGTCGTCAAGACCGTCGCGGCGCTTCCCGGGCGCGCACGGCGTCGCGCTGGCGCTCAACGAACGCGGCGTCAACGAGGCGCTGGCGTCGGGCGTTGCCGAGATCGCGACCGTGGTCTCGGCGACCGAAGAGCACAGCCAGGCCAATGCCAACCGCTCGCGCGACTCCGCCATCGCCAACGTCAGGCGGCTCTGCGAATTGCGCGACGCGAGCGCGCACAAGCCGATCGTCAATGCCGCGATCTCGATGGCGCTGGGCTGTTCGATCGCGGGCCCGGTCGACCCCAACGAGGTGATCCGGACTGGCCGAGAAATTGTATGAGGCCGGCGTCGACATGGTCGCCGTCGCCGATACCGTCGGTTATGCCGGCCCGAAGCAGGTCGGCGAGCTGACCAAGGCGGTCGTCAGGCTTGCGGGATCAAAGCCGGTCTGCGTTCATCTGCACGACACCAGGGGCATGGGGATCGCCAATGCGTCCGCGGCGCTCGATGCCGGCGCGCGCATCCTCGACGGCTCGCTCGGCGGTCTCGGCGGCTGCCCGTTCGCGCCGGGCGCGACCGGCAATGTCGTGTTCGAGGATCTGGTGTTCCTCTGCGAGAGCAAGGGATTTGCAACCGGCATCGATATCGACAGGCTGGTCGCGGTGCGCTCGATCCTGCGCTCGGAAATGCCGGGCGAGACGCTCTATGGCGGGCTCGCCCGCGCCGGCCTGCCCTGCGGAACCGCGGCCAAAGCCGCTTGACTACAGTTTCGTCGCGCGCAGCCGCAACGCGTTGCCGACCACGCTGACCGACGACAGCGCCATCGCGGCCGCCGCGATGATCGGCGACAGCAGGATGCCGAACGCGGGATAGAGGACGCCTGCGGCAATCGGGATGCCGGCGGCGTTATAGATGAACGCGAAGAACAGGTTCTGGCGGATGTTGCTCATCGTCGCCTGCGACAGTCGTCGCGCGCGAACGATGCCGTTAAGATCGCCCTTAAGCAGCGTGATCCCGGCGCTTTCCATCGCGACGTCGGTGCCGGTCCCCATCGCGATACCGACTTCGGCCGAGGCCAGCGCCGGCGCATCGTTGACGCCGTCGCCGGCCATCGCGACGATGCGTCCGGACTTGTTGCAACCTGCCCACGACGGCGCTCTTCTGATCCGGAAGCACTTCCGCCTCGACATCGGAAATCCCGAGTTTTCGCGCCACTGCGTTGGCCGTCGTCCGGTTGTCGCCGGTCAGCATGATGACCTTGATGCCGTCGGCCGCGAGTGCCTTCAGGGCCTCCGGCGTCGACGGCTTCACCGGGTCGGCGATCGCAAACACCCCGCCAAGCCGGCCGTCGATGGCGATATTGATGACGGTGGCGCCGTCACCGCGCAGCCGCTCGCTCTCCGCTTCCATCGCTCGGGTCTCGACGCCGATCGATGCCAGAAAGTTTGAATTGCCGAGCGCGATGGATTTGCCGTCGACCTTGCCGGTGACGCCCTTGCCGGTCGGCGAATCGAATTCCTCCACATTGACTGGATCGAGCTTGCGCTCTTTCGCCGCGCGCACGATCGCGTCCGCCAGCGGATGTTCGCTTGAGCGCTCGACGCTGGCGGCAACACGCAGGATCTCGTCATTCTGAAATCCGGCCGCTGGGACGATCGCGACCAATTTCGGCTTGCCTTCGGTCAGCGTGCCCGTCTTGTCGACCACCAGCGTGTCGATCTTTTCCATGCGCTCGAGCGCTTCGGCATTCTTGATCAGCACGCCGGCCTGCGCACCGCGTCCGACGCCGACCATGATCGACATCGGCGTGGCAAGTCCGAGCGCGCAGGGGCAGGCGATGATCAGGACACTGACAGCGGCGACCAGGCCGAAGGCCAGCCGCGGCTCCGGTCCAAACCACGCCCAGGCAGCGAAGGCCATGATGGCGGCAATGATCACTGCCGGCACGAACCAGCCGGCGACCTGATCGGCCAGCCGCTGGATCGGCGCGCGCGAGCGCTGCGCGTCCGCAACCATCTGCACGATCTGCGACAGCAGGGTGTCGCGCCCGACCTTGTCGGCGCGCATCACAAAACTGCCGGATTGATTGAGCGTGCCCGCGATCACCTTGCCGCCGGCCTCCCTGGTGACAGGCATCGATTCGCCGGTCACCAGGGACTCATCGAGCGCGGAGCGCCCCTCGAGAATGACGCCGTCCACCGGCACCTTGTCGCCGGGCCGCACCCGCAATTTGTCGCCGACTTTGAGCTGATCGATCTCGACCTCATGGTCGGCGCCGTCTTCAGCGACCCGACGCGCGGTCTTTGGCGCGAGCTGCAACAGCGCCTTGATCGCGCCGGACGTTGCCTCGCGCGCGCGCAGTTCCAGCACCTGCCCGAGCAGAACGAGCACGGTGATGACGGCGGCGGCCTCGAAGTAGACCGCGACCGCGCCGCCATGTCCGCGAAAAGTTGCCGGAAAGATTTGCGGAGCGACCGTTCCGATGAGGCTGTAGACATAGGCCACGCCGGTGCCCATCGCGATCAGCGTGAACATGTTGAGATTGCGCGTGAGGAGCGATTGCCAGCCGCGCACGAAGAACGGCCAGCCCGCCCAGAGCGACGACGGGCGTCGCGAATACCAGCTGAATCCAGTTGGACAGGGTCTGGTCGATCCAGCCGTGGCCGCCGACCAGATGGCCGCCCATCTCCAGCACCACCGCGGGCACCGCCAGCACGAGGCCGATCCAGAAGCGCCGCGTCATGTCGGCGAGCTCGGGATTGGGCGCAGTATCCAGGCTTGCGACCTCGGGCTCCAGCGCCATGCCGCAGATCGGGCAGGTTCCGGGGCCGACCTGGCGGATCTGCGGATGCATCGGGCAGGTGTAGATCGTGCCTGCCGGCACGTCGGCGCGGGGCGGCTGGGCGGCAGATGTGTGCTTGTCGAGATATTTTGCGGGATCGGCCGCGAATTTGGCCCGGCAGCCGGCCGAGCAGAAATGAAAGGTTTCGCGCTGGTGGTCGAATCGATGTTTCGAGGTCGCGGGATCGACGCTCATGCCGCACACGGGATCACGCACGGCCTCTTTGACGTCACCATGATGACGGTGTTGGCCATGACCGGCGTGATCGCCGCAGCAGGTCTTCGTTTCCGCGGCTGGCGCGTGTTCGGCGGTACGCATCAGTCTTCTCCAATCGGTCTTGAAACCTATACCCTGTAGGGGTATATAGCGGTATGCGAAAAGACATCAAGGCTTCCTGTCAAAAACGCCTGAGCCGGATCGAGGGCCAGGTCCGCGGCCTCGCAAAGATGGTCGACGAGGACCGTTACTGCATCGACATCGTGACGCAGATCGCGGCGGTGCGCGCCGCGCTGCGCCGGGTCGAGGAAGAGGTACTGCGGGATCACGTGGCGCATTGCGTCGAGCACGCGATCGCAAGCGGCAACAAGTCGGACCAGCGGGAAAAGATCGCGGAACTGATGGACGTGATCGGCCGGTCTGACCGATAAATCAAGCCTGGTGGGTCAGATGATGACAGCGCCCGGCTTGGTGCGGCGCACCGGCAGGCACGCCTCTGCATATTCGACGACCACATAATGCTCTGCCACGGTGACGCGCTCGACGACGGCCGTCACGTCAGCGGCGGTCATTTCTGCAGCCGGAAGCGGCGCCTCTTCGTCAATCTCTTCAGGAACAAGCGGCGGCGACTGGACCGCTTCTGGAAACACACCGAATTCGCCCGCTACCTCCTGGAGCGGCTTCTGCTTGTCGGCCCAGTGCAAGGCGGTGTAGTCGAAGCCGTGCACGATGGTGGGTTTGACGATTTCGAAATAGGGCGAGATGTCGAAATCGCGCGGCATGTAGAGCGACGAATCGCGGATGTGCAGGATTTCGCGCCGGGCCTGCCTGCAGCCGGCGCGCGTGATCTTGGGCAGGATCGGATAGCGCACGGCGTCGAACGCCTGCGCGATCAGCGCCGAGCAGATGATCTTGGTGGGATCGCCGGAACCGAACGCGATCATCCGCCGCCGCCAGCGCTGCGGGATCGGCAGCGGAATCAGAAAGCGCATCAGATCGAGGATGTTCTTGGTGTCGTAGCCGAAGCCGATCCGGTTGATGGCGTAGCGGCACACCGTGTTGCGGTCTTCGAACGACAGGCCGACCGGCCGGCACAGCCGGGTGTGATAGGGAAAATATTTCGACAGCGGCGCCGAGGTCACGCCTTCGCCGATATTGGCCTCGATCAGGACATGCGGCTCGCCGTCGGGCTTCCGGGCGCCGTCGATCGGGCCGACAAAGAGCGCGGCATGCGACCAGGTCGACTGCGTGAGATATTTGATGATGCCGGAAACCCGGTTGTTGCCCTCGACCAGCAGCACGTCGCCGGGCTCGATGATGCCGCGCAGATGCTCCGGGTCGCTCGGCGTGAACGGCTCATAGCCCGGCACTTCCTTCTGCAGGTAGCCCGCGATCAGCTTGCCGACGGTATCGAGCATAACGCCCATGATGCAATTCCCCCCAAGCGGCCTTTTCTGGCCGCTTTTTCCCTCTCCTTATCATGGTCGAAAGCCGTTGCAATTTAGTTCATGCAAGGCGTTGATCAATCATGATTGATTCACCATGACGGTTGCCGCGTGCCTGGATGCGGCAAGTTCGCTAGCTGTTCTGCTCTTTTCAAAGTTCCGGAAACCATGACATGACAATGACGCGCCGCGATTTCCTGTCGGCGTCCGCGGCACTTGCGGCGACGCCGGTGCTCGGCGCGCGGCGCTGGGCGCGCCATTGCCGCGCGAGGCTGACATTGTCGTGATCGGCGCCGGCGCCGCCGGCATCGCCGCGGCGCGGCGCATCATGGCCGCGAACCGCAAGGTGATCGTGGTGGAGGCGGCCGGCCAGATCGGCGGCCGCTGCCTCACCGATACCACGACCTTCGAGGTGCCGTTCGATCGCGGCGCGCGCTGGATGCACAATCCCGACACCAATCCGATGATCAGGCTGGCGCGCAGCCGCGGGCTCGAGATTGCGACCGCGCCGCCGGGCCAGAAAATCCGCATCGGCCGCCGCAACGCGCGGCCCGGCGAAACCGAGGAATTTCTCGCCGCTTGGTGCGCGCCAACCGCGCCATCGACGACGCCTCGCGCGGCAGGCCGACGTGTCCTGCGCCGTCGGTGCTGCCGAAGGATCTCGGCGACTGGGCGGGACAGCGGAATTCGTGCTCGGCGCCAGCGCCACCGGCAAGGATCTGAAGGATATTTCCGTGATCGACAAGGTCCGCGCGCAGGATCGCAATGCCGCGATCGCCTGCCGCCAGGGCCTCGGCACGCTGATCGCCAAGCTCGGCGAGCAGGTCCCGCTCTCGCTGTCGACGCCGGCCAACCGCATCACCTGGAGCGGCCGCGATGTCACGGTGGAGACGCCGGCCGGCAAGATCGCCGCGCGCGCCGCCATCGTCACGGTGTCGAGCAACGTGCTGACCGCGGGCAATATCAAATTCACGCCCGATATTCCCAAGCGCCAGCTCGATGCCGCGGCAAAACTGAGCCTCGGCAGCTACGATCACATCGCGCTGCAAATGCCGGGCAATCCGCTCGGGCTGTCGCGCGACGACATCATCATCGAGCAGAGCAATTCGACGCGGACGGCGCTGTTGTTCGCCAATATCGGCGGGTCGTCGCTGTGCTCGATCGATGTCGCGGGCTCGTTCGGCCGCGATCTCTCCGACCAGGGCGAGACGGCGATGGTGGCCTTCGCGGTGGAATGGCTGACCAAATTGTTCGGCAGCGATGCCGCTGCCGCGGTCAAGAAATCGAGCGCGACCCGCTGGAATGCCGCGCCTTTCGTGCTCGGCGCGATGTCGGTGGCCGCACCGGGCGGCCAGCCGTCGCGAAAGATCTTGACCGAGCCGATCGGCTGCATGTTTCTCGCCGGCGAAGCGACCCACGAAACCCTGTGGGGAACGGTCGACGGCGCCTGGGAAAGCGGCGAGCGCGCGGCGGAGGCGGCGCTGCGAAGGATCGGCGCGCTGAAAGACAGCGAGCCGATCGAAGCGCCGGCGCGGGCGCCGCGGCGCCGACGCCGGTGAACGCGCGCGGCGCAAACCGCTAGCGCAGCACGCCGTCGAGCGCCGGCAGGCCGATGATGACCGCCGCCGCGATCAGGACGTAGCAGATCGCGCGGAACAGCTTCTCGCTGGCGCGGCCGAACAGCGACGCGCCGAACCAGACGCCGACGCCATAGACCGGTCCGACCAGGAGCGCGAACCGGATCGAATCCGAGCGTGATCAGGCCGGTCACGGCGTAGCTCACGGCGGAAAAGAAATCCGAAGCGCCGAAGAACAGCAGGATATTGGCGCGCGCGATCACGGAGGCGATCGGCCGGCCGAGCCAATAGCCGACGATCGGCGGGCCGCCGGTCTGCGCGAGCCCGCTGCAGAAGCCCGACAAGCCGCCGATGCCGACCGAAAGCGCCGCATGGTCCTTGCCGCGATAGCGCCAGCCGGACAGCAGCAGCAGCAGCAACGCGAACACGAAGCCGGAGATGATCCAGCGCGTGGTCACCGGATCGAGCCGGCTGAGGAACTAGGTTCCGATGGGCACGCCGATCAGCGCGCCGAACACCATGACGGCAGTGGCCCTGCGGTCGGCACTGCTCCCAGGCATTGGGGATCAGCGGCGCGGCGGCGACGAAATCGATGATCAGCAGCAGCGCCGCGACCAGGCGCGGCGCCGCCATGCTGCTCGCCAGCGGCATGAAGATCAGCGCCGAGCCGAATCCGGAAAATCCGCGCGCGGTTCCCGACACGAAGGCGATCGCGCAGATCGCGATGGCGGCGGTGGTGCTGACGTCCGGCGGGATCAGCCCCGACAGGCTCATGCTCCATACATTTGGAGCATGATGTTATCCGAAAACCGTGCCACGCTTTTCGGCATCATGCTCGCAGCACGCCGCCGGTCTTCTTGGTCACCTCGGCCACGATCTTGGCGGCGACCGCGTCGATCTCCTGATCGGTCAGGGTCTTTTCGCGCGGCTGGATCGTCACCGCAATCGCGATCGATTTCTTGCCGTCGTCGATGCCCTTGCCTTCGTAGACGTCGAACACCGTGACGTCGGTGATCAGCTTCTTGTCGACGCCTTGCGCCGCGCGCACGATGTCGCCGGCCTTGACGCTGCGATCGACGATGAAGGCAAAATCGCGCGACACCGGCTGGAACGCCGACAGTTCGAGCACCGGCTTGGCGCGGGTCGGCTTCTGCTTGGCGTCGGGAATGCGATCGAGGATCACCTCGAACGCGATCAGCGGGCCGTCGGCGCCGAGCGCTTCCAGCGCGCGCGGATGCAGCTCGCCGAAATATCCCAGCACGTTTTGCGGGCCGATCTGGATGGTGCCGGAGCGTCCCGGATGCAGCCAGCTCGGCCCGCCGGGCACGATCTGCAGCGCCTGCATCGGCGCGCCGGCGGCCGCCAGCACCGCAAACGCATCGGCCTTGGCGTCGAGCGCGTCGGCCATCGCCGAGCCGGACCAGTGCCGTCCGAGGCCCTTGCGATGACGCAAAGCCGTGGCGCACGCCCGATGCCGCGATCAGTTGATCTTCGCGGCCTGTCGCCCTTGAAGATCTGTCCGACCTCGAACAGCGCCACATCCGGAAAGCCGCGATCGATATTGGCCTGCGCCGCGGCGACCAGACCCGGCAGCAGGCTCGGCCGCATGTCGGACAGATCGGACGCGATCGGATTGGCGAGCGCGAGTTCGCTCTCGCCGCCGCCGAACAATTCGGCTGCGGCTTTGCGATGAACGACCAGGTCACCGCCTCGACCATGCCGCGCGCGGCGAGCGCGCGCTTGGCGCGGCGGGTGCGCAGCTGGATCGGCGGTCAGGATCGGCTTGCGCGGCGCGTCGCCGCGCTCGAACGGCGTCATCGGCACCTTGTCGACGCCGACGATGCGCACGATCTCCTCGACGATGTCGGCCTTGCCGTGCACGTCGGTGCGCCAGGAGGGCACCGCGATCTTCACCACCGGGCCGCTGCCGGCCACCATGAAGCCGAGATGGCTGAGGATGCGCTTCATCTCCGGCAGCGGCACGTCGATGCCGGCGAGGCGCTTGACTTCGGTCAGCGGAAAATCGATCACGCGGTCGTCGCCGAAGGCCTTGCCGACGACGACATTCTCCGACGGCGTGCCGCCGCACATTTCCATCACCAGCCGGGTCGCCATCTCCAGCCCCGGCACCATGAAGGCCGGATCGACGCCGCGCTCGAAACGATAGCGCGCATCCGAATTGATGCCGAGCTTGCGGCCGGTCTGCGCGATGTTGATCTCGTTCCACAGCGCCAATTCGATCAGCACGTCGGTGGTGTTCTCGCGAACAGCCGGAGGCCTCGCCGCCCATGATGCCGGCGAGCGATTCGACGCCGTGATCGTCCGCGATCACGCAGACATGCCGGGTCGAGCGTGTAGGTGCGGCCGTCGAGCGCCAGCAGCGTCTCGCCGTCGCGGGCGCGGCGCACGGTGAGATTGCCCTTCACCTTCGCCGCGTCGAACACATGCAGCGGGCGGGCGCGGTCGTAGGTCATGAAGTTGGTGATATCGACCAGCGCATTGATCGGCCGCAGCCCGATCGAGGTCAGGCGCTTTTGCAGCCATTCCGGCGACGGGCCGTTCTTGACGCCGCGCACCAGCCGCAGCGCGAAGCCCGGGCACAGCGTTGGCGTCCTCGACCGTCACCTTCACCGGGCAGGGGAATTCGCCCTTGATCGGCTTGATCGCCGGGATCCTTGAACTTGCCCATGTCGGCGGCGGAGAGATCGCGCGCGATGCCGTGCACGCCGGTGCAGTCCTGCCGGTTCGGCGTCAGGTTGATTTCGATCACGGGATCGCCGAGCCCGGCCCATTGCGCGTAGGCGGCGCCAATCGGCGCGTCGGCCGGCAGTTCCATGATGCCGTCGTGATCTTCGGAGATCTGCAGTTCGGCCGCCGAGCACAGCATGCCGCGGCTCTCGACGCCGCGGATGGTGCCGACGCCGAGCGTGATGTTCTTGCCGGGAATGAAGGTGCCGGGCGGCGAGAACACGCTGACGAGGCCGGCGCGCGCATTCGGCGCGCCGCAGACGACCTGCACCGGCGCTGCGCCATTGCCGGTATCGACCATGCAGACCCGCAAGCCGATCCGCGTTGGGATGCTGCTCGGCCGAAATCACCCGCGCGATGGTGAACGGCGCAAGCGCCTTCGCCTTGTCCTCGATGTTCTCGACCTCAAGCCCGATCATGGTGAGCTTGTCGGCGAGCTTTTCCAGCGGCTCGTCGGTGTCGAGATGTTCCTTCAGCCAGGAGAGGGTGAATTTCATGGTGCCACCTTGCGGTCGGCGAGAATATCAACCAGACGAAAACGCTCGCACATCAGCATCATGTCTTCGCTGAACTTGTCTTGCCGTCCAAAATAGTTGCGATGCGCCGCGCGCCAATGAGTGAGGCTGCGGTCGCCTTCGCCCTCTTCATGGGCAAAGGCCGCATCGACTTCGTTGTAGCGGCGATAGCTCACCTCGGTGGAACTCGATCACGCAGCGCGGTTCGCCGCGGCCGTCGAGCACGATCCAGCGTTCGCCCGGTGTCGAGGTGTTCGGTTCGTCCTCGGTCGAGCAGGTCGCGGTCTTGATGCCCTTCACCACGAGATCGAGCAGCTCGTCGGCAAGCTCCGGGCCGTCGCCGAACGCGAACGAACGCAAGCCCTGATATTTTTCGGGGACAGCGCTCACGAACTCAGCCCTCCCGCCAGCGTCGGGACGTCGAGCGGCTTGAAGCCGTAATGGCTGAGCCAGCGCACGTCGCTCTCGAACAATTGCCGCAGGTCGGACATGCCGTATTTCAGCATCGCGATGCGGTCGATGCCCATGCCCCAGGCAAAGCCCTGATAGACGTCGGGATCGATGCCGCAGGCGCGCAGCACGTTCGGATGCACCATGCCGCAGCCGAGAATCTCCAGCCAGTCCTCGCCTTCGCCGAAGCGGATTTCGCCCTTGTCGCGCCGGCACTGGATGTCGACCTCGAGCGACGGCTCGGTGAACGGAAAGAACGACGGCCGGAATCGCATGTTGATGTGATCGACCTCGAAGAACGCCTTGCAGAACTCGTGCAGGATCCATTTGAGGTGGCCGAGATGCGAGCCCTTGTCGATGACGAGGCCCTCGACCTGGTGAAACTGCGGCGTGTGGGTGGCGTCGGAATCGATGCGATAGGTGCGGCCCGGACAGACGATGCGGATCGGCGGCTTCTGGCGTCAGCATGGTGCGCACCTGCACCGGCGAGGTGTGGGTGCGCAACAGCATGCGCGAGCCGTCTTCCTTCGGATTGAAGAAGAACGTGTCGTGCATCTCCCGCGCCGGATGGCCTTCGGGGAAATTCAGCTTGGTGAAATTGTAGTCGTCGGTCTCGATGTCGGGACCTTCGGCGATCGGCAAATCCCATGTCGGCGAAGATCGTGGTGAGCTCGTCCATCACCTGGCTGAGCGGATGAATCCGGCCCGCTTCGGCCGGCGTCTCGCGCAGCGGCAGCGTGACGTCGATGGTCTCGGAGGCGAGCCGCGCGTCGAGCGCGGCGGATTTCAGGATGTCGCGGCGCGCGGTCAGCGCCTGCGTGACCTTGTCCTTGGCGAGATTGATCGCCGCACCTTGCGTCTTGCGTTCGTCCGGCGACATCTTGCCGAGCGTCGACAGCAGCGCGGAGATCGAGCCCTTCTTGCCGAGCGCTGCGACGCGCACGGCTTCCAGCGCGGCTTCGTCGCCGGCGGCGGCGATCTGGCTGAGGATTTGGGATTCGAGTTGAGCGAGGTCGGTCATGGCAATCCCTTTTGACTAGGACGCTAAGCCGTTGCTCCTAGCCCGTCATGCCCGGGCTTGTGCCGGGCATCCACGTCTTGCGGCGTTCGCGAGAAAGAAGACGTGGATGGCCGGGACGAGCCCGGCCATGACGACTTCAGAACTTCGAGCGCAGCAGCGACGCGCGCCGCCATGACCGCGCCGACCGCTCCCGACCTCCAGGGGAGGGTAAGAAACGCTTACGCCGCCAGCGCGGCCTTGGCCTTTTCGGCGATCGCCTGGAACGCCGCCGGCTCGTGTGATGGCGAGATCCGACAGCACCTTGCGGTCGACCGTGATGCCCGACTTGGAAAGGCCGTTGATAAAGACGCTGTAGGTCATGCCGAACGGGCGCACCGCGGCATTGAGGCGCTGGATCCACAGCGCGCGGAAGGTGCGCTTCTTGCGCTTGCGGTCGCGGAAGGCGTATTGCCCGGCCTTCTCGACCGCGGCCTTGGCGGCGCGGATGGTGTTCTTGCGGCGGCCGTAGAAACCCTTGGCGGCCTTGTAGACTTTCTTGTGCTTGGCGTGAGAGGTCACACCGCGTTTGACGCGAGACATGACGGGTCTCCTTGATCTGAAAATGGGTGACGGATCGCCGCGCGGACGCGGCTCGGCTCAATGGACGAACGCGGGCGCGATCAGGCGTTCGGCAAGAAGTATTTCTTGATGTTGTCGCCGTCGGTCTTGAACAGCACGCGGGTGCCGCGAAGCTGACGGATCTGCTTCTTCGTCCGCTTGATCATGCCGTGGCGCTTGCCGCGCTGGGCGTGCATCACTTTGCCGGTGGCAGTCACCTTGAAGCGCTTTTTAGCGCCTGACTTGGTCTTCAGCTTGGGCATTTGGCTCTCCTGTTGCCGCAAGAAAAACGCGCCCGAAGAGGCGCTTTCGCGGCTAAAATGCTCGTTAGAGCGTTGAAAGTGCTCGGTTATTTCCGTAATCGAAACAACCAGCACGGACATCGACACGGCAGCCCTTGATCAGCCGGGCGATGAAGGTTGGCGCTTATGGCAGAGCCAGACGCGAATTGGCAACGATGAACCGCGGAACCGGATGGCTCGACGAATTACCTGACGCCATGCAGCGGCGCAGTCCAAAAGGGCAGGGAAAAATGACCGATATCAGCCCGATCGATGGCCTCTTTCGCCAATTTCAGACCCATGCGCGCCTTGCGATGGATGTTTGCCGCCGCCGTTCTCGCCGCCATGGCCGGGCGCCCGGCACCGCCGACGCGCGGGCGGCCGAACGCGGGCCGGGCGCCTATGACGGCACCTGGAACGTGGTTGTTCACCACCCGGGCGGGCAATTGCAGCTCGACCAACAGCGTCCCGTTCACCGTGTCGGGCACGCCGGGTTTCATCGGCCGGTGGCGGCAAGGTCACCGGCGGCATCAGCCGCCGCCGGCGCCGTGTCCGTCAGGATATCCGTCGGCGCGTCGGTGGCGAGCGGCAGCGGCCGGCTCGTCGGCAATTCGGGGGCCGGCCGCTGGAGCGGAATCATTTCCGGCGACCGGTGCAGCGGCACCTGGCAGGCGACGCGGCGCTGAGTTCAGGCTCCGACGCCGGCTCCCAAAGAGGCTGACTACCCAAAGCAAACGGCCCGCCAGATCGATCTGACGGGCCGTATTCACATTCGCGTGCAAATTCGCGAACGCGAACGCAGGCCAATCAGCGCGGCGCCAGAACCATCACGACCTGACGGCCCTCGAAACGCGCGTCCTGCTCGACCTTGGCGAACTCGGCGACGTCGCTCTTGACCTTGTCCAGGAGCTTGGTGCCGATTTCCTGATGCGCCATTTCGCGGCCGCGATAGCGCAAGGTGATCTTGACCTTGTCGCCTTCCTCGAAGAAGCGCTGCATCGCGCGCATCTTCACGTCGTAGTCGTGATCGTCGATCATCGGCCGCAGCTTGATCTCCTTGATCTCGACGATCTTCTGTTTCTTGCGGGCTTCCGCGGCTTTCTTCTGCGCCGAATATTTGAACTTCCCGTAGTCCATGATCTTGCAAACGGGAGGATTGGTATTCGGCGAAATCTCCACAAGGTCCATGCCGGCTTCGAGCGCCATCTTGATGGCGGCGACCGTTTCGACGGTGCCGTGGTTCAGTGCCGGTCTGATCGATCAGCTGGATCTGTGCGTTGCGGATTTCATCGTTGGTGCGCGGCCCGTCTTTGGTGGCAGCGGGCGGGGCTCTGTTGGGACGGCGAATGGGTAACTCTCCAAGGTTGTGAACGAAGGCGATAGTTTGAAGGAATAAGGCGCAGCGGGCAAGCAAACTCGCACGCCGAGCGCGAAAACCATCAAATGCGAGGCATTTTGGTCACGCCGGCTAACGCCGGCGGGCTCGGTATTGTTCAGATCAGCCCACATAGAGGGCAGCGCTTCGTTCCGCAAGCGCCGCGGCGTCCGAGGCCGGTATTGGCGTCCGTTGACGGATCGCGCGCGCTCACTCAAACAGCAGCCAACCAGAGTGAACGATCCATGACCAATTCCGCGGCAACCGGCCAGCCGCCGGCCTTCATCGAGGTCGGCAAGGATGACGATCGCGCGCCGCATCGCGGTGCGCGCCCGCGCCGGCGGCGCGCCCGGGCTGTTCTGGCTCGGCGGCTTCAATTCGGACATGCAGGGCACCAAGGCGCTCGCGCTGGACGCGTGGGCCGCCGAGCAGAACCGCGCCTGCGTCCGGTTCGATTATTCCGGCCATGGCGAATCCGGCGGCGCCTTCGTCGACGGCACCATCGGGCGCTGGCTGGAGGAGAGCGTCGCGGTGTTCGAGCAGTTCTGCGCCGGCCCGCAGGTCGTGATCGGCTCATCGATGGGCGGCTGGATGGCGCTGTTGCTGGCGCGCGAGATGGCGCAGGCGCCGGCGGCAAGCCGCGCATCGCTGGCCGGGCTGGTGCTGATCGCGCCGGCGCCGGATTTCACCGAAGAGCTGATGTGGAAAGGCTTTTCGCCCGAAGTCCGCCAGGAGATCGAGACCAAGGGCGTGTGGCTGCGGCCGTCGCAATATGGCGAGCCCTATCCGATCACGCGCGCGCTGATCGAGGAGGGCCGCAACCATCTGTTGCTCGGCAGCGCCATCGAGGTCGGATGCCCGGTTCGCATCCTGCAGGGCGCGCAGGATCCGGATGTGCCGTGGCAGCACGCCTTCGCGCTGGCGCATCGGCTGCCGGCCGACGACGTGGTGCTGACCATGATCCAGGACGGCGATCACCGCCTGTCGCGGCCGCAGGACATCGCGCGGATCATCGCGGCGGTGGCGGAGATTGATGCGCGTCGAAGCGTCGCGAGCATGACGACCTGACGGATCGGGAGAACGCCATGAACATCACCGCCATGCTCCGCGCGTTCTGCGACGCGGTCGAACAACGCAACGGCGCGGCGTTCGCGGCGCTGTTCACCGAAGACGGCGTCTATCACGATGTGTTCTACGGCGCGTTCGCCGGCCGCGCGAAGATCGCCGAGCTGATCGACGACTGGTTCTATCGCACGGCGACGGATTTTCGCTGGGACATGCATGCGCCGGTCAGCGACGGCGAGACGCTCTACGCGCGCTACACCTTCAGCTATCGCTCGACGCTGCCGGAGGCCAAGGGAGCGCGCGCGATGTTCGAGGGCGTCGCGATCATGAAGCTGCGCGACGGCAAGATCGCCGAATATCACGAGGTCGCCAACACCGCGCCCGGCTTCGTCGACATGAATTTCGCGCCCGAGCGCATCGCCAAGATCGCCGCCAGGCAGGGCGCGGCGTTGAAGGCGCGGCCGGAGATGCAGCGGCATCTGGCGTGAACTTGTCATTCCGGGGCGCGCGAAGCGCGAACGCGGAATCCAGAGGTCATGTCGCGAGAGTCCGGGTTCGACGCTCGCGCGTCGCCCCGGAATGACGGTACAGAGTTCTACGGCGGCGGCGGTTTCGCCATCGGCTTGCGCTGCGCCAGCGCCGCGACGGTGGAGGTCCCGATCGGGCCCTGCTCGTCGTAGAGCCAGCATTCGCCGATCGCGATGCCGTCGGTGGCGTGGTGGTTCACCACCTCGAAGCCGATCCATTGCGTCACCGGCAGGCGATGCAGATACAGCGTGACGTCGCTGTTGATGTAGCCGAGGCCCTGATCGCCGGCATTGGCGAACGGGCTGGCGAAATCCGCCGCCACCGCGACCCGCACGAACGGCGTCAGCGGCGCGCCCTCGACGAGGTCGCGCACTTCGCTCATCCACAGCCGCCGCGGGCCGACGGTGCCCATCGCGCCGACGATCGGGCGGGTGGTCCATTTGCCGTTCATGCCAAGCCGCGGATCGGTCGGCGCGGGAATGTCGGCAGGCGCCGGCACGTCCCAGTTCGGCGGCGACCAGACCAGTGCCTTGCGGGTTTTCGCGTCTTGCGCAGCAACTGGCAGGACGCGCGCGCCATGCTGACGCCGCCGCTGAAGAAACTCGGCTTCGACCACCTGGATGCGCAGGCCGTCGCGGATCGACCCGCGTCTTGACCTCGATCGGCGCGAAGCTCGGCAGGCGGAACATGTCGACCGTCAGCCGCGCCGGCACGAAATCGTCGGCGCCATGGCGCTGCTCGATCACGAACGCCAACAGCCCGATGATGACGCGGCCGTGCAGCGATTTCGGGTCCCACGGGCCGTTCGCGACCGGGGTCGGAATGAAGGCGTCGCGGTCTTTGGTGAAGAACGGCTGATTTGTCATGGCGCGGGACCATGACGGAATTCTGCGCGCTGAAATCAAGAGCCGTGATCATCATCGGAGCCTCGGATGCGGACGCCGTTCGCGGCATGACGGCCAGTTCGGCGCGCTGCCATTCCGCGCGCACGGTTTCGTCGCTCTCGGCGCCGATCGCCTTCGCCGCCAGCGCCGCAAACTCCTCCCGCTCCATCAATTGCGACAGCGCCCACACCGCGGCACCGCGCACCAGCGGGCTTTCGTCGTCCAGCAGACGTTCGGCCTCGGCGGCCAGAGCGCGCATCGTTCGAGTTGCCGATCGCGATCAGCACATTGCGGATGAAACGGTCGCGGCCGATGCGCTTGACCGGCGATTTCGCAAACAGCGCGCGAAACGCCGCATCGTCGAGCCGCGCGAGATCGGCAAGCGCGGGCGCGCGCAATTCCTCGCGCGCGGCGAGCTTGGCCTCGCGCCCCGCTTGCGCGAACTTGTTCCACGGGCAGACCGCGAGGCAATCGTCGCAGCCATAGATGCGGTTGCCGATGGCTTTGCGGAATTCGCGCGGGATCGGGCCCTTGTTCTCGATGGTGAGATAGGAAATGCAGCGCCGCGCATCGAGCTTGTAGGGCGCCGGAAACGCCGCGGTCGGGCAGATGTCGAGGCAGGCCTGGCAGGAGCCGCAATGATCGGTCTCGGCGTCGTCGCGCGGCAGATCCGAGCGCGGTGAAGATCGCGCCGAGAAACAGCCAGGAGCCGAATTCGCGCGAGACGAGGTTGGTGTGCTTGCCCTGCCAGCCCAGTCCCGCCGCCTGCGCCAGCGGCTTTTCCATCACGGCGGCGGTGTCGACGAACACCTTGACCTCGCCGCCGGAGGCCGCGACCAGCCATCGCGCCAGCGCCTTCAGCCGCTTCTTGATCAGGTCGTGATAATCGTCGCCCTGCGCATAGACCGAGATCGCGCCGCGGCGTGCGCTGCTGCCAGGATCGCCAGCGGATTTTCATCGGGCCCGTAATTGACGCCGAGCATGATCACCGAGCGCACGCCGGGCCACAGCACGCGCGGATCGGTGCGGCGTTCCGGGCTGGCGGCGAGCCAGTCCATGTCGCCATGGGCGCCGGCGTCGAGGAATTCGCGGAAATGCCGGCCGGCTTCCGCGATCGCATCCGGATCGGTCACGCCGACGCAATCGAAGCCGAGCGCGCGGGCTTCGCTGGCGAGCGTCGGCCTTGAGGTCGGCAGGCGAGAGCTTGACGTGGTGCGTTCAGAAGTCGAGGTCCACGTAGGTCCGCGACGCCGGCACGCCCGCCAGCCATTCGCTCAGCAGCGGACGGAACGACGGGCGGGATTTCACCCGCGCGTACCACGCCTTTGCCGCGTCGTCCTCGATCCATGGCACGTCGCCCAGATAATCGATCGCCGAAAGATGCGCCGCGGCGGCGAGGTCCGCATAGGTCAGCCGGTCGCCGGCCAGAAAATTCCGCGTCTGCGCCAGCCAGCCGATATAGGCCAGATGATAGCGCACATTGGCCTTCGCCGCGCGGATCACTTCCGCCGCCGGCGCGCCGCCGCCATCGTCCTCGCTCATGAAGCGCTTGTAGATGCGCTCGGTGACCAGCGGATTGGAGGCCTCCTCGAAGAACTTCTCGTTGAACCACGCCATCAGCCGGCGCACTTCGATGCGCTCGGCCATCGTGGTCGGCAGCAGCCGGCGTTCGTCCATCGTCGGCGCCATAGGCTCTCGTCGAGATATTCGGCGATGATGCCGGCGCCCGGAATCGCAGGCCGGCCTTCGGCGATCAGCACCGGCGTGGTGCCCGCGGGATTGAGCGCCAGAAACGCCTCGCGCCGCTCCCAGACCCGCTCTTCCACCAGCCGCAGATCGAGGCCGTGTTCGCCGAGCGCCAGGCGGATGAAGCGCGAATGCGGACAGAACGGATGATGAAACAGCGTGAACATGAAGTCCTTGATAAATTTGCGGTGCTTAAGAAACTCTCACCGCCGGCGACGTATGCCGCGAAGGCGCCAAACTACCGAAGCGGCGCGAACGAGGCAACCTGTGTTTTCGCGTTTTTGACGATTGCGGCAGGCGGGCGAATAAGCGAGAAGAACCCGGCTTTTTCGGCTCGATATCGATCACAACGGACCTGGATCATGATGTCTGATGCAATAAGGGCGGTGATTCTCGGCATCATCGAGGGCGTCACGGAATTCCTGCCGGTGTCCTCGACCGGCCATCTGCTGCTGGCGGAACGATTCTTCAATCTCGGCGAGGGCAGTTTCTGGAACAGTTTCGCGGTGCTGATTCAGCTCGGCGCGATTCTTGCGATTGTCGTGATCTATTTCGCCAAATTGTGGCGGATCGCGCTCGGCATGTTCTCCAATCCCGACGACCGGCGCTTCGTCATCGGCGTGCTGGTGGCGTTTCTGCCCGCGGTCGTGATCGGCGCTGATCGCCGGCAAATACATCAAGGAATTTCTGTTCAATCCGTGGGTGGTGTGCTTTTCGCTGATCGTCGGCGGCGCGATCCTGTTGTGGGTCGATCAGCTCGATCACAATCCGCACGAGCACGACGCCACGAAATTTCCGCTGCTGATGTATCTGTGGATCGGCTTCGCGCAGTGTCTGGCGATGATTCCCGGCGTGTCGCGCTCCGGCGCCAGCATCGTCGCGGCGATGCTGCTCGGCGCCGACAAGCGCGCGGCGGCGGAGTTCTCGTTCTTCCTGGCGATCCCGACCATGGTCGGCGCGTTCGCCTATGATTTCTACAAGAACCGCGCCGAGATGACGACCGATCATCTCGGCATCATCGCGATCGGATTCGTGGTGTCGTTCATCACCGCGATCATCGTGGTGAAGACATTCCTGAACTACGTCACCCGCCACGGCTTCACGCTGTTCGCGTGGTGGCGCGTCATCGTCGGCACGCTCGGCCTGATCGCGCTGGCGATGGGGAGGTAGCGAGTTCCGCATCGTGAGGCCGTCTGCGCGCTCGAAGCGTGATCCTGATCCGCGATTCTCGATGGCACGCGGATCGCCGGCTCACGCTCGGATGACGACGTTCGCGGACGACGACGCTACGCGCTCTTCTGCTGGAATTGCCCGGCGGCGCGGAAGCGCCAGAGATATTGCGGCGCGATCGCTTCCAGCGAATCCGGCACAATTCCCAGCCCCTCCAGCGTGAGCCCGGCGGCCTTCGCCGCGTCCGACACCACATTGTCCGATGCGCAGCAGCGCCACCTGGTCCGGCGTCAGCTTCAGCGGGCCCGGCGCGAACTGCAGGAACAGCGCCTGCAATTTCGCCAGCCCGAACGGCAGCGACACCAGCATGCGCTGGCGTTCGGTGGTGGCGAGGATGATTTCCATGATCTCGCGCATGCGTCAGCACTTCCGGGCCGCCGAGCTCGTAGGTCGCGCCGGCTTTGGTCTTGCCGTCGACGGCGTCGGCGACCGCGGTCGCGACATCGCCGACATAGACCGGCTGCAGTTTGGTCACGCCGCCGCCGATCAGCGGCAGCGCCGGCGACATCCGCGCCAGCGCCGCGAAACGGTTGGTGAATTGATCCTCGGGCCCGAACACGACCGAAGGCCGCAGGATCGTGGCCGACGGAACGGCCGACAGCACCGCCTTTTCGCCGGCGGCCTTGGCGCGGGCGTAACGCGACGGCGGATTGCTCGTCGGCGCCGATCGCCGAGACATGCACCATCCGCGCGCCGACGGCGGCGGCCGCCTTCGCCACCGTGCCGGCGCCCTGCGCCCTGCACCGCGTCGAAGGTCTGGGCGCCGCTCTCGGCCAGAATGCCGACGAGGTTGATGGCGACATGGGAATCGCGCATCGCGGCCTCGACCGAGGCCGGATAGCGCAGATTGGCCTGCACGGCGTGGATCTGGCCGACCTTGCCGAGCGGCTGCAGATGCCCGGCCAGTTCCGGCCGCCGCACCGCGACCCGGATGCGGTAATCGCGCTTGGCGAGCGCGCGGACCACGTTTCGCCCCAGAAAGCCCGATCCTCCGAAAACCGTGACCAGGGTGTCCAGATTCGATGCCATGGGGTCAATTCCTGCCAGTCAAATTCGGTCGATCAGCGGGCGTATTTAGCGATTTCGCGATACGCCATCGTCTCGGCGCTGTACAGCCTATTTGCCCAATGCGACCGCCTTCGCCAATTTGACAAGCGCGCGACCGATCCGTACTAACCGCGCCCGGGCCCAGGTGGCGGAATTGGTAGACGCGCTGGCTTCAGGTGCCAGTGGCTTAACGGCCGTGAAGGTTCGAGTCCTTTCCTGGGCACCATCTTGCCCAAGCCCTCATTCGCAAGGCCTGCGCCTCTAACGGCCGCGGCTAGCTCAATCCTTGCCGGGTGGGGCCCGCAAGCAGCCACTTCAGTGCCTGCTCGGCGCGATGGATCGGTTCCAGGCTGCGATAGGTGCGCGCGAGCAGCAGCGCGCCTTCGAGCTGGCCGAGAATCATCGTGGCCGCCAAATCCGCATCACCCGCCGTCATGCCGAAGCGGAACAGGGCGCGCTTGATCTCAAGCTCCCATTTCTCGAAGGCGGTGCGGGTGGCTTTGCCCAGGGCTTCGATTTGCGCCGAGGTTTCCAGCGCCGTGGTCGCGATCGGGCAACCTTCGCTGTAGTCGGAGCGCTCGAGGTCGGCCGCCATGCCGCGCGCGAGCCGCTCCAGAAAGACTTCGGCGTTTTCCGCAGTCTCCGCCGCCCGGGCGATCCCCTGGCGCACGGCTTCCGCCGACAGCGCCAAGGCGGCCTCGCCGATCTGCTCCTTGCCGCCCGGAAAGTGAAAATAAAGCGACCCCCGCGGCGACCCGCTCGCGGCCAGAATGTCGTGCAACGCGGTGCCGTGATAGCCCTGCTGGCGAAACAGCCTGGCGGCCGCGGCCAGCGTTTTCCCTTTGGAATCAGATGCTTTTGCCATGATTCGAAATATCAGTTGCAAATCAGTATGTCGACCTTCATAGTATGTATGACAACCGACCTAGTCGAGCTTGAGGTCCATCATCTCCTCAGATTCGAATGGATCCGCCCGCGAAGGCGCATCGGCATCTAGGAAAGAACCATGGCCAACCTCACCGAACAACAAGCCCGCGCCGTGATCGCGCCTTGGTACAGCCTGTTCAACATCGCGACCCGCGGCGATGTCAAAGCCATCCAGGAGGCGGTGCTGACGGAGGACTACGAATCCTGTGCCGGCTATCTGCCGGCCGAGTGCTGGGGCCGCGAGACCTCGATCAAGGTGGTCTCGAATTTCGCCAACACCATCCCGGACATGAAATTCGACATCAAGGAAGTGCTGGTCGCCGGCGATCGCGTCATCGTGCGCGGCGAGGTCACCGGTACGCCGGCCGGAGAGCTGTTCGGCGTGCCGCACTCCGGCAAGAGTTTTCGGATTATGGCCGTCGACATCCAGACCGTCCGGGACGGCAAGATCGCCAAAACTTTCCACATGGAAAACTGGCTCAGCGCGATCGGGCAGCTCCGCGCCAAATGAGACCTGCCAACTGAGCGCGCCCGAGGTCCATACAGGTTTGGGGAGACGAGCATGAAGAGAACGCTCGATATCGCAACAACCGTCTTGACCTCGCTGTTGCTGCTGGCCTTCGTGATCCTGGTGCTGCGCGGCTTGATTGATCCGCAACAGGCCTCGGCCCGGTTCGGCGCGCCGGTATCGGATGCCGCCGGCGCCATGTTTTATCGGGTTTACCTGTCCCGAAACCTCGTCATCGTCGCTGCCGGCGCCGTCTTTCTATTGTCGCGGCAATGGACGGCGCTGGCCGTTCTGCTGACGGCAGCGGCCTTCTTGCCGGTGTTCGATATGTCGGTGCTGGTGCAAAACGGCGTGACGCCACCCGCCTTTCACCCGATAGCGCTTGTGTTGCTCGCGCTCACCGCGGCGCTGCTCTGGCGGCGCGCCCGCACCACCAGGCCTTAGGTGGGCTAAGCGACCATCTCCCGGTACCGGCAGCTCACCGTGCGTTGGCGGATACCAAGGGTCATCATCCGAAGAAATCGGCGCCGACCGCCGTGCTTCCTTCGCGACCGGCATCGAGAGCGGTCGTGCGGAAGAACTTCTGTGGTGGTTCGCCGACAATGGCGTCGAAATCGTTGATCATGTGGGCCTGGTCGGCAAAGCCGCAGGCATATGCGATATCCGCCCAGGCCGATCCGCCTTGCCGCATGGCCAAGATCTTCTGGATGCGGGCGACGCGTGCAAACTGCTTCGGGCTAGCCCCGAACATCGCCCGAAAGCTGCGCGACAAATGCCGCTCGCCGACGTCCAATTGCGCCGCGAGCCGTCGCACGCGCAGCGAGGGATTGCGTCGCAAAAACTGCGCAGCACGGCACACGACCGGGTCCGACCGGGGCTGACGCAAGTTTCGAAGCAGAAAACTCTCGATGCGCGCGCACCGCGTGGCGCTGTCCGGAGCCTCCATCAGCATTTCTTCCAGCAAGGACACGTCGCCCGCGTTGAAAACATCGCCCAGGTCGATCTTGGTATCCATGAATTCCTGCATCCGCTCCCCAATGAGGCGGGCGGCGCCCTCCGGCTTGAGGCGAATGATGAGGGCGCCGAATGGGGCACTTGATCGTAGCTTGACAACGCCTGTCTGAACCATGGTCGCCACGTGCCAGTACTGCACATGGGGAAAACCGTTTGAACCGAAATAACGATATGTCCTGATCGGCACGCGATATTGCGCGATGAGATAGGGAGTGGTGCTCGGTAATGCTTTGGTCGCAAGAACCCGCGCCACATCGCCATCGGGAACATCCCAGTCCGCGATCTCCTCAATAATTTCAGCGAGCAAAGGGTGCGTCGGGACGAGCCTGGCAGGTCGAAACAATTTCGAACCTCCGCCCTCCGCTCCGTCCGCATTCGCGAGTCGGTGCGGATGATACATTGGCCGCGAGACGGGCGGCTCTTGCTGTTGTGCTGACACTGTCATCCACGTCCCTCCCCCTAGCTCCCGAGCAGCCCAAACAGGCCCAGCGCAGGCGCAATGAAGATTCGACTCAGGTTAGGCATGTCTCGTTCGAGATAGCCAACTTCAATCGATCACGAGCATTGGTGATCGGTCCTCACCAAGAATTGCGACAAGAGAAATCTTGCCGCGCGTTTCCGTGATCGCCGGTCGCAAGCCGAACCGCGAGTCTGATTTCTTCAATCCATCGATCCCCAGGTCCGCAGAATCAAGGATGGCGGCGTTGGCGCCGTCGCTCGCGCCGATAAGCGGCGAATAGCCGACCATCGTCGTCACGAGAGCATCCAACTGCAGGAACCGCACAGCATGACCCAAACATCGGAACGGGGGATCAAAGGCGATTACAGCGAAAGCAGGTGGATCCTTGTGAACGCCGTGCCATTAGGCTGCTCAACTCCGGCACTGCGATCCAACGCATGGCGGGATCGGATGCAGCAGATCGCGGGTGTCGCAACGGCCGTTCTGTGCGCCGGTCTCGCTCCCGCTTTAGTGGTGGCGGCGCTTTGGCACACGGCCGAGGTCGCCCCTATCGCATTTGTCTTCACGTTCGTCATCGCGCTCGCACACGCGGGTTTGCCCGGTCTGCTGCTCTTCCTGGTGCTTCAGTCAAAGGGGCGGGTCAACGTCGTGACATGTGTCGTCGTTGGGTTCGCGGTCGGCGCCGTGCCGGACGGTGTCTTGACCTGGCCGATGCGGCACGCTGCGTACACCACGAGCGCATCGGTCGAAGGCATGTCGACAATCATCGACAGGGTCTTCACAGCCGCTGAATGGGTTAGCTACATGAAGCCTGTCATTTATTGCGGCTCGTTGGGGGCTCTCGGCGGACTGGCCTTCTGGGCTGCTCTCTTATGCGCCGGTAGTTCCGGAAAAGCCGTCGATGGTTCACGAACGCCTTGAGCCCTGTCTCCGCGTCGAATTGAACCGCTGGTCCGATTTCTTCAATCCATCCATCCCCGGCCACCTAGGATCAATTGTGGCGGCTTCGGGCAAACGGAAGGGAAATCGGATGCGTATCGGAGAAAACTCAATGGCGCCGGCAGCGGCGTTATATCAACGAGCTAGAACCAGCCCCGATGGGGTAGCCTTCGCCGCCGGCCACGACCAATGGAAATACGCGTGGGTGGCGACACAGGCCGAACGGCTCGCCCGCGGATTGATCGGACGTGGCATTCGAAAGGGCGATCGGATCGCTCTGCACATGCAAAACCGGCCAGAGTTTGTCGTTTCAGTTTATGCGTGCTTTCACATCGGAGCCGTCGCGGTCCCGCTAAATCACAAATTAAAAGCCGCCGAGCTGAAATCGATTCTGGAGCGATTATGGCCCGCTCTCTACATAGGCGGTGCGAATCTCTGTGGTTTGGTGGACGAGATCGATGGCTCGATTCTCCCACCGGAGAAGCGTTTCGTCGTCGGCGATATGAGAGGCGTGCAGCCATGGGAAAGTCTATTCAAGGACGGCGCTGGTCCGCTTCCAGTTACAACCGATATTCACTCTCCGGCAGTGCTGTTCCCGGCCGCCGGAACAGCCGGCGTCACCAGATTTGTCATGCATACGCAGGCAACGCTGGCCGCGCTGTTCGGCCTCCCGTTCATGTGTGGCAGCTAGTGATGGCTGCTCCGAAGGCGGGAAGTACTGATGGGAACGGGTTTTAGAGGCGGCCGGTTGATTGTGACGAGGTGCAAGTTGATAGTCGCCGAAGCGCCGGTTCAAGCTACAAAATTGCTGTTCTGGCCTTATTTTATCGGCCTAAATAACATGCCGACCGCTCGCCTCTTTCAGATTTGGGCGGTAGTTAGGTCGATTCGACGAGGCCTTGAGAGATCAAGACACCATGACCGTCCGCCTGCATCGCGGCGATCTGCCCGATCTCTCCCGCTACACCGACTCGGTGGCGATCGATACCGAGACCATGGGGCTGCATCCGCATCGCGACCGGCTCTGCGTGGTGCAGATGTCGAACGGCGACGGCAGCGCCGATGTGGTGCAGATTCCCGATCAGGCCATACCGACGCGCCGAATCTGAAGGCGCTGCTGGCCAATCCGAAGATCACCAAGATCTTTCATTTCGCGCGCTTCGATCTCGCCGCGCTCTACAACGCCTTCGGCGTGATGCCGCAGCCGGTCTACTGCACCAAGATCGCCTCGCGGCTTTCCCGCACCTACACCGATCGCCACGGCCTGAAGGATCTGGTGCGCGAGGTGCTCAACATCGATCTGTCGAAGCAGCAGCAATCGAGCGACTGGGGCTCGCAAGCCCTGAGCGAGGCGCAACTGGCCTATGCGGCCTCCGACGTGCTGCATCTGCATGCCCTGCGCGAACGCCTCGATGCCATGCTGGCGCGCGAGGGCCGCATCGGATCTGGCGCAGGCCTGTTTCGAATTTCTGCCGACGCGGGCAAAGCTCGATCTGCAGGGCTGGGACACCGAGGACATTTTCGCGCATTCGTGAGCCGATTGTCCTCGGATCCGCCCTGGCCGAGCCGGTTACGCGCCCCGTTTCGGTCACACTCGTAGCACGAGGTCCGGGCTGCGTAATCCGGCGATCCCGGGTAGAATGATCAGCGCTGATCTCGCGCTTCGGAGCAGCGGTGAATTCGGTTCAGAATCCAGCCTATCAAGCCGGAATGGAGGCGCGCTTTGCCATCGCTGCGCGCCACAGCCGGATGGTGCGGGTGCTGCGCGTCGCGGTGCCGGCGGCGGTGATCCTGTCGATGGCGGCGATCGTCGCTGGTGTCGATCTTCAATCCGTTCCGGATGCTGTTGCCCAAGCTGCCGCTCGACATGGGAAACCTCGTCGTCTCCGGCACCAAGATCACGATGGAATCGCCGCATATGGCCGGCTACACGCCGATCGGCGGCCCTACGAAGTCTGGGCCAAGACCGCGACCCAGGATGTGACCGATCCGGATCACGTCGATCTCAAGACGTTGCGGGCCAAGGTGCTGATGGAGGATCAGTCGACCGTCACGCTGGATGCCCGCAACGGGCTGATGGATACCAAGCAGCAGTTGCTCGATCTGCATAAGGATATCTTCTTGCAGACCTCCACCGGCTATGAAGCGCGGCTGAGCCAGGCCTTTGTCGATATGGGCAAGGGCACGGTGACGTCGGACGAACATGTCGATGTCAAATTGACCAACGGAACGCTGACCTCCGACAGGCTCAGGATTACCGGCGGCGGCGAGGTGGTGAGGTTCGAAGGCAATGTCGTGATGAATCTGGACAAGCTCGACACGGCGCGCCCGAGCCAGCCAGCCGCCGCGCCCGCGGCGCCTCGAGCCTGCCGCCCATCCCGGCCAAGACGCGGTCGATCGTCCAGCAAGTCCGCCAACTCGAAATGATGTTCGATGATGATGTTTTCTCCGCGCAGCACCTGGTCTCGGCGGATCGCGCATGGCGCCTGCGCGGCCGCATTTGCGCTCGCGATGATCGCGGCCGGCGAAGCCGGCGCGCAGAGCGCGGTGCAGGGCGTGCCCAATGCGATGCAGGGCTTTTCGCAAAATCGCGACCAGCCGATCCAGATCGAAGCCGCCACGCTCGAGATGCGCGACAAGAAAAAGGAAGCGACCTTCTCCGGCAATGTGAAGGTGGTGCAGGGCGACACCACCATGACGTCGAAGACGCTGGTGGTGTTCTACGAATCGACGTCGGCGGCCGCCTGCCGCGGCGCCGCCGGCCAATGCGAAGGCCGCGGCGCAAATCAGCGGCGCCGATCCAGTCCGCGACCCCCGGTCCCGGCGGCAGTTCGTCGATCAAGCGGCTGGAGGCGCAGAGGCAACGTGGTCGTCACCCAGAAGGATCAGGTCGTGACCGGCGAGACCGCGGTGTTCGACACCAAGACCAACCTGGTCACCATGCTCGGCGGCGTGGTGCTGACCC
The DNA here is from genome assembly GCA_963713785.1 of uncultured Alphaproteobacteria bacterium. Taxonomy (GTDB): domain Bacteria; phylum Pseudomonadota; class Alphaproteobacteria; order Rhizobiales; family Xanthobacteraceae; genus Bradyrhizobium. The sequence continues at coordinate 108,647 of CAVQNB010000006.1, forward strand.
AGGGCAAGAATGTGCTGCGCGGCGACCGGCTGATGGTGGACATGACGACCGGCGTGTCGCGGGTGGAATCCGACTCAGGGCGCGTGCAGGGCCTGTTTCAGTCGTCCGGCCAGGGCGGCGGCCGACATTCCCCGGCGCGGCGCCGCCGCCGGCCAGCCCGACGGGATCCGGGCGTCTCAAATAAACCGAAATAATATCAATCACTTGTCTGCTAATCTGCGGGCGGCGAGGTTGAAGCTCGCCGCGCGAGCCTGTATCTACCGGACGATCGGCGCAAGGCCCGGCGGCGCGATCCGCGCCTCAAATCGAGGGTGTTTCGCTGGGCAAGGGACATCCATTCCTTCATGTTGCGCGAGCGAATCGAATCGCCGCGGCGGGTTGCGGGATCACCGTGAAAGGCTGAGCGAAGCGGGGATGGTGGATTTACTCGGCATGTTCCGTCGACGCCCGGCGAAACGCGGTCGCGCCAGGATTTGCGCGCTCGCGCGCGGACATCACCGCGCTCGGCGACAGCATGGGCGACATGCTGACGAGCCCGGTGCGCGACGCGCCGCCGATCGCCCGCGACACGCCGCTGCCGCAAGCTGGAACGCCGCCCCGGCCGGAAAAGCCGCGCCCGGCGACAGCCGCGCCAGCGCCGCGCGCCAAGACCAACGGCGCGGCGCGCCGCGCCGCGGCTGGCGCACGCGGGCGGGCTATCTGGCTGTGCATAGCGTGGAAAAGAGTTTCGGCACCCGCCAGGTCGTGCGCGGCGTCAGCATCTATGTCCGCCGCGGCGAGGCGGTCGGTTTGCTGGGCCCGAACGGCGCCGGCAAGACCACGGTGTTCTACATGATCACCGGCCTGATCAAGGCCGATCGCGGCACCATCGAACTCGATGGCCACGACGTCACCAAGCTGCCGATGTATCAGCGCGCCCGGCTCGGGATCGGTTATCTGCCGCAGGAAGCCTCGATCTTTCGCGGTCTCACGGTGGAGCAGAATATCCGCGCGGTGCTGGAGGTGGTCGAACCCTCGCAGGAAAAAGCGCGAGGCCGAACTCAATTCGCTGCTCGACGAATTCAACATCACGCGGCTGCGCAAAACGCCGTCGATTGCGCTGTCCGGCGGCGAGCGGCGCCGCGTCGAGATCGCGCGCGCGCTGGCGACCCGTCCCAATTACATGCTGCTCGACGAACCGTTCGCCGGCATCGATCCGATCGCGGTCGGCGACATTCAGGATCTGGTCCGCCATCTCACCAATCGCGGCATCGGCGTGCTGATTACCGACCACAATGTGCGGGAAACGCTGGGGCTGACCGACCGCGCCTATATCGTCTATGCCGGCGAGATCTTGACCGAGGGCAGTCCGGATGAGATCGTCAACGATCCGGATGTACGCCGCCTTTACCTTGGCGAGGAATTCCGCCTTTAACCTGGCAATCGCTTATCCATTTTTCCAATTCGTCAAGCCGTGTACATCGGCTTTGGACTAGTTTAAGCAAGAATCGGACCAACTTTCACGGATCGGTTCTTGCCTCCATGGCGCTGACGCAGAGATTAGAGTTCCGCCAGTCGCAGTCGCTGGTGATGACGCCGCAGCTGATGCAGGCGATCAAGCTGCTGCAGCTGTCGAATCTCGACCTCTCGGCCTTTGTCGAGGAGGAACTGGAGCGAAATCCGCTGCTGGAGCGCGCCAGCGACGGCACCGAGCCGCCGGTGGCCGGCGAACCGGTGCCGGAGCGGGCCGAATTTTCCGATTCCGACGATCCGGGCGCCGCCTATGGCGACGAGATGCCGGCCGAGCGTTCCGAGATGGCCAGCGGCTCCGCCGGCGACAGTTTCGAGCCGGTCCAGGAAGAATGGATGAACCGCGACCTCGGCAGCCGCGCCGAGATCGAGCAGACCCTCGACACCGGCCTCGACAACGTGTTTTCCGAGGAGCCCGCCGAGGCCGCCGCGCGCACCGCGCAGGATGCGGCGCCGACCGCCTATACCGAATGGGGCGGCGGCGCCTCCAACGATGACAGCTACAATCTCGAAGCCTTTGTCGCCGCCGAGGTCACGCTCGGCAGCCATCTCGCCGAACAACTGGCGGTGGCCTTCACCGCGCCCGGCGCAGCGCATGATCGGCCAATACCTGATCGATCTCGTCGATGAGGCGGGCTATCTGCCGCCGGATCTCGGCCAGGCCGCCGAGCGGCTCGGCGCATCGCCCGAGGACGTCGAGGCGGTGCTCGCGGTGCTGCAGAAATTCGATCCGCCCGGCGTCTGCGCGCGAAACTTGAGCGAGTGCCTGGCGATCCAGCTGCGCGAACTCAATCGCTACGACCCGGCGATGCAGGCGCTGGTCGAGCATCTCGATCTCCTGGCCAAGCGCGATATCGCCGCGTTGCGAAAATTCTGCGGCGTCGATGACGAGGACATCACCGACATGATCGGCGAAATCCGCCGTCTCGATCCGAAGCCGGGTCTGAAATTCGGCTCGGCGCGGATGCAGACCATGGTGCCGGATGTCTATGTGCGGCCCGGGCCCGACGGCGGCTGGCATGTCGAACTCAACAGCGACACGCTTGCCGCGCGTGCTGGTCAATCAGATCTATTACACCGAGCTGTCGAAGACGATCCGCAAGGACGGCGACAAATCCTATTTCACCGATTGCCTGCAGAACGCGACCTGGCTGGTGCGCGCGCTCGATCAGCGCGCCCGCACCATCCTGAAAGTCGCGACCGAGATCGTGCGCCAGCAGGACGGCTTCTTCACCCACGGCGTGGCGCATTTGCGGCCGCTCAATCTCAAGGCGGTGGCGGACGCGATCCAGATGCACGAATCGACGGTGTCGCGGGTGACCGCCAACAAATACATGGCGACCAATCGCGGCAGTTTCGAATTGAAGTATTTCTTCACCGCCTCGATCGCGTCGGCCGACGGCGGCGAGGCCCATTCGGCGGAGGCGGTCCGTCACCACATCAAGCAGCTGATCGATGCGGAAGATCCCGGCGGTGATCCTCTCGGACGACACCATCGTGGAACGATTGCGCGAATCGGGCATTGATATCGCCCGCCGCACGGTCGCGAAGTACCGCGAAGCGATGCGAATCCCGTCCTCGGTGCAGCGCCGCCGCGACAAGCAAAGCATGCTCGGCAATGCGCTCTCGGCGCCCGCCGCATCCTCCGACCGGTCCCGCGACACCGCGCCGGCTTGATTGCGTCCCGGCCAAATCGGAATAGTGTCGGTCCGCTTCCAGAACCAATCGAGGCATCAACATGACTCTCCGGATTTCGGGAAAAAGCATCAGCGTCGGCGACGCGTTGCGCGGGCGCGTCAGCGAGCGCACCGATGAAGTGCTGCGCAAATATTTCGACGGCAATTATTCCGGCCACATCACGCTGAGCAAGGACGGCTTCGGTTTCCGCACCGACTGCGCGCTGCATCTGGATTCCGGAATTACGCTGGAGGCCGATTCCAACGCCGCCGACGCCTATGCCAGCGCCGACCAGGCGCTGCTGATGATCGAAAAGCGGCTGCGCCGCTACAAGAGCCGGCTCAAGGATCGCTCGGCCCGCAAGGCCCATGCGGCCTCCGCGGCGCTGGCGGAAATGAACGCGCCGACGCTGGATGCGCCGAGCTACGTCATCGAGGCGCCCGGCGGAAGGCGACGACGAGGTCACCGGCTACAATCCCGTCATCATCGCCGAGGCGACCACGTCGCTGAAGCGGCTTTCGGTCAGCGAGGCCGTGATGGAACTGGATCTGACCGGCGCCGCCTGCATCGTGTTCCAGCACGGCCGCAGCGGCCGGGTGAACATCATTTACCGGCGGCCGGACGGCAATGTCGGCTGGGTCGATCCGCCGGTGGTTAAGTCCGGGGGTTAGGCGCAATCGGCATTGACGCCCTCGGGGCCCCTCCCTATGGTCCGCCGCCCTCAAGGAGAAGGGCCGGGAACAGCCTTCGCGGGAGTTGGCACCGGTCTTGCGTTGGAGTAGAAGCCCCCCAATTAGGACCCGGGCGTAAGCCCGCCTCCCGCCTCATCTTCTTGACGCCGCCCGCTGACAGCCTATTTCGCAACCTGACGGTCAATTCACCTCGGAACGCCCCATGACGATTACCGATCTGGTCGCACCCGAGGCGATTCTCCCGGCGTTGAAGGTCAACAGCAAGAAGCAGGCGCTGCAGGAACTGGCGGCGCGGGCCGCCAGCCTGACCGGGCAGAACGAACGCGCGGTTTTCGAGGTCCTGCTGCAGCGCGAGAAGCTCGGGCACCACCGCGGTCGGCTATGGCGTCGCCATCCCGCACGGCAAGCTTCCCAAGCTGGAAAAGCTGTTCGGCCTGTTCGCCCGGCTCGAACGCCCGATCGATTTCGAGGCGATGGACGGCCAGCCGGTCGATCTGGTGTTCCTGCTGCTGGCGCCGGAAGGCGCCGGCGCCGATCACCTGAAGGCGCTGGCGCGGATCGCGCGGCTGTTGCGCGATCAGGACGTCGCCAAGAAGCTGCGCGCCTCGCGCGACGCGCAGGCGATCTATTCGGTGCTGGCGCTGCCGCCGGCGAGCGCGGCGTAGAACGGTTCGTCGTCACCGATTCGGTCGCTGCCATCTCGCGACAATTACAAGAAGCATGCGCCACGAATGCGGGCGTCCGCGATCGAAGCCGATCCAGAATGTACCCGCGACGAACGCGCGATGTCGTTCTTCGTCAGTGACGCCGCGCATGCGTCAGCCGCCCAGCGTCAGTGCACGCTGACGGCCTGCAGTTCGTTGCTCCAGGCGTTCGCGATCGCAGCTTCGCGGCTGTCGGTCAGCATGATCGGCGTGCCGTCGGCGGCATGCAGCGCGAACAGTTTCAGGCCCGGCGCGATCTTCGGCGCCTGGGGAAACAGCCCCGGCACGTCCTCGGAGCGGATCTGCTTCACATAGGCGATATGGCCCTCGCCCAGGCTGGCCAGCGCCTCCGGTGAGACGCTCGTCGGTTCAAACGCAACATTACCTTCAGTCATGGTCTCAACTCCTCTGTCAGACTAAGCGGTCGAGTCCGCTACTCGTTCCATTATTCGTGTTCATTGATAGCGATTGTCTTAACGATCTTTTCCGGCTCAGGCCGGGCGAGGTCGATCGACAACAGCCCGTTTTTCAGATCCGCGCCCAGCACCTGCATCCCCTCCGCCAGCACGAAGGTGCGCTGGAAGTGGCGCGCGGCGATGCCGCGATGGATGTATTGCCGGGCCTTGTCGTCCTGCTGGCGGCCCCGGATCACGAGCTGGTTTTCCTCAATGGTTACATCGAGTTGGTCGCGGGTAAATCCCGCCACCGCCAGCGTGATGCGCAACCGTTCGGGCTGGCCGTTGGCACGGTCGCACCGCTCGATATTGTAGGGAGGATAACCGTCGGCGCCTTTGACGACGCGATCGAGCGCACGCTCGATTTCGTCGAATCCCAGAAGGAACGGACTGGATAACGAAGGAACACGAGACATAGTTTACAAAGTCCTCTCGAAGCGACTTTGAAGTTTCAGGGCCCTTGCGGCGCCCATTCGACCGGCTGGCGGTTTGCCTCCGGTCACGGCAATATGGGCATGATTTCGGAGGCTGTTCAAGCACCTGGCGGAACCGCGCATGCCGCGTCCGGGAACCGCCTGAGCCCGGATGGGGCGTCAGAGTCGATCCGCTTGCGGCCGTCGGCGCTAAACAGATGCAGCTTTTCGCGCGGCGCGACCGCCCGGATCCGCTCGCCGATGGCGGGCGCGATCGGCGCCGGGAATCCGCACGATCACTTCGCCCGGGCGGCAGTTCTCCGGGATTGGCGGCGACGCGCCTGCGCGTCGCCCTGCTGCGCGCGTAGGCCGTAGACATGAAGGTTTCGGCGCCGACCCGCTCGATCGCCTCCACGGTGAGGTCGAGCGCGATGCCGCCGGCGGCGTGTCGCGTCATTCGACATCACGAAATCCTCGGGGCGGATCCCGAGGATGCCGGCTTCGCGCAGTTGGCGCGCCTGCAAGCTGCGATTTCGGATATCGGCCGCCGCAGCGGCATCAGATTCATCGGCGGCGCGCCGATGAAGGAGGCCACGAAGGTGGTCGCGGGCTTCTGGTAGATGTCGAGCGGGTTGCCGATCTGCTCGACCTGGCCGCCGTTCATCACCACCAGAATATCGGCGAGCGTCATCGCCTCGAGCTGGTCGTGGGTGACGTAGATCGAGGTGGTCGCTGAGCCGCCGCTGCAATTTGCGGATCTCGACCCGCATCGCGATGCGCAGCTTGGCGTCGAGGTTGGACAGCGGCTCGTCGAACAGAAACACCTTCGGCTGCCGCACGATGGCGCGGCCCATCGCGACGCGCTGGCGCTGGCCGCCGGAAAGCTGCCGCGGCTTGCGGTCGAGCATCGCGCCGAGTTCGAGAATGCGCGCGGCTTCCTGGACCCGGGTGTCGATCTCGGGCTTCGGCATGCCGCGGTTGCGCAGGCCATAGGCCATGTTGTTGTAGACGCTCATATGCGGATAGAGCGCGTAGTTCTGGAACACCATGGCGATGTCGCGCTCGGCCGGCTCGATCTGGTTGACGATGCGCCCGCCGATGTCGATCTCGCCGCCGGTGATGGTCTCGAGCCCCGCGACCATCCGCAGCAGCGTCGACTTGCCGCAGCCGGAGGGGCCGACCAGCACGCAGAACTGGCCGTCGCCGACGTCGAAGTCGATGCCCTTGATGGCCTCGAAGCCGCCGGGATAGGTCTTGCGGACGTCGCGCAGCGTTACGTTCGCCATCTCACTTTTCCGTCTCGATCAGGCCCTTGACGAACAGGCGTTGCATCAGCACGACGACCGCGACCGGCGGCAGCATGGCGAGCACGGCGGTCGCCATCGCCACCTGCCATTCGGTCAAGGCGTCGTGCACGTCGATGATCTTCTTGATGCCGATGACGATGGTCTGCATGTCGTCGCGCGTCGTGATCAGCAGCGGCCAGAGATATTGATTCCAGCCGTAGATGAACAGGATCACGAACAGCGCGGCGATGTTGGTCACCGACAGCGGCAGCAGCGTATCCAAGAAAAACCGGATCGGCCCGGCGCCGTCGATCTTCGAGGCTTCGACCAGCTCCTTCGGCACGGTCATGAAGAACTGGCGGAACAACAGCGTCGCGGTGGCCGAGGCGATCAACGGCAGGATCAGCCCGGCATAGGAATCCAGCATGTGCAGGTCGCTGGTGATCTTGTAGGTCGGAAAGATGCGCACCTCGACCGGCAGCATCAGCGTGATGAAGATGGTCCAGAACGCGGTCATCCGGAACGGGAACGAGAAGAACACGATCGCATAGGCCGAGATGATCGAGATCGCGATCTTTCCCGACGGCGATGCCGAGCGCCATGATCAGGCTGTTCAGCATCATGCCGCCGACCGGCTGCGCGCGTGGTCTTGCCGGTGCCGGACGACGATGCGTGTTCCAGTAGGTCTCGAGCGCGTGGGAGCCGGGATAGAGCGGCATCTGGCCGTTGGCGATGACGGCGTTGTCGTGGGTCGAGGCGATGATCGCGAGATAGACCGGAAAGGCGACGATCGACGACGCCGGCCAGACAGGACCAGGTGCGGCAACAGGTTTCCAAATCGGCGATGCTCGACCATGGCGTTCAGTAATGAACCTTCTTTTCGACGTAGCGAAACTGGAATGCGGTCAGCGCGACCACGATCACCATCAGGATCACCGACTGCGCCGCCGAGCCGCCGAGATCGGCGCCGACCTTGCCGTCCTGGAACACCTTGTAGACCAGCGTTTGCGTGGCGCCGTTGGGGCCGCCGCCGGTCGCGGTGTCGATGATGCCGAGCGTGTTGAAGAACACGTAGGTGATGTTGACGATGATCAGGAAGAACGTGGTCGGCGACAGCAGCGGGAAGACGATGGTCCAGAACCGGCGCATCGGCCTGGCGCCGTCGATCGCGGCGGCCTCGATCACGCTTTTCGGGATCGACTGCAGGCCGGCGAGAAAGAACAGGAAATTGTAGCTGATCTGGTTCCAGACCGCGACGATGACGACCAGGATCATCGCATGCGTGCCGTTCAGCACCGGATTCCAGTCGATGCCGTAGCGCTGCAGCGCGCGCGCGATCATGCCGAGCCCGGGCTGGAACATGAAGATGAAGAGCACGCTGGCGACCGCCGGCGCCACCGCATAGGGGATGATCAGAAAGGTGCGATAGATCTGGATGCCGCGGATGTTGTGGTTGGCCATCACCGCGAGCAACAGGCCGAGGCTGAGCGAGAAAAACACCACCAGCGCCGAAAACATGAAGGTGACGCCGATCGCCTGGTAATATTCCGGCGTCTGCAGCAGATGCGACATAGTTCTCGAACCAGACGAATTCGGTCGAGAGCCCGAAGGCGTCCTGCACCAGGAACGATTGCCACAGCGCCTGCACCGCCGGCCAGTAGAAAAAGATCAGGGAGACCGCAAGCTGCGGCAGGATCAGAAGATAGGGCAGCAGCTTGCCTGAAAAGATCGCCCGGTTTTCCATGATGCCTCGCTTGGAAGGATCGACGGCCGGCGCCAGGCCCGGCCACGATCCTCGCCGCCATTACTTGACGGCGGTGCGTTCGAACTGCCGCAGCATCGCGTTGCCGCGCGACACCGCGGCGTCGAGCGCTTCCTTCGCCGACTTCTTGCCGGCGAGCGCCGCCTCGATCTCCTCGGCCCAGACGTCGCGCATCTGCACCATGCCGCCGAAGCGCAGGCCGCGCGAATTCTCGGTCGGCGGCTTGTTGGTCAATTCCTTGAGCGGCACTTCGAGGATCGGGTTCTTCTCGTAGAAGCCCGAGGCCTTGGTCTTTTCGTACGCCGCCTTGGTGATCGGCAGATAGCCGGACACCTCGTGCAGATAGACCTGGCGGTCGGTGTCCGACAGGAAGGTGAAGAACTTGGCGATGCCCTTGTATTCCTCCGGGCTCTTGCCGCCCATCACCCACAGCGAAGCGCCGCCGATGATGGAATTCTGCGGCGCGCCGTTGACGTCAGGGAAATACGGCATCGGCACCGCGGTGTAGGCGAACTTGGCGTTCGCCTTGACGCTCGGATAGAACGCCGACGAGGTCATGAAGATCGGGCATTCGCCCGAGGTGAAGCGTCCTTCGCCGGTGTTGGTGCGCCCGGAATAGTCGTAGCTCTTGTCCTTTTGCAGCTCGACGAGGTTCTCCAGCAGCTTGGTTTCCAGCGGCGTGTTGAATTCGAGCACGGTGTCGAAGCCGTCGAGCCCGTTGGCCTTGGTGCCGATCGGCACGTTGTGCCAGGCGGAAAACTGTTCGATCAGGCCCCAGGTGATCCAGGCCGAGGAGAAGCCGCAGGTCGGGCTGGTCGCGTGCAGCTTCTTGGCGTCGGCGAACACTTCCGGCCAGGTCTTCGGCGGCTCGGCGATATCGGCCTTCTTCAGCGCGTCGAGATTGACCCACATCACCATGCTCGACGAGTTGAACGGAAACGACAGCATGTCGCCCTTCGAGGTCGAGTAGTAACCGGTGATCGCCGGCAGATAGGATTTGGGATCGAAGGCCTCGCCCTGCTCCTTCATCAGTTCGGAGACCGGCTTGATGGCGCCCTTGGCGGCCATCATGGTCGCGGTGCCGACCTCGAACACCTGCATGATGCCCGGCGCATTGCCGGCGCGGAACGCCGCGATGCCGGCGTTCAGCGTGTCGGCGTAGCTGCCCTTGAAGGTCGGGACGATCTTGTAGTCGCTTTGCGAGGCGTTGAAATCGTTGGCGAGCTTGACCACGACGTCGTTGTTCGGGCCGGTCATCGCGTGCCACCACTGGATCTCGGTCACCGCATGCGCGGCGTGCGGCAAGCGCAAGCGTGACAGCGGTTGCCGCAGCCGCGCCGAATTGTCGAAGAGCCATCAAAATTCCTCCCGTTGGACCGCCATCTTCGTTTCGCGCGTTAACAGCGCCGGATGACGTGCAAATGACCGTATAAGCGAACGGATGGTACGGGGGAAGCGCGCGCCAAGGGAAGCGGTAAAATAGGCTGAGGCGGCGCGTTCGGACGCGCTGCAGCGCGTCGCTGCGCCCGGGCACCGCGGACGCAGCCTCAGCGCTTCCGTTCGGGGCCGCAGACCACGCCCTTGGCGACCAGGGCATCGATCTCGCTCTTGGAATATCCGAACTCGGCCAGCACCTCGGCGGTGTGCTGGCTGAATTTCGGCGGCGTGCGGCGCAGGCTCGGCTTGCTGCGCTCCAGGCGGATCGGCGAGGCGACCCCCTTGTACCAGTCCTTTTCGATGACGTCGCCGCGGTGGACGGTGTGGGCGCTGGTCAGCGCCTGATCGATCGACTGCACCGGTCCGGCCGGCAGTCCGGCGGCCAGCAGGCGGTCGCATAGCGGCTCGGCGTCGTGCTGGCTGAACACGGCGGCGAGCTCGGCGCGCAGCGCATCGCGGTTGGCGATGCGGTCCTTGTTGCGCGCAAAGCGCGGATCGGTGCCGAGTTCGGGCTTGCCGATCTCCTTGGCACAGCTTGCGGAAGGTGCCGTCATTGCCGACGCCGATGAAGATGTTGTCGGTGCGGGTCGGGAAGATCGCGTAAGGCACGAGGTTCGGATGCTCGTTGCCGGTGAGCTGCGGCGGCTTGCCGTGCATGAAATAATTCGCGGCGTGCGGATGCATGATGGCAAGGCCGGTCTCGTACAGCGTGGTTTCGAGGAACTGCCCGAGTCCGGATTTCTGCCGCTCCGACAGCGCCATCAGGATGCCGATCGCCGCGTAAAGCCCGGTCGAGATGTCGACCAGGGGAACGCCGATCCGCATCGGCCCGCTCTGCGGCGAGCCGGTCGCGGCGATCATGCCGGTCATGGCCTGAATGATGGCGTCATAGCCGGGATTGCCGCCGCGCGGGCCGTCGGCGCCGAAGCCGGAAATCCGGCAGTGCACGAGTTTCGGAAATTTCGCGCGCAGCACGTCGTTGCCGATGCCCCATTTGTCGAGCGTGCCCGGCTTGAAATTCTCGATCAGGACGTCGGCGCTCTCCGAGCATCTTCATCAGCACCGCGCGGCCGCCTTCGGAGGCGAGGTCGAGCCCGATCGAGCGCTTGTTGCGGTTGATGCCGACGAAATAGGCCGCGTCTTCGTCGTGGAACGGAGGTCCCCAGTCGCGCACCTCGTCGCCGGCGGGCGGCTCGACCTTGATCACGTCGGCGCCGTGATCGGCGAGGATCTGCGTGCAATAGGGGCCGCCGAGCACGCGCGTCAGATCGATCACGCGCAGTCCGGTCATCGCGCCGGGAGTCGCTGAACTCATGGAAGCAACCTTCGCTCAAATGGAATCCCGTGAAGCGTGGTCCCAGAGCTAGCGGGCTTCCGGCGTGGCAGCAATGGTTTCGCGCGCGTAGGCGTATGCCCGACTGCCGAGGCGGCTCATGCCGCTCGCGGATGGGTCGAATGGCCCGCCGTTTGTCGCGAGCGGGCCATTCGGTGGCGTGGATTACACGACGCTCAGGCGAACATCGACATTGCCGCGGGTGGCGTTGGAATAGGGACACACCTGATGCGCCTTCTCCACCAGCGCCTCCGCCTCGGCGCGGGGAACCCCGGGCAGCGAAACGGCGAGCTCGACGGTCAGGCCAAAGCCGCCGGCCGAGCGCGGTCCGATGCCGACCGTCGAGGTCACCGACGCGTCGGCGGGAACCTTCGGGCCGCCTTGCGAAGCCACGAACTTCATCGCGCCGATGAAGCAGGCGGCATAGCCGGCGGCGAACAGCTGTTCGGGATTGTTGCCGACGCCGCCGCCGCCACCGAGTTCCTTCGGGGTAGCGAGTTTGACATCGAACGCTCCGTCGAGCGTGGCAGCGTGGCCATCGCGGCCGCCGGTCGCCTTGGCGCTGGTCTTGTAAAGCACATTCACGGACATGGTGATCTCCCTTTGGGTTCGTCTCGGGGTTCGGGTTTCGATTTGACGCGACCTATATTGCACACAATTCGATTGTACACAATATAACTTCCATGGCCTCACATTTAATTGTTCGCAATTGAATGCGGGGCCCGGCCGGCCCAGAATGAGCCGGCAATTACTACAGCTTGATAGAGGTCACGAAATGGCAAGGAAGCAGGCGACGGACTGGCCGCTGCGGCTCGACAATCAGATCTGCTTTGCGGTCTATTCGACCGCGCATGCATTCAACCGCGTCTACAAGCCGCTGCTCGACCGGCTCGGCCTGACCTATCCGCAATATCTGGTGATGCTGGTGTTGTGGGAACGCGACGGCGTGCCGGTCAAGGACATTGGCGAGCGGCTGCACCTGGATTCCGGCACGCTGACGCCGCTGCTCAAGCGGCTGGAAGCAGCAGGGCTGATCAAGCGTACCCGCAGCACTGAAGACGAGCGGCAGGTGCTGATCGCGTTGACGCCCCAGGGTCAGGCGCTTCGCGAGAAAGCCCGCGCCGTGCCGCAATCGATTCTCGCGGCTTCGGCGTGTTCGATCAGCGAGCTATCGGCGATGAAGAACGAGATCGTCGCGCTGCGCGACCGGCTCAATGCGGCGCTCGGGGAATAGGGGGTGCCGCGGTAAGCGTCAGAGCCGATTCTTCGCAAATGCCCGGCCGGAATGGGATTTGAGATATTTCTCGAATGCCAGCGCTTTGTACTTATCCGGAAAAGCGCAATACCAAATCAATTTCCAGGGTCTGAATTTAGCGGTGTGGGTGGATTTGCCGGCGTTGTGGTCCGGACAGCCGCCGCTTCAGATCGGCGGTTGCGCCGGTATATTCTTGCTTCGGAAAATTCACGCTGCGGATGATGTAGACGTACCACATCGGCACTCGCGCGTAGCGCGCCACGGTAGCAGCCGATGCGTCCTCCAGCCCGTCTTCGCCCTACGGGCTACGCCGGGCACCACGCTTCGCCCTTCGGCCATCGTACGGCTGCGCCACGCGAAGCCCGAAGGGCGAAGCGTGGTGGAGCCAGGCGGGATCGAACCGCCGACCTCTTGCATGCCATGCAAGCGCTCTCCCAGCTGAGCTATGGCCCCTCACCTCTTAGCGCTCCGCGCACGCTTCGGTTGCGGGAAAACCGGTACCCGCTTTTCCGGATCATGCTGTCCCGCACGCCTTGGGCGACGCGCGGGCAAAAACCCTGAACACAGTTCAGGGCCGATCTCAAGTCTCCTCGTCGCCGCCGACGTCGCCGATGATGTCGGTGACGTCCTCGTCGCCTTCTTCCTCGTCGGCGATGAAGGTGGAATCATCGTCGTCGTCGTCTTCGATGGTCTCGTCGATCTCGATGTCGTCTTCCGATTCGGGAACGACGGCCTTGACCTTGCCGGTATTCTCCTCGGCGTCGGCCTCCTCGAGCGGCACCAACTCTTCGGCCTCGGCGGGCTCCGGCGCGGCTTCGGCGGCGGTAGCGGCGGCGGCGGCCGCGGCGCGCGCGGCCTCGCCATCGGCACGGCCCGCGGCGGCGCCATCGGCGCAATCGGCACGACCTCGCCGGTATAGGGTGAGATCACCGGGTTCTTGTTCAGGTCATAGAACTTCTTACCCGTGGTCGGGCAAATGCGTTTGGTTCCGAGATCGGATTTGGCCACGTGTGGAATCCTGGGAATTTTCTGAAAAACGGTGCTTCACTTGGCTAGTTGAGGCGCCGCTGTCAATAGCGCTTTGCGCGATATTGACGGCGGCGTGACGCGGTGCCGCCCATGTGATACCTGCCGCCCGCCGCAGAGGACACAATCTTGACCCATTCAACCGCCCGGTCGCCAGACCCCGCTCGAAGCCCGCTCCAGCGGCCCCCTGACCGGCAAGGTCCGTGTTCCCGGCGACAAGTCGATTTCGCACCGCGCCCTGATTCTGGGCGCGCTGGCGGTCGGCGAAACCCGGATTTCGGGCCTGCTGGAGGGCGAAGACGTGCTCAACACCGCCAAGGCCATGCGGGCGCTGGGCGCCAAGGTGGAACGGACCGGCGATTTCGCCTGGTCGTGCACGGCGTCGGCGTGGCCGGCTTCGCGGAGCCGCAAGCCCCGCTCGATTTCGGCAATTCCGGCACCGGCTGCCGGCTGGTGATGGGCGCGGTCGCCGGCTGCCCGATCACGGCGGTTTTCGACGGCGACGCCTCGCTGCGCTCTCGCCCGATGCGGCGGGTGCTCGATCCCCTGGAACTGATGGGCGCGAAGGCCGGCGCGAGCGACGAGGGCGGCCGGCTGCCGCTGACGCTTGAACGGCGCGCGCGATCCGCTGCCGATCCTCTACCGCACGCCGGTGGCCTCGGCCCAGATCAAATCGGCGGTGCTGCTCGCTGGGCTCGCCGCACCCGGCATCACCACCGTGATCGAGACCGAGGCCAGCCGCGACCATACCGAACTGATGCTGAAACATTTCGGCGCCGAGATCGTCTCGGCCAAGGAAGGCGCCCATGGCCGCAAGATCGCGCTGACCGGGCAGCCCGAACTGCATGGCGCCGACGTTGTGGTGCCGGCCGATCCGTCTTCCGCGGCGTTCCCGATCGTGGCGGCGCTGATCGTCGAAGGCTCCGATATCGTATTGTCCGACGTCATGACCAATCCGCTGCGCACCGGGCTGTTCACGACACTGCGCGAGATGGGCGCCTCGATCGAGGAAAGCGAAACGCGCGGCGATGCCGGCGAGCCGATGGCGCAGACTGCGCGTGCGCGCCTCGCAGCTGCGCGGCGTCGAGGTGCCGCCCGAACGCGCGCCCTCGATGATCGACGAATATCTGGTGCTGGCGGTGGCCGCTTCCTTTGCCGAAGGCACCACGACCATGCGCGGCTTGAAGGAATTGCGCGTCAAGGAATCCGACCGGCTGGAGGCGACCGCCGACATGCTGCGCGTCAACGGCGTCAAGGTCGAGATTTCGGGCGACGATCTGATCGTCGAGGGCAGGGGCCACGTGCCGGGCGGCGGCCTGGTCGCGACCCATATGGATCATCGCATCGCGATGTCCGCGCTGGTGATGGGATTGGCGGCCGACAAGGGCGTCAAGGTCGACGATACCGCGTTTATCGCCACCTCATTTCCGGATTTCATACCCATGATGCGTTCGCTCGGGGCCGAGCTGTCATGATCATCGCCATCGACGGACCGGCCGCATCCGGCAAGGGCACGCTCGGCAAGCGCCTCGCCAAACATTACGGCTACCGTCACCTCGATACCGGCGTGATCTATCGCGCTGTCGCCTATGCACTCTTAAGCGCGCAAGCCGACCTCTCCAATGAGATGCTCGCCGTCTCCGCGGCGCTGGAACTCGATCCGGAAAAGTTCGGAGATCCTGCGCTGAAGACGCAAAAAGTGGGGGAGGCCGCCTCGGTGGTATCGGCGATCCCCAAGGTGCGGGAAGTTTTGCTGAATTTTCAGCGTCAATTTGCCGCCGATCCGCCGGGGGCGGTGCTCGACGGCCGGGATATCGGCACCGTGATCTGCCCCCACGCCGACGTGAAGATCTTTGTCGTCGCCGACCCCAGGGTCCGGGCCCGGCGCCGGACGCTGGAGGCGCGCGCCCGGGGCGAGGACGTCGACGAGGCCGCGGTGCTGGCGGATATCCTGCAGCGCGACGAACGCGACAAGAACAGGCCGGTCGCGCCTTTAAAACCGGCTCCGGATGCTTACTTGCTTGATAATTCCAATCTGGATATAGAAGGCGGCGTCCGGGCCGCCATCGACATTGTCGAGGCCGTTCGAGCGGGCCGGCAGCGGGTTTGAATGCTTTCATTTGAAGGCTTGCAAACGAAACCGCTGCCGTCATTGGAGGAAAGCCCGCTCCCGCCCTTGAAGGTCGATGTCTCGAACTCGGTTTTCGAGCTCGATAAACCTCCGGACGGAAAATCAACGTACCGAACGTGGAAGGCATCTGCCGGCCCGCTATTGCGATCATCGCAATCAACGGTCGTTTGAGGTTTGTGGGAACCTTTAAACACTTCACGCGCGATACGCCCTTAACCCTAACGGCCGGCAATACCCGCATCTGGAGAACATATGGCTTCGACTAGTGCTGCTTCTTACAACCCTACCCGCGACGATTTCGCCGCGATGCTGGACGAGTCCTTCGCCGGCGGAAACTTGCAGGAAAGCTCCGTCATCAAGGGCACGGTGGTTGCGATTGAAAAGGACATGGCCGTCATCGACGTCGGCCTGAAGACCGAGGGCCGCGTGGCGCTGCGCGAATTCGCCGGCCCCGGCCGCGAAAGCGATCTCAAGGTCGGCGATGAGGTCGAGGTGTTCCTCGACCGTATCGAGAATGCGCTCGGCGAGGCCGTGCTGTCGCGCGACAAGGCGCGCCGCGAGGAGAGCTGGGGCAAGCTCGAAAAGGCGTTCCAGAACAACGAAAAGGTCAACGGCGTCATCTTCAACCAGGTCAAGGGCGGCTTCACCGTCGATCTCGACGGGGCCGTCGCCTTCCTTCCGCGCTCCCAGGTCGATATCCGCCCGATCCGCGACGTCGCGCCGCTGATGAACAATTCGCAGCCGTTCCAGATCCTCAAGATGGATCGCCGCCGCGGCAACATCGTGGTATCGCGCCGCACGGTTCTGGAAGAGACCCGCGCCGAGCAGCGCCAGGAGCTGGTGCAGAACCTCGAAGAGGGTCAGGTGATCGACGGCGTGGTCAAGAACATCACCGATTACGGTGCGTTCGTCGACCTCGGCGGCATCGATGGCCTGTTGCATGTCACCGATATCGCCTGGCGGCGGGTCAATCACCCGACCGAGGTCTTGACCATCGGCCAGACCGTCAAGGTCAAGATCATCAAGATCAACCACGAGACCCACCGCATTTCGCTCGGCATGAAGCAGTTGCTGGACGATCCGTGGCAGGGCATCGAGGCGAAGTATCCGCTGAACGCGCGCTTCACCGGCCGCGTCACCAACATCACCGACTACGGCGCGTTCGTCGAGCTGGAGCCGGGCATCGAAGGCCTGATCCACGTCTCGGAAATGTCGTGGACCAAAAAGAACATGCACCCCGGCAAGATCGTCTCGACCTCGCAGGAAGTCGAAGTGCAGGTTTTGGAAGTCGATTCGGTCAAGCGGAGAATTTCGCTCGGCCTCAAGCAGACCATGCGCAACCCCTGGGAAGTGTTCGTCGAGAAATTCCCGGTCGGCTCCACGGTCGAGGGCGAGGTCAAGAACAAGACCGAGTTCGGCCTGTTCCTCGGGCTCGAGGGCGACGTCGATGGCATGGTGCATCTGTCCGACCTCGACTGGAAGCTTCCGGGCGAGCAGGTGATCGACAACTACAAGAAGGGCGACATGGTGAAAGCCGTGGTGCTCGATGTCGACGTCGAGAAGGAGCGCATCTCGCTCGGCGTCAAGCAGCTCGAAGGCGATCCGTTCGCAGAACCCGGCGATGTCAAGAAGGGCGCGGTCGTGACCTGCGAAGTGCTCGAAGTCAAGGAAAGCGGCATCGAGGTCAAGATCTCGGGCACCGACTTCACCACCTTCATCAAGCGCTCGGAACTGGCGCGTGACCGCAACGACCAGCGCGCCGACCGCTTCGCTGTCGGAGAGAAGGTCGATGCGCGGGTGATCCAGTTCGACAAGAAGGCCCGCAAGGTGCAGGTCTCGATCAAGGCGCTGGAAGTCGCCGAGGAGAAGGAGGCCATCGCGCAATACGGCTCCTCCGATTCGGGGGCGACGCTGGGCGATATTCTCGGCACCGCGCTCAAGAACCGCGGCGGCGACAAGTAAGCCTTCGCTCACTTGCCTTCATCCATTGGGGCCCCGGTTTCGACCGGGGCCTTTTTTGTCTTCTTCCCCTCGCCCCTTGTGGGAGAGGGTGCGTAGGCGGCCTTCGGCCGCCGTCCTTGGTAGATAGAACGCCGATGCTTTGCATCGGCTATGGATGCGAAGCATCGAAGGCGGGTGAGGGGTCTCTCTCCACGGATGCAAACCCCTCATCCGGCGCGGACTGCGTCCGCGCCACCTTCTCCCACAAGGGGAGAAGGGAAGAGGAGCCTTGTTTTCTTCATATTGCACCGCAATTGATGTAATCAGATAACCCAATACTTACGCTGCGAATGCAAAACGCGCGGGCTGAATATTCAGGAGAATTTTCGATGTCGCTTGATTCGGATGTGATCGTCGATCGCCGCAGGATTCGCCGCAAGCTGACCTTCTGGCGGGTGACCGCGGCCCTCGTCGCGATTGCGGCGGTCGCCATCGTCGGCGTGGTGGTGACCCCGGGCGGGCGGGGCGCACTGACAAGCTCCGGCTCGATCGCGCGCGTCAATATCGAAGGCCTGATCCGCAGTGACCAGGAGCGCGTCGAGGCGCTGGAGCGGCTGGAGAATTCGCAGTCCGCCGCCGTCATCGTCCATATCAATTCACCTGGAGGCACCACTGCCGGCTCCGAGCAGCTTTATGACGCGCTGGTGAGGCTGAAGGCGAAGAAACCGCTGGTCGTGGTAGTCGAGGGACTGGCCGCCTCCGGCGGCTACATCACCGCAATCGCCGCCGACCACATCGTCGCGCAACAAAGCTCGCTGGTCGGCTCGATCGGCGTCTTGTTTCAGTATCCGAATTTTACCGAGCTCTTGAAAACCGTCGGCGTCCAGGTTGAAGAAGTGAAGTCTTCGCCGCTAAAAGCCGCGCCCAATGGCTTCGAGCCGACCAGTCCTGAGGCGCGCGCCGCGCTGGACGCGCTGGTGAAGGATTCCTATGCGTGGTTTCGCGGATTGGTGAAAGAGCGGCGCGGCATGGACGACGCGTTGATCGAGAAAGTCGCCGATGGGCGGGTCTTCACCGGCCGCCAGGCCGTCGATCTCAAGCTGATCGATCAGCTCGGCGACGAGAAAACCGCGGTGGCCTGGCTGGTCGCGAACAAGAACGTCAAGAGCGATCTGCCGGTGCGCGATTACAAGCTCAACCCGCGCTTCGGCGACCTGACATTCCTGCGAACGGCGGCCTCCGTCGCGCTGGATGCGCTCGGCTTGAGTGCGATCGCGCGTCACATTGAGCAGGCCGGCGTAGCGCAGGCGGTCGATCGCCTCGGTCTCGATGGGATGCTGGCGCTATGGCATCCGGCCGGGACCAATTGAAGGGCCGAAAGGCCTCCCGAGCGGCTTCTCCCGCATTGCGGGTATTGTCACAATCCGCCTCTCGTGCATTTGTCACGCCATTTCGCGCTGCGCAAAATTGATTTAGCGTCTTGACAGTTCAAGGCATTTTCACGGAAATGGATAACTGTACGCCCCGGGTCCCAATTCTCAATGATCAAATCCGAACTTGTTCAGCGCATTGCCGAGCACAACCCGCACCTTTACCAGCGGGATGTCGAGAACATTGTGAACGCGATCCTTGACGAGATCGTCGCGGCGTTGGCGCGCGGCGACCGGGTCGAGCTGCGCGGCTTCGGCGCCTTTTCGGTGAAGCATCGCCCCGCGCGTGCCGGGCGCAATCCGCGCACCGGCGCCCATGTGCCGGTCGATCAGAAGAGCGTCCCGTTCTTCAAGACGGGCAAGGAAATGCGCGAGCGGCTCAACCGCGACAATCCGGAAGCGGGCGCGTAAGGTTTCCAGACGGCGCGTCATCCGGTTTGCCGGACGAGTGAGGTGCGGTTTTCGGGCTGTCCCGCCGATCTCGATCAACACGAGCGATGGTCATGCGAAAATTCTTCACGGCCCTCACCTTCATTCCGCTCGGCCTGATCTTCATCGTGTTCGCGGTGGCCAACCGGCATTTCGTCGCGGTGTCGTTCGACCCGTTCAATTCCGCCGACCCCTCGGTCGCGATCAGGCTCCCGCTGTTCATCGTCATCATCCTGGCTGCGATCATCGGTGTCGTGGCCGGCGGCTCGGCGACCTGGTTCCGGCAGCGCCGCTGGCGGCGCGCGGCACGGCAGCATGAGGCCGATGCGAGGGCGGCGCGCTCCGAGGTCGCGGATCTGCGCGCGGCGGCGGTTGCCACGCGCTACGATCGAGAGCGCCTTCCGGCTCCCTCGCAAGCGGGGTCCTACGGGGTTTCCGGGCGAGACAAGCAGGGCGCGACGTTGTAGAACCCGCCCCGCCAGGACCATTTCGATACCGTTTCGAACGGTTTTGGCCGCCCGAAACCTTAAAGCCCAGAGACACCATGTCCCTGCTTGTTAAAATTTGCGGCCTGTCCACGCGCGAGACGCTCGAGGTGGCGCTCGACGCCGGCGCCGACATGGTGGGCTTCGTCTTCTTTCCGCCTTCGCCGCGGCATCTTTCGCTCGAGATCGCGCGTGACCTCGGCAAGCAGGCCAAGCGCCGCGCAATCAAGGTCGCGCTGACGGTCGACGCTGACGATTTGACGCTGTCCAACATTGTCGAGGCGCTGCAGCCGGACATTCTGCAACTGCACGGCAAGGAGACGGTGGCGCGGCTGCGCGACATCAAGCAGAAATTTGGCCTAGAGGTAATGAAGGCGATCGCGGTCGAAAGCGCGGCCGACCTTGCTTCGCTGCCGGGCTACGCGGCCGTCGCCGACCGCATGCTGTTCGATGCCCGCCCGCCCAAGGGTGCCACGCGCCCCGGCGGCCTTGGCGCGGTGTTCGAGTGGCATCTGCTCGAAAATCTCGATTTGAAACTGCCGTTCATGGTCTCCGGCGGCCTCAATGCCGAAAATGTCGCGCAAGCCCTCCGTGTCACGCGCGCCGGCGGCGTTGATGTGTCCTCCGGCGTCGAGCGCGAACCCGGCGTCAAGGATGGCGAGATGATCCGCGCCTTCATTCGCGCGGCACGGGCCAGCGAAGAACTGAGCGTACGATGAATCGAAATCTGCCCAATTCCTTCCGCAGCGGCCCGGACGAGCACGGCCATTTTGGCATTTTTGGCGGCCGTTTTGTCGCGGAAACGCTGATGCCGCTGATCCTCGATCTGGAAAAGGCCTATGCC
Organism: uncultured Alphaproteobacteria bacterium; assembly: GCA_963713785.1. GTDB lineage: Bacteria > Pseudomonadota > Alphaproteobacteria > Rhizobiales > Xanthobacteraceae > Bradyrhizobium. The sequence continues at coordinate 129,456 of CAVQNB010000006.1, forward strand.
GACGCCAAGGCCGATCCGGCATTCCAGGCCGAGATGAACGGCTACCTCAAGGATTATGTCGGCCGGCCGTCGCCGCTTTATTTCGCCGAACGCCTCACCGAACACCTTGGCGGCGCAAAGATCTATTTCAAGCGCGAGGAGCTGAACCACACCGGCTCGCACAAGGTCAACAATGTGCTGGGCCAGATCATGGTGGCGCGGCGCATGGGCAAGAAGCGCATCATCGCCGAGACCGGCGCCGGCCAGCATGGCGTTGCCACCGCCACCCTGTGCGCCCGCTTCGGGCTTGAATGCGTGGTCTATATGGGCGCGGTCGATGTCGAGCGGCAGCAGCCCAATGTGATCCGCATGGAGATGCTGGGTGCCAAGGTTTTTTCGGTGCAGTCGGGATCGCGCACGTTGAAAGACGCGATGAACGAAGCGCTGCGCGACTGGGTCACCAACGTGCACAACACGTTCTATTGCATCGGCACCGTCGCCGGCCCGCATCCCTATCCGATGATGGTGCGCGATTTCCAGTCGATCATCGGCATCGAGACCCGCAGGCAGATGCAAGAGGCCGAAGGCCGTCTACCGGACTCGCTGGTCGCCTGCATCGGCGGCGGCTCCAACGCGATGGGGCTGTTTCATCCGTTCCTCGACGACCCCTCTGTCGAGATTTTCGGCGTCGAGGCGGCCGGCCATGGGCTCACGCAATTGCACGCGGCCTCGATCGCCGGCGGCCGGCCCGGCGTGCTGCACGGCAACCGCACCTATCTGTTGATGGACGATGACGGCCAGATCCAGGACGCTCATTCGATCTCGGCGGGGCTGGATTACCCCGGCATCGGGCCGGAACATTCCTGGCTGCACGAGACCGGCCGCGTCAAATATCTCTCCGCGACCGACGATGAGGCGCTGGCGGCGTTTCTTTTGCTGTCGCGGCTCGAGGGCATCTCCGCCGGCGCTGGAACCCGCGCATGCCATCGCCAAGGTTATCGAGCTCGCGCCGAAACGGCCGAAAGATCATCTGATGGTCGTCAACCTCTCCGGCCGCGGCGACAAGGACATTCCGCAGATCACGGAAATCTTGAAGAGCGGGAAGAAGAAGTGACCACCCGCATCGAGGCGCGATTTGCCGAACTCAAGCGCGAAGGCCGCGCGGCGCTGGTCACCTTCCTGATGGCCGGCGATCCGGATCCTTCAACCTCGCTCGACATCATCAAGGCGCTGCCGAAGGCGGGCGCCGACATCATCGAGATCGGCATGCCCTTTACCGATCCGATGGCGGACGGCCCGTCGATCCAGGCGGCCGGCTTGCGCGCGCTCAAGGCCGGCATGACCTTGAAGAAGACGCTTGAGATGGTGCGCGGCTTTCGCAAGGGCGACAACACCACGCCGCTGGTGCTGATGGGCTACTACAATCCGATCTACATCTATGGCGTCGAAAAGTTTCTCGCCGACGCCAAGACCGCAGGCGTCGACGGGTTGATCATCGTCGACCTGCCGCCGGAGGAAGATGCCGAGCTGTGTCTGCCGGCGCTGAAGGCCGGGTTGAACTTCATCCGGCTCGCGACGCCGACCACCGACGACAAGCGCTTGCCGGCGGTGCTCGCCAATACCTCGGGCTTTGTCTACTACGTCTCGATCACCGGCATCACCGGCAGTGCGGCCGCCGATACCAAGGCCGTGGGCGAGGCGGTCGGTCGCATCAAGCGCCATACCAAGCTGCCGGTCTGTGTCGGGTTCGGCATAAGGACGCCGCAAGCCGCGCGCGCCATCGCCGAGAACGCCAATGGCGCCGTGGTCGGGACCGCGCTGGTCGATGCGCTGCGCGACAGCCTCGATACCGCGGGCCAGGCGACCACCAAGACGGTCGCGGCGGTGGCCGATCTCGTGGCTTCCCTGGCGCAGGGGGTGCGGGGAGCCAAACAGGCTGCGGAATAAGCCACAATTGCGGGCGAGACAGGCGGCGCATGGCGGCTTGCCGGGCTTGGTCCGGGCCGCCATATATTTGCGGGCGATGACTGCCGATCGGAGCGAAACATGAATTGGCTCACCAATGTGGTCCGGCCGAAAATCCGCAACATCCTGCGTCGCGAGACGCCGGAGAATTTGTGGATCAAGTGCCCCGATTCCGGGCAGCTCGTGTTCTACAAGGATGTCGAGGCCAACCAGTTCGTCATTCCCGGCTCGAACTACCACATGCGCATGGGCGCGGTGGCGCGGCTGAAATCGATCTTCGACAACGAGACCTGGTACGATATCGCGCTGCCTGAAGTTGTCGCCGATCCGCTGAAATTCCGCGACGAGCGGAAATATGCCGACCGCATCAAGGATGCGCGCGCCCGCACCGGGCTGAACGACGCCGTCAAGGTCGGCTATGGCAAGCTCGAGGGCGCCGCCGTCGTGATCGCGGTGCAGGATTTCGATTTCATGGGCGGTTCGCTCGGCATGGCCGCTGGCGAAGCGATCGTGCGCGGGCTTGAGCTTGCGGTGGAGAAGAAATCTCCCTTCATCGTATTCGCGGCTTCCGGCGGCGCGCGGATGCAGGAAGGCATTTTGTCGCTGATGCAGATGCCGCGCACGACCGTCGGCATCCAGATGCTGCGCGAAACAAAACAGCCCTATATCGTCGTGCTGACCAATCCGACCACCGGCGGTGTCACCGCCTCCTACGCCATGCTGGGCGACGTGCAGATCGCCGAGCCCGGTGCGCTGATCGGCTTTGCCGGCGCGCGGGTGATCGAGCAGACCATCCGCGAGAAATTGCCGGAAGGCTTCCAGCGCGCCGAATATCTGCGCGACCACGGCATGGTCGACATGGTCGTGCATCGCCATGAGTTGCGGCCGACCCTGGCACGGCTGTGCCGTTTGCTGACCAAGTCGCCGGCGCCGGAAACCGTGTCGAAACCTGTGCTGCCGATTTCCGAACCCGCCCAGATCGTCTCGGCCCCGGACGCGGTGCCGGCAGCGCCCCACGCGTGAACGCACTCCCCGCCACACCGTCACCGCTCGATGAATTGATCGCGCGGCTATCGGCGCTCCACCCGAAGCGGATCGACCTTGGCCTCGAGCGCATGCAGCGGCTCCTGGAGCGGCTCGATCATCCCGAGCGCAAGCTGCCGCCGGTGATCCATATTGCGGGCACCAATGGCAAGGGTTCGACGCTCGCTTACTTGCGCGCGATCCTGGAGGCGGCGGGCCTGCGCGTCCACGCCTATACCTCGCCCTATCTGGTGCGCATTAATGAAAGCTTCCGCCTCGGCTGCGTGGGCGGCGGCCTGCTGGCCGGTGATGAGGAGCTGCAAAATGCGCTCGCGCATTGCGAGCGGATCAATGCCGGCGCGCCGCTGACATTTTTCGAGGCGAAGACTGCGGCGGCGTTTTATTTGTTCGCGCAGCGTCCGGCCGACGTGCTGCTGTTGGAAGTAGGCCTCGGCGGGCGGCTTGATTCGACCAATGTTATCGAGGCGCCGCTCGCAAGCGTGATTGCGCCGGTCAGCATAGATCACACGGACTTCCTAGGCGACACCCTGACATCGATTGCCGGCGAGAAGGCCGCGATCATCAAGCGCGGCGTGCCGGTGATCTCCGCGGAACAGCCGGTGGAAGCGATGACCGTGATCGAAGCGCAGGCCAACCGCATGCGCGCGCCGCTGCATGCAGCAGGCGAGGGATGGCATGTTAGCGTCGAGCGCGGCAGGCTGGTCTATCAGGACGACCGCGGGTTGATGGATCTGGCCGCGCCAAAACTGTTCGGCCGGCATCAGTTCGACAATGCGGGGCTCGCGATCGCGACCTTGCGTGCGATCGAAACCCTCAAGATTCCGAGCGCAGCGTTCGAGGCCGGCATCGTCAACGCCGAATGGCCGGCGCGGATGCAGCGCCTTTCGTCGGGCGCGCTATTGGAGCAGGCGCCGCGGGGGTGCGAGATCTGGCTCGACGGCGGGCACAACGCCGAAGGCGGGCGCGTGGTCGCAGCGGCGCTGGGCGATCTCGAAGAACGCGTCTCGCGGCCGCTGGTGGTCATTGCCGGGATGATGGCGAACAAGGATGCCGGCACTTTTCTCGTCAATTTCGCAGGGCTGACGCGGCACATCATCGCAGTCGAGATCCCGCACCAGGACAATGCGATGCCGCCGGACCGGCTGGCGAACGCCGCACGTGCGCTTGGCATGCGCGTCGAGATCGCCGAAGGCGTGGAAGCCGCGCTGTGCGCGCTGACGCAGCTGGCCTACGAAGTGCCGCCGCGCATCCTGATCACGGGGTCGCTCTATCTCGCCGGCCACGTGCTCAGCCTCAACGGCACGCCGCCGAGATAAGACGATGCGGTTTGCCGCGATTGCCGATGTGCACGGAAATTATCTCGCGCTTGAAGCTGTCATCGCCGACATCCGCGCGCAAGGCGTCGACGCGATCGTCAATCTCGGCGACATGGCGAGCGGGGCGCTCGACGCGCGGCGGACGATGGATGCGCTGATGGCGCTCGATGCAGTGCATGTGCTCGGCAATCACGACCGCTATCTGATCGACCGGCCGCCAGAGCAAATGGGGTCATGGGACCGGCCCGCGCACGCGCAACTCGACGCAACGCATCTCGACTGGCTGCGCACGGTGCCGCCGACGCGCGTGTTCCATGAAAGGGTCTTTCTGTGCCATGCGACGCCGGAGAGCGACGAGGCCTATTGGCTGGAGACCGTTCTGCCTGACGGCACGGTGCGGATGGCATCGCGGGAAGCGATCGAGAAGGCGGCCTTCGGCATCACCCAGCCGCTTATTCTCTGCGGCCATACCCACATCGCGCGCGGGGTGCGGCTTCGTGACGGGCGTCTGATCGTCAATCCCGGCAGCGTCGGGTGTCCCGGCTACCGCGACGTCCATCCGTTTCCGCACGTGATCGAAGCCGGCGCGCCGGACGCGCGCTATGCGATCCTGGAATTCACCGACGGCACGTGGCGGGTGACCTTCCGCCACGTGCCGTACGACCATGACGCGATGGCGACACTTGCCATCCGCAATGGCCAGCCTGAACTCGCCGCCGCGCTGGCGACCGGCTGGATTGGGTAGCAGAAAACAAGACGGCCGGCTTTGCGCCGGCCGTCTTGGAAATAGCTATCGCTTGAAGCGGATCAGACCGCAGCCGTAATCCACTGCTGCAGCTTCTGCTTCGGTGCGGCGCCGACCTGGCGGGAGGCCATCTCGCCGCCCTTGAAGATCATCAGGGTCGGGATCGACATCACGCCGTATTTCGAGGCCGTCTTTGGGCTCTCGTCGACGTTCAGTTTCACGATCTTGACCTTGTCGCCCATCGCGCCGGAAATCTCGTCCAGTGCCGGCGCGATCATGCGGCAGGGGCCGCACCATTCGGCCCAGAAATCGACCACCACCGGGCCTTGCGCTTTAAGCACCTCGGATTCGAAATTGGCGTCAGAAACCTTGCCAACGGCCATGGGAATACCTCGTTCGGTTGGAAGAAGGGCGGGAAGAATCGCGCCCCGGGATCATGGGACAAACCTATGAACGCGACCTTGCCGGGTCAAGCTTGGTCATCCCCGCCATGACCGGATAGCAGTGCTTGGTCGAGGGCGGGAGCAGAAATCTCCATCAATTCAGGCGTTTCGGTCCAAAGTAGTGCTGAGCGGACGGGCAATTGGGGATAAAGCTTCTTCAGGACCGCACGATAAAGGGCGAGCTGGCGGACATAGGCGGCCGGCGCGTCGGCCGCGGCAACCGGTGGGGCGTGGTTGGTCTTGAAATCGACAATCAAGACCGCCGACGGCGTGACCACCAGGCGGTCGATCTGGCCGGAAACCAGGGCCAAAGGTCGTCCCGGCTGCACCAGCCGTCCGACAATCGAGACCTCGGCGCGGCTACCGGCCGCGAATACCGCCGCAAAACGCGGGTCAGCAATCAGCGCCAACACCTGATCCGCCAGTTGTGCGCGGTCGCCATCGCTCCAGCCGGCCGCATTGCGGGCAAGATATTTTTGCGCCGCATCGCGACGGCGTTCGGCGGCGAGATCGGGCAGCGATTGCAACAGACGATGCACCAGCGTGCCGCGCTGCAGCGCTAGCGCGCGCGAGGCCAGCGATTCCCCCGATCTGAAGCCGCGGCCGTCACCATCGCCGGGATCGGAGGGACGCAGCAGCTTGCCGACTAATGGCTCGGCCGGCAGCGGCGTGCGCAGCCATGACGGCAATTGCTGCGACGGGTTCGCCGTCGCGGCCGCGGCGCTCGTCAAATGCGTGCCATCCTCCGGCCGCGTGTAGCGCTTGATCGGACCGTCGTCGGCTGCGATGGTCTCTTCGCGAAGGCCTGAATTGACCAAGCCCTTGCGGACCAGATCGTACCAGCAATCATCTCGGAGGCCGTTCCTGTTGCCGGGCTGGATGCCCGCAACGATCAACCGGTCAGCGGCGCGCGTCATCGCAACATAAAGCAGCCGCCGATACTCATGCTCGGTATCGTCAAGCATTGCCTCGCGGGCGTCCGCGACGACTTTTGGATCATCGGCCTTCTTGCCGACCCACACCGTGACCTCGCCGCCGCCGTCGCGCGGCACCTGGATCAGGCGCAGGCGTTGCGTATCCGAGGGCGAGGATGTCGTGTCGACCATGATGACGACGGATGCTTCCAGCCCCTTGGCGCCATGCACGGTCATGACGCGGACCTCATCGCGCGAGATTTCCATGTCGCGCTTCACTTCGGTGTCGGCGGCGCGCAGCCACGCCATAAAGCCTTGCAGCGAGGCGGGCGCCTTGCGTTCATAGTTCAGCGCCAGCTCAAGGAACTCGTCGAGCGCGTCATTGGCCTCGTGCCCGAGCCGCTTCAGGATGCGGGCGCGGCCGCCGTCGCCGCCAAGCAGCCAGGCATAGAAGGCAAACGGCGTCTCGCTGACAAATCGCCGTTCGCATCGTTCGAAGCGCTCAAGCGCGGCATGGATCCGGGTTTCCGCCGCCGCGTGCCGGCTCAGCGACTGCCGCAACGATCCCTTGCGCTGCCACGCCAGCTTGAACAAATCGTCCTCGGTAAGGCCGAACAGCGGGCTCTTCAGCGCCACCGCCAGCGCCAGATCGTCCTGCGGCAGCAGCAGCGCATCGGCGAGATTCATCAAATCGATGATCGCCATGTGTTCGGTTAGCTTCAGCCGGTCGGCGCCCGCCACGGGAATTTCGGCATGCTTCAGCGCCTGGATCACGGCATCGAAAAGATTGCCGCGGCGGCGCACCAACACCAGCACGTCGCCATAGCGCAATGGCCTGCAGTCCCCCTTGGGTCCGGTCAGGGTGCCGCTCGTCACGAGCCGCTTGATCTCGGCCTGGATTTGCTTTGACAGCTTCACTTCGGGGCTCGTCGCCGAAACGCCGTCAAACGGCGCGCGCCAGCCCTCGATCTCCTTGCGTTCGTCGGCCTGCGCCAGCGGCCACAACTCGATCAGGCTGGGCCCGGCATCCTCCAACGCCTCGTGCGGCGGCATGCCATCGCGATCGGTTGTAATGCTCCGGTAGATGTCGGCCGACTGGAACGCGCTTTCCACGGCGCGCAGCACGCCGGCGCCGGATCGGAACGAATAGGTAAAGGAAATCGAACTCGAAATCGAGTTCGGCCGCCTTGAATCGCGCGCCGAAACGTTGCCGGCGCTCCGCTAACTCATGCGGTGCCGCGCCCTGAAACGAGAAGATCGACTGTTTCTCATCGCCGACCGCGAACACGGTGCGATCGATGCCGTCGCGTGCGCCGCTGCCAGCGGTGAATTCGGAAATGATGTGCTCGACAATGTCCCACTGACGCGGGCTCGTATCCTGCGCTTCGTCGATCAGTACGTGATCGACGCCGCGGTCGAGCTTGTAATGCACCCAGCCCGCGGAGACCTTGTCGAGCATCGCGAGTGTCTTGTCGATGAGATCGTCATAATCGAGAAGCCCGCGTTCTTCCTTCTCGCGCCGGTAATTCGCCGCGGCGGCAGTCGCGATATGAAGCAGGGCCTCGCTGCGGTCGCGGGTGATGACGGCCCGGCGTTTCTCGATCAGGGGCGCGAGGCGCAGGGCTTCGGCCTCGAACAGGCGACCGACCGACGGATTGCCGTCGCCAAACCTCTTGGTCAGCACCGCCTTGCGCGACACTTTTTCGTCGGTGAGGAAGACGCCGAGATATCGATCGGCCTGTTCGGTACCGGTGGCAAGCGCGGCATCGCGAAGCCGCTCCGCCTGTTCGACGTCGGACTTGCTGCCTGCCTTGAGCGCATCGGCGATTTCGGGCCACCGTTTGCGCGGCAGGTACGGTCCATCCAGGATGTCGCGCTCGACGTCTTCGATCGTGTCGTTCTGATTGACGCCGAGTACGATCGAGACCTGGCGTGCCGCGGCTTCCGCGCTGCCGGCTTGGTCAGTCCAGGCCATGAAATGGTCGCGGCTGAGGCACGCCTCGCGCACCACGTCCCTGAAGGTAACGTCGGCGGCATTCGCCATCGAGGTGAGCAAGGCGCGGCCGAGGACACTGTCCGGCGCGTTGGAGGCTTCGAGGAAGACCCGGAGATTGGCGCGCTCCATCATGTCGGTCTGATCGCGCTCGTCGAGCACGGCAAAGCGCGCCGGCACATTGGCCTCGAAGGGGAATTGCTGCAAAAGCCGCGTGCACAGCGCGTGGATGGTCTGCACCTTCAATCCGCCGGGCGTCTCCAGCGCGCGCGCGAACAGTTCTCTCGCCGTCCTTCTCAGCTTCAAGCTGGGGTCGGGGATGCCGACATCGCGAATCGCATCATCGAGCGCGGCGTCGTCGAGCGTGACCCAATGGCCGAGCGTGGTGAAGACGCGCTCGGCCATGTTGGCTGCGGCAGCCTTGGTGAAGGTGATGCAGAGGATCTTTTCCGGCGGTACGCCGGTTAACAGCAGCCGGATCACGCGCTGCACCAGCACGTGGGTCTTGCCGGAGCCCGCATTCGCCGAGACGAACGACGAGGAGTGCGGGTTTGACGCGCTGGCCTGCTTGGCGCGGAGCGCGGCCGGGATATTTCGCGCGGGCTTCACCATTCCGGAAGCCCCAATCCGCCGGCCGCGGACCATTCCTTGATCCGCGCGAGGTCGTCATAGCTGCCGTAGCGGTTGGTCCACATCGGCAGGTTCAGCGAGCGGTATGGTTCATCCTCGTTCTCGAATTTGCGGATCAGCGCCTCGAGCTGCGCGCGCGCGTAATCAGCGGCCTCGTCGGGCGGTTGCGGCGTCTCGTTTTGCCTGACTTTCAGTTCGAGCGCCCTATGCTCGCCCGGCGGATTATTGCCGCTGATCCGGACATAGGCGAGCTCTGCGATCGACGAGCCCGCATCGATCCCGTCAAAGCCGCCCGCGCGTAGGATCGCGGCTTCCAGCGTGAGCTGCGGCGACAGTCCCATCCGCACCTGCTTGCCGGTCGGCGGCTGTCCGGTCTTGTAGTCGAGAATGACGAAGCTGCCGTCGGTGCGGTGTTCGATGCGATCGGCGCGCGCCGAGAGGAAGAACGTGCGCTCATTGTCGAGGCGAATCGGGATTTCACCCCTGATCTCGGCCTCGATCGTGGCGATGGCGCCGCGGCGGGTCGCCTCCCACTCCGAAAACCATCCGACGATGCGTTGAAACCGCGGCCACCACAGTGCACGCGCCTCGGGCCGCTCCATCAGCGGCGCGAAGCATTTTTCGCCGATATCGCGCAGCGCCTGCACGGGATCGGCAGGAAGCGTCGTCCTGTAATTCCTGGTGAACTCTCCAAGCGCATCATGGATCGCGGAACCGCGATCGGCCGCCGACAGCGGCATGTCGACGGGATCGAGCGCATCCAACCGCAAGATGTGTCGCGCGTAAATCGTATAGGGATCGCGCAGCCAGTCCTCGATCGCGGTCACCGACAATTTCAGGGGCCGCGTCGCACGCGGCGGCTTCGGCTCGGGCTGCGGGGCCGGTTTGACCTGCGCGGGCCGATCTAGCTCATGCGCGAAGCCGACATATTTCTCACCCGCAAGCTTGGCGGCTTTCCAGCGCTCGCCGCCCGCGACCGCCTCGAGCCGATGCAGGAAGCGCGAGGCGACGGCCGGCGCGCCGCCCGCCTTGGCCGAGTGGCTGAGGACGACATCCTCGGCACCGAGCAGTTGTGCAAAATCGTGGGCGGAGAGCCCGATGCGCCGCTCTGGCAGATCGAGCCCGAGTTCATGCCGCATCGGCCGGCTCAGCCATGGGTCAACCCGCGGTGCCGGCGGCCACACGCCTTCGATCAGCCCGCCGACGATGATTCGGTCGGCCTGCATCAGCCGCGATTCCAGCGGGCCGTAAATATGCAGTTGCGCGCCTGATTTCTCGACCCGCCGCACCGCGCGGTCGGCGAATGCGGTCTGGAACACCTCCGGATAGTCACCGAGCTTGACCATCAGCCCGCTCGGCTTCCGTCCGCCGAGCAGATCGTCAAAAGCGGAAGCGAGCGCCATCCCCTCGCGCTCCTCGAAGGCGAGCGCCACACCGTCGCGGTCGCGCGAGAGCTCGATCAGGATTTCGCGATGACGCTCGGCCAGCTCGGCAAAATCATACGGCTTTGCGGGGCTGAGGCTTTCCAGCGGCGCCAGCGCTTTCCGTAGCGCTGCGATCAACTGCCCGGCACGATCAAGCTTTTCGCTTTTCAGTCGAACCCGTGGCTCGGCATTGTGGAGCGAGGAGGGTTCGCCGTCTCGCAGCTTCTGAAGTTCTCCACGAAAGCGCGAAAAATCGCGCGCGAGGCCTGCGCTTCCCGCCTGTGGGCGGGTCCCGCGCAACAGCGCGAGTTCAAGCGTCTCGATCGCGTCACGCCATTCACCGTCCGCGCCGCCGAGACGGCAGAACGGGTGTTTCAAGAGCGCCAGCAGCATCGGCGGCTCCAGGCCTTTTGTCACCGCCTCCGCCGCGAGCCGCGCGAACGCGCCGGCGGGCATATCGATCAGCGCGTCGCCACCGGAATCGTCGAAATCGAGATTCCAGCGCGTCAGCGCCGCCATCACCCGCCGTGCCAGCGCGCGGTCCGGCGTCACCAGCGCCGCCGATTTATCGAGGTGCCGCGCCTGACGCATCGCAATCGCAATGGCAAGCGCCTCCATTTCCGGATTGGGCGCCTCGACGACCGCGAGATCCATCATGCCGTGCGAAATCTTTTCGGCGATCTCGGGCTGTTTCAGCCTGTCATACCATTGCGCGGTCGCGCCCGCAGGCCGCATCGCCTCCGACACCAGCACGTCGCGGCCATCCGCCGCCGGGAAACGAAGAATTTCGACGTCGCGGCGCTTGATGCCGAAGCGTCGCAGCAGCGCGTGCATCGCGAATTGCGGATGGTTCGATGCGGGATCGCTGGTGAATTTGCCGTGGGCGTCCCTGATGCCGCCAATTCCCTCCCAGGCCTCATCGTCGAGATCGGTATCGAGCCCCGGCAGCACCACCGCGCCATGCGGCAGGGCGGCGACCGCATGGAGGAATTTTGCGGTCGCCGGCATCGAACCGGTAGAGCCTGCCGCGATTACCGGCCCGTCATGATGCGCGGTGAGGCGCGCGGCTTCCGCCGAGATCAAAAAATCGCGCCGCGCCGCCGGTTCGATCCTGCCGATCTCGCGGAGGTGATCAGGCCAGAGCTTTCGCGCGATCCTTAAGAATTCGAGCGAGTATTGCCAATATTGGTCGAGCTGATCCGGCACCAATCCGTCGAGTCCGTCCCAGTCGACGCCACGCGTCACCATGTCGTCCATCAGCCGCGCGAGATCACCGGCCAGCGCCAATGTCGAGGCCGGCCCGCCGACCACCAGCGGCGAGGAGACCGGACTTTTGGCCCACGCTGCGACCAGTTTTGCCAATGTCAGCCGGCGCTCGAGTTCGCCGAGCTTTTGGGGAATGTCCAGCGGCGCCGCGCCACCGAGCTGTTCGGCTTCATCCGCAAACGCCAGCTCGTCTTCGTCGATGTCGCCGAGCGCGACGATGCGCGGCAGGATCACGGCGTCGGCTTTGAGTTCGTCGAGGAAGATTTCACGCGCGACGCGAAGCGCGCGCCGGGTCGGCAGATAGAGCGTTGCCTTTGCGAGCCTTGCCGGCTCCTTGCGCGCCTCAAAGCCCTCGACCAGCCTGCCGTCGATCAACGCGGCGATGACGCTGCGCAGAAACGGCACGGACAACGGAACGCTGAATACGCGCATGGGCTTTCCTGATTCGCAAGAACCATGCGCCAATATAGAGGCTGTCACCACCCGCGAAAGCGGGTGATCCAGTATTCCAGAGCAAGTGCGATGAAGTTGAGAGGCTGCGGCGCACTGGATGCCCCGCTGGAGGCTGTCATCGGGCTCGCCGAAGGCGAGACCCGATGGTGGGGCGTGACCATCTCAGGCTACGCTTTCGAGGTACGCCTCTTCCGCCGCGGCAATCGCGTCGGGGGTTCCGACATGCATCCACACGCCGTCGAGCCGCAGGCCGAACAGCCGCTCCTGCTCGTTGGCGCGATCGAACATCCTGGTCAGCGAAAATTCGCCCTTGGGCGCGTCAGTGAACAGGGAAGGCGACATGATCGCGGCGCCCGCATAGACGAACGGTACGACCTGATGTTCCCGACGCTTGCGCAGCGCGCCGTCCGGCAGCATGGCGTAGTCGCCGCGGCCACCATAGCCGATGCTGCTCGTGGTCGGCGCCATCAGCAGCAGGATATCCATGTGGTCGGGATCGAAGGTCTCTGCCAGCCGCGCCAGGTTGGACCGCACGCCGTCGATCCACATGGTGTCGGAATTGACATGGAAGAACGGCTTGTTGCCGAGCAGCGGCAACGCCTTGACGACGCCGCCTCCGGTGCCGAGCACCTGGTCGCGCTCATCCGAGATGATCACGCGCGGGCGGGTGCGTCCCTTGGTGTGCTCGATGATCTGGTCGGGCAGATAATGCACATTGACCACAGCCTCGGTGACGCCGGCGCTGCCGAGCTTGTCGAGCACGTGGTCAAGCAATGGCTGGCCGGCAACCCGCACCAGGGGTTTTGGCATGTTGTCGGTGAGGGGGCGCATGCGCACGCCGAGACCGGCGGCGAGGACCATGGCTTTGGTGGGATGGACGGACATTTGTTTTGAGGAGATTCCCGAATTCGTTTCGCCGATCCTATCACGGAGATTCGGCTAATGGGGTGGCCCTGACGCCATAGTCATCGGATGTGACGGTGATGCGACGGGCCGCTCAAACCGGAGTTCAGACATCGGCCGACGCGCGCCGCATCGCTTTCTTCTTCTTGTCGCCCATTTTGAGGAAATTGACGCCGATCTGATCGCCGTTGACCCAGGCAAGCTCGCAGCGGCGATAGGCAAGTCCGGTCGACGAAAGCAGCAGGAAAAATTCCTTCAGGTGCAGCCCTTCGACCGAGCCCTCGATGGTGAGCTTGGCGCCGGTCTCGGAGACGTCTTCCATGGTGCAGTCGCGGCGCCAGGTGCCGTCGATGCCCATCATGTGCGCGGAAATCCCACGCTCGAATGTGACGCGTTCGCCCTTGCGACGTTCTGACGCCATCGTTGCCTTCCCGCTCGCGAAAATAGCCCGCTCGTGCCGTCGAGGGGCCTGGTGCAGATTAATCGGCGGTAGGCTAACAACCGGTAAATCCTAAGGTACCGGCGGCGGGACATTGGCGGCATACCATTGCCGAACCGGGGCGAGCGCCGGGTGGGCCAATGACCGACCGAGATAGGTCCAGATCCGGGGCTGGTGGCGCAGATATTGCGGCTTGCCGTCGCGCCGGTTGAGCCGCGCGAAGGTGCCGAGCAGCCGCGTGTTCCGTTGCGCCGACATGACGGCATAGTGCTCGGCAAAGACGGCCGGATCGAAGCTTTGATCGGAGGTGAGCCGGGCCTTGATGTAGCGCGTCAGCAGTGCGAGCTCGAGCGCCTCGGGCACGTCGATCCGGGCATCCTGTAACAGCGACACCAGGTCGTAGGCGGCAGGACCGAGCACGGCGTCCTGGAAATCGATGATGCCGACTTGCGCGATGCCGCTGCGCTCGCCGAGCCAGATCAGGTTGGGGGAATGGAAATCCCGCAACACCCAGGTCTTCGCGGCCGCAACCGGCTTTTCCAAAAGACTGCGCCACATCGCGGTGAATTCGGCACGCATCTCGAAGCTCATCTCGACCCCGCGATCCGGCAGGTACCATTCGGGCATCAACCCGATCTCGACCAATAGCGCCTCGATGTCGAATGTCGGAACGGAATAACTGAGCTGCGGCGCCAGCGGCAGGGTCTCGGGCAGGCCCTGGTGATGCAGCACGGCCAGCAATTCGGTCGCTATCTCATAACGCTCAGGGATCGGTTGCGGCGGGTCGCCTTCGACAAAGCCGGCACTGCCGAAATCCTCCGTGATCAGGAATCCGGAATCAAGATCGGCGTGATGGATCGACGGCGCGGAGAAGCCGCGCTCGCGCAGCCCGTTGGCGATTGCGACGAACGGCTTGACGTCCTCGGCCAGATGCACGGCGGCGCTGTAGGATTTGCCGTCATACAGAGCGGGCCCGTCGGGCCGGCGCGGAAAATTCATCAAAATGACGACGCCGTCGTCGCCGATCAGCCGCGCATAGGAACGTATCGACGCATCGCCCGGCATACGCTGGCGCCTGGCTTCGGACAAACCGGCGGCATCGAGAAACTGCCGCAGCGCCTTCAGTCGTTCGACCTGCGCTGTGGCCTTGCCGTAGCCGGTGATCTCGGCCGATCGCGCGGTCGATCCCAATGCGGGGCGATGATGGAACGCGATGTCGATGCGGTCCGGCGGCAACGCGCCAGGCGCGCGCTCCGGCCATTCGATCAGCGCGACCGCGCCTTCCGGCAATGGCGATAGACCGATCTCCTCCAGTTCGCTCGCATCGTTGACGCGGTAGAGATCGGCGTGAACCAGGGGGAAGGCCGGCAGCTCATAACCTTGGGCGAGCGTGAAGGTCGGGCTTGGAACCTCGAGCGTCTCGTCGTCGGCGAGATAGCGGATCAGGGCGCGGGCGGCGGCGGTCTTGCCGGCGCCGAGATCGCCGGAAAGTGTGATGACGTCGCCGGCGCCGATCAACAGCGCGAGGTCGGCCATCAGATGCGCGGTCGCCGTCTCATTTGCGAGCGCCGCCAAAAATGTCGTGGGAGAGCTCATTCCGCGGCGTTGCGATGCACAGCCTGATCGGTCGGGAAGTCGCACGTGACGGTCGTGCCTCTGCCGACGGCCGAATCGACACGCACCTTGCCGCCGTGCAGTTCGACAAAGGAGCGCACCAGCGACAGGCCGAGGCCGGCGCCGCGGTGCCTTGAGCCGTGCGAGTGGCTCTCGAACCAGTCGAACACCTTGTCCTTGACGTCGGGCGCGATGCCTGGTCCGGAATCGGTTACGGTAAAGACGATGGCGTGCTCACTCCGTTTCGCGCTGATGCCGACGATCGAATCCTGCGGCGAGAAGCCGACCGCGTTGGCGAGCAGATTATACAGCACCTGTACCACGCGGCGCTCGTCGCCGACAAAGCTTCCGATGTTGGGATCGACGTTGACCTCGAGGCGGATGCGGTCGGTGGCGAGGCGGTCCTGGATGCCTTCGGCGGCGGCCTCGATGGCTTTGCCGATATCCACCGGCCCGAGTTCCAGCTTCATGGCGCCGGCATCGATGGTGGCGAGGTCGAGGATGTTGTTGGTCAGCGCCAGCAGCGCGTTGGTCGATTTGGTGACGTATTCCAGGTATTCGGCCTGCTTCGCGGTCAACGGGCCGGTCGAGGGGTCGCTCAGGAAATGCGCAAAGCCGATGATGGTGGTCAGCGGCGCACGCAGTTCGTAGGAGACGTGGTGGACGAAATCCACCTTCATCTGGTCGGCGGCCTCCAGCGCCTCGTTGCTTTCGCGTAGCGCGCGCTCGACGTTCTCGGTGTCGGTGATGTCCTGGAACGTCAGCATGGTGGCGCCGTCGGGCAACGGCCGCGTCATGCAGTCCAGCACGCTACCGTCCTTGCGTTCGAGCTTCAGCGGCACGTCGACCCGGTTTTCGATCGCGGTGATGGCCTCGCGGATGGTCCGCCAGATGTTGGCGTCATCGAACAGCTGATGGCACCACTCTTCCACGGTGTCGATATGCGGCTCTTCGCGCAGCGCCTCCGGCGACAGCTTCCACATCTTCGCGAACGCCGGATTGAACAATTGCGCCCGGCCGTTGCTGCCGAACACCGCAACGCCTTCGGCAAGACTGTCGAGCGTTTCGCGCTGGACCCGGATCAGGCCGTCGAACCGCCGCGCCAGATCGAGGCTTTCGGTGACATCGTCGAACAGATAGGTGACGCCGCCCTCCGGGTTGGGCGTGGTGACGACGCCGAGCGCGCGGCCGTCAGGCAGATACCAGGTATCCTTGGCGGTCTCGACCGCGCGATAGGCCTCGTGCAGCTTTGCCTTCCAGGCGCGGAAATCGGGCTGCTCGGGAAGCTTGCGCGCCGCGCGCAGCCGGTCCAGCACGCTGGAATCGTCCGGATTGCTGTCGAGAAAGGCCCGATCGAGGTCCCACAGCTGGCGATAGGAATCGTTGTAGAAGGCGAGCCGGCGCTGGCCGTCGAACACCGCAACGCCGGAGGAGAGTTGATCGAGCGTGCGGCGATGCGCCTCCGCCATCCGCACCAGCGCCGAGCTCAGGGCGTCGGCCTCGCTGGCGTCGATCGCGATGCCGACGCTGCCGCCGCCGATCTTGACCGCGCGCACGTCGTAAATCCGCCGCTCGCCGCCGGCCACGATCGGCAGCCTTGCGTTGAAGCTCTCGGAGCCGGCCAAAGCGCGCTCCATCTCGGCGCGATCGTCGCTGTCGAGCAGTTGGAGGTTGCGCTCGGTCGCCTCGGTGACGCTCCTCGCCTCGGTGGCGCGGGCATAGGCGGCATTGGCGTAGGCAAGGCCGCCCTTGGCGCCCTTGGCCCAGATCGGCCATGGCGAGGCGGCGGCGAAGCCGCGCAGCATCTCGGTCTCTTCCAAAAGCGCCTTGTGGCGCAAATTGGTTTCCGCGAGCTCCCGGCGCAGCCCGGAGAGTTCGCGAATCCGCACAATGGCTTCGCCACCGATGGCGCGGCCCATCGCCTCGATGGTATGTCCGGTCGACGTCGTCAGATGCAGCACAAAGCCCTCGCCGGCCTCGCGCAGCGCGTCGACGGCGTGATCGATCTGAAGCGCCGGTTCCGGAGGCAGCCAGGTTCCGAAGGCGAGAATGCGCTGCGGCAGTTCCGGCGGCACCAGGAGCGACACATCGCCGCTGATTTGCGGACGATTGTCGCCTGCGGCCCAAGCGATCAGGATTTGCGGCTCGGCGAACAATAGCGCGCGGTAGCGGTCGGCCTGGACCTGAAGTTGGGAGATGTCGGCGCGCAGTCGCGTCTCGTTCTTTGCCGCACGGAGGCGCGTGTGCATCAGGAGGATCGCGGCCATCACGGAAAAACCGAGCAACGCCAATGCCGTGGTCAGGACCGCGATTTCCTGGCGGTTGAAGTCGAAGAACGGCGATAGCGCGCCGAGGACGATCAAGTCCTCGGCCGCAGCCGGTTCAGCCGGCAGCAACGCCGATGCGGCGAGCGCAATCAGGCCGTTGCGCGCCAGTGATGTGCACGACAGCATTGCCCGACGCATCGCCACGATTACGCCCGACATGGTTGCCCCAAGACCACCGAGAAGACCGCACGAATTTGCGCCCGGCACGGACCAGTTTGCCGCGCCGTTCGCGAATCGAAACACAATATCCTCAACGCTGTTCGAGCGGTAAGAGTTCCAGATCGTGAACGCTTAACCCGGCACAGGAAAATGCGCCAATCGGCGCAATTTTGCGAAAATGAATCCGTTTTTCTACCGCCCTGTCGAACCAAAGCCGCCGCTGCCGCGGTCGGTGGGGGACAATGCGGTGGCGAGGACGAGTTCGGCTTGAACCACCGGCGCGATCACCATCTGCGCGATCCGCTCGCCGCGGCGGACGACAAACGGTTCTTCGCCGTGATTGATCAGTATCACACCGATCTCGCCGCGATAATCTGCATCGATCGTGCCCGGCGAATTGAGAACGGTAACGCCATGCTTGGCCGCAAGACCCGAGCGCGGCCGCACCTGAGCCTCATAGCCCGGCGGCAGGGCAATCGCGAGGCCGGTCGGCACCATCGCGTGTTTTCCCGGTCCTAGAACCAGCGGCGCATTTTTCGGAACCGCGGCCACCAGATCGAGCCCGGCCGCGTCCGCGCTCTGATAGGCCGGCGGCGCCAGCCCCTCGGCATGCGGCAATTGCCGGATCTCCACCTTGACGGTAGCGCTCACGAGGGCTGCTCCGCTGTCTTGTCCATCGCTTTCGCAACATGCGCGATCAATTCGGAGGCGACCTGCTCCTTGGTCATCACCGGCCAGGAATCGACCGCGATGTCGGCGCCCTTGCGCGACAAGAGATGCACCATGTTCCGATCGCCGCCCATCACGCCGGTCGCGGGCGAGACGTCATTGGCGAGAATCCAGTCGCAGCCCTTGCGGGCGAATTTGGCCTTGGCGTTCTCGATCAGGTTTTCGGTCTCCGCGGCAAATCCGATCACCAGCGGTGGCCGCTTGTCCCGCAATTTGGATATCGTGGCGAGAATGTCGGGGTTTTCGACAAGCTCGAGCTGCGGCATGCCGCCGGAAGTCTTTTTCAGTTTCTGCTCGCCCTCATGGGCGACGCGCCAGTCGGCGACCGCAGCCGCGAAGATCGCGATATCGACGGGGAGGGCTGCTTCCACCCGCTGCAACATTTGCCGTGCGGATTCCACATGCGCCACCAACACACCTGTGGGGTCGGCAAGGTCGACCGGTCCCGAAACCAACAGCACGTCCGCGCCTGCCGCCTGCGCCGCGGCGGCAATGGCAAAACCCTGCTTGCCCGAAGAGCGGTTGGCGATATAGCGCACGGGATCGATCGCCTCATGGGTCGGGCCCGCGGTGATCAGCACGCGCTTGCCCTGCAGCGGCCGCGGCCGTGGCGGACGCAACAGATGTTCGGCGGCCGCGGCGATTTCGCTAGGCTCGGCCATCCGCCCGACGCCGGCTTCGCCCGCTTCCGCCATCTCGCCGGCATTGGGGCCGACGGTCGCGATGCCATCGCGCCGAAGCTGCATGACGTTGCGGCGGGTCGCGGGATTGTTCCACATCAACGGGTTCATCGCCGGCGCCAGCAGGATCGGCTTGTTGGCCGCGAGCAGGATCGCGCTGGCGAGATCGTCGGCGTGGCCTTGCGCCATCTTCGCCATCAGATCCGCGGTCGCCGGCGCCACCACGATCAGATCGGCCTCACGCGCCAGCCGGATATGTCCGGCATCGAACTCGCTCTCGGGGTCGAACAGGTCGGTATGGACGCGCTCATGCGACAGCGCGCTTGCCGCGAGCGGCGTGACGAATTGTTGCGCCGCTTTGGTCAGCACGCAGCGCACATGGATGTGGCGCTCCTTGAGCCTGCGAATCAGGTCCAGCGCCTTGTAGGCGGCGATCCCGCCGCCGATGATCAGGGTGACGCGTGGCAGGCCATGCGCGCGGTCGCTTGCGGCCTGGACGGAAGTCGCCGGGACCGCGGAAGCAGCTTGCGGGGAGGGCGCCTGGAGCGGATGCTGGGCGACGTCGCGCAGGATCACCCGCACCTCGTCCTCGACCGAGCGGCCGTTGCGGGCGGCGCGCAGCCGCAACTCATCGCGAATGGCGTCGTCGAGCTTTCGGATTGTCAGACTGGCCATCGCCGGCTCCTGACCTGGAATGATAGCAATGCTATCACTAGACTGAGTGCGTTGCAATCACAATTGACGGATAGCAATCAATATCGCGATGAAAGTCACGGCGATGATCCAGAGCGCCAACGTGCGCCAGCGGCTCTTGCGCCCCTCGGTGCGCCCCATCGCGGCTATCGTCTCCGGCGACAGCGTCAGCCCCTCGCGGGTCATGACCTCGAATTGCTCAATCACCGCGACCGAGCGCTCCGCGATCGCCGGTAGCCCCGCGAGTACGCGGGCCAGGTCGCCAGCACCGGACATCGCGCCCTGAATACGCCCGATCGGTCCGAGATTACGCTCGATCCATTCGCGCACCACCGGATCGGCGATTTTCCAAATGTCGAGTTTCGGATCGAAGCCGCGCGCCACGCCTTCGACCACCACCATGGTCTTTTGCAGCAGGATCAGTTCGGGCCGCGTGCGCATGTCGAACAGCCCGGTGACCTCGAGCAGCAGGGTCAGCAATTTCGCCATCGAGATTTCTTCGGCGGTGCGATTATGGATCGGCTCGCCGATGGCGCGGATTGCTTGCGCGAAATTCTCCACCGAGTGATGCGAGGGCACGTAACCGGCCTCGAAATGGACTTCGGCGACGCGGCGATAGTCGCGCGTGATGAAGCCCAACAGGATTTCAGCAAGAAAGCGGCGCTCCTTCAGGCCGAGCCGGCCCATGATGCCGAAATCGACCGCGACCAGCCGCCCCTCCCCGTCGAGGAACAGATTGCCGGGGTGCATGTCGGCATGAAAGAAGCCGTCGCGCAGCGCATGCCGCAGGAAACTCTGGATGACCTTGCGCCCGAGATCAGGCAGATCGATATCGGCCTGTTCCAGCCGGGCATGGTCGGAGAGCGCGATGCCGTCGATCCACTCCATCGTCAGCACATTATGGGTGGTGCGGTCCCAATCGACCGCCGGCACGCGGAAATCCGGATCGTTGAGGGTATTTTCCGCCATCTCCGACATCGCGGCTGCTTCCAGCCGCAGGTCCATTTCCATCGCGACCGAGCGCGACATCGTATTGATGACTTCGACCAGCCGCAGCCGCCGCGCTTCCGCGGAATAGGTCTCCGCCTTGTGCGCGACGAAGAAGAAGTCGGAAAGGTCGCGGCGGAAACGCGAGGCGACGTTGGGCCGCAGCACCTTGACGGCGACCGGACGGTGCACGCCGTCGTGTTCGACCTCGCCGCGATGCACCTGCGCGATCGAGGCCGCGGCGACCGCCGGACCGAAGCTCGCAAACGCCTGCGCCAGCGGGCGTTCCAGCGATGCAGCGATCACCGCCTCGGCATCGTCTTGCGGAAAGGGCGGCAGCTTGTCCTGCAGGCTTTCGAGGTCGCGCGCCATGATGACGCCGACCACGTCCGGACGGGTGGCGAGGAATTGTCCGAGCTTGAGATAGGCCGGTCCCATCCGGGTCAGCGCGCGCGACAGCCGCGGGCCGGATTTGGCGCCGCGCCGTTCGATCAGCCGCGCAATCTTGAGCGCGAGTTGCCCGGGCGGCGGCACCAGGCTTGGATCGACGGCGCCGAACACGCCCTCGCGCGCGAACACGAAACCGGCGCGGGCAAGCCGCGCGATGTGGGTGGTAGCCGAGATCACAAACGCCAGCCCGAATGCAGCGCCACGATGCCGCCGGAAAGGGTTTGCCAGTTGACGCGCGCGAAGCCGGCCGCGCGGATCATCTCGGCAAAGGCGTTCGGCCGGGGAAATTTGCGGATGGACTCGACGAGGTACTGATAGGATTCGGCGTCACCCGTTACGGCGCGGCCGAGCGGCGGAATAACCCTGAACGAGAACAGCTCATATAGCCGATCGAGCCCGGGCACGTCGACGGTGGAAAATTCCAGGCAAAGGAATCTACTGCCGGGTCTTAGCACCCGAAACGCTTCGCTCAAGGCAAGATCGATCCGCGGCACGTTGCGGATGCCGAACGCGATCGTATAGCCATCGAAGGTGCGATCCGGGAAAGCCAATGCCTCGGCGTTGCCTTCGACGAACGAGACGCGGTCGTCGAGATGGCGCGCCGCGGCGCGCTCGCGGCCGACCGCGAGCATGTCCGGATTGATGTCGCAGACAGTGACGCGAAAGTTTGTGCCGGCCGCCTTCGCGGCGCGGAATGCAATGTCGCCGGTGCCGCCGGCCACATCGAGCAACGCGAACGGGGTCTCGGTCTTCGGCGGATTGAGGGTGTTGATCATGATGTCTTTCCAGACCCGGTGCAGGCCCATCGACATCAGATCGTTCATCAGGTCGTAGCGCGACGCCACGCTGTGAAACACCGAGTTCACCAGCGTCTGCTTGTCCTCCACAGGGACGTCACGGAAGCCAAAATGGGTGGTTTCGCCCGGCCGATCCATTCAACTCTACTCCACTAGCGCCGCCGATTTGAAGTTCCTGCACAACAAGCGGCAAAATCCGATCAGGAACTTCAAATCGAAAAGCGGCACTAGAAACTGTCGATTTGCTAGTGCCCTGTACTTTCCGAAGTTCGTACCGGCGGTTGCCGAGAGAGCTGACGAAGTTCGGAAAGTGGCACTAGTCCGGACCATAGCGCGGTCGCCGCAATGGCGCTATCACGTCACTCCCTTAAGGTGAATGATCAAGTATGCCCGAATTGCCCGAAGTCGAGACCGTCCGCCGCGGCCTGCAACCGGCCATGGAGGGTGCGAAAATCGTCAAGGCGGAAGCCCGCCGCAAAGACCTGCGGTTTCCCTTTCAGAAAGATTTCGTGGCGCGGCTCGAAGGCCAGACCGTGACCGGGCTCGGCCGCCGCGCCAAATATCTGATGGCCGATCTTGGCTCCGGCGACGTGCTGTTGATGCATCTCGGCATGTCCGGTTCGTTCCGCGTCGTCAGGGATGACGACGCCAGGATGCCTGGGCAATTCCAGCATCCGCGGGGCGAGGATCGCACGCATGATCACGTGCTGTTCAGGATGTCGTCGGGCGCCGACGTGATCTTCAATGATCCGAGACGGTTCGGATACATGAAGATCATCGCGCGGAACGCGCTGGAGGATGAGCCGCTGCTGAAAGGCCTTGGCCCGGAGCCGCTCGGCAATGAATTCGATGCGAAAATGCTGGCGCGTTCC
The DNA here is from genome assembly GCA_963713785.1 of uncultured Alphaproteobacteria bacterium. GTDB lineage: Bacteria > Pseudomonadota > Alphaproteobacteria > Rhizobiales > Xanthobacteraceae > Bradyrhizobium. Next base: position 152,278 of record CAVQNB010000006.1, read on the forward strand.
TGTGCCGACAAGAAGGCCAGCCTCAAGGCAGCGCTGCTCGATCAGCGGGTGGTCGCAGGCCTTGGCAATATCTATGTCTGCGAGGCGCTGTTTCGCGCGCATCTGTCGCCGCGAAGGCTGGCGGCGACGCTCGCGACAAAAGCCGGACAACGCAAGGGCGTTGCCGGGGGCGAGCCGACCGATCACGCCAAGCGGCTGGTCACGGCGATCCATGCCGTGCTCAATCAGGCGATCAACGCCGGCGGATCATCGTTGCGGGATCACCGCCAGACATCGGGCGAGCTCGGTTATTTCCAGCACTCGTTTCAGGTCTATGACCGCGAAGGCGAGAAATGCCAGAGCGCCGGCTGCGGCGGCATCGTGCGCCGCTTTACCCAGAACGGACGCTCGACCTTCTGGTGTCCGAAGTGCCAAAAGTGAAGTCTCACAATATCGCGGTGCAGCTATAGAGACTGTAAGCCGCAACAACAAGCGAGAGCAGAAATCCCGACACAAAGCCGATCACGCCAAAGAACAGCGCGGTCAGCGCAGGGCGTGTTGCCGCGCCCGAGGAAACGTTATGGACGACGGTCACGGTGCTTTCCCTCCCTCGCGGTCACAGAGGCGCGAAGATTTCATTCGTTGTGCTGATATTGAACGGCGCGAACCAATGTCGCGCCGCATCTGGTGGCGCGATCATCGACCAGATCGCCACGAGCGAGGCCTCGACATCCGAACTGCGCGATATTGTCGCAGCGACACCGGGCGCGACGCAAAAGCCGAGAACCACGATCGCGCCAAGCCATGCGATCTGGATCAATAGAGGAATATTCTCTGCGTACTTGCTCATAAGCTTATCCTAACAACTTGAAGAATTTATTCGCGGGCGCGGAAGCTATTGCGCCCGCGCGTTCGAAACCGAGAACGAATTGCGCTCGTGATCGTGGCAAATACGGCGTCCAGAACGACGCCTCCAGTTCTGGAAATGAATCCGGCCCGATACAGAATCTGAACTGGAAATGCCCAGAGGCCGGCCCTAGCTTTTGCCGTACGTCTTCCTCGGAGGAAACCATGACGACAGGGAGCTACCAGCAGTTTTGTCCCGTCGCGATGGCCGCGGAGATACTCTGCACGCGATGGACCATCGTTGTGTTGCGCGAGATGTTTGCCGGCTCGACGCGGTTCAATGAGCTGCGCCGCGGCGTTCCACGAATGTCGCCGGCGCTGCTCTCGCGCCGGCTGAAGGAGCTTGAAACCGCCGGCATTGTCGCGCGCGAGGCGTCAGCCTCCGACTCGGGCGTCTTTGAATACCAGTTGACGGAATCCGGGCGCGAGCTCGGACCGCTCGTCGAAGCGTTCGGAATCTGGGGCCAGCGGCGGATCGAATCGAATCTGTCGCTGCAGCATCTCGATGTGGATCTTCTGATGTGGGACATGCGGCGGAACCTCGACATCACGCCAATGCCTGCTCGCCGCTGCGTGGTGGAGTTCGTCTATCCGACGTTGCCGGCCGCCAAGCGACGCTTTTGGCTCATCGTCGATCCCCAGAGCGGCGTTGACCTCTGCAAGATCGATCTCGGATTCGAAGTCGACCTCTATGTTTCCGCGGACCTGCGCGGCATGACAGCCATCTGGTTGGGACTGGATACGGTGCGCGCTGCCGTCGCAAGCCAGCGCATGGTGCTGACGGGTGACCGGCAGCTCGCGATTTCGATGCAAACATGGCTCGGTCTCAGTCCGTTTGCAAAGGAACGCAAGCTCGCGAGCTGACGCAGTATAGTTCGTGAACTGGACCGCAATTGCAGAACTCCGATAACGGCTCTGTTCGATTGTCCATCCAAGGAGAAATTCATGAGTCATGTTGGAAGTTGCTTTTGCGGCGCCGTCACGCTTGAGGTAACCGGTTCGCCGGAAGCCATGGGCTATTGTCACTGCAATTCCTGCCGTTCCTGGTCGGGCGGACCGGTCAATGCCTTCAGTCTGTGGAAGGCGGAGGCCGTGCAGGTCAAGAGGGGAGCCGAACATATCGCGACGTTCGAAAAGACGGCCTTCAGTCAGCGGAAATATTGCCGCGTCTGCGGCGGACATCTGATGACCGGCCATAAACCCGCCGGGCTGATCGACGTCTTCGCAGCGACGATCCCCACGCTCAAGTTCAGTCCCGGCGTCCACGTCAATTACGCCGACACCGTCCTGCCCATAAAGGATGGACTTCCCAAGATGAAAGACTTCCCGTCCGAATTGGGCGGTTCCGGCGAACTCGTGCCGGAATAGGGCTGTCGCGTAACGAAAACCCCGGCGCGCTGTCGCCGGGGCTTTTTGAGCGCCGCTTCATTCAGAACAGCTGGATCATCTGAGGTGATTTACAGGCACGCATCCCATGAGGCGTCGGCTTCCGCAGCAGCAGGGAGCAGTTCAGCTGCGGCCGTTGGGGCGGTGAGCTGCTCCGCAGGCGCGCGCATCAGCCTGATCGGAAAGGGCGTCGCGCCGAGCTCGCCCGCGCGTTGTTCGCCGGCGGCGACGCCGCCGTTCAGCCGGATCTCGACCCACTGCCAGAGGTCGCGGATTTCGTCGGCCGACTTGCTTGCCGGAGCAAATTCGCCGACGCCTAGGCCTGCGCCGAGCGCATCCTGGTGATCATTGCGCATGACGATGAAGGGCTGGGCGAGGACGCGGGAAAGATCGCGCGCTGCCTCATCGGAAAGTGCCGACGTTGCGTTGTTGATGCGCTGGCCGCGGATCGGGGTCTGGTTGAGCACGAAAGCGAACGGCTTTTTCCAGGCTCTGACGATATCAAGCGTCGATGCGGTCGCTTCGATATCGGCGACGCTCGGCCGTGCCGGGATCAGGCAGAGATCGGCATGACGTATCGCCGCGGTGGTGGCGGCGCTCTGCCCACCTGCGGTGTCGATGATCGTCAGCGTCACGCCGCCACGCTCGAGCGACTGCAGACGGTGTTCGATATCGTTGGCATTGTATACGGCGTCGACAAGGGGTTCGGCGATGCCGCGGCGGCTCTGCCAGTTCGACAGTGTAGCCTGCGTGTCGGTTTCGATCAGGCGGACATTGTGTCCCGCCTGTTTGGCGGCAAGCGCAAGCCCAATGGCGAGCGTGCTTTTACCGCTGCCGCCCTTTTGGGTGGCCAATACGATGGTATGCATCGAGATCCTTCGGATGGTTTACGGGGCCCTGCGGATACGCCAAACTGAGGTGCATCGTTTTCGCGATGCCGAGCCATTCTCGCTCAGGACGTTGCCAGCCCGATCCAAAGGGAATCGCGGAGGTCCGAATCACTAACGAAGCACGATGGTTGAGTATGACGGTTTTTTCTATCCCGTACGAATACCGGAAATTTATTTTTGGCCTGGTTCGGCACGCCGGCGGGGACCCGCCATGAGCCGTCTGATCCGAATTGCGGTCCTGCATTTTTCCCATGAGACGGTCACGTTCCTCAAGAACGACACCACGCTTGACGATTTCATCTATCCGGGCTCGCCCGCCAAGGGCGAGGCGCTGCTGAAATTCGATCCGAAATCCTACATGGGCGGCTTTGTGAAGATGGCGCGCGAGTTTGACGCTATCGAACTGATCGGCATCGAGTTGCCGCTATGGCCAAAGACCTACATGGGATCGGGATGGGTCACGCAAGAGGCCTACGAGACCTTCGCCGGCAAGATGATCGCCGAGATCAAGGTGCAAATGCCGTTCGACGGCGTCTATCTTTGCCTGCACGGCGCCATGGCGGTACGCGGCGTGCCCCGTCCCGAGGCCGAACTGGCGCGCCGGGTGCGCGAGGTGGTCGGGCCACAGGCCCTTATCGCCGCGACCTTTGATCTGCACGGCAATGAGGATGAAGAATTTCTCAAGTCAGCCGACCTGGCGTTCGCCGTGAAATATTTCCCGCATTACGACGGCTATCTGCAAGGCGAGCGCGCAGCGCGAACCTTGGTGCGCGCCATCAGGAGCGATTACAAGCCCGCGCACGCGACACTGAAAGTTCCGATCATCTCGCCGACCGTGTTGCAATGGACCGGCGCCTCGCCATGGATGGATCTGGTACAGCGGGCGCTAGTCTGGGAAGCGCGCGAGGTGGACGTGTATGTCAACGTGTTCTTCGGCTTTCCGTTTGCCGATGTGCCCGATGCCGGCATGACGATACAAGTGCTTACCAACGGCAATCCCGATCTCGCCAACAAGGTCGCGCGCGACATCGCAGAGGCCGCATGGCGTCAACGCGAGGCGCTGCTGAGTTCGACCAAGGTCCACGCCATGCCCGAAGGCGTCGCGTTGGCGAAGCAAGCGGTAGCGCAGGGCGAGACGCCGGTCGTGCTCGCCGATTACAGCGACCGCTCCGGTTATGCGACCTGGCTGTTGCGGGAGATCATCGCGCAGGATCTGTCCGATACCTTGATCGCGACCATCGCCGACGCCAAGACCACGGCGAAACTGAAAGCGCAGCGCGCAAAGGCCGGAGATCGCTTTGACATGGAGATCGGCGGGCTCGCCGATGAATCCGCGGGCGAACCGGTGCGAATCCAGGGCACGATCATCAACGCCGTCGAAGGCCACGGCCAGTTCTGGGCTTGCATCAGCTTCGGCCGCGGCAATGTCCTGATCCTGAGCACTTATCTCGTGCAGGTCATGGAGCCGTTTTCGTTAAAGGCACTGGGCCTGGATATCGACGCCTTCAAGGTCATGGCGATCAAATCGCGCGTTCATTTCCGCCGCGGCTTCCACGACAACGACTTTGCGAGGACGATTTTGCTGGTCGAGCCGACGCAACCGTTTCTCGGCACCGTGCATCTCGACGCGCTGCCGTACGAGAACGTCGATTTGAAGCAGTTCTACCCGTACGGAAATCCGGCGTTTCCGGCCTGATCGCGTTCGCAGCGCCGGCATTTGTGCGCCGCAACTCCGTATTTCTACGCGTCCGCCGTTGTCCCAAAATTCATGGTTAACGGACAGAGTATGGTCGAATTGCCCCTCGGCGAGGTCCATTGGAGGAAGTCCGACCATGCCATTCCTGAATTTGAATATTCGGGGCCGATTGATTGCCGGCTTTGGCGTCCTTTGCATTCTCCTGGCCGGCGTGGTGGGCACCACGCTCGTCAAGGTCCGCGCCGTCAGCGAAGCCACCGATCGGACCGTCAACCTGCGGGTTCCGACGGCCATGACGGCAAACGACCTGGTGGCGGGCGTATATGCGTCGCTCGCCTCGCTGCGCGGCTGGCTGATTACGGGCAACGAGGCGTTCAAGACCGAACGCGCGGGGCTTTGGAAAGGTATCCAAGAGCGCGGCTCGGAGATGGATCGTCTCTCCGGCCAATGGACGGTCGAGCAAAACAAGGTGGATTGGAAGCAAGCCAAGCCGCTGCTCGACGAATTGCGCAACGCACAAGACAAGGCTGAAGCCATTGCTCACACTATCGATGAGCAGCCTGCAGCACAGATCCTTGCGACCGAGGCTGCGCCGCTCGCCAAATTCATGCTGCAGAAAATTACGGCCATCATCGATGAGGAAAGCAACATTGCCTCGAGCGACGAGCGCAAGAGCCTGTTGATTGGATTTGCCGACACCCGCGGCAGCATGGCCATGGCAGTTGGCGCGATCCGCGCCTATCTGCTCACCGCCGACCCGGCATTCAAGACCGAGTTTGAGAGCCTCTGGGCGCTCAACCAGAAAAAAATCGACGCGCTGTCGAAACGCAGATCGGAGATGACGGGTGAACAGCAAAGCGCATTCGATTCGCTCGTTGCGACGCGCGCCAAATTCGCGCCGCTGCCGCAGAAGATGTTCGAGATCCGCGCCTCGGACCGTTGGAACATGGCGCAATGGTTCCTGACCAATGAGGCCGCCCCCCGCGCCAACAAGCTGCTTGATATCTTCGCGGGTGCCAAGAACTCCGCGGGCTCGCGTTCGGGCGGAATGGTTTCGCGGCAACAAGACAACCTGAGGATGGATGGCGCAGCGGTTCTGGCTGAAACCAATTTCCTGACGACGCTGCTTTGGGTGCTGCTGGGCGTCGGCATCGGCGTTGCCGCCACCGTCGTGTACCTGACCAATCGCGCGATCGTGCCGCCCATTCTCGAAATGGTCGCAGCTATGGGGAAACTTGCCGGCGGCGATCACTCGGTCGAAATTCCCGCAACGGAAAAGAAGGACGAAATCGGCCAGATCGCCAAGGCGGTCCTGATTTTCAAGGAGAACATGATCAAAGCCAAGGAGCTCGGCGCCAAGGAGGCCGAAGCGATCAAGGACCGTATTGCCCGCGCGGCGCGGGTGAATGAGCTGACCGAGGCGTTTGATATGGACATATCGTCGGTGCTGAGGTCGGTGGCGTCGGCCTCGACCGAACTGCAGGCGACGGCATCTTCAATGACGGCGACGGCCGAGGAAACCAGCAACCAGGCAACGGCGGTCGCCGCGGCGACCGAGGAGGCTTCAACGAACGTGCAAACCGTCGCGTCGGCATCGGAGGAACTCGCAAGTTCCGTCAACGAGATCAGCCGCCAGGTCACGCAATCGGCGGCGATCGCGCAAAAAGCCGTGGTGGAGGCCGAACGCACCAATACCACGATCCAGGGGCTGTTCAATGACGCGGCCAGCATCGGCGACGTCGTCAAGCTGATCAGCGAGATCGCCGGCCAGACCAACCTTCTCGCGCTCAATGCCACGATCGAAGCGGCGCGCGCCGGCGAGGCGGGCCGCGGCTTCGCGGTGGTGGCCGCCGAGGTCAAGAGCCTCGCCGAGCAAACCGCGAAGGCGACGGATCAAATCAGTTCGCAGGTTTCGTCGATCCAGGCTTCATCCAGCCAGGCGGTCAGCGCCATCAAGGGGATCACGACAACGATCAACGAGATGAACGAGATTGCGTCGATGATCGCCAGCGCCGTGGAAGAGCAGGGCTCGGCGACGCAGGAGATTGCGCGCAACGTACAGCAAGCAGCGCTCGGCACCGGTGAAATTTCATCGAACGTCACCGGCGTCCAACAGGCCGCCGGTGATACCGGCGCCGCGGCCCATCAGGTGCTCGAGGCATCCAACGAACTGTCCAGGCAATCCGAGACGATGCGAGGTCAGGTCGAATCCTTTCTCAGCAACATCAAGGCCGCCTGATCAACTGCCGCGGCGCGCCCGGTGCTTTGCTCGCAAAGGCCCCCGGGCGTAGCCTTCGTCAGTCTGGCGCCAGGCTGCTGACTTACTTCCGCACGCAGATCACACGCAGCACGGACGCTTTCGGGTCCGACGACGTGCCCGACGCAGTCACGCCGTTCGCCTTCAGAAATTCCTGTACGCTGTCCGGCGACACCAACACCGCCTGCGCCGCCGGCGTCGTAGTCGCCGGCCCGGCGACGACCGCAGGCTTCAACAGCGCGATGCCGGCGAACTTGCCGTCGTCGAGTGCGGCTGCGCCGGAAAATCCGAGCGCGGGTGGCGGCGACAACGCGAGATCACCGCCGCTGCCGACCGGGGTGACCGATGCTTTCACGCTGCTCACGGCCGCAGCGCCGCCCTGGTTTTGCGGGTCGGCGATGCCGGTCAGCTCGACGCCGGATTTCGCCGCATTACCTGCAAGATCGATCGCCTTCAGGCCTCGCGCGCCATAGAGGCGCAACAGCGCCAGCCCGCGGTCCTTGTCGTCGGCGACGCGATCGGCATTGCCATAGCCGGCGATGGTAATGGCAAGGCAGCCGTCCGTGATCTCGCGATCGGCGAGGATCGCACCGTCATCGCTGACGACGACGCCGGTGCCGTATTCGACGCTCTTGCGCGGCGCCGGGCCGATCTGCGCGCCCGATGGAAACGGGTTGAACGCGCTCGACATCGCGATCACCACCGGCTCGACGGTGTTTTCGGTGGCCTGATCGTACAGGATGGTGAGGATGCGGACCTCGTCACCCTTGAATGTGCCGCGCAGGTAAAACTTCTTCAGCCCCTGCAAGCCCGACAGCACGAAGAAATCCGGTTTGACCACGGTGTAGTCGATATTGCGTCCGGTGGGCTCTTTCCTCTCGTGCTCGGCGAGTTTGGTGGTGGTGGGGTTACTCTCCTTGCGGCGCGTCAGCACTACCTGGACCGTGCCGGTTGGCGAACTCCATTTGACGCCGCCGGCATCGCTCGATTGTTGCGGCACGAGTTTGGTGGGAATGCCGAGCCGGACGCCGGTGCCGGGATCGGTGACGATCTTCCAGCCGACATTGTCCTGCCGCCGCCGCGCGGTCTCGGCCAGCACGCTGCGTTCCTGCGGATTGAGCACGCCGGTCTGCTTGCCGCCGCGGGATTTCTGGAATTCCTTGATGGCCGCGACCATGCGATCGCTGACTTCGCCTGATATGGCGCCGTTATATTCCCCGACCCAGGCGAGGTCCGACTGCAACGCCAGCCGCTCCGCCTGCGCCATCGCGTTGGCGGTATCGGCGGGGCTCTGCAGCCCCGGTGGCCGGATCGGAACGGTTGCGACCGCTTTCGGCTTGGTGCCTGCCGTCGACGGCGCCGTCATCTGCGCATTCGCAGATGTCCGCAAGACCAAGATCAGGACCACGGCCACGAACATCAATGTTGCGGTGCGCATCGATCTCATGACAAATCCCAGGGGATCGGTGTGAGGTGATTGAAGTCCAGCCAATTAAGCACATCTGGTTAGTCGGCAACAACTGCGCAGGAGTTCGAGAAAAATGGGCCCGGGAAGGAACTAGCTAGCCGATGCTGAGCGCCGACGAACTCGAACGCTACGCCCGCCATATCGTGCTGCGCGAAGTCGGCGGACCCGGCCAGGCCGCCTTGAAGGAAGCCTCGGTGCTGGTGGTCGGCGCCGGCGGCCTCGGTGCGCCGGCGCTGATGTATCTTGCCGCCGCCGGTATCGGCCAACTCGGCGTGGTCGATGACGACATCGTGTCGCTCTCGAACCTGCAGCGCCAGATCATCCACACCACGCCCGATATCGGCCGGAGCAAGGTCGACAGCGCCGCCGAACAAATTTATGCGCTCAATCCCCATGTCGCCTTCGCCGCCCATGCCACGCGGCTTGATGCCGACAACGCGATGTCCTTGATCGGCGGTTACGATCTCGTGCTCGACGGCTCGGACAATTTCGAGACCCGCTATCTGGTATCGGACGCGTGTTTCCTCGCCGGGCGGCCGCTGATCACGGCGGCGCTTGGCATGTTCGATGGATCGCTGACCACGATCCGGGCGCATGAGAAAAACGCCAGTGGCGAATTCAACCCGACCTATCGCTGTCTGTTTCCGGAGTCGCCGCCACCGGGCACGATCCCGGCCTGCGCGGAGGCCGGCGTGATGGGCGCGCTTGCAGGCGTCCTGGGCTCGATGATGGCGCTGGAGGCGATCCGCGAAATCGTCGGCTTCGGCGAAGGACTGGTCGGGCGTCTGTTGATGGTGGACGCGCGCACGATGCGGTTCGAGACGCTGCGCTATGCGCGCGATCCACTCAACATCCTGAACGGCGATGCCCTGACCATCAGCGATCTCAGCGGCCATCGCTGAAGATCAGGAAGCCTTTAACGGCCTCTCGCTGTCCATATGCGCAAGCTGCGCCTTCGGATAGCGCTCGCCGGCGGCAGCACCAGGCGGGAACGCTTTCGCAAGCGCCGCCAGATGTGTGCCGGTCAATTTGACGTCGAGCGCGCCGAGCGCTTCAGAGAGGCGGTCGCGCCGCCGGGCGCCGACCAGCGGCACGATATCCTTGCCCTGCGCTGCGACCCAGGCGATCGCCACCTGCGCCGGAGAGGCGCCGATCTCACCGGCGATTTTGCGCAGCTGCTCGACCAGCGCCAGGTTGTTGTCGAGATTGTCGCCCTGGAAACGGGGACTGCCGCGGCGGAAATCCTGATTGGCGGAACGATCTTTCGACCAATGCCCGCTGATCAGCCCGCGCGACAGCACGCCGTAAGCGGTGATGCCGATGCCAAGCTCGCGGCAGGTTTTCAAAATGTCGCTCTCGATGCCGCGCGAGATCAGCGAATATTCGATCTGCAGATCCGAGATCGGATGCACCGCGTGGGCGCGGCGGATGGTGTCGGAGCCGACTTCGGACAGACCGATATGCTTGATCCAGCCGGCCTTCACCATCTCGGCCATCGCGCCGACCGTCTCCTCGATCGGTACCGACGGATCAAGCCGCGCCGGCCGGTAGACGTCGATGGTATCGACCCCTAGCCGTTGCAGCGAATAGCTGAGAAAATTTCTGACCGCCGCCGGGCGGCTGTCATAGCCGAGCCAGGCTTTGGCCGGATCGCGCAGGGCGCCGAACTTCACGCTGATCCGGACATTGTCGCGGCTGCGGCCTCCGAGCGCCTCGCGGATCAGCATCTCATTGTGGCCCATGCCGTAGAAATCGCCGGTGTCGAGCAGCGTGATCCCGGCATCCAGCGCGGCGTGAATGGTCGCGATGCTCTCGCTGCGGTCGGTCGGACCGTAGAAATCCGACATGCCCATGCAGCCGAGGCCGATAGCGGAGACGGTGGGGCCGGTTGAACCCAGTTTGCGGTGTTCCATGTTGCTTCTCCTCGAATTTGGCGACGGGCATCCCGCGCCGCGAATAACGAGGCTGATATGAGCCTTTTCGATTGAAACGATAAGCTGGACAGTTATGAATAGATTGTCCACTCTATCGAACAATGAGCGATCTCGACCTGCGCGATCTCAGCGCCTTCCTGGCCGTCGCCCGCACGAAAAATTTCCGGCGCGCGGCGCTCGAGCAGCGCGTCTCGGTCTCGAGCCTGAGTCAGCGGCTGCGCGATATGGAGGAGCGGCTCGGCGTGCGGCTGTTGAACCGCACCACCCGCAGCGTCGCGCTGACCGAAGCCGGCGAGCTCCTGCTCGGTCAAGTCGGACCCGCGATGTCAGAGGTCAGCGACGCGCTGGCGCGCGTGCGGGGCTTGCGCGACGTGCCGTCGGGGCGATTGCGGATCAATGCGCCGCCGCCGGCGATCGATCTGGTGCTGGCGCCGATGGTCGCGCCGTTCATTGAAGCTTATCCGCAGATTGACCTCGAGATTATCGGGGAGAGCTCGTTCGTCGACATCGTCGCGCAGGGGTTCGACGCCGGCGTTCGATACGGCGAGCATTTGGCGCAGGATATGATCGCGGTCTCGCTCGGTCCGTCGCAGCGCTACGCGGTGGCGGCCTCGCCCGACTATGTCGCGCGGCATGGCAAGCCAAGGCACCCTAAGGACTTGCTCGATCACCGCTGCATCCGGATCCGCTTCGGCAGAGGCGCGTTGTTGGACTGGGAGTTCGAAAAGGCGGGACAGCTGGTGAAGGTATCACCTCCGCCAAGATTGATCGCGAACTATCCGGGTCTCGCGCAACGCGCCGCGCATGACGGATTTGGCTTTTGGCTGACCTTCGAGGGCTATGTGCGCGAGGCAATCAAATCCGGCGCGCTGGTCAGCGTGCTCGACGATTGGTGCGCGCCGTTTCCCGGACCGTTTCTGTATTACCCGAGCCGGCGCCAGACGCCGCCGGCGCTCGCAGCCTTCGTGGCCTTTGTCGCGCAATGGCGAGAGCGGGAGCGGCGAAAGCCTACAGCATGATCCGGAAAAGTGGGTACCGGTTTTCCCTTGCGACAAACGCGAAGCGTTTGCGCGGAGATCATGCTCAAACAAAAAGAGGCGTGACGCTCACGCTCACAGCATGCTGGGCAGCACGCGATCCGGCGGCTTGTGGTTGTCGAGGAAGGTCCGGATATTGATGATCACCTTCTCGCCCATCTCGACCCGGCCCTCGATCGTGGCCGAGCCCATATGCGGGAGCAGCGTCACCTTGCCGGCCTTGGCGAGCCGCACCAGCTTCGGATTGACCGCGGGCTCGTGCTCGAACACGTCAAGGCCCGCGCCGCCGATTTCACCGGCTTCGATCAGCTTGGTCATGGTTTCTTCGTCGATCACCTCGCCGCGCGCGGTGTTGACGATGTAGGCGTCTTTGCGGATCAGTTTCAGCCGTCGCGCCGACAGCAGATGGAACGTTGCGGGCGTGTGCGGACAATTCACCGAGATGATGTCCATCCGCGCCAGCATCTGGTCGAGGCTTTCCCAATAGGTCGCACCGAGTTCCTCGGCGATCACGGGCGCGACGGGGCGGCGGTTGTGATAGTGGATCTGCAAGCCGAACGCGCGGGCGCGGCGCGCTACCGCTTGCCCGATGCGGCCCATCCCGATGATGCCGAGGCGTTTTCCGCCAATTCTGTGGCCGAGCATCCAGGTCGGCGACCAGCCGGGCCAGTTCTTGCCCTCGGTCAGGATCGAGGTGCCCTCGATCAGCCGGCGCGGCACCGCGAGGATCAGCGCCATCGTCATGTCGGCGGTGTCTTCGGTAAGAACTTTCGGCGTGTTGGTCACGGTGATGCCGCGCGCGTGCGCCGCGGTAACGTCGATATTGTCGACGCCGTTGCCGAAATTGGCGATCATTTTCAGCTTGCAGTCGGGCTGCTTGAGCAATTCCTCGGTGATCGCGTCGGTGACGGTCGGAACCAGCACGTCGGCGGTACGGACCGCTTCGGCGATCTGCTCCTCACTCATCGGCGTATCGCCGAGATTGAGCCTTGCGTCGAACAGTTCGCGCATGCGGGTCTCGATCGAGTCCGGCAGCTTGCGCGTGACGACAACAAGAGGCTTTTTCTTAACCGACATGTCCTGCTCTCATGACGCGCTGGCTCCCCAGGCCAGCACTGTTCAGACCTCGTTAACCCGGGTGTTCGACACTGCGATGGCCGCGTAGTCCCGGCGTTTCCTCAAGGTTCCCCGCCATTTTCTCCGGAAAAATGCAGGGTCGTGCTGGTTCTGAAAGTGTTCCGTCCTCTCTAGCAGAAGGCCGGGCCAAGACAAGAACCCACCGTGAAGCACTTTAGGGAACGACAAGCCGCCGTGGGCGTTCGGGGACGGGGCACAGGGGATTTGAGGGCGTTTAAGCAGTTCGGCTCGAAGAATTTGAGCTTAAGGCATCTCGGTGGGAGACGAGTTGATGGCGTTGGGGCGGTTTTGTTCGGCGGTCGTGCTGGCAGGGGGTATGCTCGGCGCGTCGGTGACTTCAGGGTTTTCGGCCAAGGATTCGGCCCTCACCACCAGCGGCCTGCCGGTGCCGCGTTATGTCAGCCTCAAATCCGATCACGTGAATGTCCGCGCCGGTCCGACCAAGGACAATGACGTGGCCTGGGTCTACACCCGCTCGGGCCTGCCGGTCGAAATTACCGCCGAATTCGAGAACTGGCGCCGGGTGCGCAATTCTGAAGGCGCCGAGGGCTGGGTCTATCATTCGCTCTTGTCCGGCCGCCGCACCGCCGTCGTCACCATGAAGAGCAAGGACGATCTCGCGCCGCTCTACGATCGCGCCGATGAAACAGGCGCCGTCGCGGCCCGCTTGCAGGCCGGCGTCGTGGCGCAGGTCAAGAAGTGCGTGTCGGGCTGGTGCCATGTTGCCGGCAACGGTTTTGACGGCTGGATCCAGCAACAGCGGCTGTGGGGCGTCTACGCCGACGAGAAGGTGGAGTGATCCTCATCCCGAGGAGCGGCCACTAGGCCGCGTCTCGAGGGTCAGCGGCCTAGGTTCGAGACGCGCGAAGACGCGCTCCCCACCATTAGGGGCAAGCACCATAACGACAAAGTTGAAAATCGAACTCAGCGTTTCTTGCGCAGGCGCACGACCATGTCGACGCGGGCGATCTCGTAACCTTCGGGCACTTCGGGCATCTTCGAGAGCATGAGATGCGGATCGGGAATGTCGACCAGCTCGTGGTTGTTTTCGAGATAGAAGTGGTGATGCGCAGAGACGTTGGTGTCGAAATAGGTCTTGGTGCCGTCGACGCTGACCTGACGCAGCAGGCCCGCATCGGTCAACTGGTTGAGCGTGTTGTAGACGGTCGCGAGCGACACCGGAACTTTGGCCAGCGTCGCTTCCTCGTACAGCATTTCCGCGGTCAGGTGGCGGGCGCCCTTGCCGAACAATAGCCAGCCGAGCGCCATGCGCTGACGGGTCGGGCGCAAGCCCGCCGATTGCAGCATCTCATTGACATCGTGCCAGGGACAGCCAGTCAGCGCCGGTTGGTGCCCCGTGCCGCGAGCGGTGGGACCAACAGCGTCATCATTTGAAATCGGGGCTTCGTCGTTCATTTTCACTTCAGGCACAGCACTGCTGATCTAGGTACTATCTCAATGGATATAAGGAGGAAAATCGTTAGATGCAAGTTTTTCGCAACTAGAGACCGCCCGGGAACCGGGGGGCCGATGCGGCGATTTACCCGGGCGGGGCGCTTTGCCGTCCGGCGGGGGCTATGATAGAGGTCCCGCGGACCCGCTTTAACCCATTATCGGAACAGGCGAGCGCCGGTTGCCGCGGGAGCGGCCTGATCTGCGGTTGTCGCGTCAATTCAAGAAAATTGATGCGCTTCCCACGCAAAATGGGTCCATTTCGCTCGAAAACACGCTCCATCGGGATTTTGAAAGAGGCTGGATTGATGCTGGATCGGCGCGGTGGTTACGAATACGAGGATTTGCTGGCCTGCGGCCGTGGCGAGATGTTCGGCCCGGGCAACGCCCAATTGCCGTTGCCGCCGATGCTGATGTTCGACCGCATCAGTGAAATTTCCCAGACCGGCGGGGAATATGGCAAGGGCCTGGTGCGCGCCGAGCTCGACGTCAAGCCGGACCTCTGGTTCTTCGGCTGCCATTTCAAGAACGACCCCGTGATGCCCGGCTGCCTCGGCCTTGACGCCCTGTGGCAAATGGTCGGTTTCTACCTGGGGTGGATCGGCGGCGAAGGCCGCGGCCGAGCGCTCGGGCTTGGCGAGCTCAAGCTTGCCGGTCAAGTGCTGCCGAGCGTCCGCAAGATTGTGTACAACGTCGACATCAAACGAGTGATGCGTGCAAAGCTCGTGCTCGGCGTCGCCGACGGGTGGCTTTCCATGGACGGCGAGATTATCTATCGCGCGAAGGACCTGAAGGTCGGCTTGTTCAAGCAGGGCACGGCACCAACTTGAACGGAAGAGCAAGAGCATAACGACAGGGCGAGGCGAACATGAGGCGGGTTGTCATCACGGGGATGGGCATCGTCTCATCCATCGGAAACAACACCCAGGAAGTGCTTGCGAGCCTGCATGAGGCAAAGTCAGGCATCACGCGGGCGGAGAAATACGTCGAGCTCGGCTTCCGCTCTCAGGTGCAGGGCGCGCCCACGCTCGATCCCGCCTGCGTGATCGACCGCCGCGCAATGCGCTTCCTCGGCGAGGGCGCGGCGTGGAATCACATCGCGATGGAACAGGCGATCCAGGATTCCGGCCTCGAGCCCACCGATGTTTCCAATGTTCGCACCGGCATCATCATGGGCTCCGGCGGCCCGTCGGCGCGCACCATCGTCGAGTCGGCCGACATCACTCGTACCAAGGGACCGAAACGGGTCGGTCCGTTCGCAGTCCCGAAAGCGATGTCGTCCACAGCTTCCGCGACGCTCGCCACCTGGTTCAAGATCAAGGGCGTGAACTATTCCATCTCGTCGGCCTGCGCCACTTCGAACCACTGCATCGGCAATGCCTATGAGACGATCCAGATCGGCAAACAGGATGTCGTCTTCGCCGGCGGCTGCGAAGAGCTCGACTGGTCGCTGTCGGTGTTGTTCGACGCGATGGGCGCGATGTCCTCGAAATATAACGACACGCCCGCGACCGCCTCGCGGCCCTACGATATCACCCGCGACGGTTTTGTGATCGCGGGCGGCGCCGGCGTCTTGGTGCTGGAAGAGCTCGAACACGCCAAGGCGCGCGGCGCGCGTATCTACGGCGAGATCGTCGGCTACGGCGCCACCTCCGACGGCTACGACATGGTCGCGCCCTCCGGCGAAGGCGCCGAGCGCTGCATGCGGATGGCGCTGTCGACCGTGAACAGCAAGATCGACTACATCAACCCGCATGCCACCTCGACGCCGGCCGGCGATCCGCCGGAAATCGAGGCGATCCGAAAGGTGTTCGGCACCGGCGACAAGTGCCCGCCGATTTCGGCGACCAAGGCGCTGACCGGACATTCGCTCGGCGCCACCGGCGTGCAGGAAGCGATCTATTCGCTTTTGATGATGAACAACGGTTTCGTCTGCGAGAGCGCCCACATCACCGAGCTCGATCCGGTATTCGCCGACATGCCGATCGTGCGCAAGCGGATCGACAACGCCAAGCTCGGCACGGTGCTGTCGAATTCCTTCGGCTTCGGCGGCACCAACGCCACGCTGGTCTTCAAGCGGCTGGATGCGTGATTTTTCTTTTTAACCTCGCCCGCTTTTGGCGGGGAGAGGTCGAAATTCGCGCTAGCGAATTTCGGGTGAGGGGCCCGGCACAGCATTCGACGCAAATTCGGTGTGTGCGGGCCGAAGAGCCCCTCACCCCAGCCCTCTCCCCGCGAAGAGCGGGGCGAGGAACCTGGGAGAGCGCGTGGTGAGATACGGGGCTACGATGCAAGACCTGATGAAAGGCAAGCGCGGCCTGATCATGGGCGTCGCCAATGATCATTCGATCGCCTGGGGCATTGCCAGGACACTCGCCGCACACGGCGCAGAACTCGCCTTCACCTTTCAGGGCGAGGCGCTGGGCAAGCGGGTCAAGCCGCTCGCGCAATCGCTCAATGTCGAACTGGTGCTGCCCTGCGACGTCGAAAATCGCGACAGCGTCGATGCCGTGTTCGAGACGTTGCGCGCCAAATGGGGGCAACTGGATTTTCTGGTCCATGCCATCGCGTTCTCCGACAAGAATGAATTGAAGGGACGCTATGCCGACACCACGCGCGAGAATTTTTCGCGCACCATGCTGATCTCCTGCTTCTCGTTCACCGAGCTCGCCAAGCACGCGGCCGACCTGATGCCGCCCTCCGGCGGCGCGATGATCACGCTGACCTTCGGCGGATCGACGCGGGTGATGCCGAACTATAATGTGATGGGGGTAGCGAAAGCCGCGCTGGAAGCCTCGATGCGCTATCTCGCCGCCGATTTCGGCCCGCGCGGCATCCGCGTCAACGCGATCTCGGCGGGCCCGGTGCGGACGCTTGCGGGCTCCGGCATCGGCGATGCCCGCGCCATGTTCGCCTTCCAGCAAAAACATTCGCCGCTCGGCCGCGGCGTGACGCTCGATGAACTCGGCGGCTCGGCGCTGTATCTGTTGTCCGATCTGTCCGGCGGCGTCACCGGCGAAATTCATTACGTCGATTCCGGCTACAACGTCATCTCGATGCCGCGGCCGGAAGAGCTGAAGGGGCAATAGACAGGCGCGCTACCCCGCCGCGATCTTTTCCGCGCGCTGGAACGCCGGGCGCGCCACGCATCGCGCGATATAGGCGTCGAAGGACGGGCGCGACGGCACCATCTTGAACAGCCGCACCGAAAAATTCAGCGCCGAGCCGATCGCTATGTCGGCGGCCGAGAAATTCTCGCCGAGAATCCACGGCCCCTTTTCCAGCGCCGCGTCGAGCACGTCGAATACCCGCTGCGCGTCGCCCCAGCCCGCGGCCACCGGGTTCATCTCGATCTTGGTCGCGATCTGCACCATCGCGGGCTCGACGCAGCCGGGCGCAAAAAACAGCCAGTAGAGATATTTCGCGCGCAGGGGATCGCCGAGCGGCGGCGCGAGCTTTGCCTCGCGGATAGCGTTCGGCGACATAGGCGCAGATCGCGGCGGCTTCGGCCAGCGTCGCCTCGCCGTCCTTGAGCGCCGGCACCTTGCCCATCGGATTGATCGCAAGATATTCCGGCCCTCTTTTGCGCGCCGGTGGAAATGTCGGTCAGCACCCGCTCATAGGGCTGCCCGGTTTCCTCCATCAGCCATAGCGCGGAGAACGAGCGTGAGCGTGGCGACCAGTAGAGCTGCATCATCGGGTATGTCTCCTCTCTCTTCCATCGGTAATATTTCATCACAAAACCGGTCATCGGTTCGACCGCTTGCTTCTCGAACACAAAGCCCTCGCGTTCGTACCAACGCCAGGCCTTTTCGTTTTCGCGGACGCAGCGCAACCAGATTTCGTCCGGCAAATGCGCTTCGCGTGAAGGCGAGCAGCTTTCGGCCAACAGACCGGCCCTGATATTCCGGCGCGACGAAAAGCTGGTCGAGGTAGTGATCAGGCACAAGCAGCGCCAGCATCGCCGCGATCCGCCCGTCATCGTCGGCGACAAAAAGGCTCCAGCTGTGCGCGACCTCGCGTAAAACCCGCGCGCGCAAATTAGCCAGCAGGAAATTACTGGCGTCCTCAAGCCCGGTCGAGACCCAGCTTTCCATCCAGACGCGGGCGACCTCGTCATATTCATCGGCACGGGCCGGACGGATCATGGGGTCTGACATCGAGAATAATCCTCCGCCGGAGCGCCGTTCAGGTCCGGAGGGTGCGTGACCACGGTCCGGTCGTGTTCCGCCCGCGCACCTTGCCAGCTGACAGGCACACCACTTCAGAGATTTGCAGGAGTTGTCTTGCCAGAGGACTGGTCTTGCGCCAGACCATGCCGATGGTGCGCGAGGGTTGCGGGTTCTTAAAGCGCGCCACCGACACCGAAGCCGAGCGTGTCTCCACCGCCACCGCCATTTCCGGAATCAGGGTGACACCGATTCCGGCACTCACCATCTGGACAAGCGTGGACAGGGAGTTCGCGTCCAGCATCTCCCTTGGCGGCGACGAGTGCATCTTGCAGAACGACAGGGCCTGGCCGCGGAAACAGTGGCCCTCTTCCAGCAGCAGCAGCCTCATCTCGCGCAGCATTTCCCGGCTGGGAACCGGCATTCCCTCATCCTTGCGCGGGCGGACCAAAAGGAAATTCTCCGTGAACAAGGCAACTTCGGTCAGCGAAGTCTCCGATATCGGCAGGGCAACAATGGCGGTATCGAGCCGGCCTTCCGCAAGCTCATGGATCAGCTTCAGCGTTAGCCCCTCACGCACCTGAATGTCGAGTTCGGGATGCGCCTGCGTGAGATTTCCGATGATCTTGGGCAGGAGATAGGGCGCGATCGTCGGGATCATGCCGATACGCAGTCGGCCCGCAAGCCGGTCCCGCGACGCACGCGCGAAATCTCCGAGTTCATCGACCGAGCGCAGGATGTCGCGGACGCGCCGGGCGAGGTCTTCCCCGAATCTCGTCAGCGCGACCTGTCGAGCGCTTCTCTCCAGCAGCACGCCGCCGAGTGCGCCCTCGAGTTCCTTGATCTGCATTGACAAGGCCGGCTGCGAGATCGCACACGCTTCCGCAGCGCGCCCGAAATGGCCATGACGGGCCAGCGCATCGAAATAGCGCAGCTGCCGCAGCGTAACGTTTATCATCAGAAAATCCTATCGCAGCGATCATTAAAGTCAACTTTACCTGATGGAATGCGTTGCGTAGATTGCGCCGGCCTGGTTCAGGGGGAACTCCCTAACCCACCAGAGGAGACAATCATGGATGACAAGACGAAGTGCCCGTTTTCGGGCGGGAAACCCGCACATTCCAACCGCGACTGGTGGCCGGGCCAGCTGAACATCGAGGTCCTGCACCGCAATTCCAGCCTGTCCGACCCCATGGACAAGAATTTCGACTACGCGAAGGAATTCAAAACTCTCGATCTGAGTGCGGTCGTCAAGGACCTGACGGCCCTGATGACGGAGTCGCAGGAATGGTGGCCCGCGGATTTCGGCCATTACGGCGGCCTCATGATCCGCATGGCATGGCACAGCGCGGGTACTTACCGCATCACCGATGGTCGCGGCGGCGCGGGAGCCGGCCAGCAGCGCTTCGCGCCGCTCAACAGCTGGCCCGACAACGCCAACCTGGACAAGGCGCGTCGCCTTCTCTGGCCGATCAAACAGAAGTACGGCCGCAAACTCTCCTGGGCCGACCTGATGATCCTCGCCGGCAACGTCGCGCTGGATTCGATGGGCTTCAAGACGTTCGGTTTTGCGGGCGGCCGCGCCGACGTATGGGAGCCTGAGGAACTGTACTGGGGTCCGGAGGGCTCCTGGCTGGGCGATGAACGCTACAGCGGCGAGCGTCAGCTCGCCGAGCCGCTCGGCGCGGTGCAGATGGGCCTCATCTACGTCAATCCGGAAGGCCCGAACGGCAACCCGGACCCGGTCGCAGCGGCCAAGGACATTCGCGAGACGTTCTTCCGCATGGCGATGAACGATGAGGAGACCGTCGCGCTGATTGCCGGCGGCCACAGCTTCGGCAAGACTCACGGCGCCGGCGATCCCTCGCTGGTCGGACCGGAGCCGGAAGCCGGCGCCCTTGAGGACCAGGGGCTGGGATGGAAGAGCAAATACGGCACGGGCATCGGCGTTGATACTATCACCGGCGGCCCCGAGGTCACCTGGACGCAGACGCCGACGAAGTGGAGCAATCTCTTCTTCAAGAACCTGTTCGAAAACGAATGGGAGCTGACGAAGAGTCCGGCTGGTGCAAAACAGTGGAAGGCGAAAGGCGCCGCTGCGTCGATCCCCGACGCCTTCGATAAATCGAAGAAGCATGTGCCGACGATGCTGACCACCGACCTGTCGCTGCGGTTGGACCCGGCCTACGAGAAGATATCGCGGCGTTTCTACGAGCATCCCGATCAGTTCGCGGACGCGTTTGCCCGCGCCTGGTTCAAGCTAACGCACCGCGACATGGGGCCGATCGTGCGCTACCTCGGCCCGCTCGTTCCCAAGGAGACGCTGATCTGGCAGGACCCGATCCCCGCCGTCAACCACGAGCTGGTGAGCGAGCAGGACATCGCGGCGCTCAAGGCGAAGATCCTGGCGTCCGGCCTCTCGGTTTCGGAGCTCGTCTCGACCGCATGGGCGTCGGCTTCGACGTTCCGCGGTTCCGACAAGCGCGGTGGCGCCAATGGCGCGCGCATCCGTCTCGCCCCGCAGAAGGATTGGGAGGTCAACCAGCCGGCTGAACTGGCGAAGGTGCTTTCAAAGCTCGAAGCGATCCAGAAGGAGTTCAACGCCGCGCAGAAAGGCGACAAGAAGGTCTCGCTCGCCGACCTGATCGTTCTCGGCGGCAGCGCCACGGTGGAGAAGGCGGCGAAAGATGCCGGAACCGACGTGAAGGTCCCCTTCACACCGGGGCGGATGGACGCTTCGGAAGCACAGACGGACGTCGCCTCCTTCGCACCGCTCGAGCCGCGGGCCGACGGCTTCCGCAACTACATTGGCGGAAGGCATCAGTACATGATGCCCGAGGAGGCCCTGGTGGACCGTGCACAGTTGCTGCGGCTCACCGCGCCCGAGATGACGGTGCTCGTCGGCGGCCTGCGCGTGCTCGGCGCCAATACGGGCAAGTCCAAGCACGGCGTCTTCACCAGCAAGCCGGGAACGTTGACCAACGACTTCTTCGTCAACCTGCTCGACGTGGGCACGCAGTGGCATCCGACTGCCGACGGTGGATACGAAGGGCGTGACCAGAAGACTAACGCGGTCAAGTGGACCGGGACCCGGGTCGATCTGATCTTCGGCTCGCACTCGCAGCTGCGCGCGTTTGCGGAAGTCTATGCGTGCGCGGACGCGAAGGAGAAGTTTGTGAAAGACTTCGTGGCGGCGTGGACCAAGGTGATGAACCTCGACCGCTATGACCTTGCGTGAACTCGGCGGATAGCCCCACGATAAATAGCGGCGCACACAAATAAAGAGGGCGGCTGAAGAGCCGCCCTCCTTTGTTTTTGGTTGCTTGCGAAAACCTACTCGCCGGCGGCTTCGCGCGGCGCCGGAGCTTCCGTCTTCTGCCGCGCCTCGAGGTCCTCGCCGGTCACCTGATCGACCGCCTTCATCGACAACCGCGTCTTGCCGCGGTCGTCGAAGCCGAGCAGCTTGACCTTGACCTTGTCGCCTTCCTTGACGACGTCGGAGGTCTTCTGCACGCGGTTGGCCGCGAGCTGGCTGATATGGACGAGGCCGTCCTTGGCGCCGAAGAAGTTCACGAAGGCGCCGAACTCCATCACCTTGACCACGGTGCCGTCATAGATCTGGCCGATTTCCGGATCGGAAGCGATCGACTTGATCCACTTGATCGCGGCCTTCATCGCCTCGCCGTCGTTGGAGGCGACCTTCACGGTGCCGTCATCCTCGATATTGACCTTGGCGCCGGTCTTCTCGACGATTTCGCGGATCACCTTGCCGCCGGTGCCGATCACTTCGCGGATCTTGTCGGTGGCGATCTTGAAGGTCTCGATGCGCGGCGCATATTCGCCGAGTTCGGCGCGCGCGGCGGTTAAGGCCTTGGACATCTCGCCGAGGATGTGGACGCGCCCCTCCTTGGCCTGGCCGAGCGCCACCTTCATGATCTCTTCGGTGATGCCCTCGATCTTGATGTCCATCTGCAGCGAGGTGATGCCCTGATCGGTGCCGGCGACCTTGAAGTCCATGTCGCCGAGATGATCCTCATCGCCCAGGATGTCCGAGAGCACCGCAAAGCGCGAACCCTCCAGGATGAGGCCCATCGCGATACCCGCGGTCGGCCGCTTCAGCGGCACGCCGGCATCCATCAGCGCCAGCGAGGCGCCACAGACGGAAGCCATCGACGAGGAGCCGTTCGAACTCGGTGATCTCCGAGACCACGCGCACCGTGTAGGGGAATTCGTGATGCGGCGGCAGCACCGGGTGGATCGCGCGCCAGGCGAGCTTGCCGTGGCCGATCTCGCGGCGCTTGGTGCCGCCCAGCCGTCCGGTTTCGCCGACCGAATAGGGCGGGAAGTTGTAGTGCAGCAGGAATGTCTCTTTGTACGTTCCCGACAGCGCGTCGATATACTGCTCGTCCTCGCCGGTGCCGAGCGTGGTCACGACCATCGCCTGGGTCTCGCCGCGGGTGAATAGCGCCGAGCCATGGGCCCGCGGCAACACGCCGACTTCGGCGATGATGTTGCGCACGGTCTTGACGTCGCGCCCGTCGATCCGCTTGCCGGTGTCGAGGATGTTCCAGCGAACGATCTTGGCTTCCAGCTCCTTGAATACGCCAGCGATGCGCAGCTTGTCGTATTTCGGTTCCTGCCCTTCCGGGAAGTAATGCGCCATCACCTTTTCCTTGGCGGCGCCGACCGCGGCATAGCGGTCCTGCTTGATCGGGATCGCATAGGCCTTGCGCAGCTCCTGCTCGATCAAGCCGAGCATTTCCTTTTCCAGCGCGCTTTCATCGGCGATCTTGACCTCGCGCGGCTCCTTTGCTGCCTTTTCGGCAAGCTCGATGATTGCCTTGATCACCGGCTGGAAGTGCCGGTGACCGAACATCACCGCACCCAGCATGATCTCTTCGTTGAGCTCCTTGGCTTCCGATTCGACCATCAGCACGGCGTCCGCGGTGCCGGCGACGACGAGGTCGAGCTGGGTCTCGGTCATTTCGTCCAGCGTCGGGTTCAGCACATATTCGTCGTTGGCGAAGCCGACGCGCGCAGCGCCAATTGGACCCTTGAACGGCACGCCCGACAGCGTCAGCGCCGCGGACGCCGCCACCATCGCGAGCACGTCGGGATCGTTCTCCATGTCGTGCGACAGCGTGGTGATGATCACCTGGGTCTCGTTGCGCCAGCCATCGACGAACAGCGGGCGGACCGGACGGTCGATCAGGCGGGAAACCAGGGTTTCCTTTTCGGTAGGCCGTCCCTCACGCTTGAAATAGCCGCCGGGAATGCGGCCCGCGGCATAGGTCTTTTCCTGGTAGTCGACGGTCAGCGGCAGGAAATCGACGCCCTCGCGTGGAGTCTTGGCCGCCACGACGGTCGCGAGCACGACGGTTTCCCCATAGGTCGCCAGCACGGCCCCGTCGGCCTGACGGGCAATCTTTCCGGTTTCAAGCTTGAGGGGGCGTCCGCCCCAGTCGATCTCGACTGAATGAATATTGAACATAGTGGTCTTCTTTCATGGGTTCACGAAAGGCATGGACGCGCCTCAAAAACACAAAAACCATGCGCAAGATTGCGGGACGCTGATCGAATCAAATCAGCGTCCGGCGATCCTGCCATGGTTTTGATGTTTCGGATGGCGTCCATCCTTTCGCTAATCACGGGCATCGTGCCCGTCACGTCCAGCGGCCGAATTGCTGCTGGACGTTGTACGTTTGAGCACAGTCCGTTCGGAAAGCTCTTTCCGCTGTTTAGGATCATGCTCTTGCGCAGGATCGTTTTCCAAAAACCGCGAAAAGCGATTCCAAACGATCATGCAAAAAGCGCGCGCTAACTGGCGCGCGCAAACTCGAACAAGCTCAACGACGAATGTTGTGCTTCTCGATCAGCGCCTTATAACGCGCCTCGTCCGTCCTCCTGAGATAGTCGAGAAGCGAGCGGCGCGTCGACACGAGCTTCAAAAGACCGCGACGCGAATGGTTGTCCTTGACGTGGTTCTTGAAGTGCCCGGTGAGGTTGTTGATGCGTTCCGACAGGATCGCGACCTGAACCTCGGGCGAGCCGGTGTCGCCGGCCTTGGTGGCATTGGTCTTGATGACTTCCGCTTTGCGTTCGGCGGTAATCGACATCGTCACATTCTCTCGTTGCGACCGGAACTGGCAGTCATCCCGGTCAGGTTGAACACACGCTTGGGGATGAGTTCGCCATTGCCAATTTCGGCAAGCGCCAGAAGACGGCCTGCCACCGTGACATAGACTGTGCCGCTACTATTGGGCGCATCCCGTCCGCGCAACAAAACGGCCTGGCCCCTGTGGAGCCTTGCCGCATCAGCCCGAGTGACGGCCAGTGCCGGGATGTCGTCCAGCGCGGTCTCAACGGGCAAAAGCGCGTCGGCGAGGCTGCCCTCGCCAGACGCGGCTCTATCGCATAAAGCCTCCAACTGTTCCAGCGGAATCATGTCGTTTTCGCCGAACGGTCCGACCAGGGTCCTGCGCAGCCCGCAGATATGGCCGTAACAGTTAAGAATGCGGCCGATATCGCGGGCGAGCGCCCGGACATAGGTTCCCTTGCCGCATTCGGCTTCGAATAGGGCGATGTCTTTATCTGGTTGATTCATAAGGGATAAATGGTGAATCTCGACCGGCCGCGGCGCCAATTCGACCTGTTCGCCGTCGCGCGCCAGGTCGTAGGCGCGCTCGCCCTGGACCTTGATGGCGGAGTATTTCGGCGGGACCTGTTCGATCAACCCGGTGAAGCGCGGCAGCAGCTCCCGGATCGCCTCTGCCGTCGGCCTCATTTTGCTCGTATGGGTGACCCGGCCTTCGGTGTCGTCGGTGTCGCGCTCCTCGCCCCATGCCACCATGAAGCGATAGCGCTTGCGGCCGTCCATCACATAGGGGACCGTCTTGGTGGCTTCGCCAAGCGCGATCGGCAGCCCGCCGGAGGCGAGCGGATCGAGCGTGCCGGCGTGGCCCGCGCGCTTGGCCTGGAACAGACGCTTGACCACGGCGACGGCATGCGTCGAGGTCATGCCGATCGGCTTGTCGAGCACGATCCAGCCATGGATGTCGCGCTTGTCGCGGCGCGGTTGATTGTTCTGCCGCGGCTGCTTGGCCTCGCGCGGATCGTTGTTGGTGCGCCGCGAATCATCACGCGGCACCTCGGTAAAAATATTTTTTTGCGCAGCATGCGACTCGGTATTTGGCGAGTCGATCGCGCCGTTTGCGGGGGTCACGCTCATCGCTTTTTGTCCTGATCTGATGCGAGGTCTCTTTGCACCGCAGGTGTTCGCAGTAATTTCTCTATTCGTTCCGCTTCATCGAATCGTTCGTCAACCCGGAAGCGGACATCAGGGGCAAATTTCAGGTTAACGCGCTGCGCGACTTCGCCGCGCAGGAATTTCTTGTTGCGCTCAAGCGCCGCGATCACGATGTCGGTGTCGCGTCCGCCGAGCGGCATCACATAAATGGTCGCAAGCTTGAGGTCTGGCGACATCCGAACCTCCGGCACCGTAATGATGTGGCCTTCGAGATCGGGGTCGTGGACGCTACCGTGCGCGAGAATGTCGGCAATCGCATGGCGTACGGCTTCGCCGACGCGCAATTGTCGCTGCGAACCGCTGGGTGCGGCGCCCTTCTTCTGGTTGTAGCGGGGCATTATCAAATCCCAATTGTCGTCATCACTCGCGCAAAGCGGGTGATCCGATATTCCTCGTCCAAAATTTATTTCGGCAACTACCGGATGCCCCGCCTTTCGCGGGGCATCACGGGTTGGTTTGAAATCCCGAGCACTCGTAAGGTTTGGACTTACAGCGAGCGCTGGATCGTCTCCACGCGATAACACTCGATAACGTCGCCGACACGCATGTCGCCGTAATTCTCGAACGCCATGCCGCATTCCTGGCCGGCCTGGACTTCCTTCACTTCGTCCTTGAAGCGCTTCAGTGTCGAGAGCTTGCCTTCGTGCACGACGACATTGTCGCGGATCAGCCGGACATTGGCGCCGCGTTCCACCGTGCCGTCGGTGACCCGACAGCCCGCAACCTTGCCGACCTTGGAAATGTTGAAAACCTCCAGGATCTGTGCGTTGCCCAGCATGGTCTCGCGCAAAGTGGGCGCAAGAAGGCCGCTCATAGCTTTCTTCACATCATCCACAAGGTCATAGATGATATTGTAGTAGCGGATTTCGATACCGTTGCGCTTGGCGGCGGCGGCCGCCTCCTTGTTGGCGCGGACGGAAAAGCCGATGATCGCGGCATTGAAACCTTCCGCTAGCGTGACGTCGGATTCCGAAATGCCGCCGACGCCGGCATGCAGGATGCGGGCGGCGACTTCCTCGGTGCCGAGTTTTTCCAGCGATCCCAAAATCGCTTCGAGCGAACCCTGCACGTCGGCTTTCACGATCAGCGGGAATTCCTTGCGGCCCGAGGTCTTGAGCTGCGACATCATCTGCTCGAGCGAGCCGCGCATGCCGGAAATCGAGGCAGCCGCGTTCTCGCGCTTTTGGTGGGCGCGGTAGCTCGTGACCTGACGCGCGCGGGCTTCGTTCTCGACCACCGCCAGACGATCGCCGGCCTCCGGCGGTCCGTTGAAGCCGAGCACTTCGACCGGCACCGAGGGACCGGCCGCATCGATGGTCTCGCCCTGATCGGAAATCAGCGCACGAACGCGGCCCATTTCGGCGCCGGCCACGACGATGTCGCCGACCCGCAGCGTGCCACGCTGCACCAGCACGGTTGCGACCGGGCCGCGGCCACGATCGAGCTTGGCTTCGATCACGGTGCCTTCGGCGGGACGTTCCGCATTGGTCTTGAGGTCGAGCAGGTCGGCCTGCAGGGCGATCATTTCCAGCAGCCGGTCGAGATTGGTCTTGTTCTTGGCCGACACCTCGACGTCGACGACGTCGCCGCCGAGCGATTCGACCTGCACCTCGTGCTGCAAGAGTTCGGTGCGGACGCGTTCCGGCTTGGCGTCGGGCTTGTCGATCTTGTTGATCGCCACGATCATCGGGACCTTCGCCGCCTTGGCGTGGTTGATCGCTTCCACCGTCTGCGGCATCACGCCGTCATCGGCCGCGACCACCAGCACGACGATGTCGGTCACCTTGGCGCCGCGGGCGCGCATCGCGGTAAACGCGGCGTGGCCCGGCGTGTCGATGAAGGTGATCTTCTTACCGCTTTCCGGCGAGGTCACCTGATAGGCGCCGATATGCTGGGTGATACCGCCGGCTTCACCGGAGACCACATTGGCGTGGCGCAGCGCGTCGAGCAGCGAGGTCTTGCCGTGGTCGACATGGCCCATCACGGTCACGACAGGCGAACGCGGCTCGGTATCGGTGGAATTGTCGACGATGTCGAACAGGCCTTCCTCCACGTCCGATGCGGCGACGCGCTTGACGGTATGGCCCATTTCCTCGGCGATCAGCTGGGCGGTATCGGCATCGATCACGTCGGTGATCTTGTGCATCGCGCCCTGCTTCATCAGAAGGCGGATGACGTCGACCGCGCGCTCGGACATGCGGTTGGCGAGTTCCTGGATATTGATGGCCTCCGGGATGATCACTTCGCGAACCAGCTTCTCCTTCGGCTCGTTCGCAGCATGTCCCTTCAGCCGCTGGGTGCGGCGGCGGAACGACGCGATCGAGCGCTCGCGCACGTCATCGGCATTGAGGGCGGTGACCAGCGTCAGGCGTCCGCGCTGCTTCTGCGGCGCCGGCTTGGCGGTGGTTTTCGGTGCAGCGGCGGGACGCAAGGCGCCTCCGGGGCCGCGGCGAACCTGACGGGGACCCTCATCTTCCTCGACCTCGACGGCGATGCTTGGCGCACGGCTGGCAGGGACTGCCGCCGGGCGGGCCGCTGGTGCTGCTGCCGCCGGGCGGGGGGTCGTCGTCTCGGCTTCGCCAAAGCGCTTCTTGGCTTCGAGCTCGGCCTTGCGCTTGGCTTCCTCATCGTGCCGATGGCGCTCTTCTTCGGCCTTGCGGCGGGCTTCGGCGGCTTCGCGCTCGGCCTGCTCGATGCCTTCGCGGCTGGCGCGGCGCTTGGCTTCTTCCTCCGCGATCTTGCGCTCTTCGATGTCGCGGACCTTGGCGTCGGCGAGCGCGCTGGCGCGCGCCGAACGCTCGTCCTCGGTCAGCGTGCGCAGCACGACGCCGGAAGTGTTGCGCGGCTGCGCCGGCGGGGCGGCGGGGGTGCGCGCGAGCGGCGCCTTCGCGGGCGCTGCCTTGGCTGCGACCGGCTCGGGCGCGTGTGTTTCGGGCGCGGCTTCGCCTGGCACGCGGCGCTTGCCGCGCTTTTCGACCACCACCTGCTTGGTCCGGCCATGGCTGAAGCTCTGGCGCACGGTGCCCGTCTCGACGCGCGGCTTGAGCGTCAAGGTCTTGCTCGGGACACTCAGTGGCTTGTCGCCAGACGTTTTACTATCCACCATTCAGCAGTCCTAATCTTCGTTAGCGTCGTGCGTCGCCGCACCGTCGATTGATACAAGTCTTCGTCAGTTAGAATTCGTGCCCGCTGCGCCGGCAGTCTTGTCGTCGTCCGCCGTCCGGTATCGGACCAGGATCTGGCTGCGCGACAGGAATGTCTTGCTCGCCGGGCCCGCGAGCAGCGCAGCATGTATCACATTTGACCGGCCCAGTGCCAAATCCAATTGTGCCGATGTCAGCGCGGTGACCATCGAAAATTCGCCGGATTTACCAATATTTCCGGGATTTTGCCGGGCTAACGCATCCAATTTGCGGATTCCGTCGCTGGCCCCGTCCGAGGCATGGATCAGGGCCTCGATCGCCGCCTCGCGCGGTCCGCCGAGGAGGGCCTCGACCTTGGAGAAGCCGGATACGACCTGGCCGGCCTTGGCGGCGATCGCCAGTGCATCGATGGTGCTACGCACCAAAAGGGATTCCGTATCGTCGGCAAGCGTCGCCGCCGCGCGAACGTCACGTTTGAAGCCTCGGCTAAAATGGTTACGCCTGACCGCTTCCGCAACCGCGCGATGCGACGCCGAGACCCAGAGGCCGCGGCCGGGAAGCTTGCGCTTGATATCCGGAACCACTTCGCCCGACGGCGAGATCACAAACCGGATCAACTCGTCGATCGGGCGCACCTCACGGCGGACCGCGCACATCCGCATCGTCGCGGACTTTTGGGTCCGCGGGCCGTTGTCGAGATCGGGGTCAGCCAAGGCGAGCATCCGGGCAGCATCTCCTTATGCCTGAACGGGCTGGTCTTCGGCGGCCTCGGCCGCCTCGGGTTCCTTGGCGAGATCGGCCTCGCTGATCCAGCCGGCCTTGACCCGCGCCTGCATGATCAGCCGCTCGGCGTCGTCACGCGAGATTTCGTTGGGATCGAGGATGCCGGGATGCTTGGTCGGCTCACCGCCTTCCTTGCGTTCGGTCCAGCCGACCAGATCGTCGGTGGCGCAACCGGCGAGATCATCGACCGTCTTGATGTCGCTCTCGCCGAACTTCACCAGCATCTTCGAGGTCACGCCGGGCACGGTCTTCAACGCGTCCTCGACGCCGAGCTCCTTGCGCTTGCTTTCGAGCTCGTTTTCGAGCTGCTCCAGATATTCGCGGGCCCGGTTCTGCAGTTCGGTGGCGGTTTCGTCGTCGAAACCTTCGATCCCGGCCAGTTCCTTGACGTCGACCAGCGCGAGCTCCTCGACCGAGGTAAAGCCTTCCGACGCCAGCAATTGTCCGACCACCTCGTCGACATTGAGCGCTTCCATGAACACGCGCGTGGAATTCTCGAAATCGGCCTGGCGGCGCTCGGATTCTTCCTGCTCGGTCAGGATGTCGATGTCCCAGCCGGTCAGTTGCGAGGCCAGCCGCACATTCTGGCCGCGCCGGCCGATCGCCAGCGAGAGCTGGTTGTTGGTGTCGGGAACCACGACCTCGATCCGCTCGCGATCTTCGTCGATCACGACCTTGGCGACTTCGGCGGGCGCCAGCGCGTTGACCACGAAGGTTGCGATATCAGGCGACCACGGAATGATGTCGATCTTTTCGCCCTGTAGCTCGTTCACCACGGCCTGCACGCGCGAGCCGCGCATGCCGACGCAGGCGCCGACCGGATCGACCGAGGAATCCCGCGAAATCACGCCGATTTTCGCGCGCGAGCCGGGATCGCGGGCCACCGCCTTGATCTCGACGATGCCGTCATAGATTTCCGGCACTTCCTGCGCGAACAGCTTGGCCATGAATTGCGGATGGGTGCGGGAGAGGAAAATCTGGGGCCCGCGGGTCTCGCGCCGCACGTCGAAAATATAGGCGCGGACGCGGTCGCCGTTGCGAAACACCTCGCGCGGCAGCATCTCGTCGCGCCGCACGATGGCTTCGCCGCGGCCGAGATCGACGATAACGCTGCCATATTCGACGCGCTTGACGATGCCGTTGACGATATCGCCGATGCGGTCCTTGAATTCCTGATATTGCCGGTCGCGCTCGGCCTCGCGCACTTTCTGTACGATCACCTGCTTGGCCGATTGTGCGGCGATGCGGCCATATTCCAGCGGCGGTAGCGTATCCGCGATGGTGTCGCCGACCTGCGCGCCCGGATTGGCGCGTTGCGCGTCGACCAGCGAAATCTGGTTGGCCGAATTCTCGACCAATTCGACCACCAGCATATGGCGCGACAGTCGAAGCTCGCCCTTTTTGGCGTCGATCTCGGCGTGCACGTCGGTCTCGCTGCCATAGCGGGCGCGCGCCGCCTTGGCGATGGCGTCTTCCATCGCCGCGATGACGATGCCACGATCGATCGATTTCTCGCGCGCAACCGCGTCCGCGATCTGCAGCAGTTCGAGTTTGTTGGCGCTGACTGCCATGATTTAGTCTCCCTCGGTAGAATCGAATTCGCCTGTGCGCGCTTTTGCAGCAGTGAGGCGGTGTTGCTTGGTGTTCTTCGGAACCGTTTTTTTCTGCGGCTTCGGATTCTTTTTTTGCGGCTTCAAGTTCTTGGCGTGCGGCGGGGGCGGCGGCTCGAGCCCGAGACTGCGCTTGAGCTCGCGCTCGGCGGCCTTGCCGCGCCGCATCGATTCCGCGATCAGTTCGTCGGTCAAGACCAGTCTTGCTTCCGCAATATCCTCCATCACCAGCAGCGTGTCGGCATCTTCGCCTTCGCGTGCGTCATCGCTATGTAAGCGCACCGCCTGGCCCTCGACGCCAGCAAGCGTGCCGCGGAAGCGCTTGCGGCCTTGATGGGCGACCGCCATTTCGATTTTCACGAGATGGCCGGCGTAGCGTTCGAAATCGGAGCGGCGCACCAGCGGCCGGTCGATCCCCGGCGAGGAGATTTCCAGCCGATAGGCGCGGTCGATCGGATCGGCAATGTCGAGCACCGGAGATAGCGCCCGCGATATCGCTTCGCAATCCTCGATCTGCATCGAACCGTCCGGCCGTTCCGCCATGATCTGGACGGTGCAGCCCGCTTCGCCCGAAATCTTGATCCGGACCAGCCGGTAGCCCATGCCCTGCAATACCGGAGCAGCGACCGCCGACACCCGCGCCGCCATGCCCGGTTCCACCACCAGGCGCGGCTCGGCCAAAAGATCGGTGCCCACGGAACCAGCGATCGGATCGGTCATGTCCAGCGTCAAAATCGGTCTATCTTGCTTTGGGTTATGAGGCTGAACGGACTTTGGCTCCGCCAGGTCCGTTCAGGTAATAAAAAAGAGCGGGTCCGGTGGGGCCCACTCTCAATACGCGATCGTATGAGAACATTAAGTTGCTGCCGATATAGCGGTTTTGCCCCGATCCGGCAAGGCCTGCGAGGCCAAAACGTGCGATTTTGCGGCCGCTGCGGGTGCTTTCGAACCTAACCCTTCCTTCACGAAGCCCGCCTAAATTGCCGGGAAACGGGTGTCCCGGACTCCCCGGAACACCGTCAGGCGACGCGCCCGGTCCTGAGTGTGTTGATGACAGCCGCCACGTCGCAAATTCCAGGGCTCGATGAGATCGTCAGGCATGGCGATCCCCAGCGCCGCGCCGAAGTCGCACGCCGGATCGCCGAGCTGTTCTTCCAGGATGCAGCCAAGCTCAGCTCCGATCACGTCGATCTGTTCGACGGCTTGCTGATCGATCTCGTTCCGCACGCCGAACTTGCCGCGCGAGTCGAGCTCGCCGAGCGAATGTCGCTCATCGCCAACGCGCCGCGCGAATTGGTCGGGCAGCTTGCGCGCGAGAATGAAATCGCGATTGCCGGGCCGTTGTTGCGCCGCTCGCCTGTGCTCGACGAGACCGCGCTGGTCGAGATCGCGCGCGTCAAGGGCCAGGGGCATCTGTTGGCCATGTCGGAGCGGCCGACGCTGTCGACCGACCTCACCGACGTGCTGGTGCGCCGTGGCGACCGCGATGTGGTCCGGCGCGCCGCCGGCAATGCGGGGGCGCATTTTTCCGAAGACGGATATTCGACACTGATCAAGCGCGCCGGCCACGATGGCGTGCTGACGCTCAAGGTTGGTCAAAGAGACGATCTGTCCAGCGAGCTTTTGAAGGAATTACTGGCGGGATCGATCGACGTCATCCGCCGGCGCCTGTTCGAGGTGGTCAAGCCCGGCGCGGCAGGCGGCGATCAAGCAGGCGATGGCCGAGATTTCCGGAGCGCCCGAGCAAGTCGAAAGCCGCCGCGATTTCGTGCCGGCGCAGCACACCATCCTGGCGCTGCATCGCGACGGCTATCTCAACGAAGGCGCGCTGCTCGGTTTCGCCAAGAGCCATCGATACGAGGAATCGGTCGCGGCGCTGTCGGCGATGTCGGGGGTGAAGATCGCAACGCTCGACCGTCTGATCTCGGGCGACCGCCACGATCCGATCCTGATCGTCGGCAAGACCATCGGGCTCGAATGGGCCACCGTGCGCGCCTTGATGCTGCTGCGGCTCGGGCCGAACCGCGTGCCGGCGCCGGCCGACCTCGAGGCGGCGCGGACCAATTTTGCGCGGCTGATGCCCTCGACCGCCGAGCGGGTGGTGCAGTTCTGGAAGAGCCGTTAGGCTTCAGCCGACTTTGCGAAATCGCAAATAGGCCGTGACACGGCCTTCGCGCTCGGCTTTGCGGCCGTAGCGCGTCATGGTGTAGCCGTCCCAGGGCAAGCGCCAATCGCTGGCGCGCTCGGCCGTCCAGACGAAATCGGGCGAGCGCGCAAGATGCGCCAGCGTCCAGGCGCAGTAATCGTCGATGTCGCTGACGAAGCGAAATTCGCCGTGCGGCTTCAAGCGCGCGCGCCATCGCGGCAATGGTCGCGTCCTGCACGAAGCGCCGCTTCCAGTGCCGCCGCTTCGGCCAGGGATCGGGATGGATCAGGTCGATCCGCGCGATCGAGCGCGGCGGCACCCATGCCAAAAGCTCAGTGGCGTCGCCCGCGAACAGGCGAATGTTGCCAATGTTGTGCGCCTCGATCTGGGTCAGGATCTTGGCCATGCCGTTGACGTAGGGCTCGCAGCCGATGAAACCGGTGTTGGGAAAGGCGCAGCGCTTCCGCGGTCAGATGCTCGCCGCCGCCAAATCCGATCTCGAGCCTGACCTCGTCGGCTGGCGGATCGAACAGGGTGGCGAGATCGGACGGGGCCGGGCTGGAAATGTCGAGCGCCAGGCGCGGCAGCAAATGTTCGATCAGATCGGCCTGATGCGAACGCAGCCGGTGCCCCTTGCGGCGGCCGAAGAACGCGCCGTGCGCATGAGCGGCGGCGCCATCATCGGACGGACGCGCTGCGGGCAGCGCTTTTGCCGGATGCAACGCTCATCGCAGCGTCTGATACAGCCGGTACAACAGCCGCGCGCGCGGCTCGATCGACGAGATGTACATCTGCTCGTAATGGGTATGCGCGCCCTTGCCGTCGACGCCGAGGCCGTCGAGGGTCGCGGTATGGGGCGCGGTGAAATTGCCGTCGGAGCCGCCGCCGGTGCGGGTATCGACGAGATCGAAGCCGATCTCGGCGGCGAGCGTCCTGGCATGCTCGTAGAGTGCGGCGCCCGCATTGCTCTTCTCGTAGGGCGGACGGTTCAGCTCGCCGACGACTTTGACGCTGACGCCTTCGGTGCGTGATTTCAGATCGAGGATTTTCGGAACCAGTTCGTCGGCGTCGGCGATGGTCGGGACGCGCATGTCGACCTCGGCATAGGCCTCTTCGGCAATGACGTTCGGCTTGGTGCCGCCTCTGACGACGCCGACATTGACGGTGACGCCGCGCGCAAGATCGTTCATGGCCTCCAGCGTCTGGATGATGTTGCCGAGTTCGCGGATGGCGCTGCGGCCGTCGCCGGGCCGCGTGCCGGCATGCGCCGGCACGCCCTTGATGAAGATCTCGAACCGCGCGACGCCCTTGCGTCCGGTGACGATCTTGCCGCCGTCGCGGGCGGGTTCGGTCACCAGCACATATTTGGCCTTGCGCCCCTCGGCCTCGATCAGCGCGCGCGAGGTCGGGCTGCCGATCTCTTCGTCGGAGACGTAGAGCTGGGTGACGCCGAGCGTCGACGCCCGCCGCCGTCGCACAGAGCTGCCGGAACGCGTGGTAGGCGAGATAGGCGCCGCCCTTCATGTCGTAGATGCCCGGGCCGAACGCGCTGTCGCCCTCGACCTTGAACGGCAGGCGCTCGATGAAGCCCATCGGGTGCACGGTGTCGAGATGACTGAGCACCAGGATTCCCGGCTTGTCCTGGCCCCACGACGAGCGCGCCACCAGATGATCGCCGCATCCGTCACGCCCCGCGATGCGCTCGATGCTGGCCGGCAAGTCGCGATAGCCGTCGGCGACGAGGTCGGCGAGCTTGTTGACCTGCCGGGCGCTTCGGTCGGCGTTTCGATCTCGACCCAGCGGCGGATGCCGTCAAGAATGGCTTTTGAATCAAAGGAAGCGGCGGTCATCGGCATGCCGTGGTCGGGCTTGAAGGACGCATTGTCATGCCCCCGCGTCGTCGGGCGCGTCAATGCCGCATTGCGCCCGATTGCAGGCTTCACGCCTTCTCGGCGGCTTCTCGGGCTTTCTCGGCGGCATCGCGCGCGGCGATCTGTTCGACCAGATCGACGATGCTGCGGCGGAGCTTGGCGTCGGTGATGCGCGTGAAGGCACGGGTCAGCGCCAGTCCTTCCGAGGTCGCGAGAAAATCGGAGATGTAAGCCGGCGAGGTGCCTTCGCTAAAGCCATCGCCGCTCGCGGTGCCGCTTGGTCCTCCCTCGAACAGAAACGAGACCGGAACCTGCAGGATTTCGGAGATCTGCTGGATGCGGCTGGCCCCGACCCGGTTGGTGCCCTTTTCGTATTTCTGAATCTGCTGGAAGGTGAGGCCCAGGGCTTCGCCGAGTTTCTCCTGGCTCATGCCCAGCATGATGCGGCGCATGCGCACGCGACTGCCGACATATTTGTCAACAGGGTTGGGCGCTTTGGTCGACATCTCCAACACTCCTCCAGGCCTGGGGATGAGGCGCACGAAAAAGCAGCACGCCGCAGGCACCAAACACCGTCAAATCTTGCTCGGAGGTCTGCTCAGAGGGTCGGGAAAAATTGCAGCAAATTTGAGCAATGAACTGACTGGATCTTTTTCTGGCCGAACAATGCGAACGGCGTCGGTCGGTCTGTCAACAGTAGGAATTTTCACAGGCAACCGGAAAAAAGCCCGAATATGCGATCAGCCCCCCCGAATCCGAAGTTGGTCACACAGGGCCGCATCGCATCGTTTGCGAAGTTTCAAATCACCACATTCGTCAGTGAAGCTTCGCGACGCGCCGCCGGACCACGAACATCAGGGCGATGGCGACAATGATGGCGACCGGAATGTCGCCGAAGCGCGCATAGATGGTCGGCGCAATCGCCGCCGGCAAGGTGGAATCCAGCACGCCCTCAACGCCGAGACCGAGCCGTGCGACAATCCGCCCCAGCGGATCGATCACGGCGGAAATGCCGGTATTCGCGGCGCGCACCACCGGCAATCCTTGCTCGATCGCGCGCAGCCGCGCCTGCTGCGAGATGCTGGTACGGTCCGGTCGAGATGCCGAACCAGCCGTCATTGGTCAGATTGACGATCCAGCCGGGACGGTCGTCGCGCGCGGCGAGGTCGGCGGGAAAGATCGCTTCGTAGCAGATCAAGGGCAGCGCCCGCGGGGCGCCCGGTATTGCCAGCGTCCGGCGCACCGTGCCCGGAATGAAACCGCCGTAAACCTTGGTAAGCTGCATGAAGCCGAACTTTTCCATTAGGTCCTGGAACGGTAGGAATTCGCCGAACGGCACCAGATGCAGCTTGTCGTAAATCGACAGCACACTGCCGTCATGGTCGATCACGTAGACCGAATTATAGGCGCGGATGATGCGCGTGCCCGGCGGCAGATCGGGCGCCCGCACCGAACCGGTGATCAGGATCGTGCCCTTGGGCAACAGCTCGGCGATTTGCGCCATCGCGTCCGCCGCGCGGGTCAGGAAAAACGGAAACGCCGATTCCGGCCAGATCAGGATGGAGGCGTCGCGCACGCCGGTGGATTCCGGTCCCGACGCGCGATCGGAAAGCGTCAGATATTTCTGCATCACTGCCGCTTTGGCGGAATAGTTGAATTTTTCGTCCTGCTGCAGGTTGGGCTGCATGATCCGCAGCTTGGCGTTGGCAACGCTCGAGGTCGGATGCAGCGACAGCCTGATAACCCCGAAGATGCCCATCGCGATCAGCACGACGACGCCCATGACCGGCGCGATCCACGGGCTTCGCCCGCGCGAGCCGCCGTCGATCAGCACCGCGGGGCTCGAAAAAATCGCAACAGTCAGGAATGTCATGCCCCACAGGCCGATCAGCGACGCCGTCTGCGCCAGCGCCAACGGCTCCGACAGCGCGTAGCCGAACGCATTCCAGGGAAAGCCGGTGAGCAGCTGGCCGCGCAGCCATTCGGCGATCGTGAGGCTCGCGGCGAGCGCGAGTACGCGCGAGGCGTCGTGGGTCCAGATCAGGCGCGCCAGTGCAAAGCCGAAGGCGGTGAACAGCGCGAGATAGGCAGGTAGCCCCAATATCGCAAACGGCAACAGCCACGCGAAGGTCGATGCATCGACCAGGAAAGCATATCCGATCCAGTATAGTCCAAACACGAAATAGCCGAGGCCGAACCACCAACCCGAAAGCGCCGCCGCCGGCACCCCGCGCCACTCCCCGGCGCCGGCGCCGTCGATCAGCCAGACCATCACCGGGAAGGTCAAGAACAGCACTGGCCAAGCGTTGAACGGCGCCATCGCCAGCACCGACAATGCGCCCGCCAATAGCGCGATGGCGGCGCGTTTCCATCCCCAGGTCAGGATGATCGAGAGAGCCGCGGCGCGGAGCTTATTTGTCATGGTCACTGCGAGCCGGCCCCGTCGCTGGCTGGCGGGCTCGGGTTGTCCGAGGGCGGCGTCTGGGGTGCGTCGGACGGCGCCTCGCGGCGGCGGCTCTCGCGCTGCGTGCGCGGGGCGGGGCGTTCCTTGCGGGTGGCGATACGCAGACGCTTGACGCGGCGCGGATCGGCATCCAGCACCTCGACCTCGAAATTGCCGGGACCGGAGATGACTTCGCCGCGCACCGGCAGCCGTCCGACATGGCTGACCAGGTAGCCGCCGAGCGTCTCCACCTCTTCGCCGGCTTCACCGGTGACAAAATCCTCGCCGATCACGGAGCGGACGTCGTCAAGCGTGGCGCGGGCGTCGGCGATAAAGGAATTGTCCGCCTGCCGCACGATCGCCGGCGGCTCGTCGCTGTCGTGCTCGTCGTCGATCTCGCCGACGATCTGCTCGACGATATCCTCGATCGAAACCAGGCCGTCGGTGCCGCCATATTCGTCCACCACCAGCGCCAAATGGATGCGCGAGGCCTGCATCTGTGCGAGCAGGTCGATCGCGCGCATCGATGGCGGCACGTAAAGCAATTTCCGGATGATGTTGGCGTCCGCAAGCGGCAGCGCCAGGTCGACCGAGCGCAGGTCGAGCCCCGCGGGGAAGGGCTTTTTGCGTCTCGCCTTGGCTGTCTCGGGCACGCGCGCCTTTGCGGTCATGAAGGCGAGGAGGTCGCGGATGTGAACGATGCCTTCGGGATCGTCGAGGGTTTCGTTATAGACCACCAGGCGTGAATGCGCCGCGCTCTCGAACAGGTCCATCAATTCGCCGAGCAGAATGTCGCGCTTCACCGCGACGATGTCGGCGCGATGCACCATGACGTCGGCGATGCGGCGCTCGTGCAGCGAAAGGATGTTGCGCAGCATGGTGCGCTCGACCGCGGTGAAGCCGACGTCGTCCGGGGTGGAGGCATCGAGCACGACCTGCAGATCGTCGCGGACCGAGCCCGGCTTCCATCCGAACAGCGTACGGATCGCGCGGGCCAGCCAGCTTTCGGCTATCGGACGCGCAACCTCGCCGGGCGGCACCACCGCGGGCAGATTGCGCGTGTTGCGCGGATTGTCGTGGGTCGGTTCGGAATCGGCCATCTCAATCCATCCGCTCCCTCTCCGCATCGCCATCCGCATACGGATTGGGAATGCCGAGTTGCGCCAGGATTTCCGCTTCCAGGGTTTCCATCGCTTCGGCGTCGTCGTCCGTCTCGTGATCGTAACCGATCAGGTGCAGGAAACCATGCACCGCGAGATGGCTGAGATGATGATCGAACGGTTTTTGTTCGTCATCGGCTTCCTTTCGCATCGTCTGGTAGGCAATCGCGATGTCGCCGAGCATGCGCGGCGCATCGTCTTCGCGGCTCGCGCCGGTCGGCTGCAGCGCCGGAAACGACAGCACATTGGTCGGCTTGTCGATGCCGCGCCAATTGCTGTTGAGGGTGCGGATGCCGGCGTCATCGGTCAGCATCACCGCGAGCTCGGCCTCGCCGACGTCCTGATCGACGGCCTCCGCGGCAGCCGCAATGGCCCGGTGGATCACGGCCTCGGCGTCAGGCTCATGGTGCCAGCAGTCGGCGACGACGAGAACCTCGGTGATGGGCAGGATTGAGTTCGGCATCGTACAGAATTCTATGCGACCTGAAGTCGCCTCCAGCGCGCGTCGGCCGCGCGTTCAGTTTCGGATCACGGCTTGCCGGCTGCCGGCCGCTGCGGCGATCCTTCGTAGGCTGCGACAATCCGCGCCACCAATTCGTGGCGGATCACGTCCTCGGAGGTGAATTTCACTTGCGCGATGCCCTCGACGCCGTTGAGCAGCTTGGCGGCTTCCGCCAGGCCCGAGGTCTGGCCGTGCGGCAAATCGACCTGGGAGGGATCGCCGGTGATGATCATGCGGCTGTTTTCGCCAAGCCGCGTCAGGAACATCTTCATCTGCATGGAGGTGGTGTTCTGCGCCTCGTCCAGGATGATGGCGGCGTTGGTCAAGGTGCGGCCGCGCATGAAGGCGAGCGGCGCGATCTCGATTTCGCCGGCCTGCAGCGCGCGCTCGACCACGCGCGAATCCATCAGATCGTACAGCGCATCGTAGATCGGCCTGAGGTACGGATCGACCTTCTCGCGCAAATCGCCGGGCAAAAAGCCGAGCCGCTCGCCTGCCTCGACCGCCGGGCGCGACAGGATGATACGGTCGACTTCCTTGCGTTCGAACAGTTGGGCGGCATGGGCGACCGCAAGCCAGGTCTTGCCGGTGCCGGCGGGACCGATGCCGAACACCATCTCATGGCGCTTGAGCGCGCGGATATAGGAATCCTGCGCGGCGGTGCGCGCCCGCACCGGACGCTTGCGCAGGTTGATGGTTTCGAATGCCGACTTCGCCGTCTTGGCATCGAACTCGAACAGCGAGCCTTGCGCGATCACCGCGCGGATCGCGCCTTCGACGTCGCCTTGCGCCAGATCCTGCCCTTGCGCTGCCTGCGCATAGAGCGCCTCCAGCACCCGCCGTGCGGCGTCGCAGCCGTCGCGCGAGCCGGCGATGGTGATGTGGTTGCCGCGGGAATCGACGACGACGCCGAGCCGGCGCTCGATCAGCGCCAGATTTTGTCCGTAGGGTCCGACCAAGGCGGAAGCGGCGCGGTTGTCGTCGAAATCGATGACGACCTGCGTCTCGGGCGGGATCTGCATGTCGCGGTCAAATTTGCGGCTGGGGGCGAGCGAAGGCGAATCCGATGCGCTTTTTGGCAAGGGTTCAGGCTCCGTGGGTGATGTGAGAAGAGACAGGCCGGGCGGCATGCGCATGCACCGGGCTTGTTGCGAGTTCGCCGAGCAGGCTATAGCGCTCGAGGCTTTCGATTCGTACTGGCACGACCTGGCCGATAATGTCGACTGAGGCCATCACGTGTGCCGGTTGTAGATAGGCGGTGCGGCCGACGATCTGGCCCGGATTACGCGCGGCGCGCTCGAACAGCACATCGACTGACTTGCCAATCGCAGCCATGTTGAAGGCCGATTGCTGGCTGTCGATCAATCCCTGGAGCCGCACCAATCGCTCGTCCATGTCTTTCGCTGACACCGTCTCCCGCATCTCCGCCGCAGGCGTGCCCGGCCGCGGCGAATATTTGAACGAATAAGCGCCAGCGTATCCGATTTGCGTGACAAGCGCGAGAGTGGCCAAAAAATCTTCCTCGGTCTCGCCGGGGAAACCGACGATAAAATCCGATGAAAATGCAATGTCTTGGCGAACTTTTCGGAAACGGTCGATGGCTTTGCGGTATTCGGCCGCGGTATGTCTGCGGTTCATCGCGGCGAGAATCCGGTCTGAGCCGGACTGCACCGGCAGATGCACGAACGGCATCAGCGCGGGCACGTCGCGATGCGCCTCGATCAGCGAATCATCGACATCCAAAGGATGGCTGGTCGAGTAGCGCAGGCGCACAATGCCGGGTATTTCGGCGAGCCGCGCAAGCAGTTTGCCGAGCGGCCAGCTTTGTCCGTCCGGCCCCTCGCCATGATAGGCGTTGACGTTCTGTCCGATCAGCGTGATTTCGCGCACGCCATTGTCGGCGAGCCGCATCACGTCGTCGACGATCTTTGCGACCGGCCGCGACACCTCGGCGCCGCGCGTATAGGGCACCACGCAGAAGGTACAGAATTTGTCGCAGCCTTCCTGCACGGTGACAAAGGATGAAATGCCGCGCGCGCGAATCGTATCGGGCCGCGGCGGCGGCAGAAATCCGAACTTGTCCTCGACGGGAAATTCGGTCTCGATCGCACGTCCCTGGCTTTTGGCGCGCGCCAGAAGCTCTGGCAGATGGTGATAGCTTTGCGGGCCGACCACGACATCGACCACCGGCGCACGGCGGATGATCTCTTCGCCTTCGGCCTGCGCGACGCAGCCGGCCACCGCGATGTTCATCGTCCGGCCGTTTCGTGCGGCCTCGTCCTTGGCGGCGCGCAGCCGGCCGAGCTCCGAGTAAACCTTCTCGGAAGCCTTTTCGCGGATGTGGCAGGTGTTGAGGATCACGAGATCGGCGTCGTCGGCGTTTGCCGTTTCGACGAAGCCTTCGCCCGCCAGCGTGTCCACCATGCGTTGCGCATCGTAGACGTTCATCTGGCAGCCATATGACTTGATATGCAGCTTGCGCGGCGGCTTCATGGAACCTGGACGGCGTGAGAGGCTGCTCAAATATAGGCTAAGGGTGCGAAAATCCAGCGTGTATCGTCATTGCGGGGTGCGAAGCGAACCCGGAATCTCGAAATTCCGGGTCTGGTGCTGACGCACCATCCCGGAATGACGGAGGTGCGACGGTCAGATCGCCGCGGCCGCAGCCCCGATTCCCGCGATTAAAGCGGGCAATTGTCGCATGTCGTCAAAGGTCATCGCAGCTCCCGCGGCACGAAGCGTCTCGGCATATCCTTCCCGGCAGTGGCTGCCGCCGTAAAAGCCGAGCACGGCCATCCCGGCGGCGCGCGCGCCCGCGATGCCGGCGACGCTGTCCTCGATCACCAGACAGCGATCGGGCGCCGCCTTCATCCGAGCGGCGGCCAACAGAAACAGATCCGGCGCCGGCTTGCCGTTGCGCACCTCGGAGGCCGAAAAAATGTTCGGTGCAAACCGGTCGTACAATCCGACGCGATTGAGACTGGCGCTGATCTTCTCCGGCGGGCCGCTCGATGCGACGCAGACGGGCAACGCAATCGCGGCCAGCGCCTCCTCGATGTGGGGTATGGCTGTTAACGAAGCCGCGAACAATCGGAAAACCTCGGCATAAACCTGGGTGTGGAAGTCGTCCGCCAGGCCGCGGCCCAACTCGGCCTCGACTTCGAGTGTTGCCTGACGCATCGAGCGGCCGAGGAAACGATCAAGCACCTGATCGGCCGTAATCGGGTAGCCGTGCCGCGTCAGAGTTTCCGCATGGGCTCGGCAGGAAATCACCTCGCTGTCGACCAGCACGCCGTCGCAATCGAAGATGATGAGATCAACCGGCTGGTCTCTGTGTTGACACGTTTTCTTCACACGAACCGGCATCCACTTCGCTCGAAAACGCCATGGGTCATGACTTATCGTCGTCCAGGGGGATGCAATAAAGTTCAAGCCGGTGATCGACCAGCTTGTAGCCGAGCTTGCGGGCGATTTCGGCCTGCAGCTTCTCGATTTCTTCGGAGGTGAATTCGATCACCTTGCCGTCGCGCAGATTGATCAGATGATCATGGTGGCTGTCGCGCATCTGCTCGTAGCGGGCGCGTCCCTCGCGAAAATCGTGGCGCTCGATGATGCCGGCATCCTCGAACAGCTTGACGGTGCGGTACACCGTCGAGATCGATATCTTGTCGTCGACCGCGACACAGCGCCGGTATAGTTCCTCGACATCGGGATGATCCACGGCCTCCGCCAGCACGCGCGCGATGACGCGGCGCTGCTCGGTCATGCGCATGCCGGTAGCGGCGCAACGCGCCTCTATTCCGGTGGCTTTCACGGCCGGCGTGGATTTCAGGGCGGTCATGGGGTCCTTTGCCTAACGCGCTTTCTGCCACTCCACAGAGTTTACGACAAGTCACGAGAGTTTACGACAAGTCGCGGCGCATCAGAAGCGCGTTCAATTGTTCCCCGCTCGCCTGCCGGTAATAGCGCTCGCGGTGCCCGACGACGCCAAATCCGGTCCGTTCGTAGAGGGCGCGCGCAGGCTGGTTATTCTCTTCGACCTCGAGGAATATGGTGCGTACGCCTCGGCCTGCCAGATGGCCGAGATGGGTCAAAAGCAGGTCGCGGGACAGGCCGCGGCCGCGATAGGCTGCGTCGATCGCGATCGACAATATCTCCGCTTCATCCGCCGCCATCCGCGACACCGCAAAGCCGATGGTCCTTCGCCCCAACCGCAGGCGATGCACCAGCGTATTGCGCTCGCGCATCATGCCCTCGAATTCACTCTCGCCCCAGCCGCGATGAAACGAGGCGCCGTGAAGCTCGGCGAGCCTTGGCGCGTCGCGCAAGGTGGCGGCTTCGATCGCTACCGTGCCGCCACTCCAAAGCTCGGAGAGCCAATTCATCATGAGGCGGTCGGCTGCGCGGGCGGCGGCGGCATGTCGTTGGAAGGTTTTGCATCCGGCGCGCGCAGATAATAGGGCCGTGCCGGCGCGTTTTCCGGATTGACCGCGGCGCCGAGCCACGCCACCCAGGCGATATCGGGCGCCGATTGCGCATCGACCTTGAAGGGTGGCGCCGCATGCGCCGGCCAGCGCTCGGCGAGAATCTTGGCGGCATTGCCGACCAGAAGCGGCGGCCCGAATCGCCAAGCCGCGAGCGCCTCGGTGATCGGTGCAACCT
Organism: uncultured Alphaproteobacteria bacterium; assembly: GCA_963713785.1. GTDB lineage: Bacteria > Pseudomonadota > Alphaproteobacteria > Rhizobiales > Xanthobacteraceae > Bradyrhizobium. The sequence continues at coordinate 196,215 of CAVQNB010000006.1, forward strand.
GCGGTGCGATCAAGGCGGTGCCATCGCCGCCGACCACCTGGAAGTACACATGATCGTGCCGCGCATCGATCGCCGCGATCACCGGATGTTCGCCGTGTTCGCTGACCAGGGGGGCGGCATAGGCCGTCAGCGTGGTCACACCCACCACCGGCTTGGAGGCCGCAAGCGCAATCCCGCGCGCGGCGGAAAGTCCGACCCGCAGCCCGGTAAAACTACCGGGGCCGGTGGTTGCGGCGATGCGATCGAGCGCTGAAAACGGCAGCCCCGATTGCTTCATGACACGCGCGATCAGCGGCATCAGGGCTTCGGCATGGCCGCGCTTCATCGCCTGCGATTCCTGCGCGATCAGATCGCCGGCGTCCGTGTCGAGAACGCCAGCGGCGCAGGCATCAAGCGCTGTATCGATGGCGAGGATCAGCATGATCCGATTTTAGCATGCTTTGCGCGGCAGCTTGCCGCGACGGCGCTCCGTCCCATCCAATATTTCCGTCGTTCGTTCCATCAATCGGAAGCGTCGGGGCGGCATGCAACCTTTAATCGATGTAACTGACTGAATTACCTCAATTAATGGAAAATTAGCCAAGAAATGGCAAGAAGTCGTGTGGTTCGCAAATGGGCCTTCGAGTCCCGCGCGTCGATCGCACCCGTGGCCTTGGACACTTCTAATACTGGCACCAAGGAGATTTTCCCGATGTCTTTCTTGCGAGGCAATTCGGCAGCACGCAACGCGCAGGCGCAGGCAGTTGCTATCAGTAAATCGCAGGCAGTGATCGAATTTGAAACCGACGGAACGGTCATCACCGCCAACAAGAATTTTCTCGACGCGCTGGGCTATCGACTCGAAGAGATCAAGGGCAAGCATCATTCGATGTTTGTTGCGCCCGAACTGCGCGAGAGTGCGGAATATCGCGCATTCTGGGCCAACCTCAATCGCGGCGAATATCAGGCCGGAGAGTACAAGCGGATCGGCAAGGGTGGAAAGGAGGTCTGGATTCAGGCCTCCTATAATCCGATCCTCGACAGCGGCGGCAAGCCATACAAAGTCATCAAATTCGCGGCCGACATCACCGCGCAAAAAATTCGCGGCATGGGAGATGCCGGCAAGATCGCGGCGATCGGCCGCGCGCAGGCGGTGATCGAATTCAATCTCGACGGCACCATCATCACGGCCAACGATAATTTCCTGAGCGCGCTCGGCTATTCGCCCGCTGAAATTGAGCGCAAGCACCACAGCATGTTCGTGGCGTCCGAGGAGCGTGACAGCAGCGCCTATCGCGAGTTCTGGGCAAGCCTTAACCGCGGCGATTTCAAGTCGGGCGAGTTCAAGCGGTTGGGCAAGGGCGGCAAGGAGGTTTGGATCCTCGCTTCGTACAACCCGATCCTCGACGACGCCGGCAAGCCGTTCAAGGTGGTCAAGTTCGCCACCGACGTTACCGAACAGAAGCTGCGCAACGCCGATTTCGCTGGGCAGATCGCTGCGATCGGAAAATCGCAGGCGGTGATCGAGTTCAATATGGATGGCACGATCGTCACGGCGAACGACAATTTCCTTAAACGCGCTCGGCTATTCTCTGGGAGAGATCAAGGGCCGCACCACAGCATGTTCGTTGAGGCTGCCGAGCGCGAGGGCGCCGCCATATCGCGAATTCTGGGCGAGCCTCAATCGCGGCGAATATCCAGGCCGCGGAATACAAGCGGGTCGCCAAGGGCGGCAGGGATGTCTGGATACAGGCCTCCTACAACCCGATCCTCGATCTGAACGGCAAGCCGTTCAAGGTGGTCAAGTATGCAACCGACACCACGGCGCAGGTAATCGCCCGCCTGAAGGGCGAAAAAGTCAGCAGCATGATGGATCAGGTGGCGTCCGGCGCCGAGGAACTGAACGCTTCGGTTCGCGAAATCTCCGAAGCGATGTCCAAATCAAGGGAAACCGCGGCCACCGCCGTCAATCGCGTCGAAGCCGCCGACCAGCAGGCGCAGCGCCTTACCTCCGCGGCCGAATCGATGAGCAGCATCGTCGATCTGATCGGAAACATCACTGGGCAGATCAATCTGCTGGCGCTCAACGCCACCATCGAATCTGCGCGCGCCGGCGAAGCCGGCAGGGGGTTTGCGGTTGTCGCCTCCGAGGTCAAGAGCCTCGCCAATCAAGCCAAGCAGGCCACCGACAAAATCGGTCAGGAGATCGGAAATCTCAACGGTATCTCCGGTGACGTTGTTGAAGCTCTCAATTCCATCAAGCAAGCGATTCAGACCGTCAGCGAGTATGTGACCTCGACCGCAGCCGCCGTCGAGGAGCAAAGTGTTGTAACAAGCGAAATGTCCACCAGCATGCAGCGGGCGGCGGCCGAGGCGGCAAGCATCGGAGCGGCGGCGTAAAGCCAACAGCGTAAAATTCGCAGGGTGGGCAAAGGCGCTCTTCGCGCCGTGCCCGCCACTCAGAGACTACAGAAATACTTCACATTGACTGGTGGGCACGCTGCGCTTTGCCCATCCTAACGCTTCCTCACATCGGCCGGACTTCGACCACGTCGGGCACGAAATGCCGCAGCAGATTCTGGATGCCGTGCTGCAGCGTCGCGGTCGATGACGGGCAGCCCGAGCAGGCGCCCTTCATGTTCAGATAGACGATGCCGTCCTTGAAGCCGCGGAAGGTGATGTCGCCGCCGTCATTGGCGACCGCGGGCCGCACCCTGGTCTCGATCAGGTCCTTGATCATTTCGACCGTCTCGGCATCGGCCTCGTTGAAGAACTCGTCTTCCTCGTCGCTCGCTTCGTCGCTTGCAGCGCTGCCGTCGGCGAGCAGCGGCGCGCCGGACATGTAGTGCTCCATGATGGCGCCGAGGATCGCGGGCTTCAGATGCTGCCAGTCGCTGATCGTCCTTGGTCACGGTGATGAAGTCGGAGCCGTAGAACACGCCGGTGACACCGGGCACGCCGAACAGCCGTTCGGCCAGCGGCGAGCGCGCGGCCGCCTCGCGGTTGGCGAATTCCATGGTGCCGCCGTCGAGCACAAGCCGGCCAGGGATGAATTTTAGCGTGGCGGGATTGGGGGTCGCTTCGGTCTGAATAAACATGGTTTTCTCCGGCGTCGCCGGTTCAAGGCCGGCGCGTGAGCTTCTGCTTAGCAGATGGCTACGGCAAAGGCACGGTCAAGGGGCGCAAATCACCGGTTCCCGGGGCTGCATCGCGCTCACGACAATGCGTCGATCTCGGCGTCGCTTGAGATCGCCGGGACGATGGTGACGGGATCGGGAACGAGCCGACCGCCTGGGCCATGACGGTAACGAGCGGGCCGGGGCCTTCCGGCCCCGGATTGGCCGCCAGCACCAGCATGGCGATATCGGTATCCTTGTCGATGACGTCGAGGATCTGCTCGGTCGGGTCGCCCTCGCGGATCACCCGCTCCGGCGTGATCGCGGCGATCCCGTTGGCGCGTCCGGCGGCGCGGTCGAGCGCTTCGTTGGCGGCTTCCTGCGCTTCCGCCCGCATGATGTCGGCAACCCCCAGCCATTGCTGGTTCTGATCCTCGAGTTCGATGATCGCGCAGCATCACCACGCCGCCGCCGGCCCGGATCGCCCAGCGGCTCGCGTAATAGACCGCGCGGTCCCATTCCGCGGTGTCGTCAACGATAACCAGACATTTCGGCTTGTGACCCGTCTCGTAGCTTCGTCGCTGGGTGGTCATGCATATCCCGGTGCTGCGCCTAAAGCGTTTTCAAGCGAGGTGGTACCGGTTCGCGTGAAGAAAACGCGTCAAGCTATCCGGCGTATGCTGCCACACTCCCTCCCCCTTTGGGAGAGGGTTGCGGCAAGCCGCAACCGTCGATCAACCGGAACCAGCATCGTCGGCGCCGCGCCTGAGCGATACTTCGCAGCGCAAAAAACTCAGTGCTTGCGGACGAAACCGACGATGTCCTTTGTCATCTTCAAGGTCTCATCGGCAATCGCGCGCGCGCGGTCGGCGCCGTCGATCAGAATCCGATCGACATGGCCGGGATCCGCCACCAGCCGTTTCATCTCGGCGGCGATCGGCGACAGTTTTGCCACGCAGAGTTCGACCAGCGAATTCTTGAAGCTGGAGAATTGCCCGCCGCCGAAGTCGCGCAGCACCTCGGACTTGCTGCGGCCCGACAATGCCGCATAGATGCCGACGAGATTGTCGGCTTCGGGACGCGTCTCGAGCCCCTTTTCCTCCGTCGGCAACGGCTCCGGATCGGTCTTCGCCTTGCGGATCTTCTGCGCGATGGTGTCGGCGTCGTCGGTGAGGTTGATGCGCGAGTTGTCGGAGGAGTCCGACTTCGACATCTTCTTGGTGCCGTCGCGCAAGCTCATCACCCGCGTCGCCGGTCCCGTGATCAAAGGCTCCGGCTGCGGAAAGAACAAGCCGTCGTTGAAGCCGTGGCCGCGGATCGAGTCGACGAAGTCGTTGTTGAATTTCTGCGCGATGTCGCGCGACAGCTCCAGATGCTGCTTCTGGTCTTCGCCGACCGGCACGTGGGTGGCGCGATAGAGCAGGATGTCGGCGGCCATCAGCACCGGATAATCGTAGAGCCCGATCGACGCATTCTCGCGGTCCTTGCCGGCCTTCTCCTTGAACTGCGTCATCCGGTTGAGCCAGCCGATTCGCGCCACGCAATTGAACAGCCAGGCGAGTTCGGCATGGCCCGAGACCTGGCTCTGGTTGAAAACGATATGTTTGTTCGGGTCGATGCCGGAGGCAATGAACGCCGCGGTCACCTCGCGGGTATTGCGCGCGAGCTCGGTGGGGCCGCCCCAGACTGCGACCGGCTGCGTGATGGCGTGCAGATCGACCACGCAGTAGAGACAGTTGTAGCTCTCCTGCAATTTGACGAAATTGACGATCGCGCCGAGGTAATTGCCGAGATGCAGATTGCCGGTCGGCTGGACGCCTGAAAAAACCCGTTCAACCATGATCCGTGTTCCAGATTGCTTGTTTCGCGCCGTCGTTTGCCACGCGGGCCTTAAGCGCGCAAGTCGCCGGGCTCTGTCGGCCGGATGGCGTTAACCGTTTCGCGCCAGCCCGTCACGCCGAACAGGCCAAGACAGAGGCCGTAAGCCGCAATTCCACCGGCAATCGACACCGCCAGAATGGCGGCCTGCGCAAGGCCATGCGTGGGCGCCGGGATAAACGAGATCGCCAACCACAACAGCGCGCCCATCGCGAGCGCCGCCCCGGCGATCCGCGGCAGTCGCCGGCGCGCGGCGGCATCGATTGAAAACCCGAAGGTCGCCGCACCTCGCCGGATCAGGCTCGCCGCATTGCTCCAGGCCCCCAGTGCGACGCTGGCGGCAATCCCGGTGGCGCCAAAGAAGTGACCGAGCAGCACGGCAGAGACGATCGCAACCACAAGGCCCTTGAGCATCGCGATCAGTGGCGCCAGCGTATCCTCGCGCGCGAAAAAGGCCGGCGACAGCGACTTCACCAGCACATGGGCGGGCAGGCCGAGCGCAAGCCATATCAGCGCCTGCGCGGTCGCGGCGGTGTCCGACACGGTGAAGGCACCATGCTCGAACAACAGCCGCACGACCGGTGTGCTCATCACGATCAACCCGAGCATCGCCGGCAGCGCGAGCCCTGTGGCGAGTTCAAGCGCCCGCAATTCGGCGCTGGCGAGGGCACTAGCATCACCGCCGCGCAGCGCGCGCGTCATTTCCGGCACCAGCACGGTGCCCATGGCGACGCTGACAATGCCGAGCGGCAGTTCGACCAGGCGATTGGCGAAATAAAGCCACGATACCGCGGACGGCGACGTTGATGCGATGACCGCGCCAGCGACGACCAGCAATTGCGGGCCTGAGCTTGCGACCATGCCGGGGATCGCCTTGGCGATGAAGCCGCGCATGGGAGGATCGAAGGCAACGCGCAACGGGGCCGCGACGCCGTCGCCGTGTCGCATCGCCAGTATCAACAATTGCAGCAGCCCGGCGGCGCCGACGGTGGCGGCCAGCACAACCGCGGTGAAACCTGGATCCTGCCGCCAAATGAACAGCGCGACCATCACTGAAATCAGCGCGATGTTGAACAATAGCGGCGAAAATGCCGTCAGCACGAAGCGGCCCTGCGCGCTCGACAGCGCCAGCAGCACGGTGACGGGACCTGCGAAAGCGAGATAGGGCAGCATCAACCGGGCATCGCCGACCGCGAGTTGCAAGGTCTCGTTTCCGGCAAATCCGGGCGCCAGCGCGGTCATGACCCAGGGCATCAATAGGCCGAGCAAGGCCGCGGCCGCGACTAGGGCCGCGCTGATGGTGCCAAGCACGCGTCCGGCAAAGGCTGAGGCCGCAATGGCGCCGCCGCTCTCGCGCTCGCGCAGCCAGGCCGGCACCAGTGCCGCATTCAGCGCGCCTTCCGTCAATAATCGCCTGACGACGTTGACGAGCTGGAATGCGGCCAGGAACGCGTCCGCCACCGGCCCGGTGCCGAGCAGCGCCGCGATCATGGAGTCGCGCGCAAATCCCAGCAGCCGTGAGGCCAGCGTGCCCGTGGATACCGTGAGGAAGGAGCGGATCATCGGGGCTTCTATAGCAGCGTTGGCTGTGATAGGCCGCAGACTTTCGGAAATCGCCGTCAACAGGGCTGGATGTAATGGACTTAACCAATGGCTGAAGCAAAATACGACGTTCTCGGGATCGGCAATGCGATTTTCGACGTGCTGGTGAAGACCGACGAAAAATTTCTTAGCCGCCACGGCATGACCAAGGGCGGCATGGCGCTGATCGACGAGGCGCGCGCCGCATCGATCTACCGCGACATGGGGCCGGCGACCGAGATGTCCGGCGGTTCGGCCGCCAACACCATCGTCGGGATCGCCAGCTTCGGCGCGCGGGCGGCCTATGTCGGCAAGGTCAAGAACGATCAGATCGGCAAGCTTTACACGCATGATATCCGCGCTGCCGGCGTCGTGTTCGATACCAGGCCGGCTTCCGACGGGCCCGCGACCGGCTGCTCCTACATCCTGGTGACTGATGACGGCGAGCGCACCATGAACACGTATCTGGGCGCGGCGCAGGAGCTGATGCCCTCCGATATCGACGCCGCCGAGATCGCCGCTTCGAAGATCGTCTATCTCGAAGGTTATCTGTGGGATCCTGCAAGCGCCAAGGAAGCTTTTGTCAAGGCGGCGACGATCGCGCATGGCGCGGGGCGTGAGGTCGCGCTGACGCTGTCGGATTCGTTCTGCGTCGATCGCTATCGGGACGAATTTCTCGACTTGATACGCAAGGGTACGGTCGATCTGGTGTTCGCCAACGAGGCTGAACTGCATTCGCTGTACCAGACTTCCGATTTCGACACCGCGCTGAAGGAGCTGCGCAAGGACTCCAAGCTCGCTGTAGTCACCCGCAGCGAGAAGGGCTGCGTGGTCGCCTCACAGGATGGCGTCGTCGCGGTGCCGGCGTTTGCGATCGATAGTCTGGTGGACACGACCGGCGCCGGTGATCTGTTCGCCGCCGGATTTCTGTTCGGCCTGGTGCGCAACGCCGGCCATGAGAATGCTGGACGGCTGGGCGCGCTCGCGGCTGCCGAAGTGATCCAGCACATCGGCGCGCGGCCGCTGGCTTCGCTGAAGGAACTCGCGCAGAAGAACGGGCTGCCGGTGTAGGTTCTGTACCCTCTCCCCGCGAAGTGCGGGGAGAGGAAGAAGGAAAGTCACGCCGCCCTTTGGCCAGCGGCGTCGAGCCCGGCATAGACGCCGCGCTCGAAGCCCGCAAACGCTTCCAGGCATTTCTTGTCCGCGAACGGCAATAGCTGCATCAGGATCACGCCGGCGACGTCGCGCGACGGATCGATCCAGAAGTAGGTGTTGGCAAGTCCGGCCCAGGCGAGGCTGCCGGGGCTGCGGCCCTCCGCCGTCTTGGCGGTGTTGATCAGGAACGAGAGCCCCCATTTCTTCTCCATGCTCCGGATAGAGATCGACATCGTTGGTCGCTACCGGCACCGCCGACATCATCTTGGTCATGTTGAGCTCGCCGATGTGGTTCTGCCCCATCGTCGCGACCGTCTCGGGCTTCAAGCACCTGATTGCCGTTGCCGTTTCCCTTGTTGAGGATCATCTGGGTGAACTTGATGTAGTCGCCGGCGGTGCCGTAGAGCCCGCCGCCGCCCATGTGAAATTCCGGATCCTGCTCCAGTCTCGAACGGGATCGGCGTCAAGCGATCCGTCCGCACCGCGCGCATGCATGCCGACCAGGCGCTTGCGCTGGGAATCGCCGAGCTTGAAGCCGGTATCGCTCAGGCCGAGCGGCGCGAACAGGTGGTCGCGCAGATACGCGTCGAGCCGCTTGCCGCTCGCTGCTTCGACCGCCTTGCCGACGAAATCGATGTTGGTGCCGTATTCCCAGCGCGTGCCGGGGTCGGACATGATCGGCGTCTTCAACGCGTCGTTCTTGCAGGTGGTGACGGCGGGAAGTCCCGGTCTTCTCCAGGTACTTCACCATGTCGCCGTTCCACATGTCGTAGCAGAAGCCGGCGGTGTGGGTCATGAGATGGCGCAGCGTGATCGGCCTCGTTGCTGGCCGCAGTTTCGGCTCGCCCTTGGCGTCGAAACCTTCGAGCACCTGCGGTGAAGCAAGATCGGGCAGCAGCTTGCCGATCGGCGCATCGAGCGAGAGCTTGCCTTGCTCGACCAGTTGCATGGCTGCCGCGGTCGTGATCGCCTTCGTCATCGACGCGATCCAGAACACGCTGTCGGCGGTCATGGCATCGGCCTTGGACAGGTCGCGTTTGCCGAACGCGCCCTGGTAGATCACCTCCTTGCTGTTGGCGGCGATTGCGACGACGCCGGGTATCTCCCTGGCGTCGCTTTTCTGACGGAGAATCTGATCGATCTGAGCTTGGGTCTGCATGGGGTCACCTCCCGTTTTGTTTTTGTGGAAGTGCAGCGATCTTCCTCCCGGCGGTTCCGCCTCGCAAGCACGTGTTCGCGGGAAGCTTTCCGGTCGCGATCTCGTGATAGCTGGGCTGGCTAAAGCGACACAGAACTGCAACAGTCTGCCACATTATGCGGTGAATTGGCGCCTATGCCCGTGACCGTGCGGAACCGGGGCGATATGCTTTTCTTCACAGGGCTGTTAGAACAATTTTTCAGTAAGGCGTTCAGAACACGGTCAAATCGGCGTTGCCGGACCGATAATTTGATTCAAATGTTTGCGGCCAAAAACGCCGCGAGGGGCCAAAAATGATTTCGACTTGGAGCGAATGGAAACGGTATCCCCGAGCCGGGCGCGGCGAAAATATCGAAGCGCCGATCACCCCCGGCATCTATGAAGTCCGATTTGCCGGGACCGGCGCGCTGCACTCGTTCGGCGCGGTCGATAATGTCGCGCAGGCGCTTGTCGCTGCTGCCGGTCGGTTCCAAATCGTGGTTCGGTCGGCGCGAACCGGCTGATATGCCCGATCTCGAATACCGCACCTGCGCGACCTCGACCAAGGCGGACGCCAAGGCCGCGGCCGAGCGCATGATCGGCCGCCGCGAAACCTATATGAGCGGCGCGGCCTGATCGGCCGGCTTCCGCCCATCTTCAAAATTGCTTGAAGCGGCGGCGCTTTTGCGCCCGGTGCATTGCGGCTTGTTTGAGCCTATAGTTAGGGCCAAACCTGCAAGAAACCGAGGAGTAACGCCATGACCCCGACCGCTGCCGCACGCGCTTCGCAACCCTCCGCAGCCTCGCTGCGCGACCGTCTGAAGGACTCTTCGCTGCTGCGCGACCGCTGCTACATCGACGGCGCCTGGGTCGGCACGCCGTCCCGCCCCGTCACCAATCCGGTCAACGGCGTCGAGCTCGCGAAAGTGCCGAGTCATGAGCACGGCGGAAGCAACCCAGGCGGTGGAAGCCGCCGAGCGCGCGTTTCCGGCCTGGGCCAAGCTCACCGCCAAGCAGCGCTCCAACATCTTGCGCAAATGGTTCGACCTGATCATCGCCAACCGCGAGGATCTGGCGCTGATCCTGACCTCGGAGCAGGGCAAGCCGCTTTCGGAAGCGCTCGGCGAAGTCGACATCGGCGGCGCCTATGTCGAGTTCTTCGCCGAGGAAGCCCGCCGCGTCTATGGCGAAACCATTCCGACGCAGCGGCCGGATGCGCGGCTGCTCGCGATCAAGCAGCCGATCGGCGTCTGCGGCGCGATCACGCCGTGGAATTTCCCCTGCTCGATGATCACCCGCAAAGTGTCGCCGGCGCTGGCCGCCGGCTGCACCGTGGTGCTCAAGCCCGCCAATGAGACGCCGCTGACCGCGTTGGCGCTGGTGGCGCTGGCCGAAAAGGCCGGCGTGCCCAAGGGCGTGTTCAACATCCTCACCGGCAATTCGTCGGCGATCGGCAAGGTATTGTGCGAACATCCCGCCGTGCGCTTTGTCGGCTTCACCGGCTCGACCGAGGTCGGCAAGATCCTGTATCAGCAGGCCGCCGTCGGGGTGAAGAAGCTCGGGCTCGAGCTCGGCGGCAACGCGCCGTTCGTGGTGTTCGACGATGCCGATATCGATGCCGCGGTCGATGGCGCGATGGTCTCGAAATACCGCAACATGGGCCAGACCTGCGTCTGCGCCAACCGCATCTATGCCCAGGACAAGATCTACGACCAGTTCGTCGAAAAGCTCTCGAAGAAAGTCGCGGCGATGAAGATCGGCGACGGCACCGAGCAGGGCGTGACGCAGGGCCCGCTGATCAACATGGACGCGGTCGACAAGGTCGAGAAGCACATCGCGGATGCGGTCAAGCACGGCGCCAAGATCGTCACCGGCGGAAAACGCCATGCGCTCGGCGGCAGCTTCTTCGAGCCGACGGTGCTCGCCAATGTCAGGCCGGATGCGCTGGTGGCGCACGAGGAAACCTTTGGGCCGCTGGCGCCGGTGTTCCGCTTCAAGGACGAGGCCGAGGTGATCGCGATGTGCAACAACTCGCCGTTCGGGCTCGCCTCCTATTTCTATTCGCGCGATCTCGGCCGGGTCTGGCGGGTGGCCGAGGCGCTTGGAGTCCGGCATGGTCGGCGTCAACACCGGCCTGATCACCACCGAAGTGGCGCCGTTCGGCGGCGTCAAGGAAAGCGGCCTCGGCCGCGAAGGCTCGCATCACGGCATGGAAGAATATGTCGAGATCAAATACGTGATGATGGCGGGGATTTGAGGGCTCACTCTTCGCGCCGTTGCCCCGCGAAAGAACTATAGGGTGGGCAAAGCGAAGCGTGCCCACCACTCGACGTGAAGCTTTTTCACATCTGGTGGGCACGGCGCAGATGCGCCTTTGCTCACCCTACTGCCTTATCGCCGCAGCACCGCGATGGTGCGGTTGGCGAAGGTCAGGCGCTCGGCCATCACGGAGACGAAGTAGGTCAGTAGCTTCTGGCCAAGCGCCGGATTTTCGCTCTTGATGGCCTCGAATTGTTGCGTGTTCAGGACATAGAGGATGCTCGCGACCTCGGCCTCGATGGTCGCGCTGCGCGGCGCATGCGAGACCAGGCCCATTTCGCCGATCGTGGTGTAGCGGCCGAGGCTGCGCACCCGCGTGGTGCCGCCCTCGATCGGCCGGCATCATGATGCCGACCCGTCCGTCCAGGATGAAATGCATGGAATTCGGCGGCTTCGCCGGCGCTGACGATGATCTCGCCGGCCTCGACCTCGAGCCGCTCGCAGCGGCGCGATCAGCTCCATCGGCATCGTGCTTCGCTGCCGAGAATCTGGGTGAACCAGTCGCGCAAGTTGGCCTCTTCCTGCGCGAGCCCCTGATGCTGCGTGATGATCTCGTTCTCGCACCATTCGAGCGCGTGATCGAGTTCAGGCGACGATCGTGACTTCCTTCGAGATGAATTCGCTCGATCGCAACGCCTTCTCGGCCGCCGGCGGCAAGATGCACCAGCACCAGCTTGATGCCGCGGTCCTGTGCCGCGCGCTTGATCTGGGCGAAACTGTATGCGGCCGACGAATCGATGCCGGTGACGAGCTTGAAGTCGAACACCAGGAAGCGGCACTCCGGATGGCGCGCCAGCAGCGCCTTGACGTGCTGGTAGAGCCGGTTGGCCGAGCCGAAGAACAGATAGCTTTGCAGGTTCAGGCCCTGGATCTTGCCGCCGTGCGCCGACAGCACCGCCTGATCGTCGCGCGAGCGGTCGAGCGAGCTGCGATATTCCGAACCGTCAAAGCTGTATTTGATGGAATCGATGCGCGAGGCGCTCAGCGCAAAGGTCGCGCAGCCGATCACGACGCCGATCAGGATGCCGGCGATGAAACCCCATTGCACGATGATGACGATGATCGCCAGCAGCGACAGATATTCGCGCGAGCGAAAGCCGGCGCCGCGACTGCACGATCCATTTGTGCAGCTGGTCGGCGCCCAGATAGATCAGCAGCCCGCCGAGCACGAATTTCGGCATGTAGCCGAGCAGCATCGGGGCGAACGCCAGCATCAGCGCCGAGATCGCGGCTACCGTGAGGCCGGACAGGCGGCCGGTGCCGCCGCTGTTGAAGTTGAGCACGGTGCGGCTGATCGAAATGCAGCCGGTATAGCCGCCGAACGCGCCCGACAGCATGTTGGCGATGCCGGTGACGTTGAGTTCGCGCTCGAGATTGGCTTCGCGCTGCGACCGCGACTTCGATGCCGGTCGGTGTTGAACAAGGTGCTTGTACGCGGTCACGAAGATGACGGCGATCAGATTGCCCGCGAGATCCGGCAGCGTGTACCAGGGATATTGGCCGATCTCCTTCGCGCTCCACGGCAGCATGAAGGCGACCGGCGGCGGCGGCTGAAAGGTCCAGCCCGAGGCCTGCGCCTCCGCCGAGCGAGATGCCGACCAGCCGAGAACGCGACATGCGCGGCGATGATGCCGCCGATCAGAATGACCGGCAGCCCGAACGGGGTGCGCGAGCGGTGCCAGGTCAGATAGAGCACGAGCGCCATCGCGCAGGCCGCCGCCAGTTCGGATAGCGTCAGCAGATTGGCGAAGCGGTCGAGCGTCGCCAGTTGCAGGCGCTGGCCGGTGATGACGCGGATCGCGCCGAGCACGATCAGGCAGCCGGTCGCGCCGAGAAATCCGCCGACCACCGGATAGGGCACATAGCGGATGGCGCGGCCCATCCGCGTCACCCCGAAGCCGCAGAGCACGATGCCGGTGGCGACGCTGGCCAGGGCAAAGGTGATCGATGACCGGTCCAAGCAGCGGCGCCGCCGGATCGATCGCGGCCATGTGTTCGACCATCGACGACGCCAAGATTCCGGTCATCGCCGCGGTGGAACTCTCCGGACCCGCAATCGCGAATCGGCAACGAGCTTCCCAGCGCAATCGATGGCGGCAAGGACCGCAGATGAAATGAAGGTGGTGGCGACGCCGTAGGACAGGTACGGCGCCAGCGGCCCCGCGAAGATCAACAGCGCGTAGGACAGGCCGAACGTTACGGTCAGAACGCTGGCGGCGGCGCCGCCGAGCACGTCATTGAGTGCGGTTCGCAGCTTCGGACCGAAACGGACCGGTCGAACGACGGATTGACTGACCACGCGCGCGTTTGCCCCCACCACCGGTTTCAGTGGTAGACGACGGCGGCGCATGAGGACAACAACATTTTTATGACAGCGCGAAAGCCGCAAGCGTTGGACCGGGAACCGCCGGAACTAGCCTGTACTGTTTCCGAACGCGCCGTGGCGGCCGGCCCCGGAGGCAAAGCGGGTTGCTCCCGATAGTGTCTCGCCTGAAGCGATCACTTGCAACCCGCCGCGCATCTCGTTGGCGATCGCCTCTTCTTCGTCGAGGTCCCATTGCCGCAGCGCCGACGCCCGATCCGCGCGAAGGCAGGTTTGCGGGAAGCGCGCGATGTCTTTGGCGAGCGCAATCGCATACGCGCGGGTCTCGCCTTTCGGCACCAGGCGGTTGGCCAGCCCCATGTGGAACGCCTCAGGCGCGCCGACCGGCCGTCCGGTCAGGATCAGGTCGATGGCCTGCGAATGGCCGATCAGCCGCGGCAGGCGGATGGTGCCGAGATCGATCAGGGGAACGCCGAAGCGGCGGCAGAAGATGCCGAAGGTGGCGTCCTCGGCGACCACGCGCATGTCGGCCCACAGCGCGAGTTCCATGCCGCCAGCGACCGCAAAGCCTTCGACCGCCGCGATCACCGGTTTCGACAGCCGCAACCGGCTCGGCCCCATCGGCGCGATCGAATCGTGACCGCCGACCTCGCGCTTCTTGTTGGGATCGCCTGATGCGACCGCCTTGAGGTCCGCGCCAGCGCAGAAATAGCCGCCGGTGCCGGTGAACACCGCGACGGAAGCATCCTTGTCGGCGTCGAAGGCGCGGAACGCATCGTAGAGCTTTCGCGCGGTGGCGCCATCGACGGCGTTACGGCAATGCGGACGATTGATGGAAACGATGGTGATGGGCCCATCGCGTTCGACAAGCACGGAATCGGTTTCGGTCATGTGGCGCTCCCGTCCTATTTTGTTGCTAGAGGCTCGTGAAAATTCACCGCACCATCACCCAGCGGGTGACGGCCTGGTGAAAATTGAGTGGACCAGGCACGGTCATATGAGTCTTGAGGTATTTGAAACCGGCCTTCTGCAGGGTGCGATTGGGCGGCACGTTAAAGGCATTCGGTTCGCAGAAAAGCCGTTTCAGCTTCAGCCGTTCGAAATAGATATCGACGCTGCGCCGCACGCATTCAATTCCGATGCCTTGATGTCTTCGCTCCGCGTCAGTGACGTGCAGGTGCATGTTCGCCTGTTCGCCAAAAGTGATTTTGTCGGAAGTCGAAAAGCCGACCGGCTGGTTGTCCAACAACCAGATGACGACAATCCAAACTCGCCGCTCGATCGGAAGCGCGCACTCCCGCTGGAAGCGCTCGCGCCAGCTTTCCCGGGCAGGCAGCCGAGTGGGATCGACGCCGAGCATTTCCAGATGTTCCGGAGTAGCTCGAAAAAAGTATTCGATGATGAGATCGAACTCATCGACCATCATCTCACGTACAGACAGGGTCACGAACCGTCTCCAGTTTCGCACGGTCCGTATGACCGTGTTTCCCGGAAGCAAGCCTATCGTCTCGGGTCACTCAATTCCATCGCGAACGAAGGCGACGCGGATGGTCGGATCGCCGATCGCCTCATGGGCGTCCTCGAAGCGGATTTTTTGCGTGATGACGTGTTCGGGGTGAAAATGTCCGCTCGCGACATGGGCGACACAGCCGGGCATCTCGGCGCGCACATTGACCCGGCTGACCCTTAGCGTGATGCCGACGCCGTACATGTGCCGCAGCGGCACCGGCGTGGTCTCGGCGAAATCGCCATACATGCGCTGGCAGATGCCGTTGGGTTCCGCGGAGCGAAACGCCAGCAGGATGCTGGCGTCGGTCGCCGCCGCGTCGACCACGATCGGGAACAGCCCGACCGGATCCATCATCAGGCCTTTTGGCGCCTGGTGAATTTCAGCGCCGAGCGATTTTGCTTTCACCAGGCGCTCTCGGTGATCGTCGAGATAGACGACGCGGCGCGCGCCGCGGCTCAAAGCGGCCTGTACCGCAAACATGCTGAGCGATTGGCCGAGGCCGCCGATCACCAGCACCTCGGCTCCGGGCCGCTGCCGTAGCCAATGGGCAACGGCGCTGAAGGCATCGGTGGCGCCATCGGCAAGTCCCGCGGTCTGCGACAGCGCATGGCCTTCGGGCTGCCTGATCAGCATGTGATCGGCGAAGGGAACGCGAATGAGATCGGACAGCGCCCCGCCATATTCGACGCCGCACACTGGCTTCAAGCCATAGGACGAACGGAAAGGCACGGAGGTGCAGGCGTTGGTGTGGCCGCGTCGGCAGCGTTCGCAATCGCCACAACTGATCTGGAACGGCACGATGACGAGATCGCCGGGCGTGAAGTTCTTCACCGCATCGCCCACGTTGGTAACGACGCCGGCGGTCTCATGACCCAGCGCGAACGGACCGGGCAGGCCGGACTTGCCGCCGGCGATGATGAGATCGAGATCGCAACGCGTCACCGCGAGCGGCCGCACCAGGGCGTCGCGGTCATCCTGCAACCGGGGTTCCGCGACATCCCACCACTCGATGGTGTTGCCGCCGACATAGGTCAATTGCCGCATCGCGCGTCTCCGCTTTAACGGAGACTGCAGAAACGGCCGCGCGACGACAAAAGGTTTATCCTCAAGTGAGATGAATTTGCTTCATCTCGACCGCGTCTTGATTCGCCCGACGGGCAAATCGCGCATGCGTGTCATGCGTAATTTGCCCGTCGTGCCATTGTGCCGCAGGCGGGCGGCATTGCTCAAAACCCCAAATCAGCGGCATCGTTCCGCCCGTCCCGTGCCCCTCAAGGGGCGTATCGCGATCGTCACGGACGTTGGGCGCGGGATGCGATGGACGCGAAGGGGCTGCCGACGAACGGCAGCAACGCGGACGGCAAAGTCGTGTGGTCCTGACGCCCCGACGCTGGCGTCAAGCTTGCGGGTACGCTCGCAGGCGACGGTGGCAAAAGAGCCCGGTCACCGGGGAGAGCACGAAATAAGCCGTTAAAACCATCGCGCGGGGAAAGCCGGGTGAACTGGCAGAACCTGTGGTGACTATGCTCGTGTGCTTTGTTTTATTTCGCACGCGAGGCTGCGGGTGCGGCTATGCATCCGGTTTTCCCTGCGCCCTTGTGTCTCGAGGGTGGTTGATCCAATAGCTCGGGCGGTCCACGCCGCGAGGACGTGGAAGCATGTCCAACGTCATTGCGAGCTAACGGGTCGCGCGAATGCGCGCCCGATGACAGGCTCCGCGAAGCAATCCAGAGTTGCGGACCGTGCTCTGGATTGCTTCGTCGCTATCGCTCCTCGCAATGACGAATTCAGATTTCCAACTCGCTGCCCGTAACGCGCCGATAGGCCTCGAGATAACGCTTGCTGGTAGCGTCGACTACTTCAGCCGGCAGCGGCGGCGGTGGCGCATCGCCGTTCCAGCGGCCGGCGCGGCGCTCGGCGTCGAGATAGTCGCGCAGCGGCTGCTTGTCGAAACTCGGCTGCGGCTGGCCTGGCTCATAGACGTCGGCCGCCCAGAACCGCGAACTGTCGGGGGTCATCACCTCGTCGATCAGGATGATGCGCCTGTCTGCGTCGCGGCCGAACTCGAATTTGGTGTCGGCGATGATGATGCCCTGGTCGCGAGCAGCCTTCTCGCCGAGCGCGTAGACCGTGCGCGCCATGCGCTCCAGCTCGTGCGCCACCTCGCCGCCGACGATTTCGCGCACGCGGGCAACCGTGATGTTCTCGTCATGGCCGGTCTCGGCCTTGGTGGCCGGGCTGAAGATCGCAGGCTCGAGCTTGGCGCTTTCGAAGAGGCCGGGCGCGAGCTTTTCGCCGGCAAGGGTCCCAGCTTGCGCATATTCCTTCCAGGCGGAGCCGGAGATGTAGCCGCGGATCACGCATTCGATTGGGAAAACAGTGGTGCGACGACACAGCATGGCGCGGCCGAGGATGTCGGCGCGATGATCTTTCAGGGCCGGGATCTGCCTGATGATCTCGTCGGTGTCGGCGCTGATCATGTGATGCGGCACCACGCCTTCGAGCTTGCCGAACCACCAGGCGCTGATCTGGGTCAGCACCGCGCCCTTCATCGGGATGGTCTCGGCCATCACCACGTCGAAGGCCGAGATGCGGTCGGTGGTGACGAGCAGCACACGGTCGCGGCCTGCGGCATAGATATCGCGGACCTTGCCGCGGCCGATTTTCGGCAAAGGCAGGTCGCTGGTGAGCATGGTGGTCATAAGCAGGCTTTCCAGGAGGGCTCCTCTCGCGCAACGCGAGCGGCGAACAGGCGAGGAGATAGCCTACTCCGGCAACGGAATGAACTCGTGTTCCTGGGGAACCGCGGCGAAGCGGCCGGTTTTCCAGTCTTCTTTGGCCTGTTCGATCCGCTCCTTCGACGAAGAGACGAAATTCCACCAGATATGGCGCGGGCCCTCCAGCGCGTCGCCGCCCAAAAACATCATCCGGGTCGGCAGGATCGTCTTTACCGTGATGCGGTCGCCGGGCCGGAAGATCAGAAGCCGCGGGCCCTCATAGCGGTCGCCGGCGATCTCGACCTCGCCGTCGACCAGATAGATCGCGCGCTCTTCGTGATCAGGGTCGAGCGGCACGCTTGTTCCCGCTTCCGCCGTCACCTCGGTATAAAACCACGGCGACACCATCGTGACCGGGGACGATATGCCGAACGCGGACCCCGCGATCACGCGCGCGGTAAAACCGCGTTCGGCGATCATCGGCAGGTCGGGCGCGGCATAGTGCTGGAACGTCGGCGCGATCTCTTCCGATCCGGCCGGCAGCGCGATCCAGCTTTGCAGGCCAAGCATCTTCTGGCCCTGCTTGCGCTGCAAATCCGGCGTGCGCTCGGAATGGGCGATGCCGCGGCCGGCCGTCATCAGGTTCATGGCGCCGGGCTCGATCTCTTGAATATTGCCCTCGCTGTCGCGGTGCATGATGGAGCCGTCGAACAGATAGGTGACGGTGGCAAGCCCGATATGCGGATGCGGCCGCACGTCCATGCCCTTGCCGGACATGAACTGCACCGGCCCGAAATGATCGAAGAAGATGAAGGGGCCGACCATCTGGCGCTTGCCATGCGGCAGCGCGCGGCGCACCTCAAAACCATCGCCGAGGTCGCGGGTGCGCGGCACAATGACAAGCTCCAGCGCGTCGCAGGATTTGGGATCGCCAAGCACGGGATCGTTGGTGGGCATCCAGCTCATGAGAAAGGCCTCCGTTATTTTGGCGCGAGCTTAACAGGAATTGTATAGTCCGTCGTCCCGGCATTCGCTCCGGCGACGCGAAGGATGGCTGACCCATGATCCCTCCGCTCAGACCAGGCGTGACGCTCCCGCTATGGCACTGCCCGATGATCGAGACCAAGCGCCTGATCCTGCGGCAATGGCGTGCCTCCGATGTCGCGCCCAACACGGCGATGCTTTCCGACCCCGATACCGCGCGCTTCATCACCGCCGACGGCAAGCCGATCACCGAAGCGTTCAACGGCTGGCGCAACGCCGCGATCATGGCCGGACACTGGGTGCTGAACGGCGTGGGGATGTTCGTGGTCGAGGAGAAATCTTCCGGTCAGTTTGTCGGGCGGGTAGGTCCGTGGTTTCCGCCTTCCTGGCCCGGCTTCGAGATCGGCTGGGGTCTAGCGAAAGAATTCCGCGGCAAGGGTTATGCGCTCGAAGCGGCGCACGCGGCGATCAACTGGTCGTTTGCGACCTTCGAGCTCGACCAGATCATCCACTGCATCGATCGCGAAAATGAAGCCTCAAAGGCCGTGGCGCGGCGGCTCGGCGCCAGCATCGAAGGCGAGACCACGCTGATCGGACATACCGCCGATGTCTGGGTGACGCAGCGCAGCGCCTGGAGCGGCTCATTCACCAAATTTGAACCGGCCGATGATCTCCATTAGAATCGTCGCGATGCCTATTGCCGCGATCGGGCCGATCTGATGCCGCTTGCCACCGTCGAACTTGCATTGCGCGCAGCCAGCGTCGCCTTGCTGCTGGTGCTAGCGGTTTCGCTCTTTCGCGATTTCAGAAGCAGCGTTGCCGGGCGGCTCGCGATCGCGTTTGCGCTGGGGTCGGCGGCTCACGCCGCAACCTCCGCGATCGGTACGACATCGCTGGCTTCGATCTGGCATGCGCCGTTGATCGCGCTGTCCACCGGCAATGTCGTGGTGTTCTGGCTGTTCACCCGCGCGCTGTTCGACGACAGTTTCGTGCCGCGCTGGTGGCACGGCTTGATCTGGGCGACGATTGCCGCCTTCAGCTTCGTCAATTGCATGTGGATCGCGCCGGCTGGCAACGCGCGCGCCTCCATCATTGCGATCAATCTGCTCGCGCTTGGCTTCATCGCACTGGCGATTGGGCAGACCATCGCGTCCTGGTCCGCCGATCTGGTCGAGGGCCGGCGACGGATCCGGCTGTTCATCGTCTGCGCTGCGGCGCTCTACGGCGGCATGAACGCGGTCCTGCAGATCCTGATCGCCGGTAGCCAGGCCGATATCGCGAATACCGCAAATGCCGCCGCGCTCGCTGTTGTCGTTGCCGCGATTTGCTCTGTGATGATGCGTGTCGACGGAGCCGATCTGTTCCCGGTAACAGCCGCGGCCGCGACCGTTCCGAGTCCATCCGTCGCAACCGAAGATGCCAATGCCGCGGACCAGAAACTGGTCGATGTGTTGATGCGGCTGATGGCGGATGAGCGCATCTACCGTCACGACAACATCACCATCGGCACGCTGGCCGCAAAACTCAGGGTTCCCGAATACAGATTGCGGCGGCTGATCAATCAGCGGCTCGGCTACCGCAACTTCAATGTCTTCCTCAACAATCACCGCATCGAGGAGGTCAAGGCCGCGCTCGCCGATCCCTCGCAGGCCGAAGTGCCCGTCATCACCATTGCGATGGATGCGGGCTTCCAATCGCTTGGTCCGTTCAATCGCGCTTTCAAGGCGACCACCGGTGTCACGCCGAGCGAATATCGGCGTCTCAACGCACCGGCGGCCTGATTCGTAAATTACTGTAATGATTGCTTGTTCTCGGAATCGGCGAGGCGGTTTCAGCTTTCGACCAGCCCGATTTCAAATCCGGCGAGCTTCAAGACGGCGCGCGCTGGTTGATAGCCGGCACGAAACAGCCGAAGCAAGCCATGACCCGAACACGCCTGTTCTTCATTCTCGCAGCAACAGCCTCCCTCGGCGTGCTGGCGCTGACCGCCGCGCGCGCCCACGACGTGCCCAAAGTCGCGACCGGATTCGTCGCCAACATCCTCTGTTCGGAAACCTTCGTCTCCGGCCTCGATCCGAATCGCGTCTTTGCCGAGACGACGGATGCGATGCCGGGCGCAGGCCTGATCACCTGGGCGATGGACTACAAGGTCGATCGCTCCGCCAGGGACGTCACCGTGACGCTGTTCGGCTTTGGCCGGAGCCGCGCTGTCTATCGCGAGGGCCTCGGCTGCTATCTCGCCCTTGGCGGCGCGGTCGCGGACAGCGCACTGCCACACGAACTGCAATCGCAGCCGGCGCTGTTGCCCGACATTGCCGGACCGTCGGTAGTCGTGCCCGCGACGCCACAGCTCGGCGCGGCGCTGGATCGCGCCTTCGCCGAGCCTGACGCGCCACCATTCCGCCGCACCAGGGCGGTGGTCGTGGTCAAGGACGGCCGCATCGTCGCCGAGCGCTATGCGAAAGGCGTCGGTATCGACACGCCGATCCTCGGCTTCTCCGCGACCAAATCGGTGATCTCGGCCTTGATCGGAATTTTGGTGCGCAAGGGAGAGCTGACGCTCGACCGGCCGGCGCCGGTCGCCGCGTGGCAGACGCCCGGCGATCCCAGGAGTGCGATCACCGTCGATCAATTGCTGCGCCATACCGCGGGTCTTGCGCTCGGCAGCTCGCTGTCGGCCTCACTTGCTTCCGCGCTGGAGCCGGTCAACCGGATGAAATTCATGGAAGCCGACAAGGCCGGCTATGCCGAAACCATCGGAGTAGAAACCGCGCCCGGAACGGCATGGAATTATCACGACGGCAACACCATCATCCTGTCGCATCTCATTCGTGATGCTGCCGGCGGGAGCCCTGCCGACGTGCTGCGCTTTGCGCGCGCCGAATTGTTCGCTCCCCTCGGCATGCGCCATGTCACGCTCGAATTCGACGAATCAGGCACGCCGGAAGGATCAAGCCAGATGCTGGCGAGCGCGCGCGACTGGGCGCGGTTCGGCACGCTCTATCTCAACGACGGCATGGTCGGCGGACAACGCATCCTGCCGGAGGGCTGGGTGAGCTATTCGGCGTCACCGACGCCGAACGCCTGGGTCGGCTATGGCGCGGGCTTCTGGACCAATCGCGGCGACAGTTTTGGCGCGAATTACCGGATCGAGCACGGCTGGCCGCGCGACGCCTTCTTCGCCAAGGGAACCATCGGGCAATATGTCATCGTGATTCCGTCCGAACGGCTGGTGATCGTCCGTCTCGGCAGGTCGCCGAACTGGCCGCCGGAGGTCGATGGCGTGTTCGATCTCGTTCGCGACGTCGTTGCCGCGACCGGCGGCAAGGCAAATTGGCGGGCGGCAACTGAGAGCTACTGCCGTCCCAGCTGCGTGGCCTTTCTCGACGCGGTCGAATCGCTCAAGCGACAGGATCGCATCCGCCAACTGATCGGCGCGGCCGTTCAGGACCGGGCGGGCCAGCGTCAGGAACTTCTGCTGCATCGCCTGCGCGTCCGGAAATGAACTGGGCTCGCCGGAGGGATCGGCATAGAGCCGCTCATGCACGCCGTCGTCGGTTACGATGCGAGACGCGGGCGCCGAACGGATGGCTGCGGCCGATCTCAAGTCGGTCGTCCTGCACCACGTCGAACTTGTCGGCCAGCGCATCGACCGCGGCGTCGCCGAGCCGCTCGTAATCGTCCCAGCCGAAGCGGCCCTGGTCGAGCGCCACCGCGCCGGTGAAGAACATCGAGAACTGTCCGCCGACGATCGAGGTCGGATGCCGCTTGGTGGCGGCGTCGCCCGTCAGCGTGATGCCGTTGCGGTGCAGGCCGATCTCGACGCGCTTGATCTGGTCCGGCGTCAGATTGTGCTCCCGCCGCATCGCGATCAGCGCATCCAGCGCGGCATGGGTGTAGCGGCAGCTCGGATAGGGCTTTGACGCCGATCTTCATGGTCTCGTAGATGTTGCCGAGCCCGGCGACCGCCTTGTCGGGATGGGCGTTGTCGCTGTAGCCGACCAATAGCCCGTGCTTGCCCTCGACCGCCTCGGTCGAGCCGACGAAATCGTTGCGCGCCAAGCGTCGCCGCGATCACGCCGTTCATGGCGGCGGCGCCGACCTGATAGCGCTTGTTCCAGGCGCCGTTGACCAGAAATTGCAGCGAGCCCGCGGCCTGGCTGCCGGAGACGCCGAACGCCGAGATGATCTGCGTCTTTCGACAGCCCGAACAATTTCGCCGCCGCCGCCGCGGCGCCATAGGTGCCCGCGGTCGCGGTCGGATGAAAGCCGCGCGCGTAATGCGAGGTGGGATCGAGCGCGTTGCCGAGCCGGCAGCAGACTTCATAGCCCGCGACGATCGCGGTCAGCACGTCGCGGCCCGAGGCGCCTACCATTTCGCCGACCGCGAACGCTGCCGGCACCACCGGCGCGCTCGGATGCAGCGAGGAATCGGCGTGGGTATCGTCGAAATCAAGCGAGTGGCCGAGCGCGCCGTTGAGCAGCGCCGCGACCGCCGGCGTCCAGGTCTTGCTGTCGCCGAACACCGTGGACTCGCCCTTGCCGTCGAGCGCCAGCGCTTCGAGCATCTTCAGCAGCGAGGGCGTCGATTCCGCGTCGCGCCGCGCGCGGATGGCGCTGCCGAGAAAATCGAGCGTCAGCACCTTGGCGCGCTCCAGTACTTGCGGCGGGATGTCCTCGAATTTCAGATTGGCGACATAGCGGCGAGCGTTGCGGTTTCATGGGCCATGGTGTTTCCTCGCTGTTATCGCACAGGGTAGGCGGGCTGATTTCGTGTTTCAAGCCGGCTGCCGACGACGGGCAGCAGCTATGCGCAACGTCGTTTACGTTTATAACTGGCCTCGCCTGCAACATCCGGAAAGGGATCCATGCTCGCACTCTCAAAACGCCTGCTGAGCTGGCCGAGACTCCGCAAGGCGCAACTGGCGCTGGCCGTCAGGGTCACGGTGTCGGCCGTGGTCGCGTTCTCGATCGCAACCGCGTTGCACCTGTTGCTGCCGCTCTGGGCGGTGCTGACCTCCCTCATCGTGACCCAGATGAGCGTCGGCCGATCGCTGAAAGTGACCCGCGATTACATGTTCGGGACGATCGGCGGCGCGATCTATGGCGGCGCCATCGCGACCCTGATTCCGTATTCCGGAGAGGCTGGCCTCTTGGCATTGCTGGTGCTGACGGTCGCGCCGCTGGCCTACATCGCATCGATCAATCCGAGCCTGAATACCGCGACCGTGACCGCGGTGATCGTACTCTTGGTCCCGACCATGCACCACACCGATGCCCTTGGTTCCGCGATCGACCGTGTTTTCGAGGTTGCCGTCGGCGCCTTCACCGGGCTTCTGGTGTCTTTCTTGGTGTTGCCGTCGCGGGCGCACAGTCAACTGCGCCTCAATGCCGCGCGGGCGCTCGAATTGATCGCAGCCGCGCTGGCCGAACTGCTGGCTGGCCTGTCGCGCGGGCGCGACGCCGACGCCTTGCACCGGATCCAGGACGGCATCGGCGCCGCGCTGGTCGATTTGAACGCGACCGGCGTGGAAGCCGAGCGCGAGCGCGCGGCCCATCTGTCCTGGTGTCCGGACACCGGGCCGTTGCTGCGAACCATATTGCGGCTGCGCCATGACGTCGTGATGATCGGGCGGGCGAGCGTGGTCCCGCTTCCGCCTGATGTGCAAACGCGGCTTGCCGAGCCGCTGTCCGGCGTCAGCGATGCGATCGTCGGCTATCTGCGTGCGGCGGCCGAGGCATTGCGGGCCGCGGCCAATCCGCCGGCGATCGCCGCGGTCCAGATGGCGGTCAACACCTTTGCCGATGAAGTCAAAGCGGTGCGCAGCGAAGGGCTGATCCGCGGCTTGCCTGGCGAGGTGGCTGAACGATTTTTCGCGCTGGGATTTTCGCTGGAACAGATGCGCCAGAATCTGGGAGACCTCGAGCGCGTTGTCGCCGAGTGGTCCGAAGCGCCGCCGGTGACATCAGGCACCAAGGGCTAGGCGGGCCTGTTTGCCTCCGCCGTTCCGTCCAGCCTCACCGTGCGTCGCGGCGGGTTAGCCGCTTGCCTTGCATGCGCCAGATCAAGAGATCGATGCGGTCCTGCCCAAAAAACGGCTCCTTCTCGAACACGAAAGTCGGCACGCCCCAATGGCCTGAGGCTGCGTGATCGCTTTCGTTGCCTGATATCACCTGCTCATAGCGATCCGGATCGGCCGAGATGACCGCATCCATCGTGGCGAGATCGAAGCTGGCCCTTGTGGCCGCGTTCGCAAGATGATCGCCCTCGTTCCAGCCCTTGACGGTGCCGTCCCACAGCACGGGGGCGATAGCTGCAACAAAGTCCAGCGAGCGGCCTTCAAGCTGCGCCATAGCGCCGAGCCGGGTCAGGCGGTGGATATAGGGCTGATGCGCCGCGACCTCGAGCGTTGCCATATCCTGCACGATCGGGTCGGGGCGGGGAAAGCGGAACGGGATATTGTCGTGTTTGGCGACGCGGCTGGAGTCGAGCACCACGTAACGCGCGAATTGCGAATTGGTTTTCTTGAAGAAACCGGGCACGCGCACGGCGAGCGGATAGACCGGGCGCAGGTTCACCGTGACGTCATAGTCGGCCACCAGCTTCAATGTCTTCGGCAGTGCCAGGTAAGAGTAGGGACTGCGGAACGAAAAGAACAGGTCCACCGACAGTGTCATGGGAGCCCCTATGATGCGATTTGCCGCATCATGGCAGGGACGATCAGGCGATGAAACGGCATGATGATCGCCAGATAAGTTCGACCGAGCAGGTTATGGGTCAGTACCAGCGTCGTCGCGGTGACATGCTGGGTGTCGGGGAAAGTCGCGACATCGACCACGACGCGGAAGTCGAGGTGCTTGTCGTTGAAGCCCGCCACCACGCGATCCGGTGTTTCGCTCAGGACCGGAAACATCCCGATCATTCCCCGCGCCGGCTCCTTCGCGGCTGAGGTTTTCAGGCCGAGTGGAGCGACGATCATGTTGCGCAAACGTACGAGCGCATCGATCCAAGCGGGCAAGCGGCCGAACGCCTTCTCGGCGGCATGCCACGCATCGAGCGCCCGGCCGTCGACTTCGAGGCTGAAGGCGTCGACGAATTGGGCTCCGGCCAAAAGCTTGCTGGGGTCAACCTGAGGTGCGACTTCGCGGACTTTCATGGGCCTCAAGCCTGCCTGCCAGGAGCCGAAACCGCAAGATCAGAAGCAGCGCATAGATCGCGGTCCCGCAGGACAGTCCGATCCAGACCCCGACAGCGCCGAGCCGTGCCGAAAATGCGAGCCCGTAGGCCAAAGGAAATCCGATGATCCAATAGCCGATGGCGGCCAATAGCAGCGGTATCCGCGTGTCGTTCATGCCGCGAAGCGATCCGACAACGATGGTTTGAATGGCATCCGTCACAAAGAACGTCGCGCCGACCAGAAGCAGCGTCGCGGTCAGTTCGACGGCGGCAGCCGCGCCGTCGGAAGCTTCGCCAAAGAAGGCGCGCGCGATCGCAAACCGGGCGACAACCACGGCAAGCGTCAGCACTGACGCCAGCACGGTGCCGAGCAGCGTCGCAACCAGCCCAGCGCGCTTCACCGCGTGGGTGTCGTCGCGGCCGACGGCGTGTCCGACCCGCACGGTCGCCGCCAGCCCTATTCCAAACGGCACCATGAACAGGATGGCCGTGACTTGTAGCGCGACCTGATGGGCGGCAAGCGCGGCCGTGCTGATCAATCCCATCAGCAGTGCCGCGGCGGAAAACAGCCCGTACTCCAGTAGGAACGCGACCGAGATCGGCGCGCCGAGGGCAAGCAATTGCCGCATCAGCGCCCAGTCGATACGCCAGATATGTCCGAGCACGTGATATTTGCGGAACGGCCGGCGCCGCGTCGCAATCCAGAGGCCCGCGATGAAGGTGCCGAAATTGACGATCGTGGTGGCAAGCCCGGCGCCGAACAGCTCCAGCCGCGGCAGGCCCCATTGGCCGTAGATTAGCAGATAGGCCAACAGCGCATTGGCCGGAATCGCGGCCAGCGTGATCCACAGGATCGGCTGTGGACGGTTGATCGCGCTCATGAAGCTGCGGAGCGCCAAAAACCACAGCGCCGGCATCACGCCCCAGGCGAGGCCAAACAGGTATTGCTGCGCAAGACGCGCCGGCACGCTCGCTTGACCGAGCGCCAACAGGATCCGCTCGCCGCGCAGCGGAAAGGCCATGATCGGCAGCGCGATCAACAGCCCAGCCCAAAGACCGGTGCGCAACGCACGGCGGATCAAATGCGGATTGCGCGCTCCAAAAGCCTGCGCGGCAAGCGGAGCCACCGCCGACATCAATCCCATCCCGAAGGTGAAGCTGACGAAATACACCGTGCCCGCAAGTGCTGCCGCCGCGACTGCGTCATCGCCAAGACGCCCGATGAAGGCGAGGTCGGTCGCCATCATCGCGATCTGCCCAAGCTGCGTCAGCGCAATCGGCGCTGCCAGCTCGAGCGTCTCCGTTAACTCGAGTGTGAGGTGATTGCCGGACGGTATTGCGCTAACCGACGCTTCCTCGATTCGGGCGGACGATGTCATGGGTTGACGCTGACGCTGGTGTGACGGAACCAGCTCGCGCGCCGGAGATTTCCGTCGGTTGCAACTATTTGGAAGGCGCAGATGCAGACAGATGATGGCATGAGCAAGGTTCCCGCAGTCACACTAGGCTTCTGGGTGATCAAGATTATCGCGACGACACTTGGGGAAACCGGCGGCGATGCCGTCTCGATGACGCTGAACTGGGGTTACTCGCTCTCGTGCACGATGTTTATAGGCATTTTCGCGGCCGCCGTCGCCGCCCAGATCGCCGCCAGGCGATTCCATCCGTTTTTATATTGGGCCGTCATCATCGCCACCACGACGGCCGGCACCACGATGGCGGATTTCGCCGACCGCTCGCTGGGGATCGGATATCCCGGGGGATCGCTGTTCCTGCTGGCGTGCCTGATGGCTTCGCTCGGCATCTGGTACTGGCAGGCCGGGTCGGTTGACGTGAACACGGTCGCCTCACCGAGAATTGAAATGTTCTACTGGACCGCGATCCTGTTCTCGCAGACGCTGGGTACAGCGCTCGGCGACTGGATGGCCGATACCAACGGGCTCGGCTACGAACGCGGCGCGCTGGTCTTTGCCGCAGCACTGGTGGTGGTAGCAGTGGCGTATTTCTTCACGAACGTTTCCCGCACGCTGCTGTTCTGGAGCGCGTTCATCCTGACGCGACCGCTCGGTGCCACCGTTGGCGATTTGCTCGACAAGCCGAAAGCGGATGGCGGCCTGGCATTCGGCCGATTTGATGCGTCCGCAATCCTAGTGGCGCTGATCGTCGCCCTGCTGATCTTCCTGCCGCAGCGCGCCGGGCCGCATCCGTCGCGAAGCTGACGGGTTACCGCGTCCGCTCCGGCACGCGGGTGATCTTCGCGCCGAGCGCGTTGAGCCGTTCGTCGATGCGCTCATAGCCGCGTTCGATCTGGTCGGCGTTGTTGATGGTGCTGAGGTGCCCTCGGCGCACACCGCGGCGAGCAGCATCGCCATGCCGGCGCGGATGTCGGGCGAGGTCATCGGCGCGCCGCGCAGCCGGCTCGGGCCGGCCACGATCGCGCGGTGCGGGTCGCACAGCACGATGCGGGCGCCCATCGAGATCAGCTTGTCGACGAAGAACATCCGCGATTCGAACATCTTCTCGAACATCAGGATCACGCCGTCGCACTGGGTCGCGGTCACGATCGCGATCGACATCAGATCGGCCGGGAAAGCCGGCCATGGCTGGTCCTCGAGTTTCGGCACGTGGCCGCCGAAATCGTCCCGGATCTTCAGGGTCTGGCCGGAAGGCACGACGAGGTCGTCGCCCTCGACCTCGCAGACGATGCCGAGCCGCTCGAAACCCATCCGGATCGAGCGCAGATGCTCGACGCCGGCGCGCGCGATGCGCAGCGGCGATCGCGTCACCGCGGCGAGCCCGATCAGCGAGCCGACCTCGATATGGTCGGGCCCGATCGAATAGCTGGCCGCGCCAAGCGTCGCCGGTCCGTGCACGACCATGGTGTTGGTGCCGATGCCCTCGATGCGCGCGCCGAGCGCGACCAGGAAATGCGCGAGATCCTGCACATGCGGCTCGGACGCGACGTTGCGCAGATAGGTGGTGCCATGCGCGGCCACCGCGGCCATCAGCGCGTTTTCGGTGGCGGTCACGCTGGGCTCGTCGAGAAACACGTCGGCGCCCTTGAGCTGCGAGGCGCGGAATTCCAGCCGGTCGGTCGCGGTGACGGTGGCGCCGAGCTGTTCGAAGGCCAGAAAATGCGTGTCGAGCCGCCGCCGGCCGATCACGTCGCCGCCGGGCGGCGGCAGCGCGACCTCGCCGCAGCGGGCGAGCAGCGGCCCCGCCAGCAGGATCGAGGCGCGGATCCGCGCGCACAGCACCGGATCGAGATCGGCGGCGCGAATTTCCTTGGCGTGGATGGCGAGCGTGTTGCGGCCGCGCCATTCGGCCGAGGCGCCGACCGAGCGGATCAGTTCGACCAGCGTTTCGGTGTCGCGAATGCGCGGCACGTTTTCCAGCGTGACCGGATGCTCGGTCAACAGCGCCGCGGCGATGATCGGCAACGCCGCGTTCTTGTTGCCGGACGGCTCGATGGTGCCGCCTAAGCCGGTGACCGCCTTCAACGATGTATTGGATGGGCGGCGCGACAGCGCCCCGTTTGCGAGGTTCGTGATCCATTTGCGGGCGGCTCTGACACGAACTTCGAGGATAAACCGGCGGTGGCAATCTGAAAGGCTTCGGGATCTCTCTTACACGTCCACATTGGCGCTGAGCGAATTGTCCTGGATGAATTCGCGGCGCGGTTCGACCACGTCGCCCATCAGCTTGGTGAAGATGTCGTCGGCCTCGTCGACCTCCTTGATCTTCACCTGCAGCAGCGAGCGCTCGTTGGTGTCGAGCGTGGTTTCCCAGAGCTGGTCCGGGTTCATCTCGCCGAGGCCTTTGTAGCGCTGCAGCGTGACGCCCTTGCGGCCGGCCTCGGTCACCGCCTCGAACAGGCCGACCGGACCGTGAATCGGGACGTCTCGGCATCCTTGCGGCGCAACAGGCCGGGCCTCGGATAGGCCTCCTGCAGCTTCACGGCGTAATCGTCGAGCTTGCGCGCGTCGGCGGAGCCGAGCAGCGCGTCGTCGATGATGGCGACATCCTTGACGCCGCGCACCGTGCGCTCGAACAGGAAACCCTCGCCCTCGGTGAAGCGCCCGGTCCAGCCGCGCTCGACCTCGTCGGCCAGCGCATCGAGCCGCCGCGGCGATGTAATCGGCCGCGGCGTTGGCCGTTGGTCCGGATCGCCAAAGATGTCCGGGACTCAGCACGCCGGCGATCGCCGCCTGCTCGACCACCTTGCGGTTATAGCGGCTGTGCAGATTGTGCAGCGTCGCCGCGGATGATGCGGGCGTCCTCCACCAGCGCCTGCAGGTCGCGGCCCGCGCGGTCCTCGCCGGACGCCAGCTTGAAGACGCAATCGTCGAGGCCGGTCGCGATCAGATAGTCCTCCAGCGCGCGCTCGTCCTTCAGGTATTGCTCGGACTTGCCGCGCGTCACCTTGTAGAGCGGCGGCTGCGCGATATAGAGATAGCCGCCTCGATCGATCTGCGCGCATCTGGCGGAAGAAGAACGTCAGCAGCAGCGTGCGGATATGGGCGCCGTCGACGTCGGCGTCGGTCATCACGATGATCTTGTGATAGCGCAGCTTGTCGACAGATCGAAATCGTCGCGGCCGATGCCGGTGCCGAGCGCCGTGATCAGCGTGCCGATCTGCTCGGAGCTCAGCATCTTGTCGAAGCGCGCGCGCTCGACATTGAGGATCTTGCCGCGCAGCGGCAGCACCGCCTGGAATTCGCGGTTGCGGCCCTGCTTGGCGCTGCCGCCGGCGCAAGTCGCCCTCGACGATGAACAGTTCGGATTTGGC
Organism: uncultured Alphaproteobacteria bacterium; assembly: GCA_963713785.1. Taxonomy (GTDB): domain Bacteria; phylum Pseudomonadota; class Alphaproteobacteria; order Rhizobiales; family Xanthobacteraceae; genus Bradyrhizobium. The sequence goes on from CAVQNB010000006.1 coordinate 226,920, forward strand.
GGGATCGCGTTCCTGGCAGTCGGCGAGCTTGCCGGGCAGCGAGGCGACGTCGAGCGCGCCCTTGCGCCGCGTCAGTTCGCGCGCCTTGCGGGCGGCTTCGCGCGCGGCGGCGGCCTCCACCACCTTGCCGACGATGATCTTGGCTTCGGCGGGATGTTCCTCGAACCAGGCTGCCAGCGCCTCGTTGATGACGTTCTCGACCACGGGGCGCACTTCCGAGGACACCAGCTTGTCCTTGGTCTGCGAGGAAAACTTCGGATCGGGCACCTTCACCGAAAGCACGGCGGTCAGGCCCTCGCGGCAGTCGTCGCCGGTCAGCGCGATCTTTTCGCGCTTGGCAATGGCATCGGCATAGCCGTTGACCTGGCGGGTCAGCGCGCCGCGGAAGCCGGCGAGATGGGTGCCGCCGTCGCGCTGCGGAATGTTGTTGGTGAAGCACAGCACGTTCTCGTGGTAGCTGTCGTTCCACCACAGCGCGGCCTCGACGCCGATGCCGTTCATCTCGGCATTGACCATGATCGGCGCGGGCACCATCGCCTTCTTGTTGCGGTCGAGATATTTCACGAATTCCTCGACGCCGCCGTCGTAATGCATCTCCTCGCGCTTCTCGACCGCGTGGCGCATGTCGGACGAGCACGATGTTGACGCCGGAATTCAGGAACGCGAGCTCGCGCAGGCGATGCTCGAGCGTCGCGAAATCGTATTCGACATTGGTGAAGGTCTCGGTGGAGGCGAGGAACGTCACCTCGGTGCCGCGCTTGCCATTGGCATCGCCGACCACCTTCAGCGGCGCCACCGCGTCGCCATGGGCGAATTCGATGAAATGCTCCTTGCCGTCGCGCCAGACCTCGAGCTGCAGTTTGCTCGACAGCGCGTTGACGACGGAGACGCCGACGCCGTGCAGGCCGCCGGACACCTTGTAGGAATTCTGGTCGAATTTTCCGCCGGCGTGCAGCTGGGTCATGATGACCTCGGCCGCGGAAATGCCTTCGCCCTTGTGAATGTCGACGGGAATGCCGCGGCCGTCGTCGCGCACGGTGACGGAGCCGTCGGCGTTGAGCACGACCTCGACCGCGGTGGCGTGGCCGGCAAGCGCCTCGTCGATGGCGTTGTCGACGACCTCGTAGACCATGTGGTGCAGGCCGGTGCCGTCGTCGGTGTCGCCGATATACATGCCCGGCCGCTTGCGCACGGCGTCGAGGCCCTTCAAAACCCGGATCGATTCCGCACCATATTCGACAGGAATGGAATGCTCAGTGTCGGCGATCGATTGCCGGGCAGGTTCTGTCATGTGAGGCCTTCGAGGATGTCCCGAATCAGCGGCGCAAGAAGTGCGCTGATTGTGCTATTTGTGCCATGAAAGACGCAATGCGCCTAGCGCAAAGTCTTGGTCAACAAGTATTGAATAAATAGGATTTTTTGACAGTTTTTCAAGGTCGCCAGATGCCGATTTCGGACGGCCTCGAAAAAGCGCGATTCGCGGGCGATTTCTGCCCTCCGAGAGCCGTGATTTCAAGGCGCTGTTTTCGCGCCTCGGCGCGACCTGCAAAGAAGGCAGCGAGTGCCGGTACCGCTGCTGGCTGATTTCGACCTCCACGGGGCCGGTGGATCTTTCATGATGCGCCGCGCGTTCGGCGCGGCGCGTGGATCAACCTGATTGTCGCAGCCTTCAGATCGATATCGGCCGGATATTGATGGTCTTCGGGCCGTCGCCGTGATGCTGGTCGTGTTCTTTCACGCTTTCCCGGAAGCGATACCGGGCGGCTTCATCGGCGTCGACATTTTCTTCGTGATTTCCGGATTTCTGATCACCGGCATCATCGTGCGCGAGCTCGGATCAAAAGCGGTTCAGCCTGCTCGGCTTCTACACCAGGCGGATCAGGCGGATTTTCCCGGCGCTTGATCGTCGGTGCTCTGCGCGGTGCTGGTGCTGGGCTGGCTCTGGATGCTGCCGGCGGCCTATGCGCAATTGAGCGCCGACGTGTTCGCCAGCGCGGCGTTTTTCGCCAACATCGCGCTGATTGCTGCAGTCGGGCTATTTCGACATCGAGTCCGGCAAGAAGCCGCTTTTGCATCTGTGGTCGCTCGGCATCGAGGAACAGTTCTATCTGTTCTGGCCGCTGATCCTGATGCTGGCGCGCGCGATTGCGGCTGAGCTTCTTTGCGGTGGCTGCGGTGATCGGCGCTCGCGTCATTTGCGCTCAACGTGGCGTTGATCGGCTCTGACCCGGTCGCGACCTTCTATCTGCCGTTCACCCGCGCGTGGGAATTGCTGGCCGGCGCGCGCGCTGGCCTGCGGCTGGAGCCGCTCTGTCTCAAACCGACGCCGCCAGCAATTGGCGCGCCGCCGTCGGGCTTCCTGCTGATTGCCGTCATCGGCCGCGCGTTCTCGATTCCAAGAGCGCGTTTCCGGGATGGTGGGCGATATTGCCGGTTCTGGGCAGCGCTCTGCTGTTATCGGCGCCGACGGCATGGGGCTGCCGGCATATCCTGTCCGGCACAGCCTTCGTCGGGATCGGATTGATCAGCTATCCGCTCTATCTCTGGCATTGGCCGCTACTGGTATTTTTCGCGAATCATCAAATTCGCCCCTCTCACGCTGATCGACCGCGGGCTCGATCGTAGGCTCTGAGCTTCGCGCTGGCGTGGTTGACCTATCGCGTTCGTCGAAATTCCGTTTCGATTTGGCCGTCCGAGCCCGGCCCAGGGTTGTCGGCGCTGTGTTCGGGCATGGCTGCTGGTCGCCGGCGCCGGCGGCGTCATCGTCGAGGGACGCGGGTTCGATTTCCGGCTGCCGGCGGAAATTCGCGAGATGACGGATGTGACGCACCAGATTCGTCGAAATGGCGCGTTCATCGAATGCCTGCTCGATCTCAGCCACGAAACATCGTTTGCCGACAGTTGCGTCGAGCAAGGGTCGGCGGCCGCTGATCTTCGTCTGGGGCGATTCGACCGCGGGCGCGCTGTTGCCCGGCCTGCGCAAGGCGCAGGAAACCAACGACTTCGGCATCGCGCAGTTTACCTCAAGCTCATGCGTTCCCGCGCTCAACACCGATGTGGCCGGCGTTCCCAACTGCCGCGCGATCAACGACAAGGTCCTGTCGCTCGCCCGCGAGCTGCAGCCCGATATCGTGCTGCTGCACAGCACCTGGGACAGATATCTCGACGGCGTCGCCGACGACCGTGACCGCGCTGAAGCAGGAGACCAAGGCCCGCGTCATCGTGCTCGGTTCGGTGCCGTGGTGGAAGCGCGGGCTGCCGAACGAAGTGCTGCGCTATTTCATGCTGCATCATCGCCTGATCCCGCAGCGCTCCGATCGCGCCGCAGCCAATTCGTCCGGCGCGCGCGATTGCGCGACAAGCTGGTGCCGCTTGGCGCCGAGTTCATTTCGGTGTGGGACACGATGTGCAACGCCGATGGCTGTCTGACCCGCATCGGCGATACTGCCGGGGATATTACCGCGAGCGATCAGGTCCACCTGACCGAAAAGGGATCGGTATTCCTGGTCCAATCGATCATCGGCACCGTGCTTCACGGACGAAACCACGCGAATCGTCGAACGGTGTCGCTTGCGCAATAGGCGACTCAGAAGCGCGCCGCGTGATCCGCCCGGAATCGACGTCGAATATCTCGCCTGATGCGCCGATGCCCGGCAAAGGCCGCCGGGTCGGCGCCGGTCATCCAGACCTGCGCGCCAAGTCTTGAGAGTTCATCGAACAGCGCCGTGCGCCGGGTGGGATCGAGATGGGCGACGACCTCGTCGAGCAGCAACAGCGGCGTGATGCCGGTCATCTCCGCGACCAGATTGGCGTGCGCCAGCACGAGGCCGATCAGGAGCGCCTTCTGCTCGCCGGTCGAGGCGTCGCGGGCCGGCATGTTCTTCGGCGCGTAGATCACCTGCAGATCGGTGAGATGCGGACCGTCGAGCGTGCGGCCGGCGATGGCGTCGCGCGCGCGGTTGTCGCGCAGGATCTCCCGGTAACGATCCTCCACCGCGGTTGCGGGTTCCGACGATCAGCGCATTCTCCATCCAGCCGTCGAGCATGATCTGCGCGGAAGGAAACGGCGAGCCTCGCCGCGGGCGCGCAGCATCGCCGCCAGCTTCGCGTCGCGGTCTGGCCGCGCATCGCCGCCACCGCGACCGCAAGCTCGGCGGTCTCGCGCTCGATCGCGTCACACCAATGGTCGTCGTAATTGCGCACCTCTAGGAGCCGGTTGCGCGAGCGCAAGCGACCGGTCGAGCGCCGAGACGCGGCTCGAATGCTCGCTGTCGATCGCCAGCACCAGCCGGTCGAAGAACCGCCGCCGCTCCGATGCCGCCCCCAGAAACAGCCCGTCCATCGACGGCGTCAGCCACACCATGCGCAAATGATCGCCGAAGGCCGCCGCCGAACTCACCGGCTCGCGGTCGATGCGGCAGCGCCGGCGCTGGCCGACACCTCGCGCCGCGGCGCGTCGATGCCGGTGCCAAGCGTCGCCAGGCCCAGCGCGCCTTCGACCTCGGCCGACACCGCCCATGAGCCGTCGCCCTGATTGTCGGCAACGTCTTCCAGCGTCGCGCGGCGCAGGCCGCGACCGGGCGAGAGCAACGAGATCGCCTCGAGGCAATTGGTCTTGCCGGCGCCGTTCGGACCGACCAGCACCACCATGTCGCCGCGCGCCTCAAGGCCCGCGGCGCGATAGTTGCGGAAGTGCGTCAGCGTCAGGCGATGGATGCGGGAGGCGGTCATGGGACAGCTATCTTTCGTCATGCCCGGCCATAGTAGTCTGCCTTTCGCAGACTACGTAAACTTGTCTGCGGCGCCGGGCATCCACGTCCTTGCGTCGTCCCAGACGTGGATGGCCGGGACAAGCCCGGCCATGACGCAATCTAGCTATTGCGCGAGCGAACAGAAGGCACCTCACACCCGCATCGGCATCAGCACGTAGAGCGCGTTCTTGTTGTCCTTGTCCTGCACCAGCGTCGGCGAGCCGGGATCGGCTAGTTTCAGGACCGCGACTTCGCCTTCGATTTGGGCTGCGATGTCGAGCAGATAGCGCGAGTTGAATCCGATATCGAGCGGATCGGCGGCGTATTCGACCTCGAGTTCCTCGGTAGCACTCCCCGAATCCGGATTGGTCACCGACAGCACCAACTTGCCTGCGGACAGGGCGAGCTTCACGGCGCGGCCGCGCTCGCTCGAAATCGTCGAGACGCGGTCGACCGCGGCCTCGAAATCCTTCTTGTCGACGATCAGTTCCTTGTCGTTGTTCTGCGGAATGACGCGGCCGTAATCCGGAAACGTGCCGTCGATCAGTTTCGAGGTCAGCACCACATTGCCGATGGTGAAGCGGATCTTGCCTTGCGACAATTCGATCGCAACCTCCGCCTCATTGTCCTCGATCAGGCGCTGCACCTCGCCGACGGTCTTGCGCGGCACGATCACGCCGGGCATGCCGACGGCGCCCTTCGGCAGCGGCAGCTCGACCTGGGCGAGGCGATGACCGTCGGTTGCGACCGCGCGCAGCGTTTGCGCCTTGGCGCTGCCGGCCGAATGCAGATATATGCCGTTGAGATAGTAGCGGGTTTCCTCCGTCGAGATCGCGAATTGCGTGCGGTCGATCAGGCGCTTCACGTCGCTTGCGGCGAGCGTAAAGGAGTGCGTCATGTCGCCGGCGGCAAGATCGGGAAAATCGTTTTCGGGCAGCGTCTGCAGCGTGAAGCGCGAGCGACCGGCGCGGATCGCCAGTACCGAGCGGTCGACATCGCCCTCCAGCACGATCTGCGCGCCGTCGGGCAATTTGCGCACGATGTCATAGAACATGTGCGCCGGCACCGTGGTGGAACCGCCGGTTCCGGATTCCGCGGCCAGCGTTTCCGTCACCTCGAGGTCGAGGTCGGTTGCCTTCAGCGACAGCCGCGCATTGTCGGCACGGACCAGCACATTGCCGAGGATCGGAATGGTGTTGCGGCGCTCGACCACGCGATGGACGTGACCGAGCGATTTCAGCAGTTGTGCGCGTTCGACGGTAACCTTCATTGCATACCCGCCCGATCCCTAGAGATGAAAAAGCCGGGCGGCCCGAAAGGCGCGCCGCGGCATTTGAAACCCGAAAGCCGGATCAGTCCTGGATATGATCAAACCCGCGGGGGGACCGCAAGGTGGCGCGGATGGGGCGCAAGTTCAAGGGAGGGCAGCACCGTTCCCGACGTTTTGCGGGCCTTTCTTGCGCGCCCTCCCCCGGGCAAGGGGAGGGGGCCCCAGAGGCGGACGTCTACTCCTGCAATTGCCGTTTCAGCGATTCGACCTCTTCGGACAATGCGGTGTCTCTGGCGACCAGCGCCTCGATCTTGCGCACCGCGTGCAGCACCGTGGTGTGATCGCGTCCGCCGAAGCGGCGCCCGATTTCGGGCAGCGAGCGCAAAGTGAGCGTTTTCGCCAAATACATTGCAACCTGGCGCGGGCGGACCACATTGGCGGTGCGGCGCGACGACAAAAGGTCGGAGCGACTGACGTTATATTGCCGGGCGACCACGCGCTGAATGTCCTCGATCTTGATCCGCTTCGGCTCCTGCGGCCGGATCAGGTCTCGCACCTCGCGCTCGGCCATTTCCAGCGTCACCGGCTGGTTGTTGAGCTTCGAGTGTGCGAGCAGGCGATTGATGGCGCCTTCGAGATCGCGGCCGTTATGGGTGATGGTGCGGGCAAGATAGTCCAGCACCGGATCGGGGACGTCGAAGCTCGCGTGATGCGCTCTCGCTGCCGCGACGCGCGACTTCAGGATTCCAAGCCGCAGCTCTTCGCCGAGCGATCCCATCTCGACCACCAGGCCGCCGGCGAGCCGCGAGCGCACGCGGTCGTCGAGGCTTTCGAGGTCCGACGGCGGACGGTCGGCTGCAATCACCACCTGGCGGCCGGCATCGATCAGCGCGTTCAGCGTGTGGCAGAATTCGGCTTGCGTCGATTTGCCTTGCAGAAATTGCAGATCGTCGATCACCAGCACGTCGATGCCGCGCAGCGCTTCCTTGAACGCCAGCGCCGTCTGCGTCTTGAGCGCGGCGACGAAGCCGTACATGAATTTTTCCGCGGTGAGATAGAGCACCTTGCGCTCGTTGCCGGAATTGCCGGCCCAGGTCACCGCCTGCAACAGATGGGTCTTGCCCAGCCCCACCCCCGCGTGGATGTAGAGCGGATTGAACATCACGGGATCGCCGCGCCGCCCTTCGGCGACCTGGCGCGCTGCCGCATGCGCCAGCGTGTTGGACCGGCCAATCACGAAACTAGCGAAAGTGAGGCGCGGGTCGAGCGGCGAGCCGCCGAGCGCGTCATGGCTCGCCGACACCGGCGCGATTGCAGTGGCGCGCAATTCGGGCGCGAGACGGCCGTCGGAACGCTCGGGCCGACGGGCATCGAGCGGCGCTACGATTTCCTTCACCGGGGTGGCGCAACGCATCGCCGAGCGCACGGTGAGGTCGATCCGGTGCACTTCCGGCATCTCCGCCTGCCAGCAAGAGAGCACGCGCTCGGCATAATGGGCCTGGATCCAGCTCTTGAGAAACCGCGTTGGAACCGAGAGGCGCACGCTTTCATCCTGCACGCCCTCGAGGTCCATCCTTGCAAACCAGCTCGTATAGACGTCCTCGCCGACGCTCGTGCGCAGCCGACCCTTCACGCGTGACCAGCGATCCTGTTCAATATTCGTCATTGCTAGAAAACTTTTCCGAAAGAGTAATGTTGCCTGGTGAAATCGCCGTGCAGGTTTCTTGCCACGGCGTGACCTCAAGCGAGGCTTCCGTCTTCCAGACATGGCTGGACCGTGCGGCGGGAAATGCCGTCAGGTCTTCGTCAGTGCTGGAAGGGAAACGTTCGCGAGGTCAGCGCGTACTCGGCGCGCCATTGGGCGCTCGCGGGAGCCGCACACCTGCGGCATCAGTTACAGAATCGTTTGAAGTAAGTGTTTGATCGAATAGTGCGATGTTTCCGTAAAGCATGCAACCTCCCCCCTCACCGCGATCGCTCACGGCAAGTTGTCATCTCACAAGTGTTCTAAGCCCAGCCGCTTCTGAACAAAATCGTTCAGCCGCTATGCCGCTTCATTCAACCCGTCTCTACTAACCCGCCCGGTTTCAGCTTCGCCCCTCACGATTGCCGAACGCTTGTGCCTACTTCTCTTGTTCGAAGCGAGCGAGACGCGAAGGCCTCGCCTGAGAAATTTCGACACAACTCAACCGTTCCCATATCGCTATGAGCTTCGGTCCGACAATCGCCTGGAAAGCGTCGCCAACGCGCACACCGCCGCCGATTTGCACGTCCGCCCCGTTTCTAAAACCGCGCTGGTCTCAAGATCGTGGCGCCGCGAGCAAAATTGAAATTACACGATGCGCGGCGTCTCGCAATGCATTTGATTGAACAGCCTCTCGCCTAAAAGCTACTCAGTCGTCGTCCCAGTGGTGCCGCGGCTTGACGGCTTGAAAGCAAGTTTTTGAATCAGCGTGCAGATTCGCGTGTGTCGGGTGCGTTGTCACAATTCACGCAACGCACCAAAAAAAATTCACAAATGCTTCAAGGCGGGAGCCGCGAAACCGAATTTTTCAAACGCTTCGCTTCGCTATGGGGATAAGTGATTAGCGAAGCGAAGTTTTTCGCGACTCCTCTGGCAGGGTAACTCCCGATCGGGCTGCGCAGGAAATAGTCGCACGGCTATCGTATTTGATCGCGTATTTAGCCGGTTTCTTGCGAGCAGGCAGCGATTTTCCGGTGCGACAAAACTGCACCAAGTGAAACTACGGAAGTGACAGAGAGTGTCGCACGGCGCATCGGCCCGCGCAATCGCCGGAAAAAACAAAAAGCCCGGCACGCCGCCGGGCTGGTTGACGAGTATCCGTTTCGTTCAGTTTGTATTGCAGTTTGCTTTGCAGCTTATTTTGCCAGCTTGGCGATCTGGTGCGCGAGCCGCGAGACCTTCCGGCTCGCATTGTTCTTGTGAATGATGTTGCGCTGCGCTGCCTGCATCAACTCCGGCTCGGCGTGAGCCATCGCCTTCAATGCCGCAGTGCGGTCGCCGCTCTTGATCGCATCTTCGACCAGGCGGACGGCGCCACGCATCTGGGTGCGGCGCGATTTGTTGATGACGGTGCGGCGGGCGATCTTGCGCGTCGCCTTCTTGGCGGAAGTGGTATTGGCCATGGTCTCAAAATATCCTTCGGGCGGTGACCGTTCGGCTTCGGGTCGCGCTCAAGCGCGCCGGCCGTTCAATGCTGTGATCGACGCTGGTGGTTTTAAAACGTGTTCTTGAGAAAGCCATTGCCGGGCGTTGGGCCCAATTGGCGGCGCCGCTCAAAGAACAGCGGCGGCGGGATTGCGCCCGCCGCCATTGGCGCCCTTATAGAGGGCGGGCCTTGCAGCGTCAACGCTTTACCGCCCCATTGGGGGTCCCCCGAAGCCCCGTCGCAGAACGTCGATAAGATACTGATGAGGTTGAATTTCCGCCACCACCCCGGTAATGGCTGACGGCGGCAGATATAAGGTGAGGCATGATCCGCGGTTTTTTCCGACTTATCGGGCTGTTGCTGCTGGCTGGCGGATTCATCTTCATGGTCTATGACGGCGCGCGTTTCGTCGCCGATCAAAGCCTGCGCTTCACCCGGTTCGGCCAGTTCTGGAACGACATCCACCAATCCAGCCAGCAGGCGTTCCGGACCTGGCTGGAAGGCAAGGTGCCCTGGCTTTGGGACAGCGTCGTCAAGTTCGTCCTCGACCAGCCGGTTTTTGCCGTACTGGGCGTGGTCGGAATCCTCTTGATGATCCTGTTCCGCCCGCGCAAGCCGCTGATCGGCTATTCGCGGGACTGATCGCGCACGACTATCGCGAGAGGCTGACCCCGGCGTAACAGGGCTGCCTTGAGCGACGTAAAGGCCTATATATGTAAAAGCCCATATATCCATATATAGAGGCACGCGTTCAGGGGTTCCTGCCCAACTGTTGTTCGCCTGGAGATCATCCATGTTGTTCATGCGCAAAACCACCGCTCTGCCGAGCGCAGCCGAAGCGCTGCCCGGCCGTGCGAAACCGATACCGACCGCCACCAACCATTTCGTCAACGGCCACCGGCTGCAGCCGCCCTATCCGCAAGGCCTGGAGCAGGCCGTGTTCGGGCTCGGCTGTTTCTGGGGCGCCGAGCGAAAATTCTGGGAATTGGGCGACGGCGTCTACACCACCGCGGTCGGCTATGCCGGCGGACATACGCCGAACCCAACCTATGAAGAGGTTTGTTCGGGGCGCACCGGCCACACCGAAGCGGTGCTGGTGGTGTTCGACCCGAAGAAAGTGTCCTACGAGCAGCTCTTAAAGACGTTCTGGGAAAGTCACAACCCGACGCAGGGCATGCGCCAGGGCAATGACGTCGGCACCCAATATCGTTCGGCGATCTACACCCGCAATGACGAGCAGCGCAAAGCGGCCGACGCTTCGAAGGCGGCATATCAGAAGGCGCTCGCCGCAAAAGGCCTCGGCTCAATCACCACCGAGATCGCGCCGGCCGGCGAGTTCTACTTTGCCGAGGACTATCATCAGCAATATCTGGCCAAGAATCCGGCCGGCTATTGCGGGCTCGGCGGCACCGGCGTGTCGTGCCCGATCGGCGTCGGTGTCAACGCTGCCTGATCGCTCTTTAATCTTGACCTCGACCTCGCCCCGCCTGCGGGGCGAGGGAGCGGCCATCCGCTATCCTCGCGAAAACCGTTTGTTAACCATAATTGGTGCAAGACTGGAGCAATATCCTGTCTGAAGGATGGCTCCGGTGCGGGTTGCGCGCGCGTCCTCTTTGCCGATCATTGTCACTATCGTCGCGCTTGCGCTGTCGGGCTGCATGCAGACGGCTGGTCCCGTCGGCATGGCGCAGCCCGGAAGCGATCTCGATTATATGGCTTACGGCCAACGCTATTCGCCGGCTCCCGCTGCCACTGCGGATTCAAGCGGCGGCGGCGGCGCCATCAGCGCGCTCCGCAACAGCTTTGCGTCGGCTTCGCCAGGTCCTTACGCCTATGCGCCCGCTCCGGTTCCCGCCGCCTATGCTGCCGCGCCGCCGATGCCGGTGCGATATGATGCGGCCTACCAACTCGACGCCGGCGATAAGCTGCGCGTCATGGTCTACGGCCAGGAAGGCCTCACCAACACCTATGCGATCGATGCCGGCGGCTCGATCACCATGCCGCTGATCGGTCACGTGCCGGCGCGCGGCCGCACGCCGGCCGCGCTCGCCGCAGAAATATCGGCCAAGCTGCGCAACGGTTATATCCGCGAGCCGTCGGTAGCGGTCGAGATCGAAGCCTACCGGCCGTTCTTCATCCTGGGCGAGGTCGCGGCTCCCGGCCAATATCCCTACGTGCCGAACATGACGGTCGAAAGCGCGGTGGCGATTGCCGGCGGCTTCTCGCCGCGGGCGCGCCGCGATGTCGTCACCCTGACCCATACGGACGCCTCCGGCGCGGCCCAATTCGTGGTGCCGCTCGGCACACCGCTGGGCCCCGGCGATACCGTGCAGGTCGGCGAGCGCTGGTTCTGACGAAGCACGTCACCTCGTCGCCGCCGCGGCGCGAGGCAGGCCGTCGAGGAACGGCAGCACGGCGGCGATGAACGCCTGCGGCTGGTCGATGTTGACGGCATGACCGGCGGAGGCGATCACCGCCTGCTTCGCGCCCGGAATTTTCGCCGCCATGTAGTCGGATGCCGCCAGGAACGGCGTATCGTCGGCGCCGACCACGATCAGCGACGGTACCTTGATGTCAGGCAAGACCTCGATCACGCGGGCGTCGCGCTGGGTCAGCATGCCGCGTGCGGCACGCGCCAGGCCCAAGGCGTTGCGATGGCTCACGCTGGAGCGATCGCGGCCCGCCGATTTCAGGACCGCAAGGCCCTCGCGCTCGAAACGGTCAGCGGTGTCGCGCGCGCGGTTGTTCCAGGCCTCGCGGGCGTCGTCTTTCTTGAAGCCGGGGCCGGTGTCGATGATGAGTAGCGCGCGAACCCGCGCCGGATACGCGCGATAGAAGGCGAGCGACATGTAGCCCCCGAGCGAGAGCCCGCCGACGATGGCGCTGTTGGCGCCGATCGCGTCGAGTAGCGCGGCGATGTCGGCGACCGTCAGCGCTTCGCTATAGGCCTTGGGGTCGTCGGGGTAGTCGGACTGGCCGTGGCCGCGCATGTCCCACAATACAAGTTTGTGATGTTTCGACAGCGCTTGGACCTGGCCCTGCCACATCTCCGATGTCGAAGAATAGCCGTGAGTCAGGATGAGGGGTGGGCCGTTGCCGTGGACTTCATAATGGACCTTGACCCCGTCGCGATCGATCTTTGGCATTCCACTTTCCCACGGCTCTTGAATTTCTGGCTTTATTCTAGCGCGATCTTTTCGGCCGAGGGAACCGTCGAGCGGAGCTTGCTGGTATCGCGATGAGGTCTTGCATGTGAGCGACTTCGCCCAATTTGTGGCAGCGTTGTTGCCGCAACGCACAAAGGCTTTCGGATTTTTTTCTCTTCGATCGATTCCAATTTGCGTTTGCCTCCACGATCGAACGCGATCATTCTGCGCGCCACCTGACGCTTACCCGGTGGGCGTCAGCTACCCAAAAGTGAGTTGCCGCCGTAAGCGGCTTCATACACCGGCAGGGGAAGCGAAAATGCCCGTTCTTAATATCAACGGACGGAATATGTCCGTCGAGGCGGCCAACGATACGCCGCTACTGTGGGCCATCCGCGAGCAATTGCAGATGACCGGCACTAAATTCGGCTGCGGCGCCGGGCTGTGCGGCGCCTGCACGGTTCACGTCAACGGCGAAGCGGTGCGATCCTGCCAGACCGCGCTCTGCGACGTCGCCGGCAAGAAGATCACCACCATCGAAGGCCTCAGCGCCAAGGGCGATCATCCGTTGCAGAAGGCATGGATCGCCGAGCAGGTGCCGCAATGCGGCTATTGCCAGTCCGGCCAGATCATGCAGGCGGCGTCGCTGCTTGCCAAGAACTCCAATCCGACCAAGGAAGAAGTGGTCGACGCACATGGACGGCAATCTTGTGCCGTTGCATGACCTATTCGCGGATCCAGAAGGCGATCATGCGCGCCGCATCCGAAATGCGCACCGCCTCCACCGCCACCGGGCGGAGGGCAACATGAATAGCCACGTGAAAATCACCCACTGCCAACCCGCCGATCTCAGCCGCCGCTCGTTCCTGGTCGGCACCGCCGCAGCCGGTCTCGCGCTCGGCTATTCCGCCGTTCCCGGCTGCTGCGGCGCGGACCAGGCGTTCGCAGCCGCCCCCAGTTTCGATCCCAGCGTCTGGTATTCGATCGCGCCGGACGGGATCGTGACCGTGACCTGCGGCAAGGCCGATATGGGTCAGCATATCGCCTCCACCATGGCGCAGATCATCTCCGAAGAACTCGGCTCGAACTGGAGGGACATGCGGGTCCAGCTCGCCTCCAACGATCCGAAGTTCAACGATCCCGTGCTCGGCGCGCAGATCACCGGCGGCAGCTGGAGCACGATGATGAACTTCGATGCGATGAGCCGCGCGGGAGCCGCGGGGCGCATCGCGTTGACGCGAAGCGGCCGCGGCCTCGATGGGCGTGCCGGCGGGCGAGCTCGTCGTCCGCGACTGCGCGTGATCTCGCATCCGAAGTCGAAGAAGTCGATGACGCTTTGCCGACATCGTCAAGAGCGGCAAGGCGACCAAGACCTTCACGCCGGACGAGCTCAAGGCGATCAAGCTGAAGACGCCCGATCAGTACACCATGATCGGCGTCTCGGTGCCGCAGCTCGACATCCCCTCGAAGACCAACGGCACGGCCAAATACGGCATCGACGTCATGCTGCCGGGCATGGTGTACGGCAAGGTGGTCACGCCGCCGGTGCGCTACGGCGCCACGGTGAAATCGGTCGACGACAGCGCGGCGAAGAAGGTGCCGGGCTTCATCAAGGCCGTCACCCTCGACGACAAGACCGCGACGACGACCGGCTGGGTGGTGGCGGTCGCCAACACCTATGCCAACGCCCGCAAGGCGGCGGATGCGCTGAAGATCACCTATGACGGCGGTCCGAACGCCAAGCTGTCGAGCGAGTCGCTGCTCGCCGAAGCCAAGCGGCTGCAGGCGCTCGACGATTCCGGCCAGTTCTTCGTCAAGGACGGCGACACCGCGGCGGCCTTCGGCACGGCGGCGAAGGTGATGGAGGCGGAATACACCACCAACATCAACATCCACTGCGCCGATGGAGCCGATGAACGCCACCGCGCGAGTTCAAGGGCGACATCTGCACGTCTATTCCGGCAACCAGTTCGCGACGCGCTCCGGCGCGATCGCGGCGGGCGCGGCCGGGATCGATCCCAAATTCGTCGTGATGCACCAGATGTGGCTGGGCGGCGGCTTCGGCCGGCGTCTCGATGCCGACATGATGGTGCCGGCGGTGCAGGCGGCGAAAGCCGTCGGCAAGCCGGTCAAGGTGATCTACTCGCGCGAGAACGACATGACCATGGATTTCTCGCGTCCGCTGACCTACCAGAAGGTCAAGGCGGGTCTCGACGGCGATGGCAAGCTGGTCGCGCTCAACCACGACGTGGTCAGCGCGTGGCCGACCCAGCGCTGGGGAATCCCGGATTTCCTGTCGCCGTCGGTCGACAAGAAGGGCCCGCTCGACGCCTTCACGGTGAACGGCGCGGACTTCTTCTACACCGTGCCCAATCACAACGTCCGCGCGATCCGCAACGAGATGGCGCACAACGCCACCCCGTCGGGTCAGTTGCGGTCGGTGGCGCCGGGCTGGACCTTCTGGGCGGTCGAAAGCATGATCGACGAGATCGCGCATGCGGTCGGCAAGGATCCGGCGCAGTACCGCATCGAGATGCTCGACGGCAAGGGCGAAGAACGACGGCGGCGCGCAGCGGCTGCGCAACACGCTGCTCGCCGCGATGGGCCTGGCCGGTTACGGCACCAAGAAGCTGCCGAAGGGCGAAGGCATGGGCGTCGCCTGCGTCTCGTCGCAGGAGCGGGCGACCGCGAGCTGGACCGCCTGCGTCGCCCATGTCGCGGTGGCGCCGTCGGGCGAGGTCAAGGTCAAGAAGCTGACGGTGGCGACCGACGTCGGCACCGCAGGTGCAATCCCGACGACATCCGCGCCCAGGTCGAGGGCGCGGCGCTGTGGGGCATGTCGCTGGCGCTGTACGAGAAGGCGACGCTGAAGGACGGCGGCATCGAGCAGACCAACTTCGACACCTACACGCCGCTTGCGGATGAGCCAGGTGCCGGAAGTCGCCGTCAGCGTCATCGCCAACGGCGAAAAGGCCACCGGCGTCGGCGAGCCGGCGGTGACGGTGATCGCGCCGGCGATCGGCAACGCGATCTTCAACGCCGTGCGGCGCCCGCGTGCGCTCGCTGCCGATCACGGCGGAAGCGGTGAAGGCGGCGATGAAGGCGTAAACGGCGCATCGCAATCATGCGACAACAGCAGCAATCCGCCGGAGGCTTCGCTCCGGCGGATTTTTCGTTTGCGCTCAAATCGATGTCGTGGCGATTCGCTTAAATTTGTAGCGTTCTCGCAATCGAACGTTCATCACGCCTCTTAAGCCGAGAGAGAACTCTTGCTCGGGTAGCTTCGCGGTCGGTCACCTGCCGAAAAGCCGCCGGGGATCCATGACCGCCGCCAGCCAAAGAGACTTCACCAAACGCCGCCTGCTGCTGGCCTCGGATCGCAGCGACCAGAGCAGCGAACTGGCCGACATCCTGCAGATCGGTCGGCGAGGTCGATACCATCTCGACGTCGGACATTCCCGAAACGCCCGCACGGCCATGTCTCCGGCATCGTGGTCGACATCAATTTGCGCTCGCCCGAAAGCGTGCAGCGGGTCCGCAACAAGCTGCGCGGCCGAGGCCTATCGCGCGATGCCGCGGCTGTTCGTTCTGGCCGACGCGCTCCACCACGGCTCGATGCAGGCCTGGGCGCTGGGCGCCACCGACACGATCTCGCGGCCGTTCGATGCCGAGGCCATCCTGCAGCGCATCCGCGCCGCTTTCCCGGACAGCGCCAGGCTTCGACGCGACCGATCGCGGCAAGACCCTGAACCGCGGCGTCGCCGCCGCGCATGCGGTGATGGTCAGGATCTTCGAGAAGCTTCCGGCCGGCGAGCCCCTGACATTCGACGATATCGTTGAGGCCGAAAACAAGATCCTCAAGGCGATCAAGCATTCCTCATTGCGCGAATGGCTGACCACCGTCGGCTGCCATCACACCGACAGCTATCGCCATTGCCTGTTCGTCACCGGCTTTGCGGTCGCGTTCGCGCAGCATCTCGGCATGCGCGAGGACGACCAGCGCCGGCTGGCGCGCGCCGCGCTGCTGCACGATGTCGGCAAGGCGTTCATCCCGGTGGCGATCCTGGACAAGCCCGGCGCGCTCACCGACGAGGAAATGGCCGAGATCCGCGAGCATCCGCGCCTCGGCTATCGACGCGCTCGCGGCGCAAGGCGGCTTTCCCGCCGGAGATGCTGGACGTGGTCCTGCACCATCACGAATTGCTCGACGGCACCGGATATCCCGACGGCCTCAGCGGCAATCAGATCAGCGACATCGTGCGCCTGACCACGATCGTGGACATCTACGCGGCGCTGGTGGAGAAGCGCGCCTACCGGCTGCCGTTCACCCACGCGCAAGGCGTTCGCGATCATGGAAGCAGATGGGCGGCAAGCTCGACCAGCAATTGCTGCAGGCGTTCCGCCCGGTGGCGTTCGGCGCGTACTGATGGTCGCTCGGCACCGGGGATTCTATCGGCTGGCGTACAGACGCGACATTCGCAAACGGCGCTCGCCGCATAGACCACCTCGCCGCCGACCATGGTCAGCACCGATCTGATCTTGCCGATCTCGTTGACCGGCGCGGTCAGGTAGTCGGCGGAGAGCACCGCGAGATCGGCGAATTTGCCCGGCTCCAGCGTGCCGCGCCTGTCGTCGTCATTGGCCATGAAGGCGGAATTGCGGGTGTACATCTCCAGCGCCTGGCGGCGGCTCGGGGCTTCAGCGGTCGCCGCGGGTCTTGACGCCGCCGATGGTGGTGCCGTCGAGATACCATTGCAGCGCAACGAACGGATTGTAGGACGACACCCGGTGCGCGTCGGTGCCGCCGGCGACCGTCAGCCCCAGTCTTCATCGCGGTCGCGATCCGCGGCATCGTCCTGTGCCGCCTCGGCGCCGACTTCCTGTCTGCAGCCGCTCGCCGCCGAAATAGAGGCCGTCCTGCACGCCCCAGATCAGGCCGAGCGATTTCATCCGCTTCAGGCTGTCCTCGGACACGTTGTAGAGATGCAGCACGGTCCAGCGCAGGTCGCGCACCGGATAATCCTTGTCGATGTCCTCGACGACGTCGAGCAGGTCGTGCACGGTGCGGTTGGGATTCCAGTGCAGCTGGATGGTGTAGCCTTTCGAGGCCGCCCAGCGCAGCAATTCCGCAAGCTTCGCCTTGCCGTCCGGCGTGATGTCGCCGTCGGTCCAGTCGGCCCAGATCAGGATTTCGCCGGGGCCGTTGAAATGCAGCATGGCGTCGCCAAAGCCCGGCGGCAGCAATTGTGTCAGGTTCTGCAGATCGGCGAGTTCGCTGCCCGGCTTCGGCGCGCAGAGATGATAGGCGACGCGCACCGTCAGCTGCTTGTCGTGCCATAGCTTGAACACGGCCTGATAGTTGGCGGGATACATGCTGACCCCGCCGCCGTCGACGATGCCGGTGATGCCGAGGCTGTTCATCTCATGGAAGAACCTTTTCGAGCTGTCGATCTGCTGCTCCATGCTCGGTTTCGGCAGGCGGTCGAAGATCTTTCCGAGCGCGTTGCCGCCCGCGACGACCACGCCGGTCGGCTTCTCGTCACCGCCGCGTTCAAGCTTGCCGCCGGGCGCAACATCGGCATCGTCGCGGATGTTGAGCGCTTGCATCGCTTTGGGCGTTAGCAGCAGCCAATCATAGAGATGCTGGATATAGACGGGATTGTCGGGGGCGGCTTCCGTCACTTCCTGTGGCGTCGGTCGCCGCTTTTCTGAAAACTGTTCCTCGGTCCAGCCGCCGGCAACGACGATCCACGATCCCGGCTTTTGCGCTTTCGCCGCCTGGCTGATCTTCTCCAACGCCGCCTTCAGCGTAGGCACGCCGATCCAGTTCACCTCGGTGCCGAACGTGAGCGCGGCGCGGATGCCGTGAATGTGGCCGTCGGTCAGTCCCGGGATTAAGGTGCGTCCGCCGAGATCGATCAATCTCGCCTTGTCGCCGGCAAGCTTCTTCATCGCGCCCGAGGTGCCCGACGCCAGCACCCGGCCGGTTTCGATCACAAGCGCCTCGCGAACCGAAAAGTCCTTGTCGACGGTGACGATCTTGCCGTTGAAGAGAACGGTGTCGACGGTCTGTGCCACGGCGAGGCTCACGGAGCAGGCCAGCGCAACAGCTGCGAGCACCGCGGTATATCTCGGCGAACCGAAGCTCAACGCCTCGCGCGCCCTCAACGAATTGTACATCTGTCCTCCCGTGCAGCTCTGATGGCCGCTTTTGGTTATCTTAAGGGAGTATTTGTGCCACTACATCGCGTTACGAGCAAATTGCTTCAGGCGTCATTTTTCATACGACGAAATCTCGATCAGGCTGCCGTCGGGGTCCCGGCAATAGACCGAATTCAACGCGCCGCGGGCGCCCTGCCTTTTGGTCGGGCCTTCCTCAATCGCAACGCCGTGTGCCTTGAGGTGCGCGACCACCTCGTGCGGTGTGCTCGAGGTCAGAAAGCAGAGATCATCGCTGCCGGCCGTTTCATGGTCCGCCGTGAACCACTCGACCTTGTCGGCATCGCGCGGCCGCACATTGATCTTCTGATCGCCGAACACCAGCGAGGTCCGCTTGGCCTTGCCGTGGCCGGGATCGAACACCTTGACCTCCATGCCGAGGATCTTTCGGTACCACTCGACCGTCCGCGCGACGTCGGCGACATTGATCACGAGATGATCGATCGCGCTGACCTTAACCGGCATGGCTTATCCTTCCGTCGCGATATTATGCATACGTCCCGCACTGGCCGCCTCTAGGGTTGTTTGTTACAACGCCGGCCGCTTTCAGTTCAACAAGAACAAAATCGGGAGAATTTGCATGATTTCGCGCCGCACCGCGCTCGGCCTGATAGGAGTAGGCCTTCCGGCCCTGATGGTGTCGAGGGGCAGCGCCGCAGCACTGGATTATCCGACGCGGCCGGTGCGTTTCGTGGTCGGATTTCCGCCGGGCGGCGCCACCGACATCCTGGCCCGCCTGATCGGCCAGCGGCTGTCGGAAAAGCTCGGCCAGCAATTCGTGGTCGAGAACAAGCCCGGCGCCGGCAACAATATCGGCACCGAGGCGGTGGTCAACGCGGAGCCCGACGGCTACACGGTGCTCCTGGTCAATCCGGCGAACTACATCAACACCTCGCTCTACACCAACCTGAAATTCAGCTTCGTCCGCGACGTCGCGCCGATTGCGTCCTTTAACCGCGTGCCGAATGTGATGACGGTCAACAAGGACGTGCCGGCGAAAAATGTCGCCGAATTCATCGAATATGTGAAGGCCAATCCGGGCAAGGTGAACATGGCCTCCTCCGGCAACGGCACCTCGGTGCATCTGTCCGGCGAAATGTTCATGGCGATGACGGGCACCAAGATGCAGCACGTGCCCTATCGGGGTGCGGCGCCTGCGATCACCGACATGCTCGGCGGTCAGGTGCAGGTGATCTTCGACAACATGCCCTCGATCATCCAGCATATCCGCGGCGGCGCGTTGCGCGCATTGGCGCGTGACGACGGCGGAGCGCTCTTCGCAACTGCCCGATGTGCAGACGATCGCCGAGACCGTGCCGGGCTATGAGGCGAGCGCGCTGTTCGGGATCGGCGCGCCGAACAACACGCCGAAGAAGATCGTCGCAAAGCTCAATTCCGAGATCAACGCGATCCTGGCCGAAGGCGAGATGAAAAAGCGCCTGGTGGAATTGGGCGGCGAGCCGCTGATCCAGTCGCCGGAGGCTTTCGGAGAGCAGATCAAGGCCGAAACCGAGAAATGGAAGAAAGTCGTCGAGTTCGCCGGCCTCAAGGTAGAGTGATCTCCGCAAGCTTGTTTGGATGATATGGTCTCGCACAGAAGACGACGCGTTTCGTCAGCGCGAAGGAAAAAAGGATGAGCAAGCTTGTGTTGGCGATGATGGCTTTGACCGCGGCTGGCGTTGTCACGCTGGCCAGTTCCGCTCCCGCGGCGGCCTTTGACTATCCCTGGTGCGTCCAGGGCAGGGGCGTCGGCATTCCGGGCGACTGCTCCTACGAGACCTATGGTCAGTGCATGGCGTCCGCGTCCGGCCGCGCGCTCTATTGCAACATCAATCCCCGGGTCGCGTTCGGCTCGTTGCCCCGCGGCGGCCGCGTTACCCGTACTATTATTACGACTGAATTTTTCGCGAGGACCGGCTTGACTTCTTTTGCTGTGCGCATAAACTAAACCATATGGTTAAGTATAGCAGCGAAACCCTGGATCGGACCTTTGCCGCGCTCGCGGACCCGACGCGGCGCGCGCTGCTGGCGCAGCTGCAAGGCCGTGCCTCACTTTCGGTGAGCGAGTTGGCGCAGCCTTTTGCGATGTCGTTGCCCGCGATCATGAAACATCTCGATGTGCTGTCGGATGCCGGCCTGATCGCGCGCGAAAAAACCGGCCGCACGGTGGCGTGCCGGCTGACCGCGAGACCGATGGAGCAGGCGATGGACTGGCTGAGCCGCTACCAGCGCTTCTGGTCCGACACCCTCGACCGCCTTGCCGCTTTTGTGGAGGAAGAACAATGGCCAGCCAATCAAGCGCCGCCGGCGCCGCCGGTCTCGTCACGAAGCCGAGCCTCACCTTCAAGCGTCGGCTCAATGCGGCACCGGAAAAAGTCTACGCCGCGTGGACCGACCCGCAAAAGCTGATCCAATGGTTTGGGCGCGTCGATGTGAAGCCCGACACCGTGCGGGCCGAGGTCGATCCGCGGGTCGGCGGCCGCTATCGCGTCGAACTTCAACATCGAGAGCGGCGAATATTTCGAGGTCGGCGGCGATCTATCGCGAGGTGGTGCCGAACCAGCGGCTGGTGTTCAGCTGGGCCTGGTATTCGACGCCGGAGCGCGAGTCGCTGGTGACGGTGACGCTCAATCCCGACGGCGCCGGCACGCTGCTGACGGTCCATCACGAGCAGTTGTTCGATTCTGCCGCGCGCGACGGCCACGAGCGCGGTTGGCTCGGATCGCTCGACAAGCTCGAAAAATATCTCGCCTGAAGGAAGGAGTGCATCATGCAACCGCACAAGATCGTTTCGCGTGAAGAATGGATCGAAGCGCGCAAGAGCCCACATGGCCCATGAGAAGGAATATACACGCGCCCGCGACCGGTTGAGCGAGGAGCGCCGCGCGCTGCCATGGGTCAAGGTCGACAAGGATTATGTGTTCGACGGCCCGGACGGCAGGAAGACGCTGGCCGATCTGTTCAAGGGGCGCAGCCAGCTCGTGGTGCAGCATTTCATGTTCGCGCCCGACTGGAACGAGGGCTGCAAGAGCTGCTCGTTCTGGGCCGACGGGTTCGAGCGCATGATCCCGCATCTCGCCGCGCGCGACACCACGCTGGTCGCGATCTCGCGCGCGCCGCTGCAGAAGCTCGACGCGTTCAAGGCGCGGATGGGCTGGACTTTCGACTGGTTCTCTTCGGCCGGCAACGATTTCAACTACGACTACGCGGTCTCGTTCACGCCGGAACAGATCAAGTCGGGCGCCAAGATTTATAATTTCGGCACCAGCGGCTTCGGCGTCGAGGAGGCGCCCGGCATCAGCGTGTTCTACCGCGACGAGGCCGGCGAGATCTTCCACACCTATTCCTGCTTCGCGCGCGGCCTCGACATGATGAATGCCGCCTACCATTATCTCGACCTCACCCCGCTCGGCCGCCACGAAGAGGGTTTGCCCTATCCGATGGACTGGCTGCGGCTGCGCGACCGGTACCAGCCGGCACCCGGCGATGCGAGCTGTTGCCACAGCTAGAGCGGGATGACTTTTCTTCGAATCGTCATCCCGTTCTATCTTCTTGTTTGAGCATGATCTTCGGAAAACCGGTGCCCACTTTTCCGGATCATGCTCTAGCGCCTCACTTCTTGGCGTCGGTCTGTTCGGTCGCGGTGCATGAGATCAAGAGCGTATAGGCCCGCGCGCTTCCCGCGATCTCGGCGGTCTTCAGTTCCCCCATTGGTTCCGCGGTTTGGTAGGAGACAATGCTATTGTCCAGGAAGTCGCGGATCGCGCCGGTCTTGATGGCGAAGTTGATGTTTTCGGGGATGTTGCCGGTCGCCCGGACGATCTTCAGCGCGTTGATTTTGGCGGCCACCATCCCGACGATTTGACCGCTGGTATCCAAGAGCGGTCCGCCGCTATTGCCGGGCTGCACCGCCGCGCTGATCTGAAGATAGCGCGTGTCGTTCAAGAGCCCGCTGAGCGAGCTCACGATGCCCGTCGTGACCGTGAAATCCGACGTCAAAAGGCCGTGGAAGGGAAAGCCGATCGCGACCACCGAATCGCCGGAGCGGATCGTGCGGTCGCGTATCTTGGCGAATTCCTTGAACGAAGCCGCCGGTCCCTGCAGCAAAGCGAGATCGTTCGATTCATCGCTTGAGACGAGCCTGAGACTGGTGGGCTCCTCTCCCGCGAGGTTGCCGCGGATTTCTCCGCAGCCCTCGACGACGTGCTGGTTCGTGATGATGTGGCCGCTCGCGCTAATCACGAAACCGGTGCCGGTCTTGTTGACCGTCCGCGAGGCCTTGGGGTTGGCTGGCGCGGCATTCGGCGCATCCGATTTTGCGGCGACGGCTTTGGGTGCGGCGAAGTCGCCGGCGTTGTTGACGCCATCCGCTTTTACTTTGGTCACGCAATTGGCGAGCGCTGCGAGCAGCGGCCCGATCGAATTGAGATTGAATTGCAAGGGCGTGCCGCGGGCGACCGCCACCATCAGGCTCGACTGCTGTAAGGTCCGCGCGACGTTCGGCGGCAGAATGGCCGAGATCAGGGCTGCCGAATTGGCGGTCGCAAACAGTCTCGCCTGGGATTGTCCGTCGAAGGTGACGTCGATCGGCAGTGTGTCGCCCTTGGTGAAGTGAAAGGCGCTGCTGCCAAAGCCGAGCAGCCATCCACCGCTGGCGGTCTGGCTGACGATCAGCGAAACGCCGCTTGTATATTCTGAGCCCGCGGCGCAGTGCGAGAACGCGCCCGTCGCGTCGTCGGTGTAGGCGCCTCCATTCCATGCCCCGACATGGATACTGCCGAACGGGCCAGCGGCATGGGCGACGGAAACGATGGCGGCTTGAACGAAGCACGCGACAAAAAACGATTTCCACATACTAGCCTCGACGCCATACCACTGCCGCATCTTGCGGGTCCCATCCATCGCATAGCAACCGGGAGTGGATATTTTGCGGCGAAATGCCGGCGATGAGATCAGATCGGCCGGGGCCCTTGCATTCGCTTTGCGGGGCGGTATACTTTGTGACACAAAGTGAATTTGGGCCCGGATCAAATGCGCGATCTCGACAAGGCTCTGGCCGATATCGTCGCCATTCGCAGCCAGCTCGCGGCCGGGACGGCGTTTCGCGGCTATGGCCCCGCGGCAGTGGCCGCGACCGGCGCCGTCGCGCTCGTCACCGCGATCCTGCAATATCACTGGCTCGACGATCCCACGCACCATCCGATCGCTTTCTTCGCCGGGTGGACCGCGGCCGCGGTGTTGTCGGCGGTGTTGATCCGGATCGAGATGCGGGGGCGGTCGCGCCGGCACCATTCGGGTCTTGCCGACGCCATGATCCATCAGGCGATCGAGCAGTTCCTCCCCGCAGGTGTCGCCGGTATCCTGCTCGCGCCGATGCTCTGGAAATTCGCGGCCGATGCACTGTGGATGCTGCCGGGGCTTTGGCAGATCCTTGTGAGCCTCGGCATATTCGCATCCGTCCGCTCGCTGCCGCGCAGCGTTGCGCTCGCCGGGGCCTGGTATTTCGTCGCCGGATTCGCGGTGTTGATCTTGGCGAGCCAAAGCCACGAGCTGTCGCCCTGGACCATGGGCCTGCCGTTCGCGGCCGGCCAGTCGCTGATGGCGGCTGTGCTGTATTTTGCATCAGGAGAGACCGATGCCGAAGACTGAAAGCGCACCATTCTCCTACGACGGTCTCGATCGCGTGATCCACGAGAAGGCAAGGCTTGGGCTGTTGACCTCGCTGATGGTCCACCCGAATGGATTGGCGTTCGCCGATCTCAAGCAGCTGTGCGGCCTGACCGACGGCAATCTCAGCCGTCATTTGCAGGTGTTGCAGGAGGCAGGTCTCGTCGAAGTCACCAAAGGTTATGAGGGCAACCGTCCCCATACCAGTTGCCGCCTGACCAAATCTGGCCGCCGCCGCTTCCTGGAATATCTCGCCGTGCTCGAGCGGCTGGTGCGGGACGCCGCCAAGGCCGCCGGCAAAGAGCAGGGCGCGCTGGCGCGGCTCGGCATCCTGCCCACCTGATCCTCCCTTTTTTTGCACAGGAACTTTGCAATGCAAAGTGATCTCTCTTCCAAGCTCGAATCCAGCAAGCACCAATCCTGCAAGCTCCATGTCGGCATCATCATGGACGGCAACGGAAGGTGGGCCACCCGCCGCGGCCTGTCGCGCGTCCGCGGCCACGAGGCCGGCGTCGAAGCCATCAGGCGGATCGTCGAAGCGGCGCCGGAGCAGGGGGTCGGAACGCTGACGCTGTACGCGTTCTCGACCGACAATTGGCGCCGGCCCAAGGCCGAAGTCGCCGCGCTGATGACGCTGTTGCGTTTCTATCTCGCCCACGAGGTCGAGAGCCTTATCCGCAACGGCGTTCGTCTCACCGTGATCGGGCGCCGCGACCGCCTCCCCGACGGCATCGCGGTAGCGATCGGACGCGCCGAAGCAGGCAACCGCAAGCGGAGACGTGCTGCACTTGCGCATTGCGGTCGATTACTCCGCGCGCGACGCGATCCTCAATGCCGCCGCGCGGATCGCGGATCGAGAAAATCTCACCCGCGAGATGTTCTCCGATCTCGTCACCGGCCAGCCGGGGCTCCGCGACGTCGACCTCATCGTCCGCACCAGCGGCGAGAAGCGCCTGTCCGATTTCCTGCTCTGGGAAGGCGCCTATGCCGAACTGCATTTCACCGAGCGGATGTGGCCGGAATTCGAGGCCGAGGATCTCGCCGAAGCGCTGGCGTCGTTTCATCGGCGCGAGCGCCGCTTCGGCGGCTTGCAGTCGTTGCCGCTTGAACCGCTCCCGAGCTTCTGAATTTTTCGGGCGGGCCTGATGCCGAGGGAGCGCACCGGGATCCTCACGCGGCAAGGGGAACGCGACGTGGACGCGTTGACGACCTTGCGCGAATTGCGCCGGGCGGCGCGCGAGGAGATCGACCGGGGCTGATCGGGTTTCTGGACGCGAGCGAGATGGATCCGGAGCTGGAGGACGACGATCTGGAAGCGATGCCGCCGACGAGCCCGAGCATGACCCCGGCGAAAGTGGCATCGCCGACGATGAGGGGCTGCTCGAACAGTGCCCGCACTTCTACCGCAGCAGTGAGCGGGTCGAGTAGGGTACTGCGGCAGCCGCTCCCGACCTTTCCGGCGCGCCGGGAATCATCTACTGATCCGCGCTTGATCCCGTGACGAGAGCCGATGAACCGTCAGCAGCGACGAGCTTCTGCCAAGTACTCCGCCAAGATCCCGGCCGGTCCGCGGGCGAAGACGCCAGACGCGCTCTGCGAGGCCGGTCTTGCGTTGCTCCGGTCGGGACAACCAATGGAGGCGGAGAATTGCGGCATCCAGGCCCTGGCGGCCAATGCCGACCACGCCGGCTCCCTGCATTTGTTGGGCATGGTTTGCCTTGTGCGAAAACGTTACGATCTCGCGGTCGAGTGGTTCGCCCGGGCGATCAGGCAAAACCCTGACAACGCCGACTGGTTTTCGAATCTGGGGACAGCCCTGCAACATCAGGGCCGTCTTGACGACAGCGTCAAGAGCTATGACCGCGCGCTCCAACTCGACTCCAGCCTGGTGCAAACATGGGATCGGCTCGGCCAGGTGCTGCAGCAGCAAAATCGTCCGGACGAGGCCGGCAAAAGTTACGACCGCGCTCTGCAGCTCAAGCCCGAACTCGCTGAAACCTGGTTTCGGCTTGGCCAGGTGTTGCAGCAGCAGGGCCGCCGCGACGAAGCCGTCCTGAGCTTCGACCAGGCGCTCAAGATCAACCCTCGTTTTCTCGAAGCCGCCAACAGCAGCGGATTGCTCTATTTCGAAGCTGAACGGTTGGAGGAAGCGCTTGCCCGCTTCGAAAAATCAGAACAGCTCCAGCCGGGCAAGGCCGGCGTCTATTGCATGAAGGGCATTTGCCTGTTGCGTCTGCGGCGGTTCGATGAAGCGCTCATCGACGCTACCAAGGCGTTCGAGCTGGATCAGGGCGATGCCGTCATCGCGGACACGCTCGCTTGCGTTCTGCAGAAGCTCGGACGTCATGACGAGGCTGTCGCCTGCTTCGACAAGGCGATCGCGCTCAAACCGGACTATATCGAAACCCTCAATCATCGCGGTATCTCGCTTGCCGAACTGCACCGCTTCGACGAGGCCTTCGCAAGCTTCGACCGATCGATCGCGATCAAGCCGGATTTTTCCGAACCACACTGGAACACGGCTCTGTTCCGGCTCCTGATCGGCGATTTCGCCGCCGGCTGGGCGGCGCGGGAGTGGGGGCGCAAGTGTCGGCAAGTCGGCTTCGTCGACCGGCAGTTCGACAAGCCGCTATGGTTCGGCGATGTGCCCATCGCCGGGAAAACGATTTTGCTCCACAGCGACGAGGGACTAGGCGACACCATCCAGTTCTCACGCTACGCGCCGCTGGTCGCCGGACAGGGCGCCCGGGTCATTCTCGAGGTTCAGACCGCGCTTCATGCTTTGCTCTCCGGCATCGAAGGCGTTTCGCTGTGCCTGCCGAAGTCGGCAAGCTCGCTTCCCGATTTTGATCTGCACTGTCCGTTGTCGAGCCTGCCGCTTGCATTCGGAACGCGGCTCAAGACCATACCGTCGATGGCGCGGTATGTGCCCGCGCCCCCGGCGGCCCTGCGGCAAAGCTGGGAGGCCCGGCTTGGTTCCCATGACAGGTTGCGTGTCGGCCTGGTCTGGTCCGGCAATCCGGTTCACTTCAACGACCATAACCGCTCGATCTCGCTGCGGAGGCTGTCGGCGATCCTCGATGGCGATGCGAGCTTCATCAGCCTGCAGAAGGATCCGCGGCCCGACGACAGAGCCACCCTTCTCGCGCGGACCGACATCGTCGATCTTACCGAACAGCTCACCAGTTTCGTAGAAACCGCCGCCCTGATCTCGTGCCTGGACCTGGTGATCACGGTGGACACCAGCGTCGCTCACCTTGCCGGCGCGCTCGGGCGCCCGACCTGGATCTTGCTTCCCTACACGCCGGACTACCGTTGGCTGCTCGATCGCGACGACAGCCCCTGGTACCCGACAGTGCGGCTTTTCAGGCAGAGCGAGACCCGCGAATATGGCAGCGTTCTCGAACGGGTGCGCGCCGGGCTGCAAGCCCTCATCGCCGCGTTCCGGCCTGGAACAACCTAATTCGCCCGCAGCGCCACGTTCAATTCGTGGAATCGTCGCGTTAGCTCGGCGACGCTCCTCCAGCCGGTCTTCTCGCGCGTCCGGCGCAGATGCGTATAGACCGTCGTCACGCTGACCCGGCGGGACCGCGCATAGGCCACCGCGGTCATGCCGGTGCCGAGCGCCTGCACCAGATTGGCCTCGGCATTGGTGAGGCCGTAGAGCTCCCGCAGCATCTGGCAGATCCCCGAGTTTTGCTGGAGCGGGTCGTGAATAAGCAGCATCGCTACCGCCCCGGGGCTATGGGTTGCATCGCTTCGCGCCCGCGTCAGCGGACGCAGCGACACCGTATAGGGTGGCAGGCCGTGGTCCCGGGGCACCGCGAAGTCGGTCAGGCCAAGAGCGGCTGCCGGGTCCTCGATACGCTGCACGGCGCTCAAGGCGGCGGCGAAACGGTTGCGCAGATCCGGTGTCGGAAATTCCACGGTCTTCCGATCGATGCGGAAATCGTTGCCGCGCGCCGCGAGAATTCGTAGCGTCTCATTGGCGTGGATGATTTCCCCATCGCGCCGAAGCAGCGCGACGCCGTCGGCCAATTGATCGAGGGCGTCTTCCAGTGCGCTGGCGTGAGCGGGAACGGCGGTTAGGCTGGCTCTCATAGTGGATGCTCTTTGAAAGTGCGGGCACAGACGCTGCATCAGTCTGATGTCACGATCGCTAGCGTGACCCTGTCGGCGGGTGCGCTGGACCGAGACGGCGGCGATCCTGTCCGGCGTCTGTTCGAGTACGGCGGAAATGAAATAGCGCATGTCGCTTTTCGGCAGAAATTCCGAATAGAAGGCATCTCTCGTCATGGCGCGCTCGTCGAATAGCTTGTAGTCCCAGCTCACTTCGCCGGGCCGCTGGGAGAGAACATGCGGGATGCGCGGATTAAGCGCTGCGAATTGTTCGAAATATTGCGCGCGCGCGATCGAGGGCAGGCCGACTGAGTAGAACTCAACAGGCCGCAGTGTCGCCTTGTCGATCACTTCAAGCGTTGCGCCGCTCGCACCGAGTAGCCGGCCGGTCGCCGCCAGCGCCTCCGGCACGAGTATGTTGTCGAGGCCGCTTGCGTAGATAGCTTCAACAGCCTGCACATAGAGATTGCTCGTCAACGTCACGTCTCCGACTACCCGGCAGGGCGCGCCGATCGAGACGCGCGCTGTGCGATTTGATGAACCCCAAACGTATGACGGAATTCCCCGTCATTGGTCGCGGCAGCGCCGCTCAGGTTCAAGTAAGCACGGATTGGCGGCGAACTTTGTGCGGCAGGTCACAGCTTGTCGCATTAGCCGGAGCGATTGACGGCTCCGTCCGAGCGCGATCGCGCGTTGTGTCGTAGATATCGCGAGCCAACCTAACGAGGTTTTGCCGTGTCCAAAATCCATATGGCTCATGCACGAGCGTCAAATCTCGAGCGCTGGAGCGCCTCGCGGCTGCTACATCTCGCGGCGCGTACGTTGTTGAGCGCGCTGCAGGAGTCACGCGAACGCGCGGCTCGAAAAATCATTCGCGATTATCGCCATTTGCTGCCGGAACAGCCCGGCGCGAATTCATTTCAAGAATGCCTCAAGGGAAAAGCAAGAGAGTCTCAAGAGAAACTCAAGGGATTCCGAAGGGAGTAGTGATGAAACATTTGGTGTGGCCGGCCGAGATTGTTCCCGGCGCAGCCAATCCGGTGTGGATACGAACGGCAGCTGTCAGCGACCTCGAGCGTCTCGCCGAATATTTTGGGAATTTATCCCAGCCGTCGCGGCATAACCGCTTCATGGGTGCAGTCAGCAATGTTTCGAAAATTGCATTCGACTGCCTGAAGCATAGCTGGAAGGCGGATCGTTTCATGCTGGTCGCGGAATGGTGCGAGCGAGGTCGCGCTGCCATCCTCGGAGAGGCCGCTTACGGATTCGACCGCGAAAAGGGATGCGGCGAGTTCGCGATCTCGGTCGCCGATCGCTGGCAGCACTACGGGCTTGGCTCGGTGCTATTGGAGGCAGTGCAGTTTCGCGCCGTCAGCCTCGGTCATTTCGAACTGTTCGGCGAGAGCCTAAAGACCAATCACGAAATGAAGAATTTTGCCCGCAAGGCCGGCTTTGCGTTCACGCAGTCGCTGGACTGGCGCGCGGTGCGGTTCGACAAGAGATTGTCGGCCTAGGCCCCGATTGGAACGACGACAGAAACCCTGAGCCGTCGTTGTTGCGGCTGGTCACTCTGCGACCATCTCTCCCGACCCGCCGAATTCGCTCGGAAAATCCTTCAATTTGGGCAGTCCGTCGGGCATCGGCAGCACCGTTTCCGCGTAGTTGACGTGTACGCCCGGCTTGAAAGCAAGGTCGGGAATGGTTGCCGCGAACACGTCGATCAGGCCGAGCGGCGGATGGTTGGTCATCAGGTGACCGCCGCATTTGGCGCAGTATTGTCGCTGGCTGAGTTTGGATTTCTGGAACATCGCGACGTTTTCGGCGCCGGCAGTGATCCGCACCGCCTCCGGCTTCCAGAGGCTGAAAGCGTTCACTGGACCGCCCGACCAGGAGCGGCAGGAACTGCAATGGCAATAGCCCATCGCCTCCGGCGATCCCGAAGCCTCGATCGCAACCGCGCCGCAAAAGCATTTGCCTGTCAATTTCATCCTTGAATCCTCGCCTCGAAAAAGAAGGCGAGAGAAATCATTCCTGCTGCCGGCGGTCTTGGACGTTTGCGACCATCCGTGGGCGCCGGGCGACGTCACGAGCGGCCGGCAGCGCCAGCACCGCTGTCCTCTGATCGGGGGATGCCGGACCGCGCCCAAAGGCGCTAACAGGTGGTCGGGCGAAGGAATGCGGTACACGGGGAGCGGAATGGCTTCAATTGATTGGCGTGACGCGCATGACGGATTTGAACAATCGCATTGTTGAATTTTCTACCGACCATATCCCTGAAAGGGACCGCGCTGCCTTCTGGCGTGAGCATTACGGGCACATTATGCTCCGCGTCGATCTCGAGCCGGCGCGAGATGTGGCCTTCGAGGCTCGAATCGCCTCGCTGGCGCTTCCGGGGCTGCAGCTCATGGAAGCTTCGTCGTCGCCTGCGAAAATTTCGCGCAGCGGCCGCTATCTCGCCGACGGCAACGACGACATCGTCGTCGCGGTCAACCGGAGCGGATCTGTCAATATCGCATCCGGCGGCCGCGAGCAGAGCCTGCGCGAGGGCGAAGCGATTGTGCTGAGTGGCGGCGACGCGGCATCGTTCCATCGTACCAGCATGGGAGGATCCTTCACGCTGCGCGTGCCGCGGGCGATGTTCGAGCAGACGGTCGTCAGCCTCGACGACGCCTTGATGCGTCCGATCCCCGGCGACCGAGGCGCGTTGAGGCTTCTGGTGGATTACGCAGGCTGGCTGCTCAACGCGGGCTCCTCGATTGATCACCAATTGCGCAACGTGTCGGTTCGCCACGTTCAGGACCTCTTGGCGCTGGCGGTCGGCCCATCGGCGGATTTTGCCGATACCGCGAGAACCCGCGGCTTGCGTGCCGCCCGCCTGAAGCTCGCAAAATCCTATATCGTTGCGCACAGCCACCGGCGTGATCTGTCGGTCGCGACTTCTCGCTGCCAGCCTCAACGTCACGCCGCGATATGTGCAGCGCCTGTTCGAAGCGGACGGCACGACCTTCTCGGAATTCTTGATGGAGCAACGCCTGGCGCGGGCACACCGGCTGTTGTGCGAGCCGAGCGCCAGTCAAACCGCGATCAGCGTCATCGCCTACGACGTTGGCTTCGGTGACCTTTCGTATTTCAACCGGCGCTTCCGTCGCCAATACGGCCGGACTCCGCGCGAGGTGCGAGGCGACAAAGTGTGATCGGACATGTTCTCTCTGGTCCGACAGGATGTCGCGCTGAACCAAGACGCATGGTCGCCCGCCCTGTAGCTCCCGCACAAACTTGACAGGCATCTTCGCCGTCAATTTCGCATGGAGCTATTAATGAACGGATTTTATCTGATCACGGTCATTGCCGCCGTCATCACCATTTCGATCGCGTCTCATTTGTTTGTGGTCGGGGCGCTGGGGCCAACGACCCCGGGATTGCTTGCCGCTGCGGGGTTGCGGATCCGCAGATTGCTCGGCGCAGTCGGCAATCTCCTCAACGGTTGGGTGGCCGCCATGCTCGCGCGCTCCGAGCGGGAGGCGGCGACCGGGTATGCAGCCAGGGAGAGGCTGTGATGACGTCGAAGAGGTTCGCCTTGAAAATCCTCGACGGGATCTTCGTCGCCTCCACCACGGTGCTGATCCTGTGGGTCGGAGGTCTTCCGATCGATTGGCTCTCGAACCTGGTCGATATGACGCCGGTCGAATTCCACTGGTTCGCGATGTTCATCGTCTTCGCCGCGCTGTGGCTGATGCACGCGATCGCGACCTCGGACTCGGTGCCGTGACGGTTTCTAGGGCATGATCCGGAAAAGTGGATACCGGTTCCGAAAAGATCATGCTCAATCAAAACCCTAGAGCACGATGATGGTTCAACCCAATTTCATCGCGCTCTAAATTTCATCGCGCTCTAAATTTCATCGCGCTCTAGGTGTCGGCGGCAAGCTCGACGAGCTTCGCGATGGTGTTGATGTTTCTTGCCGTCCCCTTCGCGGCGGCAGGAATCCTCAATTTCGAACGTCCCATGCCGGCGCCATAGGCCACGATGATCTCGCGCTTGCCGAGCCGCACCTCCTCATTCTCTTGGCCTCGGACATCATCCAGCGCGTCCGCGGGCGGAGGATTGTCGAGGAAGATCGCAACCGTCCAGTTCGGCGGCGACTGGGGAAACGGGTTCGATTTCAGCACGGCGGCCATCTCCTGCGCGGTGCGGATCACCACGCCGACGGGCTTGCCGGCATAGGCCTGCAGGCGTTTTTCAAGCGCCGCCTTGGCTTTTGCGGCCGATAGCCGGCTGGAGAAGACCACATTGCCGCTGGCGATATAGGTCTGCACCTTGGCAAAGCCTTCGGCGAGGCACATCGCCTTGAGTTCGGTCATCGGCAGCTTGCCGGTGCCGCCGACATTCACCGCGCGCAACAATGCAATGTAGGTCGCCATGTAAGCTCGCTCGCCGCGGCGCGTTGAGAGTGAGAGCTGCTCACGTCAGCAGCAACGCCATGCCGGGGTCGCCCTTTGCCATCGCCCGCCGGTAGGCCGGGCGCTGGCCGATGCGGCCGAGATAGCGAATGATGTTGGAGCAGCGCTTCAGATCATAGGCCAGGAAATAGCGCATCGTGGTAAGCGAAAAGCCCATCATGATGTCGGCCGAGGTGAAGTCGCTGCCGGCGAGATATTCCACCTGGCCGGCTCTTGCATCGACCAGGTCGAAGGCGCGGTCGACCCGCGCTTTGGTGGCAACCAGCATCGGATTGTCCTCGGCCAGCTTCAGCCGGTTGAGGATCATGTTGCGTCCCATATTCGCTTGTAGTGTTCCGTTGGCGAAATGAAACCAGTAGAGAAAGGAAGCGAAGTCCGGATGATCCGGCCTCACGGCCAGGCGGCCGTTGCCATATTTCACGATGATGTATTCGACCACCGCGCCGGATTCCGCCAGCACCAGATTGCCGTCGGTGATCACGGGCGCCGCGCCGATCGGATGGAGGGCCTTGTAGTCGGGCGGCGCCAGAGCGGTGACGCTATCGCGCGCATAACGCTTCAGCTCATAAGGGATCTCCAGCTCTTCACAGAGCCAGACGATCCGCTCGGATTGCGATTTACCCAGATGATGGACGGTGAGCATTCCAAACCCCGCTGGTTGGCCGGAATTGATCATATCCATGGTCGAAGGCAAAAGAAAACGGCGGGGTTTCCCCCGCCGTTTGGCTTTTGGTGATGGCTGTCAGGCTTAACGCAGCAGCTGCAGGACGCTGGCCTGCGACTGGTTGGCGAGCGCCAGCGCCGAGACCGCGATCGACTGGCGGGTCGACAGCGCCTGGCTGTTGGCCGCTTCCTCGTTGGTGTCGGCCAGGGTCAGGTTGGACGAACCGGTCTGCAGCACATTGATCAGGTTCTTCGAGAAGTCCTGGCGGATCTGCACGATCGACAGGTTGGAACCGAGCGCCGACGCTTCCGAACGCAGCGTGGTCGAGGCCGCGGTCAGCGTGGTCAGCGCCTTGTTGGCCGAGGAGTTGTCCAGGAAGTCGGTGCCCGCGGTCAGGCTCGACAGACCAAGGCCGGCAGCGTTGAAGGTAGAGCCGGTGATGCTCAGTGTCGACTTGCCGGTCTCGTTGAACGTCAGCTTCAGCGTATCGCCGTTCAACAGGTTGATGCCGTTGAAGGACGAGTCCTGCGAGGTGGTGTTGATCTGCGTCAGCACGTTGTTGTACTGCGCCACCAGGCTCGAGCGCTGGGCCTGCGAGGTCGGATCGGCCACCGCCGCTGCCGCGGTCAGGCCGGTGAACGCCTTGCCGGCGCCGGCGGCCGTGCCGGTGATCGCGCCGATCGTATAGGACGCCGCGTCGTTGGAGGTCGTGATGTTGATCTTGCCGGTCGAGGAATCGATGGTGGCCTGCAAATTGTTGGCCGCCAGCGCCGCGTTGAGCTGGTTCAGGCTCGAGACCTGACCGGCGCTGGTGCCGAAGGTGATGGCGGTCGCGGTGCCGCCGCCGGTGGCCGCGATCGTGAGCGTCAGGCCGCCGAGCGGAGTGGCACCACCGCCGCGGGCCTGGGTGACGCCGCCGGACAGACCCAAGGCCGTCAAGGCCGCGGAGTTGGAGCTCGAGATCGACAGGTCGGCCGTGGTGCCGGTATGCAGCACGACCTTGCCGCCGGCAACCGCCGAAGTCGAACCACCGGTGAGGCCGTCGATCTTGCTGAGCAAGGTGCCGACGTTGTCGGTGACGTTGATCTGGTTCGCGCCGGTAGCACCCGAGGCCACGAAGGTCAGGGTCTGGCCGTCCACCGTGATGGTGTCGTTGGCGGCAAAGCCCGCGGTCAAGCTGTCGGAGTTGGAGGCGGTCTGCAGCGCGGTCGCGTTGGTGATCGCCGCCGGCGTGCTCAGATTGTTGGTAGCCGCGGTGCCGGTGAAGGTGGCATCGGTAAAGGCAGCCGGGGTGCCGAGCAGGTTGTTGGCGGTGGCGCCGACGATCGCGGCCGAGGTCACGTTGGACTTGGTCGAGTAACCGACCGGGCTCTGCAGCACCTGGTTGGCGATCGACTGCGCGCTTGCGACCAGGCTTTGCAGCGAGGTGATGCCGGTGTTGGCGGCCTGCAGCACCTGGACGCCGTTGCCGATGCCATCGAGCAGATTGCCGATGTCGCTGGCGCGGTTGTTCAGGGATTGCGCGGTGAAGAAGTTGGTCGGGTTGTCGAGGGCCGAGTTGACCTTGTTGCCGGTGGCGAGGTCATTCTGGGTGGTCGCGAGCAGCGAAGCGGTCGACTGCAGCGAAAGCAGGTTCTGGCGAACCGATGCCGAGAGAACAATGCCGGTCATGTTTGAGTCCCTTCTGGTTTGTTATCAAGCCAATTTCTTGACGCTCCCATGAGTCCGGAAAGAATCTAACAAAGAGTCAATTCCACTACGGAGTGCGGATTCGACGAATGGCCGCGAGAAAACTTCACTAACGTGGCCTGAATCGACCGACGGTAACCTAAACGGTCGATTGATGGATCAACGCAAATGTGAGTGACGTGGTAACCATGTTCGGAGCGCCAAAGCGGGCTAAACGACAAAAGACAAAAGTGGAGCGCCTCCCGGCCATGATTGCCCGGAGCAGGGCGAACGTCCAATTAGAGAGTATGCGCGCCGCTGCGCTCGGCAATCAGCACGCGGCAATCGAAGCCAGGTAGATCATGTTTCGAGCCCTCCAGCGAAACTGATCCGCAAGCAAACGGGCGAACTTCCAAATCAGGCTTGCGGGGAAGGCCGCGCGCCGCTCCTTGCGAGCCTCGATGTACGGCCCGTACAAGACGTCCATCCGGCGCTCATGCACCAAAGCGCCGAGCGACGTTGCCGCGTAAACGAATCCCACCAATCCAATAATCTCGATTTCCATTTGAAGCTCCCACCGGTTTCTCCCAGGAGCATCCAATACAGCTAAAATTTTAAAGTCCCGATTTTGGTCGTGCCTGCATTTTAGCGGTCACGTTAGTGGACCGTTAGGCAAGGCTCTCTGCTTTCGGATCGAAAAAGCCCGGCGGTCGCCTTCATCAAATAGCGCATTGGGGAGATGGAGGCGGCAGCTGCCTGATCAAAGCAATCAACGGTTTCAAAACCATCCGGGCCGTTCGGCGGGCGCGCTAACGAAATAGAAAATCGTTGTGGCACACCATCGTAGCCGCAAGGGGAAAAAGGGGAGCAAAGCTCATGCTGACTAACGGAAAAGCAGTCATGGAAAACGTGCGCCGATATCGCGCAATAGCATCATTGTACCGGCAAACCGCAACCTTCCGTCCGCTTCAAAGGTGCTCTCTGCTGGCCCAAGCCGATGAATGGGAGCATCTGGCGGTGGCGGAACTCGAAGTCTATTTCAAGCTCTGCGAGAGCCCGGCCTACAATTTACCGCCGGGAGTCGCTCGGCACGCCGACGCGCGATGGGGGATGGCCGTAGCCGCGTGAGTAGCGGGGTTACGGATAGCCTTGCTTGCGGAGTTTTTGTGCTGACTCCGGCCAGCATTCCGAAGAGTGTGTGGGTCCTCCTATGGTATCGGGCGCGGTGCTGATTTTCTGACGGAACTAGGTCAGCGTTTCCTTGGTTCGAATCATATCAGGCAGCCTCGGCGAGTTTGTAAGACCAGGTGTGGACGACCGGGTGGCGATTGACGTCCTTGATGCCGAGCATGATGCGTTGCTTTAGCTCCTGCTTTGACGCCACCCGGATATGGCGCAGGACCGAGCGGGCGAACTTGGAGAAGAAGCCCTCAATGAGGTTGAGCCAGGAGCCGTGCTTGGGCGTGAAGGTGAACGCGAAGCGGCCCGCCGGTTGAGTGGCAAGCCAGGCTTGGGTTTCTCTGGAGATGTGCGCCGAGTGGTTGTCCAGGATCAGCTTGATCGCCGTACCGGCCGGGTAAACGGCATTAAGGAGCTTGAGGAATTCGACAAACTCGCGGCTGCGATGGCGGTCTTTGACCAGGGCGTGGACCTTGCCGGTGAGCAGATCGATCCCGGCCAACAGGCTGAGCGTGCCATGGCGCTTGTACTCATGATCGCGCGAGAATGTCGCGTAGCTGCCAGGCAGCGGCGGCAAATCCGGCGATGTGGTCGCGATCGCCTGGATTCCCGGCTTCTCGTCGTAGGAGACAATCGCTACCGGCTCGCGCGATGTTTTAGACTTTTTCTTCTTCGCCTTGGCCGCGGCCTTTTTCAGGACCTGGACCTCGCGATAGACGCACAGAACTTCCGCCATCCTCTGTTCGAACTCGGCGTCGCGGCGTTCCAGATGGTACCGCACCTTATGCGGTTTGATTTCCTCTTGACCGAGAATCTTGCACACCGTGCCTTGGACAAGATTGGCGAGACATCCGTGTCCCGCCGCCGCCCCGTGCTCGCGCGCATGGCGCGCCAGCAGACGCGTCGTCCATAGTTCGTGCGGATAGCCATGGTCCTTGGCCTTGTCGCACGCCAGCGACACCAGCCAGGCTTTGGCCTCCGGCGTAATCGTAGGCTCCTTGCCCGGTCTAGGTCGGTCATCAAGCGCCATCAACGGCCCATAGGCCAGCGCCCGTTCGATGCAACGTTGGACCGTCTGATGATGCACGCCAACCCCCTGTCCGACGGCAAAAAACGACGGGTTTTCGCGATAAGCCAGAAGCATCTGCGCACGCTGCACCCGGCTCGCCGGCTCGGTGCGAGACCGTGAAACGCTTAATAGACCCGCAACATCCTCATCCGTCATCACCACCTCAAGCGCTTGCCGCCATGTTGCCATGATCTCGCTCCTCGTTCAGCTCTTCTCAAACGAGGAATCCACCAACATACTTCCAGTTCCACGCCTGTTGGCTTCATCGAGGCTGGTTTCATGGAATCGGTCGTCTAGGAATTCTCGCGGACCATCTGCGGCTGAACCGCCGTTCTTACTGGCGGCACGCCCTTGGTGCTTACCACCACTGGTGTACGTAGGGGGACTGGTCGAACTGGTAACTGACCTCAACATCATCAGGCAGTACAGACTGGAAGCGCGGCAAGTTGGCTTTGACGGCCTGGACGACGGCGAGGGTTGAAGCATCCGCCCGTTTGGTTACGGGGATGTAGACCGTGCGGCGTCCATCCACCAGCGCGTAGCCGGTCTGGATGTCGGCGCCGTCTTCGACCGATCCGACGTCGCGTATGAAGATCGTCTGCGTTCCGTGAGAGCGGATGGGAATGTTGTTCAGGCCCTTGAAATCCCCGACAACGGAGTTGACCGGCACCATTGGCATGAGGTTGCCGATGCGGACGTTACCCGATGGACTGACCGTATTGCCGGCACCCAGCGCCCGCACCACCTCGTCCGGCGACATGTTGTAGGAACGCAGCTTTTCGGGATCCAGGCGAACGAGGATGGTGCGCTGGCTCGAACCAAAGGGCGGCGGTGCCGACACGCCTGGCAAGGTCGCGAACAATGGGCGCACCTTGAACAGCGCCGCGTCCTGAAGCTCAGCGACTGTTTTCGTTTTGCTGGAGAAGACCAGGTCGCCGACCGGGACGCTGCCGCCGTCGAACCGCATCACGAAAGGCGGCACGGTTCCCGTGGGCATGAAGGCGCGGGCGCGGTCGACGTAGGCGACCGTCTCGGCCGTGGCCTGCGCCATGTTGGTGCCGGGATGGAATTGGAGCTTGATCAGCCCGACGCCCTGGATCGATTTGCTTTCGACATGCTCGATGCCGGTGATGTAGAGGAAGTGGTACTCATAGTAGTTGACGATGAATCCTTCCATCTGCGCCGGGTCCATGCCGCCGTACGGCTGGGCCACATACAGGACGGGCACCCCGAGATCTGGGAAGATGTCCCGAGACATCCGATCGACCGCTAGAAGCCCTACCAATGCGACGGCTATGACCATCGTCAAAAGCGAGATCGGGCGTCGCAATGCAAACGACACCAAGTTCATCGTGACGCCTCAGCCGGTTTCACCGGACCGAGCGCGTCCCGGCGGCAGCCACAGAAACTAGCGGGAAATTTCGGAGAAATGCGGCTCATATGTCGGTCCAAACGCTCAGCCTCCGAGGCACAACGACCTCGAGCGGTGAGCAGAACTTGGACGGCGAACCGTCTTGGAATGCCGGGGGTCTGCAGGCCCCGACGGTAGATGATGATCCAACATCGCAATCAAATGTGGTCGTCTCAAGTAAATTTACTTTCATGATTGACGAACCCAATCCGCACGAATTTGTGAAGCGCACAGTCGAACGTCTCTTGTGTGCGCGAGTTTGTTGCCGAAAATCGGCGCGAGCGCGCAAATGGCGCGCGGTCTAGAGAGAAGGCGTAACCCAGCGCCCGCAATTTCTTCGAACGGCGCACTCCGCTGATTTGCCCGGCCGGCTGTTGCGGGTTGCGCAAGGAGATGGACTTGGGGCGGCCGGCTAAGAGCCAATCGCGCTTGCCGACCAGGCCGTACCCCAAAATTATCGAGGCGATCCTGCTCAGGGCTCGATACGCGGAGTGAGTGGTTATGGAACGGCCGCTTGTGGCGGATATTGTTGCAAAAGTCGAAAATCGAACAACCCTAAAAATCTCGCGAAAGCTGATCATTGGACTTCTCTGCTGCTGCGTCGCTTTTCAACGCCACTACGGAGATCGGTGATCGATTTTGGGTGAAACGATAAGGTCCCTCACGTCGCCGCGCGTAAGACGCATCAGCGGCTCTAAGAATTTTGGTTCGCCACCCCAAAAAGACTTTTGCAACAATATCGGCGCGAAGCGGACGTCCGCTAGGACGCCGGGTCGCCCAAGGGCCAGGAGCGGCCGCGGTTTCGCGGGAGTCAGGTTGATTGCCGCGGCAAGCAGGTTAAGCACAACGGCAGTCGCTATTCGGCCGGCCTTTTTGCCGGCCCCGCGCCCACTTCGACGGGCTTGACCATCTTCAACTTTGCAAATTCACCTCATCCTGCGTTGGTCAATGCGCATGGTTTCGGCGATGGTGTCCCGTTTTTTCACCTCTCGATAACGTGAATATATGACTAACATCATTCTATTGATCGACGAAGACGTGCGACTAACTCGAGAGTTACTCAAATTACTGATGAGGAGAATTTCAGTGATGAAACAGACCAAACATTCAATCAAGTCTCATCGCTATGAACTCGTGCACGGCGAAGATGCCGACTTCATCGCCTATCAACGGAAATTTGGCGATGGCCTTTGGCAGACGGTTTCGACATGGATGATCCCGCGTACGGAGTATCGGTAGCCGATCTTTATTAGAAACCTGCCTGTCGTTCTGATGGACCCTATCACTGGAGACAAGCCGATTTCTCAGCTCGGTCCACGCAATTGGATGCAATCCTAAGAGATTCACGATGCGTTCGGGCGAGCGCAGACAGGACGATCGAATATGACATACCGACACGTCACGGCCCCCACGAAGTTTGTTGAAGCCAACGGGATTCGCTTCGCCTACCGTCGCTTCGGACAGGAGGGCGGCACGCCGCTTCTTTTCATGCAGCACTTTCGGGGCGGAATGGATCATTGGGATCCCGCGGTCACCGACGGCTTTGCGAAAAATCGGCCGGTGATTCTGTTCGACAATGCGGGGATCGCCTCGTCGAGCGGCGAGACGCCGGATACGATCGATGCGATGGCGGAGCACGCCGCCGATTTTGTCGGGGCGCTCGGAATTTCGCAGATCGATCTGCTGGGCTTCTCGATCGGAGGATACATCGCGCAGACGCTTGCAATACGTCATCCCGGGCTGATCCGCCGTCTCATTCTCGCCGGCACCGGACCGCGAGCGGGTGAACCTCCGCAAGACCCGAAATACGCCGAGTACGGCAG
Organism: uncultured Alphaproteobacteria bacterium; assembly: GCA_963713785.1. GTDB lineage: Bacteria > Pseudomonadota > Alphaproteobacteria > Rhizobiales > Xanthobacteraceae > Bradyrhizobium. The sequence goes on from CAVQNB010000006.1 coordinate 267,536, forward strand.
CTTGACCGATCCGAAGACCGGGCAAAGCCCACTTGAGGCATTCCTTTATCTGTTCTTTCGCCCTTCGGAGACGAGCCAGTTCGCCGGCAAGGCGTTCTGGGCGCGACGGCACGCGCGGAAGGAAGACGTCGACGTGCCTACATCGGCACAAACGATGGCGGCGCAACGGGCAGCGATCACCGAATGGCGACAGACCCGCGGCGAGAGATTCGCGGAACTCAAAGCCATCACCCAACCCACGCTTGTCGTGAACGGCCATAACGACATCATGGTTCCGACCATCAATTCGTTCACGCTCTCCCAGAAAATTCCCGACGCTCAACTCATCATCTATCCGGATGCTGGGCACGGATCGTTATTTCAGCTGCCCGAACTCTTTGTGACCCATGGGCGGATCTTCCTAGACGGACCCCTTGCGGCCACCGAGACCAAGACAACTCCCTGACACGCAGCGCTCGAACCCGCGAGTTCTGCGGCCCGTTCCAACAAAGGCGAGGCAAGTAGTGAAGATCGCTATCCTGGATGACTACCAGAATGTCGCGCTGAGCATCGCCGACTGGGCCGCGGTCGCCAAAAAGGCAGACATCACAGTCTTCAACGATCATATCGACCAAACCGACGCGTTAATCGAAAGGCTGCTGCCGTTCGACGTGATTTGCGTCATGCGCGAGCGCACGCCCCTGCGCCGCGACATCATCGAACGTCTGCCGCGGCTGAGGTTCATTGCTTCGACGGGCCCGCGCAACATCTCTATCGATATGACCGCCGCCAATGAGCGCGGCATTTTAGTCGCCAACACGGGTTATAGATCGACGCCGACGATCGAATTGACCTGGGCGCTGATACTGGCCAGTGCCCGTCATCTCGTCGGAGAAACCAACTCGATCCGGGCAGGCGGCTGGCAAACCTCGATCGGCCACGAACTCGACGGCAGAGTCCTTGGCGTGTTGGGTCTCGGGAACGTCGGCGGCCAGGTCGCGAGGATCGGCCGCGCGTTCCGTATGAAGATCATCGCCTGGAGCCAGAACTTGACGGCGGAAGCGGCGGCGGCCGCGGGCGCCGAGCTCGCGACCAAGGACGAACTTTTTCGGCGGGCGGACGTCGTGACCATCCATCTCATCCTGAGCGGGCGCACCCGCGGTCTCGTCGGCGCTGCCGAGTTGGCACTCATGAAACCGACGGCGCGGTTGGTCAACACGTCGCGCGGCCCGATCGTCGACGAGCAAGCGCTCATTGCGACCTTGCGCGCACGGGCAATCGCGGGGGCGGCAGTCGACGTTTTCGATACCGAGCCCTTGCCGGCTAAGCACCCGTTCCGATCCCTCGATAACCTGTTGGCGACGCCGCATATCGGATTTGTCGCCGAAGACCTCTACCGGACTTTCTACGGCGACGCGGCGGCGGCGATCGGAGCATGGATCGAGAAGCAGGCTCCGAGCCCGTGAGGATAAGCAACGAGGCATAACGGCCCAACCCGTCCTGAATGCTCGCCCCGGGGACGGCGCAAGATCCGATATTTCGAAAACCGCGGAAGGTAGCCGGCCACCCGGGTCCGCAAGCGCTGCGGCAATGAGCTTCAACTGCAAAAGGAGTGACGATAATGGGCAAGTTGCAGGGAAAGGTGGCCGTGGTTACCGGCGGCACCACGGGAATAGGTTTCGCCACAGCGAAGCGGTTCGTCGATGAAGGCGCCTACGTCTTCATAACGGGCCGCCGCCAAAAGGAACTCGACGAGGCCGTGAAGGCGATCCGCAGCAACGTGGCAGGAGTTCGGGGAGACGTCTCCAAACTGCAGGACCTCGATCACCTCTACGAGACCGTGAAGGCGAAGGGGAAGATCGATGTCCTTGTCGCTAATGCCGGTACGGGCGAATTCGCTCCCCTGGCAAGCCTCACTGAGGCGCATTTCGACAAGCTTTTCGATCTCAATGTGAAGGGCACGCTATTCACGGTGCAAAAGGCCTTGCCCCTGATGAACGATGGAGGGTCAATCATTCTCATCGGCTCCGTCGCAAGCGTCAAAGGCACAGCTTCCTTCGGTACCTACGGCGCGACCAAAGCCGCGGTTCGCAATCTGGTGCGAACCTGGACCGTGGAATTGAAGGACCGTCGCATTCGCTCGAACGTCCTGAGCCCCGGTCCGATCAAGACGCCCCTGGTGGATCTGCAACCACCGGAAACCATCGCGAGGATGCTAACCACCATTCCGATGGGACGCATGGGAGAGCCGGACGAAGTCGCCAAGGCAGCGGTGTTCCTGGCCTCAGACGATTCCAGCTTCGTCACGGGCATCGAGCTATTCGTCGATGGTGGCCGAGGTCAAGTTTGATCAGCGGAAGGGGCGCCGAGGACCAGCCAGCAAGCCGTTTCGTCCGCGGCCGAGTTCGAAGGTCTGACCGGTAGCTCGGCCGTAGTTTTAGCGAGGAACTGGCACTGCATAAACATCCCTCAGGAAACTCCATCACGCACGACATGGCAGGTGGTCGTCCCGTGGGCGAGAAGTCTACCCTTCGCGTCGAGCAACCTGCCTTCGCCGATGGCCATCTGCCGACCGACATGTAGCGTCTTGCCCTCCCCGCGGACGACCCCCGTATCGGCGGACATAGGTCTTGCGAAGTTTATCTTGTATTCGAGCGTGACAGGCGAGAGGCCTGGCTCGAGCGAAGTTACGATGGCTGCTGCCATACAGGTATCGAGCAGGACGGCTGCGTAACCACCATGGACGAATCCCAAGGGATTGTAGTGCTCTGCCGTCGGTATCGCGGTTAGCACGACGAGCCCAGGCTCAGCAGCTTCAATGTTGATATCGAAAAGCTCGAGCATCGCCGAGCGCGCAATGGAGCCCTCCATGAGCGCTCTGAAGTACTTAAGACCAGAGAACGCGGAAACGCCTTCGGTTGCATTGGGATCCATGCACTTAGCCTGTAATTAGTTCGTGCTCGATGATCGCCGTATTCAGGAGCACTCGCACGGGACGAGGTCTGCCTAGTGTTTCTTTCGCGGTTTGGGAGCCTGGCTCGAACGCTCATCGAGAGACGCGAGTACGTGTCGCGTGAACGTTCTCCAGAATCTCGTTCGAAAGCGCTGGCGCAGCCTGCGCGACAGACCGTGAGAGGACCAGCGCACCCAGCATTTCGCAATGCAAGCTGATCGCCCGTTCGCGTAACGTCCTACGCTCGCCTGCCGCAGCTAGAGATCCACTCTCGGCGATCAGCCCAGCCAGGATCGTTATCTGATCGTCCAATCCGCCGGCGAAGTGCGACTGTGCTCCGGCGCCCAAGCGAGGAGCATCGCCAGCAAATCCGGTGACGGGGCAGCCGTGGTCGATGTCGTCGCGGTGGGCTTGCGACAGATACCAGTTTATGTAGCGCCGAAGAGCGGTGGTGGACTCATCGACGGGGGCCCTTGCCAATTTGGCGAACTCGGCAATCCCCTCGGCGATTGCCGAAGCAAGTACCTCGGCCACCAGGTCGGCCTTCGACTCGAAGTGGTTGTAGAAGCCACCTTGCGTAAAGCCGGCATGCTTCATCAGTTCGCTCAGCCCGACGGCCTCCACTCCCCGTTCTCTGAATAGCCGCGTCGCCGCGGCAACAATCGCGCGGCGGTTTTCCGCAGCCTGTTCTCTCGACACGCCCAAAGCTTGCTCCTCGATTCGTTGCTGTCACGGGTATTGACTTAATACATCACGATTACGTTTACAATCGATAATCACGGTCAGAATGCCGGCTCTAGGCTAGGGTGCGTAGCGGCATGAAGGGCTCGCTATCAGGGCGTTAATTCAATGGATTAGTTCAATGCAGGGTGTCGTTCCTGGCCCCAGAATGGCGAAGGCCCCTTGCCATTTTGCCAAATTTGGTTGACAAAGACGATTGTGATCGACATCATGTTTCACATCCTTTGCCAACACCTGTCGCTTCCGCGCTGGCACGCAGCACCTTCAACCTGGAGGATGGACATGATTAAGCCCCCGACGATCCTGACCCGTCGCAGTGTATTTCGTGCCGGCACCGGGCTGGCTGTTGCTGCAATGGGAACGCCGTTGCTCACCCCCGCCTCGGCGCAGGCGGAAGGCGTCCGTCAAGCCGGCGCAGAGCCTCTAAACGGCGATGGCTTCTATCGCTTCAAGATCGGCGACTTCCAGGCGACCGTGATCTCGGATGGCTCTGGGCAGATACCGATCCGGCCGATCCTCGCTATGAACGTCTCTGAAGCTGAACTCGCTCCGGTGTTGAAGGCAAACTTCATGCAGCCGGTGATCCAAATCACCAACAACATCTTGGTGGTCGACACGGGACGGGAGCGTATCCTTGTCGATTCCGGCTTTGGTGAGAAACTCGGCCCATCCTTCGGTAGCTTTCCCGGGCTCGAGGCGAACCTGCGCCGGGCCGGAATCGCGCCCGAGAGCATAGATCTGGTCGTGACGTCGCACGGTCATCTGGACCATATCGGCGGCTTCGTGACGAAATCGGGCGCGCTGGCGTTTCCGAAGGCTCAGTTCGTCTTTGTCGATACGGAGTGGAATTACTGGACCGGCAGCCGTTACGAAAGTGAGGTCAACAGTTCGCCGATGCCCGACCAGTTCAAGAAGGGCACGATTGGGGCAGCTCGAGATAACTTGCCACCGGTCGCCAACCGATCCCGGTTCGTGAAGCAGGGCGGCGAAATCGCAACCGGCGTGCACTATGTTGCGGCGCCGGGACATTCGCCGTCCCATGCCGCAATCCTGTTCACCTCGGGCAAGGAGCAGTTCATCCATATGGGTGACATCGCCCATAACCCGGTGACGAGTTTGCAGCACCCCGACTGGACGCCCATCTTCGACTACGATCCCGCGCAGGCGATCAAGTCGCGCAAGGCCATTCTGGACCGCGTCGCGACCGATCGGGATCATGGTGATGGGCTATCATTTTCCGTTCCCGGCTATTGGACATGTCGTCCGACGCGACGCGGCATACCACTGGGAAGCTGCCCAGTGGATCTGGTAGCGAGCGGATGACATCTCTCCGGAAGCAGGCGATGTCTTCCAGAGCAGGAGCACCGTCCTGGACGACAACCAGCGCCTCGCTCTTTCGCTCGCGGACTGATCTGCTGGATGCGCGGGCGACCGTCACCGTATTAACGACCATCTCGCGGACTCCAATGCCGTCGTGGCGCTCATCCATTTCTTCTAGAAGCCTAGACAAGGGAGAAGAGAAATGCTGCCAAGTAACTCACGTTTTCAGCGCTTGTCGCAAGCCGCTCTATCCCGTTCTCAGTTTCTCCAGCTCGCTGCGGGCGCGCTACTCCCATTCGTCGGCTTGCCCCCGTCGGCTGCCGCCGACAAAAACTCTGAGCAGGCGCAGAACGGTGGCGCGCCCGGGACCAAGGATGCAGCGGCGTCGGGCCGCATGGGGGCCATCCTCGTAAGCCAGTTCGGCCCCGTCAAAATTCATTCCTACCTCAGTCCCCTTGATGGCTTTCACGTCAATACGCAGATGATCGAGGGGCCAACGGCAGTCGTCATCTTCGATGGTCAGCTCCTGCTGCCGTATGCCGACGAAGTTGCGTCATACGTGCAGACGCTGGGCAAGCCCGTCGATCGGATCATTCTCTCGCATGCGCATACCGATCACTGGTCCGGTCTTCAGGTTCTGACCGAGCGTTTCCCCGACGCCCGTGTGTTCGCCCTGGACGGGGTCGCCGACCAGCTCCGCGCCAGAGGCCAAGCGAGAACTCGATAGCTTCCGCCCGATCTACGGTGACAGGATCGCGACGAAGGTCACCGTCCCGACGGAGACAATCACCGAAGGTGTGCAACGGATCGACGGCATCACCTATGACTTCAAGCGGTTCGTCGACGCTGAATCGGATTTGCAGCTCGCCGCTCTGCTGCCCGAGCAAAAAGTGTTGATGGCGTTCGACCTGGTGTTTTCACCGAACGAACACGCCTTCACTGTCGTGGATCATTTCGATCACTGGATGTTCGTTCTCGAACAGCTCAAGGCACTTCAAGACTACGACACGATCACCATCGGGCATGACACGCCCGTCCACCGCTCCGCGATCGACAGCACGATTACCTACGTCAAGCGCGCCAGGGAGATCCATGCGGTTTCAGCCGACGCGAAAACCTACAGCGAGAGCCTAAAAGCCGCTTTCCCCGACCGGCAGCTGGCCAGCATGGTCGATTTCTCCGCCAAGCTTCTTTACGCCGCGCGGTGACCTAACGGCGGAGTTTGTCGTGGCAAGCGGCAGATCAGCACGATCTCTCAATAATTCATGTTCCGAGGAAGAAGAATGAGACTTTACGACCTGAAAGACCGGCACCAACACGAGACGAGTGCGCATTTTCTTGGCCGAAAAGGGTGTGAAGCTGCCGACCGTCGAGGTGGACATGCTGAAGGGCGAGAACAAGGATCCGGAATATCTATCCAAAAATCCGATGGGAACGATGCCTCTCCTGGAACTAGATGATGGAACGCAACTCGCCGAGTTTGTAGCGATCTGCCGGTATGTAGAGGAGCTTCACCCGGACCCGCCTCTTTTCGGCACAACGCCGATTGAACGGGCTCTGATCGAGATGTGGAATTGGCGAATGGAGTTAGAGTTGCTGATACCGATAATTGATCATTTCGTGCATTCGTCGGCGTTCTATAAAGAACGCCTCTCGCAGGTAGCGGATATTGCCCACCGCGGTCACATGCACGCACAGGCGCGGATGCGCTGGCTCGATGGCGAGTTGGCGATGCGGCCCTTTATCGCGGGCAATCAATACACGATCGCCGACATCACAGCCCAGTGCGCTCTCATACTGGGCAAGAATACCGGAACGCCAATTCCCAACGATTTACAACATCTTGCGCGATGGTTCAGTGATGTATCGAAGAGACCAACCGCTCGAGCGTGAGGACGCAAGTGTGATCCTGTCGAGAACAACCGAGAGTTCATCAAGGCTCATGACGGATCGGTGCTGCGATCGAGAGCGGCATGGTGTCGATCAACAGTTTCGGGCTGGTGTACAGGTAAGTTACTTTATGGAGGCTGCCGATGCGGGCGATCGAGGCAAGGACCTTTTCGGGCTATGGCGGGCTGCGGCAGACCGAACTCCCTAAGCCGCAATCGGCGAAGGACAGGGTGCTGGTCCGCGTGACGGCAGCCGGTGTCACTCCGCTCGAATACACGGTCCTATCGGGTGGACATCCTCGAGCCAAGGCGCCGTTGGTGCTCGGCAATGAGGGCGCCGGTGTCATTGAGGACGCTGGCGACTCCGGGCTCGCGGTGGGAAGCCGCGTGATGTTCACCGGACCTTACGGCGTCGGTGAGAATGGCGCGTGGCAAGGATGGCTGCTGGTGAGACCTGAACATCTGGCACTCGTGCCAGACGCGATCGACGATGTCGTCGCGGCCAGCCTTCCGGTTGCCTATCTGACGGCGCAAGTCACGCTGACGCTGGCAGGATTCAAGCCAGGCATGACGGTGTTGGCTCCGGGGATCGGCGGGTCGGTCGGCAACGCGACCTATCAACTCGCGCGGGCGCAGGGCGCCGGCAAGGTGATTTCGACGGCCGGCAGTGCGGCAAAGGCTGCCAAGGCGCGCAAGCTTGGCTTCGAAGACGTGGTCGACCTATCCGTAGAAGGCCTCGCCGAGGGCGCTCGCCGGATAACGGCCGGCAAGGGTGTCGACATCGTCATCGAAAGCATCGGCGGGACCGTGACCAGTGAGGCGCTGAGCAGTCTTGCGCTCGGCGGCGTCCTGATCACGTTGGGTTATTCCGCCGGTCGGAAAACCACAATTGATGTGACAGACCTGATCTGGAAGCGTGCGCGGATGGCCGGCTTCTCTCTGTTCGCCCAATCGCCGACAGCGATCGCCATTGCATGGCGGGACGTCATCCCACTGATAGTCAGCGGATCCGTCAAGCCGATCGTCGAGCGGGTCTATCCCTTCGGCGAGGCGGGCGAAGCCCTGCGTCATCTAATCGAGGATCGGCCATTTGGCAAAGTCGTCTTGGCGGGCTGATCGACGGGAACGTTGCTTATGAAAATCGCGGTCATGGGTGCGGGTGCTGTTGGCTGCTACTACGGCTTCAAGCTGGCGCGCGCCGGACATGATGTTGTGCTAATTGGGCGCCCTCAACACGTCGAGGCGGTGTTGCGTCAGGGGCTCAGGCTCGAAACGCAAACCTTCGACGAGCACATTCGCGTCTCTGCCAGCACCGAAGGGAGCGTGGTGCAGGGCGCGCAGCTCGTGCTCTTTTGCGTGAAATCCACCGACACCGAAAGCGGTGCGGCTGCCATCAAGCCGCATCTTGCGCCGGATGCGGTGGTGCTGTCGATGCAAAACGGCGTCGAGAACGCGGACCGACTGCGCGCGCTGCTGCCACAGGAAGTGATCGCAGCCGCGGTTTATGTCGGGACCGAAATGGCCGGGCCGGGGCATGTCAGGCATCATGGCCGTGGGGAACTGATCATCGAGCGGTCGAAGGCCAGCGATGACGTTGCGCGCGCGCTGATCGCAGCCGGCGTGCCGACCGAAATCTCCGACAACGTGCGCGGCGCGTTGTGGGCGAAGCTAATCACGAATTGCGCGTACAACGCGCTATCGGCGATTACACAATTGCCATACGGTCGGCTCGTGAAGGGTGAGGGCGTGACCGTTGTCCTGCGCGACCTCGTCGCTGAATGCGTGACCGTTGCGAAAGCCGATGGCGTGACGCTTCCGGGCGATGTCAATGCGGCCGTCCGCAAAATCGCCGAGACGGCGGCGGGCCAGTACTCATCGACCGCGCAGGATCTGGCGCGCGGCAAGCGCAGTGAGATCGACCATCTGAACGGCTTCATCGTGCGGCGTGGCGAAGCGCTGAGCGTCGCGACGCCCGCCAACCGGCTGCTGCATGCGACCGTCAAGCTAATCGAGAGCAGGTAGCGGATTCATCGCTCCCGTCGAACCGTCGCCTAAGCTGGAGTTGCATCATGGATCAGTTGAGCGAGCGCTATCTTGAAGATTTTGCGGTGGGGCAGACGTTCGGTTCAGGACGGCTGCGCATCGACGGGGCGCGCACGACTTGCTTCGCCGATTCCAATCACCATAAAGATACCTGGAAGGTGATTATAGAGAATGGATCGTTCCGATCTGGCTAATCTGACTGCCTTCATCGCGATCGCCGAACAACGGAGCTTTCGAGCCGCGGCATCGCGACTCCATGTCACGCCGTCGGCGCTTAGCCACTTGATGCGGCAGCTAGAGGAACGTCTCGGGGTTCGCTTGCTGCACCGTACGACGCGCAGCGTCTTGGTGACAGACGCCGGCCAGCGTTTGTTCGATCGGCTCCGTCCGGCAATCGATCAGATCGCCGGTGCGTTGGAGAATTTGGATGAAGAACGGCTCCGTCCTTTGGGCCGTCTGCGGATTTATGCGACGAGCCATGTGGCTGCGATGGCGACGGTCGCGCCGGTATGGGACCGCTTCTTGTCAACCTACCCGGAGACCCAATTGGAGCTGCACGTGGGCGACGCGCCTATCGACCTTGTCGCAGAGGGTTTCGACGCCGGGATAGGCCCGCAGGACCGTGCCGCTGAGGGTATGATAGCCGTCCGTGTAACGGGACCGATGAAAATGGCCGTTGTTGGCGCGCCAGCCTACTTCGCACAGTGGCGAGCGCCGCGCGATCCCGATGAACTCGTTCACCATAGCTGCGTTCAACTTCGTCTGTCCCCGAGAAGCGCCGCCTTTGCGTGGCCATTCGTGCGTGATGGCAAGACGCTGCGAATTTCGGTGGATGGCCGGGTTGCGGTCAGCGATGCGGATCTGGCCTGTCGCGCGGCGCTCGACGGATTGGGCATCGCACTCACGTTCGAAACTCTGGCCGAACCGTTCATACGCTCGGGTCAACTGGTCAGGGTGCTGGAGGATTGGTCGCCCGCGTTCGATGGATATTTTGTCTATTTTTCCGGGCGCCGGCAGGTCCCTGCCGCTCTGCGTGCCCTCCTTGACATGATACGGGCCTCCCGGAGCTCGGCGCCGGCCAAGCGTTCGCTCAAGAATCCCTTTGCCAAGGGCTGAGCGAGCGGCATGACTTGTCATGCGTGACCTAAAAACTACGAGCAACTATTAGTTTTGCGGAGCGACCCTAAACTCGCTCATGTCCGTCCGCAGAGAGCTCTCTTTAGAAGCCGAAAACGACCAAAGCGGCAAAAAAACAAAAACCACGCGACGTGCAGCTCGCCACACCATTCGTGAATCTCTCTCAACAAATAATTTAATAAACACAGGATTTTCGTTTGGCTCCCCCTCGATAGATTGCGGGCAACGCATTCAAATCGGCAGGCAGGAGAGAAAAATGAAATCAACCTCGAAGATGATCACCACGTCAGCTGCGACGCTACTAGGGTTCGCGGTTGTGGGGCTGACAACGCCCGCTGTCCAAGCATACGAATATTGCCGCACCGACGTCACGTCCAGCATGCTAAGCTGTGGCTTTTCGAGCATGGAGCAATGTCAGGCTATGTCCTCCGGTCGTGGCGGCACCTGTGAGCGCGATCCTTTTTACGACAGCACCAGAAGCGCTTATGCTTATCAACCAAAACGGACCAACTCTCGGCGCGGGCTTCGTCCTGTGAACGGACCGGTTGAGTAACGATCTGGCCGCTTCGGACAACCTCTTTGAAATTATTCTGCTCGGCCTTTGATCAAAGTCTGAGCGGCCTAGGACGGAAACTTCGGCACCAGTGCGGAAGCAACAATGGCACGTCGTTGTGATCGACAGGTTGGCGCCGGACGAATGCTGTAGACCATCCTAAGACAAGGACTCGATCATGACGGACATCAGGGAATCCAGATCCAGCAATCGCTTTTCCATAGGCGTGGTTGCTTCTGTCATAAGCAGGGCTGCTCATGTCATTGAACGAAGCGGTCTCGCTATTGCCGGCGCACTATGCGGGCTGTTCGTTGCGGCGCTTTTGCTCAGAGCGAAAATAGACCTGTTCGACTCCGTGAGCCTCAGCTCTGCAATGACGCTCTCTGGGCTCGTTGGGTTTTATTTAGGGATCGATACTCCTCCAACTCCTTCGCGTGCATCCCGATTCGACATTCTAAACGCCCGAGTCGGGCCAAAAATTGACCTCGTCGAAGTGTTTGTCGCTGCCGGAACATTCCTTGCCACCGCCGCAGCATTGGTTTCGGTGTATGTCGTTGTGTTTGACGAAGATCTGCCCGTGATCTGGACGGTAATTGTCTGTTGCTGGTGGTTGTTCGGGGTGGCGATGCAAATCGTTGCAGGTCTCGCTGCGCGCACGCGGAAACATCCATGAGAACGATCAGCAGGGCGCCGACTCCGTTTTGCGCCGGAAATGAAGGCTGCCCCGGTGGCGGCGAATATCCAGCGACCTCGCAATACCAGTGAGACCTCGTATGCAAAAGGAACCGAACGATGAAGACAAAATCTTTTCTTGTAGCGCTGCTGCTTGTACTGGCGCTGGTGGTCTCGGCTGCGGCTCAGGCGCAAACGAACGAAAACAGTATTTTGGCGCAGGCATACGAAAGCGAAGGCCACGAGGTCACGGCTCCGCCCTGGAGCGCCGCCTGCATGACGGATCACGGCCCAAGCCGATGCGGGGAGCCGATGTGGGTCTATGGCAGACGCGGCATCGCAGGTGGCCAAATGTCCAGGATCCCTGCAAGAACGCGATAATCCCGACGGTCGGGAATCAGAATGTGGTTTGCCGGCAATCACACCTATGACGGCGAATGGACGGTGCACATGAGAGCTAAACTCTGCGCGAGGTGTCCTTACACACCGGGAGACTTGATAGGGCACTAGGATCCCCAAGTCGCGCTCTATGCGTGCGCGAAGTGTAACGGCTCACAAGGGGTGGTCACCAACAAAAATCCCGACGATCCGCAATATTCTTGGAAGCCGTAGGCGGTACGGATTTTCTTAGCGAAGCTGCTCACCGCAAACAACATGATCAAAATGCCGTGGATTCATAATCATAATCCGCCTCAGCAAATCCAAAGCGCCGAAAACGACTTCGGCGGCGTAGTCATGAACGTCGATCAGCCCTTCCTCGCCCGTCACGCCGACATCGTCTTTGCGCTCAAGACCTTCGCGGCTGCCATGCTGGCGCTGATTATCGCAGTTTGGCTGGATCTGCCGCACCCTTATTGGGCGATGACTACGGTTTATATCACGTCGCAGCCGCTGGCCGGTGCGACTAGTTCGAAGGCGTTCTATCGTGTACTGGGAACATTGATCGGGGCATCGGCCACCGTGGCAATGCTGCCTGATTTCGTCGATGCACCGGAACTGCTGTCGCTGGTCATTGCGCTCTGGGTCGGGCTTTGCCTGTATGTTTCGCTGCTCGACGGCACGCCGCGCAGCTATGTATTCATGCTGGCGGGATATACGGCGGCCTTTGTCGGCTTCCCGGAGGTCTTGGAGCCGGCCGGCATCTTCAACGCGACGTTGGCAAGAGTTGAGGAGATCAGCCTCGGCATAATCTGCGCCAGCGTGGTGTCGACCGTCGCGTTTCCTCGCAGTGTCGCCACCGCCGTTTCCGCGCGAGTCGACGACTGGCTGTCTGACGCCTGGCGCCTCAGCCAACACGTGTTGGGCGGACACGGCAGCGACCAGGCAGCACGGGATCAGCGGCTGCGTATTGCTGCCGACGCTGTCGAGATCGACACGCTGGCAACCCACCTAGCCTATGACAGGACGGTCGACTTCGACACTGCACGCGGCCTGCGCACCCTTCATTTGCATATGCTGATGCTGCTGCCGCTGTTGGCTTCGATCGGTGATTGCGTTGCGGCGCTCCAGGACGGACGACGAACAAAACAGCCGGCCCTTGGGTGTTTGCTCGACGATCTGGCGAAATGGGTCGCGACCGAAGGCCGCGGCCCACAATCGGCCGACACGCTTCGCGCTGCGATCGCGGCGCAACGACCGAAACTTGAAACCGGTGCGTCGTGGGATCGACTCATGATCGCAAGCCTGCTGATTCGGCTGCGTGAATTGGTCGATATCTCCCAGGATTGCCGGGCGCTTCGTCACGCCATCGCGGCCGGTGACCACATATCAAAGGTAGAGCTTAAGTTCGGTCCCGAGGCTGGCGTCGCGCCGATCAGACACCGCGATCACGGCGTGGCGCTATGGTCTGGGGCGGGCGCTGTGATCGCGATCTTGATCAGTTGCGGCTTCTGGATCGCAAGCGGCTGGCCGGACGGTGCAACCGCGCCGATGATGGCTGCCGTGGGCTTCTCTCTCTTTGCGGTCCAAGATGACCCTGCGCCCGGCATCCGCAGCTTCGCATGCTGGTCGATTCTCGGCATAGCGGTCGTGGCAGTCTACCTGTTCGCCGTGTTGCCCCGGATATCGAATGTCGAGATGCTCGTCGCGATGCTTGCACCGCCTTTCGTCTTGTTCGGCATCCTCATCGCGCGCCCGGCGACGGCCCTCATCGGGATAGCTCTCGCGATCACTACGGCGACCTTGTTGGCGCTGCAGTCAAGCTATAGTGCTGATTTTGCCGCATTTATCAATTCCAGCGTGTCGTATGTCATTGGGCTGACGACGGCTGCCGTCGTGACGAGACTAATGCGATCGGTCGGCGCCGAATGGAGCGCAAGGCGCCTGATGAGAACGAACCGAGCGACGCTGGCCGTTGCGGCTGAGCGGCGCGGCCGACGCGACAGGACCGCGTTTGCCGGTCTTATGTTAAATCGTGTCGGGTTGCTCGCGCCGCGCCTCGCCGCCATTCCCGAAAGCGATCTTCGCGATGTTGACCGTCTTTGCGAACTGCGCGTCGGCCTTAACATCATCGATCTGCGCCGCGTCCGCCATCGGTTGGCTCCGCAAACGCTGCGCGCGGTGGACGACATGCTGGATCAGCTCGCCGTTGCGTGCCGTCGACATAGCAGCGGGCCGATGCCCCCCGAACTGCTGGCTCGCATCGATCTGGCGCTGACCGAGGCGATGACCGAGTTCGGATGATGACGTAAGAGGAGATGCGCTGATCGGTTTGGTGGGGATCCGCCGCGGGCTATTTCCAGACGCTCTGACCTATCAGCCTGAGTTTACCGATCCTTCAACCCGTAGGAAAGTCGCCGTATGAGATACGAGATCGACATCTTCGGAGTCCTCGTCCCCTCGCTGCTCGTTTGGCTGCTGGTGACTTATGCCCTGTGCTCGATTCTGCGTCGGGTATTCCAACGAGCCGGCCTTTACCGCCTTGTATGGCATCGCGCGCTGTTCGACCTCGCGCTGTTCGTCTGCTTGCTAGGTAGTGTTGCTTTCCTTTTTTCGGAGTTTCTACCGTGAAGGCCGCCTTTGCATTCCTTCGCCGCTTTGCCGTCACAACCGCTGCCGTCGCGGCGGCTTTCGCGGTCGGAGGCTACCTATGGATTTACTACATGGATGAACCCTGGACGCGCGATGGCCGCGTCCGCGCCGATATCGTTGAAGTCGCGCCGGACGTGTCGGGCCTCGTGACCGATATCATGGTGCGGGACAATCAACAGCTGCGCCGTGGCGATGTCCTTTTTCGTATCGACCGCGCCCGTTTTGCGCTGGCGCTGCAGCAGGCTGACGCCGTCGTCGCCGGCCGTCATGCCTTGCTCGATCAGGCAGTAAGCGATCTGAAACGCTATCGCGCGCTTACGACCGATGCGGTTTCACAACAGAAGCAGGAACAGGTGTTGGCCACCCAGCTGCAAGCCAAGGCCGCCTGTGATCAGGCCGTCGCCGACCGGGCCGTGGCCCAGCTCAATCTCGATCGCAGCGAGGTTTATGCCTCGGTCAACGGTAAGATCTCCAACATGGATCTGCGCCCCGGGACCTACGTCACGGCAGGCAAGGGGGTGATGGCTTTGGTCGATACTGATACCCTGCATGTGGACGGCTATTTCGAGGAAACCAAGCTGCCGCGCATCCATGTTGGTGATCGGGTCGCCGTCCGCCTGATGGGCAGCGCCGTCCCGCTTAGGGGGCATGTGGAGAGCATCGCTGCCGGTATCGAAGACCGCGATCGCGCCCAGGGGGCAAAACTGCTTGCGGACGTCAATCCGACTTTTAACTGGGTGCGGCTGGCGCAGCGCGTGCCAGTACGTGTTTCGCTCGATCATATCCCGGCCGATGGGACCCTTGTGGCGGGCCGCACAGCGACTGTGGAGGTCCTGTCGCAGCAGCCAATTGGCCTGGCCTGGCTTTTTGGGTTCGCCAACCCCTAGTTGCTGCTCAATGGTCGCAACTGCATCGCGGTCCGGCGCAGATCCAGCGGAGGCGGGCCCTTATGCTGCCACGAGCCCTACGGGCTTGTGTGGAACGAGAACGCTCCAACATGAAATACCTCGAGTTCACGCCAACGAGCAATTCGTCGTCAATCTGGCGGCGTTCTCGCTCGCACAGGAAAAGCGGATCACCCTCGATTGCGTCTCCAAAAGGTGCGGAGGCGGAGCTCAGGGCGCCCAGGGTTAAGCCCAAACCCATTACGCCCGCGCCACTTGCCTAAGTGCCATAAATGAATGTTGGTGCTGCATCACCCAGGGCAGATTTTTTGTTTCCTCGACTGAAGCCTACTTTCCGCGTGAGAGAGCACCGGCGTCACCAAGTCTACGAATTGTACAAAATTCCCTTATTGAATTGACAGAACTACACAGAGGCCGTGCTAATATCGTGGCCGAATTAGGTTGTTTTCCAAGGTGAATGGAGGTTGAGCAGCGGGCGACAAACTGCCGATTTCCCGAAATGCTTGACTAGTTCAAAAAAAGAACTGTAGTCTCTCCGCAAGAGGGTCAGTCGCAACGGCCGCGGCGTGCCGACCCTACGCACGTTGCGGGGCAGACCACGCGTTTCCAGCTAGGGAGGAAGTCTTGTCTGGGAAGTTCAAACTCGCTTGCACGCTGGCGCTCGCGCTGTCCACACCGTCGTTCGCGGCGGACGTCCCGGGGGTCACGGCGACCGAAATCAAGATCGGCGGCGTTTTTCCGTTCAGCGGCCCAGCGTCATCGATTGGGCTCGTCGGCAAGGGGGTTCTTGCCTACGTCCAGTCGATCAACGAGCGCGGCGGCATCAATGGCCGCAAGATCAACTACATTGCCATGGACGACGCCTACAGCCCGCCGAAGGCGGTGGAGCACGTCCGCAAGCTTGTCGAAAGCGAAGAGGTCGCGTTCATCTTTAGCCAGCTTGGCACTCCAGGGAATACTGCGTCGGCGAAATACCTAGCACTAAAAGGCGTTCCAACCATTTCGATTATCAGTGGTTCGAACAAGTTTACCAGTGTCACGGATTTTCCGCTGACGACGACGGGGTTGGTCAGCTTCGACACCGAAGGAAAGATCTACGCCAAGTATCTGAGCAAGGTGTTGCCGAACGCAAAGTACGCGATTCTTTATCAGAACGATGATCTCGGCAAGGATTACGTCAACGCTTTCAAGGCATTCCTCAAGAGCGATTTCGACAAGAGGGTGGTGACGGCAGCCTACGAAATCAGCGACCCGACCATCGACTCGCAGGTTGTGAGTCTGAAAAGCTCTGGGGCGGAAGCGCTTTTGGTCGCCGGCACACCAAAATTTTCAGCTCAGGCTATTCGCAAGGTAGCCGAGATTGGATGGAAGCCGACGCTTATCGTCAATTTCCCGTCCAGTTCGGTGTCGGCAACTCTCAAGCCAGCCGGCTTTGACAATGCCATGGGCGTGATCGTGGGGACATTCATCAAGGACCCGACCGATTCGAAATGGAATGACGATGCAGGCATGAAGGCCTATCGCGCCTTCTTTGCGGAGTATCTGCCGGGATCGGATATCGGGGACACCAACTATCTGACCGGCTATCAGCAAGGCATGATCCTCGAGCAGATCCTGAAGCAATGCGGCAATGATCTGTCCCGTCAAAATATCGTCAAGCAGGCAAAAAGCCTGAAAGATCTCGTGCTGCCGACTGCCATGCCGGGCATCTCGATCAACACCAGCGCGACCAACAACATGGTCTGGACGCAACTGCAACTGCAGCGCTGGAGCGGCACTAACTGGGAGCAGTTCGGCGAAGTACTCGACATCAAGTCCGAATGACGCAAGGCCTTCCAACCAAGTGGCCAACGTTCAACAAGAGCGCCGCGCGTCCATGGGACACCGTCTCCGAGCACAGTCTTAAACCTTGAGGGAGAGAGAGTCGTGAGAGGCTTGATGCAAAACCAGCCGCTGTTGCTGTCGTCGCTTTTGCAACACGCTGATCGGTTTCACAGCAACACTGAGATTGTGTCTCGGACCGTCGAGGGTCCTATTCATCGATATACCTATAAGCACGCCGCGCGGCGTGCGCGTAAGCTGGCTGATGCCCTGCAGCGCCGAGGTGTCGGGCAAAGTGACCGAGTTGGCACACTCGCATGGAACAACTATCGGCACTTCGAGATTGAGCATGGCGTCACCGGCCTTGGAGCGATTTGGCATGCAATCAATCCACGGCTGATTCAGGGGCAGATCTCTTACATCGCAAATCATGCCGAAGATAAAGTGCTGTTCTTCGAGAGTTCCTTTCTGCCTATCGTTGAGAAACTTGCACCGGTACTCACCACCGTTCGGCTCTTTGTGCTGATGGTTGACAGAACGGCGATGCCGGAGACGAGCATCCCGAACATTCAATGCTACGAAGACTTCCTCGATTGCGGCGACGAGAATTTCCGGTGGCCGGTGTTTGACGAACTCTCGGCCTCGTCGCTGTTCTATACGTCGGGTACGACCGGCAATCCGAAAGGAGTGCTGTACTCGCACCGGTCCGACGTGCTGCACTGCCTCTCCATCAGCGGTGCGTATTCCCTGGGCTTTACCGCGGTGGACGCCATTTTGCCGATGACTCCGATGTTTCATGCCAATGGCGCATGGGGTTTTACGCATGCGGCCCCAATGGTCGGTGCGAAGCTGGTGCTGCCCGGACCGAAGTTGGATGCCGCAAGCATCGCCGAGCTTGTTAAGACCGAGGGCGTGACCGTCGCGGCCGGTGTGCCGACACTATACTCAAAACTGTTGCATCATTTCCAAGCGCAGGGGCAGGGCGCCGGGACGCTGCAGCGAATCGTCATCGCCGGGTCGGCGCCGGCGCCAAGTCTGATTGAGGGCTTTGAGCGTCTCGGCGTGTCCGTCAAACACGTCTGGGGCATGACCGAAACGAGTCCGTGCGGTACGTCACCCCAGCCGTCTCGACACACCACGAGCTTGTCGCCGCAGGATCAACTCCAGCGCAAGACCGGACAGGGTCAGCCGATCTACGGTGTCGATGTAAAGATCGCCGACGAGCAAGGCAACGAGATGCCACGCGACGGCAAGTCCATCGGCCGTTTTATGGTGCGGGGTCCCTGGATCATCAGCGGCTACTACGGTGGGGAGAAGCCGTTATTGGAAGACGGTTGGTTCAATACCGGGGACCTCGCTACCATGGGAAGCGACAATGACATCCGGCTCACCGACCGCGCAAAGGACGTCATCAAGTCAGGCGGTGAATGGATCAGTTCGATCGATATCGAAAACCTGGCGATGGGATGCCCGGGCGTGGTCGAAGCGGCGGTGATCGGTATTCCGCATCCTACCTGGGAGGAACGGCCGTTGCTTGTCGTTGTGGCTGCCGGCGGCGTGACGAAGCAATCGATCTCGGCGCATCTTGAAGACAGGATCGCCAAGTGGTGGATGCCCGACGATATCGTTTTCATCGATGCTCTCAGCTACGGTGCAACCGGAAAAATTCAGAAGATGGAGTTGCGTCATCGCTTCGCAGGGCATTATTCGTCGTCTGCACGGTCGCCTGGCGACGACAGAGCGCTGGAAGGCATTTCGTCCGAGGAGGGGGCGTGCGGCAGCGGTGCTTTGTGATCGAGCGGTGCAGCAAGCCATCGTTTTGCGGTGAGGCACGAAACGCGACCCCGGAAGCCCTCAGGCCGCTTCCTTTGACTTTTTTGTTTTGGCCGGCTGTTCGGCCGGAAGTCCTGCCAAAGCTGGGCGCGCGCCGGGACCGGGATGGGTATGGACTTCCTTGGGCAAAAGCGGCTCGCCGCATTCGGAGCACACCATCACGGGATCGAACAGCTTGCCGCACTTGCGATGCTCATGCAGCAGAGGCCGCCCGCGTTCGTCGACCATGTGCGTATCGCCCCAATGCACAAGCGCCATCATGATCGGATAGAGATCGAGGCCCTTTTGGGTCAGGATGTATTCGTGCCGTTTGGGCGACTCCTGGTAGGGAATGCGGCGCAGGACGCCCTGCCGGACCAGCTTTTTCAACCGTCTCCGCAAGCAGATGGCGGGTGATTCCGAGCGCGGACTGAAATCCCTCGAACCGCCGCGTGCGCAGGAAGCATTCGCGCAGGATCAGAAGGGTCCAGCGATCGCCGATCACGCCAATGGTTCGGGCCAGCGAACATGGCTCTTCCTCAAGGGCATCCCACTTCATTCTTATTCTCCAGTCGCTCCGGGCGGTCGATGCCGGGCTTCGAATCGAAGCGGAACCTCGGCCGTCGCTGCCATTCTAAATAGGTACTTAAGGCGAAACAATCACCCAAGCGGCCATCGTGTATGCGATAAACACTACCCAGAATCGGACATCAATTGACAGTTCATTTTTAGAACTGTATGAACAATCTATAGCCAAGGTGCGGGCTATTGGTGACCGTTGACACCTGACCGCAACGCGTGCCCCGAAGGAGAGGCTGGTGATGAGTCCCCTGAAGGTTGAATTTCAGTTCGATTTCGGCAGCCCGAACGCCTATCTGGCGGAGCTCGCCTGCCAGCGATCGAACGGCGCACTGGCGTGAAGTTCGAATATGTTCCGGTCCTGCTTGGCGGCATCTACAAGGCGACCAGCAATCTGTCGCCGGCCGAGTCGCTTCGCGGCATCAAGAACAAGCCGGAATATCAGGCGCTGGAGACCCAGCGGTTTATTCGCCGCCACAACATCACAAAATTCCGGACATAATCCGTTTTTTCCGGTCAATACGCTGATGCTGATGCGAGGTGCCGTCGCGGCCCAGTTCGAAGGCATGTTCGAGCCGTATTTCCGCGCCGCCTACCATCACATGTGGGAAGAAGCCGAAAGAAGATGGACGACCTCGAGGTCTTTCGCGGCGCATTCATCTCGTCGGGCATCGATATCGATCGACTGATTGCGCGCGCGCAGCAGGATGACGTCAAGAAACGGCTGATCGATTTGACGACCGACGCTGTCAGCCGGGGAGCATTCGGCTCACCGACGTTCTTTGTCGGAAAGGAGATGTTCTTCGGCAAGGATCAGCTCCGCGATGTCGAGGAATTGATCATCGAACAAACAAGCCAGCTGGTTTCCAAAACGGCCTGACATCGAAAGATTGCGGCCGCACGTCAGCTTGCCTTTCGGGGCCTCACAAAAAATAGCTTGCGCCTGGTAGCGGAAGTAAACTCAGGGAGATTGTCATGCCCGGCCCACTCCACGGTGTTCGCGTACTCGATTTGACCGGCGTGGTGTCGGGTCCGTTTGCGACCATGTTTCTGGCCGATCAGGGCGCCGATGTGCTGAAGATCGAGCCGATCTGCGGCGACATCACCCGCCGCAGTCGCGCCACCATCGACAAGGCCGGTGAATTTTCCGCGCTGTTCATTTCGTCGAACCGCGGCAAGCGGTCGCTGTCGATCGACGTCAAGAGCGCGGCCGGCCGCGAGGTGCTGCCAAGCTGGTCGCGCAGGCGGACGTGCTGGTGCAGAATTTCCGCCCCGGCACCATGGAGCGGCTCGGGCTCGGCGTCGATGAATTGCGCCAGCGCCATCCGCGCCTGATCTATGTCTCGATCAGCGGGGTCGGCGATACCGGGCCTTACGTGAAGAAGCGCGTCTATGATCCGATCATCCAGGGCCTGTCGGGTTTTGCCGACATCCAGTCGCAGCCGGTCACCAATCGCCCGCAGATGATCCGCACCATCGTCTGCGACAAGACCACCGCGGTCTTTACCGCGCAGGCGGTGTCGTCAGCGCTCTACGCGCGCGAGAAAACCGGGCAAGGGTGACCACATCCAGGTCGCGATGCTCGATGCCATGATCTCCTATCTGTGGCCGGAAGGCATGATGCAGTACACGGTGGTCGGCAGAGAGGCGGCCGCGGCCGATCCCAACGACCGGCCCGATCTCGTGTTCAAGACCAGCGACGGCTACATCACGGCTGGCACCATTTCCGATTCCGAATGGCAGGGCTTCTGCAAGGCGTCGGGCGATCCGGAACTGGCCAAGGATCCGCGCTTTGCGACACCGACGGCGCGCTCGCTAAACGCCACCGCCCGCATCAACAAGATGGCGGAATATATCGGCCGGCACACCACCGCCGAATGGCTGGAGCGGCTCGATGCCGCCGACGTTCCCTGCGCGCCGATCCTGCGCCGCGGCGAGATCATTCATAACGAACAGGTAGTTGCGCGCGACATCATCGCGGAGTTCGATCAGCCGATGGTCGGACGGGTGCGGCAGCCGAAACCCGCCGCGCGCTTCGAGGTCAACGCGGCGGCGATCGGAGGACCGGCGCCCCGCGTCGGCGAGCATACCCGCGAGGTGTTGCGCGAATTGGGTTACGACGACAGCGCGATCGATAAGATGATCGGCGAACGCGACGTCCGTGTGGCGGTTTGAGCCAAGCCCTCTGCTCGCGCGACCGGCGCTGGTCGTCAGGCCTTTTGCTGCACCGGAACGATCGGCGCCAGCGGGACGTTCGCCTGCGGTTGGCGAGCTGATAGGCCTCGCCGCGCCTGAATGCGTTCAAGATAGGGGTGCGCGTTATCGCAAATCCCGACGCCGTAGGCGATCGCCCAATCCAGGCAAGTCGTGAGCAGGATGTCGGCGCTCGTAAATTGGTCGCCCATCAGGAACTGCCGGCCATCCGAGAGCGCGACCTCGACGTGACGCAGCTGCTCGCGAAAATATTCACCGGCTTTTGCGACGACCTCGGGCGCAATCCCGTAGATTGGGCCGAGCGCGTCGGCCCGGTGGCGACGCATCACGTAGAGGCTTGTGGAATCCAGCTCCGCGACGACAAAGAAGCACCACTCCAGCCAGGCGGCATATTCGCGCGGCGCTTCCGGAATCAGCGAGCGTTCGGGCGTCGAATACGTTCGCGAGAGATAGGCGACGATCGCGGCACTTTCGCCGATGCAGAAAGTCGCCGTCCTGCAGCAGTGGGACCTTTTGACGTGGATTGAGCTCGCGTGTATTCGGCGGTCTTGGTCTCGCCGGTCCGCGGTCCGATCGGCTTCGTTTTGTAGGGCAAGCCCAAGCTCGTGCATGGCCCAGTGCGGACGAATCGTGCGGCTCGTTCCAACTCCCCACAGGGTCAGGTCCGGTGAGGCGCTCATCTTACCATTTCTCCACGGACGGGCGGAGATCGAGTTCATGGGTCCAGCCGTCTTTGGTTTGCTGATGTGCGAACCAATAGGCTTCGGCTATCGAGGACGTCTTGGTCAGGCTGTCCGGAGGGATTTCGTTGGCCTCGATCCCCTTCGCCGCTTTCATGCGCTGATGGATCGCTTCGCTGTCGACGCCGGCGTCGATCAAAAGATGCACGACGTGAATGTTCTTCGGCCCGAGTTCGCGCGCCATGGCCTGAGCCACCGCGCGAAGTCCGAATTTGGCCGACGAAAATGCCGCAAATCCCTTGCCGCCGCGAATGCTGGCGGTCGCTCCGGTAAAGAAGATCGTGCCGCGTCCGCGCGGAACCATGACGCGAGCAGCCTCGCGGCCAACCAGGAATCCGGCGTAGCACGCCAGTTCCCAAGCCTTGAAGAACAGCTTTTCGGTGGTATCCAGCAGCGGCTTGTTGACGTTCGATCCGGCGTTGAACAGGCAGACCTCAATCGGTCCGATGTTGTTTTCGACGTCGGCGAACAACTTCTGAACCTCGGCTTCCTGGCGGGCATCGACGCTGAACGCGTGAACGCCGAGGCCTGCAGCCATTCAGCTCGTCGACCAGCGCCTGCGACTTGGCCGCGTCGCGCCTGCAGATACAGACCGTGTAGCCGCCCTTGGCAAACCGCCGGGCGACTGCCGCGCCGATGGCATCGCCCGCGCCGACCAGTATTGCTACGCCGCGGCCTTCCGCCATCTTCGCTCCTCCGTAAGTTCTTATTTGAGTACTTGTCTAATAGCCGGACCCAGGGCGGTTGTAAATCGAAATTTGCCAGCTCAAATCCCGACCAATCGGCGGCTCTGTGCCGGTTCCTCACCGAACCAGTGAGCGCCCCGCCCGAGAATAGAGATTGACGAGTTCTAAAAAAGAACGTTATACTTGAGACATGACAAGGTGCCAAAGGCGCAGGATGGGTGGTCGGGAGGTTGGCCGTGGCGAAATTGTCGGAAGCGATCAATCTCGACGAAGATCGCTCGCCGGGCTGCCGAGCCGCATCCATCAGGTCGCGGACAAGCTACGTTGCCAAATTTCCTGACCGCGTTGCGCTGATCGAGGACGGCGCGTCGTGGACTTATCGCGAGCTGGATCGGTCGGTCAGACGAGGTCGCCACCGTTGCTTGACGTTCGCTCGGCGTCAGAGCCGGGCGATCGGATGATCATTGTCAGCGAGAATTGCATCGCGCTTGGCCGCCCTGCTGCTGGCGGCGAGCCGGATCGATGCCTGGGCGATTGTCGCCAATCCGCGATTGTCGCGCGCGCGAACTGGACCAGATCCGCGATCACAGCGGCGCGCGCCGGATGTTTTTCACCGTCCGAGGTTTCGAAGGAGGCCGCGGCTCACGCGTCGCGCTACGGCGCGGAGAGCCGGCAGCTCGGTCCGCTGAAAGCAGATCGGCGTCGGTCCGCTGAACGAAGGCGCGATCGCGGAGCCGGTCGAGAGAGACCTGGCGAAACAGGTCGCGGTGCTGATCTACACCTCGGGAACGACGGGTACGCCAAAGGGCGTGATGCTCACCCACGACAATCTTCTGATCAGCGCGAAGACCACGGCGCATTTCCGAAAAATGGAGGCGAGTGACAAGGTGTATGTCGTGCTGCCGATCTCGCATATCGTCGGCATCTCGCTCCTGATCATGACCCTGATGGTCGGCGCGCACGGTCCGCCTGGTCAGCAAATACGATCCGGCGGCGCTCGCCAAGGCCATCGCCGAGGAGGAAATCACCATCCTCAACGGCGTGCCCGCGACCTATCAGCGCCTGCTGGAATACAAGACCGCGGCAGGTCTCAAGCGTCTCGATCGTGGATCGTTGCGCCTGATCGCGGTTGCCGGCGCTCCGCTCGACCTCGATCTGAAGTCGCGCGTCGAGCAGGAGTTCGGTCTTCCGCTTTCGAACGGCTACGGCATTACCGAATGCTCGCCGGGGATATCCGGCGTGCGGTTCGATGCGCCGCGCCCCGATCATGCCGTCGGAACGCTGCTGCCAGGGGTCGAGGCCCGCATCAGGACGATCGACGGCATACCGCTGCCGAGAGGTGAAGTCGGCGAGCTTCATGTCCGCGGGCGCAACGTCATGCGCGGCTATTATCGCGCGCCTGATCTGACGGCCAAGGTCATCGATAGCGAGGGCTGGTTCAATACCGGCGATCTCGCGCGTTTCGACGGCGATTGCCTCTATATCGTCGGCCGCACCAAGGAAATGATCATCCGCTCGGGATTCAACGTCTATCCGGCGGAGGTCGAAGCGGTGCTCAATTCGCACAAGGATGTCGTGCAGTCTGCGGTGGTCGGCCGCGCCGTCGATGGCAACGAGGAAGTCGTCGCCTTCGTGCAGCTGATGCAGGGCTCATCGGTGAAGTCGGCCGACCTGATGGCCTTCGTCGATCCGCAACTTACCTCCTACAAGCGGCCGTCGAAAATCATCGTGCTCGATGCCTTGCCGGCGACGTCGACCGGCAAGATCCTCAAGCACAAGCTCGCGGAGTCCCTGCGCGGCGCGTAGCTGCGACGAGAATCGACCCGGCGATCGCCGGTGCAAATTGGAATAGGCAAAATTTGGCCTGACCGGGAGAACACCCTTGGAAAAGCGAAACGCGACCGTAGCCGTTGTCGGCGCCGGTGACTTTATCGGCGGCGAGATCGCCAAGAAATTTGCGTCCGAAGGTTTCACGGTCTTTGTCGGACGCCGTCAAGGAGAGAAGCTTGCACCGCTGGTCAAGGAAATCGAGGCGGCGGGCGGGGAGGTGTTCGGGCGGACGCTCGACGCGCGAAAGGAGGACGAGATGGTGTCCTTCCTGGGCGACGCCGACAAGCACGCGCCGTTGGAGGTCTGCGTCTTCAACATCGGCGCCAACGTGAATTTTCCGATCGTCGACACGACCGAACGGGTTTTCCGCAAGGTGTGGGAAATGGCCTGCTATTCCGGCTTTCTTGCCGGCCGCGAGGCTGCCCGTTTGATGCTCCCCCGCGGCAAGGGCAACATCTTCTTCACGGGCGCGACGGCGAGCATGCGTGGCGGCTCGGGTTTCGCCGCGTTTGCGAGCGCGAAGTTCGGATTGCGGGCGGTTGCACAGTCAGCCGCACGCGAGCTTGGCCCCAAAAACATCCATGTCGCCCATCTGGTGATCGATTCCAGTGTCGATACCGAATGGGTGCGGCAGTTGATCGCGAGCCGCGAAGGCGCGCAGGCGATCGAAAACCTCGATCCTAATCGCCTGATGCGTCCGGCGGCTGTGGCAGAGGCCTACTGGCAACTCTATCAGCAGCCGCGCGACGCCTGGACCTTCGAGCATGAAATCCGGCCCTTCGGCGAGAAGTGGTAGCGGGAGCGCGGTGATGGAGCTGAACCTTTCCAGGGAGGACGCGGCGTTTCGCGACGAGGTGCGTGCCTTCATCGCGGAGAATTATCCGCAGGAAATGCGCGTCCCCAATCCGGAGACCGACCTGACCAAGGAGCAGATGCTGCTCTGGCACCGCATCCTCCACAAGAAGGGATGGATCGCGCCGCTGTGGCCGAAGGAATATGGCGGGCCCGGCTGGTCGATCACGCGACGTTTCATCTTTGAGCAGGAGACCTCGCGCGCCGGGACGCTGCCGCCGCTTGCGTTCAGCGTCACCATGGTCGGCCCGGTGATCTACACATTCGGCAATGAGGCGCAGAAGAAGAAGTTTTTGCCGCGAATTCTCTCCGGCGAGGACTGGTGGTGCCAGGGTTATTCCGAGCCGGGCTCGGGTTCCGATCTTGCCTCGGTCCGCACCAAGGCGGTGCGGGACGGCGACCATTACATCGTCAACGGCCACAAGACCTGGACCACGCTGGCGCAACATGCCGACTGGATCTTCTGCCTGGTGCGCACCGATCCCGCGGCGAAGGCGCAGGCCGGCATTTCGTTCCTGCTGATCGACATGAAATCGCCCGGCGTCACCGTGCGTCCCATCATCACCATCGACGGCTCGCATGAGGTGAACGACGTCTTTCTCGAAGATGTGCGTGTCCCGGCCGAGAACCTGATCGGCGAGGAAAACAAAGGCTGGACCTATGCGAAGTTCCTGCTCGGCAACGAGCGCACCAGCATGGCCAACATTGGCCGTTCGACGCGCTATCTGAACCGCCTCAAGCAGATCGTAAAGTCTGAGATCTCCGCCGACGATCCGGCCTTTAGCGAATTCATCAGGGAGATCGCGCGCGTCGAACTCGATGTGCTTGCGCTGGAGGCAACCGAGCTTCGCATCGTTGCGCAGATGTCCCGTGGAATCGAGCCCGGACCGGTAGCTTCGCTGTTCAAGATCCGCGGCACCGAGATCTTCCAGCGCATCACCGATCTGACTCACCAGGCCATCGGCAACTATGGTCTGGCGATTCGCGAGCATCCGATAAGCGCCAATCATTTCATGCCGGGCCCGGACTACGGCCACACCGCGTCTGAGAAATACCTGAATTCACGCAAGCTCAGCATCTACGGCGGATCGAACGAGATCCAGCGCAACATCATCGCAAAAGCGGTGCTGGGTCTTTGACGGCGTCACACGAGGCATCCGATGGATATTCAGTTAACGGAAGAACAGGAATTACTCCGTGGCAGTCTTCAGCGGCTGCTACGCGATCACTACGACTTCGACGCGCGCCGTAAGATCGTGGCGACTGACGAAGGCTGGAGCAGAAAGCACTGGAGTGCCTTTGCCGAACTCGGCCTGTGCGCGGCATCATTCCAGGAAAGTTCCGGCGGTCTCGGCGGCGGTCCGCTTGCGACGATGATCGTGATGCGGGAGTTCGGCCGCAATCTGGTCGTCGAGCCGTTCCTGGAAACCGTCGTTCTCGCTGGCGGCCTGATCGAAGACGTCGGATCGCAGGCGCAGCACGACGCGTTTCTGCCGCAAATCATGGCGGGTGAATCCATATGGGCGCTGGCCTGGGCGGAGGGACGTTCGCGCTATGATTTCAACAACGTCGCCACGATTGCTCGGCGCCAGGGTGAAGTCTATGTTCTGAACGGCACCAAGGCCACCGTGATCGGCGCGCCATGGGCGGACAAGTTGATCGTCTCGGCGAGGACATCAGGCGAGCCACGCGATCGCAGCGGCGTGAGCCTCTTTGTCGTTGATCGGCAATCTGCCAACCTACACTTGCAAAGCTTCAAGACGATCGATGGCCGGCGCGCCGCCGAAATCACGTTGATGAACGTACAAGTCCCGGCCAGCCAGTTGCTGGGAACGGAAGGCGAGGGAGTGGCCGCGCTGGAGGCGTGCCGCGACCGCGCTATCGCAGCACTCTGCGCCGAAGCCGTCGGTGCGATGAGCGAGCTGAACTCGGTGACGCTCGAATACGCGAAGACGCGCAAGCAGTTCGGTGTCGCGCTTGGTACGTTTCAGGTACTGCAGCACCGCATGGTCGATATGTTCATCGCTCTCGAAGAGGCGATCTCGCTCACTCAGCATTTGAATCTGAGCCTCGCGACCGGCGAGCCGCATGGTTCAAAACTGGCGTCCGGCGCCAAATCGAAGGTTGGCTATGCCGCACGTTTTATCGCTGAGCAGGCTATCCAGCTTCACGGGGGCATGGGCATGAGCGACGAATTGAGCGTCGGCCACTACTTCAAACGGATCGCCTCCATCAACGTCCAGTTCGGCGATCCGACTTACCATCTGATGCGCTACGCGCAAAGTTAGATTGTTCAAGACGCGACGTCCGATGACGCGTCCAACCAGAGGTGAAAAATGACTGACGCTGTAATCGTCTCGACGGCCCGTACGCCCATCGGCAAGGCTTACAAGGGTGCCCTCAATAACACCGAAGGGGCGACCTTGTTGGGCCATGCCATCTCCGCGGCGCTGTCGCGAGCCAAGATCGATGCCGCCGAGGTGGAGGATGTTGTAATGGGTTGCGCCATGCAACAGGGAACCACCGGCACGAACATTGCGCGCAAAGCGCTGTTGCGCGCCGGACTGCCGGTGACCGTAGCGGGAACGACCATCGATCGCCAATGCGCGTCCGGCCTGCAGGCGATTGCGCTCGCTGCGCGCTCGGTGATCTTCGACGGCGTCGAAGTCGCCATCGGCGGCGGCGGTGAATCCATCAGCCTCGTGCAGAACAACCAAATGAACACGTTTCACGCCGTCGATCCGGAACTGCTCGCTATCAAGGGCGACGCCTACATCGCGATGCTGGATACCGCCGAAATCGTAGCCAAGCGCTACGACATCTCCCGGGAGCGCCAGGACGAATATAGCCTCGAGAGCCAGCGCCGGACGGCGTCGGCCCAGCAGGGCGGCCGGTTCAACGACGAGCTAGCTCCGATCAAAACCACGATGGCGGTCACGGACAAGGCTACCGGAGCGGTATCATACAAGCAGGTAACGCTTTCGACGGATGAGGGCCCACGTCCCGATACGACCGCCGAAGGCCTCGCAGCCGTCAAGCCGGCCAAGGGACCCGGCTTCACCATTACTGGTGGCAATGCCAGTCAACTCTCGGACGGCGCGAGTGCCGCCGTCATCATGAGCGACAAGCTTGCTGCGCAAAAGGGCCTGAAGCCGCTCGGTATCTTCCGTGGTTTTGTCGCGGCAGGCTGCGAGCCGGACGAGATGGGGGTCGGTCCGGTCTATGCCGTGCCTCGGCTTCTCAAACGACACGGCTTGACCATCGACGAGATCGATCTCTGGGAGCTGAACGAGGCGTTCGCGGTGCAGGTGATCTATTGCCGCGACAAGCTCGGCATCGATCCGCAAAAGCTCAACGTGAACGGCGGTTCGATCTCGGTTGGTCATCCCTATGGCATGACCGGAGCACGTCTGACCGGCCACGCCCTGATCGAGGGCCGCCGGCGCAAGGCGAAATACGCGGTTGTGACGATGTGCGTCGGTGGCGGCATGGGCGCCGCAGGCCTGCTCGAAATCGTCAATTGAATGCGGGTCGACAGGAAAGCAGGAGGTACACGTGAAGACAGCCATCACTGAGATGTTCGGAATCGAACATCCGATCGTCCAGGGCGGAATGCACTATGTCGGATTTGCCGAGCTCGCGGCCGCGGTGTCGAATGCCGGCGGGCTCGGCATCATCACGGGTCTGACGCAAAGGACGCCGGAGTTGCTGGCCAAGGAGATCGCGCGCTGCCGCGACATGACGAACAAGCCGTTCGGCGTGAACTTGACATTTCTCCCGACGTTCAACGCGCCGCCTTATCCGGAATACATCGCCGCCATCAGGGAAGGCGGGATCAAGATCGTCGAAACCGCCGGGCGCAGCCCCGAACAGTACATGCCGGCGCTAAAAGCGGCTGGCATCAAAGTCATCCACAAGTGCACCTCGGTTCGGCATTCGCTAAAGGCGGAGCAGATCGGCTGCGACGCGGTCAGCGTCGATGGCTTCGAATGCGGCGGCCATCCCGGCGAAGACGACATGCCCAACATGATCCTGCTTCCCCGTGCCGCGGAGGAGCTGAAAATTCCGTTCGTGGCGTCCGGCGGCATGGCCGACGCGCGCAGTCTGGTCGCAGCCCTTGCCATGGGAGCGGCCGGCATGAACATGGGTACGCGCTTCATCGCGACCAAGGAAGCGCCCGTGCATGACAACGTGAAGAAATCGATTGTTGCGGCATCCGAGCTGGACACGCGCCTTGTCATGCGTACGCTTCGGAACACTGAACGCGTGCTCAAGAATGCCGGGGTCGAACGTCTCTTGGACATCGAGCGCGAGAGAGGCTCCAAGCTCAAGATCGAAGATATCCATGACGAGGTCGCCGGTGTCTATCCCAAGGTGATGATCGATGGCGACATGGATGCCGGCGCCTGGAGCTGCGGCATGGTGGTTGGCCTCATCCATGACATCCCGACCGTCAAAGAGCTGATCGATCGCATCATGGCGGACGCTGAGCGCATCATTCGGGCCCGGCTGACGGGATTTCTGGACGCCGAAAGCAAAGCTACCCGGAAGGTCGCCTAAAGTCGTTTGCTTCAACGCCAAGTCCGAGGTGGAAGACGATGCCAACCTATTTCTGCACGGCTCTGGAGGGCCGGCTTACGGCCGAACAAAAGCGCAAAATTGCCGGCGAGATCACGCGCGTCCATTGCGAGGTCACCGGCGCCCCCCGCTTTTTTGCCCAGGTCATCTTCCAGGAGGTGAGGCCCGGCGACTACTTCGTCGGAGGGGCGCCACTTAAGCACGACCAGCTCTTCGTCTACGGCCATATCCGAAGCGGACGCGCCGCCGTGGACAAGTCCCGAATGATCGCTTTGATGGCAAAGGCGGTCGGAAGCGCTGCAAAAGCGGAAAGCAACCGCTCGGTCTGGGTGTATGTGGCGGAATTGCCGCCGCGGCAAATGATCGAATTCGGTCACTTGTTGCCCGAAGCGGGCGACGAACCGGCCTGGACGGCTGCGCTTTCCGCGGAGGACCGCGAATTCATGCAATCGATCGGAAAGTAACGGCTTCGCAATTGGCGAGTTCGTCATTTCGACGGGATCAAGACGGGAGAACTTCAAATGGCAGAAGATCGGATCGAAGTTGATACCGGCACGAGCGAGCTGCTGTGCGAAATCCGGGACCGCGTCGCGCTCATCACGCTCAACCGTCCAGGGGCGCGCAACGCACTTTCCGACCGATTGACCCCAGCGCTGCGGCGCATGATCAAGCAGTGCGGTGATGATCCGAAGATCGGAGCGCTGCTGATCACCGGAGCGGGGAACGCCTTTTGCGCAGGCGGCGATGTCAAGGGCATGGGCGGTAATTCAACCAAGGCCGAGGTAGCGTTCGAAGAGCGTGTCGCGGATCCGCGAACGAAACAACGCACCTTGACGGGTGCGCTCGTGGCGGTGAGGAAGCCGACGATTGCAGCGCTGCCGGGACCTGCGGCAGGCGCAGGGCTTGCGCTCGCACTCGCTTGCGACATCCGCATTGCCTCCGAATCCGCAATCATGGCCACCGGGTATGCTCGCATCGGGTTGACCGGGGACTACGGCATCGCGTGGTTGCTGACGCGGCTTGCGGGCACGTCGCGGGCGCGGGAACTGATGTTTCTGTCGGAGCGGATCGACGCACGCCGCTGCGAAGCGTTAGGTCTCGTCAATCGCGTGGTGCCTGACAGCGAGCTTCGCGAGACCGCTTTTGCGCTTGCAAAGTCTCTGGCCGACGGCCCGTCAATCGCATTGGCCTATATGAAGGACAATCTTGATCATGCCGTCACGTCAGACTTTCTGGGTTCGATGGATCAGGAAGCGGAGAACATGGTTCGATCCGCTCGGACAGGCGATCACGAGGAAGCGGTGCGTGCCTTCATCGACAAACGCAAACCCGTATTCAGCGGGCAATAGGTCATGTGGAGTGTGGCGGTAACA
Organism: uncultured Alphaproteobacteria bacterium; assembly: GCA_963713785.1. Classification (GTDB taxonomy): domain Bacteria; phylum Pseudomonadota; class Alphaproteobacteria; order Rhizobiales; family Xanthobacteraceae; genus Bradyrhizobium. The sequence continues at coordinate 299,243 of CAVQNB010000006.1, forward strand.
AGGACGAGGAGCAATCATGACTGAACACGTCAAGACCGAGATAGCCAACGGCGTCATGACATTGACGCTTTCCCGCGTTGACAAGAAGAACGCCCTGACTAACGCCATGTACAGTGCCATGTCGGATGAGCTGGAGCGCGCGGAGAAAGATCCGGCCGTGCGAGTGGTGCTATTTCAAGGCGACGGCGACAGCTTCACGGCCGGAAACGACCTCGCCGATTTCAGTGCCCAAGCCAACGGCAAGGACACTGGCGAGAGCCAGGCGTTTCGATTCATCCGTAATCTCGGCAAAGCCACCTGTCCGCTCGTGGCCGCCGTGCAAGGTAACGCAGTCGGCCTCGGCACCACGATGTTGCTCCATTGCGACCTTGTCTTTCTTGCCGACACCGCAAAGTTGATGACACCGTTCGTCAACCTGGCGCTGGTGCCGGAAGCGGCGTCGAGTTGGCTGTTGCCTGCGCGGATCGGGCACGTCCGCGCTTATGCCATGTTTGCGCTGGGAGAGCCCCTTGATGCAGCGACCGCCTTGGCCTGCGGCTTGGCCAATGCCGTGGTGCCATCAGCGGATTTGCGTGCCAAGGCTCGGGAGGCTGCCGAAGCTCTGACCAAACGGCCCGCCGGCTCTCTCAGACAAACCAAGGCGTTGATGCGCGATATGGACAGGATCGCTGCTCAAATCAGCCGGGAGAGCGGGTTGTTCCGCGAGCGCTTGCAGACCGCCGAGGCGCGCGAAGCGTTCGCGGCGTTTGCCGAGCGTCGCAAGCCGGACTTCTCGAAGATGGCCGCAGGATAAGTCGTCCGGATCGTGCACTGGGAGCACCAACCGCTATGGCCGACCTTCGCATTTTCTCTTACCTGCCAAACCCCAGGGTTTGGAAAGCGACTATCGCGGCGAGATTCTGCGGCGTCGAGATCGAGGTCAGAGGTGCATCCGGCAAAGAGTTGAGGAATTGGCTTTGGGACTATGACGCTCGTCCTTTGAACGAGGACGAGCAGCGCGCCTTATCATCCCTCGCGCGAACAGGACGGGTCGGAATGACCGGTGC
>CAVQNB010000007.1:0-145421 GCA_963713785.1 uncultured Alphaproteobacteria bacterium
GCTTCTTTCCAGTTCATCAAAGTGGGAGCGTTGGATGTCGTCCGTCGTCCCGTCCTTTAGGCGGCGGAAGCGCTCAGCCAATTCAAGGTATGCTTCGCGGTGCATTCGCTTCATGTCCGCCAGGCGGCAGAAGTTCCTGAATGCCCGCTATTCAAACTGGGCCACTGGCCAATTCGAATTAGGCCACTAAGGGTCGAAACAGGCCAGTACCGGGTTTTGCGTCCCGGACGCTTTTGCTTTTTTCAAAACAGGCCACTGCGAAAATCAAATTAGGCCACAAGGGGTTAAAACAGGCCAGTACCCACTAGCGCAAAAAGAACATATTGCGAACCTAGAACAAATAGGGTACAGTGTTCCATCAATCGCTGACTCAGCCATTCGCCGCCCGTTTGTCCCGCTAGCGAATCCCCGCCATAAGGAGCACCACCTATGTCCGCCACTGCCCTGCGTATCGTCGAAGGATCCTCCATGGACAAGACCAAGGCCCTGTCCGCCGCGCTCTCCCAGATCGAGCGCCAGTTCGGCAAGGGCTCGGTGATGAAGCTCGGCAAGAACGACCGCTCGATGGATGTCGAGACCATTTCCTCGGGCTCGCTCGGGCTCGATATCGCGCTCGGCGTCGGCGGCCTGCCGCGCGGCCGGGTGGTCGAAATTTACGGGCCGGAATCCTCGGGCAAGACCACGCTGGCGCTGCACACGGTGGCCGAGGGCCAGAAGAAGGGCGGCATCTGCGCCTTCATCGACGCCGAACACGCGCTCGACCCGGTCTATGCCCGCAAGCTCGGCGTCAATATCGACGAACTCCTGATCTCGCAGCCCGACACCGGCGAGCAGGCGCTGGAAATCTGCGACACCCTGGTGCGCTCCGGCGCGGTCGACGTGCTGGTGATCGATTCGGTGGCGGCGCTGGTGCCGAAGGCCGAACTCGAAGGCGAGATGGGCGATGCGCTGCCCGGCCTGCAGGCGCGGCTGATGAGCCAGGCGCTGCGCAAGCTCACCGCCTCGATCAACAAATCCAACACCATGGTGATCTTCATCAACCAGATCCGGATGAAGATCGGCGTGATGTACGGCTCGCCGGAAACCACCACCGGCGGCAACGCGCTGAAATTCTATGCCTCCGTCCGCCTCGACATCCGCCGCATCGGCGCGATCAAGGAGCGCGACGAGGTGGTCGGCAACCAGACCCGCGTCAAGGTGGTGAAGAACAAGCTGGCGCCGCCGTTCAAGCAGGTCGAATTCGACATCATGTATGGCGAGGGCGTCTCCAAGATGGGCGAAATTCTCGATCTCGGCGTCAAGGCCGGCATCGTCGAGAAATCCGGCGCCTGGTTCTCCTATGACAGCCAGCGGCTCGGCCAGGGCCGCGAGAATTCAAAGGCGTTCCTCAAGGCCAATCCCGACATGACCGCCAAGATCGAGGCCGCGATCCGCCAGAACTCCGGCCTGATCGCCGAGCAGATTCTGGCCGGCTCCCCCGAGCGCGACGCCGACGGCGAAGAGGAGCCCGCGGAGGATTGAGTTTTCCGGAGCTCGGGTCGCGTGATCTGAGTTTCGACACAAGCGGGCGCTGAGGACGTTGAGTTGCCGACGTCTTCAGCGCCCGTTTTTGTTTTGCGTATAGCGGGTAGCGGACCATGAAGCGTCTGATTCTGACCAGCTGGTCCGGTCGCAGAGTCTCAAGCGTGACGGACCTCGCCGACCTCGCGGTTCCATTTCACCTTTCGCTTCGTCTGGGGACCGTTGCCGTCTCCGGACGAACTCGCAAGCTATCTCGGCGCGCGCTCGGACCAGCACGCCGCCGGGTGACGCACTGGTCGGACTTTGCAGCCGGTGGCGTCGATGCAAAACAGAGCTCGCGAGGATCTCGGATTGGTCGAGTTCTGCCAGCACTGCGAGACGGTCGAGCTATGGTTTGACCCGGACCCGAACGACTCAATTGCAACTGATTTGGCTGCTCGATTATTTTCGATCTCATCCGGAGATCGTGGCCAGGTTGAAATTGCGCCTTGTCGACTTCGAGATGATCGCGGCTCTCGAGCGAGCTTGGCAAGTGGAAGTCGCCGGCCGTCGACGTCACCGAGCGATGAACTTGAGACGGCAAGCGCGGCCTGGCAGGCGTATCGGGCGGCGACGCCGGAAGCCTGCTTCGATCTGCTCGGCAAGGATTTGAGCGCTTTGCCGCTGCTCAGGCCGGCCTTGCTCGATCTGCTCGAAGAGCTTCCCTCCGGCACGACCGGGCTTGGCGCGACGGAAATGCGGATGCTCGAGCTGATCGCGAGGGGATACTGCGCGGACGAATGCGCTTTTCCATCTTCGCGGCTTGCGGCGGACGCGCATCTTCAATGAGTGGGAACACGGCTATCTGCTTGATGGGCTTGCGCATGGTCCGATGCCGGCGGTGGCCGGTCTCGACGACGAGCTACGTACGATCGGGCGGGAAAACCTGCGGGATCGTCACGCGGCGTACCACCGAAGCCGGCTGTCGCTGACCGAATTCGGCAAGGCGATCGTCGCGCACAAGGAAGACTTCAGCCGGCACAACCCGATCGATCGCTGGTGGGGCGGCACCAGGCTGACCAACGATCGCCTGTGGCGCTGGGATCCGGTGCTGACCGAAGCCGTAGATGGGTTGCTGGAGTGAACGGCGCCATGAACGTCTGATTCTGACGTCGCAGCGACATGCGGGGCGGGAGGCCTCAGGCGGGCCGGTCTTGGCCGGATATGCGTGATTGCCGTTGAGCTCTCGCGTTCGTCTGGGGACCGTTGCCGTCCGACGCGCGAACTCGCGACATCGTTGGCGCCGCGCTCGGCGCAGCATGACGGCGCGATCGTTGCACTGGCTGGACGAATCTACCGGAGGCATCATCGAAGAGATCGCGGAACGCCGAAGTCTCGGACTGATCGAACTCTGCGAGCGCTGCGAGACGATCGAACTATGGATCGATCCGGATCCGAATGCGCAACTGATGCTGATCTGGCTGCTGGACTATTTCCGCCCTCACGAGAGGATCGCCTCGAAGCTGACTTTGGTGCAGGCGGACGTCCGCATCGGCGATCAAGCTCCGGAAGAACTGGCCGACATGGCGGCTGCCGGCCGTCAAGATCACGGAACGATCATCTCGAAACCGCCAGCCTGGCCTGGCAGGCCTATCGCGCGCCGACGCCGCAGGCACTGGTTCGATCTGCTGGTCGAGGATTTGAGCGCGCTGCCGCAGCTTCGGCAGGCCGTGCTGGAACTGCTCGAAGAACTTCCCATGCGCGCGACCGGGCTTGGCGCGACGGAAATGCGGATGCTGGAGCTGATCTCGGAAGGCAACGCGCGATCCGTTCGATGTCTTTCCCGGCCATGAGAAGCGCAACAAGCGGCGCGTGTTCGGCTATTGGGAAATCGGCTCGCTGCTGGACGGTTTGGCGCATTGTCCGGCGCCCGCCGTGTCGGGCCTCGACGAGGGGCCGTTCACGTCGGAGATGCACGACGACCGCGATCGTCACGAGCGATACAAACAAAGCAGGCTGTCGCTCACCGCACTCGGCAAGGCCATTCTGGCCGGACCGAAGATTTCAGCCGGCACAACCCGATCCATCGCTGGTGGGGCGGCACCGAATTGACCAACGACCGCCTGTGGCGCTGGGACCCGGCGAACCGCGCGTTGATCGCGCCTTGACGCCTGATCGTCTTGGACGGCTGAGCGTCGCGATCCCATCGCATGCGACCGAATGCCGTCCAGATGGGTTCGCTGCTCGACCCGTCCTGACGGCGGCTCACTCCGCCGCCTGCGCGTAGTCCTCGATCGGCGGGCACGAGCACACCAGATTGCGGTCGCCATAGACGTTGTCGACCCGCCCGACCGGACACCAGTATTTGTCGGTGCGCGAGGTGCCCGCCGGGAAACAGCCCTCGGCGCGGGTATAGGCGCGCGCCCAGGCGTCGTCGGCGATGTCGTGCACGGTGTGCGGCGCGTGGCGCAGCGGCGAGGCCTCGACCTTCCAGCGGCCGCTTTCGATCTCGGCGATCTCGCGCCGGATCGCGATCATGGCATCGCAGAAGCGATCGAGCTCGGCCTTGGATTCGGATTCGGTCGGCTCGATCATCAGCGTGCCCGGCACCGGAAAGCTCATGGTCGGCGCGTGGAAGCCGTAATCGATCAGCCGCTTGGCGATGTCGTCGACGGTGACGCCGCTGGACGCCTTCAGCGGCCGCGGATCGACGATGCATTCATGCGCGACGCGGCCTTTGGCATTGCGGTACAGCACCGGAAAATGCGGATCGAGCCTGGTCGCGATGTAGTTGGCGTTGAGGATCGCGATCTCGGTGGCGCGCGTCAGGCCTTCGCCGCCCATCATCAGGATGTAGATGTAGGAGATGGTCAGGATCGACGCCGAGCCGAACGGCGCCGCCGACACCGGCCCGACCGCGCGCGGCTCTGCGCCGTCGGTCGCGGGATGCCCCGGCAGGAATGGCGCCAGATGCGCCTTGACGCCGATCGGTCCCATGCCGGGGCCGCCGCCGCCATGCGGAATGCAGAACGTCTTGTGCAGATTGAGATGGCTGACATCGGCGCCGTAATCGCCGGGCCGCGACAGCCCGACCTGCGCGTTCATGTTGGCGCCGTCGAGATAGACCTGTCCGCCATGGCCGTGCACGATGTCGCAGATCTCGCGGATGTGCTCCTCGAACACGCCGTGGGTCGAGGGATAGGTGATCATGACGGCGGCGAGATTGTTCGCATGCTTCGTCGGCCTTGGCGCGCAGATCATCGACATCGACGTCGCCGCGCGCGTCGCAGGCCACCACCACGACCTCCATGCCGGCCATGCTGGCGGAGGCCGGATTGGTGCCGTGCGCGGAGGAGGGGATCAGGCAGACCTTGCGATGCGGCTCGCCGCGCGCGGCGTGATAGCCGCGGATCGCCAGCAGCCCGGCATATTCGCCCTGCGCGCCGGAATTCGGCTGCAGCGAGATCGCGTCATAGCCGGTGATGTCGCACAGCCATTGTTCCAGCCGCGCGAACAGCGCGTGATAGCCCGCGGCCTGCTCGCGCGGCGCGAACGGATGCAGCGTTGCCGAATTCCGGCCAGGTCAGCGGGATCATCTCCGCGGTCGCGTTGAGCTTCATGGTGCAGGAGCCGAGCGGAATCATCGCGCGGTCGAGCGCGAGATCGCGATCGACGAGCTTGCGCATGTAGCGCAGCAGCTCGGTCTCGGAGCGATGGGCGTGGAACACCGGATGGGTCAGGAACGCGCTGGTGCGTTTCAGTTCGGCCGGCAGCGCCTCGCGCGCGCCGGCTTCGATCTCCGCATAGGCAAGCTCGCCGCCGAAGGCGCGCCACACCGCCTCGACGATCGCCGGCGTCGTGGTCTCGTCGAGCGCGATGCCGAGCGTGCGCTCGCCGATCCGCAGATTGATCTTCTCGGCCAGCGCGCGGGCGACGATCTCGTCGCTGCTTCGCGCCGGCATCCACCGTCACCGTGTCGAAGAACGCCTCCGACTCGCGGCGCAAAGCCGAGCTTGCGCAATCCCGCCGCCAGCACGGCCGCGCGGCGATGCACGGTGCGCGCGATGTGGGTCAGCCCCTCCGGGCCGTGATAGACCGCATACATCGAGGCGATCACCGCCAGCAGCACCTGCGCGGTGCAGATGTTGGAGGTCGCCTTTTCGCGGCGGATATGCTGCTCGCGGGTCTGCAGCGCCAGCCGATAGGCCGGCTGCCCCCGCGAATCGATCGACAGCCCGACGATGCGGCCGGGCAGCGAGCGCTTCAGCGCGTCGCGCACCGCCATATAGGCCGCGTGCGGTCCGCCATATCCCATCGGCACGCCAAAGCGCTGCGCCGATCCGATCGCGATGTCGGCGCCGAGTTCGCCGGGCGAGGCCAGCAGCGTCAGCGCCAGCAGATCGGCGGCGACGATCGCCAGCGCGCCCTTGGCGTGCAGCGCCGCGATCGCCGGCCGCAGATCGCGCACCGCGCCCGACGTGCCCGGATATTGCAGCAGCCCGCCGAACACCTCGGCGTGCGTCGAGATCGGCTGAGGGGATCGCCGACGATCAGATTCCAGCCCAGCGGCTCGGCGCGGGTGCGCAGCACGGCCAGCGTCTGCGGATGCACTTCGCGCATCGACAAAGAACGATTTCGTCTTCGCCTGCGCGGCGCGCTCGGCCAGCGCCATCGCTTCCGCCGCCGCGGTCGCTTCATCGAGCAGCGAGGCGTTGGCGACATCGAGGCCGGTGAGATCGCAGATCATGGTCTGGAAGTTGAACAGCGCTTCCAGCCGGCCCTGGCTGATCTCCGGCTGATAGGGCGTATAGGCGGTGTACCAGGCCGGGTTCTCCAGGATGTTGCGCTGGATCACCGCCGGCAGAATCGTGCCGGAATAGCCTTGGCCGATCAGCGAGGTGAAGACCTGGTTCTGCGCGGCCAGCTCGCGCATATGCGCGAGCGCTTCGGTCTCGCTCAAGGCGCGTGCCGAGATCGAGCGGCGCCTTCTGCCGGATCGACGACGGCAGCGTCTCGGCCATCAGCGCGTCGAGGCTTTTGGCGCCGACCGTCTCCAGCATCGCCGCGACGTCGCGGGGCGAGGGGCCGATGTGGCGGCGCACGAAGCTGGCGGCGGCGGGCGTCGTCGCGGCGGGCTTTGACGGTGCGCGTGTCATGTCTGATTCTGTGTCCTCGGCGTCATCATCGCCGTGTGCTGTGCCTTGTAGGCGGCCTCATCCATCAGGCCGTCGAGTTCGCTCTTGTCCGCGATCTTCACCTTGAAAAACCAGGCCTTGCCGGCGGCGTCGGAATTGACCAGCGCCGGCTCGGCGGCGAGCGCCTCGTTGACCTCGAGCACTTCGCCCGAGATCGGCGCGTAGACGTCGGAGGCGGCCTTGACGGATTCGACCACGGCGGCGGCTTCCGCCTTCTTCAGGCTGCGGCCGACCTTCGGCAGTTCGACGAACACGACGTCGCCGAGTTGCGACTGCGCGTAGTCGGTGACGCCGATGGTGGCGACATCGCCCTCGATGCGGAGCCATTCGTGGTCGGAGGTGAACAGCGTCGTCATGACAGATCCTTCAGCGTTTGTCAGCGTTTGTAGGTGTTGGGAACGAAGGGCATCGGCGCGACCTGCAGCGGCAGGCGCTGGCCGCGCACTTCGGCAAACACCAGTGCGCCGGGCGCGGCGAGTGCGCGACGGCAGATAGCCCATCGCGACCGGCGCATTGAGGCTCGGGCCAAAGCCGCCCGAGGTGACCGCGCCGATCTGTTCGGACGAGGCGGCATCGGCGAACAGCGCCGCGCCTTCGCGCACCGGCGCGCGGCCTTCGGGCTTCAAGCCGACGCGGCGGCGCGGCGCGCCATGTCTCAAGCTGGCGCGAGAATCTTGTCCGCGCCGGGAAATCCGCCGGCGACGCGCGCCGCCCTTGCGGCGGCTCTTTTGAATCGACCATTCCAGCGCGCCCTCGACCGGCGTCGTCGTGGTGTCGATGTCGTGGCCGTAGAGGCAAAGCCCGGCCTCGAGCCGCAGGCTGTCGCGCGCGCCAAGTCCGATCGGCAGCACGTCGCTGTTCGTCAAGCAGCGTCTTCGCCAGCCGCTCGGCGTGCTCGGCCGGAACCGAAATCTCAAAGCCGTCCTCGCCGGTATAACCGGAGCGCGAGACGAAGCAGTCGATGCCGTCGACGCGGCGCGGGCCGGCATCCATGAACCGCATCGCGGGAGCGTCCGCACAAAACTTCGCCAGCACCGATTCGGCCTTCGGCCCCTGCAGCGCGATCAGCGCGCGGTCGGGCAGCGGCTCGATCACGCAAGCGTCCGACAGGTGCGCGCGCAGATGCGCCTCGTCCGCGGCCTTGCAGGCGGCGTTGACGACCAGAAACAGATGGCTGCCGAAATTCGCCACCATCAGGTCGTCGAGAATGCCGCCTGCTTTCGTTGGTGAACTGCGCGTAGCGCTGCCGTCCCGGTGCGACCGCGACGATGTCCTGCGGCACCAGCCGCTCCAGCGCCAGCGCGGCGTCCTCGACCTTGCCGGATTTCGGCCGCAGCGCGATCTGGCCCATATGCGAGACGTCGAACAGGCCGGCGCTCGCGCGGGTATGCAGGTGTTCCCTGAGCACGCCGGCGGCGTATTGCACCGGCATGTCATAGCCCGCGAACGGCACCATCTTGCCGCCGCGGGCGACATGCAGCGCGTGCAAGCGGCGTACGTTTCAGTGGGGTTAAGGTCGTCGCGCGCAAGCATCACAGGGCCCTCGCGGTTTTCGGGGACGAGTTCCCCGAAAACCTGTCGAAGCCCCATCTGTCGCTGTGCCTGAGAGTATTATCCCGTCGGCGGACGCATCCGGGCCAAAAGCCCTTCGGCGTCTCTTTCCAGATGCTGTCAAAGTCACGCGGTCCGTTTGCCTGAGAGTTTCCGGGGCGGTTGCTCCTTCGGCGCCGGCGCCTAAGCCGATCTCTCCCGACGTGACTGTCTCGAACAGATAGGAGGAAAACACGGCGCCGCCAAGGCTGTCAACGCAGCCGCAGCATCTATCAACGAGGTTTTGTGCTGCTGCGGCAAGCCCCTGATCCGCTTGCACAGTTTCTGGACACCGCCATCTCCCTTGTCTAAAAGCGTTGCGGCGGAGCGTGGCCAGCAAAAGTGGGACCCGGTTTTGCGTCCGGCCACGCTCCAAATTAGTTTTTGGCGCATGACCTTTTCGCCAAACCGCTTCACACTTTGGCGGGTCATGCGCTGAAAGGGCCATTTTCGGCCTGTCCCGGCCAGCTTTCCGATTGGATGAACATGAGCGGCGTTAACGAGATCAGGTCGACATTTCTGAACTTCTTTGCCGAGCAACGGCCACGAGATCGTGCCGTCGTCGCCGCTGGTGCCGCGCAACGACCCGACCCTGATGTTCACCAATGCCGGCATGGTGCAGTTCAAGAACGTCTTCACCGGCGTCGAGAAGCGCCCCTACCAGCGCGCCACCACCTCGCAGAAATGCGTGCGCGCCGGCGGCAAGCACAACGACCTCGACAATGTCGGCTACACCGCGCGGCATCACACCTTTTTCGAGATGCTCGGCAATTTCTCGTTCGGCGATTATTTCAAGGATCGCGCCATCGAGCTTGCCTGGAAGCTGGTCACCAAGGAATTCGGCCTGCCCAAGGAGAAGCTGACCGCGACCGTCTATATCGACGACGACGAGGCCTTCGATCTCTGGAAGAAGATCGCGGGCCTCCCGGAGTCGCGCATCATCCGCATCGCCGGCTCCGACAATTTCTGGCAGATGGGCGACACCGGCCCGTGCGGGCCCTGTTCGGAAATCTTCTACGATCACGGCGACAAGATCTGGGGCGGCCCGCCGGGCTCGCCCGAGCAGGATGGCGACCGCTTCATCGAGATCTGGAATCTCGTGTTCATGCAGTTCGAGCAGCTCGAGGGCGGGGCGCGCAATCCGCTGCCGAAGCCCTCGATCGATACCGGCGCGGGCCTGGAGCGCGTCGCCGCCGTGTTGCAGGGCAAGCACGACAATTACGACATCGATCTGTTCGTAGCGCTGATCCGCGCCATCGCCGACCTGACCGGCGCCGATCCGCATGGCAAGCAGAAGGCGTCGTTGCGCGTGATCGCCGACCATCTGCGCGCCTCGTCGTTCCTGATCTCCGACGGCGTGCTGCCCTCGAACGAAGGCCGCGGCTATGTGCTGCGCCGGATCATGCGCCGCGCCATGCGCCACGCGCAGCTGCTCGGCGCCAAGGAACCGCTGATGCATCGGCTGGTCTGGGCGCTGGTGCGCGAGATGGGGCAGGCCTATCCGGAACTGGTGCGCGCGGAAAATCTGATCGAGGAAACGTTGCGGCTGGAGGAAACGCGGTTCCGCAAGACGCTGGAGCGCGGGCTTTCGATTCTCGACGAGAAAAGCGCGTCCTTGAAAAAGGGCGACATGTTCGACGGCGATACCGCCTTCACGCTCTACGACACCTACGGCTTTCCGCTCGACCTCACCCAGGACGCGCTGAAATCGCGCGGCATCGGCGTCGATATCGCCTCCTTCACCGACGCGATGGACCGGCAGCGCGAAAAGGCGCGCGCGGCCTGGGCTGGAAGTGGCGATACCGCGACCGAAAGCGTCTGGTTTCCGCTGCGCGAAAAACTCGGCGCCACCGAGTTTCTGGGCTACGAGACCGAGACCGCCGAGGGCGCGGTCGCAGCGCTGGTGAAGGACGGCAAGGAAGTTGACAGCCTCAAGGCCGGCGAGAGCGGCGCGATCGTCATGAACCAGACGCCGTTTTACGCGGAGTCCGGCGGCCAGGTCGGCGACACCGGCCTGCTGACCGGCGACGGCGTCAAGTTCCGGGTCACCGACACGCAGAAGAAGGCCGGCGATCTCTTTGTGCATCTGGGCACGGTGGAGCAGGGCACGCTGAAGCTCGGCGCCGCGTTGCAGCTTGCTGTCGATCACGCGCGCCGCTCTTCGATCCGCGCCAATCACTCGGCAACGCATCTGCTGCACGAAGCGCTGCGGCAGGTGCTGGGCGATCACATCGCGCAGCGCGGCTCGCTGGTGGCGCCGGATCGCCTGCGTTTCGACTTCGTGCATCCAAAGCCGATCACCGCCGAAGAACTTGCCCGCGTCGAGGACATCGCCAACGACGTGGTGCTGGAGAATGACGAGGTGACCACGCGCCTGATGGCGGTCGACGATGCCCGCGAAGCCGGCGCGCGCGCTCTGTTCGGCGAGAAATATGGCGACGAGGTCCGCGTGGTCTCGATGGGCAAGGGCGCGCGCGAACAAGGTAGTAACGCGCTCGGCTGGTCGGTCGAACTCTGCGGCGGCACCCATGTGAAGCGGACCGGCGATATCGGGCTGATTTCGGTGACCAGCGAAAGCGCGGTCGCTTCCGGCGTGCGCCGCATCGAGGCGCTGACCGGTCGTCACGCGCGGCAACACGCCAACGACACCATGGCGCTGGCAAAGACCGCGGCGGCCGAGCTGCGCTCGACGATCGAGGACATGCCGGCGCGGATCGCCTCGCTGATCGAGGAGCGCAAGAAGCTGGAGCGCGATTTGTCGGAGGCGCGCAAGAAACTCGCGATGGGCGGCGGTGCCGCCAACGGATCGGCGGCCGGCGCCGGCGTGCGCGAGGTCGGCAATGTCAAGCTGATGGCCCGCGCGGTCGAGGGCGTCGAGACCAAGGATCTGAAGAGCCTGGTCGATGACGGCAAGAAGCAGATCGGCTCCGGCGTGGTCGCCATCGTCGGCGTCACCGAAGACGGCAAGGCCGGCGTCGTGGTCGGCGTCACCGCCGATCTCACCTCGCGCTTCAACGCGGTCGAGCTGGTGCGCAAGGCGCTCGGAAGCGCTCGGCGGCAAGGGCGGCGGCGGCCGGCCCGACATGGCCCAGGCCGGCGGCCCCGACGGCGCCAAGGCCAACGCCGCGCTCGTCGGCGATCGAAAAGGCGATGGCGGGCGCGTGAGGGCAATCCAGCCTCCGTCATTCCGGGATGGTTCGTAAGCACCAGACCTCAGATGCGCAATTGCGCATCGGGGAATTCCAGATTCCGGGTTCGATGCTTCGCATCCCCCCGGAATGACGGGCAACAGCGGACAGCCTCAGCCCTTGCGCAAAAACACGTAATCCGCCGAGTAAGGCGCGCTCTTGAAGGTGCCGGCCTTGTCGCAAGCGCCCTCGAGCTTGCCGCCGCTGGTGTTGATCCGCTGCACCGTGGTAACGCCCGATAGCACGCCGTTGCCGCGGCTTGAGGCCACCTCGAGCTTCAGCCAGGGAATATCACTGGCGGTTGCGCCCGGCGCGTTGCCGACGGCCTTGCCGACCACGGCGCTGCCATCGCTAGCCTCCCAGTTGGGGCCGGCATAGTGACGGCCGACGGTCTTGCCGTCGGCAAACAGCGTCGCAATTGGTTCGCGGAAGGCCCAGGCCGGCTTGCCGTCGGCGCCGACCTTGCATTCGTAGACCTGCGCGCCTTCGGCATGCACCGATAGCACGACGGTCGTTCCCGGGGCCGCGATGGCGTCGGGCAGGGGTGTTTCGGCTGTCGCCGCGCCGACAAGCGGTCCCAACAGCAACGACAGCGCCAGTGCGCTGCTCGTGATCCGATCCATCGATGTGTTCTCCCGTCGAGGCCTAGGCCGCCATCGCCTTGGTCAGATTTTCCGCGACCTTGTCGAGGAAGCCGGTGGTGGAGAGCCAGCGCTGGTCGGCGCCGACCAAAAGCGCGAGGTCCTTGGTCATGTAGCCGGCCTCGACGGTGTCGACGCAGACCTTCTCCAGCGTGGATGCAAACTTCGCCAGCTCCGCGTTGTTGTCGAGCTTGGCGCGGTGCGACAGCCCGCGGGTCCAGGCGAAGATCGAGGCGATCGAGTTGGTCGAGGTCTCCTTGCCCTTCTGGTGCTCGCGGTAGTGCCGGGTCACCGTGCCGTGGGCGGCTTCGGCCTCCACCGTCTTGCCGTCGGGCGTCATCAGCACCGAGGTCATCAGGCCGAGCGAGCCGTAGCCTTGCGCCACCGTGTCGGACTGCACGTCGCCGTCGTAGTTCTTGCAGGCCCAGACATAGCCGCCGGACCATTTCAGGGCCGAGGCCACCATGTCGTCGATCAGGCGGTGTTCGTAGGTGAGCCGCTTGGCCTCGAATTCCTTCTTGAATTCGCGGTCGTAGATGTCCTGGAAGATGTCCTTGAAGCGGCCGTCATAGACCTTCAGGATCGTGTTCTTGGTCGAGAGATAGACCGGGTATCCGCGCATCAGGCCGTAGTTCAGCGAGGCGCGGGCGAAATCGATGATGGAATCGTCGAGGTTGTACATTTCCATCGCAACGCCCGGCGCCGGGGGCCTTGAACACTTCGCGCTCGATCACGGTGCCGTCCTCGCCGACGAATTTCATCGACAGCGTGCCCTTGCCGGGGAATTTGATGTCGGTAGCGCGATACTGGTCGCCATAGGCGTGGCGGCCGATGATGATCGGCTTGGTCCAGCCCGGCACCAGGCGCGGCACGTTCTTGCAGATGATCGGCTCGCGGAAGATCACGCCGCCCGAGGATGTTGCGGATGGTGCCGTTCGGCGACTTCCACATCTCCTTCAGGGAGAATTCCTTCACCCGGGCCTCGTCGGGGGTGATGGTGGCGCATTTGACGCCGACGCCGACCTTCTTGATGGCGTTGGCGGCATCGACCGTGACCTGGTCGTTGGTCTTGTCGCGGTATTCCATCCCGAGGTCGAAATACATCAGCTGAATATCGAGGAACGGGAGGATCAGCTTGTCCTTGATGTACTGCCAGATGATCCGGGTCATCTCGTCGCCATCGAGTTCGACGACGGGGTTGGTCACCTTGATTTTTGCCATGATCGGGAAGGCCTTTTGCGAACGTGCTAAGCGGGATGAAACGGGATATCCGCGCTATAGCACCGCTCGCGCGTTGGCGGAAGCCAAGGGGTTATGCAGTCTAAGCTCATCTTTTAGCTCGGCATGTCACCGGCGCCCGCGACCTACCGGCCGCCGCGTGGCGTTCTGCTCAGGGGTTCGAGCGGCGAGCCAAAAGTTGAATCCAACCCATTATTTCGCTTGAGAAATTTTGCCGGACGGGCAATCGAAAGGATCGGCCTTTGAGCGGCTTGAATCGTTTTGTTCGAGGCGCGATTCAAAGCCTTGAACTTGAATCGAAGAGTGGAACGAAATGACCGGTGCGGGCACCGACAAGACCAAGACCGGCTTCGATCTTGCCGGGCCCGTCGTCATTCTGGTTGAGCCGCAGCTCGGCGAGAATATCGGCATGGCGGCGCGCGCGATGGGCAATTTCGCGCTGTCTCGCCTGCGGATCGTCAATCCGCGCGACGGCTGGCCGAACCTGGCCGCGCAGCGCGCCGCCGCCGGCGCCGACCAAATCCTCGCGCGCGCCGAGCTGTTCGACACCGTCGAGCAGGCGGTCGCCGATCTCACTCTACTGTTCGCGACTACCGCGCGCGCCCACGATCAGGCCAAGCCGGTGGTGGCGCCCGCGCAGGCCGCCACCGAGATGGTGGCGCACGCGGCCGGCGGGGCCAAGGCCGGCATCATGTTCGGCCGGGAACGCTACGGCCTGCAGAACGAGGAGGTCGCGCTCGCCAACCGCATCATCACCTTTCCGGTCAATCCGGGGTTTGCCTCGCTCAACCTCGCGCAGGCCGTGCTGCTGATGGGCTACGAGTGGTTCAAGCTCTCGATCGAAAGCGCGCTGCCATTTGCGATGCCGGAGCGTTCCGAGCGCGCCTCCCAGCAACAGATGCAGGCATTCTTCGACAACCTGGTGCGCGAGCTCGACCGGGTCGAATTCCTGCGTCCGGCGGAGAAGCGCGAGACCATGCTGGTGAATTTGCGCAACATCTTCTCCCGGATGGAGCCGACCAAGCAGGACATGCACACGCTGCATGGGGTGGTGATGGCGATCGCCGAGGGGCGAAAAGGCCCGGCCAAGGGCGGCGTGCTCGATGGCGAGCAGGCGACCCGGCTGCGCGCGCTGCTGGCCGAGCACGAGCAGGCAACCTCGCTGTCGGACACCAGCGGCACCGTGCGCGGGCTCGCGCGGCTGTTGCGGCGAAATCCGACCGACGCCGAGCGCATCCTGTGGCATTCGCTGACGCGTGATCGACGTTTTGCCGGCCAGTTCAAGCGCCAGACCCCGGTCGGCCGGCAGATCCCGGATTTCGTCTCGTTCGTGTACCGGATCGCGATCGAACTGGTCAATCAGGGCGAGACCGAGGCCATCGCCAAAGACCGCGCCGCGCGCAAGACGTGGCTTGAGCAGCGCGGCTACCGGGTCATCGACATGCACGTCGGCGATGTGGAGCGCGATCTCGCGACGGAGCTTGCGCGGCTGGAAGCGATGTTGCGGGAGCGAGGCTAACTATCTCCGTCACCTTGAGGAGGCCGCAACGCGGCCGCCTCAAAGGGCTGGCGGCCCGGCCGCTCATCCTTCGAGGCTCGCTTCGCTCGCGCCTCAGGATGACGGATTGAGATTGAACTCGTAGAGAGGCCGCTTCAGACCGCCACAAGCTGCGCCGGCGCGGCACTTGCGCGTTTCGGCTTCTTCTGTTTCGCCGGCCCGAACAGGGAGCAGGCGGCAAGTCCCGCGGTGTCCGCGACACCGGGATTGCGCGAGACCATCGCGGCCACGATCGCGCCGTCGATCAACAATGCGAGCTGATGGGCGAGAACCTCCGGCTCGGCCGCGCCCATTTCGGCGGCGAGCTTTTCGATGTGCGCCAGCACCACCTTCTTGTGCTTCATCGCGATGTTGCGGAACTGCTTCTGATTCTTGTCGTGCTCGGCGACCGCATTGATGAAGGGGCAGCCGTAGAAACGCTCCTCGCCGAACCAGCTCTTGAGCGCCGGAAAAATCCGCGACAGTTTTTTCTCGGCATCGCCGCCGCCGGCCTCGATGGCGCCGATGAACCATTCGCGCCACTGCTTGCCTTCGCTCTCCAGCACCGCATGCACCAGATTGGTTTTCGATCCGAACAATTTGTAGAGCGTGGTCTTCGCGGTGCCGGCTTCATTGATGATGGCGTCGATGCCGGTGGCGTTGATGCCGTCCTTGCAGAACAAATGCGTCGCCGCGCTCAACAGACGCCCGCGTGCCGATTCGTCATCGCCTGCGGCCGGCATTGCCGTGGAATTCTTCTTCGATGTTGATCTGCCCATGCGCGCTAGTAAATCGAACCGCGGTGATTTCAGCAAGTCGCATTTTCATCGCTCAAAAAAATCGCAAGCGAAGCGGCAGTTGCATCGCGATTGAGCAAGGCGCGGCTGGTCAATTCCAGGGCAATTCTCCTTAAGCGGCTCCAAAGCTTCAGCTTTTGATTCGGGCCTGGTCTGGCACGCTTCATGCAGGAAACAGACCGTTCGGTATCCTACCGGTTTCCACTCAGTTTCCTTGGCTCCTAGGGAGAAAACGAATGACTGCGGTCGCTCAAAAAACAGTGCTGACAGGCTGCCTCGCGCCGATCGACAAAGGCGGGCTGGAACAGCTCATCGCCAACGGCAAGGCCAACCCGAAGGTCATCAAGACCTTGAAATGCAAGACGGTGGCCGAGGGCAAGTTCCGCCACGCCAACTACATCCGCAACCTCGCGCCGTACATCGTCGACGAGCCGCCGGGGCTGCTCGGCGACGACACCGCGCCCAATCCGTCGGAAGCCTCGCTCGCCGCACTCGGCTCGTGCCTTGCGGTCGGGCTGCACGCCAACGCGGTTCACCGCGGCTGGATCGTCAACAAGCTCGAGCTCGAGCTCGAAGGCGACCTCAACATCACGGCGGTTTGGGGCACCGGCGACGTCAGCGAGAAACCGGTCGGCTTCACCGACGTGCGGGTCAAGGTCGACATGGAATGCGAGGGCGTTCCGAAAAGCGAGATCGATGCACTGGTGGCCCACGTCAAGAAATGGTCGCCGGTCGCCAACACCTTCACGCGGCCTGTCAATCTCGAGGTCAGCGCCTGATCGTTGCGGCAGACACGTGAAAGAACGGAGGGAGTGATGGGTTCGCTAGCGGCATCGCGATTAGCAGACGACGAAGATATCTCATCGGCATCGATCGCCGATCAGGTCGCGACCATCGCGCGCAAGAACCTCGCACCGCAGGCCGCCGCCATCGATGCCGGCACGGTCTATCCGGAGGAGCTGCTCCGCCGCCTCGGTGACGTCGGCGCCTGGGGCAGCCATCTAGTCAAGAATGGCGCGGCCGATCTGCGCTGCGCCATTCAATCGATGGCGGCGATTGGCGAGGTCTGCGGCGCCACCGCCTTCATGGCGTGGTGCCAGAACACACTGGTCTGGTATGCCGCCAATTCGGACCACCCGAAACTGTCAGCGAAATTGACCGACCGATTCGCAAGCGGACAGGTGCTCGGCGGCACCGGGCTCTCCAACCCGATGAAGAGTTTCTTCGGCATCGAGAAACTCAAACTCAAAGGCAAGAAGGTCGACGGAGGCTATGTCGTGCGCGGCGCGCTGCCCTGGGTTTCCAACCTCGGCCCCGACCATTTCTTCGGCACCATCTTCGAGCGCGAGGACGAGCCCGGTGCCATCGTGATGTTCCTCGCCGATTGCTCCGATTCCTCGATCACGCTGCAGCCGTGCAAGCCGTTCCTCGCAATGGACGGCACCGGCACCTATGGCGTGCAGTTCCGCGATTACTTCGTGCCGGACGAACTTATCCTCGCCGAACAAGCCGGGCCGTTCGTGCGGAAAATCCGCGCCGGCTTCATCCTGCTGCAGGCCGGAATGGGCATCGGTCTGATCAGGGATTGCATTGCGATCATGGACGAGGTCGACGGCTCGCTCGGCCACGTCAATCAATATCTGCCGCAGCAGCCGATACATTTCCGGGATCTGCTCGCTGATCTCGAAGCCGAAACCATGGCGCTGGCGCGCGATCCCTTCAATGCGGAGGACAGCTATTGGCGCCGCGTCCTGGCGCTGCGCTTGCGGCTCGGCGACGCCAGCGTCGCTGCCGCGCATGCGGCGATGCTCCATTGCGGCGCCCGCGGCTACCTCAGGAGTCACCGTGTCCAGCGCCGGCTGCGCGAAGCCTATTTCGTCGCCATCGTGACGCCTGCCACCAAGCAGCTCCGCAAGATGCTGCAAGACGCCTGAATTTGGATGTGACGCCAACAGGATTTTCGGTTCGACCCTAACTGCAACCTAAAAACAGGAGAGGCCTGCCATGACGGACGTTCTGATTTCTGCCAGCGAACTCGCCGATCTCTTAAAGAAGGAGCCGTGTGTCGTCATCGACACGCGCAATCCTGACGCCTATGGCGCCGGGCATCTCCCCAATGCCGTGAACGTGCACGAGATCTTCACCTTTCTCGCGACCTCGACGCCGGAAGGCATGAACGAGTTGAAGACCAAATTCGCCGACGCGTTCGGAGGCGCTGGGCTTTCCGGCAAGGAAACCGCCGTCATCTATGAGCAATCGATGAACTCCGGCTTCGGCCAATCCTGCCGCGGCTATTATCTCCTGACCATGCTCGGCTATCCCAAGATCAAGGTGCTGCATGGCGGATACGACACTTGGGCGGCCGCGGGCTTCCCGGTCACCAAAGACGTGCCGAAACCAGCGAAGGCCTCGTTCTCGATCGTGCCGGAAGCGGCCGACATCCTGATCGATGCCAAGACCATGCTGGCCGCGGTCGACAAGCCTGGCATCGCACTGCTCGACGTGCGCGACGTCGACGAGTGGATCGGCGAAAGCTCTTCGCCTTACGGCAAGGATTTCTGCCCGCGCAAAGGACGCATCCCCGGCGCGGTCTGGCTCGAATGGTACCGCATGATGAAGCCGACGGCGGAGGGCCCGCGCTTCAAGTCCAAGGACGAGATTTTGGCGGAATGCGCGACCGTCGGCATCTCGCAGAACACGCCGGTCTATCTCTACTGCTTCAAGGGCGCGCGGGCGTCGAACACCTTCCTGGCGCTGAAGAATGCCGGCGTGAAGGACGTTCGGATGTACTTCGGATCCTGGAACGAATGGTCGCGTGATCCGTCGCTGCCGATCGATGAAGGTCTGCCGACGGCTGCCCGGTTAACAGGCAAAGCGGCATAGAACGTGCATGGTTTTCATCGCCCGGCCGCAGAAACGAGGCGGCCGGGCGGTGAATTTTTCCCGGGCGGCGGGGTTTCGCCGTTCCGGTGTGGCAAAGGGGCGCAAGCGATGTCGACATTCGACGATCCCTTCGATTCAAGCCGCGAGCTCAAGCGATCGGGCTGCGTCTGCGGCCAGCATCGCTCCGCCGCCGAGCACGACCATGCCGAGCGGGCGTTGCGCTGCGAAGAGGTCCCGACCCAGAGCGACGAACAACGCTACGAGGGCGTGGTCGCTTCAGCCGTAGTGCGCGCGATGTTTCCAAGGGACGCGGCGCGGCGCGCGTTCCTGAAATCGGTCGGCGCCTCGACGGCGCTTGCGGCACTTTCGCAGTTCTTTCCGATCAAGACCGCTACCGAAGCTTTTGCGGACGCCGGCACACCGGAAAAGAAGGACCTCAAGGTCGGCTTCATCCCGATCACCTGCGCGACGCCGATCATCATGGCAGCTCCGCTTGGCTTCTACGCCAAGCACGGGCTCAACGTCGAAGTCGTGAAGACCGCCGGCTGGGCGGTGATCCGCGACAAGACCATCAACAAGGAATACGACGCTTCGCACATGCTGGCGCCGATGCCGATCGCGATCACGATGGGCCTCGGCGCCAACGCGATCCCGTTTGCGGTGCCTGCGATCGAGAACATCAACGGGCAGGGCATCACGCTTGCGATCAAGCACAAGGACAAGCGCGATCCCAAGGACTGGAAGGGCATGAAGTTCGCCATTCCGTTCGACTATTCGATGCACAATTATCTGTTGCGCTATTATCTCGCCGAGCACGGCCTCGATCCCGATACCGACGTGCAGCTGCGCTCGGTGCCGCCGCCGGAAATGGTCGCCAACCTGCGCGCCGACAACATCGACGGCTTCCTGGCGCCCGACAATATCTGCCAGCGCGCGATCTATGACGGCGTCGGTTTCATGCACATGCTGTCCAAGGAAATCTGGGACGGCCATCCCTGCTGCAGCTTTGCCGCGAGCCGCGAATTCATCACGACATCGCCGAACACTTTTGCCGCGCTGACGCGCGCCATCGTCGACGCCACCGCCTATGCGTCGAAGGCCGAGAACCGCAAGCAGATCGCAGAAGCAATCGCGCCGGCAAATTACATCAATGCGCCCGTCACCGTGCTGGAGCAGGTCCTGACCGGGACCTATGCCGACGGATTGGGTGGCGTCAAAACCGATGCCAAGCGCGTCGATTTCGATCCGTTCCCCTGGCAGTCCTTCGCGGTGTGGATGCTGACCCAGATGAAGCGCTGGGGCCAGATCAAGGGTGACGTCGACTACAAGTCGGTGGCCGAGCAGGTCTATCTCGCCACCGACACCGAAAAGCTGATGGCGGAGATGGGGCTTGCGCCGCCGGAGACCTCCTACAAGTCGTTCTCGGTGATGGGCAAGACTTTCGATCCGGCCAAGCCGGAGGATTATCTCAATAGCTTCAAGATCAGGAAGGTAACGTGAGTGCGATGAAGGACAGGAACGCGCGATGACGTCTTCGCTTCGCTTCCGTGCGGCGGTCGTGTCGGTCGCGCTGTTCCTCGCCTTCATCGGCATCTGGCACCTCGCCACGCGCGGCTACCGGCTGCCGTCGCCACGATGAGCCCGGAATACGCCAAGCTGATGGGGGTGACCGCGACGCAGGGCAAGTCGGCGATGCCGGGTCCGCTCGATGTCGGCGCCAAATTGTGGGAGCACCTGAAGCGGCCGTTCTACGACAACGGGCCGAACGACAAGGGGCTCGGCATCCAGCTCGGCTATTCGATCGCGCGCGTAGGCCTCGGCTATCTGCTGGCGGTGTTGGTCGCGATCCCGCTCGGCTTCCTGATCGGGATGTCGCCGCTGATCAGCCAGGCGCTCGATCCGTTCATCCAGGTCTTGAAGCCGATCTCGCCGCTCGCCTGGATGCCGCTTGCGCTCTACACCATCAAGGATTCCGGCCTGTCGGCGATTTTCGTGATCTTCATCTGCTCGGTGTGGCCGATGCTGCTCAACACCGCGTTCGGCGTCGCCGCGGTGCGCAAGGAATGGATCAACGTCGCGCGCACGCTGGAGGTCGGCACCGTCAGGCGCGCCTTCACCGTGATCCTGCCGGCGGCGGCGCCGACCATCCTCACCGGCATGCGGATCTCGATCGGCATCGCCTGGCTCGTGATCGTCGC
The DNA here is from genome assembly GCA_963713785.1 of uncultured Alphaproteobacteria bacterium. GTDB lineage: Bacteria > Pseudomonadota > Alphaproteobacteria > Rhizobiales > Xanthobacteraceae > Bradyrhizobium. The sequence continues at coordinate 20,769 of CAVQNB010000007.1, forward strand.
GGCCGAGATGCTGGTCGGCGGCACCGGCATCGGCTACTTCGTCTGGAACGAGTGGAACAACCTCTCGATCACCAATGTCATCATCGCCATCCTGCTGATCGGCGCTCGTCGGCATGCTGCTCGACCAGATCCTCGCGCGCTTCACGCGCATGGTCACGTTCCCGGAATGATGCGATGACCGACAAATTCATCTCCATCGAGGGCATCGCCAAGCGCTATCCGGGCGCCGATGGCGGCGAGATCGCGGTGTTCGAGAATCTGTGGCTGTCGATGGCGCGCGGCGAGTTCGCCTGCGTGATCGGCCATTCCGGCTGCGGCAAGACCACGGTGCTGAACATTCTCGCCGGGCTCGATGAGCCGAGCGAGGGCACCGTGATCGTCGACGGGCAGGCGATCGAAGGCACGAGCCTCGACCGCGCCGTGATCTTCCAGAGCCACGCGCTGTTGCCGTGGCGCACCGTGCTCGGCAATGTCGCCTATGCCGTGACCTCGAAATGGCGCAACTGGGATCGCGCCAAGGTCAAGGCGCACGCGCAGACCTTCATCGATCTGGTCGGCCTGACCGGCGCCGAGCACAAGCGTCCGTCGGAACTCTCCGGCGGCATGAAGCAGCGCGTCGGCATTGCGCGCGCGCTCTCGATCACGCCGAAGATCATGCTGATGGACGAGCCGTTCTCGGCGCTCGACGCGCTGACGCGCGGCACGCTGCAGGACGAGGTCCGCCGCATTTGCCTGGAGACCGGGCAGACCGCGTTCATGATCACCCACGACGTCGATGAGGCGATCTATCTCGCCGACAAGATTTTCCTGATGACCAACGGTCCTGGCGCGGTGCTGGCCGAGATCGTCGAGAACCCGCTGCCGAAGGATCGCGGCCGCATCGATCTGCACCGCCATCCGCTTTATTACGCGGTGCGCAATCACATCGTCGATTTTCTGGTCAGCCGCAGCAAGACCTTTGCGACCGAGGTGCCCGATCACGATCCGCGCCATGTGCCGGTGGTGCGGATCGGCATGAGCGAGCCGACCATCGTCGGTGCGCCGCGCGTGGTCGAAATCACGCTCCCGCGCAGGCAATCGCGCGTTAGCAGTTCACTTAAGGGAGACGACACATGAAACGATCCGACCTCACCGAAAAGCTGCTCGACATCAAGCGCGAGAAGGGCTGGAGCTGGAAACACATCTGCGAAAAGATCGGCGGCTATTCCGAAGTGCTGATCGTCGGCGCCATCCTCGGCCAGATGAAGCTGACAAAGCCGCAGGCCGCCAACGCCGCCGAGCTGTTCGGCCTCTCCAAATCCGAGACCGCGATGCTCAACGAGACGCCGATGCGCGGCGAGGGCATGCCGATGCCGCCGACCGATCCCCTGATCTACCGATTCTACGAACTGGTGATGGTCAACGGTCCGGCCTGGAAGGCGTTGATCGAGGAGGAATTCGGCGACGGCATCATGTCGGCGATCGATTTCGACATGGTGATGGAGCGCCTGCCCAATCCGAAGGGCGACCGCGTCAAGATCACGATGTCCGGAAAATTCCTGCCGTACAAATATTACGGCGCCAGCGGCAACGTGCCGGAATATGGATTCAAGGAAGGGTAAGAAGCGAATAGTGAGTGGCCAGTGGAATCGTCCTATTCGCCATTCGCTACTTACTACTTGCGCTGCCTGCGGCGAACGCCTTGCGAAGCTCCATGATCGGAGCCATCTCGCGAACATAGGTGAATGATCCCTTGTCCTTCATTTCGCGCGCGCTCTTGAGGAACCCCGCGAGCGCGAAGCGCGACATCGCGCCTCCAACGCTGATCCGTTTGACGCCGGCGGCAGATAGCTTTTCGACGGTCAGCGTCGGGTCGGCAAAGCCCATGACGAGATTGAACGGCTTGCGAAGCGCCGAAACAACCGTTCGGATTTGTGCGAGGTCGCGAACGCCGGGCGCATACAGCACGTCGGCGCCCGCGGCCTCGAACGCCTGTAGCCTTCGAATGATGTCATCGAGATCGTTGCTGCCGTAAAGCAGGCTTTCCGCCCTGGCCGTCAGCATGAACGGGATCGGCAGCGAGCGCGCGACCTCGACGGCCGCATGCACCCGCTCGACCGCGAGTGCGAAATCGTAGATTGGCCTGCCCAGGTCGCCGGTTGCATCCTCGATCGATCCGCCGACCGCTCCGGCCTCTGCGGCTAATGCGATGGTCTTAGCCGCAGCCTTCGGTTCATCGGCGCCGCAATTCTCCAGATCGGCGTTGACCGGCAGGTCGGTTGCGCCGGCGATCATCCGGCAATTTTCGATGATGGCATCACGGGTGACGGTCGCGCTGCCCAGCATATTGGCCAGACCCAGGCTGGTCGTCGCAAGCGCCTCGAAGCCGAGCGCGGCGAGCAGCTTTGCCGTACCGGCGTCCCAGGGGTTGGGGACGATGAAGGCGCCCGGCCTCTCATGCAGGGTGCGAAAAAGTTCCGCTTTTTCCATCTGGGTGCGCATCTCGGCTCCGTTCGAAATTGTGGCTGCGGGGTCCGCTTCCAACCAAGACATAGGGGTCTTTCCGATATCAGACAAATTTGTTATTGTTTGCGATATCATCAGTTTTTTGCATGACCCGGAAAAATGGACAGCGACGCCCTCAACACGTTCCTGATGGTTCACCGTCGGGGAGGCATCTCGAATGCGGCGAAGGCGCTGCACCGTTCGCAGCCCGCGATCTCAAGGCGAATCGCGCTGCTGGAGCAGGAGCTCGGCGTGCCGCTGTTCGAGCGCGTCGCGGGTCGGACGATACTGAGCGATGCAGGCCGGGTGATGGTTCCCTACGCCGAGCGTGCGGTGGCGGCGGCGCAGGACGCGGAGCATGCGGTTCGCGCGCTGGCGCGATCGAATTCGGGCCCCGTCGCGCTCGCGGTGGTCGGAACGCTTGCCGGCGGCCGCCTGTCGACGATGATGAAGCGTTTCGCCGGCGAGCATCCGGACGTCAAGCTGACCTTGCGCACCGCGACCAGCGCCGAGGTCAGCGACCTGGTCCGGCGCGGCGAAGCGACGATCGGATTGCGCTATGAGCAGGACCGTTCAAACGATCTCGATTGCGAACTGCTTTTGACCGAACGGCTTCAGGTCGTTTGCGCGCCCGATCACCCGCGCGCCGGCCGCCGTGTCGCAAGACTTGCCGATCTGCGCGGGGAGCGCTGGATCGCCTTCCCCGAGATACCCGGTCGCCGCGAGATCACGGCGTCGCATGTCTTCGCGCTGTTCCAGACCCATGGATTGGGCGAAGTCGAGTGGACGCCGGTCGACAGCCTGACGGCCCAGAAACGCCTGGTCGAAGCCGGGCTTGGCATCGCTTTGTTGTCGGAGAGCAACGTCGCCGATGAACGTCGATCCTCGGCGATTTCGACGATTCGCGTCGGTGACCTCTCGGCGAGCCATGACATCGTCGCGGTGACCCGACGCGACGGCTTTCTGAGTGCGGCTTCGCGCCGCTTTCTTGAGGTCATCCGGGCTGATTACGGCCGGGCGAAATCGGTAAAGGCAAGCCGCTCAGGAATGAAATAGGAGCGGGCGACCGCTTACACGCCCGCCTTCACCTGGGCGATCGCTTCCGCCGTCAGTTCGTTCATCCTGGCGCGGAGTTCGTCTTCGCTGAGCGTGACGCCTTTGGGGGCCAGATCAGCCTTGAGCTTGCGGATCACGGCGTCGTCGCCGCCTTCGCCGAACTCGGCGGCGACGACGGTCTTGGCATAGTCTTTGGCGGCCTCGCCCGACAATTCGAGTTTTTCAGCCACCCACAATCCGAGCAGCCTGTTGCGGCGGGCGATGGCCTTGAACTTCTGCTCCTCGTCGATGGCGAATTTCTTCTCGAAGGCTTCCTCACGCTTGTCGAAGGTGGTCATGGCCCAAAACTCCGATAGAGCCTCCAATAAAGGCTCCGATTCCATGCCGGAAGCTGGCGGGAGTGGCCTTTGTTGCGGGGGGCCGCTCCAGTACCTAGATATCTTTGGAAAATGGCTAAAACAACGGCCATGGCGCCGCAGAGAGGACGGTAAAACTCAGGGTCGAATTGGCCGGATCGATTGTGCTGCATAGGCCAATCAGATAGGTTGCGTTCGGGTCCGGTTCTTGTTCTGTTTCCTCAGGTTCCAGGCCTTCACGGCAGCTCCGTCGTGGGTTTTGGTCCTTAGTCATCCGGAGCACACCAACTTCATGGATTTCAACAAAACACGGTACATCCCAATGAGCCGTCGGCGCCGCATCTACGAAGGCAAGGCCAAGGTCCTTTACGAAGGTCCGGAGCCGGGAACCCTGATCCAGCATTTCAAGGACGATGCGACCGCGTTCAACGCCAAGAAACACCAGGTGATCGAGGGCAAGGGCGTCCTCAACAACCGGATTTCGGAGTACCTGTTTCAGCACCTCAACGACATCGGGGTGCCGACCCACTTCATCCGTCGTCTCAACATGCGCGAGCAACTGATTCGCGAAGTCGAGATCGTGCCGCTCGAGGTCGTGGTGCGGAATGTGGCGGCGGGATCGCTGTCGCAGCGCCTCGGCATCGAGGAGGGCACCCAATTGCCGCGCTCGATCATCGAGTTCTATTACAAGAACGACCAGCTCAACGACCCGATGGTGTCCGAAGAGCACATCACGGCGTTCGGCTGGGCCACGCCACAGGAGATCGACGACATCATGGCGCTGGCGATCCGCGTCAATGATTTCCTGACCGGACTGTTTCTCGGCATCGGCATCCGCCTGGTCGATTTCAAGATGGAATGCGGAAGGCTGTTCGAAAACGAGATGATGCGGATCATCGTCGCCGACGAGATCTCGCCCAACTCATGCCGGCTGTGGGACATCAAGTCGAACGAGAAGCTCGACAAGGACCGCTTTCGCCGCGACCTTGGCGGCTTGCTGGAAGCCTATACCGAAGTCGCAAAGCGTCTGGGCATCCTGATGGAGAACGAGCGCCCCGCCGGCTCCGGTCCGGTGCTGGTCAAGAGCTAGAGGCGATCACGTGAAGGCGCGCGTCACCGTTACGCTGAAATCCGGCATTCTCGACCCGCAAGGCAAGGCCATCGAAGGCGCGCTGAAATCGCTCGGCGTCGATGGCGTCGCAAGCGTCCGCCAGGGCAAGGTGTTCGACATCGAGCTTGCCGGCTCCGACAAGGCGAAGGCGGAAGCCGCGCTGAAGGACGCCGCCGACAAGCTGCTCGCCAATACCGTGATCGAGAATTACCGGGTCGAGGTTTTGGGCTAGAGCGTTTTCGAGCGAAGTGGAATCCAAGCGCGCCACATGAAATCCGCCATCCTCGTCTTTCCCGGAATCAATCGCGAGCGCGACATGGCCCGTGCGCTGAAGCTTATCTCGGGTCATGAGCCCGCGATGGTCTGGCACGCCGAGACCTCGCTGCCGAAGGATACTGATCTCGTTGTAGTGCCCGGCGGATTTTCCTATGGCGACTACTTGCGCTGCGGCGCGATCGCGGCACGGGCGCCGGTGATGGATTCGGTGCGCGCGTTCGCAGGCCGAGGTGGTCTCGTGCTCGGCGTCTGCAACGGCTTTCAGATTCTCTGCGAGGCAGGACTTCTGCCCGGCGTTCTCATGCGCAACGCGCGGCTGAAATTCATCTGCCATGACGTGCATCTGCGCGTCGAGCGTTCCGACACGCCGTTCACGCGAGGCTATAACGCCGGGCAGGTGATTCGCGTGCCGATCGCGCATGGCGAGGGCAATTACGAGGCGGACGAAGAGACGTTAAAAAGCCTCGAGGGCGAGGGGCGGGTGCTCTATCGCTATTGCTCGGCGGACGGCGAGGTGAGTGACGCCTCCAACATCAACGGCGCGGCGCATTCGATCGCCGGCATCGTCAACACCGGCGGCAATGTGCTCGGCATGATGCCGCATCCGGAAAACCACGTCGAAGACATCATGGGCTGCACCGACGGCCGCGGCCTGTTTGCCGGTCTCGTCGCGCATCTGGAGCGCGCGGCGTAGCCATAAAGGCGTCGGCGCACGGCGGACCTAGCTTTCTCCGGCCCAGATGATCGGTGGCCTGCCGCGGATCACCGCTTCAGGAACCGCAGCGGCATAACCGAGGCACAGCACTGCAACCGGCGTCAGGGCTGAAGGTATCCCCAACTCCGCCTTTGCCTCCGGCGTGTTCAGCCAAAGCATCGGCGAGCCGACCCAGCACGTTCCCAATCCGCGTGCATGAGCAGAAAGCATCAGGTTCTGACCGGCGCGACAGCAGTCGCCGACCGGTCCCGAAATAATGATGAGCACTGGCGCATCCCAGAATATCTTGAAGCCGGGTCTTTCGACCCAGTCCGAGCCGGGCTCATCGGCATGATGATTTCTCGCGTAGTCCATGGCACGCGCGCCATAGGCCGCGATCCGATCAACGCCCTCAACGACGTTGAAAGTCCAGGGCACCTGATCGCGAAATGGTGGCGGCGCTTGCGCCGCGTCCAGGATCACGCTTTCGATAACGTCGCGTTCGACGGGTCTGCGATCATATGACCGCACGGACCGGCGGCCGTGGATCGCTTCGATAACGTCCATCTCGTTCTCCGCGGCTGCACAAGCGGCGGGCATTATAGTCGAAATAACAATCGCGTGTGGGCGACAGACCATCGACCGCAGCAGCTCCAGCTGGCCTGAATTTTGCTCCTCCATTCACCGAACGCCCGTCGGCGAAGGGGAAACAACATGCTCATTCGTAAGGCTTTCTGCACGCTCGCGCTGGCAGCTCCCTTGCTGTCGTATACATCGGCGATCGCCGAAACCACGCTGCGCATCGGCATGACGGCGTCGGATATCCCCACCGCCACAGGCCTGCCGAATAACGGCTTTGAGGGAATGCGTTTCCTCGGCTACCCGATCTTCGAGGGGCTGGTGCTGTGGGATCTGACCCGAACCGACCGGCTGGCGACGTTGCGTCCCGGCCTCGCCGAAAAATGGGAGCAGGATCCGGAGGATAACAAGATCTGGATCTTCCATCTTCGCCAGGGCGTGAAATTCCACGACGGCACCGATTTCAACGCCGATGCCGTGATCTGGAACCTCGATCGTTATTTCAACAGCACCAGCCCGCAATTCGAAGCGCCGAGTTCGGCGATGTCGCGGGCGCGCGTGCCCGTGATGGGCAGCTACAAGAAGATCGACGACCATACGGTCGCGATCACCACGACCAAGCCGGCGTCGTATTTCCCCTATATGGCGGTCTATCTTCTGTTTACCTCGCCCGCCTCGTTCGAACAGGCCGGTCATGACTGGGCCAAGGTCGCGACCTTGCCGGCCGCAGGCACCGGGCCGTTCCGCATCACCAAGGTGGTGCCGCGGCAGGAGGCGGATCTGGCGCGCTGGGACAAGTACTGGGACCCAAGCAAAACGGCGAAGGTCGACAATGTCGTGTTGATGCCGATCCCGGAGGCGAATTCGCGGCTGGCCGCCTTGCGTTCCGGTCAGGTCGATTGGATCGAGGTGCCGCCGGCCGACAGCATCGACTCGCTGAAATCGGCGGGCTTTGCCATCGTGACCGGCTCGTACCCACATGTCTGGCCCTGGTTCTACAACATCGGCGCGACCAACAGCCCGTTCAAGGACGTCAGGGTTCGCCAGGCCTTGAACTATTGCATCGACCGCGAAGGGCTGGTGTCGTTGCTCAACGGCACCGCGGAGCCCTCGGTGGGCTGGCTCAAGACCAGCGATTCCGATTTCGGCAATCCAGTGAACCACTACAAATTCGATCCGGGCAAAGGCAAGGCGCTGCTCGCCGAAGCTGGCTACACCGCGGAGAAGCCGCTGTCGTTCAAGGCGATGATCTCGAATTCCGGCTCGGGACAGATGCTGCCTCTGCCGATGAACGAATTCCTGCAGCAAAATCTAAAGGAGGCCTGCGGCGTCAACGTCGCGTTCGATGTGGTTGAATGGCAGGTGCTTCTGACGGCGGCCCGTGCCACGCCGGACAGCCCCGCGCTGCAAGGCGCCATGTCGCTCAATGTCTCTTCGCCGTCGTCGGACCCCGGCGTCATGGCGCGCTATTTTTTGGCCGCCAACTTTTCGCCGAATGGCTTCAACTTCGAGCGATGGAAAGACGACGAATTCGAGGACGCGCTGAAGACGATTTCCGGGGCGACCGATCCGAAAGCAATCTCGGCCGCCTATCGCAAGGCGCATGAACGCCTCGTCGACAATCCTCCCTGGCTTTACATCGTCCACGATCTCAACCCGCGCGCGATGAGCCCGAAGGTCAAGGGCTTTGTCTCGCCGCAGTCGTGGTTCGTCGACCTGACCCTGGTCAGCGTACAGTAAGTCAGAGGATCCGCCAGACGCGCGTAACGTGCAGCGGGCTACTGCCCTGGAATTCCTGGTGTCGCCGCGCGTGGACGTTGACGTTCGTCGCTTCAGCGTGTCGGCAACAAGTCTTCCTGGTACAGGGGCGGTCCGACCGCAGGTTCCTTCGACGGTCCGTCGGTCATCCCCCAGCTCGGATATTCGTAATAGCTCGCGGCTATTTTTTCCGGCGCGACGTCAAGAATTGCGAAGGCGTGATTGTAGAAATGCTGATCGCCTGTCGCGTATTTCGAAACCTTGAGGCGCTTCATGTCCTTCATGAACCGCGCTGCTTCGTAATTTATCTTGAATGGATCCTCTTCAACCGTTTCTTCATAGGCGCTGCAGCCTACCAGGCGCCCCTTTTTGAGCGGTGGGTCGTCCGCGTGGACTCTCAAATCGTTGTCGAAGAAAATCAAGTTGTGTTCGTGGCCCCAATACCACGCGGCGATGCGGTCAAAGTATTTGCTGAAAATCCCATAGAGGTTCTCGTTGAGAAAGGGCCGCAGCCCCTTGTTGAGTTGCTCCTTGGCGGAAAGCAGCTGATGGTGTGAGAGCAGGACGGTAGACCCAGGAAATTTATCCAGCTTGTCCTGATGCCACGCTGCCTCATGGCGCTGAAGGTTTGGCGCCTGTTGTTCAATAGGGTTGCGGTCGCCGTAGCCGGTGTCCATGGCGAGAAACCGCCAACGCTGATCCGCCGTACGCAGGCAGAAATAACTGGCCAGTTGCGTACATCCGGCGACGCCGGAATTGATCTTGGCGATCATTTGGAAGAAGCCGGACCCGCCGGAGTAATAGTCGTGATTGCCCGGAATCGCGAAAAAGGCCGGTCGCCGTTCTAGTTTCAACTCAGCGACGATCGCGTTCAAAACTTCGATGACGTTCTCGGAGCATTCCTCCACGGTACCGGAGTAATAGACGTCGCCGAGGTGGATAATGAGGTCCGGATTGAATTTCTTGAGCGCCTGGCGCAGGAGCGCGACGTTATCTGGCATATGCGTGCCCCAGTCGCCAATCATGAGTACCCTGCTGTCGGCGGGGAGTTGATAGTCTATGATGCCAAAATTGATGTCCGCAGGTGCGTGAGCCTGCCAATCTAGATAGGGCGGCGGCAAGTGAGCGAGGACATAGTATTTCAGGTAATACCAGCCGCACTGAATCCAACCCGAGACGTCCCAGCTGCTGTAGTTCCTGGCCAATTCAGTCAGCGAGTCAAAAAAGGAACCGGCTATGCTATCGCCGCTCTGGTGCACCTTGATGGCATCGAATGTGGTTTTGGATGCATGAGCCACGTTGGTGGGCGATCCCACGTTCGGTTTCTGCGCGCCTGGCGGAGCAGGAACTGGATCGGCGAGCTCCTTGCGCTTTTCCTCGGATTTCGCGTGGAGCGAAACGCCGTACTCAATGCGGTGCTTCTCATCTTGGTCAGATTGCGAATGCCAACCGTCTGCCGAACCGCCGATTGCCACAAAGACATGTCACGATCACGAACAGGCTGTTGCACGCGCATGGAAATCCCTCTCGACCGGAAGTGGACCTTGCCAAACTTATAGAGACAGCCGCCGAGTTTGCAACTAAGGGTAGCGTCTTGGTGCGGCGGCGCGAGCCATAGGCTAGGTCTTGCCTGCCTCGTTGCTCGCGGCCGGCGGCATTCGCAGCTTCACCCGCTTCAGCGTGCCTGAGAACGTGAACAGCTTGCGCTCGCCGCTTGTCAAAATGCCGCGGAGGAAAATCATCGAGCCGCCGGCGCGGGTGATCTCGCCAAAACCTTCGACCAGATCGCCCTCGCGCGCGGCAGCGAGGAACTCGCAGGCAAACGACACCGTCACGCCCGGTCCCTGCAACACGGGGGCGGCGGTCGCGAACAGGCAATAATCCGCAAACGACATGAAGCAGCCGCCGTGGACGTTCTTCACTCCGTTGAGATGCTTGCCCTCGACCCGGAACGCGCAGCGGATACTGCCGTCGTCCTCCATGCGGTGGTAGAACGGCCCATTATGGGTTTCGAAATTATCCCGGCTCCAGGTGCGCCAGCCCATAAATTCGCCCTCCGCTTCGACGTGCAGATCGGGGCGGTTGAGGAATGCGGATTTGGTCAGGTCATCCACGCGAATAGGCCTTCAATGGGTGATTCCAGCCCTTAAATCCGATCCGCCCGATATGTGCAAACCCTCGTTCCGCGCCTTGCGGCCGCAAAGCTCTGGACAGCGGAGAATTGCGCCATAAAAGGCCTTTTCGCACCCCCTCGATCTCCCTAATAAGGGACCTTGGTCCCTGCAAGAAGCCGCATGAACGATCCGAAGATCACCCCCGAACTCGTCGCCAGCCATGGGCTGAAGCCGGACGAATATGAGCGGATTTTGAAGCTGATCGGGCGGGTGCCGAGCTTCACCGAACTCGGGATTTTTTCGGCGATGTGGAACGAGCACTGCTCGTACAAATCCTCGCGCATTCACTTGCGGGGCTTGCCGACCACAGCGCCATGGGTGATCCAGGGGCCGGGCGAGAATGCCGGCGTGATCGACATCGGTGACGGCCAGGCGGTGGTCTTCAAGATGGAGAGCCACAACCATCCGAGCTACATCGAGCCCTATCAGGGCGCAACGACCGGCGTCGGCGGTATCTTGCGCGATGTCTTCACCATGGGCGCGCGGCCGATCGCCTGTCTCAACGCGTTGAGCTTTGGCGCGCCGGAGCATCCGAAGACACGCCATCTGGTCTCGGGCGTTGTCGCCGGCATCGGCGGCTATGGCAATTCCTTCGGCGTGCCCACGGTCGGCGGGCAGATGCGCTTCCACACCCGCTATGACGGCAACATCCTGGTCAATGCGATGGCGGTTGGGCTCGCCGATACCGACAAGATCTTCTACGCCGCGGCGTCCGGCGTGAACATGCCGATCGTCTATCTCGGTTCCAAGACCGGGCGCGACGGCATCCACGGCGCCTCGATGGCGTCGGCGGAATTCGACGAGGACTCCGCGGAAAAGCGTCCGACCGTGCAGGTCGGCGATCCCTTCGCGGAAAAACTGCTGCTGGAAGCCTGCCTCGAGATCATGCAAGCCGATTGCGTGATCGCAATCCAGGACATGGGCGCGGCGGGGCTGACCTGCTCGGCGGTCGAGATGGGCGCCAAGGGCGATCTCGGCGTCGATCTCGATCTTGATTCCGTGCCGACCCGCGAAACCGGAATGAGCGCCTACGAGATGATGCTCTCGGAAAGCCAGGAGCGCATGCTCATGGTGCTCAAGCCCGAGAAGGAGAAAGAAGCCGAAGCGATCTTCAGAAAATGGGGGCTCGATTTCGCGGTCGTCGGCTACACCACGCCGAGCAAGCGCTTCGTGGTCAAGCATGGCGGCGACGTCATGGCCGATCTGCCGATCAAGGAATTGGGCGACGAAGCGCCGCTCTACGACCGGCCGCATGTGGCCTCGCCGCCGCTGCCGGTGGTGCATGCGCGCGACATCACCCCTCCAATGGGAATTTCGCGGGCGCTGGAAAAACTGATCGGCACGCCGGAGCTGTGTTCGAAGCGCTGGGTCTGGGAGCAATACGACCACGTCATTCTCGGCAACACCGTGCAGCGTCCGGGTGGCGATGCGGCGGTGGTGCGGGTTGAGGACGGGCCGAAGGGACTGGCGCTGACCGTCGACGTGACGCCGCGCTATTGCGAGGCCGATCCTTATCAAGGCGGCAAGCAGGCGGTCGCCGAAGCCTGGCGCAACATCACGGCCGTCGGCGGACGGCCGCTCGCGATCACGGATAATCTCAATTTCGGCAATCCGGAGCGCCCTGAAATCATGGGGCAGTTCGTCGGCTGCCTGAAGGGCATCTCGGAAGCCTGCCGCGCGCTGGATTTCCCGGTCGTGTCCGGCAACGTCTCGCTCTACAACGAAACCCGAATCCCTGGAGAAGAATTGGGCCGCGGCATATTGCCTACACCCTCGATCGGTGGCGTCGGCCTGCTCGACGATTTCACCAAATCCGCGAGCCTTTCTTTCAAGACCGAAGGCGAGGCGATCTTACTTGTCGGCGAAACCCATGGCTGGCTCGGGCAATCGGTTTACCTGCGCGATATCTGCGGCCGCGAAGAGGGCGCGCCGCCGCCGGTCGACCTCGCCGCGGAAAAGCGCAATGGCTGTGTGGTGCGCGGCATGATCCACGCCGGCACTGCGACCGCGGCGCATGATGTCTCCGACGGCGGACTTCTGATTGCGCTTGCCGAAATGGCGATCGCCAGCGGGATCGGCGCGCAGCTTCTGGCTGCGCCTAGCGCGATCGTGCCGCATGCCTACTGGTTCGGCGAAGACCAGGCCCGTTACGTCGTCACGGTGCCGGCTGAACAAGCAGGACTGGTACTGGCGAAGATGAAGGGCGCCGAGGTGCCGTGCGCGCGTATCGGCACCACCGGCGGCGACGCAATCGCCATCGCAGGCGAGCCGCCGGCTTCGATCGATTCCCTAAAGTCGGCGTTCGAGCGCTGGTTGCCCGCTTACATGAACGGCGCGAACTGACCAGCGGCGCTTTTGCAGCCGTTGGCCGTCACGGCAGGTCTGCAACTGCCACGAGCATGGTCAGGCTGAGCGCGGTGGCGATCAGAATGGCAGATAGTCCCATTGAACGGCGTCCTTTCCTGGCTAGCCTTGGACACCCCTCCAAAATTTTTGTCTTGACGCGTTTTCTTCACGCGAACCGGTACTCACTCCGCCTGGAAAACGCTTTGAACCGCACTCATGCAGGTTTGATGCCAACTCTTAGACTTTTGGATTAGAGCACCCGCGTCGCGCCGGGTATCTTGCGCAATGCGGCGGTCGCCGCCCAGCTCAAGACGACGGTCAGCACGAACGCGATAAGCGCTTTGGCAATTGCAGGGATGTCGAAGTCGAACATCCAATATTGCAGCCAGAGCATGATCGGGTAGTGAACAAGAAACATGCCGAAGGCATCCGGCTGCATCGGATCGAGGATGCTCCAGCCCGATTGCTTGAATCTGAGGAAATAGGCCAGAATCACAAACATGATGGTCACGCTGAAGGCAGCGAAGAAGAGACCATAGGTCGCCTCGTACCAGTCCGGCAGCCGCACCGGGTTTCCCAATATTTCGCGCTTGGTGTAGATCAGCACCCACATGAGGCAATAAGGAACGAGTGCGACCATGATCCAGCCCACGCTGCTTTTCGCGAGCCGGCCGTCTGCGCTCAATATTCCGCGATCGAGATTGGCAGCCCCGATGCCTGCGCCGAAAAAGAAGTAGGTCGCATAGAGCAGCACGCGACCATGCTGGACGGAGAACGGCCCGAACTCGAACCAACTGCCTGCGCCGTAGTGAACTCTCCCGGGAACGTAGAGCACCGCAGTAACGGCAAGCATGACCGCGACGAATATTCCGGGCCGCTCGTGGGCGCGCAACGAGAGGCGATTGATCGGATCGAGCAGGTTGGGTGAGAGCCGATGCAGCAGGCTCGCAACCAGGTCGAACGCAAACAAGACCCAGAGAAACCAGATCGGGCCGCTCGGCCAGGGTCCCACGGTAACGGTCTTCCACCAGAAGGCCGTAAAGCTGACATCTGGTGTTTGACGCAGCGCGATCGCGTAGTAGGCGATCGGAATAAGCGTGAACGCGCAGATCACAAACGGCAGGCCGAGCCTCAGCAGCCGATCGCTCAAATAGTCCGCGGCTCCCTTCCGAGAGAGTCCCGGCCAGACGAACAGCCCCGAAAGAAAAAAGAACATCGCCATGAAGAAACTGTCGGTGGCGAGCACGATGCAATCGAAGCCGATCCACGATTTGGGGTCGGTGTGGCCAAAATACGTATAGGGGATGACTGAGTGGTGGAGCAGCACCACCAGCGTCAGAAAGGTACGGGCGCGATCAATCGCGGCGTTCCGCGATTTGGCTTTGGGCGCGGCCCTGACATCCGCTGACACTGCAGATTGGGAGATCGTCGTCATGGGAACCCGCCGGCAGGGAAAACCGGTCACGATGTTGCCGCCAGGAACCCGATTCAGCAAGGGCGATTGTCATGCCGCAAAGCGGCGAATGCGGGGACGGGCGCGCATTCGCCCGACCCGAGGCTGCTCGCAACGACGGGCGAAATTTACGCCACTTCCTCGATCTTCACTTTGTCCGGATAGAACGCCAAATGCCCGGAAATCTCCTCCATGGCGGGGAAGGGCGTCTCGTAGGTCCAGATCGAATTTTCCAGCGTCTTGCCGTCGGCGACGATGCTGAAATAGTTCGCGTCCCCCTTATAGGGGCAATGCGTGGTCCGCTCGGTGCGCTTCAACAGCGCCATGTTGGCGTCCTGCCGCGGCACATATTGCACAGCGGGATAGGTCGCTTCCTTCAAGGTCAGCGCATGGGTGGTGTCGGCGATGACAACACCGCCCGCGGTGACACGCACGCGCTTGGGATTGGCGGTAATGGTGATGGGGTGGTCGGGACCCGGGAGTTTCATCGGTTTCAGCCCTTTTTTGGTCAGTCCATTGTGATCGCGGGGACGCGATGTCACAGCTTCGCAACGTCCGGATGAGGAATATAGTGGCACCGGGCGTGACCTTGAAGAGCGTTCACGCTAAGTTTGGCCGCCGGCGCAATGAGGCTGGCGGTGCTCGAAACGCCAAAACGGAGATGGACTGGGATGCCGATGGACGCCCGCGATATCGAATCGATGATCAAGGCAGCGATTCCCGATGCCGAGGTGACGATCCGCGATCTCGCCGGTGACGGCGACCACTACGCAGCCACCGTGATCGCGGAATCCTTCCGCGGCAAGTCGCGTGTCCAGCAGCACCAGATCGTCTATCAATCGCTGCGCGGCCAGATGGGCGGCGTGCTGCATGCGCTCGCGCTGCAGACCGGAGTGCCGGAGGGATAGCCCCAGCAAGCGGGGAGCGCGCGCCGATGACGGACAATCCACGCGGCGCGATGTTCCGTCTGCTGCTGCCGAACCAGCATCACCGCGTCACCTATGCGGAATTGCTTTTCGATCTGGTGTTCGTCTACGCGATCACGCAGATTTCGCAAACGCTGCTCGGCCGCTTCTCCCCGCTTGGCGCCATCCAGGTTACGCTACTGTTCCTCGCGGTCTGGTGGGTGTGGGTCTTTACCACCTGGATCACCAACTGGCTCAATCCGGAGCTGACGCCGGTCCGAATCCTCCTGTTCCTGCTGATGCTGGGCGGGCTCGTGCTGTCGACCTCGATCCCGACGGCGTTCGAGGCACGCGGCCTCTGCTTCGCGACCGCCTACGCCGCGATGCAGGTCGGCCGCACCATGTTCTGGCTGGCATCGGTCCCGCCCGGGCGGACCCTGGTGCGATGGAATGCAATCCGCATTTTGGTGTGGCTTTCGGTATCCGCGGTGATCTGGATTCTCGGTGGCTTCGCGCAGGGACAGTCGAGGCTGGTGCTTTGGACGGTGGCGCTGGCAATCGAATATGTCGCGCCGGCGGCGCGGTTCTGGATTCCCCTCTATGGTCCATCGACCATCGAGGAATGGGCGGTCGAAGGCGGCCATATCGCCGAGCGCTGCGCCGGCTTCATCATCATCGCGCTCGGCGAAGCCATTGTCGTCAACGCCGCAACCTTCGCCGATCTGACCTGGACAACCGAAACCGTCGGCGCGTTCGTCTCCGCCTTTGTCGGCAGCATCGCGATGTGGTGGATCTATTTCCACAAAGGCGCGGAAGCCGGCTCCGAACTGATCTCGCGATCAAGTGAATCCGGGCGGCTAGCGCGGCTCGCCTACACCTATTTGCATATGCCGATCGTGGCCGGCATCATCCTCTCCGCGGTCGCTGACGAACTCGTGCTAAAACATCCGGACGGCGCCTCCGATCTCAGAGCGATTTCGACCGCAATCGGCGGGCCGTCGCTGTTCTTGATCGGGACCATCCTGTTCAAATATTCCATCCGCGGCTTTCTCCAGCTCTCGCACGGCGTCGGCATCATCGCCTTTATCATCCTGGCGTGGTTTGCCCGCGATCTGTCGCCGCTCATGCTGTCGGCTCTCGCCACGGCGATCATGATCCTTGTCGCGGTCTGGGAGTCGCTGTCGCTCGGATCCAGCCCGAAGAAATAGCGTCTTCCGGAAACGCACGCGGGCTCAGCCGCATCTGATGCAGCCGGGCCCGCAGCGATCAGAAACGGAAAAGAGGTTACGGTCCGATCCGCCGGCTCACCACGTTTTCCTGCTGGTTGAGCGCGTTCTGCTCGGCCGCGGTCAGGTGGCCGCCGTGGAAGCTGGCCATCGTCTGCTCTTCGAAGCGGATGGCTAGATCTTCGGCATGCAGTTGCCGCGCCTGCCACGGGTTGAGGGTGCCGTTGGCCACGCCCTGGTTGATGCGGAAATTCTGGTTGGCGAGGCGGCTGTTCACCTCGACGCGACGCGGATGACTGGCCTGCCACAGGGTTTCCGCCGACGCCGAGGTGAAGGAAGCGCCGAGCATTGCAAGAGCGACGGCAACCATCGAGAATTTATTGACGCGGGTCATGACTTGCTTCTCCGAGTTATGCACCGTGAAGGTGCAATTAATCACGGAGAGAAGGATGCGCTCTGCTCGCCCAAGCCGCGCTGAACGCGCCGTTCATGGCGGCGTCACCAACGTTGCGTTGCCGTCATTGACGTTAACGGCGCGAAGCCGGGCTTGGCCGGGGGCGCCCAAACCAAGGCATTTTCGCCCGTTTTATCCGTTGCCGCGGGCCTCAATGGCCGCGGACGGGGAGGGCGGGGCTTGAATCAAATTGTCGTGCGAGAGGCCGGGCGTCGGCGTCGCCTGGACGCGACGAGATCGCGGTAAGCGCGTCGCACGACCTCACTCCGACGCCGTCAGCGCGTGAACCGAGAACATCCGCGAATTGTCGGTCCACGACTTGCGGACCGCCCAGCCCGCGCCGCGCGCCAGCGCGCCGAAGCGCTCGAGGCTGTATTTGTAGCTGTTCTCGGTGTGAATGCTTTCGCCGGGGCGGAACGAGAAGCTGGTGCCGAGCATCCGCACGGCCTGCTGTTTCTTGCTGATAAGATGCATCTCGATGCGATGGCGCTCGCGGTTGTAGATCGCCCGGTGGGTGAACGCCGACAGATCGAAATTGCCGCCGAGTTCACGATTGATGCGCACCAGCACATTGAGGTTGAAGCGCGCGGTGACGCCTGCGGCATCGTTATAGGCGTCGTGGAGCACGCGCTCGTCCTTTTCCAGATCGACACCGATGATCATCTGCGCGCCGTGGCCAAGGATGTCGCGGGCGCTGCGCAGGAAGGCGCAAGCCTCGTGCGGCTCGAAATTACCGAGCGTCGAGCCCGGAAAAAATCCGACCTTCGGCAGGTCGGCGATGGCGGAGGGAAGCGCGAACGGCGCGGTGAAATCCGCTGTCACCGGGTGGACCGAAAGCGCCGGGAAATCCCCGCGCAGCGCATCCGCCTGGGCTTTCAGGAAATCGCCGGAAATATCGACGGGCACGTAGGCGCCGACGGCGCAGTGTTGCAACAGCAGCCTGATTTTCGTGGTCGCGCCGGCGCCGAATTCGACCAGTGCGGCGCCTTTCGGCAGGATGGCGGCAATCTCGCCGCCGCGATCCCTCAGGATCGAGAGCTCGGTGCGGGTCGGATAATATTCCGGCAGCCGCGTGATCGCCTCGAACAATTCCGAACCGGTCGCATCGTAAAAATATTTCGGCGACAGCCGCTTGGGATGTTGCGACAGATCGTCGATCGCGTCGCGGGCGAAGGCCGAAGTCTGCTCATCGGGGAGATGCGCGTGGGCCAAAGCAGTGGCATGCACATTCATGATACTCTCCAGAACGCGCTTTCCTGCGCGATGCTATTTCAATGAAAGATCAGGCGTAGTCGGCGAGACGCAGTCCAGTAAATTGCCAGCGGTGGTGGGGATAGAAGAAGTTGCGATAAGAGATACGGCTGTGGCCTTCGGGGGTTGCAAGCGATGAGCCGCGCAGCACAAGCTGATTAACCATGAACTTGCCGTTGTATTCCCCAAGCGCCCCTTCGATGGCGCGATAGCCGGGATAGGGCGCGTACGCGCTGCGGGTCCATTGCCAGACGATGCCGAAGGCGTCGTTGAGAAGATGGCCAGCGCGCGCGGCGACCTCCCACTCCATCTCGGTCGGCAGATGGCGGCCAGCCCAGCGCGCAAACGCATCTGCCTCGTAATAGCTGACATGGCAGACCGGCGCGTCGGGATCGATCGGCCGCAGGCCGCCGAGCGTCATGATGTGCCACTCACCGTCGACCTCGCGCCAATGGCCGGGGGCCTGCCAGGCCTCACTGCCGACGACGGCAAAACCGTCCATCAACCACAGCGTCGGCGTCGTGTAGCCGCCGTCCTTCATGAAGGCGAGCCATTCGGCATTGGTGACGAGGTTGCGGTTGAGCTTGACCGGACCGACCAGCGCGCGATGGGCAGGCTTCTCATTGTCGAAATGAAAGCTGTCGTCGCCATGACCAATGGTGTGGATGCCCTCGTTCAATGTGACCCATTGATCGCGCGAGCGCGTCGAAACGGGGAAACGCCATGCTTCATCGTAGGCGGGAGCAATAGGGTTCTGCGCGAAGGCGTGCAGGATGTCGGTCAGCATCAATTCCTGATGCTGCTGTTCGTGATTGAGGCCGACCTCGACCAGCGGCGCGATCGCGCGAAGCTCGTTCTCGCTGGCGTCGTGGAAGAATTTCACGGTCGCCGCGTCGACATGCCTGCGGTAGGCGGTGATTTCCTCGGCGCTTGGGCGGGTCAGATGGCCGCGCTGATGGCGAGCGTGCCTGGGGCCTGCGCTGACATAGTAGGAATTGAACAGGAAGGCGTAGTCGGGATGAAACGGCTTATAGGGCGCGCCGTGCTCGCCGAGCAGGAATTGCTCGAAGAACCAGGTGGTGTGAGCGCGGTGCCATTTCGCCGGGCTGGCATCGGGCATCGACTGGATCAACTGATCCTCCGGCGAGAGCGGCGCGGCACGACGCTCGGTCTCGCCGCGGACGGCGAGAAACGCTTCCACCAGATCCTGGGCAAGAGTGCCGGATTCGGAGAAAAGTGACGGATGGGAGGTGAGGGCGGCCGCAGCGGATGCTGGTTTCGTCACGGGTGTCTCCGGTCAGGGAAGAGAACGTTGCTTTGGCGAACAGGTTCCTAACGGACAGCCAATCCTAGATAGGGGTTCCCTTTCGGGAAAAAAGCCTCCGGAAGCTATGATATTAGTACCATCAGACTATGGACCGGCCGTGCCTCGCGCGGCCCAAATCGAGCCCGGCGCATGCCAGCCACACGCCATTTTGCTTTGGATGCACAAAGGTTTGGGCTACATATATAGGCAGTGTCGGGTTACAAAGGGCGAGCCGGCCCGTGAGAGGCAAGCCGAAAGGGGGCTTGCCGGTTTAAGGACCAGGGGCTACGCCCCAAAAGGAAATGGATATGAGCATCGAGCAATTCATCGACAACGAAGTGAAGTCGAACGACGTCGTGCTGTTCATGAAGGGTACGCCGCAATTTCCGCAGTGCGGCTTTTCCGGCCAAGTGGTGCAGATCCTCGATCACGTCGGGGTCGGCTACAAGGGTCTGAACGTTCTGGAATCGGCTGAACTCCGTAACGGCATCAAGACCTATTCGAACTGGCCGACCATTCCGCAACTCTACGTCAAGGGCGAGTTCGTCGGCGGCTGCGACATCATCCGCGAGATGTTCCAGGCCGGCGAATTGCAGCAGCTGTTTGCCGACAGGGGCGTTGCGGTCAACGCGGTTGCCTGAACTTGGCCGCGCGCCAGCTAGGCGAAGCGCGGCTGGAAGTCATCGTTGCCGACATCACGACACTCGGCGTTGACGCGATCGTCAACGCTGCCAATACCTCGCTGCTGGGCGGCGGCGGCGTCGACGGCGCGATCCATCGCGCGGCAGGCCCGGACCTAGTAGCCGAATGCCGCACGCTCAACGGCTGCGCCACCGGCGATGCCAAAATCACCAGAGGATATCGCCTGCCGGCGAAACACGTGATCCATGCGGTGGGTCCGGTCTGGCATGGCGGCAACCACGGTGAGGATAAGCTGCTTGCCTCCTGCTATCGCCGCTCGATCGGGCTCTGCCGGGCTAATGGCCTTGCCTCGATCGCCTTCCCGGCGATCTCCACCGGCGTCTATCATTTCCCCGCCGATCGTGCCGCCGGCATTGCGGTTGCGGCGACCGTCGAGGCGCTCCCTTCGGCGCCGGCGCTGGAACGCGTGATCTTCTGCTGCTTCTCCGGGGAGAGCGCCCGCTTGCATGAACAAGCGATGACACGGCTTTAGCAGCCCTTGTGCCGATTGATCCGGCGGCTAAACTCTCCCGCAATATTTTACGGGGAGTGGGCAATGAATTTCCGTCATTTATTGCATTCGTTTTCCGCGGCCGCGGTACTCGTACTCGCGGCGGCGTCACTGGCATCGGCCGAAGGCACCTTCGACATTCCGAAAGGCGCGCATTTCAACAAGCAGAGGCTCGAGAAGATCGGCGAATTCTTCCGCAACGAAATCGCGACCGACAAGATTCCCGGCGCGATCCTGTTGATCCGGCAGCACGGCAAGCCGGTCTATCACGAATTCTTCGGGGTGCGCGACGTCGAGACCAAGGCGCCGATGACCGACGACACCATCTTCCGCATCTTCTCGATGACCAAGCCGCTCACCTCGGTCGCGGCGATGCTGCTGCTCGACCAGCACAAGATCAAGATCGACGATCCGATCGCGATCTACATTCCCTCCTTTGCCACCACCAAGGTCGGGGTCGAGAAAAAGTTGGACAATGGCGAAAAGACTTTGCAGCTCGAGCCGCTCAAGCGCCGGCTCACGATCCTCGACCTGATGACGCAAACCTTGGGCATCACCTACGGTTTCTCCGGCGACAGCCTGGTGCGCAAGGCCTATCTCAACGCCAAGATCTATGACGGCGATTTCAACAATGCCGAATTTGCCGAGCGCATCGCGCATCTTCCGCTACAGGAGCAACCGGGCACGCTCTGGGATTACGGCCATTCCACCGACATCCTCGGTAGCATCATCGAGGTCGCTTCGGGAAAATCGCTGCTGCAATACGAGAAGGACAATCTGTTAGGTCCGCTCGGCATGACCGACACCAACTTTTATGTCACCGATGCCGCCAAGAAGCAGCTGATTGCCAAGCCGATGCCGAAGGACAGCGATTTCCGCGTCGGCTTCATAGGCTACGCCGATATTCCCACGAAATGGGAATCCGGCGGCGGCGGCATGCTCACCACCATGTCGGACTTTGCGAAATTTTCGCAGATGATCCTCGACGGCGGCAAATTCGAGGGCAAGCAGATCATCAGCCCGAAATCGTTCGAGCTGATGACGTCCGACCACGTCGGGCCGGGGTCGGGCGTGCAGCGCGATTATTTCTATTTTCCCGGCGACGGTTTTGGCTTCGGGCTCGGTTTCGGTGTCCGCACCGATCCGGGGAATGCAAAGCCGCCGCCCGGGTTCGCTCGGAGAGCTCAAATGGGACGGTGCGAGCGGCTGTTATTTCGTGATCGACCGCAAGCAGGACATGTTCTTCGTGCTCCTGGAACAGACGCCGACAGAACGGCAGCGCATCCAGAAGACCGTCAAGCAGTTGATCTATGAAGCCATGGAGAACTGACGGCGTTGCGTTGCGGCTTTGGGTTGCGGCGGCGATTGCGGTTTGCTCCAGCGCCATCGTCGTCGGATCCCCATGCCGGGCCCGCGCGGAATCCGCGGTACCGGCGTCGCGTAGTTTTTCGCACGAAGGCCTCGAGCGGGTCGGCGACTACATCAAGAACGAGATCGCAACCGGCAAGATCCCCGGTGCCATCATGCTGATCCAGCAGCACGGCCAGCCCGTCTATTTCGAAAGATTCGGCGTGCGGGACGTCGCGACTCGATTGCCGATGACCGACGACACGATCTTCCGCCTCTATTCGATGTCGAAGCCGGTCACCTCCGTTGCCGCGATGATGCTGGTCGATGACGGCAAACTTGCCCTCGATGATCCCGTCTCGAAATACATTCCGGCCTTTGCCGATCTGAAAGTAGGCGTCGAGAAGCGCGGCGAAGACGCAAAACCGACGCTCGCGCTTGAGCCGCTCGATCGGCCGATTACCATCGAGGACCTGATGCGCCACACGTCGGGCCTCACCTACGGCTTCTACGGCGACAGCGCGGTGCGGAAGCTCTATGCGCAGGCCGACCTGTTCAACGGCGATTTCGACCAATGCTGAATTCGCCGAGCGGATCGCGAAGCTGCCGCTGGCCGAGCAGCCGGGAAGGCTGTGGGACTACGGCCATTCGACCGACGTGCTCGGCCGCGTCATCGAGGTGGTGTCGGGCCAGTCATTGTTTCAGTTCGAGAAGGAGCGCCTGCTCGATCCGCTGGGGATGCGCGATACCGCCTTCTACGTCGCCGATGAGACCAAGCGTCCCCTGATCGCTGAACCGATGCCGGAAGACCGCGCGATCAGCCCGACCACCGCAATCCGGAATCCGATGGAGCCGCGCAAATGGGAATCCGGCGGCGCCGGTATGGTCGGCACGATCGGAGACTACGCCCGCTTCTGCCAGATGCTGCTTGATGGCGGTACGTCTGAAGGTAAGCGGTATCTGAAGCGGGAGACCATTGCGCTGATGACGTCCGACCATATCAGGCCGGAAAGCAAGATCGCGCGCGACTCTCTCTATTACCCGGGCGCGACCTCCGGCTTCGGCCTTGGCTTTGCGGTGCGCACCTCGGTGCCGCCGAACACCGCATGGCCGCTTGGCGAATACCGCTGGGACGGGGTCGGCGGCACGTTCTTCTTCATCGATCCCGCCGACGACATGTTCGTCGTCTTCATGGTGCAGACGCCTTCGCAGCGCGGGCGGATTCAACTGGCACTTAAGACGCTGATCTACGAGGCGCTCGGCAGATGATCTTTCCGGGACGAACCAGGGGATCATGACCCCGAGCGGCCATCGCGCAACGCGCGTTCACGCTCCACCAGCTTCGGACATTTCTGGTCGAGCGTGTCCAGCAGCAGGCGATTGACGGTCGTAGCGTCGGCGATCAATCGATCGATTTGCGTCACCTTCTCGTGGGCGAGCTTTCGCCAGCGTTCCGGCGGCGGCCGTCCGGGCACGCCATCGAGCAGAATTTTCATTTCCGAGATGCTGAAATCCGACTCGCTTGGCGAACTGGACGACGGCGAGACGTTCGAGAATCGCGCTGTCGTAGCTGCGGCGTCCGTTGCGGCGCAATGGTTTCGGCAACAATCCGACCTTCTCATAGTAGCGGATCGTTGAGGTCCGCAGGCCGGCTTCGATAGCGATTGCGCCGATGCTCAATTGGGTCATTGAAACCCCTTGACTTGAAGTTGGCTTCAATTTGTAGCGTCCGGGGCTTCAGCGAACAAACTCAAGAGGTCGTGACATGAAGCTTTTGTTGCCAAGGATCGTCATTGCGGGCGCGTTGCTCGCGATCTGTCTCCCGAGCGTCGGCGCGCAGCCTGCGGAGCCGCACGGGCCCGCCGACATGCGCCCCGAGTTCGACAATGCATCTATGGTCGTTCTGCGCATTCGCTTGGCGCCGCATGAAAAGACTACCATGCACGAGCTGAGTGCGCGCCTCGTGATCTGGCTCACCGACGCGCATTTGCGCGATACCAAGCCGGACGGCACGGTGACCGATTATCGGCGCGCCGCCGGTTCGACCGATTGGGTGCCGGCGCAGCGGCATGCCGGCGAAAACCTGTCCGATACGCCGATCGAATTTTTGGCCGTTGTGCCCAAGACAGGGGGACCCGGCGGCGAGCCGCATGCACCGTATTGAGCCTAAGCGCCGCGCACGATCTCGCGCGCCAGGCCGACCGTCTCCTCGATCATGGCGGCGGTGACATCGAGATGGGTGCAGGCGCGGATGCGGCCGTCCATCGTCGCGAGCAGCACGCCGCGCTTGCGCAATTCGGCGACCATCCTGTCGCCGGTGATACCGGCGCCATCCGGCTTGAAGAACACGAGGTTGGTCTCGGGCTCTTGCACCTCGACGCCGTTGATCTGCGAGAGCCCCCGCGCCAGTGCGCGGGCATTGGCGTGGTCCTCGGCGAGGCGGTCGACATGATGGTCGAGCGCGAAGGTGCAGGCGGCCGCGCAAATGCCGGCCTGGCGCATCGAGCCGCCGAGGCGCTGCTTCCAGCGCCAGACCTGATCGATGAATTCGCGTGAGCCCGCGATCACGCCGCCGATCGGCGCGCCGAGGCCCTTTGAGAAATCGATCCAGGCTGAATCCCAGCCCGCTGCCATGTCGCGGGCTGAGATGCCGGTGGCGACGCAGGCATTCAAGAGCCGCGCGCCGTCCAAGTGGGTCGCGAGCCCGTGCGTTTTGGCGATTTTCACGATTTCGTCGAGAGCGGCTTTCTTCCAGATTGTGCCGCCGCCGATATTGGCGGTCTGTTCGACGCTGACCACCGTCTGCGGCGGCTGGTAGCGCGTGCGCGGATGCAGCGCCGCGCGAAAAGTCTCGGGCGAGAATTGCCCGCCGTCGCCCTTGAGCGGCATGATCTGGAATCCGCCGAGTGCGGCATGGGCGCCGCCCTCGCGCGCGATGATATGCGCGGTCTCGTGCGCCAAAATCTCGTCGCCGGGGCGGCAATGCACCAGGGTGGCCGCGACGTTGCACATGGTGCCCGACGGCATGAAGACGGCGGCCTCCTTGCCCAGCAGTTCGGCGACGCGCTCGCACAACAGGTTCACGCTTGGGTCGTCGCCGATCTGCTCGTCGCCGACCTCGGCGCGCGCCATCGCTTCGCGCATCGCCGGCGTCGGGCGGGTCTGGGTGTCCGACAACAGATTGATGCGGACCGCAGGTGCCCTGGGATCGCGCGGGGCAGGCGTGTAGTGCACCTGATCAGCGCGAATAGAATTCGACGATCAGATGCGGCTCCATCTGCACCGCGAACGGCACATCCGACAGCGCGGGCACCCGGACGAACTTCGCCGTCATCTTGGAATGATCGACTTCGAGGAAGTCGGGCACGTCGCGCTCGGGAAGCTGGATTGCTTCGAGCACGTGGACGAGTTGCTTGGAGGATTCCTTGACCTCGACGAGGTCGCCGACCTTGAGCTGATAGCTCGAAATGTTGACGCGGCGGCCGTTCACCTTGACGTGGCCGTGGTTGATGAACTGGCGCGCGGCGAACATGGTGGCCACGAACTTGGCGCGGAACACCACGGTGTCGAGGCGGCGCTCCAGGATGCCGATCAGGTTCTCGCCGGTGTCGCCCTTCATCCGCCCGGCCTCGACATAGATGCCGTGGAACTGGCGCTCGCTGATATTGGCGTAATAGCCCTTCAGCTTCTGCTTGGCGCGCAGCTGCACGCCGAAGTCGGAGAGTTTGCCCTTGCGGCGCTGGCCGTGCTGGCCGGGGCCGTATTCCCTGCGGTTCACGGGGCTCTTCGGGCGGCCCCAAATATTCTGGCCCATGCGGCGATCGATCTTGTATTTCGCCTCACTGCGCTTAGTCATCGCGTCCTCTTTGCAAAAGTTTGAGTTTTGAGGAGACGCGCCCTCCTGTGCTTGAGGTTTTGCCCCCAAGCCGACAGGCCCCGCCCCAAAGCTTGAAGGGCAAAGACCACGGGTCGCGAAACGCATCGCGGGCCGAAACCGGCCCGCGAGCAGTGGGCTTTTAGGGGAAAACCGGTTGTCCTGTCAATGAAAAGACCGGGTTTTCCGATGCCAAATCGGCCTAAACATAGTCATTCCGGGATGGTCGCAGGACCAGACCCGGAATCTCGAGATTCCGGGTTCGTCGCTGCCGCGACGTCCCGGAATGACGGCTGAGACGCCGCTCAGGCTCATACCGCACGGACCGCCTTTGGCTGGGCTTCCCCTCCCAATTTGCGCAATTCGGCAGCTATTTCGCCGTTCAGCGCCTGCTCCAGACGGGTCAGGACTTTTGCGATCAGGGCAGCATCAGAAACCCGGTGATCCCAGCGGATCACGACGTCGATGGTCTGGTCGGCCGCGAGCCGTCCATAGCTCAGGACGAACGGTCCCGGGCTGATCGCATGGAGCTGGCCGCCGCCATAGGCGGCCACCGAGGTCACGGTGACGCTGCCGAAATTGTTGGCGTGCAGCCGCCCGATATTGAGCGCGATCCCCCAGAGCAGCCGGCGCAGCGGCAGCGGCAGCCGCGTCGCCCTCACGATCCGCGTGAATGCCGGTATTTCCTCGATCGGCGCGTCCTTGGCGCGCCTGATCTGCGCGTCGATCTCGCCGAGCGGCAACTCGTCGGCACGAGCGACCCGCTCCGGCAGCACGCAATCCTCGCCGTCCTCGACGCGGGCGATTGCGACCATGGCGATGCTGCGCGGCAGCTCGTAAAAATGCGGCCACGGCCATTTGGCGTAGAGCGTGCGCAGCACCGGCTCGTCCTTTGCGACCATGCAAAACGCCTTGACGAAGATCGCGGCCCAGCCCGGCGGCCGCGCGCTTGTCGCGCGGGCCTCGACCAGTTGGCGGATGTTGAGCGGGCGCGACAGCGACACGAACGGCACGCCGGCCGACGCGCGCATCAGATCGATGATGAAGCGGCGCGGCGTTGAGATTTTTCGAACCGTACCGCGCATCGTTCCACCCAGGCTTCCACGACTATGAACTTTGCCAGCAGGACTACCTGCTGGCCGCCTTCCGATCTAGCACGGGGCATGGTTCAGAAGCAAAATGCAAGTATTTTCAACAGCCTGCCTTTGCGACCTGTTCTATCGCTTAATCCCGGCAAAGCTCGCGGCGATGCCCCGCTGGAACAGCGACCAGTCAAACCCCAGCGCCAGCGCGAGATAGCCGCGATCGATCATCGCATTAGCCTGCTCGGCGGTGCGCGCCACGCCGCCGATCGGCACGCCGCTTTTCAAGATGCCGGCTTCCGCGCGCGCGATCAGCTCAAGCAGTTCGGGGTCATCCATCTGGCCGCGCTTGTTGATGGAGGTCGCGAGGTCGCCTGGGCCGATCACGGCAGCGTCGATGCCGGGGGTCGCCATGATCTCGTCAATGCGGTTCACCGCCTCGACATGCTCGATCGTGATCATGCAGAGCATGTCGTCATCGGCGCTCGCCATGTAATCGGTCATCGAGACGCCCCAGCGGAACGGCGCATGGAACGGTCCCCACAGCCGGTCGCCCTTTGGCGGATAGCGTACGCTGCGCACCGCTTTCTCGGCATCCGCGCGATTGCAGATCATCGGAAAATTGATGCCGAGCGCGCCGATGTCCATCGGCGCTTTTGCGAGCCACGGCTCGTTGGCGGCGATCCGCGCGAATGGCACGCACGGCGTTCCTGAGGTAGCCGTGATCATCGCATGGGCCGAGGTCAGGTCGATCGGTCCGTGCTCGAGATCGACGATGATCCAGTCGAGCCCGGATCGGGCCATGATCTGCACGGTCTGGAGGCTCGGGATGGTCGCGATCGCGCCGAAGGTGGCGCGGCCTTCGCGCCATTCCTTGCGCAGGCGATTGAGGGGGGTGGGGGCGGGCGTTGCGGACATCGGGGGCACTCCAGGTCAGGCCGGGACTCTTCCGCCGAAAAACGGCATCAGCGCGCGGGACAGCGTATGCGGGCGCTTTGACGTGAAGATCATTTCGGCGCCGCTGTGGTCGGCATCACGGCCGGGTGGCCTAAGCAGATCTGAAACCCGGCGGGCGATGGCGGGCGCCGGATCGATCCAGTCGACCGGCCATGGCGCAAGCCTCACCAGGCGGTCGAGCAGCAGCGGGTAATGCGTGCAGGCGAGCACGATGGTGTCAGTGCGCGCGGACGCTTGTTCGCTCGCACCGACAAAGCACGGCACGATTTCGGCCGAGATGTCGCGATCCGAAACCTCGCCTCCGTTCAAGGCGGCCTCCGCAAGCGAAGCGAGTTCGGGCGATCCCACCAGCGTGACCTCGCAGCCTGCCGCAAAATCGCGGATCAGCGCCTTGGTGTATTCGCGCTGCACCGTGCCTTTGGTGCCGAGCACCGACACGCGCCTGGTCTTCGACTGTGCACAAGCCGGCTTGATCGCCGGCACCGTGCCGACAAACGGGATTTTGTATCGTTCGCGAAGATGCGACATCACGAGCGTCGAGGCGGTGTTGCAGGCGATCACCACGAGATCGGGCGCGTGAGAGGCGATCAGTTCTCCGATCAGCGGCACCACGCGCGCGATGATCTCGTTCTCGCTGTGGTGGCCGTAAGGGAAGAACGCGTCGTCGGCGACATAGACATAATGCGCGTCGGGACGCGCGGCGACGATCTCGCGCAACACCGTGAGCCCGCCAAGTCCGGAATCGAATACGAGAATCGTAGGGAACCCTGCCACGGCGCGATTCTAACCCATCCCGAGTTGTCATTCAGCCTGTTTTCATGGCCGAAATACCATCCGTTCGTCATAGTCGAATGGCTGACAGGCATCCATCCGCCGTAACCGACTTTCGCAACAAAATCGGCCAATAGGCGACATTTAATTTGCAGCTAAAGAGGCAACCCAACCGCGAGGCTACTGGGGTGGTTGTAGTTCGCTCTTGGTCCAGCCGACCGCATCAGACTTGAGCGGATCGCAAGCCAAAACCTTCCTATCGGCGTGGCCGCACCTCAAGCGCTCGAATGTCTGGCGGAAACGGTCTCTTCGGACTTAAGCTATGACGGGGGACGTTTGAAAGAAGTCCTGACCAATCCGACGGTCGTCAGATGGCTGAAAGATGGATAAAGAAAACGAGAGATTCGCAAATGATTAGCATCGGCAGAATGCTCTCAAGTTGGCTTTTTCTTTTATCGATTGCAGCGCCGCATACAGTCGCTGCCGAAACTGGCGCGTGTGGAATAGAGGCTGGTATGTGGGGGAAGTCAGCGGCTGTCTGCGCCTTGGCAGACCGGCCAGAGGAAGCCGAAAGGCAATTCGGTGATGGAGCGTTGCTCCGATGGGAGACCCGCATTTGGGTTTTCCAAGGCGTCACCTGTGGAATATTTTCGAGCGAGGTAAATGGCTCGATATGCACGTTGCGAGTTGAGTGCGGACACTCAATGGGAACGACCAGACTAGAGTTGAGTACGACCAGAGAGATGAATTGGGGTAAACCCGGCGACCCGCCATGGGTTTATTGCGGAAAGAGTGAGCCCTCCAAGTAGCACGACGAGCCTGCCGCTGTGCTCTACGGCGTCGGCCTCGTTTTGTCACGTGGTGAACCGGTACGTGGGCAATCTCCCGCCGATGCCAGGCGTCTTTCCCCATTACCCGCTATGCGTAACACGTCGTCCGCTGGCGGCTAGCGGGCACTGAAGCCTCTCTAATCGCCTTCCCGTCCCACCAATGCTTTCTTTGAACAAACCACCTTCACGCCGGGCTTTGCGTGACCTTCCATGTATTGCCTGTGAGATTCGCATGCCTCCTCTGTGAGATCGTGCCTGAATGCAGTTGGCGTGCACCTCTCTCGGCTGCCAAGCATAGTACATAGCAGAACTATGTAGACCGTCATCACAGTCACTCGCGTGGCCTAACGGCCACATTATGCCGGGACGTGACGCTGCCAATAGCCAAGGAGCCCACCGTCGGGAGATAGAGACGCAAGCGTGACACGGGCCGGGAGCAGATCGGAAAGCTTCTGCAGTAGCGTTCGATTGTCAGATTGAGCAGTAAGAGGGCTGTCCCGTAACTCGAGGTTCGCCTCAACCGGTCGAGGCCTGGGAAGGGGAACGGCAGCGACGCTTGACGGCGTGGGTTCCTCCACAAGGGCTACCCGCCGGTCTTGAAACTGCAGTTTCTGCGCGAGCCGGTCTTTCGCTTGTTGAAATTTGATCTCGAGTTCTGAAGGCAAAGATTGAACAAGGGGTGCGATAAGTCCACCGAAAGCATTGGACGCCGCACTTGACGAAACGGGCCTCGCCGATGACGCGTCGATGTCTTGCGAGGAAGCGGAATTTGAGACCCAAGTAACCGGATAGGTAATCCAGGCGGCCACTCCGAATGCCAATGCTACAATGGCCAATGCAATCGGGCCGGAGAACGAAATGCCGTGACCCGACGGAATCTTATCAGCCGTCGCTGCGACGTAGGTCATCCAGTTCACCGGTCGGACGCCTTGGAACTTAAAAATCGGCAACACGGTGATTGGAAAGAGGCGAAATCGAGATGAACGTCGGCAGCCTGAGGTCTTCCCGGCGAGTAGTGACACAATAACCACACTAAGATGAATTGCGTGATTGATGCCGCGCCGGTTTTCATCTGGCCATGGCGCCGCCCTTATTGCGTTCTGCCCTTATTGCCTGTCGGGTTTCGGTGGGTTGGGGGTGCAACATGTCTTCCGTCGGCGGTGCCAGAATTGCGTACGTCGACATTAAAGCAAACCGTATTCTCCTTAACGCGCCTTCGGTCTCGGCCGTCGGTGTTCGGAACGTCGTTCAACTGTTTGCCGTCGTTCTCGGGGCGGCGTTGCTTGCGGCCTGCGCTCAGTCATCCGTTGTCACCAGGAATTCCGAATTTGTTGGCCCCGGTCGACAGGCGTCGCTGCAACACAATCGAACGGCATCATTCGTCACCAACAGGCGTGTCGCATCCGCGAAAAAGCATACCCCGTTCGCGCGGCACAACAACGCGGCCCCGACACAGATCGCCTCGCAGGGAATTGCCAGCTTCTACACAGAGGGGCAACAGACCGCGAGCGGCGAAAAGTTCGATACGCACGATTTAACCGCCGCTCATCCTACGTTGCCGTTTGGCACCCGGTTGCGGGTGACAAACGTCGCGACCGGGCGGTCTGTGACAGTTCGGGTCAATGACCGCGGTCCGTACGTTCCCGGACGAGTTGTCGATGTCTCACATTCTGCGGCCGATGCGCTGGGAATGGTTGGAAGAGGGATCGCAAAGGTCAAACTTGACTTCGCGATGATTTCCGTTAGGGGGTCGTCGCGATCCTTGACGCCGAGGGTGTACGACGCCGTTTCAGTTCGGGCGGTGGCTGCGTAGCGGGTTCGATTAGTGACTTCGCCGAGCCAGTGGAATTACTTAGCTGCGCCGGTAGTTGTACCTGGGGCGGTATTTGTACCTGTGCGCCGCACCTCACGTCGCTCGTGCCGTCCTGTGCGCCGCTCCTGACGCCGCTCTGTGCGCGCCATGCGCCGCTCCTGACGTCGCTCGTGCCGTGCTGCGCGCCGCTCCTGACGCCGCTCCATGCCAACGGTCTGAGCCTCAGCATCGGATACTGTCAGTACCGTAGGGGCCGCCGCGAGGCCGAACGCAGCCGCCAATCCCATCAGTGAAAGGGCCTTTCGGCGAGAGATCATTTCCGCTTTCCTCGCACAGTTTCCGGACAGAGTGACGCTTGCAAAAGTGCAGCCGTATGCATCTTACCTGCCGCAACTGCCACTGCCACCGATCCCCTGGGTGGACAACGATGGTTCGTTGACGAGTAAATGGTTTGGCACCTTGTTCTCTAAACCGATTGTGTGTGATCTGGCTCGTACCAGCTTCCTATCGAGCGTCCTGGCAGGGCAACGGTGCTAAACCGCTCGGTCTGCTTCAGGGGTGAACCGATTGGAGTGTGTGAGCGGTCATGACCATCAGCGGACGTAGAGGGATGGGGCTCGACTGAGGCATCCTTTCCCGTACCGCTACGAACGATCCTGTTCCGTCAATGATCCGGGCTTTGCCGCGATGGGGCATGGTCGTGACAACCTCGGCCTTGCCGCCGCGGGCAGGTCACGAATGACGCTTTTCGGCAAATGGCTTGCAAAATGGCAAGTCGGCTTTGGGTCAAACTGAGAAGAACTCGGTACGAGCAAATGTCTTCCGCTTTACCCACAAACTCGGACATCGCTCGATGCTGTCGGCATGTCCCAAACGTGCCAACAGTGGAAGTCACGCTCGCCGGGCAGTACGAAACAACATATCGCTCACCGCCGCGAGATGATCGTTATGGCCGCTAGAGGAAGATGGTCCATATAGCAACTCGCGCATCGCTCAGGCGACCATCGACATCGACTTGCAGAGTCACGATCCAAGTTGTGTATGCGACGATTGCCCGGTTCCTCGGCGACCGCGACAAACGCCGCGGCTTCAGCTCTTGCTGTCCTTGCGCGCTTGCGCCACTTTACCCGCCTGCGAGACGCGGCCGATCTCCTTCCTGGTCGTTCCCACCTTAAACAGCTCTTTCCTCTTCTTCGGGTGCATCCCCTCGGATGCCGAGCGCCCTGGGTCGGGATGCTCGCTCGTTTGGCTACTCATCTTAAGCTCGAGCGCACGACGAGAAAGCTCGGCCTGGCTGGGCGTCCCCTTGTCGATTGCTTCGCGGCGGGAAAGCTCCTCGTCAACTCGCTGGAGCGCTTCAAATAGCACTCGCACTTTTTCCAAAGAGCCAGTGTTGTCCTGCACCCGCTTCGCACCGCGTGGATCCCCTTTTCCGCGGATCTCGCGTTGCTGACGCGCGCTGATATCCTTGGCACGACCGTGGGCTTGCCTAAGCCGGTGGGTCAGCGCTCTTAACTGCTCTATGGATTGCTGCTCGATCTTAGGGGACCTGGTGACATCCACCATCTCTTTCTCTGAGACATCCAAAAACCGATTTTCCAATTCTGGGTTGACGCTCATTGAAATTCCCTCCCTCTAGACGAACTTATAGTCGCAAGCCCATGTTCTCACTTAGCCAATCCAGAGCTTCAGAACCTGATCGACGGAAACCGGGCCAGCGCCGGCCGCAATAAAATAAAGCAGCATCAACGCGTACATCATTTCCGGCTGGTAAAGCCAATCGTCGACACGATCTGCCCGGTCAATCGGCTTGTAGCTCGCAACCACCGTTGGAGCGCTCGTCAAGAGGGCTACCGAACAAATGACCAGAAGGCCAAGGGCGGCGAGCGGCGTGAGAAATCCGACCGCGACGCCTAGCCCGCCAAAGAATTCAACTCCCGGAACAAACCATTGCAATATGCCAATGTGTGGGATGCGAAGGACCCTAAGCGTCTCTACAAATGTCTTATGTCTTTCCTTGTTCGTGAGCTTATGAACTCCGGACAAGATGAAGAACGACCCAAGCGCAAAGCGCATCGCCGCGATCGCTGGCAATGTTCCTCCAATTCCGTCAAGCAAGATGTCTCGCACGGTTAAATGCCTTTGCGCTTCGACAACCCGAACATGCTTTCATGTATGCGTGCCGTTTAGCCGTAAGCGACGCCCGGCTTGCTTTGCCCAACTTCTATAATATAGCCATCAGGATCGCGAATGTAGCAGCGCGTCTCGCCGTACTTGTCCTTTGGCTCTGTGATAAACTCGGCTCCTCGGCTTCGCCATAGTTCATAGCAGGCTTGAATATCGGCAACGCGGATATTCATAAAGCTGTTGACTGAATCGGGGTTGGCGGGGACGCTGAGCGTTACCGATGGTTTGTCGGGTGTCGGGCCGCCCCCGACGTTGACAATGAGCCACGTGTTCGCGATCTGGATGTAACCCGGCGCGCCCTTGCTATCGCCTCTGCTCAGAATGCGACTACCGAAGACCGTTTCGTAAAATCGAAGCGATCGCTCGATGTCGGCGACGGTGAGAAAGTGTGCGACGGTAATGCCGTCCTGCGGCGGCATCTGATAGGTTTTCTGCTCGACTTGTACCTGGTTCATGGACGACTCCAATTCGGATATGTTATTTCTCCGTTCGCCAGAATGGTGCAGACAATGCAGGAGCGCCACGACCAATTTTCATGCCCTGTGACTTGGCGAGTCCCTCGATGCTTTCAACGCGGCTGTGGTTTCCTTCCAGCAGCAGGCTCCGGGAGTGTTCGAGCATCTGACCGGAGATCTAGTTGCCGCGCAGCAGCTGGCCTGGCAGGCACTCGAGAGTCTGCACCCAGCAGCAAGCATCGGCATTTGCTTACTTCGATGTCTTTTTGATGTTGACCGTGGTGACGCTGGGGCTGGTGCCCGTGGTGCTTCTGATGAAACGCTCGGTGGTCCGGAAAGGGCGCCCACATCGCCGGCGAATGAGCCGCTGGGGTCAGACGGTACAGCAAGGCTTACCTTTCGTCTCTGGTGTCTTGCGAGTTCAATGACGTAAACCGGGGAGTTCAAGTTACATACGTAATCGGCGGGTATCTGGAGGCGCCTCGCGGAGGCGGCTCTTACGGCCGTTTGCAGCGTCGTAAAGACGAGAAAGCAGAGAACGAGGCTAGTGTCATGGACAACGACATTAACGATGGAGTCATTCTCGCGGCGCGCCTTCTTCTCGCGACACTCTTTTTGATTTTTGGTTGGAGAAAACTGACGGACTATTCTGGCACGGTGAGTCGTATGGTGCAGGACGGTGCTCCGATTCCGGTACTGGCTACCGCCGTATCGATCTTCATGGAGCTTCCGGTTGCGTTCGCGGTCGCTGTTGGAGCGTTCACGCGTCCTTCAGCTGTGCTCTTGGCTTTATACACGCTGGGAACTGCGCTCATCGCGCATCACTATTGGACAATGACAGGTGCGAATAAAATCGACAGCATGGAAAGCTTTTACAAAAACCTCAGTATTACGGGAGGCTTTCTGCCGCTTTACATCACAGGTGCGGGAAAATATTCGATCGATGCCATATTGGGATTGTAGGAGGTCTTTTCTTTCCAGGCAAAAGTCTAACTAATTTCTCGCATGGCGCCGCGTGCGCACTGATCCCTCTGACCGTCGCGATTCCCAGCGACGAGGTCAATCCTGACCTGCCTCTCAAGCTCCATGCGGAATAGCCCGGTATCTTGGCGTGGGCGGTTCGTGGCTGCCTAAAGTGGCAACCTACGGAAGCGCCCGCCTGAACGGCATGTCCGTTCCTCTCTCGATTTTGTTGCAAAAGTCTTTTTGGGGTGGCGAACCAAAATTCTTAGAGCCGCTGATGCGTCTTACGCGCGGCGACGTGAGGGACCTTATCGTTTCACCCAAAATCGATCACCGATCTCCGTAGTGGCGTTGAAAAGCGACGCAGCAGCAGAGAAGTCCAATGATCAGCTTTCGCGAGATTTTTAGGGTTGTTCGATTTTCGACTTTTGCAACAATATCCTCTCAAGAGCAGACATTGTCAGGCCGTCCGTTTCAGTGTTGGGAGCAGACATGACAGCCCGCCCTACGGGCCTTCCGAAATCTGTCAACGGTGGACGCGGAGCGTTACGTCATTTCGCTTCGCTTAACTTCAGGAGAGCGTCCGCATTGCCGTGGCTGAACTTCTTCATGTCGGCGGGGGCGAGCGGAAGGCGGTCGAGGAAGGCACGACCCTTCGCGTTGGTGGAATAGGGATAATCGACCGAAAACATGATGCGGTCGATGCCAAACGTCAGCAGCGCCGCAATGAATGGCGGCTCGCTGAACATACCGCTGGTCGTGAGCCAGACCTGGTCGAGGATGGTGCGGCTGATCGGCCGCTGCAGGTGCTCGGTTTCGAGAGCGAACATTTCATCTGCACGGGCCAACATCATCGGCAGCATTTCGCCCATGTGCCCGATGATGAGCTTCAATCGCGGATGCCGATCGAGCGCGCCGGAAAGCGCCAGGCGCAAGATGTGAATCGCCGTCTCCGAATGCCAGCCCCATCCGGCGCTTTCGAGCACGCGGCCGGCGCCGGATGGAAGATCGGCAAAATAGGCCTGCCGTACCGCTTCGGGCGCAAGGTGAGGATGGACATAGATCGGTACGTCGAGCTCCGCGGCCGCCGCCAGCAGGCCATCATAGCTCGGGTGATCGAGGAAGCGGCCCTCGGTCGTGCCGTTGATGAGCGCACCGACAAAACCAAGATCCCTGACCGCACGAACGAACTCGGTAATCGCGGCATCCGGACTCTGCATTGGCAAGACGGCGAAGCCTGCAAAACGTTCGGGATGACGGGCGACGGCTGCCGCCAAATGGTCGTTCATCGCTCGCGCAATCCCGATACCATCGGGGCCGGGCACGAGATCGGGGCCGGGACCGCTGTTGGAGAGCACCTGCACCGTGATGCCGGCCTCATCCATGGACTGCAGGCGCCGCTCGCCAATCTCGGGCAAGAGTTCGAGCGCATTGGGACCGCCGGCGGGCGGCTTTCTCGGCCGAAAGCCGCGCCGGCTGATTGCGTTCGGATCAATGCGCTGGACGAGATCGGGGACCGCAAAATGCTCTTCGAGCGCGACGACACGCATGACGGTAACCTCGCGAACCAAGACGGGGTGCTTTCAACCAAGGCTGTATACGTTATCATCCCGCGCAGCTCGGGGATATGATGCTAGATCAGGGCAGGGTGACAAAAGGGGGAAGACGTTGATGGAGAATATAGCATGCCTAAGCCAGCAGTGAAGGATGCAAGCGGGTTGTACGAAGTGGAGCGCCGCGCCTACCACGCGGCGCGGCCGGGATTTCGTATCGCCGAGCTGCAAATCAGTCCGACGCAAAACGTGCCGTGGCACTCGCACAGCAACGTCCAGGACACCTTCTACGTGATCGAGGGAGAGCTGCGGGTGTTCATGCAGGATCCCAAGGAGGACGTGCGCCTCAAGCCAGGCGAGACGTATTCGGTGCGGGCAGGACGAGCGCACCTCGTGACCAATGCTGGAAAAACCTCGGCGACCTTCTTGGTCCTTCAGGGAATTGGCGAATACGATTTCGTCCCGCTCGTCTAGCCAGCGTCCGGAGTTGCGATGATCTACCAGAAAGAGATCGAACGGCTTGAATATGAGTGGTCCCCTGAAACCGGATTCTTCTGGCGTGTCCGGCAGGGCCGTTTCGAGGTGGATGGTTTTGAGCGTGCGCTGAAGACGTTGGCTGCCTTCTCGCCTACGGAAGAAACAGAAATACCTCGTCGGCTCGTTTCACTACTCTGGTACATCCCGCTACTTATGCGATGGCAGATTGAGAGAGTTCAGGAGAACGGGGGTGATGCCACGGCATACTTGAAAGCTATCACGGTGATGACAAACGAAGTCGAGCGTCTCCTTGGCGTACCCTGAACGAAGTCCGTAGGATGGGTGGAGCGCAGCGATACCCATCGCGTCAGCTTGCCGAAATGGTGGATGACCGATTGGCAACTCCGCAAGGCGATGGGTTTCGCAAGGGCTCAACCCATCCTACGGGCTGCTCCACCTCACGCTTCCCCGAACACGCGCTTGAAGATCGTGTCGACGTGCTTGAAGTGATAGCCGAGGTCGAATTGCTCGTCGATCTCGGCATCGGACGAGATACTTCTTCACGTCGGCGTCCTTCTTCAGCAGCGTCTGGAAGTCGCCTTCGCCGCGCCATACCGGCATCGCGTTGCGCTGCACGAGCTTGTAGGCGTCCTCGCGGCTGGCGCCCTTTTGCGTCAGCGCGATCAGGAGCCGCTGCGAATGCACGAGGCCGCCGAGGCGGTCGAGATTCTTCTGCATGTTCTCGGGATAGATCAGCAGTTTGTCGATCAGGCCGGCGAGGCGGTTGAGCGCGAAGTCCAGCGTCACCGTGGCGTCGGGGGCGATCATGCGCTCGGCGGAGGAGTGCGAGATATCGCGCTCGTGCCAGAGCACGACGTTCTCCATCGCCGGCGTCACATAGGCGCGCACCATGCGGGAGAGGCCGGTGAGATTTTCCGACAGCACCGGGTTGCGCTTGTGCGGCATCGCCGAGGAGCCCTTCTGGCCCTCGGAGAAGAATTCTTCGGCTTCCAGCACCTCGGTGCGCTGCAGGTGCCGGATCTCGGTGGCGAGACGCTCGACCGAGGAGGCGATCACGCCGAGCGTCGCAAAATACATCGCGTGGCGGTCGCGCGGGATCACCTGGGTCGAGATCGGCTCGGGCACCAGCCCCATCGCTTTGGCGACATGCTCTTCGACGCGCGGATCGATCTGCGCGAAGGTGCCGACCGCGCCCGAGATCGCGCAGGTCGCGACTTCCTTGCGCGCCGGCGACCAGGCGCTCGCGGGCGCGGGTGAATTCCGCATAGGCGTAGGCGAGCTTCAGCCCGAAGGTCACGGGTTCGGCATGAATGCCGTGGGAGCGGCCGATGGTCGGCGTCATCTTGTGCTCGAAGGCGCGCTTCTTCAGCGCCGCCAGCACCTTGTCGATGTCGGCGATCAGCAGGTCGGCGGCGCGGGTCAGCTGCACGTTGAGGCAGGTGTCGAGCACGTCGGAGGAGGTCATGCCCTGGTGCACGAAGCGCGCCTCGGGGCCGACGATTTCGGCCAGATGGGTGAGGAAGGCGATGACGTCGTGCTTGGTTTCGCGCTCGATCTCGTCGATCCGCGCGACGTCGAAGGTGGCGTCCTTGGCCTTGGCCCAGATCGTCTTGGCGGCTTCCTTCGGGATCACGCCGAGTTCGGCCAGCGCATCCGCCGCATGCGCCTCGATCTCGAACCAGATCTTGAAGCGCGTCTGCGCCTCCCAGATGGAGGCCATTTCCGGGCGGGTGTAGCGGGGAATCATCGACGACTCTGCGGCTATAAAGGGATTACGCCGCGCTTTAGCAGAGCGGGCCCGGGTGAGACAAACGCCGGCCAGTGTGGAGGCGGGAGGCGCCGTCGCCCGGGCCAACCGAGCTCCGGTCAATCACGAAATATTGACTGACAGATATTGAAATCTGTCAGCGAGATATGCTATATTGCCTGTGACGCCACTATTGGGCGTCCCCCGGGCTCGCCGACCGGCTGCAAGCCCGCGGACTTACAAGGAACTACCGCCATGACTATCGAAATCTTTTATTTGACCGCCCAAATCCAGCGCTGGCTCAAGCTGCGCGTCGCCCGCCATCTTGCCGCGCAGGCCGAAAGGTTGCCCCGTTAAGGGGAAGGCGACTGACAACCCGCCAGATCGCTTCGCGTAAGCTTGACAAGCAGACGGTGCGCGCATGAACGAGAACGTGGTTCTGACCCCTGAGCGAATTCTCGAGGTCACCGAGGACGTGCTGCGCCGCTTCGGGCTGGCGAAGGCCACGGTGGTCGACGTTGCCCGCGCGCTCGATGTCAGCCACGGCAGCGTCTACCGTCATTTTCCGAGCAAGGCTTCGCTGCGCGAGGCGGTGGCCAAGCGCTGGCTCGACCGGGTCAACGCGCCGCTTGCAGAAGATCGCGGAAAGCTCGGGGCCGGCGCCGGCCAGGCTGGAGCGCTGGCTGCGCACGATGATCGCGATCAAGCACAAGAAGGTTTGCGAAGACCCCGAGATGTTCGCGACCTATCTGACGCTGGCGCAGGAGGCCTGCAAGGTCGTGAAGGCGCACAAGGACGGCCTGGTCGATCAGATCGCGCAGATCCTGTCCGACGGCGTCAAGCAGGGCGCGTTCGAGGTCACCGACGTCAAGGCCACGGCGCGCGCGCTTTTCGACGCCACCAGCCGCTTCCATCATCCCGCCCATGCCGAGGAATGGAGCGATCCGGCAGCTGCCGGCGCGGATCGACGCCGTGCTGGCGCTGTTGCTGAGGGGCCTGGAAGCGCCGCGCAAGCGCTAGATCATCTTCTCTGCGGCCGCATCTGTGCCGACCTCAATCCTGCCGTTCAGCCCGATTGCGCGCCGCCGTCGCCCTGTTGTTTGATATCCATCAAACCGGGCACAAGCCCGGCCGATAGGATCGGCTGCGGAGGAAAGCGTGCTGCTGGCAATTTTCGCGGATATCCATGCCAACCGGCAGGCTTTTGGCGCGTGCCTCGACTGCGCGCGGGCGCATGGCGCCGAGCGGATGATCTGCCTCGGCGACTACGTCGGATATGGCGCCGATCCGGAATGGACGGTCGAGACGGTGATGGGCCTCGTCGAGCACGGCGCGCTCGCCGTGCGCGGCAACCACGACACCGCCATCGGCACGCCGGCGGAAACCATGAACGCCGAAGCCCAGGCCGCGATCGAATGGACGCGCGGCAGGCTGAGCGCGCGCGCAGCGGCGTTTTCTCGCGGAATTGCCGCTGACCCTGCAGGAGGACGATCGTCTCTACGTTCATTCCGAAGCCAGCCAGCCCGGCGAGATGGCGTTATGTCCAGAGCACGCCGGATGCCGCGCGCAGCCTGATCGCGACCGACGCGCATGTCACGTTCTGCGGCCACATCCATCGGCCGGCGCTGTATTCGATGTCGTCGACCGCGAAGATGACGAGCTTCGTGCCGACCTCAGGCGTCCCGGTGCAATTGCTTGGCGGGCGGCGCTGGCTCGCCGTTCTCGGCTCGGTCGGGCAGCCCCGCGACGGCGATCCGGCGGCCTCGTTTGCGATGTTCGATACCGTCGTCCCGCGAAATCACCTATTGCCGCGTGCCCTACGATGTCGAGGCGGCGGCCAGGCGCATTCGCGAAAACGGCCTGCCGCTCTGGCTGGCCGATCGCCTCTCGGTCGGGAGGTAGAGCGATGGCCAAGCTCGTCGGTTCAGCCCGGCGCCGTCATCGACGGTTTCACGGTCGGCGAATGCGTCCATCGCGGCGGCATGGCGACGCTGTGGAGCGTGACCCGTCCCGACATCGCTGTGCCGCTGTTGATGAAGATCCCGCGGGTCTCCGAGGGCGAGGATCCCGCGGCCATCGTCAGTTTCGAGATGGAGCAGATGATCCTGCCGCGGCTGTCGGGACCGCACGTGCCCGCCTGTTTCGGCACCGGCGATTTCGCGCGGCAGGCCTATGTCGTGATCGAGCGCATCCCGGGCAAGACGCTCTACAGCCGGCTCGGCGATCTGCCGCTTGCCTACGAAGAGGCGAGCGCGATCGCGCTGGAAAGATCGCGACCGCGCTCGCCGACCTGCACCGGCAGAACGTCATTCATCACGACATCAAGCCGACGCAGCGTCATGTTTCGCCCCTCGGGCGAAGCCGTGCTGATCGATTTCGGACTGTCGCATCACAATCAGTTGCCCGATTTGCTGCAGGAGGAATTCCGCGTGCCCTACGGCACCGCGCCCTACATGGCGCCGGAGCGCCTGCTCGGCGTGCGCGACGATCCGCGCAGCGATCTGTTTTCGCTCGGCGTGCTGCTGTATTTCTTCACCACCGGCGTGCGGCCGTTCGGCGAGAGCGAGACCATGCGCGGCATGCGGCGGCGGCTGTGGCGCGATCCGCTATCCGCCGCGCAAACTGCGGGCCGACTATCCGCCGTGGCTGCAGGAAGTCGTGCTGCGCTGCCTCGAGATCGAGCCGGTCTGGCGTTATCCGACCGCGTCGCAACTGGC
Organism: uncultured Alphaproteobacteria bacterium; assembly: GCA_963713785.1. Taxonomy (GTDB): domain Bacteria; phylum Pseudomonadota; class Alphaproteobacteria; order Rhizobiales; family Xanthobacteraceae; genus Bradyrhizobium. The sequence continues at coordinate 62,184 of CAVQNB010000007.1, forward strand.
ATTCGAACTCGCCCATCCCGACCAGATCAAGCTGACCGCGCGATCGGAGCGCCTCAAGCGCGATCCCCTCAGCACGGTCTGGCGCCGCCGCTTCAACGGCAACCTGACGCAGCCGAAAGCCGAAATCCGATCGTCGCCGCCCAGCTGGCTTCGAGCCCGATCGTGGCGGTCGCGCTCGATATCGCGGAAGGCTCGAGCGAGCTGAACGAGGCGCTGCGCGTCACCGACGGAACAAATCCTCGCGACGCTGCCGTCGGCGCGGCTCGCCTGCCTGAACGTGCTGAAGCTCGGCCGCATCACCATCGACCGGACGCTCGACGAGGAGGGCAACAACAAGCATGTCGACCGGCTGGTCGCGCTGCAGGCATTGGGCCTCGCCGCTCAAGCTCGACGAGAGCCGGCTGACGGTCCATGTGCTGGAAGCCGTCGATCCCGCATCCGCGATCCTGGAATTCGCCGACGCCAATCATGTCGATCACATCGTCATCGGCGCGCGGCAGAATTCGCTGGCGCGCGCGCTGCTCGGCAGCGTCTCCGCCAAGGTGGCGGCGGAAGCATCCTGCACCGTGACCGTGGTGCGGCCGCCGCGGCTGGCTGTGCTGGCTGAGCGGGGTAGCGTAGACGGCAAGAGGCCGGACGGGGTGAGTGCTTAGGCGTGTAGTCGCGAAGCCAAACCGGCGGCAACGCCTAGCCGATGTCCGCTTTGGACCGCGCTATGGACTCAAGCCGCGCATCGCGCCATGTCCGAAACGTGCCGCCAATAAGCGACATGCCTGTCTTGCACGATGCCGTCACCGCACCCCGGCTTTCAACCGGCACGCAAGAACTCCCGCGCTACCAACGAACCGCGATATCACGAAGCGCTGCGCACCAAATGCGGGACAGGTACGCTGTCCGATCGTCAGGATACGTCATTTGTTCTGGATTACCGGTGATTGTAGGAATACGCTGACAAAACCTGATCCAGCATGTGAAGGAGATTAGTCATGTCGCGTCGATCCATAGTATCGCTTGCTGCATCCATTATCCTTGGCATTGCCTGCATTGCGACTGTTTCAACTGACGCCTTCGCATACCGACGAGGCGTTGGAGTTGGTCGCGTTGGCGTTCACCACGGTGGTGTCTATCGCGGTGGCGTCTACCGTGGTGCAGCCGTACGCCGCGGAGTGGCGGTAGGCGTCGGCGCTGCCGCGGTCGGTGCTGCCGGAGCCTACGGAGCTTATCGCTGCGGATACTATCCGAATCCACCGTGCTAGCAGGACGCCAAAGCGCGTCGGTTCCGCCCGCTTACCCGATCATGGGTTCAATTTGAGAAGCCGCCTTCGGCCGGCTTCTTCTTTTCGTGTCAGCGCCGATCATCCCTGCGAGGTTGCTTGGGGCAATTCGGAAACGACCTTAAGGTATTTCCTGGTCTGTCCATACTCGGCTCATACGGCTGTGCACGTTGCCTGCCACGCCGCAGCTATGGCCAATATCCGAAATGCGTCTTCTGCTACAGAAACGCGATTTCTCCGGAACGTCCGTTTTTTCCCCCGATAGCGACCTTGGCGTTGGGGCGTCCAGCATGAAGCGGCGCGAATTCATATCTCTACTCGGCGGCGCGGCGACCGCACCGATGCTTGCGCCGCTCGGCGCGCTGGCGCAGCAATCGCCGCCTGCGCTCATCGGTTTTCTGCAGGCGGGCTCCGCCGCGTCAACGGCGTCATATCTCGATGCGTTTCGCGACGCTACGCGACAGCTCGGCTATATCGAGGGGCGCAACATTCGCTTTGAGTACCGCTTTGCTAATGGCATCCTTGACCGACTTCCCGGCCTGGCGGCCGAACTGGTCCAGCTCAACCCGAGCGTCATCGTCTCCGAGGCGCTGCCTGCCAACCTGGCAGTCCAGAAGGCCACCAGCACGATCCCGATCGTGATGGGGACAGGCGCCGACCCGGTCGGCTTCGGGGTGGTGAAAAGCCTCGCGCGCCCGGGCGGCAACGTCACTGGGCTCGCCAATTTTGCCGAAGAGCTTGCGTCAAAGCAACTCGACCTGATGCGTGAACTATTACCGCGTCTGTCACGTGTCGGTGTTCTCGTCGACGTCACCAATCCGGTGCATGTGTTGCAATGGAATGAGACGCAAGCAGCGGCAGCCAAGGCAGCCATCGCGTTGGTGCCGGTTGAAATCGACAAGCCCGAGCAACTTGAGGCCGCCTTCGCCACGTTCGTGCGGGAGCGGGCCGACATACTCTTGGTTCCGCCCGACGTGTTCTTTAATGCCCACCGCAGGCAGATAGCAGAACTTGCGGCGTCGGCGCGGCTGCCCGCAATCTACTTCAATAGAATGCAGGCCAAGGATGGCGGCTTGATGAGCTACGGCCCCGATCTGGACGAAAATTACCGTCGGGCTGCGACTTATGTGGACAAAATCCTCAAAGGGGCGAAGCCCGCAGATTTGCCGATCGAGCAGCCGACCAAGATCCAATTAGTGATCAACCTCAAGACCGCGAAGGCGCTCGGTCTTGGCGTCCCCGCGCAGTTGCTCGCGCGCGCCGACGAAGTGATCGAATGAGTGCGCCAGCCGCAAGCTGGTGCGATCCAGCCGGTGGAAGTGCTGCCCAAGTAAGGCGTAGCGTCCGCTTGGTAGCGAGTGTTGCGTGGTCACTGGCGACAGTGGCCGCGAAGCGTACACAGCGATTGCATGGGGTGTGGGATTGAGCCAGGAAAGATCAGATGTCGCAGGGGCCGAGGGTTTTCATTCGCTCGAAGGCGACATGTGCGGCACCGTTATGCGAGGTGCTGAGGCCCTGCCGGGGTCTAAGGCCACAACACGTGCAAAGGGATCGCACCGGAAGCTGGGAGATCTCGGGTCTGACCGGAACGGCCTTGCCGTTGCCGGCCCGCATCGGGAAGGTGAGGAGCCGTAGCCGATGATGAACGGAGCCGAGAAGTCGGACTCCGCCATAGTAGCAACGAAGCTGGCGAACAAAGCGGAGCCCTCTGCGGAGCGATCTGCAGGGGAGCCCTACGCAGCGGAGCCGGTGGAGCGAAGGGCGGGGACCAAGGGGAATGCGGATCAGCAAAGCACGCGCCGGACACAAAGTCGGGAAAGCGTGTCACAGGCGCTGGAACGCATACGGAAAGTCGCGAGAGAAAGGAAGAAGGAGAGGTTCACCGCGCTCCTCCACCACATCAACATCGATCTGCTCGAAGAGGCATTCTTCGAACTCAAGGCGAATGCTGCAACCGGCGTGGATCGGCTGACGTGGAAGGACTACGAGGCAAACCTTGAGTGTAATCTCGAGGACTTGCACGCACGGGTCCAGCGGGGAGCGTATCGGGCATTGCCGAGCCGGCGGGTCTATATCCCCAAGCCGGCTTTCTATTTTTTGAGTTTTCACACAGTCTGGGTCAAAAACAGCAGTGCCACCTTTGGAGCGGCATGTCTGTATTCCCCTGGAAAAAGCAGAGATCGGCACTCTTAAGACAACTTCCGGACCACCACTCCAGATCGCCTGTCCGCACGCCGGTGCGGCCCTTTGCGGTGGCAATCAAAGGGCGTAGCGGCTACCCTGTGCCCGACTTTCGGCACCGGGAGCTTGGCGAATGGACGAAATCACGTTCGAGGCAGCGCTCAACGGTCGCGTCGAAGCGATGCTGGATGCCTGCATCCGTTGCGGCAAGTGCGTCGAGGCCTGTCCCAGCGTCGAGCCGGCCGGCATTGCCGGCGCGAACGCGGTCGATGTCATCACCGGCATTATCGACCTCGTCCGCAGCGGCACAGGTCCGGAGGCCTCGCGCAAATGGGCATCGTCCTGCACGCTGAGCGGCGAGTGCATCAAGGCCTGCGACTACGGCGTCAATCCGCGTTTTCTGCTGGCGATGGCCCGTGCTTCCGCGGTGAAGGCAACGAAGGAGCTGCCGGAGCGCCGCCGGCAGGGCGTGCAGAACTTTCGCGACCTCAGCCGCGATGTGACGGTGCTGTCGCAACTGCAACTGGACCGCATGGTGCTGGAGCGGCTCGGCCAGGGATCAGCGTCGGTGGCAACTCCCGATGAACTTCCGGATTTCGTGTTCTACACCGGCTGCAATGTGCTGAAGACACCGCATATCGCGCTGCTCGCGCTCGACGTCATGGAGCGGCTCGGCATCACCTACCGCGTCATGGGCGGCCCGAGCCATTGCTGCGGTGTCCAGCAGCTGCGCGCCGGCGACATCGAAATGTCGGGCCGGATGGGGACGAGCACGATCGAGCGGCTGTCGCAGAGCAAATCGAAAAACGTGCTGTCCTGGTGTCCGAGCTGCTATGTGCAGTTCACCGAAACGACGCTGCCGACGCTCGAGAAACAACACGGCACAAAACCGTTCGAGCTGACGCCATTCATCTTGTTTCTGCGCAGCCGGCTTGCCGATCTCGTGCCGCATATGACCCATGCGGCGACGATGCGCGTCGCGCTGCATCGTCACCCCGGCGTGGCCGGCGTCATGGAGGCGGCCGCGGAAATTCTCAATGCGGTGCCGGGCGTGGAACTGGTCGAACTGGGGGTGCCGGCCGCCGGGCTTCAGAGCGTCAGTCTTGCCGCGCTGCCGGCCTACAAGCGGCAATTGCAATTGGCGGAACTTGAGGCCGCGCGTGATGCGGGTGTTGACGCGATCGTCGCGGTCTATCATTCCGATCACCGCGAGCTGTGCGCCCATGAGCGCGACTGGCCGTTTCGCATCATCAATATTCTGGAGGTCTTGGGCGACAGCATGGGGCTGCACCAGTCCGATCGGTTCAAGCAACTCAAGATCATGCAGGACGCCGACCTGATCGTGTCGGAATGCCGCTCCCTGATCGAACAGCACGCGCTCGATCCCAACAAAGCGCGCGAGGTCGTTGTAAAAGCGATGCTCGGCGACCAGCCGCTGCCGCTGAGGGGTGCGGCCGCCGCCGCCGGGCAGCCGGGTCGCGTTTGAGCGAGTTGATCGGCATCAAGCGGCGTACGTTCATCACGCTTCTCGGCAACTCCGTGCCGCTGACGCTGCTCGGCCGCGCCGGCGCGGTAATTGAATGAAAGCAACATGAATTCAATGGCGTAGCGCCGTCTGTTGCCTTGCGATCCCAAGGCATTGAACGCAAATCGCGTTCGGCGACCCTAATGGGGTTGCCAGTTCAATGCAGGGATGCGCCTCCGGTGACGAAGATATTGATCTTGCTGATTGTTGCGATCGGTCTCGCTGTCGCGGCGTTGTTCGTGCGGGCGGCACTCATAAGGGCGAACCGGAAACATGATCCGATCGAATATTATCGGGGCTGGGGAGGCTACTGGCATCCGATCGGTCTTCAGAACAAGATGACCAAGGAGGAAACGGATGCGTTTGCCGCGAAGGGCGCTGTCTACCTGGTCGGCTATTACGATGCCGATGGGAAGCTGATGCGCGTCGTCAAGTTCCTTCGGGGCGAGGTGTTCTTCGAATATCTGTACACTTACCATCCGAACGGCAAGATCAAGAGCGCGAGGGTGAAGAGGAGTGGGCGCGACACCTTGCTCGAATATGACGAACGCGGGCGCCGGATCTCCGATGCCAGCGTCGTTTTTTAATGAACCTCTGGCCTAAATCGCTTCGCCGCGCGCCATCTGCGCCGCATTCCGGATCGCGGAAATGTTGGCCTTGTAGGCTTCCATGGTGCCGCCCTTGAACACCGCGGAGCCCGCCACAAACGCATTGGCGCCGGCGGCGGCGAGCTGGCCGGAATCATCCGGGCCGACGCCGCCATCGACCTCGATATCGATCGGCCGGCCCGCGGTCATCGCGCGCAGGTCCTGGATCTTGCCGAGCGCCGAGGGAATGAAGGCCTGGCCGCCGAAGCCGGGATTGACCGACATCACCAGCACCAGATCGATCATGTCGATGACATATTCGATCGCGCTGATCGGCGTGCCCGGATTGAGCGAGACGCCGGCCTTCTTGCCGAGCGCGCGGATCGCCTGCAGCGAGCGATGCAGATGCGGGCCGGCCTCGGCATGCACCGTGATGTGATCGCAGCCGGCCTTGGCGAAGGCCTCGAGATAGGGATCGGCACGGCGAGATCATCAGATGCGCGTCGAAGATCTTCTTGGTGTGCGGGCGCATCGCCTTGATGACGTCGGGGCCGTAGGAAATGTTGGGAACGAAATGCCCGTCCATCACGTCGAGATGGATCCAGTCGGCGCCGGCCGCATCGACGGCGCGGACCTCTTCGCCCAGTTTGGCGAAATCGGACGCCAGGATCGACGGCGCGATGACGAGGGGGCGTGACGCAAATTGCTGGGACATGTGCGCTTTCCCGGGACCACTTCGAAGCGTTGCGGAATGGCTTCGCGTAACATGCGCAAGGCCTGCGGGCAATGCGGCGGTGGCCGGACCGCCGTGGGGCAGGAAAATTCTGCCGCGGCGGCATCAATTGCCGGGCGGGCCGCGGCCGTTCCGGACGCCGAAAAACCCCGATTTTATTGGGTTTTTCGCGATGGCACGGGGTTTGCTGATCCATCGGGCAGTGAAGGTGAGAGGCCGCGCTCTGCGGCATTTGTCGGAGTTCTGCCATGCTGTTTGCTCTTGGCGCCGCGTCGTCCGCGCTGGACGCGATCCAATCGCTGACCTCGTCGAAATCGTCGTCGGCGCCAGTCGACCGGCTTCGGCCAGGCTCGACGGCCTCCTTCGATATCCGGCGGCAGCCGCGGCTGCGGGAAGTTCGACGCCGGCTTCCGGGTCCACCGGCTTTTCGCAGATATCGCCGGCCACCATGAGCGCGCTGCTGGCGGCGCAAAGCCAGTCATCGACGGCGCGACCACGCTCGGCATCGACCAGCCCGTCAAGCGCGCTGCAGGATCTGTTCTCGCAGATCGACACCAATGGCGACGGCCAGATCACCAAATCGGAATTCGAAAACGCGCTCGGCGCCGGCGGAACCAACCTCGCGCAGGCCGACGACGTCTTCAACAAGCTCGATACCAATGGCGACGGCACGGTCAGCCTCGACGAATTGTCGACGGCGCTGAAGGGCACAGGCGGCAAGGGCGGCCATCACCATCATCATGCCGACGGCTCCGGCGATGCCAGCGCAGCAGCGACCGAGCAGCACCAGCGGATCGAACACCGATCCGCTGCTGCAGGCGCTGGCCGGCGCATCCAGCAACTCGGTCACCAACAGCGACGGCTCGACCACGACCTCGATCACCTATGCCGACGGTTCGAAGGTGACGCTGACGACGCCCGCCGCCTCGACGGCTTCCAGTTCAGCGCGACGTCGTCCTACAATCTGCATCGAGCAGATGATGCAGCGCGAGGCCAGGCGATCTCGTCCGGCGCCACCGCTCGCTTTCGATCAGCGTCTGAGCCGGTTTGCAATCCGCTGCTCCAGCGTGCGACCTAGCCGAAACGATCCTTCCACGCCGGCAACGCGCCGGGGAAGGGCAGTGCGGTCGCCGCGTAGACGCCGCGCGCGATCGCGCGCGCCACCACATTGGCCGCGACCATGCCGAGTTCGGTGAGGCCGACCAGCGGATCGATCGGCTTTTCGCCGGTCGCGGCGGCGAACACCACGTCGCCGTCGAGCGGCGCGTGCACCGGATAGATCGCGCGGGCAAATCCGGTCTGCGCGATCATGGCAAGCCGCTTGGCCTGCGGCTTTGGTCAGGACCGCGTCGGTCACGACCACCGCCAGCGTGGTGTTTTCCGCCGACGTCGCGGCCGCGCCGCCCTTGAGACGCATCGTCAGCATGTCCGGCGTGAACGACGGCGGCAATCCGCGCCCGCCAAATTCGCCGTCGATCTCGAACGGCGCGGCCCAGAACCACGGCCCGTCGCCGACCGTGACGCTGCCGACCGCATTGACCACGGCGAGCGCCGCGACCTTGACGCCGCCTGGCGTCGCCGCCGACGCCGAGCCGAGCCCGCCCTTGAAATTCGCGGTGGTGGCGCCGAGCCCGGCGCCGACGCTGCCGAGCGCGAAATCGGTCGCGGCGGCCGCGGCCGCGGCATAGCCGAGATCGCGGTAGGGCGCGAAGCGGCCCCATTTCTTGTCGCCGCCATTGAGCAGATCGAAACAGATCGCGCCGGGCACGATCGGAATCACCGCTTCGCGCACCGCAAAGCCGCGGCCCTGTTCGGCGAGCCAGGCCTGCACGCCGCCGCCGGCCTCCAGCCCGAACGCCGAGCCGCCGCGAGAGCGCGATGGCGTCGATCCGCTTCCACGGTGTTGGCGAGATCGAGCAGCGCGCCCTCGCGGGTGCCGGGACCGCCGCCGCGCACATCGATCGCCGCCACCGCGGGCGTGTCGAAAATCATCGCGGTGACGCCGGACGCCAGCGCCGCGTCGTCGGCGTGGCCGACGCGGACGCCGGCAATATCGGTGAGGAGATTTTTCAAGTGCGGTCCGATCCGGCTGATCGCATCCTCGATACGCCATGGATATACAGTCCGAACCTCAACTGCCAGCGCCTGATCATCTTCGCGAGATCGGATTTGCGATACGGCTTGGCAAGCAGCAACACGCCGGAGTCGAGCCGGCCGTGATGCACGATGGCATTTTCGGTATAGCCCGAGGTGAACAGCGTCTTGAGCGCCGGGCGCCGCTTCAGCGCCTCGTCGACGAGCTGGCGGCCGTTCATCGGGCCCGGGCATGATCACGTCGGTGAACAGCAGGTCGATGGTGGCGTCGTTGTCGATGATGTCGAGCGCTTCGGCGGCGTTGGCGCGCCTCAAGCGTCGTGTAGCCAAGGCTCTCGATCTGGGTGATCACATATTTGCGCACCAGCGCATCGTCCTCGACGACCAGGACGACCTCGTCGCCGCCTCGCAATGCGGAAGCCGCCAGCGCTTCGTCGCGGTCTGCTGCAGCCCGGTCGCCCGCGGCAGGTAGATCTTCACGCGTCGTGCCGTGGCCTTCCTCGCTGTAGATCTTGATGTGGCCGTTCGACTGCTTGACGAAGCCGAACACCATGCTGAGACCAAGGCCGGTGCCCTTGCCGACTTCCTTGGTGGTGAAGAAGGGATCGAACACCCTGTTCCAGATCCGCGGCCGGAATCCCGGAGCCGGTGTCGCTGACGGCGATCATGACATAGTTTCCCGGCGTGACCTCGCTGTGCATGCCGGCATAGCCTTCATCGAGATAGACGTTGCTGGTCTCGAGCACGAGCTTGCCGCCGTTCGGCATGGCATCGCGCGCGTTCAGCGCAAGATTCAGGATCGCGGTGGTGAGCTGGCTCGGATCGACCAGCGCGGTCCAGGCGTCTTCGGCCAGCAGCGGCGATCGATCTGGATTTGCTCGCCGAGCGTCGGGCGCAGCAGCTTCACGGTTTCGAGCATCAGCGAATTGACGTCGATTTCGCGCGGCTGCAGCGGCTGCTTGCGCGCAAAGGCGAGCAGGTGCTTGGTCAGATTGCGCGCCGCGCTCGGCGGCCTCGTCGATCATCTTGGCGATCGCGACGAGTTCGGGGCGGTCGGCGACGGCGTCCGCCAGGATTCCGATGGTTCCGGTGATGACGGTCAGGATATTGTTGAAGTCATGGGCGACGCCGCCGGTCAACTGGCCGACCGCTTCCATCTTCTGGGCCTGCCGCAGATTGCGCTTCCGCGGCCTGCTTTTCGGTCAGGTCGCGGCCGACGAAGAAGTGCCGCCGCACCGGCTCCGACCATGTCCCCATCCATGTCAGCGTCACCGCCTGCGCCGTCCTTGTGGACGTAGCGGGTCTCGAAGTTGCGCATCTGCCGGCCGCGCCGCGCCGTGCCGCATCTCCTCGCGTGTGCTGTCGAGATCGTCGGGATGAATGAATTCGACCGCGCTGTGCCCGATCATCTCGTCAGGCCGATAGCCCAGGATGGTCATCGAGCTCGGGCTGACCTGAACGAAGGTGCCCTTGGTGTCGGTGACCAGGATGAGATCCTGCGAGGTCTCGAAGATGCGCCGCCGCTCCTCGATCTCCTGGTTGAGCGCCTTTTGCGGTTCTGCTGCTCTCGGTGATGTCGCGCGCGATCTTGGAGGCGCCGACGATCTCTCCCGCCGCCGATCTGATCGGCGAGATCGCCAGCGACACATGCACTTGCCTGCCGTCCTTGTGCACGCCGCACGGTTTCGTGATGTTCGACGGCTTCGCCTCGGCCTACCCGATCGAGGATATCGTGCACCTCGGCGCGACGGTCGGGCGGAACAATGATGTCGATGCGCTGGCCGACCGCTTCCGCCGCGGTATATCCGAACAGGCGTTCGGCGGCCCGGTTCCAGCCGGTGATGGTGCCGTCGAGCGCCTGGGTGATGATCGCGTCGTTGGATGATTCCACCACCGCGCTGAACAGCCGCTCGCGCTCGGTGTGACGGTCCCTTTCGGAGGCCGCCTGCCTGCCAAAGCGATGCGAACAGGCGGGCCAACTGGGCTTGCAGGTCGACGTTGTCGATCAGCAATACCGCCAGCACGAAACTCGCGGCACAGGCCCCGTAGATCCGGCCGACATAAAAGCCCAGATCGATATCTGCCCGCGTTGACGATCGCCGACAGCGCAATGTCGAACAGCCAGGCGCAGAGCACGACCATCAGCCAGATGTCGATCACTGAATGCGGTCGCCGAAACCACAGCACGAGCAGGGGGCGGCGAGGCTGAGAAACCACACCACCGACACGACGCCGACCAGGGCGGAGTTAAAGTGCCCCCCGCTCACGATGATCGGTAGAATGTCATGCCTGGCAATGCCGACCCAGGCCACGACTGACATCGTAACGCCGACCGCAATGACGCTTCCAAGGATCGCTGCGCCGACCGATCCCCGTATTTTGGCGCCGCCATCCTTCCCTTTCAGCAGCGCGTAGCCGAGCACGACAAGCGGAAATCCACCGTGCCAGACCATGTAGAGCCAGGCTGTTGTCTGCGGCCCGGCGCCGAAAAGCCCGGTTGGCGCAAACACGCCTGGAAAGGTCAGGAGCGTGGACGATCGCTGCCACTGCAGTGAACAGATATCCGCTCGCGAGCAACAGCAGCGCCCGCGAGCGCAACAGGCCGAACTGCAAAAAGAGCAGGATCGCGGTGATAAGATCATTCGATCGCGAGCACCGATTGATAGCTCGCAACGAACGCCGGAACGGGCGTTAGCGGCACCGGCAAACGGCGCCGCGCAGGCGAACAGGAGCGACGAGACAACGACAACGGCCCAGGCGGCCCTGCGATCACGGCGAGAGGCCGGCATGGTCGAGAGAAAAATGCTACGATTGTTGGCCGCCTGCACAACCCCTCCTGCAAACTGGCATCTACGCGCCATTTGTCGCACCGCACAGGCAGACTATCAGGATTCGTCGCGCCCGCGTATCTAGCCGATTGGTCGATTGCAGCGGCTCCCGGCGTTACCTCGTCCGTAAGTTTATGGCTCAATTCAAGGTTCCATACTACCGAAACGAGCAGCCGGCAAAAGCCACTTGATGGGCGTAACCACCCCTTTACTTTACACGGCGAATAATCCGTCAGGGCGTTTCCCAAAATTCGAGATTTCAACGTAGGCTGAACCAAAGCCGATCCGGGAGTAGGCGATGCCCCGCATTCTTGTAGTTGACGACGAGGCGCACGTCCGCGCGATGATCTCGATCGTGCTGCGGGTCCATCATTTCGAAATCGTCGAAGCAGCGAATGCCGCGGCCGCACTGAAGGCGATCATCGAAGGGGCAAGCTTTGATGCGGCGATCGTCGATATCTTCCTCGAGGGAACCAACGGTTTCGACCTCATCACCATGATGCGCGAACGCACGCGCGAGCTGGCTGTTGTCGCCATATCGGGAATGGCAGCGCTCGACTTTGTGTCGCAATGGCCTGAACTGGCTGATGTCGTCTGCCTGCAAAAGCCGTTCCGCCCGAACGAGCTGATGGGTGCCATCGAAACGGCGCGCAAGGCAGTTGGCCAGTCGACGGCCGGCGATGGTCTCGGAGAAGGAGCGGCCTTTTAGGCCGAACAAACCTTGTGACCCAAGAGCCCGTTTGAGAAAGGGCTTTCGCGGCAAGTCCGGAGTGACGGGCGCGCAACCGCCCGGTCTTGAGGCGAGCGCCGAATAGCGGGCGTCGGATTGATTGCCGGCCTGCCGCCGGGGACCGACGATGATATGACGAGCACTTCTATCGGTTACCCTGAACGCCTTGTAGGTCAAGCACGCGCTGCATGGTTTTGACATATAGGCAGTGCCCGTACACGTTTGTCTCGCCGGTGCCCCCAAGCATTGAGATACTCTCAAGGTTGCAGCTCGTGTCGCGATAGGTGATCCAGGCGCGTTCCGAAGCTACAAGTCGCTTCAAGATTTCTGCGCTGTCAGTGACCTCGTCTTTCGCTGGGTGCTTTAGTTGCTCAACCCAGTCGCCATATATGCGATTGAGAATCAAATCCGCGGAGCTCTTGGCTTGTTCGTTGCAATTGTCGATTGCTGGCGTGACTCCGTCTGCCTTTACAAGGCAGGTCTTCAATTTGGCATCAATGATCGCAAATTCGGACGGCGCTTGCGCAGAGGCCGAGCCACACATAAGGGCCCAACAAATCCCGATATCCAATCGCTTCACGATCAATGCTCGCGCAAGTGCGGTGGAGGCCGAGTCGGTCTATCTCATGAAGAGCCCGGGCTCATTAAGAGTCCGGGCGATTTAAGAACCCTCGTGAGCTAAGAACCTTTGGGATTGATTTCGGTGTAGCCGCCCTTGGCGTCCCATTTGTAGACGACATAGTCGATCTGCTTGATGTCGCCCTTGGCGTCGAACTCCATCGTTGCCGATCACGGTATCCCAGGCGCCGGCCTTGATCGTGTCCATCACCTTCTTCGGATCGGTGGTGCCGGCCTTCTTCACCGCCTGCGACCAGACCTGCATCGCGGCGTAGGTGTAGAGCGTGTAGCCTTCGGGATCGATGTTCTTGGCCTTGAACTTCTCGACGATGGCCTTGGCGGTCGGCTTGTTGCGCGGGTCGGGACCGAAGGTGAACAGCGTGCCTTCGCCGGCGGGCCCGGTGATCGAGGCGAACTCCTTGTCGGCCAGCGCATCGCCCGCCATCAGGACGGTCTGCAGGCCCTGGTCGCGCATCTGGCGCAGGATCAGGCCGGCTTCCTGATGGTAGCCGCCGACATAGACCAGATCGATGTTGTCGCGCTTCAGGCGCGAGACGATCGCGTTAAAATCCTTGTCGCCCTTGTTGTAGGACTCGAACATCTTTTCGGTGAAGCCGGCCTTGTTGAGCGCCTTCTTGGTCTCGTCGGCGAGACCTTTGCCGTAGGTGGTCTTGTCGTTGAGGATGGCGACGTTCTTGCCCTTGTAGATTCTTCGCGATGTAGTCGGCGGCGACCAGGCCCTGCTGATCGTCGCGGCCGCAGACCCGCGCCACGTTCCAGAGCTTGCGCTCGGTGAACAGCGGATTGGTCGAGGCCGGCGTGATCTGCAGCACGTTGCCGTCGGCATAGGCTTCCGACGCCGGGATCGACGACGACGAGCAATAGTGGCCCGCGACGAACGGGATTTTCGCGCTGGCGATTTTTTCCGCGACCGAGCGCGCCTGCTTGGGATCGCAGGCATCGTCCTCGACGTCCAGCGCCAGTTTCTTGCCGAGCAGGCCGCCGGCGGCGTTGAGATCCGCCACCGCCTGTTCGGCGCCGTTCTTCATCTGGCGGCCGAACGCGGATTCGCCGCCCGTCATCGGGCCCGCCACGGCGACGGTGATGTCCTGCGCAAGCGCTGCCGTCGACAGCGCAAGCGATGCGCCCAATGCCAGGCCGATGAGCTTCAATGATTTCATGAGGGATCCTCGCGGGTGATCGCTACGGGAAGTACCCGGGCAGCGCCGGGTTCGAAAATCACGGCCATTGTCGGCTGATTTTGCCGCGAAGTCATCGGCAATTTTCGGGCAAATCCACGGTCCGTTCGCCAGCATCTTGCCGCAGTTCGGTGCTGTCGGGAACGCTAGCCCCGCCGGCCGCCTTCCAGATAGGCGGCGCGGATTTCGGGACGCTGCAACAGCTCGCTGCCGGTTCCGCTCAGCGTGATCAGGCCGTTGACCATGACATAGCCGCGATGGGCGAGCCGCAGCGCGTGATTGGCGTTCTGCTCGACGATCAGCACGGTGAGGCCGTCCTGCCGGTTCAGGGTCCGGATGGCGTCGAAAATCTGGCGCGCGATCAGCGGCGCCAGGCCGAGCGACGGCTCGTCCAGCATCAACAGGCGAGGGCGGCTCATCAGCGCGCGGCCGATCGCCAGCATCTGCTGCTCGCCGCCGGACAAGGTGCCGCCGCGCTGGGTCATGCGCTCCTTCAGCCGCGGAAACAGCGTGAAGCACGCGTTCCAGCCCGGCGGCGCGGTCGGCCTCGCTGCTATCGGTGGCGTCGGCGCCCATCTGCAGGTTTTCCGCGACGCTCATGCGCGGGAAAATCCGGCGGCCTTCGGGCGACTGCGCGATGCGCAGCCGGGCGATCTCGTGGGTCGGCACATCGGTGATGTCGCGGCCGTCGAACAGGATCTGTCCGGCGCGGGCGCGCGGCTTGCCGAAGATCGTCATCATCAGCGTCGACTTGCCGGCGCCATTGGCGCCGATCAGGGCGACGATCTCGCCGGCGTTGATGTCGAGATCGACGCCCTTCAGCGCCTCGATCTTGCCGTAGGCGGCGCGCAAGGCCGCGGATCGCGAGCAGGGGCGCGGCGGATGGCGCGGTCACGTTCCGCTCTCCATCACCGCGATCGCTTCTTCCTCGTCGGCGCCGAGATAGGCCGCGATCACCTTGGGATCGTCGCGGACGTCCTGCGGCGTGCCTTCGGCGATCTTGACGCCGTAGTCCATCACCACGACGTGGTCGGAAATTTCCATCACCACCGACATGTCGTGCTCGATCAGCAGGATCGAGGTGCCGTGGTCGGCGCGGATCGAGAGCAACAGCTCGCTCAGCGCGGCGCTTTCACGCGCGTTCAGTCCGGCGGCCGGCTCGTCGAGGCACAGCAAAGCCGGTTCGGTGCACATCGCGCGCGCGATTTCGAGGCGGCGCTGATCGCCATAGGGCAGATTGCCGGCGGCATCGTCGGCGCGGTCGAGCAGCCCGATGCGGTCGAGCCAGAGCCGCGCCAGATCGATCGCGCGCTTTTCGGCCGCGCGCCAGGACGGCGCGCCGATCAGCCCGAGAAAGGTCAGGCCGGAGGCGCGCATCAGCGCGTTGTGCTGCGCGACCATCAGGTTTTCGAGCGCGGTCATGCCGGGAAACAGCCGGATGTTCTGAAAGGTGCGCGCGACCTTGGCCTGCTTGGAAATCCGGAAATCGTTCAGCCGCTCGAGCTGGATCTGCGGCCGTCATCATGCGTCAGCCGCATGGTGCCGACGGTCGGCTTGTAGAAGCCGGTGATGCAGTTGAACACGGTGGTCTTGCCGGCGCCGTTCGGCCCGATCAGCGCGGTGATCTTGCGCCGCTCCGGCGCCAAACGACAGATCGTTGACGGCGACGATGCCGCCGAAGCGCATCGACAGATGATCGACGGCTGAGAATGTCATCGCCGCTCATCCGTGGCCCTCCTTGACGAGGTCGGAGGAGATCGCCTGGCTGTGCCGCAGGAACACGGTCGGCGCGCGGTGGCCGATCAGCCCGCGCGGCCGCCAGATCATCAGCAGCACCATCGCGACGCCGAACACCAGCATGCGGTACTGGTCGAGGCCGCGAAACAGCTCGAAGCCGCCGATCATGGTCAGCGCGGCGAGCGCGACGCCGAGCTGCGAGCCCATGCCGCCGAGCACGACGATCGCCAGCACCAGCGCCAATTCCTGGAAGGTGAAGGATTCCGGGCTGATGAAGCCTTGTCGGGTGGCGAAGAACGCGCCGGCGAAACCGCCGAACATGGCGCCGGTCGCGAATGCGGTCAGCTTGGTCGTGGTGGTGTTGATGCCGAGCGCGCGGCAGGCGACTTCGTCCTCGCGCAGCGCTTCCCAGGCGCGGCCGATCGGCAGGCGGCGCAGCCGGATCGTCACCCAGTTGGTGAGCAGCGCCAGCGCCAGGATCAGGTAGAACAGAAACACGATGCGATGGGTCGGCGAGAATTCGATGCCGAGCTTGGCCGCAAGGCCGTCATCGCCCGGGCGTCAGCGGAATGCCGAACAAGGTCGGCCGCGGAATGCCGGAGACGCCGTTCGGGCCGCCGGTCAGGCTTTGCCAGTTGATGATGACGAGGCGGATGATCTCGCCGAACGCCAGCGTGACGATGGCGAGATAGTCGCCGCGCAGCCGCAGCACCGGAAAGCCCAGCAGCACGCCCCAGAACGCCGCCAGGATGCCGGCCAGCGGCAGGCAGACCCAGAACGACAGGCCGAAATTGGTCGCCAGCAGCGCGTAGGAATAGGCGCCGACGGCGTAGAACGCGACATAGCCGAGATCGAGCAGGCCGGCGAGGCCGACCACCACGTTCAGTCCCCATCCCAGCATCACATAGGTCAGCACCAGGATGCCGAGATCGAGGATGTAGCGCTGATCGTAGAAGATCACCGGCACCAGAAACGTGAAGATCAGCAGCACCGGCGCGACCGCCGCGCCGCGCGATCGCCAGCGCGCTTTGCACGGACGGCGGAACGATCCTGACGGTGCCGACCGGTCCCCACCATTGCCGCAGCAATTCGACGACGATGCTGCCGCCGAACACGATGGCGACCATGGCGGCGAGATCGCCGAACCGCGTCCAGTAGATCAATTGCCCGGTGGGCCCGGCTTCGGTGCGGATGCCGATCATCAGCGAAAACAGCACCAGCGCCACCAGCGCGCTGATCAGGGCTTTCTTGAAGATGAAGGCGACGCCGGGCGCGCGCGAAGCGGGCGTCGGTTCGGGCGCGGATGCGGTCACGCCGTCGCCCGTCAAACTTTTTCAACTTCGGGCCGGCCGAGCAGGCCGGTCGGAAGGAAGATCAGCACGACGATCAGGATCGAGAACGCGGCGACGTCCTTGTACTCGACCGAGAAATAGGCCGACCACAGCGTCTCGATCAGGCCGATCGCAAGCCCGCCCAGCATCGCGCCGGGCAGCGAGCCGATGCCGCCGAGCACGGCGGCGGTGAACGCCTTGATGCCGGCGACAAAGCCCATGAAGAAATCCACCAGGCCGTAATAGAGCAGGTACATCATGCCGGCGACCGCGGCGAGCGCGGCGCCGATCACGAAGGTCATGGAGATGGTGCGGTCGACATCGACGCCGAGCAGCGCCGCCATGGTCTGGTCCTGCTCGCAGGCGCGCATGTCGCGGCCGAGCCGGGTCCGCGCCACCAGCCAGGTGAAGATCGCGAGCAGCACGATGGTGGTGACGACGACGACGATCTGCACGTTGGACAGCCGCACCACGAAGCCGCCGCGCCTTCATGCAGGGTATAGCCGCCGGTGATGATCGGCGGCACCGGTTTGACCCGCGCGCCCTGCGCGACCTGCGAGTAGTTGGACAGCACGAACGACATGCCGATCGCCGACAGCATCGGCGCGAGGCGGAACGAGTGCCGCAGCGGCCGGTAGGCGATGCGCTCCACCGTCCAGCCGTAGAGCGCGGTGATCGCCATCGACACCAGCAGCACGATCAGCAGGATCACCGGAACCACGGTGAGGCCGATCGAGACCAGGATCAGGAACGAGATCAGCGCGATGAAGCCGCCGATCATGAAGATGTCGCCATGGGCGAAATTGATCATGCCGACGATGCCATAGACCATGGTGTAGCCGATGGCGATCAGGCCGTAGATCGAGCCGAGCACGATGCCGTTGATCAGTTGCTGGGCGAAATAGTCCATGCGCTGCCGCTGTTTGAGCATTTTCCGGCAAAGTGGACCCGGTTTGCCGAAAGAAAATGCCCGCTTCAACAAACGCGGCGATGGCCCCGGCAGCCGGAACGACGCGTCGTGCCATTTTCTAACAGCGGGAACCCGGGGCGGCAACAGCGCGCGAGCGCGGCTCGAAGGGCTTGTACATAGGTAGTTTTGGCACGCCGGTTCCGCGGCCGCAGTCGCGACAAGCCGTCGCCACGCAATAATCGCGACGGAACCCGGAGTTCCGCTGAAACCAATGCCGGGCTCTTCGAGTTATCTCGCGACTACGTTCAACAAGGGAGATCCCGATGTCCAACCAGAACCAGAATCCGGGCCAGCAGAACCAGAACCCGGGCCAGAAGCCCGGCCAGCAGCAGGGCGGCGGCCAGAAGCCCGGCCAGCAGCAGCAGGATCCGAACCGTCAGGGCCAGAAACCTGGCCAGCAAGAACCCCGGACCAGCAGGGCAAGGGCGGATCGCTAGTTCGGACTTCGACCGCCAAGCGAGAGCAGGAAAGTCCCGCCGAAAGGCGGGACTTTTCTTCGTTGGGACGGACGCCGGGTCGCCGGCCGTCCGCCGATTAAGGTAAACAAAGGGTTTAAATTGCCCGTCGCAGTTTAAGCGCGTTACCTCCCCGCGAAAGCCGCGGCGCTCCGCATCCGGAAGCGCCGCGGGAGCAAAGCGGGAAGCGACATGTCGACAAACTGGCGGATCAGTTCATTCAACGGCGCGCTGCTGGCGGCCTATTTCATTCCGACCTGGACCATCGTCGCCTTCAGGATCATGATTTCGCCGATCCACGGCCTCTATGAGCGGCCGAACATTTCGGTCGCGCTGTTCGTCAGCGATCATCTGCAACTGGCGGCGACTGACCACGGTCCGCTTCGCGTGGCTGCTGGCGCTGGGCAGGCTCACGGTCGTCGCGTTTTTCGCGATCTTCCTGGTTTTCATCACCCGCCCCGCGATCCGCAAGACCGGCGGTTGCGACGAAGCGCTGGCGATGGCGCTTGCGCATCGGCAGCGTGATCAGCTTTGCCAGCATGGTGATGGCCTCGCAGGTCGGCGAGACCGAGGCGCTTCGGCTGCATGCGACCGAATTGTTGATGCTGCTCGGCACCGCGATCGTGCTGCTGGTCGAGCGTCCGCGCTCAGCCGCAGGCCGATCGCAGCGATGACCGCACGATCTATCCCTTCAGCAGCCCCAGCTCCTGGACAATCGCTGACGCCTCCTTGACGGCGTGGTTGGCGGCGGGCACGCCGCAATAGATCGCCTGCTGCAGCAGGATTTCCTTGATATCGTCGGGCGTGAAGCCGCCTTCGGTCAGTGCTGCGCGCACGTGCAGGCGGAATTCGTCCCATTGGCCGAGCGCGACCATGGTGCCGATCACCAGCACGCGCCGGGTGCGCTGGTCGAAATGCGGCCGGGTCCAGATTTCGCCCCAGGCATGGCGCGTGATCAGGTCGATGAAATCGGCGTTGAACGAATTCTTGTTGGCGATCGATTTGTCGACCCAGGCATCGCCGAGCACCTTGCGGCGCTGGACCATGCCGTCGTCGCGGCGTTTTTGATCGTCCATTTGAAGCCCTCCCGCCATTGCGACCCGTTGGCTCGCAATGACGTTGTTAGCGTTAGCGTTGCGTCAGGAAGCCGACCACGGCATCGGTGAAGGCGTGCGGCTGTTCGACATTGGAAATATGCGCGGCGTCGAGGATCGTCAGGCGGCGCCGGGAATCTGGCTGCGGATGAATTCGCCGGCCGCGACCGGCGTCGCCATGTCGTGGCGTCCGGCGATCACCAGCGTCGGGCTTTTGATCTTCGGCAGCAGCGCGCGCTGATCGAGCGTGCTCAGGGCTTCGCAGCAGGCGAGATAGCCTTGCACCGGCGAGGCGAGCAGCATGGCCTTCATGTTCGCCGTGATCTGCGGCTCGCGCTCGCGGAAATCCGCCGGTCAGCCAGCCGGCGATGACGGTATCGGCGACCGCGGCGATGCCGCCTTCCTTCACCGCCTTGATGCGGTTGAGCCAGTTGGTCGGATCGGGATAGTAGCAGGCGGTATTGGCGAGAATGATCTTGTCGAATCGCTCGCGGCGCGTTGGCGCCGAGCCACTGTCCGACCATGCCGCCCATCGACAGCCCGCACCAATGCATCTTCTCGATGTTGAGATCATCGAGGATCGCCAGCACGTCGCGGCCGAAGCGCTCCATGGAATAGGGGCCGGGCGGCACGCCGGATTTGCCGTGGCCGCGCCGGTCATAGCGGATCACGCGAAACAGCTGCGTGAGCGCCTTCATCTGCGGCTCCCACATCTGCAGGGTGCAGCCCAGCGAATTCGACAGCATCAGGGTCGGTCCGCCGTCGCGGCCTTCGACGGATACGTTGAGCAGGCAACCGTCGGCGTCGATCATCGGCATCGGAATTTCTCCGGCTATCTTTTTATTGTCGTCGAGCGAGGCGAGCAGGCGGTCGATCAGGGCCTGCGAGACGCCCTGATAGGCCATCGGCTCGAACAATTCTGCGAGTTTCTCCGGCGTCGAGATGCGCGGTGACCTTCGGATCGCCGGCCAGCACCTCGCGCAGGTCTTTCTTCTCGGCGACGGCCTTTTTGCTCGCGGCCTCCACCAGATGATGGGCCTCGCTCTTGCCGATCTTTTCCGCCAGCGCCATCGTCACCGCTTCGGCCATGATCAGCCCATCGGTGGCGTCGAGATTGACGCGCATGCGCGCGGCATCGACTTCCAGGCCTTCGGCGATATCGACAATGGCGGCGAGCGCGCCCGAGGTGACGAGCAGCAGCGTCGGCAAGGTCGGCCATTCCGCGTGCCACGGCCCGGCGCTGCGCTCGTGATCCTGCACCTGGGCCGCGAACATCGTCGCCGCCAGATTGGGCGCCATGGTGGCCGCGGCCAGCGCGGTCGCGGCCGCGACCGGGTTGCGCTTGTGCGGCATGGTGGACGAGCCGCCGCGGCCTTCGCCCGACGGCTCGAACGCCTCGGCGACATCGGTCTGCATCATCAGCGACACATCGCGGGCGATCTTGCCGCAGGTGCCGGCGAGGATCGCCAACACCGAAGCCGCCTCCGCGATGCGGTCGCGATGGGTGTGCCACGGCGCATCCGGCAGCGGCAGCTCAAGCTCCTGCGCGAGTTTTTCCGCGACCCGCCATCCCTTGTCGCCGAGCGCGGCCAGCGTGCCGGCGGCGCCGCCGAACTGCAGCGCCAGCGCTTCGCTGCGCAGCCGCTGCAATCGCGCTGCGCGAGCGGTGCAAGCGCTGCGGCATATTCCGCGAGCTTCAGGCCGAACGGCATCGGCAGCGCATGCTGCAGCCAGGTGCGCGCCACCATCGCGGTGTCGCGATGCTGCCGCGCGAGCCTGGCAAAGCCCGCGATGGCGCGGTCGAGATCGGCCAGCAGCGCATCGATGGCGGCGCGCAAGGTCAGCATGGCGGCGGTATCGATCACGTCCTGGCTGGTGGCGCCCCAATGCACATAGCGCGCGGCCTCGGCGTCGGCCTTGGCGACATCGGCGGTGAGCGCCTTGACCAGCGGGATCGCGAGATTGCCGGACCGCGTCGCGGCCTCGCGCCAGCGCGGCAAGATCGAACGACGTCGGCCTTGCAGGCTGCTGCGATCGGCGCCGCCGCGCTGTCGGGGATGACGCCGGTCAGCCGCTTCGGCGCGCGCCAGCGCTGCTTCGAAATCGAGCATGTGCTGCAGGCACGCCACATCGTCGCAGACGGCGCGCATGGCGGCGCTCGACAGCATCGGCGCGAGCAGGGGCGAGAGGGAGGTGCTCATGATGCGCGCGACCTAACCATTCCCGCCGGCCTCTGCCAATCCCCAAAGCGCTCGCAAGTCGGCAAGTCTGTTGCGCTGCGAATATGCATCGCTCCTCGTCCGCCGGTCCCCTTCCTTTTGGGCGTGCGTGCTTTACTTGGGGAGCAAGACTTAGGGCGATGCGAACGACGGGAGGCACCACCATGGCCATGACGATGAACGGCGAAGTCCAGCTTGCGGCGCCGCGCGAGGCCGTGTGGACCAAATTGAACGATCCGGAGGTGCTCAAGGCCTGCATCCCCGGATGCGAGGAACTGGAGAAAACCGAGGACAACGGTTTCCGCGCGGTCGCCAAGATGAAGGTCGGGCCGGTGTCGGCCCGCTTCAAGGGCAAGGTGACGCTGAGCGATCTCGATCCGCCGAACGGCTACAAGATTTCGGGCGAAGGCGAGGGCGGCGTCGCCGGCTTCGCCAAGGGCGGCGCCACGGTGGCGCTGGCCGACAAGGACGGCGGCACGCTTGTTGACCTACAATGTCGAGGCGCAGATCGGCGGCAAGCTGGCCCAGCTCGGCCAGCGGCTGATCAACGGTTCGGCCAAGAAACTGGCCGACGAGTTTTTCGCGAATTTCGCCAAGGCGGTGCAGGGCTAGGGTGCAAGGCTAAGGCCATCGCTGAAGTCGCCGCCTAAAGTCATGTCAGGCCATGCCCCGGCGAGGTTGCTCATTGCCGGGATGGCCCATATTATGGCCTTGGAATGATTTTAATCGACTGTGCTGCCGAATGCGGCGGTGCAGATGAAGAGAGTGCTGAATGGCCAAGATTTCCCTGATCGTGAACGGCAATCCCGTCAACGCCAATGTCGATCCCCGTACCCTGCTGGTGCAGTTTCTGCGCGAAAATCTGCGGCTGACCGGCACCCATGTCGGCTGCGACACCTCGCAATGCGGCGCCTGCGTCGTGCATCTCGACGGCAAGGCGGTCAAATCCTGCACCACGCTGGCGGTGATGGCCGACGGGCACGAGGTCAAGACCATCGAGGGCCTTGCCGCCGACGGCGCGCCGCTGCATCCGATGCAGGAGGCGTTCCGCGAGCATCACGGCCTGCAATGCGGCTTCTGCACGCCCGGCATGATCATGACCGCGGTCGACCTCGTCCACCGCAAGGGCCACGATCTCAGCGACCACACCATCCGCGAAGAGCTCGAAGGCAATCTGTGCCGCTGCACCGGCTACCAGAACATCGTTCAATCGATCGCGGCCGGCGCCAAGGCGATGGCGAACTCCGATCTCGCGTAACGATATCAGCGCGACGGCGATCAGGAATTCCTCATGTACGAATTCAAATATCATCGTCCGGCGACCGTGCGGCAGGCCGCCAATCTCCTGGTCAAGAATGAAGACGCCAAGGTGATCGCCGGCGGCCACACCTTGCTGCCGGTCATGAAGCAGCGGCTCGCGAGCCCGCCGCATCTGGTCGACCTCTCCCACATCGAGGGGCTCGACGGCATCGAGATGAAGGGCCGTTCGCTGGTGATCGGCGCCACCGCCAAGCACGCCGACGTCGCGACCTCGGCCATTGTCGGCGAGGCGATCCCGGCGCTGGCCGAACTCGCCGGCCTGATCGGCGATCCCGCGGTGCGCCACAAGGGCACCATCGGCGGCTCGCTCGCCAACAACGATCCGACCGCCGATTATCCCGCGGCCTGCCTCGCGCTCGGCGCCACCATCGTCACCAACAAGCGCCGCCTCAAGCCGGAAGAATTCTTCCAGGGGCTGTTCACGACCGCGCTCGAGAGCGACGAGATCATCACCAAGGTGATGTTCCCGCTGCCGAAGAAGGCCGCCTACATCAAATTCCGCAACCAGGCCTCGCGCTACGCGCTGGTCGGGGTGTTCGTCGCCAAGCGTCCGTCGGATGTGCGCGTCGCCGTCACCGGCGCCGGCTCCGACGGCGTGTTCCGCGTCACCGCGTTCGAGGAGGCCTTGAAGAAGCGCTTCTCGCCCAAGGCGCTCGACGGCTTGACGGTGCCGGCGGACGGACTGAACAGCGACCTGCACGGCAGCGCCGAATATCGCGCGCATCTGATCGCGGTGCTGGCGCGCCGCGCCGTCGAAGCCGCGACCGGCAAAGCGTGACATTGCCAATGTCCTGGCGCATCAAGACTGGCTCTGCTCATGAGTGCATCGGCGCTGCCCACATCCGTCGATGCGATGCTCGAACTCCTGACCTCGCGCGGCTATCTCGCCGAGCGCTCGCTGGCGACGGTGACCTATCTGTCGCTGCGCATGGGCCGGCCGCTGTTTCTGGAAGGCGAGGCCGGCGTCGGCAAGACCGAGATCGCCAAGGTGCTGTCGGCGGCGCTCGGGCGAAAGCTGATCCGGCTGCAATGCTACGAAGGCCTCGACGTCGCCTCCGCGGTCTATGAGTGGAACAGCGCGGCGCAGATGATCGCGATCCGGCTCGCGGAAGCCGCCGGCGATACCGATCGCGACCAGCTGTCCAGCGACATTTTCGCCGAACGCTATCTGATCAAGCGGCCGCTGTTGCAGGCGCTGGAGCCGGATGTCGCCGGCGCGCCGGTGCTGCTGATCGACGAACTCGACCGCGCCGACGAGGCGTTCGAGGCTTATCTGCTGGAAATCTCTCAGCGACTTCCAGGTGACGATCCCCGAATTCGGCACCGTGAAGGCGCCGCAGCCGCCGATCGTCGATCGTCACCTCGAACCGCACCCGCGAAATCCACGACGCGCTGAAGCGCCGCTGTCTCTATCACTGGGTGGATTATCCCACTGCCGAGCGCGAGCTTGCGATCGTCAAATCGCGCGTGCCCGGCATTTCCGCAAAATTGTCGCAGCAGGTGGTCGGCTTCGTGCAGGCGCTGCGCGAGCAGGATTTCTACAAATCGCCGGGCGTCGCCGAGACCATCGACTGGGCCACCGCGCTGACCGAACTCGACGCCCGCTCGCTGACGCCGCAGGTGGTCGGCGATACGCTCGGCGCGCTGTTGAAATACCAGGACGACATCGCGCGGATGCAGGGCGACACGCTGCAGAAGGTTTTGAAGGAAGCGACGAGCGAGAATTGATGCTCCGCGTCATTCCGGGGCGCGCCAACGGTCGCGCAAGCGCGGACCCGATGACAGCTCGCGCGAATCCGGAATCTGAAGTTGCGGCGCGAGATTCCGGGTTCGCTCGCTTCGCGACGCGCCCGGAATGACGAGAGGTACTGATGGCCATCGATCATCTCGACGCCCCCGACCGGCCAGATCGCCGACAACGTCGTCGGCTTTGCCCGCGCGTTGCGCGCGGCCGGGATTCCGGTCGGGCCGGGTGCGGTGATCGATGCGCTGAATGCGCTGCAGGTGATCGAGATCGGCAACCGCGCCGACGTCTTCACCACGCTGGAGGCGATCTTCGTCAAGCGCCACGAGCATGCGCTGATCTTCGCGCAGGCCTTCGACCTGTTCTTCCGCGCCGCCGAGGACTGGAAGCACATGCTGGATTCGGTGCCGCTGCCGGATCACGCCAGGAAAAAGCCGCCGCCGGCCTCGCGCCGGGTCCAGGAGGCGATGTCGCAGCCGCAGATGAGCGAAGCGCCGCAGGCCCAGGAGCAGGAACTCAGGCTCTCGGTGTCCGACAAGGAAGTGCTGCAGAAAAAGGATTTCGCGCAGATGAGCGCGGCCGAAATCGCGCAAGTGACCCGCGCCATCGCGCAGATGAAATTGCCGCAGGCCGAATTGCGCACCCGCCGCTATCAGCCGGACGCGCGGGGCTTGCGGCTCGACATGCGCCGCACCCTGCGCGGCATCCTTGCGCACCGGCGGCGACATCATCGATATCCATCGGCTCGGGCGGATCGACAAGCCGGCGCCGATCGTGGCGCTGCTCGATATCTCGGGCTCGATGAGCGAATATACCCGGCTGTTCCTGCATTTCCTGCATGCCATCACCGATGCGCGCAAGCGCGTCTCGGTGTTTCTGTTCGGCACCCGGCTGACCAATGTGACGCGGGCTTGCGGGCGCGCGATCCCGACGAGGCGCTGGCGAGCTGTTCGCTCGACGGTGGAGGACTGGGCCGGCGGCACCCGGATCGCCACCTCGCTGCATACCTTCAACAAGCTGTGGGGCCGGCGCGTGCTCGGGCAGGGCGCGATCGTGCTGTTGATTTCCGACGGGCTGGAGCGCGAGGCCGACGCCAGGCTGGCGTTCGAGATGGACCGGCTGCACCGGTCCTGCCGCCGCCTGATCTGGCTCAATCCGCTGCTGCGCTATGGCGGCTTCGAGGCCAAGGCGCAGGGCATCAAAATGATGCTGCCGCACGTTGACGAATTCCGCCCGGTACATAATTTGAGTTCAATCGAGGGGCTGATCGCGGCACTTTCGTCGGCGTCGCCGCCGCATCACCGCAGCCTGATCCGCTCCGCAGCTTGAAAGAGGCTCCCATGCTCAATCGCGACGAAGACATTCTCAAGGCGGCTGAGGACTGGCAGAAGGCCGGCCATGGCGTGGCGCTGGCCACCGTGGTCGAGACCTGGGGCTCGGCGCCGCGGCCGGCCGGCTCCAGCCTCGTCATCAACGACGACGGCACGTTTCTGGGCTCGGTCTCCGGCGGCTGCGTCGAGGGCGCGGTGGTCACCGAGGCGCTCGATGTGATCGCCAGCGGCCAGCCGAAAATGCTCGAATTCGGCGTCGCCGACGAGACCGCGTGGAATGTCGGGCTGTCCTGCGGCGGCACCATCCGGGTGTTCGTCGAGAAAGTCGGCCAATCGTGAAGCTTGAGACGCTGGCAGAACTCAATGCCGAGCGCGCCGCGCGGCGGCCGGTGATCGTCGTCACCGATACCGCCAATGGCGAGCAGCGGCTGGTCAAGGCCGCCGACATTCGCCGCCGATCCGCTGCGCGCCGAGCTGACAAAACAGTTGCGCATGGGCAAGAGCGGCATGATCGAGGCCGGCGGCAAGAAGCTGTTTCTCAACGTCTATGCGCCGACCGCGCAAGCTCGTCATCATCGGCGCGGTTCATATCAGCCAGGCGCTGGCGCCGCTGGCGCGCTCGCTGGATTATGACGTGACGGTGGTCGATCCGCGCACCGCCTTTGCCAGCCCCGAGCGATTTCCCGATGTGCCGCTGATCGCCGAATGGCCCGACGTGGCGCTGCCGCCGCTCAATGTCGATCACTACACCGCGTTCGTCGCGGTGACCCACGATCCCAAGATCGACGATCCGGCGCTGCTGCACGCCTTCGAGCGCGACTGCTTCTATATCGGCGCGCTCGGCTCGCGAAAGACCCACGCCAAGCGCGGCGAGCGGCTGAAGGCGCAAGGCGCCAGGGATGCCGATATCGCGCGCATTCATGCGCCGATCGGCCTGCACGATCGGCGCGGTCTCGCCGTCCGAGATCGCGGTTGCGATCATGGCCGAGATCACCGCGCAGTTGCGGTTGCCGAAAGAAAAAGAAGACGCGGCATGAAATTCGGTCCCGCCAGTCCGGCGGACGCGATCGGCGGCGTCACCGTCCATACCCTGCGTCAGGGATCGCTGGTGCTCAAGAAAGGCACCACGATCGGTCCCGCCGAGGTCGAGGCGCTCGACCAGGCCGGCGTCAAGGAAATCGTCGTGGTGCGGCTCGAGGACGGCGACGTCTCCGAGGACGTCGCCGCCGCCAGCATCGCGCAGGCCGTCGCCGGCGACGGCATCAATGTCGAGCGCGCCTTTACCGGCCGCGCCAATCTGTTCGCGGCCAGGGCCGGCGTGCTGGTGGTCGACCGCGCCGCGGTCGACCGCATCAACGGCGTCGATGAAGCCATCACCTTCGCGACGCTCGCCGCCTACAAGCCGGTGGTCGAAGGCGAGATGGTCGCAACCGTCAAGCTCATTCCGTTCGGGGTCGAGGCCAAGCTGCGCGACGCGGCGGTGGCAGGCGGCGAGCGGCGGCGCGTTGCGGATCGCGCCCTACACCATCAAGCGCGTCGGCATCGTCTCGACCTTGCTGCCGGGGCTGGCGCCGAAGGTGGTGGAGAAGACCTTGCGGGTCACGGCGGAGCGGCTGGCGCCGGCCGGCGCCACCATCATCGCCGAGCGCCGCGTGCCGCATGACGAGACGGCGCTGGCGGCCGCGATCAAGGAATTGCTCGGTCTCGGCGCGGAGCTTGTGATCGTGTTCGGCGCCTCCGCGATCGCCGACCGGCGCGACGTGATTCCGGCGGCGATCACCGAGCATCGGCGGCGCCATCGAGCATTTCGGCATGCCGGTCGATCCCGGCAATCTGCTGCTGATCGGCAATGCCGGCGGCGTGCCGGTGCTGGGCGCGCCCGGCTGCGCGCGCTCGCCGGTCGAGAACGGCTTTGACTGGGTGCTGATGCGCCTGCTGGCCGGGTCTCAAGGTCACGCGCGCCGAACTGACCGGCATGGGCGTCGGCGGCCTGTTGATGGAAATCGTGACGCGGCCGCAGCCGCGCGCCAAGCTCGGCGCCGACGGCAACCGCAATGTCGCCGCGATCATTCTCGCCGCCGGGCGCTCGACCCGGATGGGCGGTCCCAACAAGCTGCTGGCCGAACTCGGCGGCAAGACGCTGGTCCGGATCGTGACCGAGCAGGCGCTGGCCTCGAAAGCGCCAGGCGTGATCGTCGTCACCGGCCATCAGGCCGAGCAGGTCGAGAAGGCGCTGGCACGGCCTCAAGGTGAAGTTCGTGCGCAATCCGGATTTCGCCGACGGGCTTGCGAGCTCGGTCAAAGCCGGGCATCGCGGCGGTGCCCGACAATGCCGACGGCGCGGTGATCTGCCTCGGCGACATGCCGCTGATCGATGCGCATCTGATCGACCGGCTGATCGAGGCGTTTGCGCCCGATCGCGGCAATTTGATCGCGGTGCCGGTCAGCGACGGCAGGCGCGGCAATCCGGTGTTGTGGTCGCGCCGGTTCTTCAAGGAATTGATGACGCTCGACGGCGATATCGGCGCCCGCCATCTGATCGCCAGGCACAGCGAAGCGGTGGCGGAAGTCCCGGTCGAGGGCCATGGCGCGTTTCTCGATATCGATACGCCCCAGGCGCTCGAGGCCGCGCGGCGCGGCTAGTCGCAAGGCGGGGAAAGGCGCGCTTGCGCCGCATCCAATTGAAAATATCGGGGTATTCCGGCAGTCTCAGCGACGCATCTTCGGACGAATTGCTGTGATTTAAGGGCGTGCTTATGCGCAAAAATTGTGCTGGCAATCGGACTGATCGTTGCATCGTTGTCGGCGTCCGCGGCTGACGACGAGTTTTACGGAACGTACCAGTTGGTGAGTGCCTCGGTAAAATATCTTGATACCGGCGAGATCGTTCCCGACGTGAATGGCAAAAACCCCAAGGGTTACGCCATGTACGGGAAGGATGGTCGCTTCTTAGTCAGGATCACTGATGATGGCCGACCCAAGCCTGAAAGCACCGCAAAAATGACAGACGAGCAGCGGATCGAGTTGTTCCGCACGATGCTGGCTTACGGCGGAACTTACACACTCGAAGGCAGCAAGATCGACCATCACGTTGACATTTGTTGGGACGAAGTTCGATGTGGCATCACTGTAACCAGGGATGTCACCAAGGACCGCGATAAGTTGATTTACACTACCCATCCGGCCCCGTTCTCTGCCAACGGCAGGATGAGCGTCGTGACCGTGGTATGGCAAAAGATCAAGTAGCCGACGGACCCGCGCAACAGCAAGCGAGCTTCCTTTTTTCAATCTCCCGTTCACCAAGTGGAAACGACCGGCGGATAGATTCTCACCCGCACTGCCTCGGGGAGGGGATCTTGATCGTTTCGACTGCGGTTGCGCAACGCCGTGCGCTGTTTCGTTTTGACGCTGACTTTGCTGGTGGCCGGATCGCGTTTCGCGACCGAGAATTTCATCACCGAGACCTGGGCGGCGGGCGCGTTCGCGATCGGCAAATGCGGCGCCTACGGCCAGGCCTATGATTATGCCGGCGAGGCCGGCGCGCGCGCCGCGGCGCGTCAAGCAATGCAAGGGCGACTGCACCGACGGTGACCATGAAACGCGCCTGCGCAGCGTTGTCGATCGACATGACCAATCCCTGCGGCGCCCACGGCTACGCGGTCAAGCCGCATATTTCGAGTTCGCTGAACGAAGCGACCCGCAAATGCTACAAATTCGGCGGCAAGGAATGCGTGATCCGCGCCTGGGCCTGCGACGCCAAGGGGTAGTTTTGCTACCGTCATTCCGGGACGCGTCGAAGGACGCGAACCCGGAATCTGACAGATTCCGGGTTCGCGCTTCATCGCCCCGGAATGACGTCGGAGCCATCTCATGCAATTCGACACCAAGATCGCGGTCGTGATCCGGACCGACCTCGAAGCGTGGCAGAAGCTCAACGTCGCTTCGTTCCTCGCCGGCGGCATCGCGGCCGCGTTTCCGGAATGCATCGGCGAGCCCTACGAAGACGGCTCCGGCACCAAATATCTGTCGCTGATCGGCCAGCCGATCCTGATCTACGGCGCCGACCGGCCGGCGCTGTCCCGCGCGCTGGAGCGGGCGCTGGCGCGCAACGTGAAGCCTGCGGTCTATACCGAGGACATGTTCAAGACCACGCATGACGCCGCCAACCGCGAGGCGGTGAGGGCGGTGATCCGCGCCGATCTCAATCTGGTCGGTCTCGCCATGCGCGCCGAGCGCAAGGTGATCGACAAGATCGTCGACGGGTTGAAGTTTCACAGCTAACCCAGCGCTTCGACCTCGGCCGCCAGCGCCTCCGGCGCGGTCAGCGCCACCCAATGTCCGGCATCGGGTACGATTCTGACCTGCTTGCTGCCGAAGGCCTGCGCGAACTGCACCGAAATGAATTTGTCCTTGTCGCCCCACACCACGCGGCAGGGGACGCGCCCAAGAATGCGCGCGCGCATGGCGGCGAACTCCGCGAAGAAGCCGGGCTGCATAACCTGCCGAAACTGCCGCAGCGTCGTTCGCTTGGCATCGCGGTTCATCGCAAAACTCTCGGCGAAACGATCGAGCTCTTGATCGCTCAATTGCGGACATTGTTCCCTGAAGATGCGCTTGAACAACGCGCCGCCCCGCAAGCCAAATGCGGCCATGGCAAGTGACGAGCGGATCCTGCCGTAAACGGACGTGTCGCCCCATTGCCGCGCGATCGGAATGCCGCGCAGCGGTCGTGATCAGTTCATGGGTTTGCCGTCGCTTGACAGTGACTGACTGGTCAGTCATAATTGAGCCATGGCAAACGCTCCGAAAACTCAAAACCCCACCAAACCAGCCCGCAGCCGGGCAGGAGGCGAGACCCCGGTCCAGGCCACGACCCGCGCCCAGCGGGCGGCGGAGCGGCGCGAGGCCATCATCGAGGCGGCGCTGGACGAATTCATCGCCCGCGGCTTTACCGCGACCCGGCTCGACGACGTCGCCAAGCGCGCCGGCGTCGCCAAGGGCACGATCTATCTGCACTTCAAGGACAAGGAATCGCATGTTCGAGGAGCTGATCCGGACCGCGCTCGTGCCGCTGATCGGCCGCCTGATGCCGCCGCCGCCCATCGGCGGATCGGTTCGCGACGCGCTCGAGGGGTTTGCCCGGACCTTCGTCGCAGGAGGTGGCGACGACGCGGCGCGGCGACATCGTCCGCCTGATCGTGGCCGAGGGTCCGCGATTTCCCGCGATCGCCGATTTCTACTATCGCGAGGTGGTGTCGCGCGGGCTCGCCGGCATGCGCGCGCTGATCGAACTTGGCGATCGCGCGCGGCGAGATCAGCGCATCCGGAGCTGGCGCGCTTTCCGCAGATCGTGGTGGCGCCCGCGATCGTCGCGGTGATCTGGAAAAGCCTGTTCGAACAGGCACTCGCCGCTGGATGCGATCGAGATGCTTCGCGTCCATCTCGACCTGATTTTTGGCGAACGGAGGACGACATGACCTCGTCGCAAATGGCGTTGCGGATTCTGGCTCGCTGGCGCTGGCCGCATGCTCGGCCGGCTGCAACGACAAGCCGCGATCCCGGCTTTCAGGGCTGGGTCGAAGCCGACATGATCTTCGTCAGCCCCGACGAATCCGGACGCGTGACCAAGCTCAATGTCCGCGAGGGCGACGAGGTCAAGGCCGGCACGCAGCTCTATTCGGTCGACGACGATCTGCAGCAGGCCGACCTCAACCAGAACAAGGCGACGCTCGCCAATGCGCAGCAGAGCTATGACCGCGCGGCCTCGCTGAGCAAGACCGGCTCCGGCACGCAGGCCAATCTCGACGCCGCGGTGTCGGCGCTGCGCGTCGCCGAGGCGCGCGTCAACACCTCGCAGACGCGGCTGGCGCGGCGCATCGGCTTTGCGCCGGTCGACGGCACCGTTCAGCAGATCTATTTCCGCGAGGGCGAGACGGTGCCGGCGCAGCGGCCGGTGCTGTCGATCATGCCGCCCGGCAACATGAAGGTGCGGTTCTACGTGCCGGAGACGGAATTGCCGAAGCTTGCGATCGGCGACGAGGTGCGGGTCACCTGCGACAACTGCGCCGCCGATCTCACCGCGAAGATCTATTTCATCGCGACCATCGGCCGAATACACCCCGCCGGTCATCTACAGCCTCGATGAACGCAACAAGCTCGTCTACCTGATCCAGGCGCGGCCCTCGCGGCCCGACGCGCTTGCGGGTCGGCCAGCCGATCAGCGTCTTCCTCAACCGCAAGACGCCGGTGGCGGACAAGCGATGACGGCGATGCCGCGATCCGCGCCCGACATCGCGATCGACGTCCAGGGCCTGTCGAAATCGTTCGGCGGCCGCGAGGTGGTGCATGACCTCTCGATGCAGGTGAAGCGCGGCACCATCTACGGCTTCCTCGGCCCCAACGGCAGCGGCAAGACCACCACCATCCGCATGCTCTGCGGCCTGCTGACGCCGGACAGCGGCGAGGGCACCTGCCTCGGCTACGACATCCGCCGCGACGCCGACAAGATCAAGCGCCAGGTCGGCTACATGACGCAGCGCTTCTCGCTGTACGAGGATCTGTCGGTGCGCGAGAATCTGGAATTCGTCGCGCGCCTCTACGGCGTGCGCGACGCGCGCGGCGCCGCGCGCGACATGATCAAGCGGCTCGGGCCTGGCGGGCCGCGAGGAGCAGCTCGCCGGCGAACTCTCCGGCGGCTGGAAGCAGCGCCTGGCGCTCGGCGCCTGCACGCTGCCCAATCCGCAATTGCTGCTGCTGGACGAGCCGACCGCCGGCGTCGATCCCAAGGCGCGGCGCGATTTCTGGAACGAGATCCACGCGCTCGCCGCCGCAAGGGCTGACGGTGCTGGTCTCCACCCACTACATGGACGAGGCCGAGCGCTGCCACGAGATCGCCTATATCGCCTACGGCCATCTGCTGGCGCACGGCACCGTCGACGAGGTGATCGCGAAATCGGCGCTGACGACCTACACCGTCACCGGCGACGACCTCAACACGCTCGCAGACCGAGCTTGCCGGCAAGCCCGGCATCGACATGGTGGCGCCGTTCGGCACCAGCCTGCATGTGTCCGGCCGCGACGAGGCCGCGCTCGAGGCCACCATCGCGCCCTATCGCGAGGACAAGCGACTGGCACTGGCAGCACAGCGAGCCGTCGCTGGAGGACGTGTTCATCGAACTGATGACCCGCTCGAAGGATAATTTCCAATGAGCGCGATCCGACGAGCGGCATCGCCGAACATGCAGCCAGAAGCCGTCAGCGAGCCGCGGTTCGGCTTCTGGCGGCGCAGCTATGCGATGGTGGTCAAGGAATTCATCCAGCTCCGGCGCGACCGGGTGTCGTTCGCGCATGATCGTGATGATCCCGGTGATGCAGCTGTTGCTGTTCGGCTACGCCATCAACACCACGCCGCGCAATCTGCCGACCGCGGTGCTGCTGCAGGAGGACAGCGATCTCGCGCGCTCGATCCTCAAGGCGCTGGAGAACACCGCCTATTTCCACTTCACCCGCGAAGTGCACGACGTCGCCGAGTTCGACGATCTCCTGCAGTCGGGCAAGGTGCTGTTCGGCGTCGAAATCCCGCGCGGCTTCGAGCGCGCGGTGCGGCGCGGCGATCATCCCGGCGCTGCTGGTCGCGGCCGACGCCACCGATCCGGTCGCGGCGAGCTCGGCGCTGTCGGCGCTCGGCGTCGTGGTGCAGACCGCGCTCGCGCATGATCTGCTTCGCCGGCGATCCGCCGTCGCTGCCGTTCGAGATCCGCGCCCATGCGCGCTACAATCCGGCGGCCTCGTCGCGGCTCAACATCGTGCCCGGCCTGGTCGGCACCATCCTGACCATGACCATGCTGATCTTCACCGCGCTGTCGGTGACGCGCGAGATCGAGCGCGGCACCATGGAAAGCCTGCTGTCGATGCCGATCAAGCCGGTCGAGGTGATGTTCGGCAAGATCGTGCCTTACGTGCTGGTCGGCTTCATCCAGGCCGCGCTGATCATCGGCATCGGCGTGTTGCTGTTCGGGGTGCCGGTGCTCGGCAGCCTGATCATGCTGGCGCTGCTCTCGACGCTGTTCATCACCACCAATCTTGCGATCGGCTACACCTTCTCGACCATCGTGCAGAACCAGCTGCAGGCGATGCAGCTGTCGATGATGTTCTTCCTGCCGAGCATCCTGTTGTCCGGCTTCATGTTTCCGTTCGCGGGCATGCCGGTCTGGGCGCAATATATCGGCGAGGGCCTGCCGCTGACGCATTACCTGCGCATCGTCCGCGCCATCATGCTGAAGGGCGCGACGCTGCAAAATCTGCAATACGACACGATTGCGCTGTTCGCCCTGATGCTGCTGGCCATGACGATCGCGGTGACGCGCTTCCGCCGCACGCTCGATTGAGGCAGAAACAGCACCGAGAGGAAAGGCGCGATGGCTGCAATCGCCGAGTTTTGGCGCGACAATGGCGAGAAACGCGCGCGGCGGTGTCGGCCGACTTCGAGCACATGCTTGACGCGCGAAGTGCTGCGCACCGAGCTGATGCGGATCAAGGCGCTGATCGCGACCGCCGTCGTCTCATGTTCATCATTTCTGGCCGTCGACGTGCTCGCCCCTGACGCGGTAAGATCAGCATCTGGCGTGGCCGCTTAAGCCGGCCAACGCGATCTATGTGATCCTGATCCCGCTTCATCCTGTTCGAGCTGTGGGTCCATCAGAGCGATCAGCCGGCACCTGAAGCTCGACCGCGACGTGCCGGTGCTCCGGCGCTATCTTGGCGCGCTGATCGAAACCTCGATGCCGACCATCGCGCTGTCGCTGCACATCGAGAGCATGGGGCCGGTGCAGGCGCTCGGCTTCGTGATGCCGCTGGCCTATTTCATCTTCATCATTCTCTCGACGCTGCGGCTCGATTTCTGGCTGTCGACCTTCACCGGCTTCGTCGCCGCGGCCGAGCTGTTCGCCATGGCGATGTTCTATCATCCCGCCGGCCAGCACCGATCCCGACGCCCGACACTGTCTATCACGGCGCGCGCAGCGTGATCCTCCTGATCTGCGGCATGCTGGCGGGCGCGGTCGGCGTTCAGTTGCGCCGTCAGATTCGCGGCCAGCATCGCGGCGGCGACCGCGCGCGACCGCGTCACCAATCTGTTCGGCCAGCACGTTTCGCCGCAGGTGGTCGAGCGGCTGCTGGTCGAGGGCGCCGGCGACCGAAGCGACATCCGCCGGGTCGCGGTGATGTTCGTCGATTTCCGCAGCTTCACCGCGGGCGCGCGCTCGCGCTCGCCGCAGGAGGTGGTCGATCGGCTCGACGGCGCGTTCGCGGTGCTGGTCGAAATCCTCGATCGCCATGGCGGCATCGTGAACAAGTTTCTCGGCGATGGATTTCTGGCGCTGTTCGGCGCGCCGTTCGAGGCGCCGGACGCCGCGCATCACGCGGTCGCCGCCGCGCGCGAGATGCTGGCCGCGATGGAGCGCATCAACGAAGGCTCGAGCTGGCCGCTGCGCATCGGCATCGGCATTCATTTCGGCGAGGTGGTCGCCGGCAATATCGGCTCGCCCCGGCGCAAGGAATATACCGTGATCGGCGACACCGTGAATTTCGCCTCGCGGCTGGAGGCGCTCAACAAGGAATTCGATTCGCAGCTCCTGATCTCGTCCGCCGTTCGCGACGCGCTCGGCGAGGACTGGCCGCGATGCGGTGTCGCTCGGCGAGGTCGCGGTCAGGGGCTATGACCGGCCGATGACGGTGTGGCAGTTGGGATAGGGAAATCAAGAAATGCAGCGACGTTATATCACCGTGGATGTTTTCACCGACCGCGCCTTCGGCGGCAATCCGCTCGCCGTGGTGCTGGACGCCGGCGGGCTGTCGACCGCGCAGATGCAGGCGATCGCCAGCGAGTTCAATTATTCCGAGACCACCTTCGTGCTGCCGCCGCGCGATGCCGCCAATGACGCGCAGGTGCGCATCTTCACCGTGCGACCAGCGAGATCCCGTTCGCGGGCCATCCCAATGTCGGCACCGCCTTCGTGCTGGCGACGCAGGCCGCAAAGCCGCCGGCGCGGCTGAGGTTCGAGGAGAGGCGCCGGTCTCGTGCCGGTCGAAATCCTGCAGGAGGCGGGCAGGGTCGTCGGCGCCGAACTCACCGCGCCGCAGCCGCTGAAGCAGCTGACGCAATTCAGCGCCGAGCAGGCGGCAGCCTGTCGTTTCGCTGTCGGCGGCCGACATCAGGACCGATCGGCATCCGCCGCAGATCGTCTCGGTCGGCCTGCCGTTCCTGGTGGCGGAAGTTGCCTACGCGCGAGGCGCTGCGGCGCGCGCAGGCCGGACGCCGCGGCGTTCGCGCGCATTTTTCCGTGCGACGGCGCGATCGCGGTCTATTTCTACACGCGCGACGTGCCGCCGGCCGAGCAGCCGCTGCGACCTGCAGGCGCGGATGTTTCTTCCCGGGATCGAGCGGCCTTATCGAGGATCCCGCCACCGGCAGCGCCACCGTGGCCGCCGCGGCGCTGCTCGCCGATCTCGCCAGCGAACGAGACGGCGAGTTGAAGCTGCGGATCGGCCAGGGTGTCGACATGGGACGGCCGAGCCTGCTGCTGACGCGGGTCCGCAAGCAGAATGGCGCGGTCGTCTCCGCGCATGTCGGCGGCGGCTGCGTGCAGATGATGGAAGGCACGTTCCGGCTGGCGGGCGAGCGGTGAGGGATCGCTCGTCATGGACGTACGAGCATCATCTCGGGCTCAGACGGCTGCCGCGCTGCGCCCCGAATGACGGTTACACCTGCTTCGCCGCCAGATTCTCGACCTTGACGCCGTCGCGATCCTCGATGATCTCGGCGATCCATTGCCGGTGGCAATGGCAGATGGTCGCGCTCGTAGCAGAGGATGCAGACCGGCCCGGATTTCTTCACCAGCGCCGACAGCTCGTCGAGTTCTTCCTTGGCCTGCGGCGTCTTCAGATGCGCGGCATAGATCTTGTGAAGCAGCGTCGAACTTGCCGCTGCGCGCGGCCTCGCGGCCGTCCTTCGGCGTGCCGAGCCCGCGCAGATGCAGATAGGAAATGCCGCGCTCGTCGAGCCCGGCCGCGAGCTGGTTCTTGGAAAAGCCGGGACGGCGGGAGGCCGCGACCGCGCGCACGTCCACCAGCAGCTTCACGCCCGGCGCTGCTCGAGTTCGTCGAGCACCGCCTTGGCGGGCGTCTGCTCATAGCCGATGGTGAAGAGCCTCTTGGCTTTCGGTGCCATGTCCGTGTCCGCTTATTTTTCACCGGAGGCTACGTCACTGCGGCAGCGATGGCCATATCTCGCACGTTGCCGCCATGCGCGGCATGCCGCATAGTCGGCCCAACTAACAGGCTCGCGGTAACGGCCGGTCTCGTTCGAGGGAAATTCAAGGGGGACATATGATGGCTCGATCTTGCCGCACGCCAGCATGGGTAGCGCTCGCATTCGCGGCTTTCGCTTGTTATATCACGGTTGCGCGGGCGGAGACCAGCTATCCCGATCGCGCGGTCAAGATCATCGTCCCGATCGGTCCGGGCGGCAGCTACGATCTTGTCGGGCGGCAAATCGCCGACGTGCTTTCGCGGCGTGCGGGGCAGAGCTTCTTTGTCGAGAACAAGCCCGGCGCCGGCACGGTGGTGGGTACGCAGGTCGCGGCCCAGAGCGAGCCGGACGGCTATACCCTCTTGGTCGGCGGGCTCTCCAACATGGCGTTCAATTCTGCGCTGTATTCGAAGCTTGCTTACGATCCGTTGAAGGATTTTGTGCCGGTCGCGCTGGTCTACCGGTTCGGCTATGTGATGGTCGGCCGCAAGGATCTGCCGCAAACGAGCCCTGCCGAAATCGTCGCCGCCGCCAAGGCCAGTCCGGGCTCGATCAGCGTGGCGACCGCAGGCGTCGGAACCGGCCAGCATCTGGTCGCGGCCGCCTTCATGAAGGCCGCCGGCGTGAAGCTATTGGAAGTGCCGTACAAAGGCTCGCCGCCGGCCTTCACCGATCTGCTTGCGGGCCGCATCGATCTGTTCTTCGATTCGCTTGCCGCAAGCCTGCCCTATGTGCAGTCGGGACAGGCGAGGGGCATCGCGGTGCTGTCGTCCAGGCGAAGCCCGCTCGCTCCCGACGTGCCGACCATGTCCGAGGCTGGCCTGTCCGGCCTCGATGTTGATTTCCTGGCTCGGAATTTTCGCACCCGCCAAGACTCCGCCGCAGGTCATCGCATGGTTGCGCCGGGAGATCCGCGCCGCGCTGCCTGAACTGAAGGAGCGCTTCGAGAAGAGCGGCGGCGAAGTCTTCGATCTGCCGGATGACAGGCTGGATGCTTTCGTCGCGTCCGAATACGACAACTGGACGAAATTGATCCGCGAGACCGGCATCAAGCTCGATTGAATGCGGATCACTTCACCCGTTCGATCAATTCCATCGCGCCGGCGGGGGCGCGCACCTTGCCCTCGTGGATCACGTAGGCGAACACGTCGCGCGGCGCTTTTGTCGGCTTGGTCTTGTCGACGCGCGGCAGATCGTCCGGCTCGCCGCCGCCAGCCCAGGCCTGAAAGCGCTTCGCCCAGGCGTCGAGCTGTTTCGGCGGATAGCAGGTCTTGAGCTCGTCATTGCCCTTCTGCAGCCGCGCATAGACGAAATCGCCGACGACGTCGGCAATCGCCGGATATTTGCCGTGCTCGGCGAACACCACCGGCGTCTCGAATTGGCGCAACAGCGCGACGAATTCGGGCACGCAGAAACTGTCGTTCCGCACTTCGACCACATGGCGCAGCGCGCGGCCGTCGAGCTTGCGCGGCAGCAGTTCGAGGAATTTTCCGAAATCGGCCTCGTCGAATTTCTTGGTCGGCGCGAATTGCCAGAGCACCGGACCGAGCCGGTCGCCGAGCTCCAGCACCCCGGTGTTGTAGAAATGCTTGATGGAATTGCCGGCTTCCGCCAGCACGCGGCGGTTGGTGGCAAAGCGCGGTCCCTTCACCGAGAAGACAAAGCCGTCGGGCACTTCGCGCGCCCATTTGCGAAAGCTCTCCGGCTTCTGCGAGCCGTAATAGGTGCCGTTGATCTCGATCGAGGTCAGCTTTGAGGCGGCATAGGAAAGCTCCTTCGCCTGTACGTAGCTTTTCCGGATAGAACACGCCGCGCCATGGCTCGAACGTCCAGCCGCCGACGCCGATATAGATGTGGCCTGATTTTTTTGGGGCAGAGGCCGGGGCTTTGGTCACGGGGTTGGTCTCGTCGCATGGGAGAATTTGCGGGGCCGAGACTAGTTAAGTCGAGCGTGATTGGCCAGTCCGCCCGGACCGCCGGGCGGCGTCGCTTTGCGTGGCGAAGTTGAGATCTATCGCGCGGTTTGGGTCACCCTCATCGCGAGGCGCTCGAAGGGTTTCAAGACCTGCCTGGCAAGCTCGCCGTAAAGCCGCCAAATCTTCTGCGAGTCGACAAGGAAGGTGCCGCAGGCCTGCTTGGCGAATTCGCTCTGAACCTCGACGGCCTTGTCGAACGACCGCACCGCCGTGAACTTCTCGACAAAGCAGGCGGTGTCTTCGAGTGACCTCCTGGTGTATTCCCGGTAGGCGTTGGCGATGGCCTGAAATCCGATGAAGAAGATGTCGACCGACGCGGTTGCGATCGGGAACGTCTCAATCGGCACCAGCGCGCCTTTCGAGGGGGACTCAATTGACGCGACCGCTGGGCTGATCGTGACTGCGCCGGTCGAAGCTTCTTCTACCGGAAAGTTCTCGGATGAGGCGAATACCGCGTCGATCGACGAGGTGTCTTCCGAAACCTCTGCTTCGATCGGCAAGGTTTCCGTCCGCGCGATTTCGGCCTCGATCAGCTCTTTTTCAT
This sequence comes from uncultured Alphaproteobacteria bacterium, assembly GCA_963713785.1. Classification (GTDB taxonomy): domain Bacteria; phylum Pseudomonadota; class Alphaproteobacteria; order Rhizobiales; family Xanthobacteraceae; genus Bradyrhizobium. The sequence goes on from CAVQNB010000007.1 coordinate 101,982, forward strand.
CCTGCCGCAGATCAGGCCGCTGATCCGGTTTCTTGGTTTGTTGTTTAGGCTTCCGGCTGCGTTGGCCGGACTTTCCACCTGGTTTGCTCTGGTCCGTACGCGACATTCTCCAAGACTCCCCATTTGCGAATCAACAAGCCGCCAAGACTCCGTCATGTTTGCGCTGGAAAAGCGGTTCGCACATGTCTGTTGCGCGGCGCTCGTGTGTTGACACTTGGGAAGTGGACCTCGCTCGCGCTTCACCTCGGACCTGCGTTCAAGCTAGGATGCCAGGTAAAAGGACAACAGCATGCGGGCGATGGTCGCGGCGATATTGGCCGTGGCGGCATCAGGCGCGGTCGCCGACGAGCTTGAGGACGCGCACCGCCTGGCGCTGCAAGGCCGCGATTCCTACTGGAACTGTCTCGCCCGGGAATATGCGCGCGATATCACCCAAACCATGTCGGAACAGGATTTCACCCGCGATATCGCAAGCGTTTGTCTGTCCGAGCGGCAGAATTTCCGCGTGACCCTGGTGGACTATCTGTCGAGGCAGTTCCCGGACAGCGAAGCGGGAGCCCATATGACGACGGCCAACAAGGCGATCGAATTGGCGCAGAAGGATATCGTCATCGCGTTCGTCCGGCATAGAGCGCCGAAATAGCAAATGCATCACAAGGTGACCTATTCCCGCCATCCGCCATTCCGTGATATCCATGCAACCTGGGAGAGGGATCGTTGCCTATGACGTCACAGTCGATAGCGGGCATTTTGGCGGCGATCGTCGCATGCGCGGTGTTGGTGGCCGCGGTCGCCTATGGGCCGATCGGGCAATTCGGAAAGCCCGCCAAACAGGCTCAGCCGGTCCAGGCGGCGCCAACGCCGCCGGCACCCCGGGGGCCGGTGATCAAGGATGTGCCCAATTAGTTAACCGGAAGAGATGTTCGCTGCGCCACTTGCGAATCGCCGCGACCATCCCCATCTAGCTATTAACGGCGACGTTGATGCTTGATAGCTCCGGCGCTGGGACGACCACTGAATAGCTTGGCTGCGCCGGATGTACGCGCGCCTGTTGTTCGTGGTCGTTGGCATTTTTGGAGCGTTTTCCGGCCCGTTTTGGCGGGTATTCGTTAAACTTCCACCACTTTGGGCGGGAACTGCGGCTTGGCATGGCCGGAGGCGGCGGATATACGCTTGCCCTCATGAATGAAGCCATCAGACCGGGCTCCGAAAACCCGCAACAGGCATCGAGTGAACCGGCCTTGCGTCAGCAAGCCCCAAGCCTGCTCCAGCTTTCGGTCGTCGTTCCCACCTTCAACGAGCGCGACAACGTCACCAAGCTGTTTCACAAGCTGGAGGCAACGCTGTCGGGCGTCGCCTGGGAAGTCATCTTTGTCGACGACAATTCGCCTGACGAGACTTGGGACGTGGTGCGCGGCCTGGCGCGGCAGGATAGCCGTGTCCGCTGCGTTCGCCGGATCGGCCGGCGAGGGCTCTCCGGCGCATGCATCGAAGGCATCCTGGCATCCAGCGCGCCCTGTGCAGCGGTGATGGATGCCGATTTGCAGCACGACGAGACGCAATTGCCGAAGATGCTGGCGCTCCTGCAAAGCGGACAGGCGGAGCTCGTGGTCGGCAGCCGTTACGTCGAAGGCGGCAGCGCCGACAGTTTCAACAGTCAGCGCGCCGGCGCCAGCGCGCTCGCGACCGAGGTTGCCAAACGCGTGCTGCGCGTCCGCGTTGCCGACCCCATGAGCGGCTTCTTCATGATCCGCCGCGACCGCTTCGAGGAATTGGCGCCGCAGCTCTCGACGCAGGGCTTCAAGATCCTGCTCGATATCGTCGCGACCGCCCGCGGTGAGCTCCGCACGGTGGAAGTCCCTTACAGCTTCGGCTCGCGCCTGCACGGCGAAAGCAAGCTCGATTCCCTGGTGGCGCTGGATTTCCTCGGCCTCGTACTGGCGAAGCTGACCAACGACGTGGTCTCGCTGCGTTTCCTGTTGTTTGCGATGGTCGGCGGCACCGGGCTTTTTGTGCATCTTGGGACGCTCTACGTCGCGCTTAAACTGCTCGACGTGCCGTTCGGTGAGGCGCAGGCCGCCGGCGCCTTCGTCGCCATGACCAGCAACTTCGTCCTGAACAATTTCCTCACCTATCGCGACCAGCGGCTGAAGGGCTTTGCGATCCTGCGCGGCTTGCTCGCGTTTTATCTCGTGTGCAGCGTCGGCCTGTTCGCCAATGTCGGCGTCGCCTTCTCGGTCTACGACAAAGAGCCGATCTGGTGGCTTGCGGGTGCCGCGGGCGCGCTGATGGGCGTGGTGTGGAACTACGCGATGTCCGGACTGTTCGTCTGGCGCAAGCAATGAATTTCAGATGAGCCCCGGCGACCTCAGGCTCGTCCGCAATACTTCTCTGGTTGTCCTCGCACTGGTCGCTTTGCGACTGGTCGCCGCCGCCTGGACGCCGCTGACCTTCGACGAAGCCTATTACTGGATGTGGTCGAAGCATCTTGCGCCGGGCTATTACGATCATCCGCCGATGGTCGCGCTAGTGATCCGCCTGGGCACTTTGATCGCCGGCGACACCGAACTTGGCGTCCGGCTGGTATCGATCCTGCTGGCGCTGCCGATGAGCTGGGCGGTGTATCGCGCGGCCGAGATCCTGTTCGGCGGCATGCGCCTGGCGGCGACCGCGACCATCCTGCTCAACGTCACCTTGATGGCAGCGGTCGGCACCGTGATCGTGACGCCCGACGCGCCGTTATTGGTCGCCTCATGCTTCGTGCTGTTTTGCCTCGCCAAAGTGCTTCAGACCGGACGCGGCGCGTGGTGGCTTGCGGTCGGCGCCGCCGTCGGCGCGGCATTGTTGTCCAAGTATACCGCGCTGTTCTTCGGCCCGGCGATCGTGATCTGGCTGGTGAGCGTTCCGAAATTGCGGCGCTGGCTGCTTTCGCCCTGGCTCTATCTTGGCGGTCTTGTCGCGCTTTTGATCTTTGCGCCCGTCATCCTCTGGAACGCCGATCACCAATGGGTCTCCTTCATCAAGCAGATCGGCCGCGCCAGGATTGAGGATTTCCACCCGGCCTTCATCGGCGAACTGATTCCGACCCAAATCGTGTTCGCAACGCCGCTGATCTTCCTGCTCGGCGTGATGGGACATTACGCGCTGTTTACGCGCAACGCCGGCGCCTCCGCGGCGCGCATCCTGATCAATGCGACGTTCTGGACCATCGTATCGTATTTTTTCTGGCATGCGTTGCATGCCCGCGTCGAGGCGAACTGGTTCGCGCCGGTCTATCCGGCGTTCGCGATCGCGGCCGCGGTCGCGGCGCATCTCGTGCGATGGGAAGTGCGCACGCAGCGCGTCGTGGATTTCTGCCTGCGCTGGGCATCTCCCGTCGGCATCGTGATGTTTGTGCTGCTGGTGGTGCAGGCCGATACCGGTGTGCTTTCCGGTTATCGCCGCGAAGCGACCGTGCGCAGCGTCGGCGTCGGCTGGCGCAAATTGGCAGAAGAGATCGAGGCGGTCCGCGCCCGCACCGGCGCCACCTGCGTGCTGGCGCCGGATTACGGCACCACCAGCTGGCTCGCCTTCTATCTGCCGCGCGGCACCTGCGTGGTGCAGCCGACCCAGCGCATCCGCTGGGTCAGCATGCCCGAGCCCGATCCGGCGCAGCTTTCCGGCAAGGTGCTGTTTGTCGACGAGGCGCGGCCGACCGGGCCGCCGCCCTATCTGCAAGACGTCTATACGCGGGTCGAGCGCGTCGCGGAGTTGCCGCGTAAGCGCGGGCCGCTGGTGATCGAGACCTATGCGCTCGATCTGCTCGAGGGTGCAAAGGGCGAGGTGATCGACCGTTCGCCGCCGCCGGAATTGCTGCGGTAAGCGGCGCCCAATCGACAGGCGCGCCTGCTGGAGATGTCAGGCAGCCGATGGCTGCCTTTCCGGCCGGATCTCCGCGAGCGTCTTGTCGCTTGCATGGATCGCCAGCATGTTGATGCCGGCATCGATGACCTCGTAGCCGTGCGCTCCCAGCGATTGACGCAATTGGGCGGCGTCGGCTTTTATTTTTTCTATCAGCATGATCGGGTGGCTTCGCTCGATGGTGCGGCTTGCGCCCTCGAGCGCCTCCATCTCCATCCCCTCGACGTCGATCTTGATCAGATCGACGCGCGGCAGGTTGAACTCGTCGAGCGCCAATTTCCGGACATTGACGGTATTTTCATAATCGATCGGCTGGCCGATGAACTCGTTGCCCTGGCGTTGGCGCAGCTCAAGGCTGCCGAAGCTGGAGGGAACGACATAGTTGGGATTTGGAATCTTGAGGGTGCCGCTTTCGGAAGAGACCGCGCCGTGCACCGCGATGGCGTTGAAGCAGTTGTTGATCGCGATATTGCCCGCCAGCGCATAATAGATGCGCTCCTGGGCTTCGATGGCAAGCACCGATCCCCAACCCGTCATCGCGGTGGCCCACTCGATGGTATGGACGCCGATATTGGCGCCGCAATCCAGCGCCACGACGCCGTCGCCGTAATGCGTGCGGCGAAGCGCGAGCAAGTCGACCGCCAGCTTGACTTCGGCGGGGTCAAAGGAAGCGGTCTCGAGAATCTGGTAGCCGACGCCATAACCCCGCTGCGAATCGAGCATGCGATAGTCGAAGCGGTTGACGATCATGGTCCCGTGACTGGATGAAGCCAGCACGAAGGCGAGCTTGCGCCCCACGCTCTGCATCGGTATCTCCTGAAAGGCCCATGGAAGGGCACCCATCGATCGTTTGGGGACCGCGATACGAATCACCTCAAGCGAGCTTACTGAGACTTGGCGCAGGCGGCCACGTCCTCGTGGCCCTTTCCGTGCGCTGGATCGGCAAAACAGGATGGCAAGCAGAAATGTGCGAGACCTCACTGTCTGCAAGACCAGATCGGCCTATGTCGCCTCGACCTGCACCTAGGCGCTGATGGAGCTCTGCGGCCCCGGAACGAGGCGAACTGCGATGAAGGAGGATCAAAATGCGGACTGATCCCTATCAAGAGCGCGCCCGGCAGCTCGCGACCGAAGCCGGCCTCGATCCCGACGCCAAGATCGACCGGCCGGGTCAACGGCCGATGCCGCTCTGGTGCATGTTTCGCGACGCCGCGCAGAAGGAGAAGCTTGCGCGGGATGCGGAAGCGGTCGCCGCCGATATCGCGATCAAGCCGCAGGCCGTGCAATACCAGAACAGCCCGCTCAAGATTTTTGGCACGCACGACGAGGCCACGATCGCGCAGATGCGCAATTGCATGTCGGTCGGCAATGCGGTTGCGGGCGTGATCTGCGCCGACGGACATTTGGGCTATGCGCAACCGGTCGGCGGCGTGATCGCCTATGAGAAGCAGATCAGCATCTCCGGCGTCGGGTTCGATATCGGCTGCGGCAACATGGCCGTGCGTCTCGACACGCCGTTCAGCCAGATCGAAAGCGATGCCGGCACGATCATCAAGGACGTCCACAAGGCGATCTCATTCGGCATCGGACGCACCAATGAGGAACGGGTCGAGCACGATCTGTTCGACGACGGCGACGCCTGGCGCGAATCCGACATGGGCGCGTACCGGCAGAAGGCGGTCTTGCAACTTGGCACCGTCGGATCGGGCAATCACTATGTCGACCTGATGCGCGATGAGGACGGCCTCGTCTGGATCGGCGTTCATTTCGGCAGCCGCGGCCTCGGGCACACCAGCGCGACGCGCTACCTCAAGGCTGCCGGCGGCAAGGACGGCATGAACGTGGCGCCGGCCGTGATCGACGAGGACAGCGAAATCGGACGGCGCTACATCGCGGCGATGCAGCTCGCCGGACGCTACTCCTATGCCGGCCGCGAGTGGGTGATCGAGCGCGTCCGCCGGATCATCGGCGGCAACGTCACCGACATGGTTCACAACCACCACAATTACGCATGGCGGGAGAATCATGGCGGCAAGGATTTGTGGGTCGTCCGCAAGGGCGCGACGCCGGCATTTCCGGGTCAGCGCGGATTCATCGGGGGGTCGATGGCCGATGACGCGGTTATCGTCGAGGGCGTCGATAGCGAGCAGGCCAAGGCGTCGCTTTATTCGACGGTCCACGGCGCGGGCCGATTGTTCGGCCGCAAGGAGGCGAAGCGGAGGTTTGCGCGCGCCGAGATGGATGGGTGGCTGCAATCGCGCGGCGTCACATTGATCGGCGCCGACCTTGACGAAAGTCCGATGGCGTATCGAAGGCTGCCGGAGGTGCTCGCCGAGCATTCAGGTTCGGTCAAGGTGCAGCATACGCTGCGTCCCTTCGCGGTCGCCATGGCCGGCGAAAACGAGTTCGATCCGTTCAAGGATTGACGCGCAACCAGGCTAATGAAGCGAAGCATCCAGGCGACCGCCAAGGGCGAATGTCGTGATCGCCGAAAGCCCGCAGAACTACCGGTCAACCGTGCCGAAATGGCACCACATTTCGGAATGCCTCACATCTGCCCGGGTTTAATCCGCATTTAACGAAAAGTCGCCTTAATGACGGCCCGCGCCTCTGCGAGATGCTGCACCGGAACATGACCGGCCACGGCACTTCAAGGGGAACAAAGTGGAACCGTTCTGGGCGCAAGGTGTATGAGTAAGAGTACCGTTGGCCTCACGGCCCGGAAGCGCAAAAGTTCTTCCCGGAAAGCCTCTTACAATCTCTTCGGCGGTGCTGCGGTCGCATGTCTTGTGCTGGGCTGCGGCTGGACGGTGTATTCCAATATTCTCTCGGCGAGTGTTTATCCGACGCTCGGCAACGCGGGCTATGACGAGCCCGTCGTCAAGCCATCGCCCGTGGTGGCCGCGCGCAGCGCGTCGCAAGCGGTCAACGATGCGTTCGCAGCGCTTCCTCAAGGTGCGCCGGTCATCGAGAAACCGGCGACGGTTGCGGCAATTGATCCACTTATGTTTAACGAACGGTTTGCAGCCGCGGCGCCGCAAGGCGTCGCATCGGCAGTTCCGCCGGAGCTCCTGATAACTGCGTCGCAGCAACCCGCCGCGCCGAAATTGGCGGACGCGCCCAAGGAAACGTCGAAGGAACCATCGAAGGAAGCGTCCAGGGTCGCAAGTGCGCCGAAGGTCGCTGTAGCGCCGAAGAAGGAAGCAATAGCTCAAGTCGCGATGAACGCGCCGCCGCCGGCAGCTCCGAGCGAGCCCAAAAAGACGGCCGGTGATTCCATCCGCGACATGGCGGAGCGCGCCAAGGCGGCGATGATGTCGATCGCTTCCGGCGAAAGGGTTTCGATCACCGAAAAGCTGTGGGGCAAGCAGGAACAGCGCGGCTCGCTGCTGGCATTCGCGTCCGCCGACGCCAACATCACCGGCAGCATCGGCCGCGAGAAAAATCCGGCGCTCGGCGGTTCGGCGCCGTACGAGCGCGACACGGCGGTGTACGATATTTCGGCGCACACGGTGTATCTGCCGGACGGCAGCAAGCTCGAGGCGCATTCAGGTCTTGGCTCCATGCTCGACGATCCGAGTTCGGCGAAGATCAGGATGCACGGCGTGACGCCGCCGCATATCTACGAGCTGACGCCGCGCGAAGCGCTGTTCCATGGCGTACCCGCGCTGCGGCTCAATCCGATCGGCGGCGAGGACGCGATCTACGGCCGTTCCGGGCTGCTGGCGCATACCTTTATGCTCGGGCCGAACGGCGATTCCAACGGCTGCGTCTCGTTCCGGGACTACAACGCCTTCCTCAGCGCCTACCGCAACCAGGGCATCAAGAAGCTCGCCGTGGTGACGAAGATCGAGTGAGGGGCGGGTAATCCGCGCCGCCCGTCAGGGCTTCACCGTTTTCCGCAACTGCATCTCGGTATCGATCGCGGCCTTGAGCTGCGGCCGTTCCTGCATGCGCGCGAGATAAGTCACGAGCGACGGCCACTGCGCGATGTCAACGCCGCCGCGCCCGAGCAACAGCAGCGACCAGGTAAGGTAGGCGTCGGCGACGGTGAAGCGCTGGCCGACGAGATATGGCCGGCCGGCAAGATGAACGGCGGCGACCGAGACGCTCTTGCCGATCCGCTCGCGCGCGGCGGCCTTTGCCGCATCGTCCTTGTACCAGAAGGTCGGAAACAGGAAGGCCTTGTGGATCTCGCAGCCGACAAAGCTCAGCCACTCCTGCAGGCGGTAGCGGTCGGGATCGCCGGGGCGCGGCGCAAGCCCCAGTTCCGGCTTGAGGTCGGCGATGTATTGCAGCACGGCGGCGTTCTCGGTCAGCCGTTCGCCGTTTTCCAGCACCAGCACCGGCACCGCGCCCTTCGGCGACACCGCCCAGAAGTCGCTGTCGTCTTCCAGCACCCTCTTGGTCCACAGATGCACCAGATGGTATCGCGCCTCGATGCCGGCTTCCATCAGCGCGATCCGGCTGGCGAGCGAGCAGGCCATCGGCGAGAAATAGAGCTGCAACATGGGTCGTCTCCCGATCGAAATTTTCGCTTGCAAAGCCGGAAAAGCATAGGGCAGCGATTGCTGCTTTTGTGCAGGGATATCGCAGCCCATAGCTGCAATATTGCAGGCTGATCGGACTTCGTGATATCAACCGGGGCATGAATTGGGACGATCTTCGTATCGTCGCGGCGGTGAGGGACGAAGGCACCTATGCCGGCGCCAGCACCCGCCTGCGCATCAACGAGACCACGGTAGGGCGGCGTCTGGCACGCATCGAGCGCGCTCTGGGCCTGCGCCTGTTCGAGGCCATCGACGGCGTGCGCAAGCCGACCCGGCAATGCGAGATGGTGCTGGCGCATGTCCAGGCGATGGCGGGGCATGTGGCCGAGATTGCAAGGGTCGGCGAGAGCCTGCCTGGACTGAGCGGACGGTTCCGGATCGCGTGCACCAATGCGGTGGCGGAGGATATCCTGTCGCCGCGCGCGGCTTCGTTTCTCGTGCAGAATCCTGGCCTTACCCTGCAATTCCTCACCTCCAGCGAGAACGTGAAATTCTCGCGCTGGCAGGCCGATTTCGCCGTGCGCTTGCGCAAGCCCGACAAGGGCGATTTTACGATCGCAAAGCTCGGCGAGTTCGCGCTGTATCTGATCGAGCCGGCCGCGGAGGCCGATGCCGGACCGGTGATTTGTGCCTATCCCGATGAGCTCGGGCCAATTCCGGAGTCGCAGTTCCTGAAAGCCAAGGGGCTATCTGAGCGCGCGCGTTTCGTCACCGGCAACATCCACGTGATCAGGACGCTGATCGGAACGCATCAGGCCATCGGCATCCTGCCGGACTATCTCTGCAGCGAATTGCTGGCCGACCGAAGGTTGCGCGCAACGCGGCTGCCAAAGCGCCGCGACGTCTGGCTTCTGGTGCAGAACCATCTGAAGCGCGACGGCGCGGCGCGGGCCGTGATCGAGTGGGTGCGCGACTGCTTTCAGGAATTGTCCAAGGGGTAGGCGAGGTTACGGCCGTGCGCTACATTCTCCCCATGCCGCAGCCCGATTTTCAGCCGACCTTGATCGGCCCCACCGTCATGATCAGACCCGTGTCCGCGAGCGATTGGCCGGAGCTGTTCGCTGTCGGCTCCGACCCCGAAATCTGGAAGGTGCATCCCGTTCGCGATCGCTACACCGAGCCCGGGTTCAGGAAGTTCTTCGACAGCGCGGTCAATTCGAAAATGGGTTTTGTGTTCGTCGATCGGGCGAGCGGCGCCCTGATCGGCTCAAGCCGCTATTATGGCTATGAGCCTGAACGCAGCGAAATCGAAATCGGCTGGACCTTCCTGGCCCGCAGCCACTGGGGCGGCGCCACCAATCGCGAGGTCAAGCGGCTGATGCTCGATCACGCCTTCACCTTTGTCGACACGGTGATCTTCTGGGTCGGCGAGGAAAACTGGCGCTCGCAGGGCGCGATGACCAAGATCGGCGGCGTCAAGCGTGAGGGGTTGTTGACCCGCGAGTTGTCCGGCGACACGCCGTACTTCATCTTCGAAATCAGCAAAAGCCGGTACAAGCAGGGCGGCCGCGCGCTGGTGGCGTGATTTGTTGCAAGATCTGATATCCCTCGTCATTCCGAGGCGATGCGAAGCATCGAGCCCGGAATCCACAACCACGGCTGCACGAGATGGCCTACCACGTGTACCTCCTTGCGAGCAAAAAAGCATGGCACGCTCTATCTGGGCGTGACCAACGATCTTGTCCGCCGGGGATATGAACACAAGACCAAGGCTGTCAAAGGTTTTACCGCGAGATAGACCGTCGACAAGCTGGTGTGGTTCGAAATCTACGATGACGCGATCACCGCCATTGCGCGCGAGAAGGAACTGAAGAAGTGGCGGCGTGACTGGAAGATATGTTTGATCGAGGAACAAAATCCGGGCTGGGGACCTCTTTCCAGGGATATCCAACTGACAGTTGGGGTTATGGATTCCGGGCTCGCGCCAAGCGGCGCACCCCGGAATGACGAGTAGAGATGTGTTGCGCCAACAAAAAACCCCGGCATTGCTGCCGGGGTTTTTGCATTTCTTGAATTCGCTTGAGCGTATGGATCAGAAATCCATGCCGCCCATGCCGCCGCCCGGAGGCATGCCGCCACCGCCAGCGCCTTGGTTCTTCTTCGGCAGCTCGGCGACCATGGCTTCGGTGGTGATCAGGAGAGCCGCGACCGAGGCCGCGTTCTGGATCGCCGCGCGAACCACCTTGGTCGGGTCGATGATGCCCTTGGTGACGAGGTTGCCGTACTCGCCGGTCTGGCTGTCGAAGCCGTAGGCATACTGATCCTTTTCGAGGATCTTGCCGACGATCACCGAGCCGTCTTCACCGGCGTTGATGGCGATCTGGCGAGCGGGCCAGGACAGCGCCTTGCGCACGATTTCGACGCCGGTTTTCTGGTCGTCGTTCTTGGTGCGGATACCCCTGAGCTGCTCGGAGGCACGGAGTAGCGCGACGCCGCCGCCCGGAACGATGCCTTCCTCGACCGCCGCGCGGGTCGCATGCATCGCGTCATCAACGCGATCCTTGCGCTCCTTCACCTCGACCTCGGTCGCGCCGCCGACGCGGATCACCGCGACGCCGCCCGCGAGCTTGGCCAGACGCTCCTGCAGCTTCTCACGGTCGTAGTCCGAGGTGGTCTCCTCGATCTGCGCCTTGATCTGCTGAACGCGCGCCTCGATGTCGGCCTTCTTGCCGGCGCCGTTGACGATCGTGGTGTTCTCCTTGTCGATGATCACCTTCTTGGCACGGCCGAGCATGTTGAGGGTGACGTTCTCGAGCTTGATGCCGAGATCTTCCGAGATCGCCTGGCCGCCGGTCAGGATCGCGATGTCCTGCAGCATGGCCTTGCGGCGATCGCCGAAGCCCGGCGCCTTGACGGCAGCGACCTTCAGGCCGCCACGGAGGCGGTTCACAACCAGGGTCGCCAAAGCCTCGCCTTCGACGTCTTCCGCGACGATGACGAGCGGCTTGCCGGTCTGCACCACGGCCTCGAGCAGCGGCAGCAGTTCGTTCAGCGAGGAGAGCTTCTTCTCGTTGATCAGGATGTAGGCGTCTTCCATCTCAACGCGCATCTTGTCGGCGTTGGTGACGAAGTAAGGCGAGATGTAGCCGCGGTCGAACTGCATGCCCTCGACGACGTCGAGTTCGGTCTCGAGCGACTTGGCCTCTTCAACGGTGATGACGCCCTCGTTGCCGACCTTCTTCATGGCGTCCGCCAGGAACTTGCCGATCTCGGCATCGCCGTTGGCCGAGATGGTGCCGACCTGGGCGATCTCCTCGTTCGAGGTGACCTTCTTGGAGTTTTTCACGAGGTCGGCGACCACGGCTTCAACAGCCAGATCGATACCGCGCTTCAGATCCATCGGGTTCATGCCGGCGGCAACCGACTTGGCGCCTTCACGCACGATCGCAGCCGCGAGCACGGTTGCGGTGGTGGTGCCGTCGCCGGCCGCGTCAGCGGACTTGGAGGCGACTTCGCGCACCATTTGCGCGCCCATGTTCTCGAACTTGTCGTCGAGCTCGATTTCCTTGGCGACGGTGACGCCGTCCTTGGTGACGCGGGGCGCGCCGAACGACTTGTCGAGCACGACGTTGCGGCCCTTGGGACCGAGCGTGACCTTGACGGCGTTGTTGAGGATGTCGACGCCGCGCAGCATGCGGTCGCGGGCATCGACGCCGAATTTGACTTCTTTGGCTGACATATTTGATTTCCCTGAGTTGAAATTCTCTCACCCTTTGAGGAGGCGCCGGCAGGCGCTCCTCAGGGTGAGCGTGTGCTGGCTTACGATTAAGCGGCCTTCTTCTTGGCGGCCGGGACGTCGGTGAGAACGCCCATGATGTCGCTCTCCTTCATGATCAACAGCTCCTGGCCGTCGATCTTGACCTCGGTGCCCGACCACTTGCCGAACAGCACGCGGTCGCCGACCTTGAGGTCGATCGGAATCAGCTTGCCGCTCTCGTCGCGGCCGCCGGGGCCAACGGCGGTGATTTCGCCCTGCGAGGGCTTTTCCTTGGCGGTGTCGGGAATGATGATGCCGCCTGCGGTCTTCTCTTCGGCGTCGATGCGCTTGACCACGACGCGGTCGTGAAGCGGACGGAATTTCATGCAGTCCTCCTAAGTTTTTGCGGATGTTGTCGAATTCTGGATTTTTGGCAGTCCCAGCCAGCGAGTGCCAGCCTGGGTGAGGCTGATTTAGGCCAGAGCTGTGCGGGGGGCAAGGGCTTCTAGCAGAAAAATTGGCACTCCAACAAGGCGCCTGCCAATTTCGTCAATCTTCGTTAACCCGCCAGAACCCCGTATTAGCACGTGCGGTAAGCTGCTGCTAACGCGCGAATTTTCAACAATTCATTAAACATTTAGGCTTGTGATGGGTGGGTATCGTGCGTCACATTTCTCTCATGTGAGCGCATCTCCGCCGGGGTGGCTCCGGCAGGTGGCCACCACGTGAATGCGCTCCTTAAATGGAGGTTGGCATGGTCTCGCGGGTTGGAGTTGTTTCCGACGATTTCCGGAAACAGGTGTTGGGTTACGGGCTGACGACGGCGCAAATCCTCTATCGGATGCCGGATCATCCGTCGCTGTTACAGACTTACGTCTGGCAGAATTACGATCTGTTTCCGAAATTCCCGGTGCTGAAGGATTTCCTGGCCTTCTGGCAGGAAAAGCTCGAGGGACCGCTGTACTCCGTCACCGTGGCGCACTCCAAGCTGATCAAGCCCGCCGAACTGCGCGCGGTCGACGGCGTCTTCCGCCTGCATTGACCGAGACGGAATTTTGTAGGGTGGGCTCGCTTTGCTTAGCCCCCCTGCGACCGCGAATTGTGCTAACCCTCCTCTCTCAACGATAAGGGAGAGTCTCGATGGCCAGAAAGAAGCCGAAATCGCGAGCTGCGGCGAAGACCGCCGCTCTGAAAAAATCACCCTCGCGCAAAGCCGCCGCAAAATCCTCGGCGCGAAAGCCGATCAAGGCCAAGCGTGCTTCCGCAGTTGCCCGCCCAAAGGCGCGTCCGAAACAGCGCATCGCGATCAGTCATCATCGCGAGGAGGATTTCAAGGCCGACGGTTTGCGGACTTACGCAAAGTACCGCGATCTCGGCATCGCCGATGCAAGCCATGGCCTGGCGCGCGCGCATGTGATCCGGCTGATCGGGCCGTGCAATCCGGCGGAAGTATCAAAGCTGCACTTCCATGACGTCGAATTCCAGATGGTCTATGTCCTCAAGGGTTGGGTCAAGACCTACATGGAAGGCCATGGCGAGACGCTGATGAAGGAAGGCAGCGCCTGGACCCAGCCGCCGCGCATCAAGCATCTGATCATGGACTATTCCGACGACGTCGAACTCCTGGAAGTGATCCTTCCCGCCGACTTCAAGACGGTCGAACTCGCGGCATAAATTGATGATAGCTGCCGCCGATCCCTCCCGACGCTTGGCGGGGAGGGATCTAGTCATCCCCACCAGTTGCATTTCATGACATCCGGTTACCGCGAAGACATCGACGGGCTGCGCGCGCTTGCCGTTTTGTCGGTGATCGGATTCCACTTCGAGGCGCCGCGGGTGTTCGGCGGCTTCGTCGGCGTCGATATCTTCTTCGTTATTTCCGGATTCCTGATCACCGGGATCATCCAGGCGGAAATGCGCGAGGACATCTTCTCCTTTGCCCGATTCTACGAACGCCGCGTCCGCCGGTTGCTGCCTGCGCTCTACGCGATGATCGCGCTGACCGCGATCCCGGCCTTCCACTATCTCCTGACGTCGGAACGACTGGAATTCTTCCGCTCGGCCGCGGCCGCCGTGACCTTCACCTCGAACTTCTTCTTCTGGCTGCAAACCGGCTATTTCGATCACGCCGCGGTCGAAAAGCCGTTGCTGCATACCTGGTCGCTCGCGGTCGAGGAGCAGTTTTATCTGGCCTTGCCGCCGATGCTGTGGGCGGCGGTACGCCTATCCAATGGCAAACGATCAGCGTTGCCGATCGCGCTGGCCGTCATCGGAGGCGCCTCGCTCGTGCTCAGCATCTGGTTGATCGCGACCGGGGCTTCCGAAAATGCCTTCTTCATGAGCCCGCCGCGGGCCTGGGAATTTTTGATCGGCGGCGCAATCGCGATCGAAGGTTTTCCGGTGCTGCGAAACCGCGTGTTGCAACACATCGTTCGCGGCATCGCGGTGGCCATGATCCTGATCCCGGTCTTCACCTACCAGCAGGGCCCTGATTTTCCCGGAACCCGCGCGCTGTTGCCGTGCGCAGGCGCCGCGCTGTTCATCTGGTGCGGTGCCGGAATTCCGAACCAGGTGCGGCATCCGCTGTCCTTTCTGAGCATGCTGCGCTTCTGCGGCCAGATTTCCTATTCGCTGTATCTGTGGCACTGGCCGCTCTTTACGTTTGCGCGGTTCGCGAAGCCGAGCCTGACGCTCGATCTCGTGGACAAGACGCTGCTGTTCGCGCTGACGGTCGTGATTTCCTCTCTTTCATGGCGATTTGTCGAGCAACCGTTCCGCGACCGGCGGCTGGCGCCGACGCGCCGCGCCGCGTTCGGCACCGCTGCGCTGGCGACGCTGATCCTGCTGGCGGGGAGTGTGGGCGGCATCTTGCTGGGCGAAAAATCGTCGGCGAGCGATCGCGCCGCGGCGACACTCGACGCCTACAATTCATACGATTACAAGCCGCTCTATCGTTTCGGCCGTTGCTTTTCGCCAACCGGCGGCACATTCGACGATGTATGCCTGAAGCTCGTGGCCGGCAAGACCAACGTGCTGTTGTGGGGCGACAGCCTCGCCGCGCATTATTTTTACGGGCTCAGCAAGGCGGTCGACGCTGGGTCCCTTGCCATCCTGCAAGCGACCCAGCCGACATGCATGCCGACCCTGAACGCCGCGGCGCAGGGCACCGGGTCATGCCACGATCTTGCCGAACAAATGCAGGCCTTCTTCGGAGGTCACAAGCCTGACCTCGTGATCATGTCCGCCGACTGGCTCGAAGACGCCCGCCCGCCGCGGTTCGACGGCATGATCGCGGATCTCAGGAACACGATTGCGCGGCTCAACGCGTCCGGCATCCGCGTAGTGCTGCTTGGGCCTGCCGTGCAGTTCCGCTCGCGCCTGCCGTCGATGCTGGCGCGCGCCAGCTTGCGCAATGTCGATGCCCGCGCCGACGATATGGTGCTGCCGGATATTTTCGGGCTGGACTGGATGATGCAGACCGCGCTGCCGATGGTTGACGGCTTCTCCTATGTCTCAGTGGTCAATACGATCTGCCCGCAGCGGCAATGCCCGCTCACGATCGACGGCGGCATCCCGCTGTCATGGGATCACGCCCATCTGACCGCGGAAGGCTCGGTGTATGTGACGCAACGATTGGTGCCGATGCTGGGACTCAAGTGAGTCATTCCGGGCGCGAGTGAAACGAGCGAACCCGGAATCTCGAGATTCCCCGATGCGCAATTGCGCATCTGAGGTCTGGTGCTGGCGCACCATCCCGGAATGACGAAGGGCGTCATGTCAGTACCCCCACGATCGCGCCCATCAGGCAGGTCGTGATCGTGCCCGACACGATCGATTTCAGGCCGAGCGAATTGATTTCGTCGCGCCGCTCCGGCGCCATGGTGCCGAGGCCACCGATCATGATGCCGAGGCTCGCGAAATTGGCAAAGCCGCACATCGCATAGAGCATGATCAGCCGCGAGCGGGGATCGAGCGCGTCGGGTCCGAGCTTTGACAGATCGACATAGGCGATCAGCTCGTTCAGCACGGTCTTGGTGCCCATCAGGCTGCCGGCGGTGACCGCCTGCGGCCAGGGCAGCCCCATCAGCCAGCACACCGGCGCCATCGCATAGCCGAGGATCCGCTGCAGCGAGATGCCGGCGCCGCCGATATTGGGCAACAGCCCGAGCACGGCGTTGGCGAGATAGACCAGCGCCACCAGCACGATCAGCATCGCGATGATGTTGAACAGAAGCTCGAGCCCGGCCGTGGAACCCTTGACGATCGCATCCATGGTCGAGGACGCATGCATCTTGGGATCCTCGCCAAGCGCGCCGCCGGTCAGCCGGTCGGAGGTCTCCGGTACCATGATCAGGCTGATCAGGATCGCCGCCGGCGCGCCCAGCACGGAAGCGATCACGAAATGCGCCGCGGAATCGGGAATCAGCGGCGCCAGCAATGTGGCGTAGAGCACGAGCACGGTACCGGCGATCCCCGCCATGCCGCCGGTCATCACCAGGAACAATTCACTGCGCGTCATCTGCGCAAGATAGGGGCGGACGAACAGCGGCGCCTCCACCATGCCGAGAAAAATATTCGCCGCGGTGGAAAGCCCGACCGCGCCGCCGACCCCGAGCGTGCGCTCCAATAGCCACGCCATGCCGCGCACCACCGGCGGCAGCACCCGCCAGTAGAACAGCAGCGTGGTCAGCACGCTCATGACCAGCACGATCGGCAGCGCCTGGAACGCCAGGATGAAATCCGCGCCTGATGTCTTGCAGATCGAAGGGTAGAGCGCCGCCGCCGAGGTAACCGAACACGAACGAGGTGCCGGCGCGCGAGGCGGAAGAAATCGCGCCGACCGCATCGTTGATGGCGCCGAAAGCGTGCGCAACCAATGGCAGCTTGATCAGGACGATGGCGGTCGCAACCGTCACCACGAGGCCGATCGCGGCCTGCCGTAGCGAGACCGCGCCGCGGTTCTCGCCAAAACCCCAGGCGATCGCGAGCAACGCGAAGATGCCGAGCGCCGATTGCAATTGCAGCATGATGCCCCATTCATAACGCCGCGCTCGCAATGACGGTGGTAGAGACGCAGCCTACCCCCGTCCCACGAACGGCATCTTCGATGCCATCACCGTCATGAACAGCACGTTGGCGTCGAGCGGCAGGCTTGCCATGTAGGCGACGGCATCGCCGACCGCCTTGGCGTCCATCCGCGGCTCCGGAATCTTGCGGCCGTCGGGCTGCAGCACGCCGGCGACCATGCGGTCGGTCATGGGCGTTGCGGCGTTGCCGATATCGACCTGGCCGACCGCGATGTCGTACATGCGGCCATCGAGATTGGTCGCCTTGGTCAGGCCGGTGATGGCATGCTTGGTCGAGGTATAGGCCGAGGAGAACGGCCGCGGCGCGTGCGCGGAGATCGAGCCGTTGTTGATGATGCGGCCGCCGCGCGGGGTCTGGTCCTTCATGATGCGGAAGGCGTGCTGGCGTGCACAGGAACGGCCCGGTGAGATTGGTGCTCACCACCGCCTGCCATTGCGCGAGGCTGAGATCCTCGAAATTCACCGGCGGCGCGCCCATGCCGGCATTGTTGAAGAGCACGTCGAGCCGGCCATAGACGTCCATCACCTTGGCGAACAGGGCGGCGATCGAGCCGGGGTCGGTCATGTCGGCGGAGACGCACAGGCTCTTGCCGACATTGTCGCCGAGCTTCTTGGTCTCCTCCAGCATCTCCATGCGGCGCCCGGCCAGCACCACGGTGAAGCCCGCGTTCATCAGCGCCAGCGACGCCGCGCGTCCGACGCCGGTGCCGGCGCCGGTCACGACGGCGATCTTGTTTGTCTGCTTCAGCCATTTTGTTTCCTCGCCTGTCATGTTTTTGGTTCTGTTTCGGTCTTGTAGGGTGGTCTTGGAATATTCTGATGCGCCGCGCGCAACGCCGCCGACCAGCGCGAGCGCAGATCGTGGAAATACGGCTCGCCGGCCTCGATGCGGTGATTGAGATCGGCCTCGCAGACGTCGGTGCGCACCACCAGCACGTCGATCGGCAAGCCGACGCCGAGATTGGAGCGCATCGTCGAATCCATCGAGATCAGGCTGGTCTTGAGCGCCTCATACAATTCGACGTCGTAATGCATGGCGCGGTCGAGCACCGGCTTGCCGTATTTGTGCTCGCCGATCTGCAAATAGGGCGTGTCGGTGGTGCATTCGATGAAATTGCCGGCGGTGTAGACCATGAACAGCCGCATCCGCGAGCCCTTGATCTGGCCGCCGAACAGGAACGAGACGTCGAAACTGACATCTTCCGACTGCAGCGCGGCGCCTTCGGTCGCGTGCACGCTGCGGATCGCCCGGCCGATGCGCTGCGCCGCCTGGAACATGGTCGGCGCGTTCATCAGGGTTTCGAGTTCGCCGGTGTGCGGGTCTTCCAGCCCTTCGGTCAGGGTCGACAGCACCGACTGGCTGATCGCGAGATTGCCGGCGCTCGCGATCGCCATGATGCGCTCGCCGGGCTTGGCGAAGATATGCAGCTTGCGGAAGGTCGAGACGTTGTCGAGGCCGGCATTGGTGCGGGTGTCCGCGATCATGACCAGGCCGTCCCGCACCAGCACTCCGCAACAATAGGTCATTCCGCGATCCCCGAGATCCGTCGTGATCGACGGCGCAACTTACTAGCCAATTTCACGGGGGCATCCAACCCCAATTCCCGCGCAAAAGGCTAGGACGTCATTCCCGGAACGGCTAGAAAACCCAGGCTCGAGCGTATTGGCTCAAGCTGTCAGGGCAGCGGCACGATAGCGGCGCAAAACAGACCGTTGGGTATAAAGATTTCCGGGAGGCCAAAAATGCGCGCCAGCCGATTGCTTCGGGAGCCTTGGAACATCCGTCAGCGTTGTTCGGATCGCTGCTTTTGGCGGCGACGCCCGCGGCCGCGCAGAAAAAGGGCGGCACGCTGCGGCTCTATCACAACGACAATCCGCCCAGCGACCTCGCTGCTCGAGGAATCGACCATCGCCTCGGTGACGCCGTTTGCCGCCGTCTTCAACAACCTCGTGGTGTTCGATCCCGCCAAGGCCCATGAGAGCCTCGAGACCGTGATCCCGGATCTGGCCGAAAGCTGGTCCTGGGATGCGACCAACACCAAACTGACCTTCAAGCTGCGCCAGGGCGTGAACTGGCATGACGGCAAGCCGTTCACGGCCAAGGACGTGCAGTGCACCTGGCGGATGCTGATCGGCAAGGGCGACAACGCACGACTTCCACCGCAACCCGCGCAAGGTCTGGTACTCGAAACTGCAAGGACGTCGCGGTCAACGGCGATTACGAGGCGACCTTCGAGCTGAGCGAGCCGCAGCCGAGCCTGCCGGTGCTGCTCGCGAGCGCGTTTTCTCCGGTCTATCCCTGCCACGTGCCGCAGGCCGGTCATGCGCACCAGGCCGATCGGCACCGGGCCGTTCAAATTGGTCGATTTCAAGCGCGGCAATTCGATCCGGCTGGTGCGCAATCCCGATTACTGGAAAAAGGACCGGCCCTATCTCGACGAGATCACTTTTCGCGATGATCGACAGCCGCGCGACGCGGATGCTGGCTTTTTCGACCGGCGAATTCGACATCACCTTTCCCTCCGACGTCACGCGTCGCCCTGATCGAAGGACATCAAGGCGCGCGCACCGAACGCGATCTGCGAGATGACGAACTCGACGGGACGCAAATCAATCTGATGGTGAACCGCGTCAACCCGCCGTTCGACAATCCGGACATCCGCAGAGCCATGTCGCTTGCGATCGATCGCAAGCCGTTCAACACGATCCTGATGGAAGGGCAGGGGCTGCTCGGCGGCGCGATGCTGCCGAAGCCGGTCGGCGAATGGGGCATGCCGCCGGACATGGTGTCGCAGCTGACCGGCTATGGCCCGGACAGCGACAAGAACATCGCCGAGGCGCAAGCGATCATGCAGAAGCTCGGCTATAGCGAGGCCAAGGCCGCTGCCGATCAAGATCCAGACCCGAAATCTTCCGACCTACCGCGATCCCGCGGTGATCGTCGACCGACCAGCTCAAGAAGATCTATATCAACGGCGAACTGGATATTCTCGACACGCCGCGATGGTACGCGAGGCTCGCCAAGAAGGACTACACCATCGGGCTGAACGTCACCGGGGTTTCCGTCGACGATCCCGACGGCAATATCGTGGAAAATTACTCCTGCAACTCGGAACGCAACTATACCCAGTACTGCAACGCCGAGGTGGACAGGCTACTCGCTGCGCAATCGCGCGAACTCGACACGGACAAGCGCAAGCAAGATCGTCTGGGAGATCGAGCATCTGCTGGTCGACGACGCCGCGCGTCCGAGCATCCTGCATGGCGTCGGCCGGCAATTGCTGGCAGCCCTATGTGAAGGGTTTCCACCCCGCACGACAACAGCCAGTACAACAATCTGCGTTTCGAGGATGTCTGGCTGGATAAATGACGGCGCTATGGCCGTCATTCCGGGGCGCGCTTGAGCCGCAAACCCGGAATCTCGCACCACGAACCTCGGGCTATCTCCGGGACTGCGCGAGAGCGCGCATCCCGGAGATGACGACTTGTCGCATCACTGCGACTGCGATTGCCACTGGCCCGGCCGGCCGGCCTGGTCGACCTTGACCGCGACCGTCAGCGTCTCCGTGCCGCCGCCGTAGCGGGTGCCGCGCACCGGTGCTGCGCCGAGATAGTCGAGGCCGATGGCGACGCGGGCATGCGCGTCGGTGGTGCAGATGCCGTTGGCCGGATCGAAGCCGACCCAGCCGAGATCCGGCACGTAGGCTTCCGCCCAGGCGTGGCCGGCCTGCTGGTTGACCATGCCGTCGGAGCGCAGGAAATGCCCGGAAACGAAGCGCGCAGGCACGCCGCCGGCGCGCGCGCAGGCGATGAAGATATGCGCATAGTCCTGGCAGACGCCGCGCTTGCAGGCCGAACGCTTCGATCGCCGAGGTGCCGCTGTTGGTCGGGTCCTCGTCGAACGTCATGTGCTCGTTGATCTGCATCATCAGCGCGTGCAGGAAGCCGAGCACGTCGTCTTCGGATTCCGCGCGCAGCTCGCGGGCAAAATTCGCCATCGCCGGATTGACCTCGGTCAGCGAGGTCGCGCGCAGGAACAGGCTCGGCGGAAACCGCTCGTCGGTGCCGCGCAGCACGCCGCCGGTGTCGTGGGTCTCGATCAGGCCGTCGACCGTGATGGTGAGGTCGGCGATCGGCCCATGGGTCAGCACATGGGTGACATTGCCGAACGCATCCTGATGCACGTCGAGCCGCGAAGTCGGTGGAGACGTCGATCTGCCATTCGGCGACATATTGCCCGTCATGGCTGCCGGGCGTCATCCGCAGGATCTGGATCACGCCGGTGGCCGGCGGCTCGTAGCGATAGGTGGTGGAGTGGGATCGCAGGCGCATGGGTACCGGGCGGAGCTAGAGTTCAGGCAGAGCGTCATGCCCGGCTGTGCCGGGCATCCACGTCTTTCTTGGCGCAAGCAAGCGTGCATGGCCGGGACAGCCCGGCCATGCGGTATCAGAATCAAATACTGCTTGGTGATGATTTCGCCGAGCCGCGAATTGTCCGCGATGAATTCCTGGATGAATTCGTGCACGCCGTGCTGGAAGATATCGTCCATGTGGCTGTGCTCGAGGCGGTTGCGGATGCCGCGGGCATGGCGCTGCGACGGCGCCCTGGCGGCCATAGGCGACGCCGATCTGGTCGAGATTGCGCACCAGATTGCCGTAACAGCTCGCCAGCGATCGCGGCAGCGTGTCGTTGAGGATCAACAGATCGGCGATCAGCCAGGGTTTCAGGGTTTCGCGATAGACCCAGTGATAGGCGGTGAGCGCCGAGACCGAGCGCAGGATCGAGGTCCACTGGTAGATAGTCCAGGGGACCGCCGACATGCTCCTCCTCGGGCAGCAGCACGTGATATTTGACGTCGAGGATGCGCGCGGTGTTGTCGGCGCGTTCCAGATGCAGGCCGAGCCGCGAGAACCAGTAGGCGTCGTTGCGCAGCATGGTCCGGTAGGCCGAGCCGTCGAACCGCAGCGAGGTCTCCTGCACGAAGCGCAGAAATTTCGCCAGTTCCTCGCGGGTCGAGGTGCCCTTGCACCAGACTTCCTGCAGCTCGATCCAGGCCGAGTTGATGGTGTCCCACATCTCGCTGGTCAGCGCGGTTCGCACCGAGCGTGAATTGAGCCGGGCTGCCTCGATGCAATTCTTTATCGAGGAGGGATTGGTCGGCGAGAACGACAGATATTCGACGACGTTCTGCTCGTTGGCTTCATCATAGGCTTCGTAGAAGCTGGGGCTGACGCCGGCGGTGAGCAGCGCCGAATCCCACTCGTTGGTCTTGCCGATATAGGCGGCGGGAAGGGCGGTGACGCGCAGCGTCGCGTTGATAGTGCGCGCGAGATATTCCGCGCGTTCGACGTAGCGGGCGAGCCAGTAGAGATTTTCAGCGGTGCGCGACAGCATGCGGCGATCTTGCTCTCTACTCGTCCAGTATCCAGGTGTCCTTGGTGCCGCCGCCCTGGCTCGAATTCACCACCAGGGAACCTTCCTTCAGCGCCACTCGGGTCAGCCCACCCGGCACGATCGTGGTGCGGTCGCGCCCGGTCAGCACGAAGGGCCGCAGATCGACATGGCGCGGCGCAAGGCCGGTTGTGGTGCAGGTCGGACAGGTCGATAGCGCCAAGGTCGGTTGGGCGATAAAGCCTTCCGGCTCGCGCTTCAACTTGTCGCGAAAGGCTTCGATGGTCGCTTTGGTTGCGGCTGGGCCGATCAGCATGCCGTAGCCGCCCGAACCGTGCACTTCCTTGACCACGAGCTCGGCGAGATTGTCGAGCACGTAGGACAAATCCTTGGCCTCGCGGCAGCGCCAGGTCGGCACGTTCTTCAGGATCGGTTCTTCGCTGAGATAGAATTTCACGATGTCGGGCATGTAGGAATAGATCGCCTTGTCGTCGGCGATGCCGGTTCCTACCGCGTTCGCAAGCGTAATGTTGCCGGCCGCGTAGGCCGACATCAGCCCGGGCACGCCGAGCGCCGAATCCGGGCGAAACGTCAAGGGATCAAGGAAGTCGTCGTCGACGCGCCGGTAGATCACGTCGACGCGCTTCAGCCCCTCGGTGGTGCGCATGTACACTTCGTCGTTCTTGACGATGAGATCGCGGCCTTCGACGAGCTCGATGCCGAGCTTGTCGGCGAGGAACGAATGTTCGTAATAGGCGGAGTTGTAAACGCCGGGCGTCATCAGCGCGACCGTCGGCTCGGCCGAGGCGCTCAAGGGTGCAACCGACCGCAACGCCGACAACAATTCGTCCGGATAACGCTCGACCGGCGCGACGCGATGCCGCGCGAACAGGTCCGGAAACAGCCGCATCATGATTTCGCGGTTTTCCAGCATGTAGGACACGCCCGAAGGGGTGCGGGCATTGTCTTCCAGCACGTAAAAGTCTTGCGCATCGACGCGGATGATGTCGATGCCGGCGATGTGGACATAGACGTCGTGCGGCACGTCCTGGCCGTTCATCTCGGGGCGGAAGACCGGGTTCTGGAAGATCAGATCGTCGGGGATGATGTTGGCGCGCAGGATGTCGCGGCCGTGATAGATGTCGCGCAGGAACATGTTGAGCGCGCGCACCCGCTGCTTCAGGCCCTTTTCCAACAGGGTCCATTCCTTTGACGACATGATGCGGGGGATCACGTCAAAGGGGATCAGCCGTTCCTGGGCTTCGGAGTCGCCATAGACCGCGAAGGTGATGCCGATCCGGCGAAACAGCAGTTCGGCTTCTTGCCGGCGATATTCCAGAGCGTCCGGTGGCGTCTCCTTTAGCCAGCGGGAGAGTTCGTGGTAGGCCGGGCGGAGGTCGCCGCCGGGGCCATTCATTTCATCGAACGCTACTGCCATAGAGCCTGACTGTTCTCGAGCGTCGTGCACACACAGTGCATGACTAAAAGGGATGGTAGCAAGGGCTGGGCCAGCGCGATATGCATTACCCGGCGGCATTTGCTACGCCCGGTCGTTGCGGCTGCCCTAAAAAGCGGCTGCCGGGTGGCTATTTCAGCGGCAAAACCCCGTGACTTCAAGGCCTTGTCTGAGCAATGTCAGGGTACAAGTGAAGAACGATGCAAGGCGCGCAAGGGAGAGGTAAGGAGAGTCTATGAGCGAGATCGTCACGGCGGGCATTCTGGTGATCGGCGACGAGATCCTGTCCGGCCGGACCAAGGACAAGAACATCGGCTTTATTGCGGAATACCTGACCAATATCGGGATCGACCTGAAGGAGGTCCGCGTCGTCGCGGACGACGAGGCCGATATCATCGCGGCGCTAAATGCGCTGCGCCATCGCTACGACTACGTCTTCACCACAGGCGGGATCGGGCCGACCCATGACGACATCACCGCCGACAGCGTTGCAAAGGCGTTCGGCGTCGGCATCGATCATCATCCGGAGGTGGTGGCGCGGTTTCGCGAGCGCTGGGGTGCGTCCGATCTGAACGAGGCGCGTTTGCGGATGGCGCGGATTCCCGACGGCGCCGAACTGATTCAGAGCGCGACCATCCTGGCGCCGGGCTTCAAGATCGGCAATGTCATCGTCATGGCCGGCGTGCCGTCGATCATGCAGGCGATGATGGACATCGTTTCGCCCAAGCTCAAATCAGGCGTGCGGATGCTGTCGGAATCGGTGCGCGCCAATGCCAGGGAAGGCGACATCGGCGGACCCTTGCGGGCGATCGCCAACGCGCATCCCGACACCATCATCGGCAGCTATCCATTTCAGGACGAAGACAAGAAGCCGAACACCAATCTCGTCGTGCGTTCGCGCGATCCCGAAAAACTCAACGCGGCGATAGCCGCCGTGAAGGAAATGCTGGCCGGATTGAACGTGGTCCGCTAGCGCACCTTAAGATTTCAAGATTTCAAGGAGAAGACAATGGCGGGGGAAGCTCCGGAACTGAGTGCCCAGGAACGGGCAGGCAAGGCCTTTCCGGTCTCGTGGGACCAGTTTCACCGGGATTGCCGGGCACTGACCTGGCGGCTGAACGAGGTTGGGCCGTTTCACGCCGTGATCGCGATTACCCGCGGCGGCCTGGTGCCGGCGGCGATCGTGGCGCGCGAGCTCGGTGTTCGCATCATCGATACCGTCTGCATCGCAAGCTACGATCACACCAAGCAGGGCGAACTGAAGGTGCTGAAGGGCATTTCGGCCGATACCGCCAAGCTCGGCGGCGGCACCGGCAAGGGGCTGTTGATCGTCGACGACCTCGTCGACACCGGCAAGACCGGGCGGCTGGTGCGCCAGATGATGCCGGATGCGCATTTTGCCACCGTCTACGCCAAGCCGCAGGGACGGCCGCTGGTCGACACTTTTATTACTGAAGTGTCGCAGGACACCTGGATCTTCTTCCCCTGGGATACCGCGCTGTCGTTCCAGCCGCCGATCCGTGACGGGGCTGCGTGACGCTTCTTACCTCGCCCCCGCTTGCGGGGAGAGGTCGCCCGGCCAAGCGCAGCGAAGTCGGGCCGGTGAGGGGACTCTCCGCGGGTCGGAATGCGTGGAGAGTCCCCCTCATCATAGCCGATGCTTCGGATCAGCGTTCTTCTCCTAAGAACGGCGGCCACAGGCCGCCTACGCTTCTCCCCGCAGGCGGGGAGAAGGAGAACTAAGATGTCCCTGCAAAATCGCGTTACTCCGACCGGTGACATCGTCGCGACGCCACATCGCGGCCTTTTCACCGGCAACCGCGGCATCATCCACGACCCCGCCACCAAAACCCTGCTCAGGAAGCGCTGGTCCACCCCGGCATGGCTGACCTGTGTTTGCGAATTCCGCGGGTGGCGGCGCAAGGTGATGGGCGGCCGGAGCTGGACCGAGCTGTTCTTTCTGGATGAAGCCACCGCATTCGCAGCAGGCCATCGCCCCTGTTTCGTCTGCCGCCGTGACGATGCCAACCGCTTTCGCGCCGCTTGGGAAGACGGCAATCGCCTCGCCAATGTCCTGGCGCGCGATATCGATGCGGTGTTGCACCGGGAGCGGCTGGACCGTGGCCGGAAGCGGCTGCATCCGCTTCCCGCGCCGATGGAAGCATTGCCTGACGGCGCAATGATGCAGGCAGGTGGAGAGAGCTATCTGATCCTGAACGGCAAGGCGTTGCGGTGGTCATTCGAGGGCTATTCGCGTGCCGCTGTCGATGCGCCTTCCGCGATGCTGCTGACGCCGCCGTCCACTCTGCGCGCGCTAGGCGCGGGGTACCGGCCGGTGCTGCATCCGAGTGCAAGCTTGGCTGATAACGCCTAGCGCAGTGGTTGGCCGTGTTCATCAACGGACCTGCGCGAGTCTCGTAGCGTCCATTCCTTGATGATTTGCCGGCAATGCTGGAGCTCCGGATCGTCCTGACCCGCAACTGCCGCACCCGGCTTTGGTGATGGCGACGCGCGATCGACCAGGGCCTGACAGGCATTGAGCTGGTCGCGTTCGCCGGCGTGGGCCGGCAAGACCGCAGCCAATGATGCAGCGATGATGGCAACGGCCAGTCGCGAAACAGGCATCACCCCAGCCGCTGCCTCGCAAGCTTCGCGCCGGCGCCGAGCGCCATCAGCTTGGCTTCGGCGATCTCTCTTCGCATCGGCGCCATGCCGCAATTGGTGGTCGCGACGATGTTGCGCTTCGGCACGAATTTCGACACCGCATCGATGACGTTCACGACATCTTCCGCGGTCTCGACGGTGTCGCTGGCGACATCGATCACGCCGGCCTGCACCACCTTGCCCTTGAGCAGAGAGAGCAACTCGAGCGGCACCTTCGAATTGCGGCATTCGATCGCGACCTGCTGGATCGAACTCTTGTCGATCGCCGGGAAGGTCTCTTCGTATTGCCGCCACTCGCTGCCCAGCGTCTGCTTCCAGTCGGTGTTGGCCTTGATGCCGTAGCCGTAGCAGATGTGCACCGCGGTGGCGCAGCTGAGACCTTCCGCGGCCCGCTCCAGCGCCTTGATGCCCCAATCCCTGACCTCGTTCATGTAGACGTTGAAGGCGGGCTCGTCGAACTGGATGACGTCGACGCCGTCGGCCTGCAACGCCTTGGCTTCCTCGTTGAGCAGTTCGGCAAAGGCAAATGCCATCTTGATCCGGTCGCCATAGTAACGATCGGCAATGGTGTCGATGATGGTCATCGGGCCGGGCAGGGTGAATTTCAGTTTGCGCGCGGTATGCGAGCGGGCGACGCCGGCCTCATCGGCATGGACGCGGCCCTTCAGCCGCAACGGCGCCACCACCTGCGGCACCATCGCCTTGTAGCGGTCCTTGCGGATGCCCATCTCGACCTTGTGGGCGAAATCGATGCCCTCGATCTTCTCCAGAAAGCCGTGCACGAAATGCTGGCGCGCCTGCTCGCCCTCGGTGACGATATCGACGCCGGCATCCTCCTGCAGCTTGACCGCCAGCATGGTGGCGTCGCGCTTGGCGCGGGCCAAGACCTCGCCCGACGATTTCCAGGGCGCCCACAGCGTATTGGGCTCGGCCAGCCATTCCGGCTTCGGCAGGGAGCCCGCGATGGTGGTCGGAAACAGCATTTACGTCCTCCCGGTCGGTTCTGATTGAGCGCCTGTCTGCCATGTCTTATGGTTGAGGTACAGAACAACAAAAGTCGTCCCGGGCCCTCCAGGGTCTGGGGGTCATTTCGTCAGGGAATGCCATGATCGACCTGCATTACGCGCCGACGCCGAATGGCTGGAAAATCTCGATCATGCTGGAAGAACTGGGGCTCCCCTATAAGGTCATTCCGATCAACATCCGCGCCGGCGAACAGTTTCGCCCGGAGTTTCTGGCTGTTAGTCCCAACAACCGCATCCCTGCGATCGTCGATCATGCGCCGGCCGATGGCGGCGGGCCGTTTTCGGTGTTCGAGACCGGCGCCATCCTAATTTATCTGGCGGAAAAGACCGGCCGCTTCTTGCCCCGGGACCTGCGCGGCCGCTCAAAAGTCATTCAATGGGTGGTGTGGCAGATGGGCGGATTGGGTCCGATGCTCGGCCAGCACGGCCATTTCGCGCTCTATGCGCAGGAGAAAATCCCCTACGCGATCGAGCGCTACCGCAACGAGGCGGCGCGGCTCTATCAGGTGCTCGACACGCAACTCGGCAAGACCGGCAGCTTCGTTGCCGGCGACTATTCGATCGCCGACATCGCCTGTTTCCCCTGGACCATGACGCACAAGGCGCAGGGTTTTACGCTCGACGATTATCCCAACGTCAAGCGCTGGTACGCCGAAGTGCGCGCCCGCCCGCAGGTGCAGGCGGGGCTCGCCATCGGCAAGTTCGTGAAGGAGCCGTTCGACGAGGAAGCGCGCAAGAATATGTTCGGCCAGAAGGCGAAGGAAATGTCGAAGCAAAAATAGCTACTCGTCATTCCGGGCCTGCGCCGAGCGGCGCATCCTCAGATGTGCATTGCACATCGGGGAATGACGAGAACGACTTGAGTTAGAGAGCGAACGAAAACAAAGGAAACGCCACATGATCGAATTCTTCTTCGACTGCTCCAGTCCCTGGACCTATCTCGCCTTCCACAACATCCAGCCGCTGGCAAAGGAGTTCGGCCAGGAGATCATCTGGCGGCCGATCCTGGTCGGCGGCATCTTCAACACCATCAATCCGAGCGTCTATGCGTCGCGGGAACATCCGGTCCTGGCAAAACTCGCCTATCAGAAAAAGGACATGGCGGACTGGGCGCGCGCTGCCGGACTTGCGATCAAGATGCGGCCGACGGTGTTTCCGGTGAACAGCGTCAAGGCGATGCGCGGCTGCATCTTCCTGGCTAAGGACATGCTGCCGTTCGCGCGTGCCGTGTTCGAGATCTATTGGGGCGAAGACAGGGACGTTTCGCAGGATGCGGTTTTGGTCGAAGTCTGCCAACGCGTCGGCGTCGACGCGCAAAAATTCTTCGCCGGCATCGGCCAGCAGTCGATCAAGGATCAGCTCAAGGCCAATACCGATGAAGTGATGGCGCGCGGCGGGTTCGGTTCGCCGACGATTTTTCTCGACAAGACCGACATGTATTTCGGCAACGACCGTCTGCCGCTGATCCGCGACGCGTTGTCGCGCGCGAAGGAGCGCGCCGCCTGATGCCGAAGGCGGTCGTCTGCCGCGAGCTTGGCCCGCCCGAGAAATTGCGGCTCGAAGATTTTGCCTCGGCGCCGCTGGTGCCGGGGCAGGTGCGCGTCGCCATTCGCGCTGCCGGCATCAATTTCCCCGACATCCTGATGGCGGCCGGCGAGTATCAGCTCAAGCCGGAGCTGCCGTTCACGCCTGGTGTCGAGGCAGCCGGTGATGTGATCGAGGTCAATGATGCGGCGGGTGTCGCGATCGGCGATCGGGTCATCGTCAAGATGCGCCATGGCGGCTATGCCGAGGAAGTCGTCGTCACGCCGGCGCAGCTCACGCCGCTGCCCAACGCGTTCGACTATGCGGAGGGCGCGACGTTTCTTGCCGCCCACGGCACCGCCTATCACGGGCTGATCGATCGCGGGCAGCTTCAACCGGGTGAGGTGCTGTTGGTGCATGGCGCCGGCGGCGGCGTGGGGCTCGCGGCGGTCGAAATCGGCAAGCTGATTGGGGCCACCGTCATCGCGGCGGCGTCATCGGAGGAAAAGCTCGCGGTCGCCAAGGCAAGAGGGGCCGATCATCTGGTGCTCTATAGAAGCGAGCCGTTCCGCGATGCCGTCAAGCGCATCACCGACAGCCGTGGCGTCGATGTGGTGTACGATCCGGTCGGCGGCGAGATTTTTGAGAACAGCGTCCGCTGCATCGCCTGGGGCGCGCGGCTGCTCGTCATCGGCTTCACCGGCGGCATTGGGCTTGCGCGCACGAATCTGTTGCTGATCAAGGGCGCCAGCGTGCTCGGCGTCCGTGCCGGCGAGGCGGTACGAAAAAATCCCGCGCTCGGGGAGATCAGGCAGAAAAAATTGCTGGAATGGGCGGAAGCGAACAGAATCCGGCCCAACATCTCGCACAGGCTGCCGCTGGAAGATTACGCGCGCGCGATGCGGCTATTGGTCGACCGCAAGGCGATCGGTCGTGTGGCGCTGATGATGGGGTCGTAAGCTCGACATCATCGCCGCTTCCTTGTTTCGCGTCGAAGCCACTCCTCGACAGCGTCACCCATGGTCTTGTTGTGCGCGCTCTTCAACCACGCCATGAACGGGCGATCGAACTTGAAGTGATCGCCGCATTTCGCCTTGAAGAAGCGCCGGACGTTCTGCGTATTTCGGTAGCTGCTTGTAATCGGCGTCTTGCGCGTGATCGGATCGGCGTGCCAATCGAACGCCATCAACTTTACCTCCACCGGCCGCGCGAAGTCCGGCCTCACCGATACTCCCGCTCTTCCCACCATGGAAAATAATCCGGCATGTCGGCGGAAACCTTGTTCTTGAATTGCGCCGGGCGCTTTTCAAGGAACGACACCACGCCCTCTTTCACATCCTCCGAACGGCCGCGGGTATAGATGCCGCGGCTGTCGACCTTGTGCGCTTGCATCGGATCGTCGGCGCCGAGCATGCGCCACATCATCTGCCGGATCAGCGCGATCGACACCGGCGCGGTCTTTGATGCTATCTCGCGCGCCAGCGCGCGGGCGGTCGTCAACAGCTCATCCGCCGGCACCACCTTGCTGACGAGACGGCCGGCCAGCGCTTCCTGCGCCGGGAACACGCGGCCGGTGTAGCACCATTCCAGCGCCTGCGAGATGCCGACGATGCGCGGCAGGAACCAGCTCGAGGCGGCCTCCGGCACGATGCCGCGCTGAGAGAACACAAAACCAAATCGCGCGTCCACCGAGGCGATGCGGATATCCATCGCAAGCTGCATGGTGACGCCGATGCCGACCGCCGGCCCGTTCACCGCCGCGATCACGGGTTTCAAGCATTTGAAGATGCGAAGCGTGACCTGGCCGCCGCCGTCGCGCACGCCGGCGTCGCTGTAATCGACCTTGCCGTCGGCAAGACGCTTGACCGGCCCGCGCCGCGCGTCGCGATCGAACGTGTCGGCGCCGGAGGACAGATCAGCACCCGCGCAGAAGCCGCGGCCGGCGCCGGTGACGATGATGGCGCGGACGTTGTCGTCCTTGTCGGCGGCGTCGAACGCCTCGATCATTTCGCGCTGCATGGTGGCGTTGAAGGCGTTGAGCTTGTCCGGCCGGTTCAAGGTGATCGTGAGGATCTGTTCGGCGACCTCGTATTTGATCGTCTCATACGCCATCGGTGTTTCCTCTCGGTTACTTTTTAAATAGGGCCGTCATTCCAGGATGGTCCGAAGGACCGGGCCTCAGATGCGCAATTGCGCATCGGGGAATCTCGAGATTCCGGGTTCGTCACTTTCGTGACGCCCAGAATGAAATGACGACGGCGTCACTTCTTCGTCGGGCTCGGCCACGGTTTTTGCGCACCGCGCAGGCCCTCGAACGCTTTCGCCATGCCGAGCACGCCGTGATCGTCGAAGCGGCGGCCGATGATCTGCACGCCGATCGGAAAGCCCTTGCTGTCGTAGCCGCCGTTGATCGACAGGGCCGGATTCTCCGACATGTTCCATGGCACGGTGTAGCAGATATGCTCGAACGGCTTGTCCGGATCGTTGATTGGCGAAGCGAACTCGGCCGGAAAATTCACCACCGGCGACACCGGCGAAATCACGTAATCGAGGTCGCAGAACAGTTTTGCGGCCGCCGCGCGGATCGCCATGGTGGCGTTGAAACCCCTGATGACATCGACGCCCGAAAGCCTTTCGCCGCGCTCCCCCCATTTGACGATGTAGGGCAGCGCCTTGCCGCGCTCGGCCGGCGTCAGTTTTGAGAGATCGTCCCACATCCGCGCGCGCCAGAAATTGTCGAGGCCGTCGAGCATCTCGCGCGTCAGGATGCCGTCGACCGCGGTGACGACGGCGCCGGCGGATTCGAACGCCTTGGCGGCCTTCACCGCGACCTCGCGCACCGGCTTCTCCAGCGCCTGGCCGACGCCGAGATCGAGCATCAAGCCTAGTCGCAATTTGCGCGGCGACTTGTCGTGCGCTTTCCAGTTGATGGTGTCGGGCGGCAGGCTCATGCCGTCGCGGCGATCGGGCTTCGACAGCACGCTCATCATCAGCGCGGCATCGTCGACGGTCCGCGTCATCGGCCCGGCGACGCGGCCTACATAAGGTGGATCGATCGGAACGCGCCCGAGGCTCGGCTTCAAGGCGACAAGGCCGCACCAGCAGGCCGGCAGCCGAACCGAGCCGCCGATGTCGGTGCCGAGATGCAGCGGGCCGTAACCGGCAGCACCGGCCGCGCCGGCGCCGGCGCTCGAGCCGCCGGGATTCTTGCTGAGGTCCCAGGGATTGCGGGTGAGGGGATGGAAGCTCGAGAGGCCCGACGACAGCATGCCGTAATCCGGCATTGTGGTCTTGGAAAAGATCACCGCGCCGGCTTCGCGCAAGCGCGCCACCGGTGGCGCGTCCGCCGGCGAGGGCACCAGCTTGACGCTGGCCGCGCCGAGCGGAACCGGCTGGCCTTTGGTGGCGACATTGTCCTTGATGGTGACGGGGACGCCGTCGAGCGGGTTGGTCGGCTCGCCCTTTTGCCAGCGTTCGGTGGAGGCTTTGGCGCTGGCGCGCGCGCCGTCGGGATCGAACAAATAGAGCGCCTTGATGTGCGGCTCCCAAACCGCGACATGCGCCAGCACGTCCTCCAGCACTTCCGACGGCGAGAACTGTTTGGCGCGATAGCCGGCGATCAGGTCGACGGCGGAAAGATCGTGCAGCGAGGTAACCGCTTCTTGCGCCACCTTATGCATGGGAGCCTGCCGGAAGGCGAGTTTCGATGATGCGGGCGAACATGCTGGCGCCGACGGGCAAGATCTTGTCGTCCAGCATGTAGCCGGGATTGTGCAACGGCACCGAGCCGTCATGACCGACCCAGAAATAGGCGCCGGGCACCACCTGCATCATGTCGGCAAAATCCTCGCTGCCCATCTTGGGTCGGGTGCGCTTCACCACCTTGGCCGGATCGACCACGGTGCGCGCGGCTTCCTCGATCACCCGCGTCTGCTCCTCCTGATTGACCAGGACACGAAGGTGTCGCGGACGTCGGCCTCGATCTCGCACTCGAATGCCGCCGCGACGCCGGCGGAGATGGGCGGCCGAATGCGCTCCGGATCAGCGCGCGGATTTGGTTCGACATGGAGCGAACCGTGCCGCAGAGCTTGGCTTCACCCGGGATCACGTTATAGGCGGAGCCGGCGTGGATCTGGGTGATCGACAGCACCGCTCCCTGGAGCGGATCGACATTGCGGCTGACGATGGTTTGCAGCGCCTGACCCAGCGTCATTGCGATCACGACGGCGTCCTTGGAGCGTTCCGGCATCGCGCCATGTGCGCCATAGCCGCGGAGGGATGTCGAAGAAATCGGCGCCGGCCATCGCCGGGCCCACCACGATTTCGATCTCGCCGTGATTTTCAGATCGGGCGCGTTGTGCAGCCCGTAGATTTCGTCGCAGGGGAATTTCTCGAACAGGCCGTCCTTGATCATGCCCTTTTGGCCGGCTGAAAGATGAAGTGCACGGTGCCGTCGAAATTCTTCGTCTCGGCAAGATAGCGCGCGGTGCCGAGCAGCATGGTGGGCGCTGTCATGGCCGCAGCCATGGAAACGGCCGGGAATCGAGCGCCATTTCAGATTGGTATTCTCTTCCATTCGGAGCGCATCCATGTCGGCCCGCAGTCCGATGCGCTTTCCGCCGCTGCCGTTGCCCTCGAGCACGCGCCGCGCCACCAGGTCCTGCGCCTCGATGCCCCATTGTGTCAGCTTGTCGGCGACGACGGCCGAGGTATGCGTTTTTCCTCAAGCCCATCTCGGGATGGGCGTGCAAATCGCGGCGGATCGCGGTGAGTTCGTCGGCAAAGTTCTCGATGCGGTCGATGGTGGGCATGTCGTCATCCGGTGTCCGTGATTTGATGGCGGGTACGAAGGCGGGCGCTTCGGTCGAGGCGGATGCCAGGACGTAAGCGCGTCCACGACGGTCGCGGGTGCTGGCATCGGGCGCCGGGTGCTGCGCAGATCAACAGCTGCTCGGCGATCGGCTCGAAATCGGCGCGGAAACACCCGGAGCCCTTGTTGACCAGGATGGCCTGCTCGGTCGGCTTGATGCCGACATAGCGATACATTGATTGGTCGGCGAGCTGCGCCTTGTGCGAAGACCACCACGCCGACGTCGCCGATGCGCAAGGCCGCCGACCGGCCCATCTCCATGTCGCGGCCGCCATACAGCGGCCCGAAGTTTCCGTCGGACAGTTTCTCGACGACTGAAGCTCTCCTTGTAGAGGGCGCGTCACCGGGAATGCCGGACTTGCCGCCGAGCGCGAGGTGACCGGTCGCGCCGACTCCCGCGGCATGCGCGGCTTTGGCCGATTGCGGATCGTAATTACGCCCAGCGCGGCGCGCTTTGCGTGATTGCGCACCAGCGCGCAGCATGCCGCGGTGTCGGAATCGCCATGGTGCCGGGATCTCGTCGGTGTCGGCGATGATGATCGGTTTTGTGGCGGTCTTGGCCATGGCGCACGCCTTCGTCAGGGGACAGTAGATGCTGCGTGTGTCGAACTCGTTTTCGCTATATGACGACCTCGTCCACCGCGGCATCCGCATCTTGTTGCGTCGCGCCATAGGCGAACACGCTCAGCCGCAATGGATAAAGTCGGCTGCCGGAAAGCCCGGGGCGCAAACGACAGCGTCGGCACCGCTTCTGAAAGTGCGGCAAGCTTCTGGTAGATGGCTTTCGGTGGGCTGGTCGTTGGTGCATTGCCAACGATTGCATATTAGGCAATGGCAATTGACTGGAACGCTTTTGCAAAGCGCTGTTTGGTTTTCAATAGCAGCGCCAGATGACCGGCGGGGCGGAACGTATCGGCCATGTCGACATGCGGATAAGTGCGATAGGTGATCAGCCGACGTGTCGGACGCCGACATCATGTCGATCGCGGGCGTCACATTGGCGTGCAGGTCGAGGCTTGCAATCAGCGGCAAGTCCTTGCCGATCACCTTGCGTACACGCGCCAGGACCTGTCCGGTGACCA
Source organism: uncultured Alphaproteobacteria bacterium (assembly GCA_963713785.1). Taxonomy (GTDB): domain Bacteria; phylum Pseudomonadota; class Alphaproteobacteria; order Rhizobiales; family Xanthobacteraceae; genus Bradyrhizobium. The sequence goes on from CAVQNB010000007.1 coordinate 137,229, forward strand.
TGGCGCGGCGGGACTCGAGATACATGCATCGAAGTGCCCGCCGCCTTGATGCCGTCGATCATCATTTTCACGATGCGTTCGTAAGCATCTTCGGTCACATGGGCCGAGGGGCTTGCAGCGCATGAAATGGTCGGGACCAACTCCCAGCGCTCGGCTTCGGCCGCATCGACAAAACCGGCCAAACCGACATTGATATTGCGCATGACTTTCAGCACATCGGCACCGTTGGCCATCGAGGGCCAGCCGCCGCCATGCACGAAGTCGTCATAGCTCGCCTTGGTCGGCGCAAAAGTGTTGGCTTCCTGCACGAGACCAACACTTTTGCGCCGACCAAGGCGAGCTATGACGACTTCGTGCATGGCGGCGGCTGGCCCTCGATCGCCAACGGTGCCGATGTGCTGAAAGTCATGCGCAATATCAATGTCGGTTTGGCCGGTTTTGTCGATGCGGCCGAAGCCGAGCGCTGGGAGTTGGTCCCGACCATTTCATGCGCTGCAAGCCCCTCGGCCCATGTGACCGAAGATGCTTACGAACGCATCGTGAAAATGATGATCGACGGCATCAAGGCGGCGGGGCCGCTCGATGCCGTCTATCTCGACCTGCACGGCGCCATGGTCACCGAACATCTCGACGACGGCGAAGGCGAAGTCCTGGCGCGTGTACGCAAGGTGATCGGCAAGGACTTGCCGCTGATTGCAAGCCTCGACCTGCACGCCAATGTGACGCCCGCGATGATCGAGCATGCCGACGCGCTGATCGCCTATCGCACTTATCCGCATGTCGACATGGCCGATACCGGGCGTGCCGCCGCCGGTCATCTGGCGCTGCTATTGAAAACCAAACAGCGCTTTGCAAAAGCGTTCCGTCAATTGCCATTCCTGATTCCGATCAGTTGGCAATGCACCAACGACCAGCCCACCAAAGCCATCTACCAGAAGCTTGCCGCACTTCAGAGCGAAGCGGTGCCGACGCTGTCGTTTGCGCCGGGCTTTCCGGCAGCCGACTTTATCCATTGCGGGCCGAGCGTGTTCGCCTATGGCGCGACGCAACAAGATGCGGATGCCGCGGTGGACAAGATCGGCGCCCTGGTCGAATGCCACGAAGACGATTTCGACGGCCGCATCTACTCCCCTGACGAAGGCGTGCGCCATGCGATGGAGCTGGCCAAGACCGCCACAAAACCGATCATCATCGCCGACACCCAGGACAATCCCGGCGCCGGTGGCGATTCCGACACCACCGGCATGCTGCGCGCGCTGGTGCGCAATCACGCAAAGCGCGCCGCGCTGGGGGTCATTTACGATCCGCAATCGGCCAAAGCCGCGCATGCCGCGGGAGTCGGCGCGACCGTCACGCTCGCGCTCGGCGGCAAGTCCGGCATTCCCGGTGACGCGCCCTACAAGGAGAGCTTCATCGTCGAGAAACTGTCCGACGGAAACTTCGTGGCGCCCGGCCCCTATTATGGCGGCCGCGACATGGAGATGGGCCCGTCGGCGGCCTTGCGCATCGGCGACGTGCGCGTGGTGGTGTCTTCGCACAAGGCGCAGCTCGCCGACCAATCAATGTATCGCTATGTCGGCATCGAGCCGACCGAGCAGGCCATCCTGGTCAACAAGAGCTCGGTGCATTTCCGCGCCGATTTCGAGCCGATCGCCGAGCAGCTGTTGATCTGCGCAGCACCCGGCGCGATGCCAGCCGACACCGCGAGCCTGCCGTGGACGCGCTTACGTCCTGGCATCCGCCTCAAGCCGAACGGCCCGGCTTTCGTACCCGCCATCAAATCACGGATAACCGGATAACAGACATGCCCACCATCGACCGCATCCAGAAGCTTTGCCGACGAACTCACCGCGATCCGCCGCGATTTGCACGCCCATCCCGAGATCGGCTTTGAGGAAGTGCGTACCTCCGGCATCGTCGCCGACAAGCTGACACAATGGGGCATCGAGGTGCATCGCGGCCTGGGTGGCACCGGCGTGGTCGGCGTGCTCAAGGGCAACGGCAGCGGCGGAAAGCGCATCGGACTGCGGGCCGACATGGATGCGCTGCCGATGGAAGAGAATACCAATCTGAAATGGCGCTCGACCATTCCCGGCCGTTTCCATGGCTGCGGCCATGACGGCCACACCACCATGCTGCTCGGCACCGCGCGCTATCTTGCCGAGACGAAGAATTTCGACGGCACCGTGCACTTCATCTTTCAGCCGGCCGAAGAAGGCCTCGGCGGCGCGCGCGCCATGATCAAGGACGGCCTGTTCGAGAAATTCCCCTGCGACGAAATCTACGGGCTGCACAACGCGCCCGATCTGAATCACGGCGAGATCGGAATCATGGTGGGCCCGGCGATGGCCGGCGCGGATTTCTTCGACATCACCATCCGCGGCTATGGCGCACATGGCGCGATGCCGGAACGCTCCAAGGACGCCGTCGTGATCGCAATGACGCTGGGTCAGGCGCTGCAAACCATCGTCAGCCGCAATGTCGATCCGCTCCAGGGAGCGGTGCTGTCGATCACCCAGATCCACGCCGGCTCCGCCTATAACGTGATCCCGGGTGAAGCCAAGCTCTGCGGCACGGTTCGCTCCATGTCGAACCAAATCCGCGCGCTGATCCGCGAGCGCATTCGCACCATCTCCGCCGGCGTCGCGGCGGCATTCGAGTGCGAGATCGAGGCCGACGTCCGCGACACCTTCAGTGTCCTGGTCAATCAGGAGGAGCAGACGCGGGTGATCGAGGAAGCCGCGCGCACCGTGGTCGATCCGGCCAAGGTGGTGAAGCGCACCCGACCGAAGATGGGCAGCGAGGATTTTGCCGACATGATGCAGGTGGTGCCCGGCGCCTATTTCTGGGTCGGTCATGACGGCTCGGTGCCGTTGCACAATCCCGGCTACATGCTGGACGACAAGATCTTGCCCGTCGGCGCCAGCATGTTCGCCCGCATCATCGAAACTCGCCTTCCGGCAGGCTCCCATGCATAAGGTGGCGCAAGAAGCGGTTACCTCGCTGCACGATCTTTCCGCCGTCGACCTGATCGCCGGCTATCGCGCCAAACAGTTCTCGCCGTCGGAAGTGCTGGAGGACGTGCTGGCGCATGTCGCGGTTTGGGAGCCGCACATCAAGGCGCTCTATTTGTTCGATCCCGACGGCGCGCGCGCCAGCGCCAAAGCCTCCACCGAACGCTGGCAAAAGGGCGAGCCGACCAACCCGCTCGACGGCGTCCCCGTCACCATCAAGGACAATGTCGCCACCAAAGGCCAGCCGGTTCCGCTCGGCGCGGCCAGCGTCAAGCTGGTGCCCTCGCCGGCGGACGCGCCACCGGTGGCGCGCTTGCGCGAAGCCGGCGCGGTGATCTTTTCCAAGACCACAATGCCGGATTACGGCATGCTGTCGTCGGGCCTCTCGAGCTTCCATCCCCTCACCCGCAATCCCTGGGACCTCAGCAAGAATCCCGGCGGCTCGAGCGCCGGCGCCGGCGCGGCCGGTGCTGCCGGTTACGGCCCGCTGCATCTCGGCACCGACATCGGCGGCTCGGTTCGGCTGCCGGCCAGCTGGTGCGGCCTTGTCGCCTTGAAGCCGAGCCTCGGGCGCGTTCCGATCGATCCACCTTATGTAGGCCGCGTCGCCGGGCCGATGACGCGGACCGTCGACGATGCCGCGCTGATGATGAGCGTGCTGTCGAAGCCCGATCGCCGCGACGGCATGAGCCTGCCGCCCAACACCATCAACTGGAAAGCGCACGACAAGTCGCCGCGCAAATTGCGACTAGGCTTGATGCTCGATCTCGGCGTCGGCCAGGCGCTGGAGAAGCCGGTGCGCGAGGTCGCGGTGAAGGCCGCCAAGGCGTTCGAATCCGCCGGCGCCGTCGTCACCGAGGTCGACGGCATCCTGACGCGCGAGATGCTCGACGGCCTCGACAATTTCTGGCGCGCGCGGATGTGGGACGATCTCTCAAAACTGACGCCGGCCGAGCGCGGCAAGGCGCTGCCCTACATCGTCAAATGGGGGGAGCGCGGCGAAAGGCTTTCGGGCGTCGATGTCATCAGGGGTTTCAACGCCACCATGGCGATCCGCGCGGCGGCCGCAAAACTGTTCTGCGACCTCGATTACGTGATTTCGCCGGTGTCGCCGGTGGTGAATTTTCCGGCCGAGTTCGCTTCGCCAATCAACGATCCGGACAAGCCGTTCGAGCATATCTGCTACACCGTGCCATGGAACATGTCGGAGAATCCGGCCCTGTCGATCAACGGCGGCTACGACAGCAAGGGCTTTCCGATCGGCGTGCAGATCATCGGCCGCCGCTTCGACGATCACGGCGTGCTCGGCATGGCGAAAGCGTTCGAGGGCCTGCGCGGTGCGCAAAAACCGTGGCCGAGCCCGACGAAGAAGTGACGCCGTCGTCATTTCATTCTGGGCGTCACGAAAGTGACGAACCCGGAATCTCGAGATTCCCGATGCGCAATTGCGCGTCGAGGCCCGGTCCTTCGGACCATCCTGGAATGACGGCCCTATTTAAAAAGTAACCGAGAGGAAACACCGATGGCGTATGAGACGATCAAATACGAGGTCGCCGAACAGATCCTCACGATCACCTTGAACCGGCCGGACAAGCTCAACGCGTTCACCGCCACGATGCGGCGCGAGATGATCGACGCCTTCGACACCGTCGACGCGGACGACGAGGTGCGCGCGGTCATCGTCACCGGCGCCGGCCGCGGCTTCTGCGCCGGCGCCGATCTGTCGGCCGGCGCCAAGACGTTCGATCGCGACGCGCGCGCGGGCCGAGCGCTCATGCCGACGGCAAGGTCGATTCAGCGACGCGCGTGCGCGACGGCGGCGGCACGGTCGACGCTTGCGCATCTTCGAGTGCCTGAAGCCGGTGATCGCGGCGGTGAACGGGCCGGCGGTCGGCGTCGGCGTCACCATGCAGCTTGCCGATGGACATCCGCCTCGCCTCCGAGGACGCGCGCTTCGGCTTCGTCTTCACCCGGCGCGGCATCGTGCCCGAGGCGTGCCTCGAGCTGGTTCCTGCCGCGCCTGGTCGGCATCTCGCAGGCGCTCGAATGGGTGCTTCACGGGCCGCGTCTTCCCGGCGCCGGAGGCGCTGGCAGGCGGGCTGGTCAGCAGGTGCTGCCGGCGGACGAGCTGCTGCCGGCGGCGCGTGCGCTGGCGCGCGAGATCGCCGACAACACCTCGCCGGTGTCGGTCGCGCTGACCCGGCAGATGATGTGGCGCATGCTCGGCGCCGACCATCCGATGGAAGCGCACAAGGTCGACAGCCGCGGCATCTATACCCGCGGCCGTCGGCGGATGTGAAAGAGGGCGTGGCGTCGTTCCTGGAAAAGCGCCCGGCGCAATTCAAGAACAAGGTTTCCGCCGACATGCCGGATTATTTTCCATGGTGGGAAGAGCGGGAGTATCGGTGAGGCCGGACTTCGCGCGGCCGGTGGAGGTAAAGTTGATGGCGTTCGATTGGCACGCCGATCCGATCACGCGCAAGACGCCGATTACAAGCAGCTACCGAAATACGCAGAACGTCCGGCGCTTCTTCAAGGCGAAATGCGGCGATCACTTCAAGTTCGATCGCCCGTTCATGGCGTGGTTGAAGAGCGCGCACAACAAGACCATGGGTGACGCTGTCGAGGAGTGGCTTCGACGCGAAACAAGGAAGCGGCGATGATGTCGAGCTTACGACCCCATCATCAGCGCCACACGACCGATCGCCTTGCGGTCGACCAGTAGCCGCATCGCGCGCGCGTAATCTTCCAGCGGCAGCCTGTGCGAGATGTTGGGCCGGATTTCGTTGCTTCCGCCCATTCCAGCATTTTTTCTGCCTGATCTCCCCGAGCGCGGGATTTTTTCGTGCCGCCTCGCCGGCACGGACGCCGAGCACGCTGGCGCCCTTGATCAGCAGCAGATTCGTGCGCGCAAGCCCAATGCCGCCGGTGAAGCCGATGACGAGCAGCCGCGCGCCCCAGGCGATGCAGCGGACGCTGTTCTCAAAAATCTCGCCGCCGACCGGATCGTAGACCACATCGACGCCACGGCTGTCGGTGATGCGCTTGACGGCATCGCGGAACGGCTCGCTTCTATAGAGCACCAGATGATCGGCCCCTCTTGCCTTGGCGACCGCGAGCTTTTCCTCCGATGACGCCGCCGCGATGACGGTGGCCCCAATCAGCTTGCCGATTTCGACCGCCGCGAGCCCCACGCCGCCGCCGGCGCCATGCACCAACAGCACCTCACCCGGTTGAAGCTGCCCGCGATCGATCAGCCCGTGATAGGCGGTGCCGTGGGCGGCAAGAAACGTCGCGCCCTCCGCATAGTCGAACGCGTTGGGCAGCGGCGTGAGCTGCGCCGGCGTGACGACGACTTCCTCGGCATAGCCGCCATGGCGCATCTTGACGATCACCCGATCGCCGATCGCGACACCCGCCGCATCATTGACCTCGATCACATCACCGGCTGCCTCGACACCAGGCGTGAACGGCAGCTCCGGCTTGAGCTGATACTCGCCGGCCGCCATCAGGATGTCGGGGAAATTGATGCCGGCAGCGCGAATGGCGACGCGCACCTGCCCCGGCACCAGCGGCGCCGAGGCAAAATCTTCGAGCCGCAATTTCTCGGGCGGGCCAAGCTCGCGGCAGACGACCGCCTTCGGCATCAGGCGGCGCGCTCCTTCGCGCGCGACAACGCGTCGCGGATCAGCGGCAGACGGTCGTTGCCGAAATACATGTCGGTCTTGTCAGAGAAATCGTCGGCGAACCGAACCCGCCGCGCGCCATCACTTCATCGGTATTGGCCTTGAGCTGATCCTTGATCGACTGCTGGCCGATGCCGGCGAAGAATTTTTGCGCGTCGACGCCGACGCGTTGGCAGACTTCGACCAAAACCGCATCCTGCGAAACGTCCCCTGTCTTCGCCCCAATAGATCTCGAACACGGCACGCGCGAACGGCAGCATGTCCTTAGCCAGGAAGATGCAGCGCGCATCGGCTTGACGCTGTTCACCGGAAACACCGTCGGCCGCATCTTGATCGCAGTCCGGCAGCGCGCGCCCAGTCCGCCATGTCCTTTTTCTGATAGGCGAGTTTTGCCAGGACCGGATGTTCCCGCGACGCATAGACGCTCGGATTGATGGTGTTGAAGATGCCGCCGACCAGGATCGGCCGCCAGATGATCTCCTGGCCGAACTCCTTTGCCAGCGGCTGGATGTTGTGGAAGGCGGATAGGTCCAGGGACTGGAGCAGTCGAAGAAGAATTCGATCATGTGGCGTTTCCTTTGTTTTCGTTCGCTCTCTAACTCAAGTCGTTCTCGTCATTCCCCGATGTGCAATGCACATCTGAGGATGCGCCGCTCGCGCAGGCCCGGAATGACGGTAGCTGCTTTTGCTTCGACATTTCCTTCGCCTTCTGGCCGAACATATTCTTGCGCGCTTCCTCGTCGAACGGCTCCTTCACGAACTTGCCGATGGCGAGCCCGCCTGCACCTGCGGGCGGGCGCGCACTTCGGCGTACCAGCGCTTGACGTTCGGGATAATCGTCGAGCGTAAACCCTGCGCCTTGTGCGTCATGGTCCAGGGAGCAGGCGATGTCGGCGATCGGATAGTCGCCGGCGACGAAGCTGCCGGTCTTGCCGAGTTGCGTGTCGAGCACCTGATAGAGCCGCGCCGCCTCGTTGCGGTAGCGCTCGATCGCGTCAGGATTTTCTCCTGCGCATAGAGCGCGAAATGGCCGTGCTGGCCGAGCATCGGACCGAATCCGCCCATCTGCCACACCACCCATTGAATGACTTTTGAGCGGCCGCGCAGGTCCGGGCGAGAAGCGGCCGGTCTTTTTCCGCCAGATAGATTCAGGATGGCGCCGGTCTCGAACGCCGAAAACGGCCCGCCGCCATCGGCCGGCGCATGATCAGACGATCGCAGGGATGCGGTTGTTGGGACGAGTAGCAGAGACTCCGGGCGAAACTGTTCGCCGGCGCGGATGTTGATCGGAATGACCTATAGGGAGCCCCAGTTCTTCCAGGCATCGATCGAGATTTCCAGCCCTTCGGCGTCGGCGCGTAATGCAGGTCGATCATGGCATTTCCCTGACGAAATGACCCCCAGACCCTGGAGGGCCCGGACGACTTTTGCTGTTCTGTACCTCGACCATAAGACATGGCAGACAGGCGCTCAATCAGACCCGACCGGGAGGA
>CAVQNB010000008.1:0-65445 GCA_963713785.1 uncultured Alphaproteobacteria bacterium
GTTTGTTTCGAAACTCTTAAGGCAAAGGCGGAAATTGCGCATGCTCACGCTCTATTCCTACCCGACGCTGTTCGGCGTCGCCGACAATAATGGCTACGGCCTGAAGGTATTTGCGTTCCTGAAGCTTGCGGGCATGCCGTTCGGCCACGAGCATATTTTCGACGCCTCGAAGGCGCCGCGCGGCCAGCTCCCCTATATCGTCGACGGCAACGATACCGTCGGCGACAGCGAGACCATCCTCAAGTTTGTCACGGAGAAATACCGGCTCGGCATCGACGCGGCGCTGACGGACGCGCAGCGCACGCAAAACCTCCTGATCGCGCGGATGCTCGACGACCTCTATTGGGTGATGTCCTATTCGCGCTGGAAGGACGAACGCTACTGGCCTCTCTTCCGCGATGCGCTGTTGCGCGAGCATCCGAGCGTGACCAAAGAGGGGCTGATCAAAGCGCAGGAGTTCAATTTCCAGCGCTATTATTATCAAGGCATCGGCCGCTACGACCCGGATGCCGCGATGGCACGCGGGCTCGCCGATCTCGGCGCGCTCGCCGGCCTCATCCCGCGGCAGGGCTACGTGCATGGCGACAAGCCGACGAGCATCGACGCCGGCATCTACGGTTTTGTCGCCAATATCTATTTCTACGACATTGATACGCCGCTCAAGCAATTCGTCGCCGCGCATGACAATATCGTGCGCCATTGCCGCGCCATTCACGAGGCGGTCAGTTCGTAGGTTATCCGCCGACCAAAACCACAAAAACAAACCGGAAAGGAAACCTCCATGCCTCTTCTGCAAAATCACATCGCCGTCGTCACCGGTGCTGGCTCCGGCATCGGGCGCGCGATCGCGTCGGCTATGCCCGCGAGGGCGCGCAGCGTGGTGCTGCTCGACATCAACGAGAAGGCGGCCGCCGAGACGCGGCGCAGGAAATCCGCGACGCCGGCGGCAAGGCGGAGAGTTTTGCGCTCGACGTGACCAGGCGCGAGGATTGCATCGCGGTCGCCAAACGGAGTCGCCGGACAGGTCGGGCCGGTCTCGATCCTGGTCAACAATGCCGGCATCGCCCGCCGCAACGGCATGACCGGCGCGGCCGAGGCCGTGATCAAGGATTGGGAAGACATCATCGCCATCAATCTCACCGGCGTCTTCAATGTGACGCATGCGTTTCTCGCGCCCTGCGCGCCGGCCAAGGGACGCATCGTCAATATCGGCTCGATCCAGTCGTTCGTGCATCTGCGCACGCCGAGTTCGCCGGCCTATACCGCCTCCAAGCACGGCGTGCTCGGCTTCACCAAGGCGCTCGCCGCCGAACTCGGCAAGGACGGCGTGCGCGTCAACGCGATCGGCCCGGGCTTCATCGAGACGCCGCTGAACGCGAAGTCCGCGCCAACAATCCGGAACTGGTGAAGATCTTCATCGACCACACCCCGCTCGGCCGCGCCGGCAAGCCGGAGGACATCGTCGGCCCCGCGATCTTCCTCGCCTCCGACCTGTCGACCTATGTCACCGGTTCGATCGTGATGGCGGATGGCGGCTATCGGACGATTTGACGGAAAACGCCCAAAACCGGAAACGCCGATGTCCAACGCCCCGCATTTCGACATCGACGTGCCGGCGTTCTGGGCCGATCCCTATCCGGATCTCGCCAGGATGCGGAAGCAGGCGCCGATCGCGTTCGTGCCGCAGCTCGGCTCGACCGTCTTCACCCGGCGCGACGACATCTTCACCCAGGAAAAACGCATCGACGTGTTCTCCTCGCATCAGCCGGCCGGGCTGATGAACACGCTGATGGGCCACAACATGATGCGCAAGGACGGCGATGCGCACATGTCGGAGCGCGCGGCGATGTTTCCGTCGGTGTCGCCGCGCACGGTGCGCGACACCTGGAGCCGGCAGTTCCAGGCCCATGCCGACCGCATCCTCGAGGAGCTCGCGCCCGCCGGCCGCGCCGATCTCTGCAAGGCGTTCGCGCTGCCGCTGTCGGCCGAATGCCTGAAGGACATCACCGGCCTGACCAACATGCGCTTCGAGGACATGGACGCGTGGTCGCAGGCGATGATCGACGGCATCGCCAATTACAGCGGCAACAAGGAGGTCGAGGCGCGCTGCCACGCCGCCACCGCCGGGCATCGATGCCGCGATCGACGACATGATCCCGGTGGTGACCAAACATCCCAACACCTCGATCCTCAGCGTGCTGCTCGCCGCCGGCCAGCCGATGGAGAGCGTGCGCGCCAACATCAAGCTGGCGATCTCGGGCGGCCAGAACGAGCCGCGCGACGCCATCTCCGGCACGGTCTGGGCGCTGCTGACGCATCCCGATCAGCTCGCGCTGGTGCGCGAGGGCAAGGCGAAATGGATCGACGTGTTCGAGGAATATGCGCGCTGGATCGCGCCGATCGGGATGTCGCCGCGCCGCGTCGCCAAGCCGTGGTCCTATGGCGGCGTCGATTTCGAGCCGGAGGATCGCGTGTTCTTCATGTTCGGCTCGGCCAATCGCGACGAGGCCTGCTTTCGCCGATCCCGATCGTTTCGACATCACGCGCGATACCGCCAAGAGCATCGCGTTCGGCGCCGGCCCGCATTATTGCGCCGGCGCCTTTGCCTCGCGCGCGATGGTCGCCGACGTGGCGCTGCCGAGCATCTTCGCGCGACTGAAGGGCTTGCGGCTCGATCCGTCCGAGCCGGTGCGGATCGGCGGCTGGGCGTTTCGCGGGCTGCTCAATCTGCCGGTGATGTGGGACGCCGGACTAACGCGCGCAGTGCATCTTGCTGTTGATCACATCGCGCGATGCGCCGCCGGCTCAATTGCTGCCGTCATCGAATCGTCTGCTACGAAACACCCCGCAACATCGTGGGAGTGCGCACGTGGCGGACGACGCGCCGACCCGGCAAGGACGACAGGGACCGCAGGGCCCGCGCGGCGAGCCGGGCGAGCCGGGACGTCCCGGACCGCAGGGCCATCCCGGACGACCCGGACCCGAAGGTCCGCGCGGCAAGCCGGGTCCGCAGGGCAAGCCCGGTGTTCAGGGCAAGGCCGGTCCGCAGGGCAAGCCGGGCCCGCAAGGCTCACGCGGCGAGCCGGGTCCGCGCGGCGAGCCCGGTCCGCCCGGGCAATTGCCGTCGATCGAACAGGTGATGCCGTGGCTGCACCTGATCTTCGATGCTGGGAGGATCACCGGCGGATGCGCGAGCGCGAGGCCGCCGAGCGTGAGGCGCTGCGAAGCAGGCCATGCACAGCGGCCGCCGATCACGACGACGATGCTGGATGATGACGACCACCGCAAGCGAAAAGAAAAAGAAGAAACACAGGCACAAGGACAAGAAGTAAATCAGCGCAGGGCGCGACCTTGCGTTGCCGTCGAAGTCAGTCCGATCCGCGGCAGCTCGCGGATTTCGACCGTCCCGCCGGCTTCGAATACCGGGTTGCCGAGCCAGGAGCGACCTTGCCTGATCGATGCCGTCGGCGTTCACCCGAATGAAGCCCGCGATGTGGCCCGTGATCGGTCCGGCCGCGCCGTTTTTTCGCACGCAAATGCCGTCACCTATGGCACTACCACCCACAAAAAACCCACCCTGCTGCAGCCTGTGGAGGTATGGCCCCCAGGCATTCTCGTCAGCGACAGCGTCGTCGTGCATGAGAAAGATATACTCAGACATGACAATCTCCCCGCCGTCGGTTCAGAACTTCTTTTGACGGACCAGTACGCAACATGAAGAGCCTCTGAGCCACCACCGCTAGCCGAACCGCAGCCTCGAGCGCTCCCTCGCCTTCTCGGCCTCGATCTCGCGGTCGCGCGCCGGCGCATGGGTATGCAGCGAGGTCAGCAGCCGCCGGGCGGCCTCCGAGACCTCCGCGACCGCGCGGTCGAACGCCTCTTCATTGGCCTGCGACGGCTTGTTGAAGCCGGAGAGCTTGCGCACGAATTGCAGCGCGGAGGCGTGGATTTCATCCTCGGTCGCGGGCGGCTCGAAATTGAACAGCGTCTTGATGTTGCGGCACATTTGTCTTCTCCTTCGCCGGGACGGCGCCAGATCCTCGGTCTCGCACCCAAGGACGATCGGGTCGGCGCAAAATCCTACATCGCGGCCTATTTTGTCATAGAATAGGCGACGCGTTCACCCCTGTCGCCGCGCCCACGCCAACAAAAGCGAGTTCCCGATGTGCCACGTCACCTACAAGATCGTCCAGCATGACGGCGGCTGGGCCTACACCGTCAACGGCGTATTCTCGGAAGCCGTTTGCGACCCATGCCGCGGCACTTGCCGCCGCCAAGCGCGCCGCCGCCGAACAGCGCGTGCCCGGCCGCACCGAGGCGATCGAATACGAGACCGCCGACGGCAAGTGGCACACCGAGACCGCCGCCGGCAGCGACCGGCCCGAGACCGATATCGAGGACAAGCGCGTAATATTCCGCCTGGGACGTGCAGCCAGGTGAAAAATTTTTCGCCCATCCTCCCGCAACCCACCTCTCGGCCCGGTCCGGCCTGCATGATAGATTCGCGTCAGAGCGGCCGAACCAAGCGGCCGCGCCCTCGGGGAGAGACGCCATGAAACGCATCGCGCGCGGCGCTGTCGGCCGTCCTTGCATGTTGACATCGGTTACCGCGCTGGCTGCGGATTATCCCGCGCCGAAGCAGGGCGACTGGATCGCCAGGGATTTCAAATTCCACACCGGCGAGACGATGCCGGAACTGCGGCTGCATTACACGACGATCGGCGAGCCGACCGGCCAGCCGGTGCTGGTGCTGCACGGCTCGGGCGGCTCGGCGGCCAGCATGCTGACGCCGAGCTTTCGCCGGCGAGTTGTTCGGCGCCGGCCAGCCGCTCGATGCGTCGAAATATTACATCATCATTCCCGACAGCATCGGCCACGGCAAATCCTCAAAACCGTCCGACGGCATGAAGACGGCGTTTCCGAAATACGATTATCGACGACATGGTCGATGCGCAGTATCGCCTGGTCAAGGAAGGCCTCGGCATCAAGCATCTGCGGCTCGTGATCGGCAATTCGATGGGCGGCATGCACACCTGGCTCTGGGGCGTGCGATATCCGCAAATGATGGACGCGCTGGTGCCGATGGCGTCGCAGCCGACCGAGATGGCGGCGCGCAACTGGATGCTGCGGCGGATGATGATCGAGACCATCCGCAACGATCCCGACTACAATGGCGGCAATTACACCAGCCAGCCGCGGATGATGAAATACGCCATCACCGCCTATCGCTTCGCGTCCGGCGGCGGCACGCTCGGCTATCAGACGCTGGCGCCGACGGCGGCGAAGGCCGACAAGATGGTCGACGACCGGCTGGCAATGCCGGTCACCGCCGACGCCAACGACTTCATCTATCAGTGGGAAGCCTCGCACGACTACAATCCCTCCGCGGGACTGGAGCAGATCGAGGCCACGCTGCTTGCGATCAATGCCGCCGACGACGAACGCAATCCGCCGGAAACCGGCGTCACCGACGCGGCGATCAAGCGCGTCAAGAACGGCCGGCTCTATCTGATCCCGGCCAGCACCGAGACGCGCGGCCATCTCACCACCGGCAATGCGGCGTTCTACCAGCAGCAATTGCAGGAGCTGCTGCAGACCGCGCCGCAGCGCACGATGTGAGGGGCGCGCGACCTCCGCCGAGAGCAAGCGCTGATTTTCGCACCGCATCAATTGCGATCGGCCATATCGCTTATTTTTTGAGCGTGCATCGGCGATAACAGCTCGGGCCTAATCGCGCTCAATTGTTCGAATTCGTGCGCGCTGCGATGCACGAGGACGCAGCAGCGCAGTGGAGGATCGCATGCGAAGGTTCGCGCAGATCGCCCTGCTGGCGTGCCTGTCCGCGCTGGCGGGCGCGGCTCTCGCCTTCGACAACGGACAATACGAAAACGTCGCCCCCGACATCCGCGCCTGGTTCAAGGGCGTGATGGCGCCGAACGGCGTGCCCTGCTGCGACATCTCCGACGGCCATCGCACCGAATATGATTTTCGCGACGGCGCCTATTGGGTGCCGATCGAAGGCCAGTGGATGGCGGTGCCTGAGCACGCCATCATCCGCGACCGCGGCAACCCGGTCGGCGAAGCCGTGGTGTGGTATGTGCATCACCGCGGCAGCATCGTCATCAGCTGTTTCGTGCCGGCGGACGCGGTGTGACTGCAGCCGCATGGCTTTGCGAAGATCGCAATCGCGATGATAGCTTCGCCGGAATGCCTCGCACTTTCGGAGACACGCCCTTGACCGACCTTGCCGCCAGCGACCTCGCGACGATCTACCCGAAACCGACGCCGCGCGTGATCGCAAAGGCGCGTCCGGAGATCGACGTCCACGCCAAAAAATTCATCGCGATGTCGCCGTTCTGCGTGCTCGCCACGTCGGGCTCCGACGGCAGCGTCGATGCCTCGCCGCGCGGCGGCAATCCCGGCTTTGTCCACGTCGCCGGACCGAACCGGCTGCTGATGCCGGATCGCTCCGGCAACAACCGGATCGACAGTTTCAGGAACATCGTCGAGGGCTCAGGCTTCGTGCAGCTGATCTTCTTCGTGCCCGGCATCGACGAGACGCTGCGCGTCGGCGGCAAGGGCACACTCTCGGCGGAGCCGGAATTGCTGGCCTCGATGGAGGAGTTCGGCAAGCCGCCGCGCGCGGTGCTGAGCATCGAGCGTGCAGCGAGGCCTATTTCCACTGCGGCAAGGCGCTGATGCGCTCAAAACTGTGGTCGCAGGACACGCAGGTCGAGCGCGCGGTGTTTCCCAGCATCAGCGAGGTGATCCACGACCAGACCACGCTCGGCGAGCCGGAAAGCCAGGCCGTCGTCGAGGCGCGCTACAAGACGCAGCTTTAAAACACGAGTGAAGTCTCTCCGCATCGGCCCGAGCTTGTCCCGGGCATCCACGTTCTTTGGGGCCGCGCGGCAAGAAGGACGCGGATGGCCGGGCATAGGCGAGCGGAAGCGATGCCGCCTTCGGACGGCAATGCCCGGCCATGACGACACTTGGTCGCGTTAGCCGGCTCAGTCCTCGCTCTCGAGCCCGCCGACGTGCTTCTGGGTGTAGAGTTCAAGCCCGATCCGCTCGATCAGATCGAGCTGGGTTTCGAGGAAATCGATGTGATGCTCCTCGTCCTTCATCAGGCTCTCGAACAGGTCGCGCGAGACGTAGTCCTTGACGCCGTGGCAGTAGGTCGCCGCCTCCTGGTACAGCGTGCGCGCGGCGACCTCGGAGGCCAGATCGCATTCGATGATTTCCTTGACGTTCTGGCCGATCCGCAAGGGATCGAGCACCTGCATGTTGGGAAAGCCGTCGAGGAACAGGATGCGGTCGGTGAACTTGTCGGCGTGCTCCATCTCCTCGATGGATTCCTTGCGCCAGGTCTTGGCCATTTCCAGCAGGCCCCAATTGTTCAGCAGCCGGTAATGCAGCCAATACTGGTTGATGGCGGTGAGTTCGCTGCGCAGGCCCTTGTTGAGGTAGTCGATGACTTTTGGGTCGCCCTGCATGGTGCACTCCGCTGGTTCGAGGCCAACGCGGCCTCGAATCGTTAATTTAGAACGCTTCTAAATCAGATTAGCGCAGGCAAGAGCAACCCTGCCGCAGAGGGCCGGAAAAACGCGGAATTCAGTGAATTTGGCTGGTTTCAGGCAGGCGGCGAGCGCGAACTCGGCGTGGCTCTGCGGCTCGCGTCGCATCCGGCTGTGCGGGCAGCCGGAACAGCAGGCCTTGGCGCAGGCGCCCAGGGCCTCGTCGATGATGGTCTTGATGGTGCGCGCGCAGCGGCCGCATTCGGCGCTGCAGCCGAGGCAGCCGTAGATCTGCTTGGCGTTGCGCGGAAGGTCTTCCGCGGCGCTGACGGCATTGCGGACATCGTGGTCGCTGAGGACGTTACAGGAACAGACAATCATGAAAACGGCGGGCCCTTCGGTGATGCGAAGCCATCAGATATTGAAGACTAGCGGCGGATGCAAAAGGAAAAACCGCTCTTTCAAGCAATTCCAAACTGATCCGCCGAGAGCCTGGAATGAGTCTAAGAAGTCCCTCTTGCGCTGGATCAACCGCGGGCCCGGTTTATTCCACGCGCGGACCCTCAATCGCTGCCACCACCGCCGCCATCACCGTCACTCCCGCCGCCACTGTCGCCCCCGCCGCTGTCGGCCGGATTGCCGGAGCTATCGGCCGCCGAATGCTGGTCGCCGGCGAACCAGCCAAAAATGCTTCCACCGTTGCTTTCGCCATAACCGCCGCCGTCCGAAGTGGAACCATCGCGCGACGATTGGCCTTTAGCGCGGCGCTTCTCCGCTCGGCTCATCAAGAGGTAACAAGCAACCGACACGCCGCCGACCGCAATTACAAAGGTCGTCATTTCGTTTGTCATGGTTGATCTCGCCACCCCGGAGGGCGCCGCACCCTCCGCTGCCCAAATTCGTCGCCAAATGTGGCCGTCCCGTTCATTGATCGTTCAAGCGAAATGTGGAACTTTCGCTGGCGACAGACTGCTTACCCGCTGATCCTTGCTCAATGAGAAAGGTGAAGCCATGAGGAAAACATTGATGGCACTCGCTGCCGTCGCCACCCTGGCGGTTTCGGCCGTGGCGGCGCCCGCTCCGGCCCATGCGCAACGCGGCCTCGGCGCCGGCGATCGCTGGCGGCCTGATCGGTGGCGCCATCGTCGGCGGCGCGATCGCATCGCGCCCGTATTATTACGGACCCGGCTACTATCCGGGCTACCGGCCCTATGGCTATTACGGCGGCCCGGCCTATGTCGCCGGATCGAACCCTATGCGGCTGCTACTGGCAGCGGCAGCGCTTCTGGGACGGCTATGGCTGGCGGATTCGCCGCGTGCGGGTCTGCGGCTGATCTCCGTTCATCTTCGTTAAAACTTAGAGCGGCGTTCCCGGAAAACGACCCGTTTTCGGGGACGTATCTGTTCAACGGGCCTGAAAAAACCGTTTTTTCAGGCCACAGACGCGCGGCCGTTTACTTTGGATTGACTGTTGTGCGCTTTTTTAGCGAGACGGCCAGTTTCGAATACGGCGTGTGAGTTCACCTTAAACCCGGCGCCGACCCAAGGCGCCACCTCCAGGAGAGCCCAAGACATGAAGAAGACATTTGCTGCCTTCGTCGCGGTCGCAACGATCGCCGGTTCGCTCGCCGCGACACCCGCCAGCGCGCAGCGCGGCCTCGGCGCGGCCATCGCCGGCGGGATCATCGGCGGCGCGATCGTCGGCGGCGCCATCGCCGCCAGCCGTCCGGCCTATGGCGGCCCGGTCTATGTGGAAGACGCCCGCCGCCCCCGGGCTGCCGCTGGGTTCGCGAGCGCTTCTGGGACGGCTACGCCTGGCGCTTCCGTCCGCGTCGAGGTCTGCAACTGATCCAAGCCTGCGACTGATCAGGTCTGCGCCAATTCGATCGATCGGCGTATCCTTGAAAAGCCCGGCCGACGACTTCGGCCGGGTTTTTGTTTTCCTTAGTGCGCCGCGCTGATCGAGCGCAGCACCGCTTCGCTCGGCCAGCAATCGACCTTGAGGCCGGCGGATTTCTGGTAGGCCCCGAGCGCCGCGCGGGTCAGCATGCCCGGCCTTGCCGTCGATCTTGTCCTTGTACAGACCGATCCGCGTGAGCTGACGCTGCATGGCTTCGACATCGGCGGTGCGCAGCTGCGTCGAAGCCGACCACGGCGTCGCGAACGGTTGCGGGCTCAGCATGCGGTCGGTGAGATGGCCGACGAACAGCACGTAGAGATCGGAAAAATTGTATTCCTTGATGACGAAGTAGTTCTTCGTGGTCAGGAACGCCGGACCATAGATGCCTTCGGGCTGCAGCAGCGACGCCGGCTGCGCCTGCTCGGCCGCGCTGAGCTTTTCGTCCGCGCACCGGCACAAAGCCTTCGCGCAGCCATTCGCCGATCGGCTTTGTCACCTCCGGCACGCCCATGCGTGCAATCGACATTGGCGGGCGCCTGCACCTCGTAGGCCCAGCGCACGCCGCTCTGCCAGCCCTTGTTGACGAGCTGCTGGGCGGCGGAGGCGAGCGCGTCCGGCACCGAATGCCAGATGTCGACGCGGCCGTCGCCGTCGAGATCGACGCCGTGCTTGTAAAATTCCGACGGCAGGAACTGGGTCAGGCCGGTGGCGCCGGCCCAGGACGAGCGCATGTCCTTGCGCGTCGACATCGCCGTCGCCGATAATCTTCAGCGCCAGGATGAATTCGTTGCGATACTGATCCTTGCGCCGGCCGACATAGGCCTGCGTCGCCAGCACACGCAACCCGTCATAGGGCAGCGTGTAACGCCCGTAATCGGTTTCGCGGCCCCAGATCGCAAGCACGACGGTAGCGGGAACGCCGAAGCGCGTTTCGATCGTCTGCAAGGCGGCGCGATATTTCTGCATCAGCCGCTGCCCCTCGCCGGCCAGCCGCGCGATGCTGGCTTCCTTGATGTAATCTGCCGGCACCTGCACGAATTCGGCCTGCGACGGCGCGCCGGTCGCGGGCCGTCCGGGCAGGATCAGATCGGGCAGTTTGTAATCCGGCTCGAGCCCCGGGTCTCGGCATCGAAGGTCGCGCGCGAGACGCCCGCCGCCTGCGCCTCCGGCCACAGCGAGGCGATGAATTGCGGTGAAGGCAGGGTCGGCGGCGCGGGCTGCAGTTGACCCACAAAGGACGGCGATCACCGCGACCATGAACGCCAGCCGGCTCATGTCACATCACCGCGTCAGCTTCTTGTACTTCACCCGATGCGGGATGATGGAATCCTGACCGAGCCTGCGCATCTTGTCCTTCTCGTAATCCTGGAAATTGCCTTCGAACCATTCGACATGGCTGTCGTCCTCGAAGGCCAGGATATGGGTAGCGATGCGGTCGAGGAACCAGCGGTCATGGCTGATGATGACGGCGCAGCCGGCGAAATCCTCCAGCGCCTCTTCCAGGGCGCGCAAGGTATCGACGTCGAGATCGTTGGTGGGCTCGTCGAGCAGCAGCACATTGGCGCCAGATTTGAGCATCTTCGCCAGATGCACGCGGTTGCGCTCGCCGCCCGACAGCGCGCCGACTTTTTTTTGCTGATCGGCACCCTTGAAATTGAACGACGAGCAATAGCCGCGCGAATTGACCTCGCGCTTGCCGAGCAGGATCAGATCATTGCCGCCGGAGATTTCCTCCCACACCGTCTTCTTGCCGTCGAGATCGTCGCGTGACTGGTCGACGTAACCGAGATGCACGCTCTCGCCGACGGTGATAGAGCCCTTGTCCGGTGTCTCCTGCTTGGTGATCATCCGGAACAGCGTGGTCTTGCCGGCGCCGTTGGGACCGATCACGCCGACGATGCCGCCCGGCGGCAGCTTGAAGGTGAGATCGTCGATCAACAGCCGGTCGCCAAAACCCTTGCTGAGGCCTTCGAAGTCGACGACGTTCTGGCCGAGACGCTCGGCCACCGGGATCGTGATCTGCGCGGTCTGGGTCTGCTTCTCGTTCGCGAGCTTCAACAGCTCCTCGTAACGCTGATAGCGCGCCTTGGATTTGGCCTGGCGTGCCTTTGGAGAGGCAGCGATCCATTCCTGCTCGCGGGCCAACGTTCTTTGATGCGCCGCCTCCTCGCGGCCCTCCTGCTCCAGCCGCTTCTGCTTCTGCACCAGCCAGGACGAGTAATTGCCCTCGTAGGGAATGCCTTTGCCGCGATCGAGCTCGAGAATCCATCCGGTGACGTTGTCGAGGAAGTAGCGGTCATGGGTCACGATCAGGATCGCGCCTGGATAGTTGCGCAGGTGCCCTTCGAGCCATGACACTGATTCGGCGTCGAGATGGTTGGTCGGCTCGTCGAGCAGCAACAGCTCGGGCTGGTCAAGCAATAGCCGGCACAGCGCGACGCGGCGGCGCTCACCGCCGGAGAGTTTTGTGACGTCGGAATCGTCAGGCGGGCAGCGCAGCGCGTCCATCGCCTGATCGACCTTGCTGTCGAGATCCCACAGGCCCTGCGCCTCGATCTCGTCCTGCAGCCTGGTCATCTCGTCTGCGGTCTCGTCGGAATAATTGACCGCAAGCTCGTTGTAGCGGTCGAGGATCGCCTTCTGCTTGGCGACGCCCAGCATGACGTTTTCCCGCGCGGTCTTGGTCGGGTCGAGCTGCGGCTCCTGTTCGAGGTAGCCGACCCGGGCGCCCTCGGCGACCCAGGCCTCGCCGTTATATTCCTTGTCGAGCCCGGCCATGATCCGCAGCAGCGTCGACTTGCCGGAGCCGTTGACGCCGAGCACGCCGATCTTGGCGTCGGGATAGAACGACAGATGGACGTTATCGAGCACCTTGCGGGTCGGGTAGCTCTTGGTCAAACCCTGCATGAAATAGACGAACTGACGGGCCATCGCGATCCCTTGGAAACCGTGGATTTACGGAAATTTGCTGGCGCTGATGTAGCGGCGGCGCCCTCAAAGGGCAACGTTTTCCATCCGTTCACCACGGATGAATACGGTGTCGATACCATGTGTGCGGCAAATCACGGCAATTGAAACTATCTTTTAATAAATCAGGCGAAAACTCGTTTTCAGCGCAGCAAAAGGCGCCCCGCGGCAAATCCGCGAAATGAAAAACAGAGGCCCGCGTCATGGCAACGATCACTTCGGTATCCCTCTCCGCCCCGGCAATCCGCCACGACGGACAGGCCAAGCCTTTCGCTGAATTCAAGGCTTTTTGGCAGCATTTCTTCGCCAGAGCCTTCAATCCGTACCGGCCGGAACTGCACTATATGCGCGGCCCGGGCCCGGCCTGGCGCGCCAAGCACATGGCCCGTTGAACTGATCTCTCCCGGCAACTGACCAAAGCCCGCTTTTTAGGGCGCCTGCGCTTGTTTTAGGGCCGCGGGCGCTTTTCTACGGCCGCGGGCGCTTTCTATGGCCGCGGGCGCTTTCTATGGCCGCGGGCGCTTGCGTGCCAAACAATTGCGCGCGACCATGGCAGTTCCCGGACGATGCGCTTTTTTCGCATTGTCTTTCTTGCCATGAACGGACTTTTGCGATGACGCGGCTGCGCTGTGCAATCCTCGACGACTACCTCAAGATCTCGCTTAACGTCGCGGACTGGTCGAAGGTCAAAGACCGCGTCGACATCACCGTGTTCGACCAGCCCTTCGCCAATACCGAGGCCGCCGCCGGCGCGCTGAAGGATTTCGAGATCATCTGCGCCATGCGCGAGCGTACGCCATTCCCGCAAGCCCTGTTTGCCGCGCTGCCCAAGCTGAAGCTTATGATCACCTCGGGCATGCGCAATGCCGCGATCGACATGGAGGCGGCGAAAATGCACAACGTCGTGCTCTGCGGCACGCAATTTGGCCGCGACCCGACCGCGCCGCTGACGATGGGCCTGATCCTGGAACTGACCCGCAATATCGGCCGCGAGAATGCCCGCATGCATGCTGGCGAGCCGTTGCAGAAACTCGTTGGCATCGAGATCGAGGGCAGGACGCTCGGCGTCATCGGTCTCGGCAAGCTCGGCAGCAAGGTTGCCAAGCTCGCGCAAGCCTTCGGCATGAACGTCATCGCCTGGAGCCCGAACCTGACGGCTGAGCGGTGCAAGGAGATCGGCGTGACCTACGCCACCAAGGAGCAATTGTTTGCGAATGCCGACATCATCACCATCCATGTGGTGCTCGGTCCGCGTTCGCGCGGACTGGTCGGCCGGGAAGATTTCGCGCGCATGAAGCCTTCGGCCTACCTCGTCAACACCGCGCGCGGGCCGATCGTCGATGAAGCGGCGCTGCTGGAAACCCTGCAACAGAAGAAGATCGCGGGCGCCGCGGTCGACGTGTTCTCGGTCGAACCGCTGCCGGTCGATCACCCTTTCCGCAAGCTCGACAACATGGTGCTGACCCCGCATCTCGGCTACGTCACTGAGGAAAGCTTTCGCAACCACTACACACAGATGGTCGAAGGCATCGACAGCTGGTTCAAGGGCGAGCCGTTGCGAAGGCTGGCGTAGAGCACGGTTGCGGGCTCGCACAAACGCGAGAGCTCAATAAAAAAGGCACGCCACGGCGTGCCTTTTTCGATGTTGCATTGGCGCGCGCGGCTTAGCGCACCGTTACCGGCGCGGGCAGCGGCGGCACGACCGTCGGCTGCGTGCCCGGAACGGGACCATTCGACATCTGCGCAGGCGGCGCGGCAGCCCCGGAGGAAGCAGGTCCCGGCACCGGCTGCGCCGAAGCCGTCGCCATGCCCGGCGGCGGGCCGCCCGGCAAGACCACCACCCGGGTGCCGACCTTGACCCGGTCGAACAGGTCCGAGACGTCCTCGTTCAGCATGCCGATGCAGCCCGAGGAGACGAATTTGCCGATGGTCGAAGGCTGGTTGGTGCCGTGGATGCGATAGACGGTATTGCCGAGATACATCGCACGCGCGCCGAGCGGATTGCCCGGCCCGCCGGCCATGAAGCGCGGCAGGTAAGGCTGGCGCTCGATCATCTCCGGCGGCGGATGCCAATCCGGCCATTCCGCCTTGCGCGAAATCTTCTGCACGCCGGTCCAGGTGAAACCGTCGCGGCCGACGCGAACGCCGTAGCGGATCGCGCGACCGCCGCCGAGCACGTAGTAAAGATAGGTATTCGGCGTGTCGACGATCAGCGTGCCCGCCGGCTCCTTGGTGGCCAACGCAACTTCCTGCCGGCGCAGATTGGACGGCAGTTGCACGGGGGCGACTTCCGGCTGTTCCTCCGGCGGCAGCGCCGCCAATGACATCGGCTTGCCGTCGGCTCCAACGGGAGGCTGCAAGGAGCCAGTCGAGGCGGTCGGCGCGCCGACCGCCTCTGGCGGACGCAAGCCGCGATTATCATCGTTGGGATACTGCGGCGGACCGGCAGGACGATCGGCATAGATCACCGCCGGCGGACCAGCAGGACGGCCATAACGCGGATCATCCGGAGAAAGGATCGGACCGGTCGGCGCATTGGAGTAAACCGGCGGGGCGCCCGCGGGCCGGCCGTAGCGCGGATCGTCAGGCGACATAACCGGACCGGGGGGCGGCAGCGCGGCAGAGCTTTGCGGCTCCTCATCGTCCTCCAGGGCATCGAAATCGGGTACACCCGGACCGCGGCGATAATCGGCCGGATAGCCGCCGGGCGGATAGGGCGGCGGCGCAGGCGAATAGGCCGCCCCGGGTGGCAACGGATACGGATAGCCCTGTTGGCCATAGGCAAGCGAAGTTCCAGCCGCGACCGCCGCCGCGACCGCACAAGCCGTCAGAATGTGTTTGATCATCATCGCTCTTGTATAGACCCCAGGCCCCACCGGACCGTTAACGGGAAATGACCGAAGATCGCGGCGCATTCAAGACAAATTCGGCTGATCTGCGCGAGATTTAATCATTGTGAACGTCCGTGAGACCCGTTGCAACCAAGTCTCATGGCTGGAGAAAAAGCGCTCGAGCGCGTGGCGCGGCACTCATACCACCGCTTTTTACCGAACGGCGTCGCATGCGTTACGATATTCTCAAATCAACCTGATTCGCGGCGCGGCCCGATCCGATACGCCGCGAAGGTAGCGAGTTCCATTTTCACCGCGTTCCCGCTGGCTCAAAGGCCTTCGCAGAACCCTGCCAAGGCGGAATTCGCCTCCCGATGCTGCCCGGCTTTCGTTTTCTGTTCGCCGCGATCCTGTTGTCGATGTCGATACTGATCTTCGGGCTGGGCGCAGCCGCACTGCTGCGCGCAGCGCACGAGGAATTTGCCAGCAATCCGACCTGGCGCGCTCCGCCCGAAACGGTGTTTGCCCAGCAGAGCGAACCCAACAAACCAGTGCTAGCAATGCTCGTGGTCGATCCGCCGCCCGCGGAGCCAAAAAAGCCGGAGACACCGGTCACAGCTGTGCCCGATCAACCGACCGCGATTGCCGCTGCACCGGCTGAACTGGAACAGGCCGCGCCCAAGGCAGAGGAAGCCACACCGCGCGAGGTCGCCAAATCCGAACCCACAGCGGAAACTCCGCCGGCAAGCGAACCCACCGCAGTCGAGGCGAAGCCGGCCGCCGAGCCGCCTGCTACCGAAACCAAAATGGCCGCGATCGAAGAAGTCCCGCCGTGCGCGAGCGAAACCGCTGCGGCTCCGCCCGAGCAAGCGAGCGCGCCGGCCGCGTCGGAGGCCGACAAGGGCCCAACCAGGATCGCAACGCTGGGCGGTCTGCTGGTCGCCGTCGAAACGCCGCAGCCATCAAAGGCCGAAAGCGCGGAGCCTAAGCGGAGTGCGATCAAGAAGCGGCAGCGGGCGCGGCGCGCAAGGGAGCGGCGCAGAATAGCGGCGCTGCGCGCGCAGCTGGCGCGACAGGCGGCGCCTCAACCGGCGACTGGTCTGTTCGGGCTGCCAGCAGCTACTACGGCTACCAACGCTACCGCCACCAACCCTCCGTACATACGCTGACGAAGCCTAGGCGGGCCCGGTCGCGACCGGAGGGCCGTCGGGTTGTCCCCATTCCGACCATGATCCGTCATACAGCGCGGGATTTTCGAGGCCCAGGCGATAGAGCGCGAGCGTCAGCACGGCGGCCGAGACGCCCGACCCGCAGCTGGTCACGATCGGCGCATCGAGTTTCACGCCGGCGCCGGAGAACGCCGCGCGCAGTTGATCAAGCGGCTTCATCGCGCCAGTCGCAGGATCGATCAGGTTGTTGTAGGGAAGGTTGCGGCTGCCCGGGATGTGACCCGGCCTTAAGCCCGGCCGCGGTTCGCCGACGCGGGCCTCGAAGCGATCGCTGGCGCGCGCATCGATGACCTGTTCGGCTTTGCTTGCGATATTGGCAATCATCTGCTGCATGCTGCGCACGCGGCTAGTGTCGAATGCCGCCTTGAACGTCGTGGGCCTCTGCGTCACCGCCCGGCTCTCGACCGGACGACCCTCGGCACGCCACTTTTTCAGTCCGCCATTGAGCACGCGCACATTGGTGTGGCCGTACGAGAGGAACATCCACCAGGCGCGCGGGCCGGCGATCCAGCCGCCGGCATCATAAACCACAACGATGTCGCCATTGCCGATGCCGAGCGCGCCGACATCGCGGCCGAACTGCTCCGCGTTCGGAAACATGTGCGGCAGCGGATTGGTGTGATCCGACACGGCATCGACGTCGAAGAACACCGCGCCCGGAATGTGCGCCTCGAGATAGTCGTCCTTTGCGGGCGGGGTGAAGCCCGGCATCTTGTACGACGCATCGACGATTTTGACATTCGTATCGTTCAGATGCGCGGCGAGCCAGTCGGTCGAGACGAGGGGATCGGTCGTGGTGGTCATGGCACATTTTTCCTTCGCGTCATTCCGGGATGCGCAGGCCCGGAATGACGAATGAAGTTATTCCGTCGCGACGCATCGGAGAACTAACCCTTCGGTTTCTTCGGTTCCCACTTCTCGATCGGGCCGCCGGCGTCGCGCCAGGCGGCAAAGCCGCCACCCATATGCGCGACCGGCTTCAGGCCCATGTCCTGCGCCGTCTTGGCCGCGAGCGCCGAACGCATGCCGCCGGCGCAATGAAAGATGAACTTCTTGTCCTGCTGGAAGACCGGCTTGGCGTAGGGGCTCGCCGGATCGATCCAGAACTCCAGCATGCCGCGGGTGCAGGAGAACGCGCCGGGAATTTTGCCGTCGCGCTCGATCTCTCGGGGATCGCGGATGTCGACGATCACGACATCATCGCGCTGCGCGGCCTTGATCGCGTCCGCCGCGCTTAAGGTTTCAATTTCCGCATTGGCTTCGTCGATCAGCGACTTGATACCGCGGTGGATGGTCTGGGGCATTGTTGTTATCTCCCGATTCCGTCATTCCGGGCTGACGGCAAGCGCGTTACCGCACCAATTCCTTCATCGCCGCTTCAAGCCCCTCGATCGTGATCGGGTACATGCGCTGCGAAAACAGCCTGCGGATGATCGTGGTCGATTCCGAATAGTCCCAGTGCTTCTGCGCCACCGGATTGAGCCACACCGCGTGCGGATAGGTCCGCGTGATGCGATCGAGCCAGACCGATCCGGGCTCCTCATTTACATGTTCGACCGAGCCGCCGGGCACCATGATCTCGTAAGGCGACATCGAGGCATCGCCGACGAACACCACCTTGTAGTCGTGCGGATATTTGTGCAGCACGTCCCAGGTCGGCGTGCGGTCGGTGAAGCGCCGCCTGTTCTGCTTCCACACGCCTTCATAGAGGCAGTTGTGGAAGTAGAAATATTCCATGTGCTTGAACTCGGTCTTCGCCGCCGAAAACAATTCCTCGACCTGCGCGATATGGGAAGTCCATCGAGCCGCCGATATCGAAGAACACCAAGACCTTGACCGCGTTGCGCCGCTCCGGGCGCATCACGACGTCGAGATAGCCATGGTTGGCGGTCTCCCTGATCGTGGTGTCGAGGTCGAGTTCGTCGGGTGCGCCGGTGCGGGCGAATTTGCGCAACCGCCGAAGCGCGATCTTGATGTTGCGGATACCGAGTTCGACATTGCCGTCGAGATCCCTAAACTCGCGGCGGTCCCACACCTTCACCGCGCGATTGTTGCGGTTCTTTTCCTGGCCGATCCGCACCCCTTCGGGATTGTAGCCATGGGCGCCGAACGGCGAGGTGCCCGCGGTGCCGATCCATTTGCTGCCGCCCTGGTGCCGGCCCTTTTGTTCCTCGAGGCGCTTGCGAAGCGTCTCCATGAGCTTGTCCCAGCCCATGGCCTCGATCTGCTTCTTCTCTTCCTCGGTCAGGTATTTCTCTGCGAGCTTTTTCAGCCATTCGGCGGGGATTTCCGCCTTCTCCATGGCGTCAAGCAGGTTTTCCAGCCCCTTGAACACGGTGCCGAACACCCGGTCGAACTTGTCGAGATTGCGCTCGTCCTTCACCAAGGCGGCGCGCGACAGATAATAGAAATTCTCCACCGTCTGTTCGGCGAGGTCGAGGTCGAGCGCCTCCATCAGCGTCAGATATTCGCGCAAGGTCACCGGGACCTGCGCGTCGCGCAATGAGGTAAAGAATTGCAGGAACATAGGATAACAGATTGCCCGTCGGACCACGGACGTCAAGGGCCTGCTGTGCAGATCAGGGCGGCGGCCTGTCTTTGGAATGACGCCCGACAGCCCTAGACCTCTGGGGTTTTTCAACTAGAATTGAGGCTGAGAAGACTTAATCCCCGCAACGATCGCCCAATCTGGTGTCGGGACGCTCATAGTCGTTCCGGCATAAGTTTAGGTTGCGCCGACAGGCCGAGGAATAGACAACAAGGCAGATGCTCGATGAAATTTACCGGTACCAAGGACTACGTCGCCACCGATGACCTCAAGGTCGCGGTCAACGCCTCGATCGTGCTGGAGCGTCCGCTCCTGATCAAGGGCGAGCCCGGCACCGGCAAGACCGTGCTGGCGGAGGAAGTCGCGAAAGCGATCAAGGCGCCGCTCTTGACCTGGCACATCAAGTCCACCACCAAGGCGCAGCAGGGCCTCTACGAATATGACGCGGTGTCACGGTTGCGCGACAGCCAGCTCGGCGATGCCCGCGTCTCGGACATCTCGAACTACATCAAGCGCGGCAAATTGTGGGATGCCTTCACTTCCGCAGAACGCCCGGTGCTCTTGATCGACGAGATCGACAAGGCCGACATCGAATTCCCCAACGATCTTCTGCTCGAGCTCGATCGCATGGAATTCTTCGTCTACGAGACCGGCGAGAACATCAAGGCGAAGCTGCGCCCGATCGTGATGATCACCTCGAACAACGAAAAGGAATTGCCGGACGCGTTCCTGCGCCGCTGCTTTTTCCACTACATCAAGTTTCCCGACCCAGCAACCATGGAGCGGATCGTCGACGTGCATTTCCCCGGCATCAAGAAGCGCCTGGTGGAGGAAGCCTTGCGCATCTTCTTCGAGGTGCGCGAGGTGCCTGGCCTGAAGAAGAAGCCTTCGACCTCGGAGCTATTGGACTGGCTAAAACTCCTGCTCAACGAGGAGATGACGCCGGAAATGCTGCGGGAGCGCGATCCGCGCAAGCTGATACCGCCGCTACACGGCGCGCTCTTGAAGAACGAGCAGGATGTGCACCTGTTCGAGCGGCTGGCGTTTTTGAGCCGAAGGGAAGTGTAAGGCGGGGCGTCTAGCGCTCGAAAATCGTCATTGCGAGCGCAGCGAAGCAATCCATAGCAAGGCATAGTGTCAATGGATTGCTTCGTCGCTTCGCTCCTGGTAATGGCGATAACTCAGACAGCCGCCCCGCTAACGGCCGCTTCCGGTAGCTGGCGCCCCCGGATCAGATCCGAGGCCTTGTCGGCGATCATCATGGTCGAGGCGTTGAGGTTGGCCGAGATCATGCGCGGCATGATCGAGGCGTCGATCACGCGAAGACCCTGCAGTCCATGCACGCGCAACTGGTCGTCGACCACCGCCCACGAGCTATCGGCCGGTCCCATCCGGCAGGTGCAGCCGGGGTGAAAGGTGGTGGTGCCGCGCTGCGTCGCCGCCGCCAGGAATTCATCGTCGCTCTGCACGCCGGGACCCGGGAAAATCCTCATATTCGTAATAGGGCGAAAGCGGCGCCGACTTGAGCAGCCGCCGCGCCAGCTTCATGCCGGCGACGACGACGCGGCGGTCGAGCTCGGCGGCAAGATAATTGGTCTGGATGATCGGCTGCTGGAACGGATCGGCCGAGCTGACGCGGACATAGCCGCGGCTCTCCGGGCGCTGCTGCCAGGATGCGACCGTCATGCCGGGCTGATCTTCGAGCTGGCCCTGCACGCCCTCCTTGTAGCTCGCCGGCGTAAAGGTCAGCTGCAGATCGGAGCTCTCGGTGGTCTCGCCGGAGTGCCAGAAGCAATAGACCATGGTCGGCGACAGCGACAGCAGGCCGCGCCGCGTCGTCGCCCATTTCAACGCCTCGACGCCAGAGAGGCCATCCTTGCCGGCGTTCATTGATGGTCTTGATGTTCTTGACGCGGGCGACCGAGCGCGGCGCGTAATGGTCCTGCAATCCCTCGCCGACACCCGGCAGCGCGTGACGCACCTCGATGCCGAGCGAGCGTAAGCAGATCGGGCGAGCCGATACCTGACAATTGCAGCAGCTGCGGCGAGTTGTAGGTGCCGCCGGCGAGGATCACTTCCTTGTTCGCGCGCACCTCGACCGGCGTGCCGCCCCTGCCGCCCTTGATGTAGCGCACGCCGACCGCGCGCTTGCCTTCGAAGATGATGTTGGTCGCATGCGCATGCGTGCGCACATGGACATTCGGCCGCTTCCGCGCCGGATGCAGGAACGCGGTCGCGGCACTGACGCGCAGGCCGTTCTTGATGGTGCGCTGGGCGTAGGAGACGCCCTCCTGGATCGCGCCGTTGTAATCGGGGTTTCTGGGAATGCCGAGACTGATCGCGCCGGCCATGAAGGCCTCGCAGAGCGGATCCCGCCAGTCCATGGTGGTGACGGTGAGGTTGCCGTCGCGCCCGCGATAGGCGTCATCGCCCTCGCCGACGCGCCGCTCCAGCCGCTTGAAATAAGGCAGCACGTCCGGATAGCCCCAGCCGCGATTGCCGAGCTGCGCCCAGGTGTCGAAATCCTGGCGCTGGCCGCGATTGTAGATGTGACCGTTGATCGAGGACGAGCCGCCGAGCGTCTTGCCGCGCGGCGCATAGATGCTGCGGCCGCCGGTCCAGGGGCCCGGCTCCTGCTGGTAGGCCCAGTTGATGCTCTTCATGTGGAAGGTCTTGATGAAGCCGGCCGGCAGATGGATGTAGGGATGCCAGTCGCGCGGGCCCGGCTTCGAGCACGCAGATGGAGGTGCCGGCGTCCTCGCTGAGCCGGTTGGTAAGCACGCTTCCGGCCGAGCCCGCGCCGACGATCACATAATCGAATGTTTCCATTACACCTTACTCTTTGACGCGTTTTCTACCGCAGATAAGCCTACGCAATCTGCGTCAACTTGATTGCTATGCGAACCGGTTCCCACTTCGCTCGAAAAGGCTATGAGCTTATCGCGCCTTCTCGTTGAGTTGATAGTTCAGATGCGCCTTCACCGTCGGCCATTCGGCGGCGATGATGCTGTAGACCACGGTGTCGCGCAGCGTGCCGTTCGGCGCGATCTGATGGCTGCGCAGGATGCCGTCCTGCTTGGCGCCGAGCCGCTCGATGCCGCGCCGGCTCTGGTGGTTGAAAAAATGGGTGCGGAATTCGACCGCGATGCAATCGAGCTTTTCGAAGGCATGGGTGAGCAACAGCAATTTGCACTGGGTGTTGAGCGCGCTGCGCTGCACGCGCTTGGCGTACCAGGTCGAGCCGATCTCGACGCGCCGGTTGGCGGCATCGACGTTCATATAGGTCGTCATGCCCGCGATCTGGCCGTCGGCATCGAACACCGTCCATGGCAGCATCGAGCCTGCCGCCTGCAAGCCGAGCCGGCGATCGATCTCCTTGCCCATGTCTTCGGGCTTCGGAATGAAGGTGTACCAGAGCTTCCACAGCTCGCCGTCCTTGACGGCCTCGGTCAGCCCGTCGCGATGATCGTGCGACAGCGGTTCAAGCCGCGCGTGCGGGCCGCGCAGGGTAACCGGTTCAAGCCAGGGCATTGAATACTCCTTCTCGTTGGGCCGTCATTGCGAGGAGCCAAGGGTCGCGCGAATGCGCGCCCGATGACGGGCTCCGCGACGAAGCAATCCAGCCTTGATGTGGCTCGGATTGGATTGCTTCGCTTCGCTCGCAATGACGTTATCCTAATTCACTTGTTCAAAAAATTCAGCGGCAGGCCGGGCCGCGCCCAGTCCATCGCGATCAGTTCGCCCTTGCCGGACAGCGTGATGTAGGCGGTCTTCAGTTCCGGCCCGCCGAAGGCGATGTTGGTGGTGACGCGGTCGCCGGTCGGCACCTGCTCGACGAGGCTGCCATCGGGCGCGATCACCGAGATGCAGCCCGAGATCAGGGTCGCGACGCAGACATTGCCGCGACGCTTCGACCGCCAGCGAATCGAACATCTGGTAGCCGCCAAGCCCCGCGATCGGCTTGCCGCGCTCGCCGCGATAGATCACGTCGCGCGGCTTGACCGTCGCCGGGCGCCGACAGATCGAACGCCCACAGCCGCGCCGTCGGCGTCTCCGCGACGTAGACGGTGTTTTCATCCGGCGACAGGCCGATGCCGTTGGCGGGCAGCATGCCGAACCCGCCTTCGACGATCTCCTTGCATGCCGGGCTTGATGTAGTAGAACGCGCCGACATCCATGTCGCGGGCGCGGCGCTTGCCGAGATCGGAGAACCAGAGGCCGCCGTGCCTGTCGAACACCAGATCGTTCGGCCCCTTCAGCGGATGCTCGCCGCATTTGTCGACCACGGTTTCGACCTTGCCGGTTGCGAGATCGACGCGCTGGATCGAGCCGCCGATATATTCATGCGGCTCCGGCGCGCCCGGCATCATGGTGCCGCGCGAGGGGATCCAGCGAAAGCCGCCATTGTTGCAGATGTAGCATTTGCCGTCGGGCCCGATCGCCGCGCCATTGGGGCCGCCGGGAATTTGCGCGACCACTTCCTTGCGCCCGTCCGGCCAGACCCGCGTCAGCCGCTGCCCGCGGATTTCGACCAGCACCACCGATCCGTCCGGCATCACCACCGGCCCTTCCGGAAATTCAAGATCGGTGGCGAGAACGCGAACATTGGGCATAACAATCCTCCCGCTTTTCTTGGCGCAGGCGGATTTCAGGCATCGTCCCGCACGCGCAACATTTCGTTGCGCCATGTTATGGCAAAGTGGCTCTCACTTGCCAAGCAAGCGCGCGGGCGACGTCACGCAAGGCTGCGTTGCAACACGGTTCCGGTCTTTCTTTGACGCGTTTTCTACCGTAGCTAGGTATACGCAATCTGCGCAAACCAGATTGCTATGCGAACCGGCACCCGCTTCGCTCGAAAACACTATTGCTCCCTCACCGGCACCCAGATCTCGAGCCCGCCATTGCCGGTCGAGCGGATCGAAGTTCTCGTCGTAGCGCTCGAAATTCGGCGCATCGGCCACCTTCAGGCCGGACGCCGGCAGCCAGTGATTCCAGATCGTGTTGACGGTGCGGCGAATGGTCGAGATGTGCTCGCGATGGGTGAAGACCGCGTAGCGCTGTTCGGGAATGCGAACCTCGGCAAATTCGCGCGGCAGGTCGGAAAAGTCCGACACCTCGACGCCGGCGATGTAGTCGAAATTGCCGGCATCGTCGCCGTTGCAGCAGACGCCGTAGGCGACCTGCCCGATCCGGCCGGGAATGTGCGCAGCCGTCTGCTGAAAGCGCTGCCACAGGCCGGGAATGCCGGCGCCGTTCTCCTGACTGAAACGGTCGCCGACACCGGCGACCAGCAACGGCTTGCCGGTCGCAAAACGCGGGGGCTTGAAGATTGTCGGTGGCGGTTGAATCCATTTGGATCGGCTCCTGAAGCTTGAGATGATCGAGGCACGTCGCGCTGCGAACCGCTTCGGGCGTGACCCCGAAATGGTCGCGGAACGCGCGGGTGAATGCTTCGTGAGAGCCATAATCCGCATCCAGCGCCACGTTAAGAATATTCGGCGCGCCGCGCACGAGCGCACGCGCCGCCTCGGTCAGGCGGCGGGCACGCACGTAACGCATCACCGAAAATCCGGTCGCAGCACCAAACGCCCGCACCAGATGGAAGCGCGAGACTCCGGCAACGCCGGCGATCTCGTCGAGCGTCAGCGCATCGGCAAGATGACTTTCGATAAACCAGAGCGCCTTCTGGGCAGGATTTCATGGGCTGTTCATGGGGCTTGGGGCTTTCATTCGAAGCTTGAACATCATGCGCGCTTCGCGCTTGCCGCATTTGACAGTCCTTGCTCGCGTTCCCTCAAAGCGGAACCGGACAAGGCTCCTTCCGTTCGACGGAAAATAGCAGCGAGGCCATCGCTGGCAACCTCACACCGATCGTGCATACTGAGCGTGCATTCAGCCCGACGGCTCAACGAGCTGCCCCGCGAAAGAGGTGGCCTGAGCTTCGGCCAGTACGTCAGGGAGGACGATGATGCGCCACCGTGTCTTGAGCCACGCCATAACGACCGTGCTCGCGGGACTGCTCGCCACCGCCATTGCCGGCACCGCGCACGCCGAGAAAAAATACGATCCGGGCGCGACCGACAGCGAGATCAAGATCGGCAACATCATGCCCTATTCGGGACCGGCCTCCTCCTACGCGACGATCGGAAAGACCGAGGCCGCCTATTTCAACAAGATCAATGCCGAGGGCGGTATCAATGGCCGCAAGATCAACTTCATCTCCTATGATGACGGCTATAATCCCGCGAAGACCGTGGAACAGGCGCGCAAGCTCGTTGAAAGCGACGAGGTGCTGCTGATCTTCAACTCGCTCGGCACCGCCAACAACACCGCGATCCAAAAATACATGAACGCGCGAAAGGTGCCGCAGCTGTTCGTCTCCACCGGCGCCGCCAAATGGAACGACCCGAAGAATTTTCCATGGACCATGGGATGGCAGCCGAGCTACCAGGTCGAGGCCCGCATCTATGCCGCCTACATCCTGAAGAATTATCCCGGCAAGACCATCGGCGTCCTCTATCAGAACGACGATTTCGGAAAAGACTATGTGATCGGACTGCACGACGGCCTTGGCGACCAGGCCAGCAAGCTGATCGCGGTGGAGGCGTCCTACGAGACGACGTCGCCGACGGTGGATTCGCAGGTGGTCCAGATCAGGAGCGCCAACCCGGACATCTTCGTCAATGTCGCGACGCCGAAATTTGCCGCCCAGGCGATCAGGAAACTCGGCGAGCTGAAATGGACCCCGGTGCATTTCCTCACCAACGTCTCGGTGTCGGTCGGCAGCGTCATGAAGCCGGCCGGCTATGAGAACGGCCAGGGCATCCTCAGTGCAGCCTATCTGAAGGATCCGAAGGACCCGAAATGGAAGGATGATCCCGCCATGAACGAATGGCGCGCCTTCATGACCAAGTGGTATCCCGAGGGCGATCAGGAAGATGCCGCAACAGTGTTTGCCTATGGCATTGCCAAGGGCCTCGAGCAGGTGTTGCGGCAATGCGGTGACGACCTCACCCGCGAGAACATCATGAAGCAGGCGGCCAATCTGAATTTCGAGATCGGAATCTACTTGCCCGGAACCAGGATCAGGACCAGCCCGACCGATTTCGCACCGCTCGAGCAGCTCCAGATGATGCGCTTCAAGGGCGATAGCTGGGAGCTGTTCGGCCCGATCATGTCGGGCGAGAAGAATTCGTAAAGAGAAACACATGCAAATCACCGACGTCCGCGCGCATCATCTGCGCATTCCCTACGACGCCGGGCCGGCAAGCTTCAGGCACGGCACGTCGGGAAATGCCGCGCTCGATATGGTTGTCGTCGAGGTCTCAACCGATGGCGGGCTCACCGGCTGGGGCGACGCCTTCAGTTATGTCTGTCCACGCACCACATGCGCTGCCATCGACGAGATGATCGCGCCGCAGGTGCGCGGCCTCGAAGTCCCCGATGCGGCCGGAATTGGCGCATTCATGGAACAGATCCAGCGCAACCTGCATCTGTTCGGCCGCTACGGCATCACGATGTTTGCCATTTCCGGGCTCGACATTGCCCTGTGGGACATCGCCGCGAAGGTTGCGGGCTTGCCGCTCCATCAATTGATCGGCGGCGCCAGGCGGGCGCGGATTCCGGCCTATGCGAGCCTGCTGCGGATCGGAAAGCCCGAATCGATCAGAAGCGAGTGTCAGGCCGCGCTGCGGCTCGGCCATTCCGCGATCAAGCTGCACGAGATCACCGCGGCGGCGGTGTTTGCGGCGCGCGAGGCGATCGGCGACGGCATCCCACTGATGGTCGACATGAACTGCCCGATGGATGGCGAAAGCGCGACCGCGTTCGCCCATGCCTGTCGCCCGGCTCACCCGATGTTCCTCGAGGAGCCAGTCTGGCCGCCGGAAGATTTTGTGACGCTGGCGCAAGTGCGCAAAGAAGGCGGGCTCGATATCGCCGCCGGAGAGAACGCCTGCACGGTGCATCAATTTCGCCAAATGATGACCGCCGGCGCCGTCAGCCACGCGCAGCCATCAGTGATCAAGGTCGGCGGCATCACCGAATTTCTGAAAGTCGCCCGGCTTGCCGATGAGATGGGCGTCAGCCTCATTCCGCATTCCCCCTATTTCGGCCCCGGCTTCCTAGCGACGCTGCAGCTGATGTCGGTTCGGGACGAGGGTTTCATCGAGGTGTTTTACATGAAGCGCGCCGCGTGCCTTTGGCGCGGCCGCATCGACATAGACGCGAACGGCAGTGTCGAGGTCCCGCAACGGCCCGGGCTCGGCTACGAGCCGGATAAAGAGGTCATGGAGCGCTACCGCGTGTCGTGACGTCCGATCCGCGCCAGGTGCATCGTTATTTCGCGCCATCCTTCGCAGGTGCCGGCGTCTCTTTTGCCGCCGGCGCATCGGCTTTCTTCTTCAAATCCTCGGCCGTCTTCTTCTGCGCGGCCTGCAGATCGTCGACCACCTTCTGCAAGGAGGCGACGCCTGCCTTCAACGTCTCGATCTGCCGGTTGGCGGCATCGAGTTTCTGCTGGTGGTCCGCGGTCAGCTTCAGGATCGTCTTCTGCAGGAAGTCGACATTGCTCTGCAGGCAGCTGGTGCGGCGTTCCATGGTCTTTTCGACCGTGCAGATCTCGATGCCGGGCACGTCCTGCGCCTGCACGGAAACCGTCGGCAAAGAGGCCGCGAGAATGATGGAAGCGGCGAGCGCGATTCGGCCGGCGATAGAAATCTTCATTCAATAATACTTTCGATTACCGCCGATCACGGCAAATTGCACAGCACTGGCAGAGGATTCCGAGGATACCACATTGAAACCTCAATCGCGCGTTGAGGTTTCGGATTGATGAGCGGCGGGCGCAGGGTGCTCAACGCTGGCGTGTGTTTTTAGGGGAGAATTTTGGAATGGCGACGCGTGAACGACGTCTGGCCGAATTCGATGGCACAGGCGAACCACCGCCGGGATTGCCGGTCCAGGTGCTGTGCGAAGATCATAGCGGAACTTATCAACTGCCGTTCACCTGCCGCTATGTCGACGGCCGATGGCGTAACGGGGAATCCGGTCACACCGTCGAGGCCACGGTGATCGGCTGGCGTTTGCTGCCGGAGAGGGAAGCGGCTGTGCCAAAACGCGACGGCGGTCCGCGCGGACTTTAAGCTTCGGAACGCGGTGGGAACGAACCGCGCCCGAATCAGTGGTTCGGCGCCGTACTCACCTGTTCACGGCTAGATATCGGCATCGCTCTGATACGGCGCACCACATCCAGCAGCACAACGAACGGCCGCAGCCTGCGGCCGACGACAAAGGTTAATTCTTCGGGCGACGACACCCTTCAGATCACTTCCAGGGCGTGACCGGCGGCACCTTGTCGGTCGCCGGTGGCATGTCGATGGTCTTGAAGTCGGCCGGGCTGACGATTTCGAGATATTCCATGTCGGGCGAGTAATCGAACAGGTAGTGCACGATGCCGGGCCGTTGATGTACGACATCGCCGGCCTGAACCAACGTCGGCTTGTCTTCATACATGAAGCGCGCCCAGCCCTTCATCATGATCACGATCTGGAAATCGCATTCGTGCTTGTGCCAGCCGGTGCCGTCTTCCGGCGGCATGTCGGCGTTGGCCTTGACCAGATGACAGATCACCTGGCCGCCGGTTGCCTCCGCGATGCCGAGATCGCGATACAGGAAGAAATCGCGCAACCCCCCTCCCGTGAACTGGGTATCGCCGGGTTTGACGTGGGAGAATTTGCTGACGACTGCGTGTTGATTCATGACGGCCTCCACCATCGCTTTAGATAGCAAGCGCGAGCAATCGCCAGCGTCCAAATTTTCGGCAGCGCCGCATCGTCGCGTTCACAGCTTGATGATGCTATGCGAAAATCACGCCAAGCGCGTTGCACTGCGGCGATTTGGCCGGCGGAACGGCGAAGGGCTTGAAGCAAGGCCTGAAATTCGAGGTGGGCAATTTCCGACGAGGCGCGGCCAGCCGTGCAAGCGGGGCGCATTTAGCTCTGCGATGGCACCGGCTTAAGCAAAGCCTGCCCCGCGATTAAGCCGTTCAAACAGGCAACGGGATATGGCCGCTGCCTAATATTCAACCTCGAGTTCTTCGATTTCGGCGGGCTCGGCCTTCGCCGCCTCGATCCATTCCTGCATTTCGGACAGGCCCATGATCGTCCTGGCATAGCCCGCAAGCTTCGGCTCGAGCTTCACGTCATAGGTCATGAAGCGGGTGACGACCGGCGCATACATGGCGTCCGCCATGGTGCGTTCGCCGAACAGGAACGGCCCGCCGGAATTGGCGAGGCACTCGCGCCAGATCACACAGACCCGGTCGATGTCGGCCTGCGCGCGCGACCAGATCTTGAAGTTGGGAAAATGCCCTTTGAGGTTGACCGGCAGCGAGGCCCGCAGCGTGGTAAAGCCGGAATGGATTTCACCGCAGATCGAACGGCAATGCGCCCGCTGTACCCGGTCTGCCGGCAGCAGGCCGGCGTCCGGCATCGCCTCGTTGAGATACTCGGCGATCGCCAGCGTGTCCCAGATCGTGGCGCCGTCGTGCCGCAGGCACGGCACCAGGATCGATGACGACAGCAAGAGGATTTCGGCGCGCGCCGAAGCATCATCGGGTGCTGTGGTGATCTCCTCGAATTCCAGCCCGGAAAACCTGGTCAAGAGCCAGCCGCGCAGCGACCACGATGAGTAGTTCTTGCTGCTGATGGTCAGTGTTGCCTTCGCCATATGGCCTTATCCTCACACCTGAACGCCTGCGCTGGCCCTGAAACGGCGGTTGCCCGCCTACCCTACCCCGCCGCGCGGCCCATGCCCATTGCCTGTGCTTCCGGTATCCTTTGCAGCAAGCGACGTGCCAATTTGACAGGCGGTCCGGAACCACCTTGGCTTCGATATTGCATGGCAATAGGGGCAGGGGCGTACCGGATGAAGTCGATGTTATATCAGGCCTATCAGAACCATATGGACCTGACGGAACCATGGCGGAAAGGCGCCGCATCGGCCCTCAAATACCTCAACCTGGTGCCTCAGGGCGTCTCAGACAAGCTGTTCGGACGGCTCGCCGCAGCGCTCGAACTGATCTCGCGCTCCTCCCTCACCTACGCCCGCCCGGCCTACGGCATCGACCGGGTGCAGGTCGGAAACCGGGAATTGGCGGTGAACGAGGAGGTCGTCTATGCGACCCCGTTCGGATCCCTGCTGCGCTTCAAGAAGGAGGACGCGCCGGATCAGCCGCGGCTGCTGTTGGTGGCGCCGATGTCCGGACACTTCGCGACGCTGCTCCGCGGCACCGTCAAGACGCTGCTGCAGGATCACGACGTCTACATCACCGACTGGCATAATCCGCGCGATATTCCGCTCGACCAGGGCCGGTTCGGGCTCGACGATTACACCGAGCACCTTATCACATTTCTCGGCCAATTGGGCCCGCGCCCGCACATGGTCGCGATCTGCCAGCCGTCGGTGTCGGCGCTTTCGGCGGCCGCGATCATGTCGGAGGACGATCATCCCTCGCGCCCGGCAAGCCTGACGTTGATGGCAGGGCCGATCGACACCCGCATCCTGCCGACCAAGGTCAACGAATTCGCCAAGAGCAAGCCGCTGAACTGGTTCGAGGACAATCTGATCAACTACGTGCCGTTCCAGTGCAAGGGCGCGTTCCGCCTGGTCTATCCGGGCTTCGTGCAGCTCACCGCCTTCGTCTCGATGAATCTGGAGCGGCACATCAAGCAGCACATGGACCTCGCCAACCACATCGTGAAGGGCGAGACGGAAAAGGCCGAGACCATCAAGACGTTCTATGACGAATATTTCGCGGTGATGGACCTGCCGGCGGAATTCTATATCGAGACCATCCGCGACGTGTTTCAGGAGCATCTGTTGCCGCAGGGCAAACTGACCTATCGCGGCCGGCCGGTGAACCCCGCCTCGATCAAGCGGATGGGCCTGATGACGGTTGAAGGCGAGAAGGACGATATCTGCTCGATCGGCCAGACGCTGGCGGCGCAGGACCTCTGCACCGGCGTGCGCGCCTATCGCAAGGTGCATCATATGCAGGCCGGCGTCGGCCATTACGGCGTATTCAGCGGCAAGCGCTGGAACAACGAAATCTATCCGCTGCTGCGGGATTTCGTGCACGTCAATTCGTGAGACGGCCGCGCCCCCTGCCCTGCCTCCCCTAGGCTAAGCGCGATTTGCGCTATACGCTGTCCTCTCATCAGAGGACGACCGCTCAAAGAGCCGTCCCGGGAGGAATGACCATGGGGTTTCGATCTGCATTCCGCAAAGTGGTACTTGGCTTCGCAGCCGTGCTGCTGCTGGCAGGCCAGGCCAGCGCCGCCGAGGTTCGGGTGATGATCTCGGGCGGATTGACCGCGGCGTTCAACGCGCTGGTGCCGGAATTCGAGCGCGCAACGGGCAACAAGGTCTTGACCGCTTACGGGCCATCGATGGGAACGACGGTCAATGCGATCCCGGTTCGGCTCGAGCGCGGCGAGCCTGCGGACGTGCTGATCATGGTCGGCTATGCGCTCGGCGACCTCGTCAAGAATGGCAAGGTGGTCGCCGACAGCCGCGTCGATCTCGTGAGATCGTTGATCGGCGTTGCCGTGAAGACCGGCGCGCCGAAGCCGGACATCTCTTCGCCGGATGCGCTCAAGCGCGCGCTGCTGGCGGCGAAATCGGTCGCCTATTCCGACAGCGCCAGCGGCGTCTACGTCTCGACCGAAATGTTTGCCAAGCTCGGCATTGCCGACGAGATGAAGGACAAGGCGAGAAAGATTCCGGCGACCCCGGTGGGTGAGATCGTGGCGCATGGCGATGCCGAGATCGGCTTTCAGCAGTTCAGCGAACTAAAGCCGGTGCAGGGCATCGACATCGTCGGGCCCGTGCCGAGCGAACTGCAGAAGGTCACGGTGTTTTCCGCCGGGATCGCCACGGGTTCGAAAGAGCCCGACGCCGGCAAGGCGCTGATCAAATTCCTCACCTCGCCCGCGGCCCGCGCCGAGATCGTCAGAAGCGGCCTTGAGCCGATCACACCCGGCGGGACGAACTAGAGTTGGCTACTGCGTCCTGATTGGGGAGTCCTTCAGCCCGTTATTGTCGTAGGCCTTGCGCAAGGTGCCGTTCGAAATGGCATCCGTCATGAATTTGGTGACGAATGCCAGCGACTGCGGATGATTGAGCGGCACCGCTACCGCCGTCACGGTCTTCTTGAACGTCTCATCCAGCACCCTGGTGCCCGGAATCTTCTTCGCCATGTCGTTGAGCTGATCGCGCGAAAGCGCGAACGCATCGACCTCGCCGTTCTTCAGCAACGCAAATATTTCATCGAAGGTCTGATACTCCACCACTTTCGCATTTTTCAGGTGCGCAACCGCGCCACGCATGGTGGTCGTGTTATATTCCGCCGCGACCTTGACGCCGGGCTGGTCGAGCGTCGCAAAGTTCGTGATTGTCGAACCCGCCTTGACGATGTAGGTCGCGTCCGTGACTTGATAGATTGGACCGAACCCCATCTTGGTCATCCTTACCGCGTCCTGCGGCAGGAATGTCACGTCCCAGACGCCTTTCGCCGCAGCATCGGTGATCTGCCCGGAATTATCGTAGGCGACATATTCGACGGGAACGCCGAGCTGCGCCGCCATTTCCTTGCCGAGATCGACCGGCACCCCTGCATAACTACCCGACTCGCTTTTGGTAGACCAGAATGCGCCACCGGCGGTGCTGATCGCGATCGCCACCCGCAATTTGCCGGTCGGGGCGATTTCATCCTTCAGCCCGTCGGCGCTTGCAGAGGTCACCATCGCGGAGACCCCCAAGAAGAGGCCAAAGACAATGCCATACATATGGCTGGCGAGGCGCGGCAGAGATCCGCTAGACATTTGCACTCCTTCCCCGTCGGCTCATTTTTGTCGAGCCTTTCCGACCATTGTGGTCGATCAGGGCAAACTGCGAAACCCAAATTGTTGATCGAAACAATAAAATTGTCACGCGCAGCGATCAGGATTGCGTCAACAGGATTGGCCGAAATCTGCTTTGGCTTTAGGTCCGCGCTTTCCGGTTCCAACGCGCGCGGATTGTTGCTATTCGTAAATGACGGGAGGCCTGCTCTCAGGCGCAAGAAAAAGGGGCACTGCAATGAAGCCTGCGCCAGACCGCATGCGAGCTGACGGCAGACATCACCGGATCGGCCGGGCCACAACCGCCACGCTCGTGCTGGTCCTGCTCGCAGGCTGCGAACAAAACACGTTCGTGCCGCCGCCGCCGCCCAAGGTCGATGTCGCGCTTCCCGTGCAGCGCCCGATCACCCGCTATCTCGAGGCGACCGGCAATACCGCGCCGATCAAGAGCGTCGATCTGGTGGCGCGGGTTCAGGGCTTCCTGCAATCGATCGACTACAAGGACGGCGACTTCGTCAAGGAGGGCTCGCCGCTGTTCACGATCGAGCCCGAGACCTACAAGTTGAAACTGGAGCAGGCGCAGGCGGCCGAGGCCGGCGCGCAGGCCTCGCTCAAGCAGGCCGAGGCCGACTACAAGCGTCAGGCCGATCTGGTGCAAAGGCAGGCGGTGTCGCAGGCCACCCTCGACACTTCCACCTCGAACCGCGATAACGCGCAAGCCAATCTGCAGCAGGCGCAGGTCAACACCAGGATCGCCGAGGTCAATTACGGCTACACCAAGGTCACGGCGCCGTTCGATGGGGTCGTCAGCGCGCATCTGGTCTCGGTCGGCGAGCTGGTCGGTGTGGCCTCGCCGACCCAGCTTGCGACCATCGTGGCGCTCGATCCGGTCTATGTGAATTTCAATGTCAACGAACAGGAAGTCTTGCGGGTTCGCGAGGAAGCCAGGCGCCGCGGCCTGACGGCGGCCGATCTCAAGTCGGTGCCGATCGAGGTTGGGTTGCAAACCGAAACCGGCTATCCGCATCAAGGCAAGCTCGATTACGCGGCTCCGACCATCAATCAATCGACCGGAACGCTGGCCGTACGCGGCGTCGTGCCTAACCCTGACCGGGTGCTGCTGCCCGGCTATTTTGTCCGCATCCGCGTTCCCGTCGACAAGCAGCCGAACGCGACACTCGTTCCCGATACCGCGCTCGGCAGCGACCAGGGCGGGCGCTACGTGCTGGTGGTGACGAAAGAGAACGTGGTCGAGCAGCGCAAGGTGGAGACCGGCCCGCTGGAGGGTGATTTGCGCGTGATCGAGAGTGGGCTCAAGCCGGACGATCGCGTGGTGACCGCGGGGCTGTTGCGCGCGGTCCCGGGCCAGAAGGTCGACCCGCAATTGCAGAAGATCGAGCAGCCTTCCGCATCGGCCAAATAGGACCGGAGCATGATTTCAAAATTCTTCATCGAGCGGCCGGTACTTTCCAACGTCATCGCCTTGCTGATGATCCTGATCGGCGGCGTGGCGCTGTTCAGTCTGGCGGTCGCGCAATATCCCGACGTGGTGCCGCCGACCGTGCAGGTCACCACGCGCTATCCCGGCGCCAGCGCCAGGACCGTCATCGACACGGTCGCGCTGCCGATCGAGCAGCAGGTCAACGGCGTCGAGGACATGTTGTACATGCAGTCCTATAGCGGCGCCGACGGCACCTACACGCTGACGGTGACCTTCAAGATCGGCACCGACCTCAACTTCGCGCAGGTGCTGGTGCAAAACCGCGTCTCCAGCGCGCTGGCGCAATTGCCGCAATCGGTCCAGAACCAGGGCGTCACGGTCCAGAAGAAATCGACCTCGATCCTGTTGTTCGTGACGCTGACTTCGCCTGACGCGAAATATGACAGCCTCTATCTGAGCAACTACGCGACCATCAATCTCAGGGACGAGCTGTCGCGGCTGCCGGGCGTGGGCAACGTCACGGTGTTCGGCGCCGGGCAATATTCGATGCGGATCTGGCTCGATCCCAACAAGCTGCAGGTGCGCGGGCTGATGCCGCAGGACGTGATCCAGGCGATCCAGCAGCAGAGCCAGCAGGTCGCCGCCGGCCAGGTCGGCAGCCCGCCGACGCCGCCCGGCCAGGCATTCCAATACACGCTCAATGTCAACGGCCGGCTCGACGATGCCAGCCAGTTCGAGGACATCATCGTAAAGACCGGCAACAATGGCGACGTGACGCGGGTGCGCGACGTCGGGTCGGTTGAGCTCGGCGCGCAGACCTATAGCCAGATGTTCTCGCTCAACAAGCAGCCCTCAACCGGCATCGGCGTGTTCCAGTCGCCGGGCGCCAATGCGCTTGAGGTCGAAAAAGCGGTCGAGAAGAAGATGACCGAGCTTGCGCGCGCATTCCCGCAAGGCATCAAATACGACACCCCCTTCGACACCACCAAGTTCGTCAACGCTTCGATCCACGAGGTCTACAAGACCCTGATCGAGGCGGGCTTGCTGGTGCTGGTCGTGATCCTGGTGTTCTTGCAGGATTGGCGTGCCATGCTGGTTCCCGCGACCACCGTGCCGGTCACCATCATCGGCGCGTTCGCGGCGATGGCGGCGCTCGGCTTCACCATCAATCTGTCGACGCTGTTTGCGATTGTGCTCTCGATCGGCATCGTGGTCGACGACGCCATCGTCGTGGTCGAGGGCGCGGCGCACAATATCGAACAGGGCATGTCCGGCCATGATGCCGCGATCAAGGCGATGGATGCGCTGTTCGCGCCGATCGTCGGCA
Organism: uncultured Alphaproteobacteria bacterium; assembly: GCA_963713785.1. Lineage (GTDB taxonomy): Bacteria > Pseudomonadota > Alphaproteobacteria > Rhizobiales > Xanthobacteraceae > Bradyrhizobium. Next base: position 35,662 of record CAVQNB010000008.1, read on the forward strand.
TCACGCTGGTCTTGATCTCGGTGTTCCTGCCGGCGTCGTTCCTGCCGGGGCTGACGGGCCGCATCTACGCGCAATTCGCGCTGGTGATCGCGGCAACCGCGCTACTTTCCGCCGTCAACGCCGCGACCTTGAAGCCGACGCAATGCGCGCTGTGGCTGCGCCGTCCGGTGCCGCCGGAACAGCGCAACTGGTTCTATCGCGGCTTCAATAACGTCTATAACCGGCTCGAGCGGGGCTACGCCCGGCTGATCGGCCGCATGGCCGAGCACAGCAATATCTCCGTGATCGTCGCCTTGATCCTGATCTTCATCGGCGGTTACGGCTTGTCGCGCGTGCCGACGGGTTTCCTGCCGATCGAGGACCAAGGCTACCTGATTGCCGCAGTGCAATTGCCCGACGGTGCCGCGCTCGAGCGCACCCAGGAGGTGCTCGACAAGGTCAGCGAGATCGCCGGCCAAACCCCCGGCGTCGCGCAGGTCATCACCATTGCCGGCATCTCGGCGCTCGACAACAGCGCGAGCCTCGCCAATGCCGGGGTCGGCTATATCATCCTGAAGGACTGGGATGCGCGCGGCGCGGGCGAGGATCTGCGCTCGCTGGTCTACGGATTGAACGACAAGCTTTCCACCATTATGGAAGCGCGGTCGCTGGTGCTGCCGCCGCCGCCGATCCAGGGCATCGGCAATGCCGCGGGCTTTGCGATGCAGGTCGAGTTGCGCGACGGCAATAGCGACTTCGGCAAGCTGCAGGCGCTCACCCAGGCCATGGTCGCCAACGCCCAGAGCCAGAGCGCGCTGCAGCGCGTCCAATCGCCGTTCCGCGCCACGGTGCCGCAATTCGACGTCGACGTCGACCGCATCAAGACCCAGACGCTGCATGTCACCACCGATCAGGTGTTCTCGACGCTCGCCTCCTACCTGGGCTCGTCCTACGTCAACCAGTTCAACAAATTCGGCCGCGTGTTCCAAGTCTACACGCAGGCCGATTCGCAATTCCGTCTGACCACGCGCGATATCGCCAACATGATGGTGCGCAACCAGAACGGCGACATGGTCCCGATCGGCACGGTGGCCAAGATCACGCCTTCGATCGGCCCGTCGCTGATCAGCCTCTACAACCTCTATCCGTCGGCAACTATCGTCGGGCTGCCGGCGCAGGGCTACAGCTCCGGGCAATCGCTGAACCTGATGGAGCAGATCGCGGAGAAGACCCTGCCGCCGGGCACCGGCTATGAATGGACGGCGATGTCGTACCAGGAGAAGGCCGTCTCCAGTCAGATCTACTACGTGTTCGGGCTTGCCATGCTGCTGGTCTATCTGGTGCTAGCCGGACAATATGAGAGCTGGTACGCGCCGATCTCGGTGATATTGGCGGTGCCGTTGTCACTGCTCGGGCCGATGTCGGTGCTGCAAGGCCTCGGCATCGACAACAACCTCTACGTCCAGATCGGCTTGATCCTCTTGATCGCGCTGTCGGCCAAGAACGCGATCCTGATCGTCGAGGTCGCACTCGAACTGCATGTGCGCGACGGCAAGCCGATCCTGGAATCGGCGGTCGAGGCCGCACGCGCGCGATTCCGTCCGATCCTGATGACGTCATTCGCCTTCATCCTCGGCGTCGTGCCGCTGGTGCTTGCGACCGGCGCCGGCGCCAGCGCGCGCAAGTCGATCGGCATCACCGTGTTCTCCGGCATGCTGGCCTCGACCTGCCTTGCGGTGCTGTTCGTGCCCGCTTTCTTCGTCGTGGTCCAGCGCTTCGAGAACTGGCTCGCCGAACGGAAGAAAACGCCGACCGCGCACCCGGTATCGCCGGCGGGGCCCTAGAGTTGATCGCTCAGGACCGCCGCAAAGGCTTCACGATTGGCGTGCCAGGCGCGCCGATATTCCATGATGCGCGCGGTCTCGTCGGCGACGCGCTCGCCGAGCATAATGGCCAATAGATGAAGTGTGGTGTCGATACAGAGCGAGACCCCGCCGCCCGTCACCAGCCTTCCGCTGCGGTCCACCAGCATCGCTTCGCGGACGTCTACCCTCGGATAGAGGTTGCGCATGACCTCCAGCGGCGAGATCTCCGGCGCCACCACCTCGCGTTTGGTGGTCGCGGGCCCGTCGTTCAGGATGCCGCTCGCGGCCAGGATCATGCCGCCGGTACATACGGAGGCGATGCGGCTTGCGGCATGGACGCGGCGGATATAGGCGATCGTCGCCGGCGCTGCCGCCTGCACGGTCCAGCCGGGGCCGCCGGTGACGATGACGAGATCGCAAGGCGGTGCGTCATCGATGCCGAAATCGGCTGTGACTTTCAGCCCGTTGGCAAGTGCAACCGGTCCCGCGCGGGGTGCAATGGTGCAGATCGCGATCTCCGGCGCGATCCGGCGCGCCATCGACAGCACGCCGAAGGTGGCGAGATCGATCGGCTCGACGCCGTCATAGATGAAAATCCCGAATTGCATGGCGCGCGATCCATCGTTGTTTAGAGTAACGAGCCTCCTTTGGTCTCGCGCGCCGCGAGCGCGGCTGCAAGCGTGATCAGCGCCAGCACGATCATCATGATCGACACGCCGGTGGTGCCGCCGAAATATCCGACCATGGCGGTCGCGATAATCGGCGCGAAGCCGCCGCCGATCGCAGCCGACGCCTGAAACCCGAACGAAGCGCCGCTATAGCGGCAGTCGGGACCGAACAGCTCGGGAAAATAGCAGGATTCAACTCCGAACATCATGCCGTGGCCGAAATTCATCGCGAGCATGACGGCGGTGAAAATCAGCGCGGCGCTCTTGCTCTCCAGCATCCAGAACAGCGGAAAAGCAAAGATGATCGTGAACAACGCGCCCATGATGTACATCGGCCGCCGGCCGATCCTGTCGGCGAGCCAGCCGAACAGCGGCAGGCTGATCAGTTCCAAAAGCGCCGCATACAATACGGCATCGAGCATCAAAGGCTTCGGCAGGCCGAGCTTGGTGGTGGCGTAGACCACCACGAACACCGTGAGCATATAGACCCAGGACACTTCGGACAGCTTCAGTCCGATGGCGATGAAAAATGTCCTGGTGTTCTTGGCAACGGCTTCGCCGACCGGATTGCCGGACAGACCGCCGCGCTGCCTGAGCCCCTCGAACACCGGTGTCTCCGGCACGCGTGAGCGCACGAAGGTTCCGATCACGAGCAGCACGACGCTGATCAGGAACGGAATCCGCCAGCCATAGGATGTGAAATCGGCATCGGGCAATTTGGAGACCAGCGTGAACACCAGCGTCGCCAGCACCAGTCCGATCGGAAATCCGATCTGCACGAAGCTCGTGTAAAAACCGCGTTGGCCGGCCGGCGCATGCTCGAGCACCATCAGTGAGGCGCCGCCCCATTCGCCGCCAAGACCGATACCCTGGATGATGCGAAGCAAGATCAAAAGGATCGGCGCCAGCACGCCGATCGACGCATAGGTCGGCAACAGCCCAATGCAGAAGGTCGAGAGCCCCATGATGAACAGGGTCAGCACCAGCATGGATTTGCGGCCGATCCGGTCGCCGAAATGGCCGAACAGCGCACCTCCGAGCGGGCGCGCCAGAAAACCGACCGCATAACTGCCAAGCGCGGCCAATGTCCCCGCCAGGGGATCGAAGGTCGGGAAGAACGCCTTGTTGAAGATCAGCGCTGCCGCGGTGGCGTAGATCAGGAAATCATACCATTCGATGATGGTGCCAAGGCAGCTCGCAAACACGATGGAATTGAGCTTCGAGCTTTCCGCGCCGGCGACTGGCGCCGCTGCCATGACGGTCATTTGAGGCCTCCCGCTGCCACGCCATCCCCTTGATAAGGAGATGTCCGGTTGAAAGCGATGCAAGCGGCATGCCGGACCCGCATCCGGTCCCCGGCCCCTTTGGCGTTCAGATGTCGATACGAAACCCCACCTCGATAACGGCGTCGTGGGGGATTTTGAAGAAATCGGGGGCCCGGCTCGCGATCCGGTTCAGGAACGAGAAGATCGCAAACGATATCGGATCCATGGCCGAACCCGCCTCGCGCCGAACGATCGTCTCATGCGCGAGATAGTAGTTCTTGTGCTCGAGATCGGCATCGAATCCGAGCTTGTTGCAGTTGATCAAAGTGAGCGGGATGTCCGGGGTCTGCATGAACCCCAGCCGCACCTCAATCCGGTAGAAACCGTGACCGAGACGATGAACCGAATGACGCTCGTGAAACGGCACCCGCGGCCGCCGGTCGGACACGTAGGTCAGGAGAACCACGGTCGCGTGCAACACCCTGTTATGCTCGATGTGACGCAACAGCATCGGCGAGGCGCCATGCTCGACTTTCGTCAGCCATACCCCCATTCCCGGCGCCCGGCCGATGCAGGCCTCATCGGCATAGACGAGAAATTCCTTCAGCGGCATCGACATTTCCTGGAGCCGATTCCTGACTTCGGAGGAGCCTTTACGCCAGGACAGCATTAGTGCCGCGATGACTCCACCGACGATAAGCGGAAACCAGCCGCCTTCAACGACCTTGATCGAATTCGACACCAGGAACGTGGCATCGATCGCGCCGAAGATTGCGATGACGGGAATAGCGACGCCGACGGGCCATTGCCAGCGCGACACCGCAACCCGGTAGAGCAGGATCGTGGTGATCAGCATTGTGCCCGACACCGCGATGCCATAGGCCGCCGCGAGATTTTCCGACGATCTGAACAGCAAGACCGTGAACAGCGTACCCGCCATCAGTAGCCAGTTGGTGGCCGGGATATAGATCTGGCCGGCCTCATCGACCGACGTCGGCACGATTTTCGCGCGCGGGCACAATCCCATCTGCATCGCCTGGCGCGTCAGCGAGAATACGCCGGAGATCAGCGATTGCGACGCGATGATGGTGGCGAAGGCGGCAAGCGCCACCATGGGAATCAGCGCCCAGCTCGGCGCCAGCTTGTAGAACGGATTGTCGGCCGCAGCCGGATCGGCAAGGATCAGCGCGCCCTGGCCGAAATAGTTTAGGATCAGCGCCGGCAGCACCAATCCGAACCAAGCCTGGCGGATCGCTGTCGGACCGACATGGCCCATGTCGGCGTAGAGCGCTTCGCCACCGGTCAGCGCCAGGAACACCGCACCGATGACGGCGAACGAGATGATCGGGTCGGCCATCAGGAAACGAGCAGCCTGGACGGGGTTGACCGCCTGCAGAATGGCCGGTGCCCAAAAGATGTTGGCCGCGCCTAACACGCCGATGACAACGAACCAGACCACCATCACCGGACCGAACAGCCGGCCGATGCTCTCAGTGCCCCGTTGCTGGATCACGAACAGCCCGATCAGGATCGCCAGCGTCACCGGCACGATGAATTTTTCAAATCCGGGCGCGACCAGCTTTAATCCTTCCATCGCCGACAGCACCGAGATCGCCGGCGTGATGACCCCATCGCCATACAGCAACGAGGCTCCGACCACACCAAACAGGACAAGTGCGGGGAGCCTGGCGCCCTTGGCAACCTGATCGGCCGCAACAAGCGAGAGCAAGGCGAGGATGCCGCCCTCGCCGTCATTATCGGCGCGCAGGACGAAAATGACGTATTTCAGCGAAACCATCGCCATCAGCGCCCAGAAAATGAGCGAGACGATGCCAAGCACATCCGCCGCGGTCGGGACCGGATGACCGATGCCGGCGAGCGCCACCTGGAATGCGTAGAGCGGGCTGGTGCCGATGTCGCCATACACGACGCCGAGCGCCGTCAGTGCCAAAAACCAGGGGCTGCCCGCATGATGAAGGTACTTGGCCTGATCGAGCCTGGCCTCCGACTGGCTTGGGACCACACCCGTCGCGGCGCGGTCGATCAAGCTACCGACCGGGGCAGTCGATGGCATATCCATATGAACCTCGCGAGAAGGCCACATCATCTGCTCTCGCGACTTTGGCATTCAAGATTTAGGCCATGTCACCGGCACCGTACGGCAGAAGCCGGCCGATATTGTTGCAAAAGTCTTTTTGGGGTGGCGAACCAAAATTCTTAGAGCCGCTGATGCGTCTTACGCGCGGCGACGTGAGGGACCTTATCGTTTCACCCAAAATCGATCACCGATCTCCGTAGTGGCGTTGAAAAGCGACCCAGCAGCAGAGAAGTCCAATGATCAGCTTTCGCGAGATTTTTAGGGTTGTTCGATTTTCGACTTTTGCAACAATATCGGCCCAAAGCGGACGCCTAGCCGCCCTCACCGACCACCACGAACGGCGCCCATACCGCAGGATCGGCGTTTCGCGGCGAGGATTGATCCGCGATCAATTTTTGCATCGAACGCCGCAAGGCCTCGGCGCGCCCGATCGCGGGATTTTTTGCAAGCTCGGCGAATGCAGCCGTGGTCAGCTTCACCGCGGCGTCGGAGTCCACCGGCCAATGCGAGACCAGAAGCGCCCGCGCGCCTGCATAGAAGAATGCACGCGCAAGGCCCGACAACCCCTCGGCGCCCGGTTTGTCGCCGGCCGCCGTGTTGCATGCCGACAGCACCGCCCAATCCGCATCGAGCGAAAGCTTTGCGACGCGGCTTGCCGTCAACAGCCCGTCGTCATCCGCGGACGGGTGCTCGGGCAGCGTCAGCACCAGCGCCGGTTCGTTCAATCCGTTGACCTCGCCCGCAACCAGGCCATGGGTCGCGAAATCGATCACCCGATACTGATCGAGGCTTGCGATCTTGACGTTCGTCAACGTCGCCGCTGCGCCAAGGCGCACATCGCTGTCGGACGCACCGAGCTGGCGCGCCACGGCCAACAATTCATCGGCGGTTTCGGGTAATGGCGCGAGCCCCTTGCGCAGCGCGTCGATATCGACGACCGTGCCTTTGTAATAGCTCTGGTACGGCTGCACGTTGCGCGAGGCCATCCTTGCCTTGCCGGGATCCGATCGTTGCAGCATCGGATCGCCAAATCCGATGAACGGCTTGTTGGCGTGTGACGCCTTGGCATAGACGCGCAGCGCCCGCAGACTGGTGACCGACGGCAGCACCGCAAGCGCCTTGTCATTGATCAGCCACGCCGCGCTCCGGTAGCGATCGGCCGGCGCGATTGTCGCATCCGGCTTCCGCGTGACCAGAACCTGGAACGGCAGACTGGTCAACGAAGCCGTCGGCACGATGAGAAGCTTCGGCTTGTTTGCGACCAGATCTTCGATTCCGCCGAACAAGGCAACATAGAGATCATGCGACGCATCGAGGTCGAACGGCGTGAGCTCGGCTGCACCGTTGAACAGGCCCTTGCGGAGGTTGCTGACGCGCTCGCCGAGCGCGCTGCCGCTGAGTGCAATCTCCCGCATGGCAGAGGCCTCGCGGGTCACGGCGAAAACGTAACTGTGGTCGTTCATGGCGACAAACAGCACCAGCGCCTCGTCCGGCTTCAGCAAGGCTTGCGATTGCGCAAGCGTCAGCGGCGCCGGACTGGAGAGCTCCGCATAGCTGGGATATTCGCGGCTGATCTGCGCCGTCGTTTCATCCAGCGATTTCTGGGCACGCGCGGCCTCGACGCGGAGGCTTACGATCAGGGCATCGTTGCGTTTGCCGTCGACTGCGCCGATTTCGCCAGCGATGCGCTTGTCGAGGCTGTCGAGTTGACCCTTGAGGTCCTGCTGCCGCCGCACCAGGCCAGCTACGGCATCATTGCCGGCGGCAAACCGCGCTGACATCAGCGCGAGCGCAGCACCGGCCTGGGTTTCGTGCAGGCGCTGCGCCGCGACAAAAGCCTCGCTCTTGAGGTTGTCGTCCGGACGTCCACCGGAAACATTCCAGATCGCGCGAATTAGCCCGCGGTCGAGATCGCCGAGACGCCTGCCTGGCTCCGTCGTACCCGCCATTTGTCCCGAAGCGCGGCGCAGCATCGAGAGCGCATCCGGCCATTTGTTTTCGTGCACGGAGATGTCGGCCAGATTGACGATGATCGCCGATGTCGTCACGTGAGTGGCACCAAGCTTGGACTGCGCGATCGCCAGCGCGCGTTCGAGGTAGGCCCGCGCTTGCGGATATTTGCCGGTCTGCATGTCGAGATAACCCAGACTGCGCAGGTCGACGACGAGGGAAGGATGCTGCGGCCCGATGATCCGCTCATGAACCGCGAAGGCCCGGGTGAGATTTCGGCCGGCCTCCTCGAACTGCCCGGCGTCGAGCTCTAGACGTCCCAACGCGCCGTACACGTCTGCGACCAGCCCTGAGTCTTCACCGAATCTCTGCGAAAAAATCCGAAGCGCTCGCTCGTAAAGTGGAACCGCTTCCGCCGGACGCCCCAGTTCCTTGTAGCTGTTGGCCAAATTCGACAAAGCCCGGGCAACATCGGGGCTGTCGGGGCCCGCGACCTTTTCGTTGATGGCCAGCACGCGCTGCTGCATCGCCACAGCCTCGGCAGTGCGGCCCTGATCGACGTAATTGTTGGCGAGATTGTTCAACGCATAGACGACCGCCGGATGATTTCGGACCGTATGCCTTTTCGTTGGCAATCAAGGTCTGGTTAAACAGTGTCTCGGCTTCGGCGTAACGCGATTGAGCATTCAGCACGAGTGCCAGATTGCCAATCGTTGATGCGGCGTTCTGATCGCCCGCACCAGCTTTCGTGCGCTCGGTAGCAATGGCCTTGCGCAACGCCGCCTCGGCCTCCGGCAGGCGGCCGGCGTCTTTGTAGAGGTTGCCGAGATCGTTGAGGATCTTTGAATAGTTCGGCGCGCGGGGCGCATCAGCGCCGTAGCTTTGTTCGAGAATCTTCAGGCTCTGCCGCAGCAGCCTCTCGCCGTCGTCGAACCGGCCTTCCAGGCCGTAGAGATCGCCGAGATAATCCATCGCCAGCGCGAGCTCGAAAGGCATTATATTCGGCGTCTTTTGCTTGATCGCGAGCGAGCGCTGGAAATAGCCTTCGGCGTCCTTGTAGTTTTCCTGCTCGCTCGCGACCAGGCCCATCGCTTCGATGGCATCGGCAAGTCGCGGATCGTCCGGACCAAAAGCCTGCGTTCCGATCGTGAGCGCTTGCTTGCCGACCGAGGCGGCCTCATCGCGGCGCTGCAGGATCATCAGCGCATTGACCAGGATGTTCGACGTGCGGATGATGGAAGCGGCATCGTTGTTGTGCAGCTTGATCGCAAGCGCGGCGCTCAGCCTGTCGGCGGCTTCCTCGAAGCGGCCGAGATTGTTGAGGAACATGCCTTCGTTATGCAAAGCGCCGGCATAGTTCATGTTGTCGGTGCCCTGCTGTCGCTTGACCAGCGCCTCGAGCTTTTGCGCGATCGCAAGCCCCTCCTCGTCGCGGGCGTTGTCGGCGGCCTGGGACATTTGCGCCGCCAGCGTGTCGATGGTGCTTGCCGCGATTGTCGGCGTTTGACAGATCGATAACAGCGCAAGGGCCAGCACACTCAGGCGCATCGCGCTCCAAAAACGGCTTCCGCAGACCATGCGACCTCGCTTGCGAATTATTTCGCCGGCGCCGGCGCGCCCGGCACTAGGTAAATGTCGGCAGGAAGATTGTTGGTAGACCCCCATGGCAATTGCTTCTTGTCGGTTTCCTCGTTTACCTGGGCGCGAACCTCGGTCATCGCGCGCTCGATCTCGACACCAGGAGCTGCGATATGAGCGATCAAGGCACGCGTGAAGGGTCGGATCGAGCCCACTTTGCCATCGGGCGCAACCTCGCCGGGAGCCGTCGCATAGCCGATCAGGAGGCCCTCCGGCAATTTCATTTCCGCCAAACCTGATTGGACCGAAACGCGGCCGGTGGCTTTGGAAGAAGCTGGAATTGGATTGTTCCTGGAAGCATCGAGGAACACCAGCTTGACCTTGGCATCGCTCATGGTTTGGTCGACCGTGAGATCAAAGTTGACCGCGCTGCCGAGCTTGACATCCATCTCGGATTTGATGTCGGCATCGATCGGAAGCAGATATTCGGTGCCGCCGACCTCGATGCCTTGGCCCGCATAATAGAACAGCGCGAGGTCGGCGCCTTCAGCTTTTTTTCCGAAGGCAAGCAGCCGCGCCGTCATCGCGTCGCGCGTAAGATCGTATCCGTCGACCACGTCGATGCCGATATTTCGCAGCAAGGCGGCCATCGCCTTCGCGGAAAGTGGCGCATTGGGCTGCTTCGGTGCATTTTTGTAAGCGCCGTTGCCGACCACCAGCGCGACGCGTCGATCCGCTTTCGCGGGGTTAGCGGTCAAGAGGATGCCGAGTGCCGACAGGGCAATGATCAAGGCGCGCATATCCGATCTCCGTCCCAAGAGCTTTGCCAAGAGCTTGCGAGCATCGGAAACTATCAAAAATTTAACATGCCCAATGTGACCGGGATCACTGCAAGCGCGCGCGAACACGTTGGACGTCGGAAGTCATCGCGCAGCAAACGGCGAGGCTTCCACGAACAGAAGCGCGAGAAAAACTCAGCCGCCGATCAACTCGTCTGTGCGGCCGGTGTCGTGATCTCCCGCGGCAGGATGATCGCGGCCACGATTGCCAGCAGGCATAGCGCGCCGAACGCATGCAGCATGGTGACAAAACCGCCCCGCTCATACAGCCATGCCACCAGCCCCACCGACGCGCCCGCGGCGGTGAAGCCGACGAAATAGCGCACCGCATAGGCGCGCGAACGCCATTCTTCCGAGGTGTATTTGCCAACCATGGCGTCGTTCACGGTGACCTGGCCGAACGCACCCATGACGATGCCGATCGAGACCAGGATCAAAGGCCAGTTCGACAGGGTCGCGGCGAGATAGAGGAACGGCGCCAGCATGAACGACAGCGGCAGGGCGACGGTCTTCAGCGAATGCCGGTCCAAGAGTTTGCCGATGGTATATTGCGTCATCGCGCCGAACACGTAAACGCAGGCCGCGATCACGCCGAGCAGCGCCGGGCTCCGGGTGAAATCGGCGAGCCGCTCCGCAAACAGTTTTGGCAGCGCCACTGTGACCGCGTTGAAGGTGGTCGATATCGCGATCACCACGATCAGCAGCGCCAGGATCACCCGCCACATGTCCTGTTTCGCAACGCGCGCCTGCGCCGCTGCCTGCTTCGTACCCTTGCGATCCTCGTGGACGACGGTCAATGCGAAACGCGACACCGATCAGGATCGTGACGATGCCCGGAATGATGAAGGCAAAGCGCCAGCCGAAATATTGGCCGATCACGCCGGTGACCAGCGCCGAAGACGCCACGCCGAGATTGCCCCAGACGCCGTTCAGCCCCATCTCGCGGCCCAGCCTGTCGGCATAGGACACGATCATCGCGGTGCCGACCGGATGATAGATCGAGGCGAAGATACCGATCGACAAGAAGCGCCGCGCCGAGTTGCAGCGGTGTCCGGACAAAACCGACCGCGATCATCGAGGCGCCGATGCCGACGAAGAAGATCACCATCATGTGGCGGCGGCTCCAGCGGTCGCCAAGCCAGCCGGTGAGGAGCGACCCCGCGCCGAAGGCGATGAAGCCCGGCGTCGCGTAAGGCAACAGCTCGGAATAGGCCATGCCGAGCGCCGGCCCCATGATGATGACGGCGGCGGCGAATATCAGCATCGCATAATGGTCGATGAAGTGGGCGGCGTTGACGAAGCCGATGACACGGCTGGGGCTGTTCATTGACGATTCCCTGGACGATTGCTCGGACGATTTCCGTAATTTTCTGAATTAGGTTATACGTGCTTGTCCTGACGGGATGCCGCCAATGAATATCGCCGAAAAGCCAATCGCTGCGATCCGAGGGAGCCACCGGGCGACCGGCGACGGCGTCCATATGGTGGCGCACAACTACAAGAAGGGCGTCCGCCTCGACACCCACATGCACCGCGAGGCGCAACTGGTCTACGCGGCCCGCGGGACCATGCAGGTGACGACGCCGAAGGGGCGCTGGCTGGTGCCGCCGGATCGCGCGGTCTGGGTCCCTGCCCGTTTCGAACATTCGATCGACGTGCTCGCCGACATCGAGATGCGAACGCTGTATTTCGACCTCGCCTGGCTGAAGCGCGAAGCGCGCAGCGAGAGCCTCAAGTCGGAGTTCGTGGTGCGGGTGTCGCCGCTCCTGCATCAGGCGATCCTCGACCTGTTCGACGGGCGCAACGAGCCCGAGCGCATCGAACTCCTCATCAGGCTCTCAATTCTCGAACTGCATCACGCCGAGGATTCCACGACCTTCATTCCGCTGCCGCACGAAATGCGCTGCCGCCGCGCCGCCGACATCGTGCTCGGCGACCCCACCGCAGCGCACGAGATCGAGGTGCTGGCTGAGCGGGTCGGCACCTCGGCGCGGACGCTGTCGCGGCTGTTTTCGTCGCAGACGCAGCTAAGCTTCAAGAGCTGGTGCCAGCGCGCCCGCATCGCGGCCGCGATCGAGCGGCTGTCGATGGAAGCCGACGTCTCGGTCAAAAAGCTTGCCTCCGAGCTCGGCTATGCCAGCGTGCCGGCGTTTTCGCATGCCTTCCGGCAGGTTACCGGCAAGACGCCGACGGAATTTGCGGTCCGGACCGTCACCCGCGCCAAAGCAGGGGTCCGGTAAGCGCCGACGATTACTGGATGCCCGCTTTCGCGAGGGCATGGCGGCTGTTTTGGCAGTTCACGCCCGCTTGATTGTGATCCGCGCCACCTTAAATCCATGTAATAATTCCGCCCGGTTTGGATTCGATCTAGCCCACATGGCCAACGCCTTCTTTACCGATCTGCTTTCGACGATTTCCGAGCGCGGCCGCACCCTGTTGCGCCGCGCCGCGCCGCCCGAGGCCAAACAGGATGCCTCCGATCTGATCGAGCTGTGCGAGGCGCTGCTGTCGGGCCGCGGCGAAGCCTCCGGCACGGCGATGGCCCGCGAGGTGCTCGATCGCTACCATGACCTCGACGCCGCCGGCCGGCGCGCCTTCTTCGAGGCGCTGGTGCGCGATTTCGGCCCGGACCGGGAAAAGGTCGCCAAGGCGATCGAAGCCTGGCGCGCCCAACCGGGCGACGGCAACGGCGGCCAACTGCACTTTGCTTCCGAACCGCGCCGCCAGGAACTGATCCGCCGCCTCAACCGCGCGCCGCGCGGCACTAGCGAGCTGGTGGCGATGCGCGCCGATCTGCTCACTCTGATGAACGGCCGTCACGATCTTGCCGCGCTCGACCGCGACGTCGTGCATCTCCTTGGCTCATGGTTTAACAGGGGGTTTCTCGTGCTGCGCCGGATCGACTGGTCGACACCCGCCAACATCCTGGAACAAATCATCCGCTACGAGGCGGTGCACGAGATCAGCGACTGGGACGATTTGCGCCGCCGCATCGATCCGGTCGACCGGCGCTGCTACGCCTTCTTCCATCCGGCGCTGGCCGACGAGCCGCTGATCTTCGTCGAGGTGGCGCTGACCGAGACGATTCCCGGTGCGATCGCGCCGCTGCTAGCGGTCGACCGGCAGCCGGTCGCAATCGAGCGCGCCCGCACCGCGGTGTTCTATTCGATCTCCAACACCCAGCGGGGCCTTGGCGGAATTTCCTTCGGCAGCTTCCTGATCAAGCAGGTGGTCGAGGAATTGCGCCGCGAATTGCCGAAGCTCGATACGTTCGTGACGTTGTCGCCGGTGCCCGGCTTCACGCAATGGCTGAAGCAGGCCGAGGACGTCCCCGTCACCGAGGACGACCGCGCGATCCTGAAACATCTCGACGAGCCGAACTGGTTCGAGAACGCGGAGATAACAGCGCAACTGCGTTCGCTGCTCGAACCGCTGGCGGCGCATTATTTCCTCAAAGCCCGCACCTCGAAGGGCCGGCTGATCGATTCGGTGGCGCGCTTCCATCTCGGCAATGGCGCGCGGCTGGAGCGGATCGACTGGCTCGGCGATCTCTCCCCGAAGGGTCTTCGCGAATCCGCTGGGCTGATGGTCAACTATCTCTATCGCCTTGACGATATCGAGAAGAACCATGAGGCCTACGCCAATGACGGCGAGGTGGTCGCCTCCAGCGCGGTCAAGAAGCTCCTGAAGGGCGAAGGCCGCAGGCTATTGGACATGCGGCTGTCGTAAGCCAAGCCGTCGCGAGACCGGCGCAACATCGAAAATTAAGGCTTTGTCGGCATATTCAAAGGCGAGATCGCAGAAAATGCGGTCTCGCTTTTTTTACGATCGACGCATTACACTTAATTCACATTCTTGGTCGGGGCCAAAATGGCCCAGTTCCCTTGGGTTCAGCCAAGGATCAAAGAAGTGAGAGTTCGTCCACATTCTTGGTGCGAAACAGCTCAAGTGAATTCTTTGAGCCAGAAAACCCTAATACTACAGACTAGAAGCACGGCTTCTTCATCTTTCTTCTCGCCTCGCGTCCGCTTCGCACAAACGCTTTGCTGCGACCTGTCGCGACAAGAAGTGAGATTTAATGCATGCTCTTAAGCAGCCTTTCGGCTGGTCGCCGTGCCGAAGCTCCTGGGACGCGTTGGCTTTTGGATATGCGGCTGTCGTTAGGTCGCAAATCTTCAGATTCGATTGTCAAACAGCTGGCTCGACGTCATCGCCCGAAGGCGCATGACAGCCGAGGGCGCGACCCGGTGCGCCCTTGTTGGAGCGGCACTGGGCATAAGCATGGGCCAGAATGTCCTCACGGCTGATCTTGTCGTACAGCGCATAGAAGCGATAGCCGGCTTCTGCCTTCGCTTTCGCGTGCAACGCCTTCTGCAGTTTCTGAACAGTTTTCGGAGTTGATAGGTTACCCAATCTCCAAATCCCTCACCACTTATTGCGTTTGTCTTGAACTGAGGTCCTTCCCTCCACCGGCGTTACCCGGCTTCAGCGGTACTGCGAACCTCTCCGCCACCCCAAGGCGCCCGACCTGTCCCTCGCGGGCGTCCGGTTGGTCATCGCTGACCACGCCATGGGGCTTCCCGTGTTGCGTACGCTTTCCTTGTGTACATGCCGTCGCCACTACCCCGGCGCAGCGGCTGGGCGTACTAATTCGCTCTTTCTTTCACCCAACCGTATCAGCCTTCCCCGAAAGAGTGGTCGGGTCGGCCTGCGCATCGTCCTTTTCGAGGTTTGCTCGGCGTTCACTCGCGTTACGGCCTGCACACTCGCGCTGTCACCAATTCGTGACACGCTAACCGAAGGCTTCAGCCACTTTGTTACCTCCATGACTGCTCCGGTTGCTTCCGGCTGGAGCGGTTGCCGGGTGGGACTTACACCCACTGGAAAGCGCCGCCTTTCCACGGCGCACACTCAAGTCAGACATCACGCCATGACCGGTTCGTGCCGATATTGTTGCAAAAGTCGAAAATCGAACAACCCTAAAAATCTCGCGAAAGCTGATCATTGGACTTCTCTGCTGCTGCGTCGCTTTTCAACGCCACTACGGAGATCGGTGATCGATTTTGGGTGAAACGATAAGGTCCCTCACGTCGCCGCGCGTAAGACGCATCAGCGGCTCTAAGAATTTTGGTTCGCCACCCCAAAAAGACTTTTGCAACAAAATCTGCCAGAAGCGGAAATGACAAGTGCTATTCGATCACCTCATCAGCGCGGGTGAGGACAGTCTCGGAGATACTCAACCCGAGAGCCTTGGCTGCTTTGAGATTGATGATGAGGTCAAACTTTACCGGCAGCTGGACGGGCAGGTCAGCCGGCTTTGCTCCCCGCAAGATTTTATCCGTAAATTCCGCGGCACGTGCGAAAAGATCGATGAAGCTCGGCCCGTACGAAATTAGGCCGCCTGCGTCGACGAACTCTCTAAAACCAAAGATTGTTGGGATCTTTGCAGCGGTGGCTGCTTTAATGATTTTGTCCTTGTTGGCGTTTGTCAGGGGCTCACTGTACACATAAAGAGCATCAGTGTTGCCCGCGAGTGTTGCCATCGTTGCTTCAATATCCTCGGCGGTTTGGACGTCGAGTACCTTGGCATCTATATTCAATTTGGCAGATGCTGTCTGAATGGCGACCACCTCTTGCGCGCCGACGATATGAGTGTTTACCAGTGCAGCGAGACGGCGAACGTTCGGAATGATTTCCCTCAACAATTCAAGACGCTTGCTGCTGAGTTCACTAGGCTGGATGGAAAGTCCAGTCACATTTCCACCAGGCCGGGCCAAACTCTTGACGATCCCGCCGGCGACTGCATCGCCGTAGGCGGCGGATACAATCGGAATAGTCGACGTTGCCTCCTTTGCGGCCAGAACACCGAATGCCGACGTAACGATTACGTCCACCCTTTTTTGAACGAACTCAGCAACGATTTCCGTTGTTTGTCGCATGTCTCCTGCTGCCCAGCGATATTCGATCTTGATATTGCGTCCATCCGTCCAGCCAAGCTCGGAAAGTCGTTGCGTGAAGGCCGCTACCCATGCTCCGTGAGAAGCCGGCGTTCCTGCCACGAGGAAACCGACGACTGGTGGCTTCGCCGATTGTTGGCCGTAGACCGCTGACGGGGCGCAAATGGCAACGCTGCCCATCAACAGCATGAACTTCCGTCGCCTCATTTCTCCACCCGGCGTCCACCTCATTCTCGTTGATCAAACCACACGGAAGGCTATTCAGCCAGTACGGTCATTCGTAGGACCGGCCAAGTGGGGATTTCCGGATCGGGTCAAAAGCAACGTTTTGATTCTCCGCCCATGACTTCCGATCTACCCCGATGAACAGACATTCTCAGCTCGTAGGGCGGATCATGATCTGCCGCTATGAATTGCCAAGATGGCGGGTTGCGCCTTCGGCTCCAACCCGCGTTTGCGCACGTAGACGCACCACAGACCGCCGCCGCTCGTGCCGCCGAAGCTGTCAGGGAGATCGGGAAGATTTTCCTCGAAGCACTCTAACGCAGCGTTGAAACGGTCGAGATCGCGCAAGACCCCGGACGTCAGCACGCCCCTTAGCAACGTCGTCACCCTGCCGCTTTGCCGCGTCGTTTCGCCAGTGAACTCTTCGACGAGCCCGAAGACCGAGTGCACCTGGATCAGCGACGAGCAACCGTCGGGCTCGGGCTTCGTGAAGTTCTTCTCGGCGTCGAGGAAAGCGCAGTCCTTTTCGATGCTTCCGACTAGATGCGGCGGCAGGTGTATGAAGGCGAGGTCTTCGCCTCCCACGGTCGAAGGCTGTTCTCCCGCCGCGTAGCTGTAAACCTCCTCCAGGTCACGCTATCCCGCCAGCGCCTTCATTTCCGCGTAGAGATCGGACTTTCCCTCAAAGCCGATGCCGGGCAGATCCGGCATGGTGATGTGACCGTTCTCGACGCGGACGCCGTCGGGGAAGCCGCCGTAGGGCTGGAACAGATCGGGATAGCTCTCGTTGCCGCCAAGCCCGAGACCGGCCGCGATGTTCAGCGACATCTGGTGCCCGCCATGCGGGATGCAGCGCGCGCGGCGACCAGCCATGGGTTTGCAGCACCACCAGCGTGCGCTGATATTCGCACAGCCCGTAGGACAGCGCGCAATCGAATTGCAGCCAGTCGCGGTCGGGCCGCATGCCGCCGTAGCGAATCAGATTGCGCGCATCCTGATGGCTGAACAGGTTTTCGCCGGTCGCCATCGGTCCGGGATAGAATTCGGCGAGTGCCGCCTGTAGCTGCGAAATCGAGCGGATCGCCGGCCTCCTCGTACCAGAACAGCGGATAGTCGCGCAGCATCTTGGCGTACGCGATCGCTGTCTCCAGATCGAAGCGGCCATTGGCGTCGACCGCGAGCTGCGCCTGATTGCCGATCTCCTTCAGCACCGCCTCGATGCGCGCGCGATCTTCGGCGATCGGCGCGCCGCCGATCTTCATCTTGACGACGTTGTAGCCGCGATCGAGATAGCCGCGCATCTCGCCGCGCAGCATCGACAGATCCTTGCCGGGATAATAATAGCCGCCGGCGGCGTAGACGAACACGCGCGGATTGGCGTTGCGCCGTGGCGCTCGGCCAGCAGCCGAAACAGCGGCTTGCCGCGCGATCTTCGCGACCGCGTCCCACACCGCCATGTCGATGGTGCCGACCGCGACCGAGCGCTCGCCGTGGCCGCCCGGCTTTTCGTTTCGCATCAAGCGTCGCCCAGATCTTGTCCGGATCGAGATTGTCGCCGCTCTCGTCGAGCAGGGTCTTGGGATCGGCTTCCAGCAGGCGCGGCGCAAAGCGCTCGCGGATCAGACCGCCCTGCCCGTAGCGGCCGTTGGAGTTGAAGCCGTAGCCGACTACCGCTTGCCGTCGCGCATGACGTCGGTGACGACGGCGACGAGGCTCGTCGTCATCTTGGTGAAATCGATATAGGCGTTGCGGATCGGCGAGGAGATCGGCTTTGTGACCTCGCGAACGTCGACGATGCGGACGGACATGGCCTTACGCCTTGTCGCGAAAATACGGCTCGACCGGTCCGTGAACCTTGATGGTGAGCGGGTTGCCGTGGCGATCCTTGGCATTTCCCGCGGTCACGCGCACCCAGCCCTCGCTGACGCAATATTCCTCGACATTGGTTTTCTCAACGCCCTTGAAACGAATGCCGACATCGCGCGACAGCACCTCGGCATTGTAATACGGGCTGTTCGGATCGACCGACAGGCGGTCAGGCAATTGGTCGCTCATGGCTTCACTCATGCTGGTCTCGCTCTTCTCGTTCACAGCAGTGCCTCGATTTCCCGTTTGAGGCTCTCGGGTCGCGCGGTCGGCGCGTGGCGGGCCACCACCTTGCCCGAACGGTCGACCAGGAATTTGGTGAAATTCCATTTAATCGAGGCGCCGAGCAGGCCCGACTTCTCGGCCCGCAGATAATTGTACAGCGGATGCGCCTTGGTGCCGTTGACGTCGATCTTGGCGAACATCGGAAAGGTCACGTCATAATTGCTTGAGCAAAACTGCTCGATCGCTTTGGCGTCACCGGGCTCCTGGCTGCCGAACTGGTTGCACGGAAATCCAAGCACGGCAAAGCCGCGCGGCGAAAGCTCGCGATGCAGCGCTTCCAGGCCCCTATATTGCGGGGTGAACCCGCAGGCGCTGGCGGTGTTGACGATCAGCAGCACCTTACCTTCGAACCGCTGCAGCGGCACCTCTTCGCCTGCGAGCGAAGCTGCCGTGAAATCATAGACGCCTGCCATGATGTTCTCTCGTTCGGTTCAGCTCACGGGATCTATCGGCGACGGCGGCGTGCCGCCGGCTTCGATCGCCTCGCCCGCGGCGAGGCACAAGTCCTCGCGGTAGCGGCCGGAGACAACCTGGACGCCGACCGGAATGCGCCCCACCAATCCCGTAGAGACGGTTAACCCAGGCAGACCCATGAAGGGAATGGCGATTTGCGTCAATTGCGCGCGCCAGACCCGCGCAAAGGAAGCATCATCCTTGCGGTCGAGCTGATCCGGAAACGGCAGCTCGGCCGATACCGGCATCAGCAATACCGCGTACTTCTCAAAGAATTCCAGCCATTGTCGCGTCAAGGTCGCGCGGCGGGTCAAGGTCTTGGAGAACGCGGCGGCATCGAACGGAAAGACCTTCGAGCGGTTGCCGCGCAGGCAGGCGAGCGCGCCGGGATCGCCTTCACGCTCGGCCGCTTCCAGTTGCGCCTCATAGCCGTCGCCGAGCCACAGCTTGGTCTGATGCTCCGCGGGCTCCTGCAGTGGCGGTGTGGTCACGATCTCCTCTACTGTCCAGCCGGCGCGCTCGAGGCGCTTGCCGGCTTCGGCGACGGCGGCTTTTACTTCGGCGACGGTCTCGAGCCCGTCGGGATTGAGGCAGAGCGCGGCGCGCTTTTCCATTGCCGGTCCTTCCAGCGGCGCCGGCACCCACCAGGGATCGCGGAAATCCTTGCCCGACATCGCGGCGAGCGCGATCCTGACATCGCCGATGGTACGCGCCAGGGGCCCGGATACGGCCGAGATCTGCGGCCCGATCGAGCGCTCCGGCAGCGCGGGATTGAAGGCCGCGATGCGCCCGACCGTCGGGCGCAAGCCATGCACGCCGTTGGCATAGGCGGGATAGCGGATCGATCCGGCGATATCGGTGCCATGCGCGATATGGCCGATGCCGGCCGCGACCGCAGCCCCCGCGCCGCCGGACGAGCCGCCCGGCGTGATCGAGGGATCGCGCGGATTTTTGGTGTCGCCATGGATCAAATTGGTAGTGAACCATCGATAGGAAAAGGCCGGGCAATTGGTGCGGCCGAGAATGACGGCGCCGGATTTCTTTAAATTGTCGATCACCGGGCTGTTAGCGGTCGCGATCGCATCGCGCTGCAGTTTCAGCCCGTTGGTGGTGGCAAAGCCCACTTGGTCGATATTGACTTTCACCGTCACCGGCACGCCCGCGAGCGGGCCCGGATTCTCGCCCCGCGCGATCGCGGCATCGACGGCTGCCGCCTGTTTGTACACGTCTTCCGGGCGGTGATCGACCACGGCGTTGATCTTGGAATTGACGGCATCGAGCCGCGCCAGCGCAGCGGTCGCCGCCTCCCTGGCGGAGATTTTTTTCGACTTGATCAGATTGGCTAACTCGGCGGCCGACAGACGCCAGATATCCTGCATGGCTTGCTCCGTTTGACGGCACGTCTTTTAGCGCGCCCGTCACGGCAAGGCCATCCGGAACGAGGAGCTATCGGACCCGGGCGATGTAATAGGCGAGATCGGCAATCTGGTCCGGCGTCACCGAACCCATCACGTCGGCCATGGTGCCGTCATAGCCGTGGCGGCTGTTATCTTTGTATTCGGCCAAGGTTTTCGCGAGATAATCCTCGCGCTGGTTGGCGATGCGCGGGACATTGTCGCCGCCGGAGAAATCCGCCTTGTGGCAGGAATTGCAATGATTCTGCGTTGCGATCGCCAGCGCGCGTTGCATGCGCGCGGGATCGCCGGTATCGGCCGGCGGCGCAGGTCTTGGCAATGTGGCAATGAAATCGGAAAAACTGCGGAGATCGTCGTCGGTGAGCGGCTTCGCCATCTCGTTCATCGGCTCGAAGAGGCGCAGCTTCTCGCGAAACATGAAAAGCTGGATCAGTGCATAAGGAGCCTGCTGGCCGCCGAGCGAGGGAATATTTTCCGTTACCGATTGTCCGTGCTCGCCATGGCAGGCAAGACATGGCGCGAAGCGCTCTTCGACCGTCTCGGCTCGGACGGATGAAGCGAGAACAGCGAGCGCCAGCGCCGTCATTATTTTTCTCATCACGCGACCCTAATTCTCCGTCATGGACGGGCGTAGCCGTCCGAAGGACGGCGTCGCTTCCGCTGGCCTGTGTCCCGGCCATCCACGTCTTTCTTGTGGCGATACCGTCAGAACGTGGATGCCCGGCACGAGGCCGGGCATGACGAGTTTCGCGATTGACACCTTGGCGCTTACCGCACAGCGACCTTCGGCTTGCCGTAGCTGACGCGGTAGATGGCGCCGTTCCAGTCGTCGGAGACCAGAATGGAACCATCCTTCATCTGCAACACATCGACCGGGCGGCCGATATATTTGTTGTCTTGCAGAAAGCCGGTGATCAGCGGCTCCATGGACTTCACCGTGCCGTCCTTGTTCAGTTTGACGACGACGACGTCGCCGCCGAACTTCTTGGACCTGTTCCACGAGCCGTGCCGCGCGACGATGATCGCGTTCTTGTAGCTCTTCGGGAACTGGTTGCCGGTGTAGAACCGCATGCCGAGCGAGGCCGAGTGCGGGCCCATCAGGCCGACGGGGGCAACGAATTCGCTGCAGGAATGTCCCCAGCCGAATTCGGGATCGGGGATATTGCCCTGGTAGCAATAGGGCGCGCCGAAATCCTCGCCCTTGTTGGTGATGCGATTGAGCTCGTCCTCCGGAACGTCTTCGGAGAGCCAATCGCGGCCATTGTCGGTGAAGTACATCTGCTTGTTCTCGGGGTTCCAGTCGAAGCCGACGGTGTTGCGCACGCCAAGCGCATAAACCTCGGCGCCCGAGCCATCCAGATTCATGCGGCGGATCTGGCCATGGGCATCGTCATGCAGCACGTTGTTGCCGGGCTGCCCGACCGGAACGTAGAGCTTGTTGTCGGGCCCGATCGCGATGAACTTCCAGCCATGGGCTTCGTCCTTGGGCAGGTTGTCGTAGATCACCGTCGGCTGCGGCGGATTGTCGATGACGTCCTCGACCTTGTCGATCTTGGAGATTTTCGACAGCTCGGCGATGTAGAGCGTGCCGTCCTTGAACGCGACGCCGTTCGGCCGGTAGAGGCCGGATGCCAAAACCTTGACCGTGCGTTTGCCGTCCTTGTCGACAACGGCCGAGACCTTGTCGAGGAGGCGGCTGCCGACGAACACCGTGCCCTTGTCGCCCAGCGCCATCTCCCGCGCATTGGCGACGCCCGAGGCGTAAACCTCGATGTTGAAGCCGGCCGGCACTTTCAGTTTTGCGGTCGGCAGCCTGTCTGCCGCCGTCGGAAGCGGTGGCGGCGCGACCGGCGCAAGCTTCTGGGCCGCCTCATTGTCCGGCCGCCCGATCATCGGCGAGCCCGGCGGAAGCGCGGGCGCTGCGGCAACGGTGGTCGAAGCCGGTGGCGGAGCGGCAGCCGCGGCGGGCGCAGGGGCTGCGGGGGGCGCGGCGGCGGCGGGTGCCGGCGGAGCCGCCATGGGCGGTGGCGCGGCAGGCTCCGGTGCAGCGGCAGGCGCGGGCGCAGCAGCAGACGGCGGAGCGGCGGCAGGCGATGTCGCGGCCGGCGTATCGCTCGGTTGCTGTGCGGCAGCACCAAACGTGAATGCACTGAAGAAAGCACCGGCCAGCAACAGGCTGCGCGGCGATGAGCCAATCATCATAACGTTCTCCCCTTTGCTGGAGGCCATTGTCTCGCGCGCGGGCAAAGGCGGTTGCGGGCGCCGGCGGCCTTCCGAGGCTGAAGTGTCAATATTTTTTCGCCCCGCGCAATCGGAAACATGCCTTGCGCCGGCCGGTCGAGCCCCCGGAATAGAAATGGGCAAGAGGTGTTGATACGGCTCGTCAGTGCTTCGTGACCCGCTGATCCGGCATATCGATCAGCGCCTCGGCGAACGGGAATTCGAGCACGATCTCGCCGTCGTCGTTGGTGACCTCGATGACGGCGCTCAGCAAGTCCGGCCGCGCGCCTTCGGTCCTTAGCAGCTCCAGGATCATGGCGCGCGCCACTTGCCATGCGCGATCGAGGTTACGCAACTCGTCGCCTTCGGGATCGTCGATCAGTTCATCGCCGATCCGGGCATTGAAAAAATATCGCGGCATGACTTTTATCCAGTGGGGCCGAACGCACTAAAAAGGAAGGCATGCCGATCTCACAAGTTCTTTATCTCGACCCGATGCCGCGCCGCCGCACCTTGCCTCAGTCCGCGTGTCCCGTCCGCCAGCTCCTGAAGCCGTTGATAAGCGGCGGTTTTGAGCATCGCGCCGAAGGTCCCGCGCAGTCTTTTCGCGATGCAGCAAAGATGCAAGCGGGAGCTCGCAGGAAAAAGATTTCGCTGGCGAACTTTTCGTTCGGCATTACCTTGTTGGAGAGGGCGGAATGCGTCCGGTTCCAAAAAAGGAGAGCCAAATGGCCTGGAAAGCACCAAAAATCGTCGAAGTGTCGGTCGGCATGGAAATCAACATGTATGCGTGCGCCGCCCGCAAGTAACGGACAGCGAATTCTACGTTTGACGCAGGTGGACTTCCGGGCGTGACACGTTCCCGATGGGGGAACCGTGTCCTCGCCGGTGTCCACCTTTGAAGCGTTTTGGCTTTTCAAATCGTTTGGCCTGCAAAGCGTTAAAACTTCGCACCTCCAGGAGAGACGGATCATGCTTCGCGTCGTCGTCCTGGGCGCGGCGGCAGGTGGTGGTGTTCCGCAATGGAATTGCGGATGTCCGGTGTGCCGGGCGGCAAGGGCCGAGCATCCCGAACTTAGAAGCACGCAAGCCTCGATCGCGGTCAGTGCCGACGACGATCACTGGTTCCTGATCAACGCGTCGCCCGATCTGCGCCAGCAACTGATTGCGACGCCGCAGCTTCATCCCAAGCCCGGCCAGCTTCGCCATAGCCCGATCGCGGGCGTGATCCTGACCAATGGCGAGGTCGACGCGGTCGCAGGCCTGCTGTCGATGCGCGAGGGCTCGCCGTTTACGATCTACGCCCACGCCAAGGTGCTCGCCATCCTCAGGGCCAACAGCATTTTCAACGTGCTGAACGAGAAGAACGTGCGGCGCCAGGCGATCGAAGTAGAGCAAGCCTTCGAGCCGAGGCTGCCGGACGGCTCGCCCTCCGGGATAGAAATCCTCCCCTTTGCGGTCTCCGGCAAAGGCGCCTGGTATCTGGAAGGCAGGGCTCATCCGGGCGGCGATGACGGCAGCGGCGACACGATCGGCCTTCGCATCAAGGACGAGGGAAGCGGAAAATTCTTCTATTTCGTCGCCGCCTGCGCCGGCGTCACCGATGAGCTCAAAACACGGCTTGCCGGCGCGCCGCTGGTGTTCTTCGATGGCACGGTGTGGCGCGACGATGAGCTGATCGCGGCGGGCCTCGGCAACAAGACCGGACAAGCCATGGGACATATCGCAATGTCGGGAGGTCGCGGCGCGATCGCCGCGCTAGACGGCCTCGATATCGGCCAAAAAGTGTTTTTGCATATCAACAATTCCAACCCGGCGCTGCTGCGCGGCTCGTCCGAGCGCAAGATCGCCGAGCGTGCGGGCTGGCAGATTCCCGCCGACGGGACGGAGATCGTGCTTTGAACGCCGCAACTACGCTGGGAATGACGGCCTATTCGATCGGCAAGGGCGTCCCGCTCAACAATGCCGGCGAATTGGAAGCGGCGCTGCGCCAGATCGGCGCCACGCGCTATCACAGCCTGCATCCGTTTCATCGGCTGTTGCATGGCGGCAAGCTGAACAAGGGCCAGGTGCAGGCCTGGGCGCTGAATCGTTACTATTACCAGAGCACGATCCCGATCAAGGACGCGGTCGTGATCTCGCGCTTCCGTGACCGCGCTCTCAGGCGGGAATGGCGGCACCGGCTCGAGGACCATGACGGCGATCCCGGCAGCGAGGGCGGCATCGAGCGCTGGCTCAAGCTGACCGAGGGACTTGGGCTCGACAGCGCCTATGTGGAATCGACCGAAGGCATCCTACCGGCGACGCGGTTTGCGGTGGAAGCCTATGTGCATTTCTGCCGCGACAGGTCGCCGCTGGAGGCCATCGCCTCCTCGCTCACCGAGCTGTTTGCACCGAACCTGCACGAAGAGCGCATCTCGGGCATGCTGCAGCATTACGACTTCGTCAATCCCGACATCATGAGCTATTTCAGCCGACGTCTGCAGCAGGCCCCGCGCGATGCCGGTTTCGCGCTCGACTATGTCAAGCAGCACGCCAGGACGCAGGCCGAGCGCGAGGCGGTGTGCAACGCGCTGATCTTCAAGACCAACGTGCTATGGGTCCAGCTCGACGCGCTGTATCATGCCTATGTCGACGGCCACATTCCGCCGGGTGCGTTCGTGCCCAAAGCGAACTGAGAGTCGGAGCGATGGCAGGCCCGCGCAACATCAGCGTCAGCGAAGCGAGCCGGCCGGTGTTGCCGCGGCACACCAAGCTGAAATTCGACGAGACGCGGCAAGTCTGGGTGATCCTGGCGCCGGAGCGGGTGCTGGCGCCTGACGAAATCGCGGTCGAAGTGCTAAAACTTTGCGACGGCGTCCGCAGCGTCGGCGCGATGGTCGATCAGCTCGCCGAAAAATATGCGGCGCCGCGCGAAGCGATCGCAACCGATGTCATCGCCATGCTGCAGGACCTTGCCGACAAGGGATTTCTGACCGAAGCGCGCGAGAAGACATCATGAGTGATATTCTCGCCAACAACAAAACTGATCCCGGCGACGGGCTGGCCGCGCTGGAAGCGCGCCGCTCGACCGCGGAGACGTTTGGCATCCCGCTTGCCGTGCTTGCGGAACTCACCCATCGCTGTCCGCTGCAATGCCCCTATTGCTCCAATCCGGTCGAGCTCGATCGCGCCGGCAGCGAACTTGCGACCGAGGAATGGAAGAAGGTGTTTTCCGAGCTCGCCCAAATCGGCGTGCTGCAAATCCACTTCTCCGGCGGCGAGCCGACCGCGCGCAAGGATCTGGTTGAGCTGGCCCGGCACGCGAGCGGTGTCGGGCTGTACTCCAACCTGATCACCTCGGCGGTGCTGCTGACCAGGGAAAAGCTTGTCGCGCTCGCCGATGCCGGGCTCTGCCACGTGCAGATCAGTTTCCAGGGCAACGAGCCCGTGGTCGCCGACCGGGTAGCCGGCTTCAAGGACGCGCACGAAAAGAAGATCAAGGTTGCGAAGTGGACGCGCGAGGTTGATTTGCCGCTGACGGTGAACGCGGTCATGCATCGCCAGAACCTGCATCAATTGCCCGACATCATCCAGATGGCGGTCGATCTCGACGCCGACCGGCTCGAGGTCGCCAATGTGCAATATTACGGCTGGGCGCTGAAGAACCGCGCCGCGCTGATGCCGACGCTCAAGCAGATCGAGGAGACCAGCCGCATCGTCGAGGAAGCGCAGGTGCGTCTCAAAGGCATCCTCGCCATCGATTATGTGGTGCCGGATTATTACGCGCTACGGCCAAAGAAATGCATGGGCGGCTGGGGCCGGCAGTTCTTCAACATCTCGCCCGCCGGCAAGATCTTGCCGTGTCACGCCGCCGAGAGCATCACCGGGCTTCAATTCGAGTCCGTGCGCTCCAATCATTCGATTGCCTGGATCTGGCAGAACTCCGAAGCCTTCAACCGCTATCGCGGCACCGCCTGGATGCCGGAGCCGTGCAAGAGCTGCGAATTCAAGGAAATCGATTTCGGCGGCTGCCGCTGCCAGGCCTTTGCGCTGACCGGTGACGCCGGCAACACCGATCCCGCCTGCACGCTGTCGCCGAAGCATCAGGAGATTTTCGCCCAGGCGGAGCGAGAAGCCGCCTCCGACAACAACCGCTTCCTCTATCGCAATTTCGCCGGTGGGACGCTGGAGACAGGCGGCGAGCATGGCGCCTGACGCCGAAGCCGGAAAATCCAGCACCAAGCGCGCCGATCCGTTTGCGCCGTTGACCTCCGAACTGCTCCCGGTCGGCGATGGACATGACCTTTACGTCGAAAGCGTCGGCCGCGCCGACGGCGTGCCTGCGGTCTATCTGCATGGCGGGCCCGGCAGCGGCTGCCAGGCCGATCATCGCCGGCTGTTCGATCCCGAGCGCTTCCATGCCATTTTGTTCGACCAGCGCGGCGCCGGCCGCAGCCGGCCCAAAAGTCGCCGCGAGGACAATACGCTGGCGCACCTGATTGCGGACATGGAGGCGATCCGCCAAAAGTTCGGATTCGAACGCTGGATCGTGGTCGGCGGCTCCTGGGGCGCGACCCTGGCGCTGGCTTATGCGCAGGCCCATCCCGACCGCGTTGCCGGCCTCGTCTTGCGCGCGACTTTCCTCGGCACCCGCGCCGAGATCGAAACCGCCTTCACCGATGTGCTGGCGCGGTTCTATCCGAATCTTCGCGATGATTTCCTCAGCGTGTTGCCACTGGCGGAACGTGCGCAGCCGCTCGACGCCTATTGGCGCCGCATTCTCGATCCCGATCCCGCCGTCCATGGCCCGGCGGCGCGCGCCTGGCCCGATACCGAGCGCATCCTGTCCGAGCACGCTTCCAGCCGCGTCAGGCTCGATCTCGGCATCGTTGAATTCGTCGCGCGCGCTGCCGGCCACGCCCTTCATGGAAGCGCATTATTTCGCCAACGATTGCTTTATGACGCCGAACCAGCTGCTGCGAAGAAGCCGGAAAGCTCAAGGGCATTCCCGGCATCATCGTGCAAGGCCGCTACGATCTGCTGTGCCCGCCGGCGACATCGCATGCGCTTGGCGCGGTGTGGCGCGATGCCGAGATTCGTTTCGTCGAGGGCGCCGGCCATACGCTGTACGATCCCGGCGTGCGGGATGCCGTGATGAAGGCGATCGCGGATATGGCCTCGCAAAATCTGAACAGATGAGGAGCGCACGAAAATGCCGCTAGCCGGAAAAGGCATGCTGCTGACCTCGATGGATATCGATGCCGCGGACGAAGCCGAATTCAACCGCTGGTACGATCGCGAGCATCTCGAAGAACGCGTCGCGATCGACGGCTTCCTCGAAGCGCGGCGCTACGTCGCGCACAATGCCAGCCCGAAATATCTCTTCCTCTATTCGACCAGCGACGATCGAGGTGCTGGACAGTCCGGCCTATCGCGCAAGGCTCGCCAACCCGACCGACTGGTCGAAGAAGACCATGGCGCGTTTCAAAAACATGATCCGCGCGGTGGCGCGCATCACCATAAGCCGCGGAAAGGGCCGAGGTGCTGCGCTCGGCATCGTCCGCCTGCGCCCCTCAGCCGGCAGTGAAGCCAAATTGCGGGCGGCGGTGCAAGAGAGGCTCGATCCAGGAACGCTCGACGGCATCATCTCCATGCATCTGATCGAGAGCGACCCCAGACTATCGGGGCCGACAACGGAAATCGCCGCCGCTGCTGTCGCTGGCGCCGGCGACTGGTTCGTGTTGATCGATGGGACCAGCGCCAGCGCGATCTCCGCCGTTCTCACGACGCGCTTCACAGGTAGTTCAGCACCCGATCAGGCCGCGCAGATCTCGTCCGGCACCTATCGACCTGATGTGGGATCTTGCGAAGAACGACATCCTACAAACTGAAATCAATGCGTGAATTCACGGATGCGCCGTTTGTTGCACTGCCGCAATATAAGCAGTGACGTTAACGTTATGGCATTGCACTGGTGAAACCTCGCGATCCGGCGAATTTTGCCTTTGTGCATCATCTTGAATGGCTCTAATAAGGCAACCCTATGATCCAATTCAAAAACCACAAGAACGCCTCTTAAGCGCTCTAAACGTAAAAAGGGGCCGCGACGTGCCTAGTCGGCCGCGCGGACAAGGCAGGAATGAAACCGACTGATATCTCGGCACCCGACTACTTTCACAAGGTGGTCGACTGCCAGTGGGCTTGTCCCGCGCATACGCCAGTTCCCGAATACATCCGTTTGATCGCAGAGGGTCGTTACAGCGACGCCTACATGATCAACTGGCGATCGAACGTGTTTCCCGGAATTTTGGGACGCACCTGCGATCGTCCGTGCGAGCCGGCGTGCCGCCGCGGCCGCGTCGAGGAGAAGCCGGTCGCGATCTGCCGGTTGAAGCGCGTCGCCGCCGACTTCAAGGATGACATCAAGCACCGCCTGCCGCGGCCCGGCCCGAAGAACGGCAAGCGCATCGCGCTGATCGGCGGCGGTCCCGCCTCGCTCGCCGTGGCGCGCGATCTCGCGCCGCTCGGCTATCACTGCACGGTGTTCGATTCCGACCCCAAGGCCGGCGGCATGATGCGGATCGCAGATTCCGAAATTCCGGCTGCCGGATTCCGTGATCGACGAGGAAACCGATTACATCCTCAACCTCGGCATCGAGTTCAAGGGCGGAGCGCGCATCGACAGCATGAAGAAGCTGCTCGCGGAAAATTACGACGCGATCTTCGTCGGCTCCGGCGCGCCGCGCGGCCGCGAGCTCGAAATTCCCGGCCGCAAGGAAGCCGCCAGCAACATCCATATCGGCATCGACTGGCTCTCCAGCGTCTCGTTCGGCCATACCGACAAGATCGGCCGCCGCGTGATCGTGCTCGGCGGCGGCAACACCGCGATGGATTGCTGCCGCACCGCGCGCCGGCTCGGTTCATGTCCGCGCTGCTGACCTCGCAAACCGGCGACACTGCGCAGGTCGTGAAATATATCAACGAGTGCCGTGAGATCAACATTCGTGTCTTGCCACCCGACGTGTATTCTTCGGACTTCAACTTTACGCCCGTCGAGAATGGCGAACAATACGGAATCCGGTTCGGTCTCGGCGCGATCAAGAATGTCGGCTCGAACGCAGTCGATTCCATCGTGAAGG
>CAVQNB010000009.1:0-407582 GCA_963713785.1 uncultured Alphaproteobacteria bacterium
GACCAGTATCGCTTCAGCGCATTTCTTCCTGGTAGAAGCGCGTATCTCGGCCCGATGGTCCGCCGCTGACCCTGTTTCCGTTCGCCTACCTTTAGCGGGACGAATCTCCTCACGCTTTTGCTCTACGGAGCCCTCAGTGGCGTCACCTTCTTCCCCTTTCGATTTGATTTCAAGTGCCAGGGTATTCTCCTACCTTTGCTGGCGCCGCCTTCGTGCCTTTCATTCTGATCATGTTTCTGTTCGCGCTGGGCCGAGTAGCTTAGTACACCGTTATGGCGCGAAGCTTCCGCTGGTGGTTGGCCCGGTCATCACTGCCATCGGCTTTGCGCTTTTTGCCTTGCCAGGCATCGGAAGCGGCGCGGGCGCTACTGGACGACCTTTCTCCAGCGGTGGTCGTGATGGGCGTCGGCATGACCATCACCGTCGCTCCGCTCACCACAGCGGTCATGGGTGCGGTGGAGCAGCGCCATGCGGGTATTGCTTGTCGATCAATGATGCCGGTGTCCGTCCGCACAGCCGGGTCACTCGCCATTGCAGTCCTGGGTATCGTGGTCTTCTCCGTCTTCACGAGCAGTCTTGATAGTCACCTGGCGACACTGCATCTCTTCACCCGCTGGTGCAGCATCATTGAGATGCAGCGCATCAAGCTGCTGGCGCATCGACCTCCCCACGCATGTGAGTGGTGAGGTGCAAGTGGCGCTCGAGAGAAGCGATCGGCGAATCGTTCGTGAGCAGTTTGCGCTCGTCTCGCTCATTTGCGCGGGGCTCGCTCTCGCGAGTGCGCTCAGCGCCTGGTGGGACCGGTTGAGGGGAAGAAACGAGAAGGTGCAGGAAGGACAGCCGAAGAGTCAGCGGCTCCTTTGCAGAAGTGGATAAACAGGGCCGTCGAGATATCCGCGAATTGATCTGGTATGTAGGTGAGGATTTTGTCAGCCGGGTGAGGGATCTGATAGAGAGAATCGTGCCGAGACCTCACATCAGCTGACCCGACAACGCGAATGAACGACGATGCGACGCTTCAATCGGAAGAGCATACCCAACGGGTTTCTCTCTGGCTTTTGAACCTCTTCCGAAGCATTTTCGACCAGGACAGATGGACGTATGGTCGGACAACTACGAAGCAGCTCACCCTAAAAGCTTACCCTTGATTCTGAGAGGCGGATCATCTTGCGACGGAAAGAGATCCGGCGATGCGAACAACCCTGAATGACACCCCAGGAGGGCAATGACCTCTTCGTGGATGAGATCGTACGGCATCATACGCATCCTCGATAGGAACTTGATGTCCTCGATCACTGGATAGAAAGAGGTTGTGACTCGTCTGTGATTCGAGATCGGTGCCCGCATCGGTGATTTTCGGATTACAATACATCTCACAGAGAAGAATATCACATTGCGACATAGCGTTTAGTCTACATCGATAGCTGGCTCTCCCCGTGGGCAGTGGACGAATGCGACGGAGTGCCGTTCGTTTTTCGCTAAAGCGCGATGAGCTTTGTCGCAGAAGCAGGTACCGAGATTATCGCGACGACGATGTACTGTGACAGAATCACTGTTTCTGAGGCAGCGTGGTTCTATAGTAGGAGTAAAGGTGAAGAAAGCAGGTGTGCTGGTCGGTAGTTGCCAGGAATACCTCAGGTAAGCGCTTCTCTTTGGAATACCCCATGGGTAGAAGAAGGGTCATTATGCAACCACGGATTGCGTACACTAAGGTCGCACCAGGTGCGATGAAGGCCATGCGCGGCCTGGAGGATTACCTGGCCGCATGCGGCCTGGAGCCACCCCTGCTCGACCTGGTCAGGACGCGTGCCTCCCAGATCAACGGCTGCGCGTACTGCTTGATATGCATACGAAAGACGCGCGGGAAAGGGGCGAAAGCGAACAGCGGCTCTATGCCCTGGACGCCTGGCGGGAAACGCCCTTTTATACGGAGCGGGAGCGAGCCGCCCTGGCCTGGACGGAAGCGGTCACGCTGATCGCCAAGGGGCACGTACCGGACGCGCTCTATGAAGAGGTGCGCCAGCACTTGAGCGAGGAGGAACTGGTCAACCTGACGCTGGTCGTCGTCGCTATCAATGGCTGGAACCGCTTTGCCATCAGTTTTCGTACCGTTCCGGGGACCTATCAGCCGGCACGCCGTTGACCTGTTCTTTTTGCTTGTGAGTGAAAGGAGACAGAAGATGGATTCCCGGACAGTTGGTGGAGGGCGCTTGCTCTAGCAAGCAAGACCAGAATTGGGTGGCAAGCATGGGAGCTCCCATCCCACGATACCGCCAAGAGCAGAGGAAAGATGAGGAGAACACCTATGGCCAAAGATTGTCTGTATTGTGGGCTGCAGTTCTCTGATACCACCCAGTTTTGCCCCAACTGTGGCAGGCCAACAGCAAAGCGGCTTCAGCATTCGTCCAATTCAGGAATCCGAATTGGAGCGCCTCCGCAGGGAGGTGAAGGAAAAAGATGAGCTGATACGACAACTGATCCTGACCCGGACTCTGCGGGACGAAGCCTCCCGCGCCGCAGCCAGCACAACTGTTCACCGCGGTATCTGCGGCAGCGATGGGAGGCGGGCGAGCGCAAGGGTGCTGTCCTCTGGGAGGAGTTGAAGGAAGAGGGCGACGCTGGATCGATCCACCAAACCGGTCGAAAGAGCCAGGAAGATGCAAATACTGCCTGCAACATACTCCACGCGATCGCTCTGACCTCTCTTGTCATCTGCATCAACGCAGCATCACTGGTGGCACATTGCCCAAAGCGGAGAGCGGTGCGGAGCCAGGCAGATGCAAGAGGTGGAGTGAGCAAGGAGAGGAGATGCCATGAAGCTGGCAGGAGAATCTCCAGATATGTCTCCTGGTCATTGCCAGCAGGTACTCCGAGAGCACATCACTGGATATCAACGAGAAGTGCTGAGGCCTCAGGGCTTTCAGACAAAACAATGCACCCCTATCAGAGCTGATGGACTGCTGTGCAAAGCTATGCGCGGCAGGGCTGTTACAGGCGCCGACACGGCTGATGGTAGATGCAGCAGGAGCGCACGCGATCCACCCTTTGTACCAGCAATCTCAGCTTACACTGCGTTCTGCTTCGCGTATTGAATAGGAGCCGGACCAGCAAAGACAAAGGAGTCCCTGCTCCGGTGTAAAGCTGCAGCGCTCAAGGCGGAGAGAGCAGCTTAATACCCAGTTCGCTCAGGTTTCCCCGTTTGAGGCGGGAAGTGGAGCGACAGCCACGTGACGAAATGGCTTCGGAAAAAAATGATGATGATGCCCAGCAGAACGTGTCGAAGTGACGATCGGAGAGACTGATTGCACGGGGCAGCTTAACCAGCCCTCCCATGGAACTGAATTTGATGCCAGAAGATGCCAGTTGGAAGCGTGCTCACCGTATCCCAGCGCTCCAGCTCGGCTCCGCGTCGATCCCCCCTGATTGCAAGGCCAGGCACGAATTCTCGGCGCTTTCCCAGAGCAGGACTCTACACGATTCGTGATGCGTGTGAAACCCATGAGAAGAGGATATGGTGGGGAAACACCCATCCAGGACACATGCAAGGAGACTGCCGTAGACCTGTAGAGCGGCCCATGTGTTCGACACTGTATAAAGGAGAGTATCCATGACCTACGTCATTACCCAGCCCTGTATCGGCGTGAGAGACGGCTCTACGTCGATGTTTGCCCGGTGGACTGCATTCATCCCGCTGCCGGTGAGCCGACTACGACCAGCACGATCAGCTCTACATTAACCCTGACGAATGTATCGATTGCGGCGCCTGTGAGCCGGCCTGTCCCGTGACGGCCAATCCTTTGAAGAAGATGCTGTCCCACAAGAGGTGGCAGGCGTATCTCGAAGATAACGCCGACTACTTGAGAACAAGAGCGCTCAGACAGCACTTCCAGAATGTTTATTCGGATAACTCCCTCCTTTCTGCTGTTCTCCCAACAGGGTCAGTAACGACCTGTGAGCAGTGACAGCTTTGTCGCCACTCACAGATGGTGTACACAGACCGCGCAGGCGAACTGCTGGATTCAGAACAGCAAACAACAATATCGTAATACGATATTATATGCATAGCACGACGAGAATCGAGGTGTCAGGCAGATCTTTTTTCGCTTTCGTAATAGCCTCGGTTTGCGTTCGTACCCAATTTGGAGGAATGAAAGAAGGGATAAGATGCCTGATCGTCGGGTCGGGAATAGTATGTTACTGCCTCTGTTACGAGGCTTCTCCAACAATGGAGAGGATCGACCAACGAACCGCATACTCGTAGCCCTGCTTCTTGATTACCCAGATGAAAGGTAGGTAGAGAGCATAGATCAGGAAAATAGACTGGCATGAAAAGCGTCGCACGCGTTGATGCTGGCCACGCAGGATAAGCGCTCATGAAAATGGTTAAGCATGATGCAGAGAAGGAACCAGTGCTAGTATCCTGTAGAGTGTCGATGACTCGATAAACCATAAGGAGCTTTTCTTAACTTGACACAGGTACAGATGTCGCGCGCGAGATGACTCCGATGCCGCTTGTCCATTCTCATACTCTTGAGATGGGCATCTCGCAGCACACGCAACGCCCAAGCCTCTGACCTGTTGGTTTTAAAACGGATAGAGCTGCTCCACATCTGACCTGAAGCCGACATGTCTAGGCGTTCTTTCTCAATGCTCTCGTGAACAGCCCCGACTTTCGATTCCCACCGCCTGCACGCACAGCCGCGGTGCAATCAACGCCGACGTGCCCATCGAAACGTCGCTGCGAGCGGCCCTACCTGATCAAGTAGTACGCACCACATGATCGGTCATCCACGCCACGTATGTTCCTGCGGAACGAGCACCTCCCCGCCCTCCACAGCGGGCTCTCGCATCCTCGCATTGGAGAGCAAGCTTCCCCGTGATTCAATGATTCTTATCCAGTGTTTGTCTCATACGAATGCCTCTTTGATGATGTGTACGAAATCGCCATACAGTAGGCATAGCCTCATGCATTGTCGTACACGGCGATAGCCTCAAGGTCGTCCGGCGCCATTCATGATTGCTCTCAGGCCTGGCCGGCCAGTGTTGCCCGAAGCCATCAAATGCCGATGCATCGAACCAGCATGTGAGATCTCCTCACTATGGCTAACCAGCATGCCGGATCGGACAAGGGTGGCCTGTTTACACAGTTCATCCTTCTACTCTGCTCTCGTGAGATCGGTGACTGCACTCTTATGACTCGCGAGAGCGTCTGGTTCGCCTTCTTCCGATGTATCGCTACACGATGCATCTCTCAGCATAGCACGCGATCCGCGGAGGGGGGTCGCCAGAAGCAATCACAAACCAATCACAAACAGCATGAAGGATCAGTCCTGCGAAAGGTGCCCGACGAACAGAGGAGTGTGGGATGAGCAACGCCCTGAAAAGTGGGGGTGCGAGACTTTAGAATGTACCGGTCGTTGAAGTCTATGATGTCCCACAGAGTGTGAATAGCGGGGGAGGTTGAAGGCAGCGCCTCATTTATACCGCTGAGCGAATACGATGTGCGGCGAAGGGCAACAGCGTGCCTGATCGATTCGCAGATGATTAGAGGGCAGCGGGCAGTCCCCGGATGCACCTGAAGTCACGGGGCCGCACCCGCTTTCGCCAGCCGCCGGCAACATCATTACTGTCGCTGCCGGCCAGGGATGAATACGGATGCAAGCGGTTGTTGAATCGCCGGGAGGAGGTCATGCCTCGCCCGCGACGGGCGGAGGAGAAGAAGATCTTCGCAACTGATTGGCCAATTTTCCCGCCACCGTGAGGTCACTTGAAACTTGACCAGGGTAGTGCAGCGAGATGATTGGAAGAACCTTGACCATTTGGTCGCCAGAAGGCTCCGCACGTGAGTGGAGTGCTGGGATGAATGGCGGATGCCTTCCGGTTTTGCCATGTTGAGCTGGATTAAGTAGGTATTTGGTTTGGGGTGACATACCATCCGGCGAGAATCTGTAGAAGCCCTCGTCTTTATCTTGAGGCGAAGGAGTCGTCACTCACCCCAGGCGAGCATACGCAGGCGTTCACGGTTCAACACCACGGCACGGCCCTGGCGCATCTCGATGGCACCCGCAGCTTCGAGCTCTTTGAGGGCTCGTCCCACCACTTCACGTGCGGTGCCAGCCAGCGCTGCCATTTCCTGCTGCGTCAGGTGATCAGATGTGCTGTTCCTCCTGGAACGATGCCTCTTGCTGGAGCAGGATCTTGGCCACGCGGGCCGTGACATGGCGCAAGGAGAGGTCTTCCACCAGGGCCACGAGATGCCGTAATGCGCTGGCGAGGGTCTGCACCACGGCTCCGGCAACCTCGGGGCGGGTCGCGATCAACTTCGAGTAGCTCGGTGCGCCGGATCACATAGACGTCGCTCGGCTCCATAGCCGCCGCACTCGCCGGGTTGGAGCCCCCATCGAGGGCTGGCACATCGTTGAACGTGTGACCTGCCGCGATCAGGCGCAGCACCTGCTCCTTGCCGCCCACCGAGGTTTTGAAGACCTTGACCACGCCTTCGCGCACGTAGATGCAAGGCTCTCGCCCATGTCTCCTTCGAGCAAGATGATGTCGCCACGCTCATAGTGCCGCTCCACGGTCATCGCTGCTACGTGCGATCAGGTCCTCTGAGCCGAGCGTGGCAAACAGGGGATCTGACGAAGCATGTCGACATCAATGGGCACGGTCTCCTCCTTTCGAAGCGGTGCGCCTGTCCTCCTGCCCATCACTTCCTGATCGCTCTGTTGCGTCCGGCCCGCCCGCGGAGGGCCGTAGCGCAAGTCTGCTCCTATTTTACAACGCACCGCCGATATCGGCGTCGGGCCTTCGGCATGCGCGTCGGGCAGCCAGGCATGCAGCGGCGCCAGCCCGACCTTGGTGCCGTAGCGAGCAACAAGAAATAGAGGCGAGTTGAGAAGGGCCGGATCGAAATTCGCCGCGTGCTCATCAGGAGCGTCCACACCATGCCATCCCGGCCCTCGCCAACGACCGGCCGCGCCGCCATGTAGACCAATCGTGCCGAGCAAAGCGACGCTATGGCCGACGCTGCCGAGGTTGAAGATTTCCACGCCGCCTCCAGCGCGGCGTGGGTGCGATAGATGTGGACCATCAATACCGTGCTCAGGGTGCCGATTTCGACCGCGACCACATCGACCCGATATTGTTCGACACGAAAGCCAGGTTCATGCCGAACATCATGATCTGGTACATGGCGTGGTAGAGACGCAGATACTCGGCGTCAACCGGCCGGTTTCCAGTTCATGCCCGATGTAGCTCGCGCTGAAGATCGAGGTGGTGAACCCGACGAAGGTGTTGAGCACGGTGAAGACGATGTTGAGATCGTCGACCAGCGCATACGGCTCCGGCGGCGGGCGTTCGACCACGAACAACGAAAGCGCGGATGAGAAATGTCGCGAGGCTCGCGACCACGTTGAGACGCGCGGTCAGGCGGTAGCCCGGCAGCACGGCGAGCAACGCCGCCGAGACGTTCGGAATCAAAAGGACCGCCGCGACGGGTTCGATGGAGGGGATGTTCATCGCTGCTCACCCCGGAAGTCGTCAAGCGCGGAGATGTCGACGGAATCGAAGCGTTCGCGGATCCGGAACAGGAAGATGCCGATGACGATGAAAGCGATCAGGATCGAGAAGGCGACGCTGATCTCGACCACCAGCGGCATGCCCTTGGCGCCGGTCGCCGCCAGCACCAGCCCGTTCTCGAGCGACATGAATCCCACGACCTGACTGACGGCGTTGCGGCGCGTTACCATGACCAGAAGTCCGAGCAGCACCACCGACAATGCAAAGGCGAGATCCTCGCGCGAGAGCGGATCGGCTTCCGCGGTCACCCGCAGCATCAAAACCATGGAGAGGGCGACAAGCGCCATCCCGGCCAGCATGGTTGGGCCGACACCCACGACCGATTCGATATCGCGGTGAATGCCGAGCTGCTTGACGATGCGATGCAGCGCCACCGGAATGACGATCGCCTTGAAGACGAGAGCGATTGCTGCCGTGATGTAAAGGTGAGGTGCATCCTGGACGAAGGCTTGCCAGGCGACGGAGAGCGCGAGCACCAGCGCATGAAGCGCAAAGACGTTGAGCAGCGAGTAGAGTCGGTCCTGGTACAGCATCATGAAGCTGATCAGGACAAGCCCGCCGGCGAGCGTGTGGGAGACATCGAAGGAGAGGCTGTGCATCTGCATCAGAAGCTCCTCGACACAAACAGCAACAGCGTACCGAGCAGGCCGAGCATCAGCGCCGCACCGAGGAATTGCGGAACACGAAACACCCGCATTTTCGCGGTCGCAGTCTCGAACAGCGCGAGGAAGAATCCGGCAGCCGCAAGCTTGACGATGTAGGCAGCCGTTCCGATGGCATAGGCCAGCGGCCCGGTTCCGAACACCGCGATCTTCCAGGGCAGGAAAACGCAGGCGATCAGCGAGATATAGAGCAAGAGCTTGAGAAACGCGCCGAATTCGATCATGGCGAGATGGCGGCCCGAATATTCGAGCACCATCGCCTCATGCACCATGGTGAGCTCGAGATGCGTGGCCGGATTGTCGACCGGAATCCGCGCGTTCTCGGCGAGCGCCACCATGATCAGCGCGATCACCGCCATGCCCAGCGACACCCGCAGACCGACATAGGACGAGGCCATGAAATTCGCGACCGTCGACAGCTGGGTCGAGCCGGCCACCAGCGCCATGCAAAACACGATCAACAGCATCGCCGGCTCCGCAAGCGCCGCGATCATGACTTCGCGGCTGGAGCCGATGCCGCCGAAGCTGGTGCCGACGTCCATCCCGGCGAGCGCCAGAAAGAAGCGTGCGCTGCCGAGTAGCGCGACGATGGCGATCAGGTCCGCGGTCCAGTTGAACAGCAGCCCGGTTGCGAATGTCGGCACCAGCGCCGCGGCCACCCAGATCGCGGCAAAGGTCACATAGGGCGTCACCCGGAACAGCCATGAGGCGTTGTCGGCGAGCACCACCTCCTTGCGCAGGAGCCGCAGGAGATCGCGATAGGGCTGAAACACCGAGGCGCCCTGGCGGCGCACCAGCCGCGCCTTGACCTTGCGCACGAAGCCGGTCAGCAGCGGGGCCAGCAACAGCACCAGCAGCATCTGTATGCCCTGCACCAGGATGTCGGAGATCACGACCATATCGCGAGCACCAGGAGCAGCGTGACGAGGGTGGCAAACACCAGACTGAGATATTGCCGGATGGTCAGGAACTGCAGGCGGTTGAGCCGATCGGAGGAGAGGTCGACCGCGCCCGCGATCGGCGCATACATTCCCTCCCAGATCAGATCGTGCAGTTCGATCCGAAGCCGCGCCGGCCGGATGTCTCCGGGGGGCGGCATCTCGACATGGTCGCGCGCGTGGAACACCAGCGTGCCGAACACGCGGCGGATCGGCTGGGCGAAGCTGCCGCCGGAATACTGCGCCGCGGGCTCGGATCGGAGAAGCCGCAGCCCCAGGCCGGCCCCCGCCGCAGCGCGCGCGAGGCGAAGCGATGGATGAAGTAGACGGCAAGCGATGCGGATATGGTGATGAACAGCATCACCAGCAATCCGTTGTAGGAGCTGCGGCTCTCCGCGATCGGCACGATCGAAAGCCAGGGCTCGTTGGCCTGGATCGGCATGCGGCCGCCGAGGATTTCGAGCGTGATCGGCGACAGCGCGTCGATCACCGGTCCCGGCAGGATTCCGGCCAGCAGGCAAAGCGCGGCGAGGATGAACATCGCCGCAAGCGAAGTAGCGGTCGACTTCGTGCGCGGTTTCTGCCGCGACTGCTGCGCGGCCGTCCGAGAAAGCTGACGCCGTAGGCCTTGACGAAGCAGGCGGCGACCAGGGCCGCGGCGAGCGCCAGCAGCGCGCCGACCGCGGGCACCATGATCTTCAGCGCCCATTGCGGCAGTTCCGGGACTTTGCAGCATCGCCTGGAAGATCAGCCATTCCGAGACGAAGCCGTTGAAGGGCGGAAGCGCCGATATCGCGACGCAGCCGACCAGCATGACGAAGCTCGTGAACGGCATGCGGTGGATCAGGCCGCCCAGTTTTTCCATGTCGCGCTCGCCCGTCGACGTCAGGACGGCGCCGGCGCCGAAGAACAGCAGGCTCTTGAAGAACGAATGGTTGAGCACGTGAAACAGCGCCGCCGTGAAGGCGAGCGCCGCCAGCAGCTTCAGGCCGTTGGCCTGAAACGCCAGCGCAAGGCCGAGGCTGGCGAAGATGATGCCGACATTTTCGATCGTCGAGTAGGCGAGCAGCCGCTTGAGGTCGCTTTCCATCATCGCATACAGGATCCCCATCACGGCGGTGATGCCGCCGAAGAAACAGGACGATCGCACTCGCCGACCAGGCCGGTGGTCCCAACAGGTCGAACACGACGCGGATGAACCCGTAGATCGCGACCTTGGTCATGACGCCGCTCATCAGCGCCGAAACATGACTCGGCGCCGCCGGGTGCGCGAGCGGCAGCCAGACATGCAACGGCACGAGGCCAGCCTTTGAGCCGGCGCCGAGCAGCATCAGGATCAACACCAGCGCTGCCACATAAGGCGTATGCTGGGCCGCGCGAATGGCGGCAAATCCATAATCGCCCGCTGGTCCTGCGAGCAAGCCGAACGCCAGTAGCAGCGCGAGCGTGCCGAAGCTCGCCATCACCAGATAGATGTAGCCCGCTTTGGCGTTGTCGGCTTGCCGATGATGCGCCATGACCAGCGCCCAGGACGCAAGCGACATGAATTCCCAGCACAGCAGGTAGGAAAACGCGTCATCCGCCAGCACCACAAGATTCATCCCCGCCAGAAAGGCGGGGAAGAACGGCAGCACGCGCTGCGGCGCCGTCTTCGTGATGGCCGTAGCCGAGACCATAAAGGCTCGCTGCCGCGCCTCCCAGATTGACGACGACGAGGAAGAACGAGGCCAGTGCGTCGAGACGGAAATGCGCGCCAAGCCAGGGCAATCCGATCGGCAGGGTTAGGGCCGAGGCATTGGCCGTACCGCCGATCAAGGCAGTATATCGAGCCGACCAATGCGACCGCGCAGATCGCCAGCGTGGCGCTGTAGATCACGGCGGTGGCGCGCGTTGAGCGGCTCAAGGCGATCGCGAGAATGGCAATGCCCAGCAATCCCGCGACGCAGGACATTTGCAACGCGACGGCAGACATCGAGGCGCAGGATCGGGACGGCAGGGATCATGCGCGCGCCCTGGTTCTGCGCGATGCTTTGGATCGTCCGATCGGCAGGGTCCGGAAGGGTCTTGGCCGAACCTGACTTGATCTTCAGCCGTACCCCGCGGCCTTGCGAATTGGCTGACGGCGCCTTCGTCGATCATCTCGATCCCGGCCGCATCGAACGCGGCGATCAGCTTGACCAGCGAATCGACATTGCCCCGAACCATCGTCTCGCTAGCCTCCATGCGCTGAATGGTCG
Source organism: uncultured Alphaproteobacteria bacterium (assembly GCA_963713785.1). GTDB lineage: Bacteria > Pseudomonadota > Alphaproteobacteria > Rhizobiales > Xanthobacteraceae > Bradyrhizobium. Next base: position 11,416 of record CAVQNB010000009.1, read on the forward strand.
GCACCGAAAGCCCCGACAATTCTGCGAGCCTGCGCTGATCGATGCCGAGAAGCACCCTGGCGGCCCGCAATTGAGCCGCCGTGATCATTGACCTGCCTCAATGTCGGGACCCCAGCCGATATTAGACTTCATCTTTGCATGATAATTAATGATGTCGAAGTGTCAAGAAATGATATTTCAGATATCTAATCTAAGGGATGCTAGCCCGTCCTTTCCAGCCCGGCCGCTTTCATGAACACTGTCGCGAGCTCACGACGATGGTGCCCCGGGGCATGCTTGAATTCACGCCGCAACGTATTCCTGGCCTGTGCGCTCTCGGCGCTGGCCGGCTATGTCGATGCGATCGGCTTCCTGCATCTCGGCGGCCTGTTCGTCTCTTTCATGAGCGGCAACTCGACGCGGATGGGTGTCAGCCTCGCCGAGGGAGCGTGGTCGAGCGCGGCCGAGTCGCTCGGCCTGATCGCGCTGTTCGTGGTGGGCGCGGCCGCCGGCAGCCTGATCGTGCTTGGCCACGGTGCCAATCGCCAGCCTTCCGTGCTGCTGGCGGAAGCCTTGCTGCTCGCCGCCGGCGCGCTTTGCGACGCGCTCGGGTTCCCGAACGTCGCGGTCGCGGCCATCGTGCTGGCGATGGGACTGGAGAACGCGGTGTTCCAGATCAAGGGCGGCGGCGGTCTCGGCCTCACTTATGTCACCGGCGCGCTGGTCAAGGTCGGTCAACTCGCCGCACTGGCGCTGCGCGGCGGCGCGCGCTGGGGCTGGGTGTCGAACCTGCTGTTATGGGCGGCGCTGGTCGCGGGTTCGTTGTGCGGTGCGCTGCCTATCACTGGATCAATCTCGCCGCGATCTGGTTTGCCGCAGCCGCAGCGCTGGCGCTGAGCGCGATCGTCGCCGTAACGGTGCATCGCTGAAGCGTTTTCAAGCGAAGTGGAAACCGGTTCGCGTCAAGAAAACGCGTCAAACCAAAAGCATTGACAGCACGCGCCGCTTGTCCGATGGGACAGCGATGACCACCGAAGCCAGACCCCGCCTCGCATGCCTGATCGGATGGCCGGCCGCGCATTCGCGCTCGCCGCTGATCCATCATTACTGGCTGCGCACGCTCGGCATCGAAGGCGGCTACTTGATCGAGGCCGTACCGCCGGAAGGATTTGCCGATTTCGTGCTGCGGCTTTCGCTCCGCGGCTTCGTCGGCGCCAACGTCACTCTGCCGCACAAGGAGCGCGCGCTGGCGCTCTCGGCGCCGGACGCGCGGGCGCTCGCGGTCGGCGCGGCCAACACGCTGTGGTACGAGGACGGCGAGCTACGTTCGACCAATACCGATGTCGAGGGCTTCATCAACAATCTCGACGCCTGCGCCCGCGGATGGGACACGGCCGAGGAGGCGCTGGTGCTCGGCGCCGGCGGCTCGTCGCGCGCGGTGGTGTTCGGATTGATCGAGCGCGGCATCAAGCGCGTGCATCTGGCGAACCGCACCGCGGCGCGCGCCCAGGCGCTGGCGGATCAATTCGGCGCGAGCGTTCATCCGATTTCCTGGGAGGCGATCGACGAGGTGCTGCCGCGCGCTGGATTGCTGGTCAATACGACCTCGCTCGGCATGCACGGCCAGCGCGCGCTCGAAGTCGAGGTTGGCCGGTTGCCGTCGCATGCGGTGGTCGCCGATCTCGTTTACGTGCCGCTGCAGACGCCGCTGCTGGCGGCCGCGCAGGCGCGCGGATTGAAGACCGCCGACGGGCTCGGCATGCTGCTGCACCAGGCGGTGCGCGGGTTCGAATTGTGGTTCGGCCAGCGCCCGCAGGTGACATCAGAACTTCGTGCGCTGGTCGAGGCCGATCTCACAAAGGCGTGATCCGCCAAAGTGTGAGCGGTTTGGCGAAAAGATCACGCGTCATTTTATGAATTGGCGCGCGATCGGACGCAGAAATCTGCGCCTGATCGCGCGCTTTTGAGGCGGAATATCGTGAAAGCTTCGGGGTCTGTTGCTAGATCAAGCCCGCCCCTCGGAGACCTCTCATGTTCCCCCGCCGTCCCAGCCTTGTCCGTCCGCTCATCGCCATTGCGATGGTCGCCGCCTCAACCCTCTACGCGATCGCCCAGCAGCCGCCGACGCCGTCGCGGGTTCGCGGCACCATCGAGAGCGTTGACGGCGACGTGCTCTCGGTCAAGTCGCGCAGCGGCGAGGACGTCAAGCTGCACATGACCGACCGACATGCGCGTGGTCGGGATCATCAAGATCTCGCTGTCCGACATCAAGGTCGGCTCCTTCATCGGCACCACCACGGTGCCGGGACCGGACGGCAGTGCCGAACGCGGTCGAGGTGCATGTGTTTCCGGAAGACATGCGCGGCACCGGCGAGGGATCGCGGCCCTACGATCTGCGCCCCAACTCGACCATGACCAATGCGACGGTGGCCGAGACCGTCGCCGGCAATGACGGCCACACCCTGCTGGTCAAATACAAGGACGGCGAGAAGAAAGTCGTGGTCGCGCCCGATACGCCGGTCGTGACCTATGTCCCCGCCGACAAGTCCGACCTGAAGGCCGGCGCCAAGGTGATCGCCTTCATGAAGAAGCTGCCGGACGGCTCGTTCGAAACCAACCGCGTCAGCGTCGGCCGCGACGGGCTGACGCCGCCGATGTGACGCCAACGTGACGCCGGTGATGTGAAGCGTCATTCCGGGGCGCGTGACGCGCGAACCCGGAATCTCGAGATTCCCGATGCGCAATTGCACATCTGAGGTCTGGTCCTTCGGACCATCCCGGAATGACGTTGGTTGCGGAATAGCCTGCAGCCTGCGGTGTTTTCTCTGTTGGCTGGAACACGCCAATGGAGGGTCACCATGCGGAAAATTTCCACACTGTGTCGCTTTGCTGGCCGTTGCCTTTGTGTCCACGGCGTCGGCACAGCAGCCGCCGACGGTCCGCATTCGCGGCACCATCGAGGCGGTCGACGGTCCCATGCTGACGATCAAGTCGCGCGAGGGCACCGACATGAAGGTGCGCGTGACCGACAATGTCGCGGTGTTCGGCGTTGCCAAGACCTCGCTGTCGGAGATCAAGGAAGGCTCCTATATCGGCGTCTCCGCGATGCCCGAGCCCGACGGCACCCAGAAGGCGCTCGCGGTTCATATTTTCCCTGAAAACCAGCGCGGCGCGGCCGAAGGTTTTCGGCCCTGGGATCTGCGTCCCAACTCCACCATGACCAACGCGACCGTCGCTGAGACGGTCGCCGGCACCGACGGCCAGAAAATCCTGGTCAAGTACAAGGACGGCGAGAAGAAGGTCGTGGTGCCGCCGGATACGCCGATCGTCACCTTCGTCGCCGGCGACAAGTCCGAACTGAAGCCGGGCGCCAAGATCATCATCTTCGGCGCGACCAAGAAGGACGACGGCACGCTGGAAGCCAACCGCGTCAATGTCGGCCGCGACGGGATCACCCCGCCGATGTGACGCGGAGCGTCATTCCGGGTTCGCGCTTCGCGCGCCCCGGAATGACAAGAGCTAAACCGCCAGCACGTGGTCGTCGATCTCGGCGATGGTGTTGACGCCGCACAGCCCCATGGTGGTGGTCGAGCTCCTTGGCGATGACGTCGATCGCCTTGGCGACGCCGGCCTGGCCGCCGGCGCCGAGCCCGTAGACGATAGGCGCGGCCGATCATGCAGGATTTGGCGCCGAGCGCGAGCGCGCGCATCACGTCCTGGCCGGAGCGAATGCCGCCGTCGAACATGATCTCCATCTGCGAGCCGACGGCATCGACGATCTCGGGCAGCACCTCGATCGACGACGGCGCGCCGTCGAGCTGCCGGCCGCCATGGTTGGAGACCACCAGCGCCTGCGCGCCGCTCTTGGCGGCTTCCTCGGCGTCCTCGACGTCGAGAATGCCCTTGAGGATCAGCTTGCCCGGCCAGATGCTGCGGATCCAGTCGACATCCTTCCAGTTCAGCGTGGTGTCGAACTGCGAATCGATCCAGGTCGAGAGCGCGGTGATATCCTCGGTGCCCTTGAGATGGCCGACCAGGTTGCCGAAGGTGCGGCGCTTGCCGCGCAGCACGCCGGCGACCCAGGCCGGCTTGCTGGCGAAGTCGAGCAATTTCGACAGCGACCATTCCGGCGGCACCGTCATGCCGTTCTTGATGTCCTGATGGCGCTGCCCGATCACCTGCAGGTCGACGGTCAGCACCAGCGCGCTGCATTTCGCCGCGATCGCGCGCTCGATCAGCGCCTTGATGAAGCCGCGGTCCTTCATCACGTAGAGCTGGAACCAGAACGGCTTGTCGACGGTGGCCGCGATATCCTCGATCGAACAGATCGACATCGTGCTCAGCGTGAACGGGAATGCCGGCGGCCTGCGCGGCGCGGCAGGCGAGAATTTCGCCGTCGCCATGCTGCATGCCGAGCAGTCCGACCGGCGCCAGGATCAGCGGCATCGCGGCGGGCTCGCCGAGGATCGTGGTCGAGAGATCGCGCTTCGAAACATCGACCAGGATGCGCTGGCGAAACTTGATCTGCTGCAGATCGTCGTGGTTGGCGCGCAGCGTGTCCTCGGTATAGGAGCCGCGATCCGCATAATCGAAAAACGCCTTCGGCACGTTGCGCTTGTGCAATCTGGCGCAGATCTTCGATGCAGGTGATGTGCTTCATGAACGTTCCCAACCCTTCTTCTGCCTTCTTGTATTTCTCGCTTCTCAGCGTCATCTAGCATGGTTGGATCATCCGCCAAATCGCGATGGAACCGGCCTGATGAGGAGGGGACGATGACCAGATCAACTCCGAAGCGGAAAAAGGCTGGCGAAGCCGAAAAGCGCCGGCTCGAAGAAGCCCTGGAGGAGGGGCTGGAGGAGACCTTTCCGGCCTCCGACCCGGTCAACGTCACCCAGCCGCCGCCCTCGAAAGGGGATCACCACATCTGGCGGACCGATTAAAAGCGGTTCCGCGCGCTTCGTCCGATCAGTGGTAATGCGTGTCTTAACAACATGTTAGCGGTCGGCTGCCGGGTCAGAACCGGTAATGATTTATCATATTTTTTGAAGCCATTTTAGTCCCGATGGCATTATAACACCCGGCACGCCGTTCCTTGGGCGGGCGTATGGGGATTCGCGCCGATCGGCCTTGCGAAGTCCCGATAATGCTGGGGGTCATATGAGCCGCAAATATTTCGGGACGGACGGCATTCGAGGCCGCGCCAACGGTTTGATAACGCCGGAGCTCGCGCTCAAGGTTGGCCAGGCGGCCGGCCTGGTGTTTCAGCGCGGCGAGCATCGTCATCGCGTCGTCATCGGCAAGGATACAAGGCTTTCCGGCTACATGATCGAATACGCCATGGTGGCGGGCTTCACCTCGGTCGGCATGGACGTGCTTTTGGTCGGCCCGATGCCGACGCCTGCGGTGGCGATGCTGACCAAGTCGATGCGCGCCGATCTCGGCGTGATGATCTCGGCCTCTCACAATCTGTTCGAAGACAACGGCATCAAGCTGTTCGGCCCGCAGGGCTTCAAATTGTCCGACGACGTCGAGAAGCAGATCGAGCAACTGTTGGATGAATCGCTCGACCGGCGCCTGGCGCAAAGCGCGAGCCTCGGCCGCGCCCGCCGCATCGACGGCGTCCATGACCGCTACATCGAATTCGCCAAGCGCACGCTGCCGCGCGATCTTTCCCTCGATGGCTTGCGCGTGGTGGTCGATTGCGCCAACGGCGCCGCCTACAAGGTGGTGCCGGAAGCGCTGTGGGAACTCGGCGCCGACGTCATTTCCATCGGCGTCGATCCGGACGGATTCAACATCAATAAGGAATGCGGATCGACTTCGCCGGAGGCGCTGATGAAGAAGGTGCGCGAGATGCGCGCCGACATCGGGATCGCGCTCGACGGCGACGCCGACCGGGTGATCCTGGTCGACGAGCGCGGACATCTGGTCGATGGCGACCAGTTGCTTGCGGTGATCGCGCAGAGCTGGAAGGAAGACGGCCGGCTTGCGAAGCCCGGCATCGTCGCCACCGTGATGTCGAATCTGGGCCTGGAGCGTTTCCTTCAGGACCAGGGCCTCGAGATGGTGCGCACGCCGGTCGGCGATCGCTACGTGCTCGAACGGATGCTGGCGAGCGGCTACAATCTCGGCGGCGAGCCTTCAGGTCACATCATTCTGTCCGACTATGCCACGACCGGTGACGGCTTCGTCGCGGCGCTGCAGGTGCTGGCGGTCGTGCAAAGGCTTCGCCGTCCGGTGTCGGAGGTCTGCCACCGCTTCGACCCGCTGCCGCAGATCTTGAAGAACGTGCGCTACCGCAGCGGCAAGCCGCTCGACGATGCCGACGTCAAGTCGGCGATCGAGACCGGCGAAAAGCGGCTCAACGGCCACGGCAGGCTCCTGGTCCGCTCGTCCGGCACCGAGTCCGTGATCCGCGTGATGGGCGAGGGCGACGACCGCATCCTGGTCGAGGAAGTGGTCGATGATATCGTCACCGCACTCGGTCAGGCCTCGGCGGCCGCGTGAACTGCATCGCAGCTATTATCTAATGTTGCTGGTCGGCGCGGCGTTGCCGTCGTAGGAACAGCGCAATCAATTTGAAAATCCGCCGGGAATAATCCTTTGAACAAGTCCGTCGTCGTCTCCGAAGAAGCACTGGTCGCGCCGGTGCTGGTGCCGGAAGCGATGCAAGGCGTCGCGGCCAACACCGCAAGCAAGGCCGCTGCCGCAGGCCCAGCCTATATCGTGCTTGTGGGAATAAGCTTCTCGCACTTCCTCAACGACACCATGCAGTCGCTGATTGCCTCCGTCTATCCGATCCTGAAAGACAGCTACGCGCTCAACTTCGCGCAGATCGGCATGATCACGCTGGCGTTCCAGTTCACCGCGTCGCTGTTGCAGCCGGTGGTCGGACATTTCACCGACAAGAAGGCGCAGCCGTTCTCGCTCGCCATCGGCATGGGCTCGACCTTCTTCGGACTGCTGCTCTTGAGCGCCGCCAATCAATACCTCATCATTCTTGTCGCCGCCGCCCTGGTCGGACTGGGATCGGCGGTGTTTCATCCGGAATCGGCGCGTATCGCGCGTCTGGCCTCCGGCGGCCGTTACGGCTTTGCGCAATCGGTGTTCCAGCTCGGCGGCAGTTTCGGTACCTCGATGGGGCCGGTGCTGGCGGCCCTGATCGTCGTTCCGTTCGGCCAGCCCAGCGATCGCCTGGTTTTCCTCTGATCGCATTTCTGGCGATCGTCATCCTGTGGCGGATCGGCCTGTGGTACAGGCCGCAGATCACCGGCAAGAAGCCGGCGCCGATCCATCTGCATCCGGATGCGCCGAGCTCGCGCCGGGTCAAGATCGCGCTGGCCGTATTGGTGGCGCTGTTGTTCTCCAAGCAGCTCTATGTGTCGAGCCTGTCGAGTTATTACATCTTTTATCTGATCGACAAATTCGGCGTCTCGACCCAGGCGGCCCAGCTCTATCTCTTCATTTTCCTCGCCGCCAACGCGGTCGGGGCGTTCTTCGGCGGACCGCTCGGCGACCGCTTCGGCCGCAAATATGTGATCTGGATTTCGATGCTCGGTGCGCTGCCGTTCACGTCGCACTGCCCTATGCCGGCCTGTATGCGAGCGCGGTGTTGACCGTGATCATCGGTCTCATCATTTCGTCCACGACGTCCTCGATCATCGTGTTCGCGCAGGAATTGATGCCGCATCGCTTCGGCATGATTTCCGGCGTGTTCTTCGGGGTCGCATTCGGCATCGGCGGCCTTGGCGCCGCGGTGCTCGGCAAGCTCGCCGATCACACCGGCATCGGCTTTGTCTATCAGGTCTGCGCGTTCCTGCCGGCGATCGGGCTGCTCGCGGTGTTCCTGCCCAAAATGCCGAAGCACATGCGCTGAGCGCGCGCGCGGGCCCCGCGTTCCCTCAACACATTGTTAGAACTTTCGCTTCCGAGCTCGTTTCGACGGGCACGCGCAACACAATATCAACCTTAATAATTAGGGTTAAGTGGCGCTTAAACATTTGATGGCATCGTCCGGCCGTGAGTTTTTCAGATGTGAGGCCTTCATTGCGCCTCACTGGCCAAAAGGACGAAGCCAATGCGTAGCGTTAAGTCTTTCATCGCCGCAGGAGCGGCTCGCTGTTGTCGTCGGGGGCATTTGCCGCCGACCTGCCTATCGCCGCGCCGCCAATGTACGCGCCGCCGCCGCCCGCCGAGTTCGGCGGCTGGTATCTGCGTGGCGATATCGGAATGACCAACCAGCAGATGAAATCGCTCAACAACCCGGATCCCAATGCCGCGCTGTTCACTTCGGTCGGCATGGGATTCGACAGTGCCACGCTGTTCGATCTCGGCGTCGGTTACCAGTTCAACAACTGGTTCAGGGCGGACGTCACCGGACAATGGCGCGGCCGCGCCAATTTCCATGGCTCGCAGTTTACCGACGCCTTTGCCGGCTCGGCACTGGTCGACAATTACTCCGGCTCGAAGTCGGAGGCAGTTATCATGGCGAACGGCTATGTCGACCTCGGCACCTGGTGGTGCGTGACACCGTTTATCGGCGCCGGCATCGGCGCGTCCTACAACACGATCTCCGGCTTCCGCGACGACGGCATGGGCGACACCTTCGGCGTGGCGAACCCCGTCGGTGTCACCTATGCGGCCGACGCCGGCAAATGGAATTTTGCCTGGGCGCTGCACGCGGGTCTGGCCTACCAGGTCACGCCGAACGTGACGCTCGAACTCGGCTACAGCTACATGAACCTTGGCGATGCCACCACCGGCGCCAACTCCAACTTCGCCGGCACCGCCACGCCGCAATTCCCGTGGACCATCAAGGATATTACCTCGCACGACCTGAAGCTCGGCGTGCGCTGGAATCTCGACAGCCCGCCAGTCTACGCGCCGCCGCCGTGGTGCGCAAGGGCTGATCGAGCCTCTGATCTCTTAACACTTGCTAACGGCGCGGGATTTTCCCGCGCCGTTTTGCTTTTGCGCACCGATCGGAGGCCAGCGACAACGATTGGTTAAGGTTAACGAGCGATGATCGGCGCGAAGTCAGAGAGTTCGAATTGGAGCGTTGCGATGCGTAGGTTCTTGCTGGCGGCGGTGATGTTCGGGGCGGTGTCCGCCGCGCAGGCCGCCGATCTACCCGACCTCCGATTCTTCGCGGCGCGTACACCGATGGACTCTCTGTCCAGGGTCAACTGGCAGGGCGTCTATGTCGGCGGACAAGGCGGCTTCGGCACCTCCACCATGAATTTCACCGGAGCGACGCAAAGCGTCGCGCAACATCTGCTCTCCGGCACGGCCGTTGAGGCTTTCGGCGGTACCGCAGAGTGGCCTTTGGGTGGCAAAGTCTCAGTTCACGGCAACGGCATCGGCGGCTTCGTCGGCTACAACAGCCAATGGGACGACGTCGTCCTTGGCGTCGAGCTCAGTTACATGCATGGCAGTTTCGGCGGCTCGCAGACCGACAGCATGTCGCGATTTTTCAACGCCGGCGGGCGGCTATACCGACAGCGTGACGTATCAATCCGTGGCAAGCATGAAGATTTCCGACATGGGAACGCTGCGCGCGCGCGCCGGATATGCGTGGGGCATGTTCCTTCCTTATGCATTCGGCGGTGTAGCTCTGGGACAAGCCAATATCATCCGCACGGCCCATATCTTCGGCGACCAGGTCAACCCGAACGCCGCGCCCGGCTTTACCGACGTGCCGTTCGACCTCCTCGGCACCGACGCCCAAAACAGTCACCTTATCTACGGCTACTCCGCCGGCCTTGGTGTGGACGTCATGCTGATATCCTGCCTGTTCCTGCGGGCGGAGTGGGAGTATGTCCGCTTCACTTCCTCCATCGATACCACCGTCAACACGGTCAAAGTCGGTCTCGGCTATAAGTTCTGATCGCGCTGCGCACTGCTTGACAGAGATGGTCCCGCCTGTTGGTCTGTCGTTTCCTTAAAAAACGGCTGCCGACCATGAAAATCTACGGCGATAGCAATTCGGGCAATTGCCTGAAGGTGAAGTGGGTCTGCGACAGGCTTGCGCTGCCCTACAACTGGATCGAAATCGACACGCGGAAAGCGCGAAACCCGCACCACGGAATTCCTCAAGCTCAATAGCGCGGGGCAGGTGCCGACGGTCGAATTCGACGACGGCCGGACGCTCGCGCAATCCAACGCCATCATCCGATATCTCGCGCGCGGCAGCGATCTCATCCCGGCCGACGCCTTTGCCGCGGCCAAGATGGATGAATGGCTGTTCTGGGAGCAATACAGCCACGAGCCGTATATCGCGGTGTGCCGCTTCCAGATGGTCTATCTCGGCAAGCCCGTCATCCGATCTCGATCCCGACAAGGTCAAGCGCGGCTACGCGGCGCTGGCGCGGATGGAGCATCAGCTCGCCGCGACGCGGTTTCTGGTCGGCGAGGCCGTTTCGCTCGCCGACGTCTCGCTGCTCGCCTATACGCGGCTGGCGCATGAGGGCGGCTTTCACCTCGACGGCTACGCCTCGTTGCGGCGCTGGATCGGCGAGACCGAAAAATCTCTCGGCCTTGCACCGGTGCGCTGAAATACGGAATCATCATGGCCGCAACCTCTGCAAGTCACGATCCGCCGCGCCCGCCGCGACGATGTCAGCATCATCGTCGCCATGCTGGCGGACGATCCGCTCGGCAGCGCGCGCGAACGGCTCGATGATCCGCTGCCGGCATCCTATTTCAAGGCGTTCGAAGCGCTCGATCGCGATCCGAACATCCAGCTCGTGGTCGCGCAGGACGGCGAGGGCACGGTGGTCGGCTGCCTGCAGCTCTGCATCCTGCCGGGACTGAGCTCGCAAGGCGCCTCGCGCGGCCTGATCGAGGACGTCCGCGTCGCCTCGCATTGCCGCAGCCGCGGCATCGGCGAGCAGTTGGTGCAATGGGCGGTCGCGCGAAGCGCGCGCCAAAGGCTGCAAGCTGGTCGAGCTGCTGACGCATCACACCCGCGTCGATGCCCAGCGTTTCTACGAGCGGCTCGGATTTGCGCGCAGCCATGTCGGAATGACGATCCGCTTTTAACGGCAGGGAGAACGACCATGTCCGCCATCCATCCTCTGACGGCCGCGGCCGTGGTGCTCGCGACCGCCGCGACCGATGCCGTGTACGTGATGTTTACCTCTGCGGTCGTGGCGCGAAAGCGGTTTCCCGCGGCGACCTGGAGCAGCATCTGGTATCTGCTCTCGTCCTTTGCGGTGATCAGCTACACCGAGAACTGGGTCTATGTCGGCTTTGCTGCGGTGGGCTCGTGGATCGGCGCCTATGCGTCGATGACGTTCCTGCACCGGCCGCCTGGCGGGCCGCCGGTCGGCGCCGCGCCGGAATAGAGCACCGCCGCGGGCGCAGGGGCGTCATCAATCGCCCGTGAGTCTCTGCGAAGTTTCCTTGCGAAGTTCCTTGACGGAATCGGGGCGATTCCCATATCTGCAGCGGCGGGACACCTCCCCCCAACGGGAGGCTTACTATCTGGAAGGGTAGATCATGACTGCAGCGAAGCCCGCTTCAGCGGCCGACCGTGCCGCATTTCTCCTCCGGCCCCTGTGCCAAGCGCCCCGGCTGGAACGCCCAAAATCTCAAAGACGCAGCGCTCGGCCGTTCGCATCGCGCCAAAATCGGCAAGGCCAAGCTCAAGCTGGCGATCGATCTGACGCGCGAGGTGCTGGAAGTGCCCGCCGATTACAGGATCGGCATCGTGCCGGCCTCCGATACCGGCGCGGTCGAAATGGCGCTGTGGTCGCTGCTCGGCGCACGGCCCGTCACCACCATCGCCTGGGAATCCTTCGGCGAGGGCTGGGTCAGCGACATCGTCAAGGAATTGAAGCTCAAGGACGTCACCAAGCTGCACGCCGGCTATGGCGAGATCCCCGATCTCGGCAAGGCCGATCCGGCCTCCGACATCGTCTTCACCTGGAACGGCACCACCTCCGGCGTGCGCGTGCCCAATGCCGACTGGATCAGCGCTGACCGCGAAGGCCTGACCATTTGCGACGCCACCTCGGCGGCGTTCGCGCAACCACTCGATTGGCCGAAGCTCGATGTGGTGACCTTCTCCTGGCAGAAGGCGCTGGGCGGCGAGGCCGCGCACGGCATGCTGGTGCTGTCACCGCGCGCGGTGGAGCGGCTCGAGACCTACAAGCCGGCCTGGCCGCTGCCAAAAATCTTCCGCATGACCAAGGGCGGCAAGCTCAACGAAGGCATCTTCGAGGGCGAGACCATCAACACGCCGTCGATGCTGTGCGTCGAGGATTATCTCGACGCGCTGAACTGGGGCAAGTCGATCGGCGGTCTCAAGGCGCTGATGGCGCGCGCCGACGCCAACACCAAGGTGCTCGCCGACTGGAAGGCGAAGACGCCGTGGATCGATTTCCTGGCCAAGGATCCGGCGATCCGCTCCAACACCTCGGTGTGCCTGAAGGTGGTCGATCCCGCGATCACTTCGCTGACATCGGATGCGCAGGCCGACTTCGCCAAGAAGCTCGTGGCGCTGGTGGAGAAGGAAGGCGCCGGCTACGATTTCGCGCATTACCGCGACGCGCCGGCGGGCCTGCGCATCTGGTGCGGCGCCACGGTGGAAGCCAAGGACGTCGCGCTGCTGACGCAGTGGATCGACTGGGCGTTCGCCGAGACCAAGGCCTCGCTTCCGAAGGCGGCGTGAGTTTTTCTTTCCTAACCTCGCCCCGTTCTTACGGGGAGAGGTCGGCGCGTAGCGCCGGGTGAGGGGCTCTTTTGGCTTTTCGCCCCCGTTGATAGATGCCCCTCACCCCGACCCTCTCCCCGTAAGGACGGGGAGAGGGAGAAGATTTCACTTCGCTCGACGTCGCCATTCTTTCAACGAGCGTGGCTTCAAACGGCCATCGCAATTCCCTCTTTCAGGAAATACCCCGATGTCCAAACCCAAAGTTCTCATTTCCGACGCGCTGTCACCCGCCGCGGTGCAGATCTTCAAGGACCGCGGCGTCGAGGTCGATTTCCAGCCCAATCTCGGCAAGGACAAGGACAAGCTCGCCGAGATCATCGGCAATTACGATGGCTTGGCGATCCGCTCCGCCACCAAGGCGACCGCCAAGATCATCGAGAAGGCGACGAGGCTGAAGGTGATCGGCCGCGCCGGCATCGGCGTCGACAATGTCGAAATACCCGCGGCCACCGCCAAGGGCATCATCGTGATGAACACGCCGTTCGGCAATTCGATCACGACCGCCGAGCACGCGATCACCCTGATGCTGGCCCTGGCGCGCGAAATTCCGCAGGCCGACGCCTCGACGCAGGCCGGCAAGTGGGAGAAGAACCGCTTCATGGGGGTCGAGATCACCGGCAAAGTACGCTGGGCGTGATCGGCTGCGGCAATATCGGCTCGATCGTCGCCGATCGCGCGCAGGGCCTGCACATGCGGGTGATCGCGTTCGATCCGTTCCTGTCGCCGGAACGCGCCAAGGACATCGGCGTCGAGAAGGTCGATCTCGACGATCTGTTCAAGCGCGCCGATTTCATCACGCTGCATACGCCGCTCACCGAAAAGACCAGGAACATCATCGACGCGGCGGCGCTTTCGAAGATGAAGAAGGGCGTGCGCATCATCAATTGCGCGCGCGGCGGGCTGGTCGACGAGCAGGCGCTGGTCGACGCGCTCAACTCAAAGCATGTCGCGGGTGCGGCGTTCGACGTCTTCGTCGAGGAGCCGGCCACCTCCAACGTGCTGTTCGGCCATCCCAACGTGATCTGCACGCCGCATCTCGGCGCCGCCACCACCGAAGCGCAGGAGAATGTCGCGCTGCAGGTCGCCGAGCAGATGTCGGACTATCTGCTCACCGGCGCGATCTCGAACGCGGTCAACTTCCCCTCGATCACGGCGGAAGAGGCGCCAAAGCTGCGGCCCTTCATCGAGCTTGGCGAAAAGCTCGGCTCGTTCGCGGGCCAGCTCACCGAGACCGGCATCCTCAAAGTGCAGATCACCTATGAGGGCCATGTCGCGGAAATGAAGATCAAGGCGCTGACCTCGGCGGTGCTGTCCGGCCTGCTGCGGCCGATGCTCGGCGACGTCAACGTCGTCTCCGCGCCGGTGGTCGCCAAGGAGCGCGGCATGGTCGTCGACGAGGTGACGCGCGCGGCGCAGAGCGACTACGAAAGCCTGATCACGGTCACCGTCACCACCGAGCGGCAGGAACGCTCGGTGTCGGGCACGGTTTATCACGACGGCAAGCCGCGGCTGGTCGATATCAAGGGCATCCGGGTCGACGCCGAATTCGGCAAATCAATGATCTATGTCACCAACGAGGACAAGCCGGGCTTCATCGGGCACTTCGCGGGCATCCTCGGCGACGCCAAGATCAATATCGCGACCTTCCATCTCGGCCGCACCAAGCAGGGCGGCGATGCCATCGCGCTGGTCGAGGTCGACGGCGCGGTGCCACCCGAGGTCCTGGCCAAGGTGCAGGCGCTGCCGCAGGTGAAGCAGGCCAAGGCGCTGATTTTCTGAGACGCGGAATTGCCGGGTGACTTACGCTCCCTCCAGGGGGAGGGTGCGCCAGTATTTTGGTTGCGTCGGCAAAATATCTGTACGAATACGGTGCCAGGAGCCACAATCGAACGATCTCTAAAGGGAGGAAAAAATGCGTGAAGCCGTAATCGTTTCCTATGCCCGTACCGGGCTGGCCAAATCCGGCCGCGGCGGGTTCAACATCACCCCACCGATGTCGCATGGCGGCTCACGCGATCAAGCACGCGGTCGAGCGCGCCGGCGTCGACAAGGAGTATGTCGAGGACTGCTATCTCGGCAACTGCGCGCACGGCGCGCCCAATATCGGCCGCCAGGCCGCGCTGCTCGCCGGCCTGCCGAAGTCCACCGGCCGGCGTCACGGTCAACCGCTTCTGCTCGTCGGGCCTGCAGACCATCGCGATGGCGCGCCAACTCGATCCGCTCGGACGGCGCCGACTGCATCGTCGCCGGCGGCGTCGAAAGCATCTCGATCCCCGGCGGCGGCGCGCCGAAGGAATCGATCGATCCGGACCTGCTCAAGACCGCGCCCGACATCTTCATGGCGATGATCGACACCGCCGACATCGTCGCCGAGCGCTACAAGCTCAGCCGCGAATATCAGGACGAGTATTCGCTGGAATCGCAGCGCCGCATGGCCGCCGCCCAGCAGGCCAACAAGTTCAAGGACGAGATCGTCCCGATGAAGACCAAGATGAAGGTGGTCGACAAGGCGACCAAGGCCGAGAGCATCGTCGACTATGTCGTCGACCGCGACGAGTGCAACCGGCCCGACACCACGATGGAAGGTCTCGCCAAGCTCGAGCCGGTCAAGGGCCCCGGCAAGTACATCACCGCCGGCAACGCCAGCCAGCTCTCGGACGGCGCGGCCGCCGTGGTGCTGATGGAAGCCAAGGATGCGGAAAAGCGCGGCCTCGAGCCGCTCGGCCGCTTCGTCGCCTGGGCGTCGGCGGGCTGCGAGCCGGACGAGATGGGCATCGGCCCGGTCTTCGCCGTGCCGAAGCTGTTGAAGCGCCACGGCCTGAAGGTCGACGACATCGACCTCTGGGAGCTCAACGAGGCCTTCGCCAGCCAGTGCCTCTATTCGCGCGACCAGCTCGGCATCGATCCCGAGAAATACAACGTCAACGGCGGCTCGATCGCCATCGGCCACCCGTTCGGCATGACCGGCGCGCGGTTGACCGGCCACATCCTGCAGGAGGGCCGTCGGCGCAAGGCCAAGTGGGGCGTCGTGACGATGTGCATCGGCGGCGGCCAGGGCGGCGCGGGCCTGTTCGAGATCTACAGCTGAGCTTTCTGCTCAATCTTTCTGTTTGGAGCATGATCTCCGCGCAAACGCTTCGCGTTTGTCGCGAGGGAAAACCGGTGCCTACCCCGCATCAAGTGCGGGCAGGCTTTTTCCGGATCATGCTCTAAACGGCACAGAAATGTGCAGCAACAAATCGTCATGAACCGGCAACACGGCGCTGGTCGCCGTGTCGCTTTTTTTATTATTTGTTTATCACTTGCTCCGCGCTGCGACTTTTTACCTCGGTTCTGTGACCTAGCGCACTGCGGCGTCGCCTTACGGTTACCTCAATCGAACCTGCTGCTTGATCGCAGCGTCTCATCACGGCTGGTGATGTGACTTTTCACGCGTGGTCGCGCCACCGATCGATGGGTCGCGCGCGACGCGCAGAAATCTTGCCGGAGGGAAGTCAATGCGAACGATTGCGAACAGTCTTGTCACGACCAGCCTGGTCGTTGTTGCGGCACTTGCCGCGATACCGGCGCGGGCAGCCAATCTGGGTGCGGCGTCGGCCATCGATGCCGTCACCGTCTATCCCGATGGCGCCAGCGTCACGCGCGTCATCACGCTTGATCTTGCCGCCGGCGACACGACGCTGGTGGCCAAGGATTTCCCGCTGGCACTCGATCCCTCGTCGCTGCGGGTCGAAGGTGTCGCGGAAGCGAAGCTCACGATCGGCGCGATCGATGCCAAGCCGCCGCGCGCCACACCTCCGGTCAACCAGTCCGAAATCGACAAGCGCATCGAAGCGCTGAAGGACGAGCGCGACAACCTCCAAGGCGCGATCACCGCCGCCGAGGCGCGCCGCAAATTCGCCGAGCGTTTTGCCGAAACCTCTCCGGCCGGGATCGGCGAAAAGGGCGAGGCGCGTCCGATCGCGGAGTGGCGCGCAGCGTTTGCGGCGGTCGCGGAAGAAGTCGCCAGCGCAGACACGGCGATCCGCGACGCCGAGCGCAAGCAGCGCGACATCGATCGCGAGATCGCAAGGCTTGAATCGGATCGCGCGATCAAGCCGCCGAGCAAGCTCGAGGTCCGGATCGATCTTGCGAGCCCCGCCGCCACCAAGGCGACCTTGCGGGTGACTTACGCGGTGCGTAACGCGCACTGGACGCCGCTCTACGATGTCCGTCTCGACACCGGCGCGAAGGACCGCAAGCCGGCGCTCGAACTGGTGCGACGTGCCGAAATCACCCAGTCAACCGGCGAGGACTGGTCGAATGTTGCGCTTGGCGTCTCGACCGTCCGCATCGCCCGCGGCGGCAGCGCGCCCGATCTGAATTCGCTGGTCGTGCAGTATCCGCAACCTCCGCAAGCTCCGCGTGGGCTGGCGGGTGCCGTCTCGGATTCGAACAAGCTCCGCTCGATGGCGCCGGCGCCAATGGCGGCGGCTGAAGCCCCGCCGCCGCGCGCCGAGGAGCAGCAGGCCACGGCGGAAATCGGCGCTTTCCAGGCGACGTTCAGGATTCCGGGACGCGTCAGCGTCGGCGCGAGCGAGGGCACCAAGAGCCTGCGGATTTCGACCGCGACGATTGCGCCCGACCTCGTCATCCGCTCCGCGCCGGTCGCCGATCCGACCGCGTTCCTCGAGGCAAGCTTCGTGCAAAGCGAGGACGCACCATTGCTGCCGGGCCGGGTCGCGATCTATCGCGACGGCGCGTTTGTCGGCCGTGGCAAGATGGCCGCGGCCGGCAAGGATGAAACGGTGCGGCTCGGCTTCGGCGCCGACGACAAGGTCAAGATCGAGCGCTCGGTGCTCAAGCGCAACGAGGGATCGGCCGGCCTGATCGTGACGTCGAAGACCGACGAGCGCTCGTTCAAGACCAGCGTGCGCAACGGCCATGATTTTCCGATCAAGGTCGCGATCGAGGATCAATTGCCGGTCAGCGAAAACGAGGACATTGTGGTCGAGATGCTGCCGTCGACGACGCCCCCGACCACGACCAATCTGCGCGACAAGCGCGGCGTGCTCGAATGGGCACTCGAGGCCAAGCCCGGCGAGGTCAAGGACGTTATGTTCGCATGGCGCGTGCGCTGGCCCAAGGACAAGGGCGTCGTCATGATGCCGGCCGGCTAAAGCTATTTGCGTCGGCCTAAGGGCCTGGCCTAGCTGTTCGGGCCGCGGTCCATGCCGACCGGCTGCCAGCGGCGCAGCGTGGTATTTTGCAGCACCGACGGATTGACGCAGCTGACCGGCCACATGCCCTGACAGCACCAGCGACAATTCGTAGCCGACGCGGCGCTTGCGCGCCTCGTCGAAACGTGCCGAAGCCGAGGCGACATGCGCCGGTCAGCGTGACATTGTCCATGCGCAGCATCGGGTTGTTGTGGGACGGCGGCTCCTTCTCCAGCACGTCGAGCGCGGCATGCGCGATCCAGCCTTCCTGCAGCGCCTTGATCAGCGCCTCTTCGTCGACGGTCGGCGCCGCGTCCGGTGTTGATGAAGATCGCGCTCTTCTTCATCTGCTTGAAATGATTTTCGCCGAGCATGTGATGCACCTCGGGGCGCGCCGGCGCGTGCATCGACACGAAATCCGATTGCGACAGCACTTCGGACAGGGTCGCCGGCAACACGCCGTGGTCGGAGATCAGCGTCTCCTGGATGAAGGGATCGTAGGCCATCATCCGAAGGCCGAACGGCGCGGCGCGCTTGGCGACCGCGCGCGCGACCCGCCCGAACGAGATGAAGCCGAGCGTCTGCCCCATCAGCCGCGGGATCTTCAAGCAGCGCCGGGCGGCCCTCGGCCCAGCGGCCTTCCCGAACCATCTTGTCCTGCTCGACCAGCCGGCGAAAGCCTGCCAGCAGCAGCATCATGGCGTGGTCGGCGACTTCCTCGATGAAGGTGTCGGGGATGTTGGTGACGGGAATGCCGCGCGCGGTGGCGGCCTTGACGTCGACGCTGTCGACGCCGACGCTGCCGAGCGTGATGACCTTGCAGTTTTCCAGCGCGTCGATGATCGTCTTGGTGATCGGCATGCCCTTGGCATAGATCGCGTCGGCGGTCCGCGCGGCGGCGATGAATTCCGCCTCATTGGCCGGCGCCTCGACGATCTCGGCGTCGATCGGGTCGAGCGCTTCCTTCTCGTAGGCATAGCCGCCGCCGGCGACCGTGAAGCTTGCGCCTTTCGGCGTCACCACCCTGAATTTCGACATTTATGGCTCCCGATTTGACCTTTCGGTGTTGGTTGCGGCCGGCGACCGAACGTCGCCGCCCGTTCTTTAGGCATCCAGACGAACTTCGCCAAAACCCCTGCGGTGCGGATTTCTACCGGCAGGAACATCGTAACCAAGCGCTAAAGATTTTCACTATATCGTGAGACGAATCACTCTGCCAATCGCGCTTGCATCCCCCCGGAGAAGCCACCGTGAACCTGAACAATCTGAAGATCACCCCCAAACTCGGCATTTTGGTCGGCGTGACCCTGTTCGGCCTCTGTATTGCGGGCGCTCTGGCGGGCTATCTGATGCAGCGCGAGATGCTGGAAGCGCGCATCGACCAGACCAAGGCGATCGTCGAAATGGCCCGCAACATGGCGGCGGGATTGAAGAAACAGGTCGATGCCGGCGAGCTCACCAAGGAGGCCGCGCTCGCCGAACTCGGCCGCCGCGCCAATTCGATGACCTATGACAAGGGCGCCGGCTATTTGTTCGGGACCAATTATGACGGCATCACGGTGTTGTCGCCCGATCCCAAGCAGATCGGCACCAATCGCATGGACGTGGTCGTCAATGGCCGGAAGCTGTCCCGCGAATTGATGGAGGGCGTGAAGGCCAACGGCGAAATCCTGCTGACCTATGAATACGTCAAGCCTGGCGAGGAAAAGCCGATCCGCAAGATCGGCTACGCCGTCGCCGTTCCCGGCTTTGACATGTATCTCGGCACCGGCGCCTATCTCGACGATCTCGACGCCAAGTTGAAACCGATCGCCTGGCTGTTGGGGCTTGCCACACTCGGCATCGCGATCGTGGCCGGCAGCATCGCCTGGCTGATCGGCCGCAGCATCAGCCAGGCCGCTCGGCCAACTCGGCGCCCGCATGCAGGCGCTGGCCAATGGGTCGCTGGACGGGCGAGATCCCGGGACTCGGCCGCGGCGACGAGGTCGGCGCGATGGCGGCAACGGTTCAGATCTTCAAGGACAATGCGGTGCGCATCCGCGGGCTCGAACAGGCGGAGGCGCAGACCCAGGCGCGCGCCGCAGCCGAGCGCCGCGCGGCCATGGAAAGCATTGCCAGCGACTTCGAACGCAGCGTCAACGGCATCGTCCGTTCGGTGTCGACGGCGGCCGCAGGCATGCAGACCACCGCGCAATCGATGACGGCGACCGCGAGCGACGCCAGCGCGCGCGCTGCGACCGTCGGCGCCGCCTCCGAGAGCGCATCGAACAATGTCGGAACCGTCGCGGCCGCAGCCGAAGAGCTGTCAAGCTCGGTCACCGAGATTTCACGGCAGGTGACGCGATCGAGCGAGATCGCCAGCAAGGCGGTCAGCGACGCCGAGCGCACCAACGCCACCGTTCAGGTCTTGTCGACCGGCGCCGAGAAGATCGGCGAAGTCGTAAAACTGATCCACTCGATCGCAGCCCAGACCAATCTGCTCGCGCTGAACGCGACCATCGAAGCGGCACGCGCGGGCGAATCCGGCCGCGGCTTCGCGGTCGTGGCCTCCGAGGTGAAGGCGCTGGCCAACCAGACCGCCAAGGCGACCGAGGAGATCTCCGCCCAGGTCGCGGCGATGCAGGCCTCGACCAGCGATGCCGTCAGCGCCATCAACGGCATCACCCAGACCATCGCCCAGATGAGCGAGATCACGGTGAGCATTTCGACCTCGATCGAGCAGCAGGGCGAGGCGACGCGCGAGATCGCACGCAACATCCAGCAGGTTGCGGCCGGATCGAGCGAGATCAGCGCCCATATCGGCGGCGTCACCACCGCCGCCGCAGCGACCGGCTCGGCGGCCACCGACGTGCTCTCCAATGCCCGCGAGCTCGACAATCAGTCGGGCATGCTGCGCAACGCGGTCGACGGCTTCCTGGCCAAGGTCCGCGCGGCGTAGGGCAAGCCGATTACTTCTGCGGGCCCGACAGCGAGATCTCGCGCTCGGCGCGGAACACGTTGCTGTAGAGGTTGGCGATCCATTGCCGCCCGCTCGAGGTGACGTTGAGGTAGCGGATCGCGGTCTGGACATGCGGCGCCACGCTGTTCCAGTAAAATTGCGGAGAGAGATTGACGAGGTCCGCGGGCGAGGAATAGCCGAGCTGCCGGTTCACTCCAGCTTCTTCGAACTCATGATAAAGCGCATTGGCTTTGCGAATGTAATGGGGATCGCCGAGCTGCCCGATCAGATCGGCAGCGCGCAACAGCGCGGCCTCTTCGTCGAATTCCTCTTCTTCACTCGGAAAGCTTGACGGAAATCGCGTCCCCTCGACGGCCGCTTGTCCAGCGCCGCCATGCCTTCGATCCGCTCCATCACATACATCTTGGAGCGATCGACATGATAGGGCAGCAATGCCGCGTCCGACGATCCGCGCGGCAGCGCAACCTTGCGCCCGGTGGGATCGACGAGATAGCCGTCCTGATCGTCGGCGCGAAACAGTCCGCGGACATAGCCGATGTCGTGGGTCAGGCAGGCAATGATCACATGGGCATAGTCTTCGGCCGGCATATGGGTGTGCAGCGCGCGGCCGCGCAGGATGTCGTGCCCGGCCAATGTTACGAGCATCGTGTGCTCGACATTGTGATGGAGCGCGTCGCTGTTGCCGATGCATTCGAGGGCAATCCGGGCGATCGACGGCACCATCTCGACGAGATGCGCCTGCGACGAGCCAAAGCGGCGGCGCATGTAGTTTGCGAGGAATTTGCCCAATGCGTCGGCTGCAAGCTCCGGCACGGTAATCATCGCGATGGCCCTCGAATATTGCGGGCAACGGCAAGCGGCGGCCCGCACATCGGTCCACCCTAGCGCGGCCATGTGACACAATCGTTGCAATGGACGCGATCGCGTCAAGCCTGGCCCGCGCCGCTCTGCCGCCGCGAGGCGATAAAAATGCCTGATAGCACCAGCGCAAAGCCGATGATGTGAAACGCCGCGGGTGTTCGCCGAGAAGACGATCGCCATCATAGAGCCGAACACCGGCACCACGTGAAAGAACGGCGCGGCGCGGTTTGGCCCGATCAACGCGATGCCGCGGTTGAAGAACAGATACGCCAGCGTCGAGGGAAAGATCACGACATAGATCAGCGTCGCCCATGTCAGAAGATCGGGTTTGCAGCTTAAAGCCGGTGTAATATTCCCAGATCGAGAACGGCAGCAGCAGCAGTGCACCGCAGCCGATGGTGAAGGAAATCAATGACAATTGATGCGTCTTCGGCCGACGCGGCATCAGCGCCGAATAGAGTCCAAAGGACAAAACGGCGCCCGCGAACAACACGTCGCCCTTGTTGAACTGGATAGTGGCGAGCGCACTAAAATCACCGCGCAGGATGATGGTGAGCACGCCTGCGAGCGAGACGGCAATGCCGGCGAGCTGTGCCCAGGTCAACCGCACGCCGAAACATAGCGACCACAACGCCACGAACAGCGGCCCGGACGACTGGATCAGCAGGGCGTTCAGCGCCTGGGTGTACTGCAGCGCCCAGTAGGACAACGCGTTGTTGATGGCAAATCCGGTCGCCGACAGCACCACCAATAACGGAAGCTGTGCGCGCAGCGCCTGCCAGTCGCGCTTCAGATGCGGCCAGGCAAACGGCAGCAGCATGAGGAACGCGCCGATCCACCTCACGCAGGACAGCGTCAGCGGCGGCACATGTCCGGCGACATAACGCGCCAGCACGATATTGCCGGCCCAGAACAGCGCGGTCAGGCTTAGCAGCAGATAAGGCTGGTTATTGAGCCAGCGAAGCGGGGAATGGTGCTCGGGTGCGGCGGGCAATGCGCTGATATCAGGTCCTTCAATCGGCGTCGCACCTTGTGCCCGAAAATACGTGCGCGACAAGTGCCGCATCCGCAATGCTACAATGTCCCGTGCTTTGCGCGATCAGGGAGCCGTTCATGGGCGTGGATTTGCTGAATATCGAGGGGTTGAAGGCGCTGGACCATCAGGGGCCGATCGTGATGGTGAACCTGATGCGATTTCGCGAGCGCTCGCTCGACGGCGAGGGCAGCGGCTGGGATGCCTATCTTCGTTACAGCGCCCTGACGGTGCCGATGATCAAGGCGCGCGGCGGCACGCTGTTGTGGACCGGCGACGCCAAGGCGGTCGCGCTCGGCCCTCAAGCCGGCAACGGCTGGGATTATCTGGCGCTGGTGTACTATCCCTCGCTCGCAGCCTTCATCGACATGATGACATCGGCCGACTACGAAAACCTGTGCGACCCGCATCGCCGCAACGGATGCGCCGAGCATGTCATCATTGCGACCACCGAGGCCTACAGCAAATTCAGGATCAGCTAGTGCTCTCCTCAAGCGGTTCGTGCGCGCGGTGGCAGGCTGCGCGCACCAGATCGCATACCTCGCTCGTCGAGCGGCTCGCCCGCAGCATCGCGAACATCGCGTAGCTTGTGAGCGCGAAGATCATGTCGACGACGTCCTGCCGCGACCGCCGCGACGCGGCGTTTGCGGCTATTCGATCGACCAGAACTACCAACGCCTTTCGTCGCCGCTCGTTGCGTTCGATCAGGGCAGTTGCGAATTCGGGGTCGGTCGCCATCGCGTCATGCAGCCGGCCAATGGCAGGATCCCGGCTCCAGAAGGCGCAGAAGATCTCGACCATGGCGTCCAGCGCCGCGCGCGGATCCGGCATCGCCATTGCCTGTGCAATCCGGGCAAGACCGCCCTGGCGCGCGATGTCGTCGAACACGGCCTCCAGCAAGGCGCGCCGCGATCCGAACTGATTATAGACGGTGAGCCGCGTGACGCCCGCCGCCTTTGCCACATTGTCGAGCGAGAAGCTCGCGATGCCCGCGTCCTCGCGCAAGCATCTGGCCGCGGCCTCGATGACACGATCCCGTGTCTCGGCCGCCGCCGCGGCGCGGACGGAACTCACATAGGTTCGTCTCGCATCGATTCGCCTTGGCATCCGCTTGCCAACCTTCTGACATATTGACTATACATATTGTATATCTAATTGCAACATCGATTCCGGAGCGGCCTCATGCAGATTGCACTCGTCATCGTCCTGTCCCTTCATGTCTTGTCTTCGGTGTTCTGGGCCGGCTCGAGCTTCACCCTGGCGCGAACCGGTGGCGCGGGCGGCGAACTGCTGTTCGGTCCGCAAATGGGCGCGGCCGGGGTCGCCATCCTGACCGGGGGCTATCTCGGTCACCTGGTCCATGCCGGCACATTTGGCACGGCCGAAGCGATCCTCGCCGCCGGCGCATTCTGCGCGCTGGTCGCCGCCGGCGTTCAGGCCTCAATCGGCGGCCGCGCGATCAAAACCTTGCGCAACGGAACGGCCGACGGGCCAGCGGCGCGGTCGCGGATCGCCACGGCCCAGCGCGTGGCGGCGGCCCTGCTCGCGGTGACGGCGCTATGCATGGGAGCGGCGCGCTACATCTGAAGCGGGCGACGTGCGCGTGAAGCGGGCGACGTGCGCGGTTTGCTAAAACGGCTTGGACCTGCGTGAGGCGACGAAGACGCCGGTCAGCACCATCGCAAAGCCGATGATGTGGAACGCCTGCGGCTGCTCGCCGAGAAACACGATCGCCATGATCGAGCCGAACACCGGCACCACATGAAGGAACGGCGCGGCGCGGTTGGCGCCGATCAGCTGCACGCCGCGATTGAAGCACAGATAGGCCAGCGTCGAGGGAAACACCGCGACGTAAAACAACGTCAAGAGGTTCGCGGTGTCGAACGCCATCAGCGGGCGCGAGAACGATTCCCAGATCACGAGCGGGATCATGCACGCCGCGCCGCAGCCGAAAGTGAAGGCGACAAACGACAGGCCGTGAATCGCCGGACGCTTCAGCGTCAGCACTGCGTAGAGGCCGAAGATCGTCAGCGCGACCATGAAGATGAGGTCGCCCTCGTTAAATCGGATGGTTGAAAGCGCGGTGAGGTCGCCGTGCAGCAGGATCACTAGCACGCCGGCCAGCGACACCACGACGCCGATAGCTTGCGCCAGCGTCAATCGTACGCCGAACAGGATCAGCGACCACACCGCGACGATCAGGGGTCCGGCGGATTGCAGCAGCAACGTGTTCAGCGCCTGGGTGTGTTCGAGCGCCCAGTATTGCAATGCGCTGAAGCCGCCGATGCCGGTGATGGAGAGAGCGACCATCGTGCCTAACCTGGCGCGGATCGCAGGCCAGTCGCGCACCAGATGCTTCCAGGCAAAGGGAAGGATGATGAGAAACGCCAGCGACCAGCGCAGGAACGACAATGTCACCGGCGGAATATGTCCGGCGGCGAGGCGGCCGACGATGGCATTGCCGGCCCAGAACAACGCTGTGATCGAGAGCAAGAGATAGGGTTGGTTGACGAGCCAGTTTCCGGAAGGCGCGGCAGTCGGGGCTTGATCGGAAGCGGACATGGGGGCGTTGGGCGCTCGTTATTGTCGGTTCAATGCGCCGCGGCCCCGCCCGGCGTGCACCGCCGGGCCGGTGATTCTGGTCCGGCCCAGCCCACAGACACGGATTTTCGCGACCCGGCAATGGTGGCGGACGCATCGCGACCATGCATCCGCCGGCAATGGCTGCCGTTACGTACAAAAGGAAAGCTTGAGGGTGTGCTAGCCGGCGTCGCCGTGGCGGTTTGCCTGGCGCCGGACCATCTGCTCGGCGAGGTGAATCAGCATCCGCTTGCTGCGATGATCGTGCAATTCACGAAACGCCCGCAGCAGGCGCAAATCAAGCAACGATTGCAGCGAACCGCCGCTTTGTTCCGGCGAATGGTCTTGCCGAGTGCCTTGTCTGGTCTCTTGCTGAGTTCCTGCCTGGTCTCCACGGAGCTTCGCACGAAATTCGCCGGAAAGCCGAGCGCGTCGGCGATCTGCATCAGACGGCCGGCCGCGGCCCGCGAGGCGTCGACGTCGGCGGGGCTCTGCTTGATCGCGGCGCCGAGCACTTCGGCGAGATCGCTTTGCGAAAGCCCGATGGCAAGCCATCTGGCTTTCACAAGCTGATCGATGTGCCCGTCGGTCGCGTTGCCTGTCATTGATCGGTCCCGTTGGCGCGATCGGCAAAAATCCGCACCACTTTCGGGCGCGACACTTTCTTGAAGCCGGCAAACAGGTTCACCAAAGGCTCGGCCTCCTTGTAGGCCTTCTGCAAATCCTTCGGGTGCACGAACTCGTCGCGGAACCACGGATATTTGCGTCCGTCGAAGGATTGCACGGTCCAGTCGATCAACTGTCTGACGCGGGCGATCTTCTTGGCGTCGGGATGATAGGCGAGCCAGATGTCGAGTTCGAACTGAACGCCGATATCGAGCGGTATCAGCGGGTCGCCAAGCGCCGGCACATAGGTCGGCAACCAACCGATGCCGGCGCCCTTGGCGATCGACCACAGATGCGCGGTCGAGACATTGTTGCGCATCGCGACGAAGCCGACCTGCTCGCGATCCGCATATTTCGCGTACATCTCCTTGGCCTTGGTCTGCTCCGCGTCCTGAATGACGATGCGATGGTTTTGACGGATGTCGTCGGCATTCTTCGGCATGCCGTAGACTTCGACATAGGACGGGCTCACGAACGGCATGATGTGAAGCCGTCCAATCTTGAGGCGCTTCAAATTGGGCTGGTCGGGATGTTCAAGCTGCACGGCGAGGTCGGCTTCCAGGCGCATCACATCGGCCGAGCGCATCTCGCACTTCAGATCGACCAAAAGCCCCGGATAGGCCCTTTGAAACTCGACCAGCCGCGGCGCGAGCCAGAACGTGCCGAGCCCCTCGGTGACGGCGATCCGCACCTCGCCGCTCAACGAAGGCGTCGCCTGGTTGAGCGCGACGTCGAGACCGAAGGAAGCCTCTTCCATCCGCTTGGCCGCTTCCAGAACCTGCAGGCCCTCCCGCGTCAGCCGGATGCCGCCGACATGCCGGGTCATCAGCGTCGTCTTGTAGGCGCGTTCCAACAGCGAGATCCGCTTGCTCAGGAAGTTCGCGGACATGTTCAATTGTTCGGCGGCAGCGCGGAAACTGCCGATCCGCGCCACCTCCAGGAATATGCGAACCAGGTCCCAGTTCGCCATCCGCCCCGGGGTATGCGCACCGTTGTGCGCACCCCTGCGCTCAGGTGAGTGCATACAAACCGCCTTTATCGTTCTTTCATTATTCATTGCAGAAATACGGCCGTTTCACAACCAAGAGACGACAAAATGACCGCGCTCGACCTCGGCTTAATTCGCAAAACCGCCAGCGGACGTGCCTCGCAAGACACCCCCGCCACGTTCTCCCTCGACCGGATGACCGCGCTGCAACTCGCTAAACGCACGGTGATCTTCAACGTTGATGCCACCAGCATCGCTTCGCTGGTCGATGCGGCGCGCGAGGATATTCCCGGCCTCACCTCGAACCAGATGTTCCAGTCGGTCGCCAATCATAACCCGGATACGTTCTGGGCGATCGCGAAGCGGGACCGGTTCAATATCGCCGCCCCCAAGGGGGATGGCTTTCTCGCGGTGCTGCCGCTGACGCATGAAGGCACGCGGCGGTTGATCGACGGCAGGCTCAATACCAAGAAGCCGGAGTTCTGTTACATTGCACGGCAATCGGAACGGCCGGCCGGTATCTATGTCTGGGCCATCCACGCGAAGGGGACGATCGCAGCCGCGATCCCGCTGGTGCTGCAAAAGTTCTCCACGCCGCTCTATCGGGGCGTCAACATCTATTCGCGCCCTGTGACCAAGGGCGGCTTGAGGGTGCTGGAGCCGCTCGGATTTTCGCCGGGCGCGCATTACGACGGTCTGTTCGCGCCGAACCTGCAGATGTTCGATCGCTCCGGCGATGTTCCGGTGCAGCCCGCGGCGCATGATCCCGTCACCGTCGAGGTGGTGCGGTCGATGGATGAGATGGCGCGCGTGATCGCGATCCGCGGCGCGATTTACATGGCCGAACAGCGATGCCCGTTCGAGGAGGAGTTCGACGGTAATGATTTTTCCGCCACCCATTTGATCTGCCACAAGGACCGCGAGCCGGTCGGATGCATGCGGATCAGGTATTTTGCCGACTTTGCCAAGCTTGAGCGGCTGGCCGTGCGCCACGAAGGCCGCGGCGGCGGCCTTGCCGGGCGCATCCTCGATGCGGCGATCGATCTCTGCCGCAAGAAGGGCTACAGCGTGCTCTATGCGCACTCGCAAAAGCGCTACCTCAAGGTGTGGGAGTTGCGCGGCTTCAGGCAGATGGGTGGCCGCGAGCTGGTGTTCTCCGATTTCGACTATGTCGAGGTCAAACTGGAAACCGAAAAACACCCGCAAAGCATCACGCTTGACGACGATCCCTATGTGCTGATCCGGCCCGAGGGCCGCTGGGATACGCCGGGCATTCTGGAGAAGTCGGCGAGCCGGGGTGTTTCCAACACGGCGGATGCAAGATGAGCGCCGTCATCGATCTCAGGACCTATCTCGGCGCGTCGAGCAGCCGTCTTTTGGTGATGGTCGACTTGCAGGAGCGAAACTACGAGGAGCTCGCGCACGAGCGCACCTTTGATCTCGCGCGCTCGCTGGAAAACTGCATGTCCGCGATCACGCATGCACGGAACATGGGACTGCCGATCGCCTTCACCAGGCACGCCGAGCGTGGCGGATCGATCGAACGGTCGGCGGCGTGGATTTCGGGCTTTGAGCCGAAGCGCTCCGATATGGTGTTCGAGCGGCAACAGCCTTCCTGTTACGCCAATCAGCTTTTTGACGACGTGGTTTCTCGGGCCGGCGGCTTTGCGATCGGCGGCTTTATCGCCGAAGAGACCCGCCTTGCAACCGCGATCGACGCGTCGTATCGCGGCCACCGCGTCACCTTCTTAAGCGACGCGTCGGTCGGCCGCCGCCGGGACGACGCCGATGCGCAGTCCGTGCGCGTCGTCGCCACTAGGGAATTGTTCGCCGACATCGCGACCACGCGGCACTGGCTGGTCGCGACGTCGCCGCGAAGTCTCAAAGGACAGCGGCATGGACGAGTTTAGCGCCCATCGTCTGCGTAATGTCATCCCGATGCTGATCCAGCAGCGCAACGCCGTTGTTTCCGGCGGCGTGCCGCTCGCGGGTCATCTGATCGACCTCGCGATCATGCAGGTCCGCCTCGCGCTCCACGACATCTCCGAGGAGGAGTTGTCGGAATTCTCCAATCTGTTGAGCCGGGACCTCGAACGGTCGAACTGATCGGGGGGCAGATGCCGGGCCGAAGGTGGATCATTCTCGCAATCCTGTTTGCGGCGCGCGCGGCCACCGGATTCCAGTTCCAGTCGGTCGGATCGTCCGCGCAGCTCTTGATGCGGGACCTTTCGATCGACTATTCCGAAATCGGCGTGCTGCTTGGCGCCTATCTGCTGCCGGGCGTCGTCGTTGCCTTTCCGGCCGGATTGCTCGGCCGGCGTTTTCGGGAAAAGACGCTCGGGCTTGCGGGCCTGGCGCTGATGGCGATCTCGGGCGTGGCGCTCTCCTCGTCGGAGAGTTTCGTGGTGACGCTGGTCGCGCGCACCGTCGGCGGCGTCGGCGCGACCATCGTCGTGCTGGTTGCCACCAAGATGACGACCGACTGGTTCGATGCCCGCGAAATCGTGCTGGCGATGTCAATCCTGCAAATGAGCTGGCCGTTCGGGGCGATGCTGGCGCTGCCGATCCAGGCCTTTGTCGCGCAGATGTGGGGATGGCCTGCGGTCATGATCTCCGGCGCGCTGTGCGCCGGCGGGGCGCTCGTTGCGTTCGGCTTTGTCTCGCCGTCTCCGCAAGCGATGCAAGCAGCAACGATCGACCGGGCGAGGCTTCCGGGCGCCGTGCTGGTGCCGGTCACGATCGCAGGCATTGTCTGGGGCGCGATGAATCTCGCCTGCATCCTGTTCTTCAGCTATGCGCCGCTGTTGCTGACGGCACGTGGATCGTCGCCGACCGCGGCCGCGTCGCTGACCAGCCTTGCGATCTGGCTCACGATCCTCGCGATCCCCTCCGGCGGCTATCTCGTTCACCGGCTGGGCAAGCCGATCGCGGCGATCGCGGTCTGTGCGCTGATCGCAGCTTGTGCGCTGACGCTGTTTGTCGGCGGTATCTATCCGACGATTTCCTGCCTGATGTTCGGGGTGGCGGTCGGTCCGTTGTCGGGCGCGATCCTTTCCTTGCCTGCGCAAGTCCTCAAAGCGAGCCAGCGTTCGGTCGGCTTCGGCGTGTTCTACACCCTCTTCTACGTGTTGTTGGCGGTCGGGCCTTCGCTCGTGGGTCGGCTGCAGGACCTCTGGCAATCCCCATCGGCCGGATTGATCGCGGCGGCCGCGCTATTGGTCGTCGTGGTCCCGCTGTCGCTTTCGTTTGCCTCGCTCGCAAACCGGCGCCAAATCGCCGACCGCAGCCTTGAAACGGAATGGCGAGCCGTCTCGTAGACTGGTCGTGGCAGGCGAGACGCCGCAGGGCGCCGACGCTGCCATCGTCTGGACACAAATTTTACGGGGATATCAATAGCTTGGAGGCCCCCAGGAGGCGTCTCCGAGAGCCCTTCTTGCTTGCGTAGCCGACCCGCTTCCTTTATCCGGTGGGGCTGCCTCGCATGCGAGCGGCCCCGGCCGTGATTTTGGCTGGGCGCATGATCCGGAAAAAGCATGCCCTCGGACTTCGGTCCCGAGGGGGGACGGGTTTTCCGATCAGTCATGCTCGTATGATGATAGTTGCAAAGGGAATACCCGCGAATGGCCAATGTTGTCGTCGTCGGCGCCCAATGGGGCGACGAAGGGAAGGGCAAGATCGTCGACTGGCTGTCGGAGCAGGCCGACATCGTCGTCCGCTTCCAGGGCGGCCACAATGCCGGCCACACCCTCGTCATCAACGGCGAAACCTACAAGCTTGCGCTATTGCCCTCGGGCGTGCTGCGGCCTTCCAAGCTTGCCGTGATCGGCAACGGCGTGGTGTTCGATCCGCAGGCGTTCCTCGATGAGGTCGCCAAGTTGCGGGGCCAGGGCGTCGCCATCAGCCCGGAGAATCTTCGTGTCGCCGAAAACGTCACGCTGATCCTGCCCCTGCATCGCGAGCTCGATGCCTTGCGGGAATCCGGTAACGCCGTCACCGCGATCGGCACCACCCGGCGCGGTATTGGGCCGGCTTACGAAGACAAGGTCGGCCGCCGCGCCATCCGCCTGATGGACCTCGCCGATCTCGATACCTTGCCGCACAAGATCGACCGCCTGTTGGCGCACCACAACGCGCTGCGGCGCGGGCACAATCTGGAAGAGATCGACGGCGGCGGAATTTTGCGCGAGCTGAGCATGCTGGCGCCAAAGCTTCTTCCCTATGCCGAAACCGTGTGGCGGCTGCTCGACCTCAAGCGGCGCGAGGGCAAGCGCATCCTGTTCGAGGGCGCGCAGGGCGCGCTGCTTGACGTCGACCATGGCACCTATCCCTATGTCACCTCGTCCAACACGGTAGCGGCGCAGGCGGCCACCGGAACCGGGATAGGGCCGGGCGGGGTCGGCTATGTTCTGGGCATCTGCAAGGCCTATACGACCCGGGTCGGCCAGGGCCCGTTCCCAACCGAGCTGCATGACGAGATCGGCGAGGAGATCGGCCGCCGCGGCAAGGAATTCGGCGTCAACACCGGGCGCAAGCGGCGCTGCGGCTGGTTCGACGCCGTGCTGGTACGCCAGACCGTGCGGACCTGCGGCATCAACGGGCTGGCGCTGACCAAGCTCGATATTCTCGATGGCTTCGACTCAATCGAAGTCTGCACCGGCTATCGGCTGGACGGCCGGGAAATCGACCATCTGCCGGCCGGTGAGGGCGCGCAAGCGCGGGTAGTGCCGATCTATGAGACCATCGAGGGCTGGCGAGAGCCGACCGCCAATGCCCGCTCCTGGGCGGATTTACCGGCCCAGGCGATCAAATATGTGCGCCGGGTCGAGGAACTGGTGGGATGTCCAATCGCCTTGCTTTCCACCAGCCCCGAACGCGAGGATACTATTCTGGTGCAGAACCCTTTCGAGGCTTAACGAGATGTTACCGGGACGTCCGCATAGTTGAGTTGAAATGGCTGATTACTACCCGCTGATCGCCCGCGCCATTGCCGGACTGGACCCCAGTGCTCCCGGCGAGAGCCGCCGTGCGCTCTACGAGCGGGCCCGCGCCGCGCTGATCGCGCAGCTGCGCAGCGTGCAACCGCCGCTCTCCGAATCCGAGATCACCCGCGAGCGGCTGTCGCTGGAAGAGGCGGTACGCAAGGTCGAATCCGAGGCCGCCCAGCGCGCCCGTGACGCACGCTCCGGCGGCAGTGGCGGCGGCGCGTCGCGCGGCGGCGACGCTTTCCGCCGCGCCAACGCCAGTGCCCGGCAAGCGGAGGCGCCAGCGCCGGCCGGCGCTCAGCCTTCGGCGCCGCCCGGGCGTCCGCGCCCACCTGGTCAGCCGCAACCGCCGCGCGACCAACGCCAGCCGCTTGGACAGGACGAGCGGGGCGACCCGCGGGCCCAGCGCAACCTTCGCCCCGAACCTCCGCAGTCGCCGCGGCTGCAACCGCCGTCCCAGCCGCAGGTCACGATGCAGGACCCACAACTGCCGCCGGTCCGCGACCGTGCCGGCCCACCGGCTCGCCGCGGTGAGGCCGGTCCGCCGCCGGTGCCGCAGGCCCCGGGCGTGCGCGGCTTCCGCGACATCACTGCGGACGCCGACGATCTCGGCCGCGCCGCGGCGCAAGCCAACCGCGCCGCGCGGAAAACCTATGCCAACGTGCCGTCGCCCTCGCCGGAATTCGACCGGCTCGAGCCGAGCATGGAAAATCGCGGCGCCGATCCCGAGGCGCCCTATTCCTACGACGAATCAGTCGAAGAGGGCGAACGCTACGCGCCGCCGCCGTCGCCGCGCCCGCGCATCGGGCGCGACGCCGATCGCGAGCCGAAGAAGCCGGCCCGCGCCGGCCAGGTGTTTCCGTTCAAGAGCGCGATCGCGATCGGCGTCGTCCTGATCCTGGTGGGCGCCGCGATCCTGTGGGGCAGATCGGTGGTCTCCAGCGTGACCGGCCTGTTCAAATCCTCACCGGCGGTGGAAGCGCCAAAGGACAATAACGCGTCGCTGTCGAAGCCGAAGATTCCCGATCGTGTCGGCCAGCCGTCGTCGTCGGACCAGCCGGTCGCGCCGGTGGCGCAGCGCGTGGTGCTGTATGACGAGGATCCTTCCGATCCCAAGGGCAAGCAGTATGTCGGCTCGGTGATCTGGCGGACCGAACCGATCAAGGCCTCCGGCAATCAAAAGGCCGATATCTCCGTGCGCGCCGACATCGACATTCCCGACCGCAAATTCAAGATGACGATGTCGTTCCGCCGCAACACCGATTCATCGCTGCCGGCAAGCCACACCGCGGAATTGACTTTCATCCTGCCGCCCGACTTCAACGGCGGCGGTGTCGGCAATGTGCCCGGCATCCTGATGAAATCCAACGAGCAGGCGCGCGGCACGCCGCTGGCGGGGCTCGCGGTAAAGGTCACCGACGGCTTCTTCCTGGTGGGCTTGAGCAATGTCGATAACGACCGCGCGCGCAACGTGCAGCTGTTGAAGGAGCGTTCGTGGTTCGACGTGCCGCTGGTCTATTCCAACCAGCGCCGCGCCATCATCGCGATCGAGAAGGGCGCCCCCGGCGAGCGCGCCTTCAACGACGCGTTTGCGGCGTGGGGAGAGTAGGCTAATCTCTTAGGCATTGTTGCTTGGCACGATGCGCGAGGGGTTCCCATGAAACGTTATCTGATTTTCGCGGCGGTGGGTCCGCTGCTCGGCGGGTTTTGGCTGCTGCTGACGACCACGTATCAGTCCGGCTACTGGAGCGACATCAGTGGCGGGGAAGTCGCAAAATTGTTCAAGGTGTTTTTCACAACACTGCAATACAGCTATCTGTTCGGCATCCTGCCGGCACTGATGATCGGCGCGGTCGATGACATTCTCTTTCACATCAAGCGAATCGGCCCGGTGCTTCGCGTAGTGCTGGTCGGTGTGGTCGGGTTCATCGCCGCCGAACTCCTGTACGGCTCGCGCGGGCCCGACAGCGGCGCCGTCCAGTTCATCCTCTATGGCCTGGTCGGCCTGATCCCGGGCACCGTGTCCTCGTGGCTGACACATAAATACGGCGAGGAGCCGCCGCACCCGGTGACCTCGTCATCAGGCTGACACACGAAAAAGCGGCGCAACTTGCGGCCGCCTCGCTCGCTACCCATCTGATGGCAATGTCCAACGAAGAGATTTTGATCCCCAACCGCACCCGTTCCAGGAACGAACGTTCCGGGCAAACTTCGCGCGCCGATTTCCCGGGCGCGGAAGCGCGCGGCAAGGTGATCGACCAGGACGGCCGCGAGATTCCACGGGAATCGCTGGGGCAGGGGTTTCGAAGCTTCCGCTTCGATTTCGGCAGCGCTAATCCGTTCGGCAATCTCACCCGCGAGCAGCGGTTGGCGCGGCTGGATGCGGTGGCGAAACTGCTCGACATCGCCTTCATCCTGCCCGGCACAAAAATTCGCTACGGCGTCGACGGCATCGTTGGATTGATTCCGGTGGTCGGCGACATCATTGCAACCGCGCTATCGCTTTGGTTGGTGCGCGAGGCGCGCGCGCTCGGCGCGCCCTGGCACGTCACCGCCCGCATGCTGGGCAATGTCGCGATCCAGGGCGTGATCGGCACCGTGCCGGTCGCCGGCGACGCGTTCGACGTGCTGTTCCGCGCCAACATGCGCAATGTGCGGCTGTTGCGGCGCTGGATGGAGAAGCAGCGTTAGCGCGCATGATCCTTGGCGGCAGACGCGGAAGCGTTTGCGCGAAGATCATGCGCAAGAAGAAAAGCGCTTGATGGATAGCTTAAGCCGCGTCCTTGTCGCTATTGGCGGCAGCCGGCTCGGGCTTGCGCGGGCGGCGCGGCAACGGAAAGGCCTCGCTCTCATACAGCGAGCGAATGCCGCTCTGGTCGAAGCGGGCTTCCTCGACCTGCAAATAGGCGCCGTTCAGCGAATCCGCCGGCAACTCTTCAATCGCAAAACGAACGGCTTCGGCCGCGGTGCCAAATCGACGATAGGCAAAGCCAGCGCGCTTCTTCTTGCGGATGGCGGCGGGAAACAGTTCGGCGGCGGTGTTGAAGTTGAACGGACGCATGGTCGACGACCTCTTGTCTTTTTGGCGCGAGCGCGCGTTGCCTCTTTGGCGCGTGCGCGGGCGAATGGGGATTTTTTGGCGACGGTCAGGCCGCAACCCGGCGGCACGCCGTACGCGTCATTTCGCCCCCTAATATAGGCCTGTTTGACAGAATTGCGAATCCCCATAGGTCGAATGATGAATCCGGGCGCAGGCCGGCCCAACCCGGAATAAATCTAGTATATTTCAATGCCTTACATGGATCAGAGCTTGCCGAGAAGCACCAGAATGAGCAAAATCACCAGAACAACCCCGACAAGCCCCATGCCGGAGTGGCCATAGCCATACCCGTAGCCGCGAAATCGGCCGCTGAAGCCGCCGAGCAGGAAGATAATCAGGATGATGATCAGTATCGTTCCAAGCGACATGGCATTCTCCCCGTGAGGCTGCAGGCCAAATGGGCACTGCCGCACCTCAGGTCAACCAAAGCATAATCCGCGGTTTGGTTCCAGCAAGGGAACCAAACCGCGCGACAAGTTGGCTTGCAATGACGTTTGAATTATTTCGGCTCGAGCTTCAGCGCCGCCGAGTTGATGCAGTAGCGAAGCCCGGTCGGGCCGGGCCCGTCGTTGAAGACATGGCCGAGATGGCCTGAGCATTTCGAGCACAGCACCTCGGTGCGGATCATGCCGTGGCTGAAATCGCGCTCCTCGTCGACATGGCTTTCGCCCGCAGGCTGAGTGAAGCTCGGCCAGCCGCAGCCGGAATCGAACTTGGCGTCGGATTCGAACAGCGTCTGTCCGCAGCCGGCGCAGACATAGGCGCCGGCGCGGTGCTCGTGCTCATATTCGCCGGAGAACGGCCGCTCGGTCGCCTTTTCCCGTAACACGGCATATTGCATCGGCGTCAGTTCCTTGCGCCACTCGGCCTCGCTCTTCTCGATCTTGCCGGGCTTTGTCTTGGTGTCTGTCATCTCTCCTCCTTAGCCGCTCAGTTGGTGACCTTTGCACTGCTGACCAGCGTGGGCTTCTCGATGTAGTTCTCCGCAAAGATCTTCTTCAGGTTCTCGATCTTCGGCAGGTCATTATAGGCAATATAAGGCTGGCTCGGGTGCAGCGTCAGGTAGTCCTGATGATAGGCCTCGGCCGGAAAAAATCCCTCCAACGCACCGACCTTGGTCACGATCGGCCTCCGGTAGACCTTTGCCGCATTGAGTTGCGCGATATAGGCATCCGCCACCTTCTTCTGCTCGTCCGACGTGGTGAAGATCGCGGAACGATATTGCGTGCCGGAGTCCGGTCCCTGGCGGTTCAACTGGGTCGGGTCGTGCGCGACCGAGAAGAAGATCTGCAGGATCTTGCCGTAGCTGATCTGCTTCGGGTCGTATTTGACCTGGACGGATTCGGCATGCCCGGTCGTGCCGGAGGACACCGTGTTGTAGTCGGCGGTCGCCTTGTTGCCGCCGGCATAGCCGGACACGGCGTTGACGACACCCGCGGTGTGCTGGAACACGCCCTGTACGCCCCAGAAGCAGCCGCCGGCGAGGACCGCGGTCTGGATGCCGTCGGACGACTGGACGTCGACGGCAGGAGCGGGGATGACGACCGCGTCTTCGGCGGCGCGCAAGGGCGCAACCGCAAAGGCGGTGATCGCCAGCGCGCCAATAGCGGCGGCGCAGAGCGAAAGGCGGCTGAATTGGCTGCGGGACATGGGATTTCCTCTCGGGTTTCCTTAAGGGGTGACCGGAATTGGCTGGCAGTCTAGGGCGGGAGCCGCGTTTCGCAATCGACCAGGCTCCCTGCTTCGACCTCCCAAGATACGCGGCGGGGTGGGGTTTGTTACCGGCTTACGCACACGAGTCCGTGAATAATTCCGCCTGTCCAAGGCGTTACCGTTTCCGAAGGCCCGGCACCAGCGCGCGCCGGGGAACCGTTGGCGAAATGACACCAAAGCGCTCCAGATGAACCGCGACGGCATTTGATCGACAAATGTCTGTTCCGGCTGGAAGCGTTTTCGAAAATGTTGCGCGCGGTTTTCGCATCGGCAGTCCTGGTAGTGGTCGCCGGCCCCGCGCTGGCCGATGACATGGATTTGTGTCGCGATCGGCAGACCGAGGCCAAGGCGCGTCTTGACGCCTGCGAGAGCGTGATTGCGGCGGGGCAGGTGTCGGGCAAGGATCTGGCCATCGCCTATGACGCCAGGGGAAATGCGTTTCGGCTCAAGCGCAACTACGACAAAGCGCTCGCGGCGTTCGAAGCGGCCCATGCCGCCGATCCGGACAACCCCAATTATATCAACGGCCGCGGGCTCGCCTATGAGGGAAAGGGTGACGATGCCAACGCGATGGCGGACTACAATCTGGTGCTGCAGATGCGTCCCAACGCCCCGCTGGCGCTCAACAATCGCGGCACGCTGTATCTGCGCCAGGGTGCGATCCAAAGTGCGCTCGACGATTTCAACGCGTCCGTAAATGCCAATCCGAATCTTTATGTCGCGCGCTTCAATCGCGGGCACGTGCTGACGATCAACAAGGATTATGACGGCGCGCTCAAGGATTTTGCCGAAGCGGAGCGGATCGATCCCGCGGCCCTCGGGCACCGCGGCTATCGCTGTCTCACCTATACGGCGATGGGCCAGTTCGACAAGGCGCTTGTTGACTGCAACGCCGTGCTCGAAAAGATGCCGAAAAACCAGTACAATCTGGCAAGCCGCGGCGAACTCTATCTGGCCAAGGGAGATCTGGACGCTGCGCTGAAAGACTTCAATTTCGTGCTCAGCCTCAATCCCAATCATGTGCGCGGCCATGACGGGCCGGGGTGAATTGTTCGAGCGAAAGCATAATCTGGAACAGGCGCGCGCCGACTATCGGTCAGCCAGTTTTGCGCTGACGCCCTACGACAATTACGAAGTCGCAGCCGCGCGCCAAAAAGCGCGCGAGCGGCTCGCCGCGCTGACGCCGCAGGCTCCGGCGGGGGCCACGACGACCAAGCGCGTCGCGCTCGTCATCGGCAACGGCGCCTACAAGAACGTGCCGCAACTCGCCAATCCGCCGCGCGACGCCAAGCTGATCGCCGACTCCCTGCGTGCGGTCGGATTCCAGGACAGTGACGCTTGCCAACGACCTGACCCGCGACGAAGTTTTTCGACACGCTGCGCGCGTTTGCGCGCGACGCCGAGAAAGCCGACTGGGCGGTGATGTACTACGCCGGCCATGGCCTCGAGATCGGCGGCGTCAACTATCTGGTGCCGGTCGACGCCAGGCTCGCCGTGGACAAGGATGCCGAGACCGAGGCGGTGGCGCTCGAGCAGGTGATCGCCGCGGTCGGCGCCGCGCGCAAGCTGCACCTCGTGATGCTCGATGCCTGCCGCGACAATCCGTTCGCGCCGACCATGCAGCGGACCATGGCGCTGAAACTGGTCGACAAGGGGCTCTCGAATATCGAGCCCAGCGCCGGTTTCATGGTGGTGTACGCCGCCAAGCACGGCGAGACCGCGCTCGACGGCGAGGGCGTCGACAGTCCGTTCGCGATTGCGGTGGCGCGCGACGTCAAGGAGCCGCATGTCGAGGTGCGAAAACTGTTCGACATCGTTCGCGACGACGTCTGGAGTTCGACCAAGCACGAGCAGCAGCCGTTCATCTACGGCTCGCCGCCCGGACGCGAGGATTTTTACTTTGTCGCGGGGAAATCGACTACACCACCACGCTCAGCCGTTTCGCCGCCCGCGTAATGCCGGTGTAGAGCCAGCGCGCGCGGCTGTCCTGGAACGCAAAGCTCTCGTCGAACAGCACGACGTCGTCCCATTGCGAGCCCTGCGATTTGTGCACCGTCAGCACATAGCCGTAATCGAATTCGTCATAGGGCTTGCGCTGCTCCCACGGGATGGTCTCGATGGCGCCGCCAAAGCAGTCGCCGCGCACCGAGACTTTCGTCACCTTGTGGCCGAAATCCTCGTCCGGCGACAGCCGCATGGTGATGATGCTCGACTTCGACCTCGACTGCGCGCGCGACTTCACCCGCCACAGCCCGCCGTTGAACAGGCCCTTCTTGCGGTTGTTGCGCAGGCACACCAGCTTGTCGCCGGCCACCGGCAACGGATCCTCGATGTTCTGCCGCTGCCGCACCCGCATGTTGTAGGCGCGGCGGGTGTTGTTGCGCCCGACCAGCACCTGGTCGGCGCTCATCACCCGGTCCGGATCGAGCTCGTCGCGCGACGACCACTTCGCTTTCGCCGTGGCGGCCGATCTCGAGCTCGCGGCCCTCGCGGATGTCCATCGACATCCGCACGATCGGATCGTTTTGGGCCTGGCGATGCACCTCGGTCAGCATCGCGTCGGGCTCGCAATCGGTGAAGTAGCCGCCGCCCTGGATCGGCGGCAGTTGCGCGGGATCGCCGAGCACCAAGAGCGGGCAATCGAACGACATCAGGTCGCGGCCGAGCTCGGCGTCCACCATCGAGCATTCGTCGATCACGATCAGCTTTGCTTTCGAGGCGGGCGCGTCGTCCCACAGCTCAAAGCTCGGCTGCTCGACGCCGGATTCGCGGGCGCGGTAGATCAGCGAGTGGATGGTGGAAGCGTTGTCGCAACCCTTGTTGCGCATCACCAGCGCCGCCTTGCCGGTGAAGGCCGCGAATTTCACCTCGCCGTCGACGCCGTCGGCGATGTGGCGCGCCAGCGTGGTCTTGCCGGTGCCGGCATAGCCGAACAGGCGAAATATCGGTGGCGTGCCGCTCTTTCCCGGTTTTGCCTTCAGCCAGTCGGCGACGGCCTTCAGCGCGGAATCCTGATGCGGCGTAAAGGTGGTCATGAAGGTCTCGGCGGGGGCGGGTCGCGCGAAGCTAGCGACTCACAGCCCGCAAAACTAACCATTCGTGCGCCGAGCGCAAGCCAGCCTTCCGCCGCGCGGAATTGATCCGGGCTGGACTCGGACTCGCACAGGGAATACACTGGCGGCAAAACAACAAGCGGTCGTGCGGGAGAGACGTCATGAAATTCGGCATCTTTTACGAGCTGCAATTGCCGCGGCCATGGCAGGATGGCGATGAACT
This sequence comes from uncultured Alphaproteobacteria bacterium, assembly GCA_963713785.1. Taxonomy (GTDB): domain Bacteria; phylum Pseudomonadota; class Alphaproteobacteria; order Rhizobiales; family Xanthobacteraceae; genus Bradyrhizobium. Next base: position 51,467 of record CAVQNB010000009.1, read on the forward strand.
AAAACTCTATCAGGATGCGCTGACGCAGTTGGAGACCGCCGACCGGTTCGGTTACGACTATGCTTGGGTGGTCGAGCATCATTTCCTGGAAGAATATTCGCATTCGCCGTCGCCGGAATCGTTTCTGGCAGCCGCCAGCCAGCGCACCAAAAATATCCGGCTCGGCCACGGCATTTTCCAGCTCACCACCAATCACCCCGCGCGCGTCGCCGAGCGCGTCGCGGTGCTCGATCTGTTGAGCCGCGGCCGCGTCGAGTTCGGCATGGGCGAGAGCGCCTCGATCACCGAACTGACACCGTTCGGCCGCGACATGGAAACCAAGAAGGAAGTGTTCGAGGAAGCGGTCCAGGCGATCTTTCCGATGTTCAAGCCGGGCGGCAGCGAGCATCACGGCAAATATTTCGACATTCCGCTGCGCAATGTGGTGCCCAAGCCGGTGCAGAAGGCCGCATCCGCCGCTGTGGATGGCGTGCTCGCAGCTTCCGACCATCGAGCGCGCGGGCCAGAACGGGTTTGGCGCGCTCGGCTTCCAGTTCGTCAGCGCGGATGCGGCGCACGCCTGGGTGCATGCCTACTACAACGCGATCACAAAACGGCTGAAGAAGCTCGCCGATTACGAGATCAATCCGAACATGGCGCTGGTGTCGTTCTTCATGTGCGCCAGGACCGACGAGGAGGCCCGCGCGCGGGCGGATGGCGCGACCTTCTTCCAGTTCGCGCTGCGCTACTATGGCCAGGGACAGAACAGGGCGCGTCCGGCGCCGGGCACCGTCAACATGTGGGACGAATACAACAAGTGGAAGCGGGAAAATCCGGAAGCGCAGGAAGCAGCATTGCGCGGCGGCCTGATCGGATCGCCCGAAACCATCCGCAAGAAGCTCAGGCGATTCCGTACTTCCCATATCGACCAGGTGATCCTGCTCAACCAGGCCGGCAAGAACAGCCACGAACACATCTGCGATTCGCTCGAACGGTTCGCCAGGGAAGTGATGCCCGAGTTCCAGCACGATCCCGAGCACGACGCCTGGAAGCAAGGCGTCATGAGCGGCGCTATCAAGCTCGAGGAGATCGATACCGAAGCCTTCAAGGATCGCTACGGCAAGCTCGCCGTCAACGTCGCGCCACCGGCTTCGAAGGTTGCGGCGGCGGGTTAGCGATTTCAGCCGGGCTTTTGGATTTCACATTCGCGTGGTGAAATAATCGCGCTGTGTCCGCTCTGATCGCCGAAACAAACATCATCCCTGTCGCCAGAGCGGCAGTGCGTGCATCGCTATTTTTGCGAAGCGCTCGACACGCTTCCCGCGCCGCACCATCATTCCTGACATCGCGTGACCGCGCACAACGCGCGGGCGATCGTCGGAGATGGCAATGCAGCGTCGGCAATTCTTGAAACTATCGCTTGGAACCGCGGCATTCGCGGGGCTGGCGTCGCGCGCGCGAGCCGAAGCAGAACTGAAGGAAATCCGGATCGGCACGCAAAAGGGCGGTTTCTTTCCTGCGGTGCGGCAGCGCCATTCCGTCGAAGACGTGTTCAAGCCGCAGGGCATCGATATCAAGTGGATCGATTTCCAGTTTGGTCCGCCGCTCTTGGAAGCCATCAACGTCGGCAGCGTCGACTTCGGCTATGTCGGGGACTCGCCGCCGATCTTTGCGCAAGCGGGGGGAGCCAGGATTCGCTACGCCGCCGCGGTCAGGCAGGAAGGCAATACCCAGGCGATCATTGTCCCGAAAGATTCTTCAGTTCAGACGCTCGCCGACCTCAAGGGAAAACGCATCGCCTTCGGCAAGGGTTCGAGCGCGCACAATCTGCTCGTCGCCGCACTCGAGAAGGCCGGGCTCACCTGGTCCGACATCACCCCCGCGCCGCTTGCGCCGGCCGACGCGACCGCGGCCTTCGCAAAAGGTTCGGTCGATGCATGGTCGATCTGGGACCCGTATCTCGCTTTGGCCGAGCTCAAGGAGAACGCCCGCGTCATCGCCTTCGACAAGGACGTCCACAAGCCCTACGCGTTCTACATCGCCAGCGCCGAATTCGTGGACAACCACCCCGCGCAGGTCGCCCGGCTCAATGCCGTGTTCGCCTCCGAGGGCCGGTGGGCCGGCGAGCACCATGAAGAGGTCGCCAGGGCGCAGGCCGAAGCCACCGGCGTCGATCTCGAGGCCATTAGGCGCTTTGTGGACCGCTCGAACTACCGCGTCATTCCCGTCGACGACGAGGTGATCAGAAGCCAGCAGGCCGTTGCCGATCGCTTTGCGCGGCTTGGATTGATCCCGAAGCCGATCAAGGTTTCGGAGATCGTCTGGAAATGGACGCCGGGATCCTGAACGAGAAACGCGATGATACGAAAGCCCACCAAATGAGCCGTGAGAAAGTGTCAAATATCCTCTGGTTCCTGCCCACCCACGGCGACGGCCATTATCTCGGCACGTCGATTGGCGGACGCGAGGTGAACTTCAACTATTTGCGCCAGATCGCACAGGCGGCCGATCAACTCGGCTATTTCGGCGTGCTGTTGCCGACCGGGCGGAGCTGCGAGGATTTATGGGTGGTCGCCTCCGCGATCGCGCCCTGGACCGAGCGTCTGCGCTACCTGGTCGCGGTACGGCCGGGCCTGCAATCACCGAGCGTTGCGGCGCGGATGACGGCGACGCTGGACCGGGTGTCGAACGGTCGGTTGTTGATCAACGTCGTCACCGGCGGCGATCCCGTCGAAAACAAAGGCGACGGCATCTTCCTGGGCCATGACGAGCGCTACGAGGTGACACGCGAGTTTCTCGATGTTTTCAGCGGTCTGCTTGCCGGCCAGCCCGTCAATTTCGAGGGCAAGCACGTCCGCATCGAAGATGGCCGGCTGTTGTTTCCGCCGGTGCAGTCGCCGCGGCCACCGCTCTATTTCGGCGGCTCGTCGGATGCCGGCATCGATGTTGCCGTCGATGCCGTCGACAAGTACCTGACCTGGGGCGAGCCGCCGGCGCAAGTCGCCGAGAAGGTCAACCGCGTAAAGGCCATTGCCGAGAAGCGCGGGCGCAGGCTTTCTTTCGGCATCCGCCTGCATGTGATTGTCCGCGAGACCAACGCGGAGGCCTGGAGGGAGGCTGACGATCTGATCAAGCACGTCACCGACGAGACGGTGGCTTCGGCCCAGAATATCTTCGCCCGCATGGATTCGGTCGGCCAGCAACGCATGTTGCAATTGCACGGCGGCCGCCGCGACAGGCTCGAGATCAGCCCCAATCTGTGGGCCGGCGTTGGTCTGGTGCGCGGCGGCGCCGGCACTGCGCTGGTCGGCGATCCCGAAACTGTTGCCGCGCGGATCAGGGAATACCAGGATGTCGGGATCGATACGTTCATCATGTCGGGCTATCCGCATCTTGAGGAGGCCTATCGCTTCGCGGAATTGGTGTTTCCGCACCTCGCACTCGATCGGTCGGGCAACGTGACACCGATCCGCGTCAACACCGGACCGTTCGGCGAGACCATTGCCAACGAACACCGTCCGCTGGTCAAGGCGTCGCAATCATGAGCCTGATCGAAAGCCTTCCGCGCCTGCGCGGCCTGCGGCTGCCGCGGGCCGACGGCATGATCCCCTGGATCGTGCCGGCAGCCATTGTGCTGATCTGGCAGGTCGCGTGCGTGACCGGCTTCGTACCGGCGCGGGTGCTGCCGGCGCCGAGCGACGTGGCGCTGGCGGGATGGAAGCTGCTGCTATCGGGCGAATTGGCGCGCAACATCTCGGTCAGCTTTTGGCGCGCCAGCGCCGGTTTCCTGATCGGCGGCGGCATCGGCTTTGCCTTTGGGCTCGCCAACGGGCTGTCGCAGCTCTCCAGCAAGCTCACCGACACCACGCTGCAGATGGTGCGCAATATTCCGCATCTCGCGCTGATTCCGCTGGTCATCCTGTGGTTCGGTATCGACGAGAGCGCAAAGCTGTTTCTGGTCGCGCTCGGGGTGTTCTTTCCGATCTATCTCAACACGCTACATGGCGTCCGCACCGTCGATCCGCAGTTGATCGAGATGGGCCGCATCTATGGCATGAACGATCGCGAGCTGTTCCGCCGGGTGATTTTACCGGGCGCGCTGCCGTCGATTTTCGTCGGCCTGCGATTTGCGCTCGGCATCATGTGGCTGACCTTGATCGTGGCGGAAACCATCGCGGCCTCGTCGGGTCTCGGCTACATGGCGATGCAGGCCCGCGAGTTCATGCAGATCGACGTCGTGGTGCTGAGCATCCTGATCTACGCATTGCTGGGCAAGCTTGCCGACAGCGCCTCCCGCGCGCTCGAGCGGCTGACGCTGTCCTGGCACCCGGCCTTCCAGAAACACTGAGGAACCAAATGCAGGAAGCCCTTCGTTTTCGTCTTCCCGACGCCGAGCCGCTGGATCGCGCGGATTTCATTGCGCAGGCGCGGCGGTTGCGGCGGGCTTCGAGCGCTTCATCCCACGGGCTTGCGCTCACTATCCGGGGCTTGCGCAAATCGTTCGGCGACCACGACGTGCTGCGCGGCATCGACCTGCACGTTCCCGCCGGCCAGTTTGTCGCGGTGGTGGGCCGCAGCGGCTGCGGCAAGAGCACGTTGCTGCGCCTGATTGCCGGCCTTGAAACGATCGACGCCGGCACGATCGGCTTCGGCGAGGAAACGCGCCCGGAAGACGTGCGGATGATGTTTCAGGAGCCGCGGCTGTTGCCATGGGCGCGGGTGATATCGAATGTCGAGGTTGGCCTCGGCCGCGGCCGTGCCCTGTCCGGCGGGCGCGAACGCGCCGAGAAGGCGCTGATCGAGGTTGGTCTTGGCGATAAGCGTATGCACTGGCCGTCGGTTCTCTCGGGCGGACAGAAGCAGCGTGTGGCGCTGGCGCGGGCGCTCGTCAGCGATCCACGCGTGCTGGCGTTCGACGAGCCGCTCGGCGCGCTCGATGCGCTGACGCGGATTTCGATGCAGCGGCTGCTGGAACGCGTCTGGCGCGACCAGGCTTTTACCGCGATCCTTGTCACGCATGACGTATCGGAAGCGGTTGCGCTGGCCGATCGCGTGCTGGTGATCGAGGACGGCCGCATCGCGCACGATGTCAGCGTGGATATTCCACGTCCCCGCGAACGCGGGTCGGCCGATCTCGCCGCGCTGGAAGGCTCGATCCTGCGCCATCTGCTGCAGACGGCGCATCGTCCTTGAAACCCAGAGAGATTGCCATGAACAGCATCGTTCGCGCTATCAAGGTCGAGCGCGAGGTTTCCTCGACTGATTTCCGCGGCGCCATGCGTCATTTGACGGGCGGCGTCAGCGTGATCACGGTCGGGCGGGGCAGCGAGGTCTCGGGGATGACGGCGACCTCAGTTTCCTCGTTGTCGGCCGATCCGCCGTCCCTGATTGTCGGCATCAATCGATCATCTTCATCGTGGCCGCTCCTGAAGCAATACGGCTTCTTTGGCGTGAATATACTGAACGCGGATCAACCTGATATCGCCGAGCGATTTACCGGCAAGACCGGCTTGAAGGGCGCGGACCGGTTTGCCGGCGCCGACTGGATAACCGGCGCGTCGGGGGTACCGCTTTTGGTCGGAGCACTGGCCGCGCTCGACTGTGAAGTCGAGGACATCGTCGAGCGGCATTCCCATGCCATCGTGATCGGACACGTGCGGAACCTGAAGCTTTCGTCGCGCACCGCGGCGCTAGCCTATTGGCAAGGCCAATATGTCGCGATCGATCAGAACGAAGACGCGATCAAGCTCGCCGAAGTCAGCACCCCGGCGCCGCGCGCGCGACGCACGATCTGACGGCGGACTTGCAAGGTTCCGCGATCCGCACGGACTGGTGTTTTGCCGACCGGCGATCTAAAAGCCCTTTCATCGTCGTTCGCCGGACAACAATGAAAGGAGGCGCGATGGAGCGCAGGCTTCTTCAGATCGCACGTGCATGCGCAGGGTTGATCGGCGTGGCGCAACGCAGCGCGCTGACCTGATGAAGCGCATCGGGGCCTTGGCGTTTTATGCGGTGGGCGCGCTCGCAATGCTCTATCTCGCGCTCTACGTCTATGCTGTTTTCACCGGGCGCGAGCTCCAGCCCGGCGATCCCATCCATATTTTCCGCAAACCCGACGCGCCGAGTTATTCGTGAGTGGCGTCATTCCGGGGCGATGCGAAGCGTCGAACCCGGAATTCTCGAGATTCCCCGTTGCGCAATTGCGCATCTGAGGTCTGGGTGCTGGCGCACCATCCCGGAATGACAGTGTATGGATTGCTTCGTCGCTTTCGCTCCTCGCAATGGCGGCGCTCGTTAACCCGCCGCCGCGATGCGCTGATATTCGCTCGATCCGGCCGGTGGGATCGGCAGGCCGCCGTCGGCATATTCGTTCAGCTTGTTGCGAAGCGTGCGAATTGAGATGCCGAGGATGTTGGCGGCGTGGGTACGATTGCCCAGGCAATGTTTCAGCGTCTCCAGGATGAGATCACGCTCGACGTCGGCCACCGTGCGCCCGACAAGCGCGCGCGTCACCTGCTCGGCGGCAAAGGTCGCGTGTGCTACCGCAGGCGCCGTCTTGGCGATGTCGAGACGATCGCCGTCGGGCGTGAGGATCGCGTCGGTGCCGATCTCGTCGCCTTGCGCCATCAGCACCGAACGGTGGATGGTGTTTTCCAGCTCGCGGACGTTGCCCTGCCAGCGATTGGACGTCAGCACGCGCTTGGCGTCCGCCGAGAGCGGCCGCAGCGGCGCGCCGTTGGCCTCGGAATATTTTCGGGCGAAGTGCTGCGCCAGCTCCAGGATATCAGCGGGGCGTTCGCGCAGCGGGGGAATCTTCAGGTTCACGACGTTGAGGCGGAACAGCAGGTCCTCGCGGAAGCTGCCCTCGCGCACGGCGTCAGCGAGATTGCGGTTCGAGGTTGCGATGATGCGGATGTCGACCGGAACCGGCCTAGTGCCGCCGACGCGGTCGATCACGCGCTCCTGGATCGCGCGCAGCAATTTCGATTGCAGCCGCACGTCCATTTCGGAGATTTCGTCCAACAATAACGTGCCGCCGGTGGCTTCCTCGAATTTTCCGATGCGGCGCGCCACGGCACCCGTGAACGCGCCTTTCTCGTGGCCGAACAGCTCGGATTCCAGGAGATGTTCGGGGATCGCCGCGCAGTTGATCGAGATGAACGCCCGCTTGGCGCGCGCCGAGCGGGTGTGGACGTAGCGGGCCAGAACTTCCTTGCCCGTGCCGGATTCGCCGGTGATCATGATGGAGGCGTCCGAGCCCGCGATCTGCTGGGCGAGCTTGATCACCTTGGCCATGGCTTCGTCGCGATAAACCAGCTCGCGCGAATCGTTGGCGACGGCGGCAAGCACGGCTGCGATCAGTTCCGGGTCCGGCGGCAGCGGGATGTATTCCTTGGCGCCGGCATGGATCGCGGCGACCGCAGCGCGGGCGTCATTGGAAATGCCGCAGGCGACGATCGGGACATGGATGTGTTCGGCGTCGAGCCGCATCACCAGGTCGCGGATGTCGAGGCCGACATCGACCAGCAAGAGGTCGGCGCCCTTGCCGCCGCGCAGCACGCGCATCGCCTGTTCGTGGTCCTCCGCATGGGTCACGGAAGCGCCGTTGTCCATGGCGATCTTGGTGGCGGTCGTAAGCTGGCCCTTCAATGTGCCAACGATGAGAAGCCGCATATCAATCTCCTGTTCGTCTTTTTGCGCTCTTTAAGCGCCGTGTCGTCTAAGAAGCCCTTGGAAGCCTTTGAGCCTAGCTGCGTTCCGCCTTAATGATTTCCGTCATGGTCACGCCGAGCTTGTCTTCCACCAGCACCACCTCGCCCCGCGCCACCAGGCGGTTGTTGACATAGATGTCGATGGCCTCGCCGACACGGCGGTCGAGTTCGAGCACGGTGCCGGGACCGAGCTTCAACAATTCGCCGACGTCCATCTTCGAGCGGCCGAGTACGGCCGAAACCTGCACCGGCACGTCGAATACGGCCTCGAGGTCGGCGGCGATGCGCGCGGCCTGTTCGTCCTCGTGATAGGCGATGTCGTCGTCGGCTGCTGCTGCGCCCGCCGCGTTGAGGTCGGGAAGCGGAACCTGGGTGTCGGTGTCGCTCATGGTTCAGTCCTCATGTTCCGGCCTGGTCACGGGACGCCATGTAGCGCCCGACGAGTTCGTTGATCTTGGCTTCGATGGCGGCGCGCTCGAGGACGACGCCCCCGTCGGCCCATTCGATCCTGCAGTCGCCGGTCGCGATTTCCGGCTCGGCCAGGATCACGAGCCGGCCCTGGAAGCCGCTTTGCGCGGCCTGCCGCTCGATCTTTTCGCGCGCAGCGTCATAGAGAGTGTCGTTGATCCGCACCACCAGATGCGGGGTTGCGACCAGATGCGAGAAGCAATCGCTGACGAGGGCCGTGATTTCGCCAAGCGGCTCGGCGGCCACCAGCTGGCTGCATAGTTTGCGCGCGACCGCGACCGCGACATCGACCGCTTCGGTTTCCATCCGCGTTTCGACGCCGGCAAAGCGCGCGGCAATGCCCTGTATCGCCATGCGGATTTCCTCGAGCGCCAGCGCGGTGCGGCGATCGCTTTCGGCTTTCGCCTCGCGTTGGCCGGCGTCATAGCCGTCGCGATAGGCGCGCCCCTCGGCGGCGGCGACCTTCTGCGCGACTTCGGCAGCGGTGGCCGGCCGCTCGCGCGACTTGTCCGGCGCGGAGAAGTCCATGTCGAACAGGAATTTTGCGGGCGCGGCCATCAGTACACCAGCTCGTCGTCGGCGCGGTTCTTGGTCAGCATGATCTCGCCCTTGGCCGCGAGATCCTTGGCGAGATTGACCAGCAGGGCCTGCGCCTCGTCGACATCGCGCAAGCGCACCGGTCCAAGCGCTGCCATGTCGTCGAGCAGCATCTTGCCGGCGCGCGACGACATGTTGCCGAGGAAAAAGCCGCGGACCTCTTCGTTGGCGCTCTTCAAGGCAATGCCGAGCTTGTCCTTGTCGACATGGCGCATCAAGGTTTGCGCCGAGCCGGAGTTGAGCTTGACGAGATCGTCGAAGGTGAACATCAAAGCCTTGATGCGCTCGGCGGATTCGCGGTTTTCCTCTTCCAGCGAGGTGATGAAGCGGGTTTCGGTCTGGCGGTCGAAATTGTTGAAGATCTCGGCCATCACCTCGTGGGCGTCGCGGCGGCGGGTTTGCGACAGGTTCGACATGAATTCGGTGCGAAGCGTCTGCTCGACGCGCTCGATCACCTCCTTCTGCACCGCCTCCATCTTCAGCATGCGGCCGACCACGTCGAGCGCCATGTCCTCGGGCAGGATCGCCAGAACCCGGGCTGCGTGTTCCGGCTTCAGCTTCGACAGCACCACCGCGATGGTCTGCGGATATTCGTTCTTCAGATAATTGGCGAGCACTTCTTCCTGCACGTTGGAGAGTTTCTCCCACATGTTGCGGCCGGCTGGTCCGCGGATTTCATCCATGATGCCGACCACGCGCTCGGGGGGAAGGTATTGTTGCAGCAGCCGTTCGGTGGCGTCGAAATTTCCCATCAGCGCGCCGGACGCCGACATCCGCGACACGAACTCGATCAGCATATCCTCGACAACGTCGGCCTCGACGGTGCCGAGCGTCGACATCGCGATCGACAGATCCTTGACCTCGTCGTCGTCGAGCATCGACCAGATCTTGCCGCCATATTGCTCGCCCAGCGCCAGCATCAGGATCGCCGCGCGCTTGCGGCCTGAGAGCTTGGTTTTCGGCCGGCCGTTCTGGCGCGACGACAGGTTGGCGATGACGCTGGTGATATCGTTGGAATTTGCGGTTTGCGGTACGGCCATTTCGGATCACGCGGGCTCGGGTTCGCTGAGCCATTGACGAACAATGGAGGCGGTTTCGTTGGGGTTTCGCTCGGCCAGTTCGCCGACGCGATGGACCGATTGGGCGTGGACCTGGCCCTGCACCTGGGCGACGTCGATCAATTGCGCAGTGGAATTGGTGCCTGGAAGCAGCGCCTGGCCGGGCGTGCCCGCCTGCGCATTGCCGTCAGCCAGCGCGGCCGCAGGCTCGCCGTTAAGCGCGGCTGCGATCTCTTCGGAGGCGAGGATGCGTTTGACCAGCGGCCGGATCACCATGAACATCACCACGAGGCCGAGCAGCATCATGACGCCGAGCTCGATCACGTACATCACGTCGTCTTTGGTGAATTGCAGCATGCCGAAGATGCCGGTCGGCTCGGCTATCGGCGCTGAGGCAGGCGCATCGGCGAATTTGAGGTTGACGACCTCGACCTGGTCGCCGCGCTTCTGATCGAATCCGATCGCTGAGCGCACCAGCGCTGCGATACGGTCGAGCTCTTCCTTGCCGCGCTCCTTGTAGACCATCTCGCCTTTTTCGTTCTTGGAATAGCTGCCGTCGACCAAGACCGCGACCGAGATGCGGTTGACCCGTCCGGCCTCGGTGACCTCGGTCTTGGTGGTGCGGGAAATCTCGTAATTGTTGGTTTCCTCGGTCTTCTTGCTTTGGTCGCGCGCGGCTGCCGCAGTGTCCGGGTTCTTGTTGCCGGGCAATTCATTATTGACGGTGACCTGCCCGTTGCCGTCGGTGGTGGCGGAGGATTCTTCGCGGGTCTGGCTCGAGCGCAGCACCCGGCCTTCCGGATCGAACTTGTCCGAGGTCTGTGTGATCTTGTTGTAGTCGAAATCGGCCGAGAGCTGGACGCGGGCGCGCCCCGCCCCGACTACCGAGGACACGATATCCTCGACCTGCTTGCGCATCCGCTTCTCGAAGCCGGCGCGGCGTTCGTCGCCGACCGCCTGATCGACGTCGCTGGCGGCGCCGTCGGCGAGCAATTGGCCGGATTCGTCGACGATCGACACCCGTTGCGGCTTCAAGCCGTTGACGGAAGAGGCGACCAAATGGCGAATGGCGCGGATCTGCTGCGGTTCCAGCGCGCCCCGCACCCGCACCACGATCGAGGCCGACGGTTCGGGCGTCTCGCGCGAGAACAGCGGCCGCTCCGGCAACACCAGATGGACGCGGGCGGCCTGGATGCGGTCGATGCCGCGGATAGTGCGGGCGAGCTCGCCCTCGAGTGCGCGCAGGTGATTGATGTTCTGGACGAAGCTCGTGGTGCCGAGCGCATCCGACTTGTCGAAGATTTCGTAGCCGACCCCGCCGCCCTTGGGCAGGCCGCCCTCGGCGAGCTTCATGCGCAGGCGCGTGACCTTGTCCTTGGGCACCATGATCACGCTGCCCTCGTTGCGCAGCTCGTAGGGGATGGCCTGGCGTTCCAGGTCCTTGATGATTCCGGAGGAGTCCTCGACGCTCAGGTCGGTGAACAGCGTCGTCATCTGCGGGGTGGTGACACGCATGATCACGAACGCGAAGAAGGCGATCAGCGCGGTTGTCACCGCAACCATCGCCATCAACCGCGAAGCGCCCAGACCCCTTAGAAAGGCTACGAGACCCTGCAAAACCAACCGTCCCAGATTCGGCACCAGCCGCAACTCGGCAATTATTGCCTATGTGATGGTTTCGATATGGTTAACGAAGGTTAAGGGGGCGCAGCTAAAAACGGATATGAAAAAAATCGGCCTCGCAAAACGAGACCGATTTTCATCAAATGAAGCTGGTTCGGATCGGGCGCTTACTGGCGATACTGCTGGATGCGGGTTGTGCGCAGCCCGGCAAGGCCATGCTGGTCGATGGAAAACTGCCAGGAAAGGAATTCGTCGACAGTCAGCGTGTAGCGGCTGCAAGCCTCCTCGAGGGAGAGCAGACCGCCGCGGACTGCGGCAACGACTTCGGCCTTACGGCGAATGACCCACCGTTTGGTTCCGGGTGCGGGCAAATCCGCAATCGTCAACGGACTGCCGTCAGGCCCGATGACGTATTTTACCCTCGGGCGATGGGGTTCTGTCATGGCGTACTCACAAACTCTCAACCACTGAACTGACCGGAGCAAACTACGCCCGTCGGCTTAAAATTTGCCTAAGCCCAAGGCTTCAATACGATTCTCCTTGAAAATGACTGCAATGCGTCGGGCCCGGTCGCCGAAAGGGGGCGCCGGGTTCGCAAGAGGTAAACAATTTACTAATCCAGCCGCGGGCGCGGACTCCGTTAGTTCGCGATGCTCTGGATCTGGCTGACCGTGTAGGTTTGACCTCCAATGGTCAGCAGCGGTGGCGACTGGGTGAGATCAACCGAGGAGACCACGCCCTGCACCGCGGTGGTGACGCCCACTGAATTGCCCGAGCCGTCGGTTGCGGTGGCGGTCAGCTTGTACTGGCCGTCCGGCCATTGCGTGCCGTCAGTGCCCTTGCCATTCCAGGTGAAGGGCTGGTTGTTGCCGGCAGTGGCGGAATATTGGCCGGTGAACACCGTCTGGCCGCTGCTGTTGGCGATCGAGATGTTCAGGGTCGAATTGCTGGCAACGTTCAGATCCCAGGTCGCCGTGGAGTTGGTGACCGCTGCGGTATCGCCCTTGACCACCGCGGTCTTGCCGACAAATGTCAGCGCCTGGGTCGATTGCGCGGTCTGCTGCAGCGATACCAGCGTCGTCAATTGACTGTTGGTGTTGAGCTGCTGCTGAACGCCGGCGAATTCGACGAGCTGCTGGGTAAACTGGTTGGTGTCGAGCGGGTCGAGCGGGTTCTGGTTCTGCAACTGCGTCGTCAGGAGTTGCAGAAAGCTCTGGAAATTGCCGGCGATCTGCTGCGAAGCCAGCGCGTTGGTGCCGGCAATCGATGAACTCGACGAAGAGGCTGGTAGTGCTGTCGTTCCCGAAACGACTTGACTGGCGGTGGTTGCTGCGGGCGTTGTCATGTCCGTCTCCTCAAACCCTGATGTCCACACCGCCGCTTGCACCCAGCATGCGGCCGTATGATCGCCCAGCGACCACGGCGGGAATGGTATCGTCGCTGCTGATCACCAGCCGCTGCGCATTGCCGGTGGTCTGGTTGCCGTTGTTTTGTCCGGAGGAGGACTGGTCGCGCAGGCTGAATTGCAGGCCGCCGCTGCTGGTCTTCAGGCCGGCGTCATCCAGCGCGCGCTGCAATTGCGGCGCGTCCTGTTGCAGCATCGACAGCGTCTCCGGCTTCTCCACCGTCAGATGCGAGGTCACCTGGCCGTTGCGATCGACATCGATACGAACATCGATGCGACCGAGGTCGGCCGGATCGAGCCGGATCTCGAAACTCGTCTTGCCGCTCTTCACGGAAGCCGCAATTTCGACCGCGAGCCCGCTCACCGGCACGGGCGCGCCGGTTGCCGCGGTTGCGTTCAAGGTTGCGGTAGAGACGGCGCTGGTCGATGAAGAGGGAAGCTGCGGCTGCAGCGTGGCAGTTGCCGGCAAGCTTGGGTCGGACGAGGTGGTTGACGTTGGTCCGGTCTCGGGGGCGGCGCGATCGCGGCCGGTTGCTCCGACCGAGAGGGGCGCGCCGTCGGAAATATTGGCTTTCGCGGCATCCGAGAGGGCGCTTGCGGCCTCCGGCTTGGCTGAAACGGCCGGCTGTGGCGCCGCGTTGTTCGGTGCAAGCGTCGTGGATGCCGTCGCGGACGTCGCCGTCGTCGGCTTGTCGGACACCTCGGACGTGGGATCGGAAGCGGACGATGTCGCAGCCTTTGCCTGATCCGCAACGGTAGCCTTGGCCGAAGCGGTTTTCGGGGTAACGGGTGCGGTCGCTTCGACGAACGCAACCAACGATGGATTGCCCGCTGCATTCGCCTGCGCCGCGGTCTGTTTCGCTGATGTCGCAGTGGCGTCGGTGGCCACCCCTTGCGCGGCAGCTTTGGCCGTGACGGCAGCATCCACGGCAATTCCCGTCGTTCCGGCAGCTGCGGTGGTTGCGCCGGATGGGGTCGCGGCAAATGTTGCTGCGGAACCATCCTTGAGTTGCGTCGAAGCAGCGCCCGTCGCCGCGCCAGCCGACGCGCTGGCGGCAATCGCCGCCGCCGCAATGGCGAGCGGCGCGGAATTCGCAGGGCCCGACGCTGCGACGGCCGCATTGGCGGGCGCGACGGTGACGGGGATCGCAACGGCGATCGCATTCACGGTGGTCGCCGTAGCCGCACCGTCTTGCTGTGTCGAAGCGGACGGATCGCTCGACGAAGTGTCCTTGCCGGCCGATTTCGAAGTTCCCGCCTTGGTGGTGCCGGATTTGCCGTCGGAATTAGTGGCGGCCTGGGAGGCCGACGGCTGGGATGCGCCGGTGCTGCCGTTGGAATTGACGGCGCCATTGGAACCGGTGGCCTGATCGGTGCTGGTACCGCCGGTGTTATTCTGGGTCACCGTCGGATCGGTCGGAGCAGCGTTGCGCGAGGGTGCATTGTCGGTGTTTGACGATGCGTCGTCGGCCGGCCGCTGTGACGTCGGCCGATCGGGAGCGGGCAAGGGAGCCGGCGAGGGCGCAGGGTCGCTGTTAGCGTTGGCGGCCGCATTGCTGTCGACCAGCGCGGCGAAACTGTCATTGGACTGGGACGGGTCGGGCCGAGCAGGCTTCTGCGGCGCCGTCTGGACCGACAAGCTTGCTGCTAGATCTGACGTCACGCTGAACACGGGGCCGGCCTTTCGCGATGAACTGCCCGTTCTGGTCAGCAAGGACCGGGCCAGCCGGACCGATTAATAAAACATAATTATTTCAATATCTTATTTGATAGTTCGGGCGATGTCGGGGTTATGGCGGCGCACCCATTTCTGCCCGGCGGCAAGATTTGCCGCTTGTCGGCTTGCAAAACCAGGCGGCGTGATTGCCTGACGGGAATACGGCCTATATTAAAGAGCGGCTTTTCAGCCGCCAAATAGCACCCTGATCGCGGAAAGCGCTCGACGCCGCCGCGATCGCTTTGATGACCGGAACCATGCTCAACAGTCTCGATCTTGAGGGCCGTCCGCAGGACACAAGGGTCGTCGTCGCCATGTCCGGCGGCGTCGATTCCTCGGCGACGGCTGCGCTGCTCAAGTCCGAAAGCTACGACGTCGTCGGCATTACCCTTCAGCTCTATGATCATGGCGCCGCCACCCATCGCAAGGGTGCCTGCTGCGCCGGCCAGGATATCCACGACGCCCGCGACGTCGCCGAGCGGATCGGGATTCCGCATTACGTTCTGGATTACGAGAGCCGCTTCCGCGAATCCGTGATCGACAATTTCGCCGACAGCTACGCCTCGGGCGAGACGCCGGTGCCCTGCATCGAGTGCAACCGTTCGATCAAATTCCGCGATCTGCTCGAGACCGCGCGCGAGCTCGGCGCCGCGGCGCTGGCGACCGGCCACTATGTCGGCATCGCGACCTCTCGCGGGAGGCTCGCGCGCGCTGGTTTGCGCGGCCGATTCCGATCGCGACCAGAGCTATTTCCTTTTCGCGACCACCCGCGAGCAGCTCGACTACTTACGGTTTCCGCTGGGCGACATGACCAAGTCGCAGACCCGCGAACTGGCGCGGCGTTTCGCCCTCAACGTCGCCGACAAGCATGACAGCCAGGACATCTGCTTCGTGCCGACCGGGCGCTACACCGATATCATCTCCCGCTTGCGGCCGAACGCCGTCGAACCCGGCGACATCGTTGATCTCGACGGCCACGTCATCGGCGCGCATCAGGGCATCATTCATTTCACCGTCGGCCAGCGAAAGGGATTGGGCATCGCAGCCGCGAGCCCGCTGTATGTGCTGCGTCTGGATGCGGCGAGCCGCCACGTCGTGGTCGGCCCGCGCGAGGCGTTGCGGATGGACCAGATCGTGCTGCGCGACGTCAACTGGATCGGCGACGGCACGCTCGATTCCGCCGTTCGCAACGGCCTTGAGATTTTCGTGCGGGTGCGCTCAACCCGCGCGCCGCAGCCGGCATGGTTGCGCGGGGCCGATGGCCATTATGAAGTCGAACTCGTCGCGGGTGAAGAAGGCGTCTCTCCCGGACAGGCCTGCGTGTTCTACGATGCCCCATCGGGGCAGGCGCGCGTGCTCGGCGGCGGTTTTATTCAAAGCGCAGCTGCGAAGGGCACCACCGCCAGAGGCGTTGCGCGGCCGCTCGCCGAGGCCGTGCGCGGATAAAAAAATCGAGGCGCGGGGGAATGGCTGGGGATATCGACCGCGACGGGGTCGCAAAGGCTTATGGCCGCTGGGCGCCGGTCTACGATCTGGTGTTCGGCAAGGTCTTCGATCACGGCCGCCAATCGACCATTGCGGAAGCCGACAAGATCGGCGGACGGATTCTGGATGTCGGTGTCGGCACCGGATTGTCGTTGTCGGATTATTCGCGCGCCACGAAATTGTGCGGGGTCGATATCTCCGAGCCGATGCTGCGCAAGGCGCAACAGCGCGTGCGCTCGCTCGGACTTGACAATGTCGAGACGTTGGCGGTGATGGACGCCAAGAACCTGGCGTTTGCGGATGCTTCCTTCGATGCGGTGGTGGCGCAATATGTCATCACCGCGGTGCCCGATCCGGAAGGCACGCTTGATGACTTTATTCGTGTGCTG
This sequence comes from uncultured Alphaproteobacteria bacterium, assembly GCA_963713785.1. Taxonomy (GTDB): domain Bacteria; phylum Pseudomonadota; class Alphaproteobacteria; order Rhizobiales; family Xanthobacteraceae; genus Bradyrhizobium. The sequence continues at coordinate 67,900 of CAVQNB010000009.1, forward strand.
AAACCCGGCGGCGAACTTATCCTGGTCAATCACATCGGCGCCGAGAACGGTCCGCGCCGAGCCTTCGAACTGGCGTTCGCGCCGCTGGCGCGGCGGCTCGGCTGGCGGCCGGAATTTCCGTGGGCGCGCTTGGAGAAATGGGCCGCCAGACATGGCGGCGTCAGCCTCGCCGAGCGCCGCCCGATGCCGCCGATGGGGCATTTTTCGCTGATCCGTTATCGCAAATCTTGAGAACCCGCAGCGGAACCTCCGCGCGCGAGGATCGTTTTCTTCGCGTGATGAAACACAAAGCTCCACTGTTCTGCCTGCTGCTGGTGGCGCCCGCCATGGCGAGCGCGCAAGCCCCTCCGGCGGCGGCGACACCCCCGGCGCAGACCGCGTCGCCGGCACCCCAGCGTACAAGCGATTGCACGCCGATGAAGCCGGCGCCGCCGCGCGGCACGGCGGCGCCGGAGGGCACCACGACCGGTCAAGCGGGCGAAATGCTTGGCGACAAACTTGCAAAATCCAACGGGGTGCTGTGCCCGCCGGCCGGCATCGACCCGGAAATGCGCGCGCCGACGCCGGATAGCGGCAACACACCGGTGATTCCGCCACCCGGCAGCCCCGGCGGCGATCCCAATCTCCGGCCGAAATAAGGCGCGCGTCGCCAAGGATTAAGGCCCGTCCCGCGGTTGACAGGCGCGGGCGCGGTTTCTTATATGCCGCGCGTTCGCGCCGCTTGCGGTATATAGAGTGTGCGGCGGACGCCGTGGCGGGGTAGCTCAGCTGGTTAGAGCACGGGAATCATAATCCTGGGGTCGGGGGTTCGAGTCCCTCTCCCGCTACCAAAAATCTACGATTCTGTTCGCCTTTCTGCGATCGCTCGAGCAAACCCTGAAGGGCTTCGCTCAACGGCGCTTGAGACGGTTTGCCTTCCATTCAAGAAATTCGCGATATAGCACCGGATCATCCTGTGGGATGATGGTCGCATGCGAGCCGAGCGCGCCCGTGTTAGCTGCCGATGCAACCGGGGTATTGCGGTTGACCCACTCCTGCGCCGCATTGAAGCGGGTCCAGCCGGCTACCGGCGCCAGCGGCGCGAGCTCTTGCCACTTCGGATGAAATGGCGGCCGCTGCAGCTGCGCCATGTGAGTGAACAACTGTTCGACCAGCAGGGCCAGGCGGCGATAGCGGTCGCTGCCTACTTGCCAGTTATAAGACGCGAGAACCGCCTCGCCCGCGATGGTGCCGACGGGAGTGGTGCTCGATATCAGGTTGGGATAATCCTCCGAGGTGAGCTGTGCCGGCAAATAGTCATCGCGCAATGGCTTGTCGTACTCAACTGGAACCAGATGCAGATTGGGGTCGTTGACCTGGGTGAGCCATTGCAGGGGCTTGCCTTCTACCGCAATGATCGCGTCGATGTCGCCCTTGCGCAGCATCTCGAGCGCGATCCGCGGCTCGATATAAAGCAGATGCGGCTTGATCCCGAGACGCTCGAACACATTGATCGCGGTCACGAAGGTGCTGCCGTCCGGCAGGTCGACCGCAACCGTCTTGCCGTCGAGCTCCTTCATGCTGTGGATCGTCTGCGGGGCGAGGACATGCATTTCCTCATTGAACATCTTGGTGACGTAGACGAACTGATTGCGAATGTTGTCGGCAAAATCCTTACGTTCGAGATAGGCCAGCGTGTCCTTTCGCACGATGCCGGCGTCGACGCCTCTCAGCAGCAGGATGTCCGCCACGGCCTGGACCGAACCGCGGCCCAGAACCGGCAGCACGCGCAACTCGGAGCCATTGTCCAGCACCGAGGCAAGATCGGCGCCCATATGGGCGTAAGTGCTGCCGAACGAGCCGGTCATCAGGGTCACGGTGTTGGCATTGAGCTGATTGGCCAGGTCGCGCTTGGCAGGGCCGTAACGAAATATCGCCTTGAACGAGTCGCTGACGGCACCGGGGTCGATCCCGCTGCGCACCGGCCCGAACCTTTCCCATCGCCCGCCGCTAAACTGCATCATCTGCATCTGCTCGAGCGGCGCATGATCGCTCGCGCTGGTGTTGACGATGACGCCAGGAACCAGCATGGGAATTTGCAGGCCCTTCAGCGACGCCGCTTGCTTCATCAAATTGTCGCGGGACAGGTCGTCACCGCATTTTTTCAAAACCTCGACCATCGCGTTGGCGATCATGTAACCGAACACTGTCAGGCTGTTGCTCTTGCTGACGTCCGAAACATAGCGATCCATGAAGGCGGCCCAGTCGCGGTAGACCGGATCGTTTGCTGCCGCCGGATCGTCTCCCTCCCAGGAATATCCTGCCGAGAGGATTCCTTCGGCATTTTGCAGGCCCGCGGGCTGCAGCACGGCAGCGACCGATTCCGACACCGTGGAGATGATGTGCTCGGGTTTCCAGCCGAGCTCGGCGGTTCGCCGGATCGCCATCGCGGCAAATTTTGGTGTCGTCACGTCGAAGAAGATGTCGGCGCCGGAGGCCTTGAGCGCGGCGATCTGTTGATTGACATTGGCGTCGGTGACCTTGTACGCCGCCTCGGCAACGATCGCGATCTTGCCTCCCAGCCCGTCCTTGAGGCCCTTGATATAATCCTTGCCGAATTCATCGTCCTGATAAAGAATCGCGATTCTGCCGCCAGTGGGATGCTTCTCCAGGAGATACTGCGCGTAGATGTGCGCCTCGGTCTGATAGCTTGGCTGGAATCCCATCGTCCATGGGAAGTCGCGCGGCTGGTCCCACATCGACGCGCCCGACGCCACAAATAGCTGCGGAATCTTGTTGGCGTTCAGGTATGGCCGCACCGAGGCGCTTGGCGCCGTGCCGAGGCTGGCGAAAATCAGCAGCACCTTGTCTTCTTCCACCAGCTTCCGTGTCAGCTCGACCGTCTTCTGCGGGTTGTAGGCGTCGTCATAGGAGATGAAATTGATCTTGCGGCCGTTGATGCCGCCCTCGGCATTGACCTTGTTGAAGTAGGCAGTAATGGTCTTGCCGATGACGCCGTAAGCGGAAGCAGGGCCGCTATAGGGCATGGTGTTGCCGATCCGGATTTCATCGTCGGCGGCCCGTGAGCTCGTGGCCGCGCCCAGCACGAGGCCGATTGTCACAAGGGCAAGCTTGAGCACGCCCGTCGCAACATGGCCCCGCCGCCGGCTCTCATTGCCGGCGGACGCTGCGTTATCCAAATTGTGCCAACGCGTCTTGACGTCGGTTCGCATCATGTCCCCCTGTTACTTTTTGTTGTCGCAGCATCGGAGCGGATCCTAGCGCAGGGCCGATTGCTGCAGACGCTGCTTGGCTTCCAATGATCCCTGCTCGGCCGCCCTTGTGTACCAGGCATGGGCCTTTGCGGGATCAGGCTGCACGCCGACAACCCGCAAGTTCACAAGCACGGCCGCGTCGAACGTGCCCGCCAGGATGAAAGAGGCCTCTGCGTCACCGGCTTCCGCGAGATGCGTGAGCACCAGGCGCGCGCTCGCGATATCACCCGCTGCGATCAGGTCCTGACCGCGTTTCAGCAAGGATGCGATTTCATCACGTGACAGCGAAATCGCCGGGCGGGGTTCAGGAGCTGCGGCCGGCGCCAGCGGCTTCGCCTCAGGCAGAACGGGCGCAACCGAGAGCGATATCGCCGGCGAAGCCGCAGGCTTCGCCGGTTCGACAGCATTTGTCTGAGTGGTTGCAAGCATCGGCCCGGTTGGTGGCGACGGCGCCTCGGCTGGTTGCACGCTGGCCTGAGCGGCCTCGATCCGAGCTAATTTTCCGAGCACGGCGGCGGAAACAGGTCCGTTCCTTCCGGCGTCTTCTTCGCTGGAAACGGCAGCGTTGATCGGGATCCGCACGACGCTCGCCACAACCAGCGCAACAGCGGCGGCCACACCGACCGCGCCAACGAGACCGGCGACCAATCCGAGGCCAGGCCGGCGCATTTCTGCTCGTAGTGAGGACGGCATGAGTTCGGGTTTGAGCGCCGCCAAAACCCTCGCGGTCACCTCCTCCAGCTTGCGCTTTTCCTCGCTCGAGCGGGCCTCCGACAGCTGCAAGCCTTGAGAAAGTTGCACACGCGCTTGCGACGATAGCCCGCCGGAGTCGCGCTTGAGGCGCTGGGCTGCCGCGATAACGTCCTCTTCAAGACGGCGCGCTTCATCCTGGCGCTGTGGGTCGCTTACCCAGGGCAGGGCACGAATGAGCTGCTTGTCGGCATCATCTTTGGCGGGGGAACTCATCACCAACCTCCTGTCGACCGATAGACGGCGCGAGGGCAGCGGGCTTTCGCATCCTTTGCGACGGGGTCTCGATCCACCATTGGAAACGCTCGCGTGTGGCGTCCCGATGAACGGACGAGCTTGACGATCGTTCTCGATCCTTGATCGCGGGACTGGAACTATTCGATCGGGGAGCTGCGAAAGCGCAATCGGCGCCATCAAGATGAATCGGTTCGCTCGGTCCACGCGCAAACGGGCGGTAGATCGCCAAGCCGCCCCTCCGAGCGGGCGGAACGGGTCCGTCCGCCAAGCCCAAGCGATATTCGCTTCCTTCCAACATGCGCGACGCCTCGCTCTCGCGCCACTCTGCCGCTCCAGCTTGTGGACTGCGGAACAGCCTTTATTCTTTAGCTTGCAGGCGGCTTATCGAAGTCTTTTGGCAGGAAGGTTAAGCAGGGGAGGCCATTGTGTGTTCATTTTCCGGCAAAGTCAGCGTGCAGCCAACATTCATGCAATCCCAAGGTGTAGGGCGGTCGAGGGCCACGGGCGTCGCCTCAAGCAACAGTTGAGATAGCTAAAGGTTTTCGACCGAAATCGGGAAGAAACTGCCTCTCCAGCAGCGGTTCCCAGGTTCCAGCCAGGGTGCAAGCAAGCTTTTAGCGCCGCCGGCTTTCAGGCTCCCGTCAGGCGATACTGGCCGAGATCGGGATCATGGGTCATCGCCCAGTAGTCCACGAACCGCCACGGCATCGCGGAGAATACCCGGCCGCTCTTGTTGCGGTAATAGGTCGTCATTCCCGGGTGGGTCCAGATCATCGCCTCATGTTCGGCGTCGACCTTGCGGACATATTCGTCGTGCACGTCCTGGCGAACGTCGATTGCGGCGATGCCGCGCTCGATCATGCCGACGAGGCACGCCGAGATGTAGCGGCTCTGGCATTCGGACTGAAAGATGACGCTGCCGCCATGCGCCGGGCCGGAATTGGGACCGAGCATGCAGAAGAAATTCGGAAAATCCGGCACGGTTAAACCGAGATGGGCCGTCGGGTTGTCGTTGGCCCACTTCTCGCGAAGGTTCCTGCCGTCCCGCCCGGTGATGTTGAGACGTGCGGCCATCTCGGTGACCTTGAAGCCGGTCGCGATCACGATGATATCGGCGGGCCGCGATGTGCCATCCGCGGTCACGATGGCTTCGCGGCCGAAACGGTCGATCCTGTCGGTGATGAGCTCGACGGTCGGCCTGGTAAGCGTTCTGAACCAGCCATTGTCGAGCAGGATCCGCTTGCCGTAAGGCGGATAGGTCGGCACGCATTTTTCGATCAGCTCGGGACGATCCTTTAGTTCCGACAGGATGAAATCGGTCAGTTCCTCCCGATGCCGATCATTACCCTTGTTCACCGCGCGATCGGGATAGGGCCATGCGGGATCCTTGCGCAGGAACGGCAACAGGCCGTCGCCATAGCGCCAGAACATGTTGAAGCGATACCACTGAACGTAAAACGGCAAATGCGCGAGCAGCCATTGCGCGCCGTCGGTGATCGGGTCGGAATAGCCCTTCACCGGCCGCGCCCATTGCGCGGTACGCTGATAGACAGTCACTGAAGCCGCGCGGTCGGCAATCGACGGCACGAGCTGCATCGCAGTTGCGCCGGTGCCGATCACCGCGACGCGCTTGCCTTCAAGCTTGAATTCCTCCGACCAAAGCGCGGAATGCAGGATCTGGCCCCGGAAATCCTGTTCGCCCTTGAAATGAGCACGCGAGGGATCGTTGAGCTGGCCGATCGCGCTGACGAGTGTCGTCGATTCGAAAATCTCCTCGCCGTCTCTGGTCTTCAGCGTGGAGATCCAGCGCCGCTTGCTCTCATCCCAGCGCGACGATTTCAGCTCGGTGTTGAGCCTGAGATGTTTGCGGATGCCGTACTCGGTCGCGACCTTCTTCAGATAGTCGAGAAGTTCCTCCCGTTGGCAAAAATAGCGCGTCCAGGGATTTCGCGGACCGAAGGAGTAGGAATAGGAATGGTTCGGCGTATCGACGCCGCAGCCGGGATAGCGGTTGATGTACCAGGTCCCGCCCAGCTCATCGTTCTTTTCCACGATGGTATAGGGAATGCGCAGGCGGCCGAGCGCGACGCCAAGCGCAATGGCGCAGACCCCGGCGCCGACGATCAGGACATGCTGTTGCGCCAGCATTTCATCCGGGGGAGGGGTCGTCCAGCGCGCGTCGCGCGCGGCGAATCCCATTTCCTCGCGCATCAGCGGCGCATATTCCGGGGCGACGTTTTCGCCGAGGCATGCGCGCATCATCTTCAGGATCAATTCATTGCCGGGATCGTCGATGACCGGCTTCGGCTTGCCGTTCGCGAACAGTTCGACGACGGCGGCGCGAATCTCATCCTGAATTCTTGCGGGCAGGCCGGCGTCGGGGTCGGGGATAAGGCGGACGTCGCGCGCCGGCTTGTATGGCAGCTCCAGCCAGCGCTCATCGCCTGTCATGTGCACCAGCACCATCAATAGACAGCGGATGTCGCCCTCGGCGATGGCGGTAGACAGGTCAAATTCCCTGCGCACGGTTTCGATGTTCATGGCTACGTCGTCCTGGATTCCTTGGTGGTCGCAGCGACGGCGCCCGAAGCAAACGATATCTTCGCCAGCTCCCAACGCAATAGCCCAAACATTGGCGAAAAGTGGCAGGCGAGGCGGTTGTTTTCGTCCGACTGATCGCCAATTCCGCGATCGAGCTCAGAGATCGAACGACGCCAGCAGGGCTTTTTCCGCCTGACTGGCATAGCGCTCCTTGTGACGCAGCACAAAGAACGACCGCTTCGGCAGGTCGATCTTGACGCGATGCAGCGTTCGCGCGGCCAGCGACTGCGCGACCACAAGATCCGAAATCGCGGTGGCGCAGTCGCCGACCTCGACCGCCGTGCGCACGGCCTCGTTCGAAGGCAGTTCGAGCCTGATCGCAAGATCGGAGAATTTCAGCCCGAATTTCTTGAGCGCCGCCTCGAACATCGACCTTGTGCCGGAGCCCGGCTCCCGCAGGATCCAGCCCGTGGTCTTCAGGCTGTTCGGCGAAATCCTGGTCTGGTTGACCCAGGGATGATGGATGCCGACCACCACGGCCAACAAGTCGCCGCCGATTTTTCGCACAGCAAGCGAAGGGTCGCTGGTCTCGCCTTCGACAAATCCGAGATCCGCTCGGCCGGTCTGGACGGCTTGAGCCACCTGTTCGGTATTGGCGATCGTGACATGAAGGTCGATCCCCGGATGCGCCGCTTGAAATCGCTGGATGCGGGGCGGCAACCAGTAATTTGCGACAGTCTGGCTGGCTCCGATGGCGAGCGATCCGTGTTTCAAGCCGGCCAAATCGTTCAGCACCTGCTCCGCCGCCTTGGCGCGGGCGACGACACCGCGCGCTTCGATCAGGAAGTCGCGCCCCGTCTGCGTCAGCACGATGCCGCGTCCGACCCGGTCGAATAGCTTGATATCGTAACGCGCCTCGAGCGCGGCGATGGCGGCGCTGGTTGCCGATTGGGTCAAATTCAGCTCGCTTGCGGCTTGGGTGACGTGTTGCTTTTCCGCGACCGCAATGAAGATGCGAAGCTGTTCCAGTGTCATGCGCTATCCGGTTAGCTTGATCAGTGTGAGGCTGAAGCCCGAGATAAACAGGAAGGCGAGGGCGCCCAACAGTAGGGGCCGCAAGCCCTTGGCCGCAAGCTTGCGAATGTCGGTCTCCAGCCCCATCGCCGCCAACGCGACCGACAGCAGGAACGTCGTCAAAGTTGCGATCCAGACTTTTGCCTCGGCCGGAATAGTGATCAGGCTGTTCAATCCGACCAGCGCCACGAACCCGAGCACGAACCATGGCATCGGCGGTCGCGCGGTTGTTGCGCGCCGATCCGGACCGCTCTGCTGTTGCTGACGCGCCGGCATCAGCCCGAGTGCGATCACCATCGGCGCCAGCAGCATGACCCGGGAGAGCTTGGCGATGGTCCCGAACTCGCCGGCCTTTTGACCATCCTGGAACGCGGCGGCTACCACTTGCGCGATCTCGTGGATCGACGCGCCGGTCCAAAGCCCGAACGCATGCGGGTCAAGATGCAGCAGCGCCGGCAGCAGCGGGTAGGCGAACATCGCGACCGATCCGAATACCGTCACGCAGGCCACTGCATAGGCAACGTCTTCGTCCGGGGCGTCGGTTACGGTGTTGGTGGCGATGACCGCAGACGCGCCGCAGATCGAGGTTCCGGCCGCGATCAATTGTGCGAGCTTGCGGTCGACGCCCAGCAGTTTCCCCGTGCAGACCGTGAAGACGAACGTGGCAACAAGCGTTGCTGCGATGATGCCGAGGCCGCGGCCGCCGACTTCGATCACCTGCGCCGCCGTCAATTGCAGCCCGAGCAGGATGATGGCGAGGCGAAGCAACCGCCGCAGGCTGAATGTCACGCCTCCTTTCGCCCAGGCCGGCGTGCCGACGATATTGTGGAACGCGATGGCGATTATGATGGAAAGGATCATGGGGCTGAACGCCGCCATTCCCGGCAGTTGCCGGGCGGCGAATGCTGCCGCAGCAATGACCGAACCCAACAACAGGCCCGGCAGGATTCCCCCGAAATGCCGGCCGGACCAGCGTTCGGCGGCGGCGGAGAAGCGGCCATCGGCCTTGTCGTTCAGCGGCTCGGCAAGGTCGGTGGTTGAGGCGGGGGTCATGGGTTGGCTCCATCGGATTTCCAACCCAATATCGACGAGCTCTATTGATCAATCCAACAGATTATTGGTGTCAGTTCAATCGATAAGATCGATTAATTGCGTCAACGACTTGAACCGCCATGGCCCGGGATTACGCCGCCTCAAGCGCTGCGAGCGGCTCGTTCCAGGCGTCGTAGCCATAGACCCAGTCCGGATCCGTCCGTTCCTTGAGCCAGGTATTGGTACGCGAGCTCAATTGGACGCGCGAGGTCCGCGGCTTGCGGGTCGTTTCGAAGCGGCGGAACGCGGCTGCAACGCCGTCGCGCTCAACATTCGCCAGACAGCGCGAGAGCATGGCGGCATCCTCGATCGCCATCGCTGCGCCTTGCGCCATATAGGGGGTCATCGGATGGCACGCGTCGCCCAACAGGGTGATGTTGCCCTGGCTCCACTGCGAGTGGGGATCACGGTCGATCAGCGCCCATTTGTGAACCGACGGGCAGGCTGCGAGTACATGGCGCACCTCGGGGTGGAAATCCTCAAAACCTTTGCGGAGCTCGTTGACGTCTCCGGTAGTCGACCATGACTCGATCGTAAATCCCGGCTCGGGCTGGCTGGTGACGAAGTAGACCTCGCTGCGATCCGGCTTGACGTAGTAAATCACGACGTGGCGGTCTGGCCCCCACCATTTGGTGCAATCGCCGATCTCGTAACCGTTGAGCAGCGCCGACGGAAACACGGTGCGATAGGCGATACGGCCGGTGAAGCCCAACTCATCCTTGCCGAACAGCTGTTCCTTGACAAAGGAATGCACGCCGTCGGCCGCCACAACAGCGTCGGCTTCGATCGAACTTCCATTGGCAAATTTCAGCACCACGCTGCGATCGGGGCCTTCGTCGATACCCACCACGCGGTGGTCGAGATGGATCTTTTCACTCGGCACGGCGCTTGCGAGCGCGGAATGCAGATCGCCGCGATGGCCGAGCAGATAGGGCGCGCCGTAGCGCTGCTCGGCCTGTTCGCCGAAGATCATGTCGAAGCGCACGTCGCCGGTGTTGTATTCCCGGTTGTTCCAGGAGCGGGGATAGAACGCGCTCGCGCGCATGAACGATTCGAGCCCGAGCCCGCGCAGCACCTTCATCGCATTGCAGCCGATCTGAATTCCGGCGCCCAGGCGAGTGAATTTCGACGCCTGTTCGTAGACGTTGACGCCGATGCCCGCCCGATGCAGCGCGGCAGCGGTCGCAAGTCCGCCCATGCCCGCTCCCACAATCGCGACCGAGAGTTTTGTCATCTCGTTACCTCGCAGCGTCCCTGATAGCGCAACAGGCCGGCGTCGACGCCGCGCATGACTATCCGACGAGGCCGATCTTGTTCGCAACCGAATAATGGATCGAAAACGGCAAGACTGCCGTGCTCGTGGCGCATTTGTCGGCGACGGCTCGCAGCCTGCCCACTCACTTGACGATCTCGCTCCACTCCGGGCAGTCGCGCTGATCGACCGGAACCAGCCAGGCCTTGTAGTTGGTCTTGTCGATCACCTCGGCCGGCAACAGTATTTTTTCCGGCAGCGGCTCACCCTTGAGATAGCGGACCGCCGCGCGCGTCGCGGTGCAGCCGATCTTGAACATGTTGAAATCGACTGACGCGAGGATCGCGCCGGTCTCGATCTGTTTCACCGCCGGCAGGATGCCGTTGATGCCGATCACGATCGCGGTGCGGTTCGCTTCCTTCAGGGCCTCCAGCGCGCCGAGCGCCATGCTGTCGTTGGCCGAGAGCACGGCGTCGATCTGCGCATGGTCTTTGAGGAACTGCTGCATGACCCGCTTTGCATCCGGCTGCTGGTAATTGCCGATGCCCGAGCCCAAAACCTCGATGCCGGGATATTCGGCGAAGGCGCGCTTATAGCCGCGCACGCGTTCGCGGTTGGTCGGCGCCGCAGGCGTGCCCTCGATGACGACGATCTCGCCCTTGCCGCCGAGATTTTCGAACAGGTAGCGCGCTTCGCGATACCCGATCTCGAAATCGTCGGCGCCGACATAGGTGACGAAATCGCCGGACAGCGGGTTGGAAACCAGCACCACCGGGATTTTTGCTTCATTGAGCTTCTTGACGGAAGGAACCATCGCGACGTCGTCGACGGGAATGAAGATCACGGCATCAGGCTTGTCGTGGAGGACCTGATCGACCATTGCGATCTGCTCGCCGACATTATCGGGTTGTTTTGGCACGAAGTGGACGATGTTCACGCCGGTCGCGCCGGCAATCCGGTCGGCGGCGATGCGGAAGGCTTGATAGGCCGGGTTGGTGAGGTTCTTGGTGAACACGGCAATGGTCGGCTTGTGGTCCGCCGCCTTGTCATCGGCCGCTCGAGTGTTGGCCGCGAACAAGGATGCCGCGCCAGCCAGCGCCGCCATGATCAGACCTCGCAACATCGCCTCCTCCCTTGAATGACTTCCGTCATTCCGGGATGGTGCGTTAGCTAGCACCAGACCCGGAATCTCGAGATTCTCAGATGTGCAATAGCACATCGGAGTTCGATGCTTTGTATCGGCCCGGAATGACGGTGGGCACTTACAGCCACAATATCCTCTTGCGGTATTCGAGATCGGTCAACAGCGGCGCCGCCGGTCCCTGGTGAAACACCGCGCCACGCTCCAGCGCGAACACGCGGTCGGCCAGCGCCAGCACCAGGTCGAGATTGTGCTCGACGATGACGATGGAGGTGTGTCGGCGCAGCTGGTCGAACACCTTGAACAGTTCGAGGACCACCGCGGGCGCCAGGCCCTCGAACGGCTCGTCCAGCAGCAGCAGCTTCACATTGCCCGACATCGCGCGGGCGACCGCCACCATCTGCTGTTCGCCGCCGGACAGATAATCCGCTGCGACATCCATGCGCTCTTTCAGCCGCGGAAAATATTCGAGGATCTGCTCCTCGCTCCAGACCACGCCGTGGCTGCCGTCGGTCTTGCGCGCCAGGCGGCCGAGCGAGAGATTTTCCCGCACCGTCATGCCGGCGAACAGGCCGCGGCCCTGCGGCACATAGCCGATGCCGCTGCGCGCGATATCCGGCGCCGGCAGACCGGCGATATTGCGGCCCTCATATTCGATGGTGCCGGAGGCCGGCGGCACCAGCCCGGCCAGCGTCTTCAGCAGCGTCGACTTGCCGGCGCCGTTGCGCCCCAGCAGCGCAACGATCTCGCCTTCGCGCACGTCCAGCGTCGCGTCGTGCAGGATATGGCTCTTGCCGTAGAACGTGTTGACACGCTCGAAGCGCAGGATCGGCGCGGCGCCGGCGCTCGCCGCTTCGCTGCGGCTGTGCACGACTCCGGCATGCCGGTGCCGGTATAGATTTCCTGCACGCGGCGGTCGGCGCGCACGGCGTCGGGCGTGCCGGTCATCAGCACTTCGCCCTGGTTCATCACGGTGACGGTTTGCGAGAAGCCGAGCACGCGATCGATGTCGTGCTCGACGATCAGCACCGGAATGTTGGCGGCGACGTTCTTGATCAGGTTCGACACCCGCTCGCGCTCGGCGGCGGCAAGCCCGGCCAGCGGCTCGTCGAGCAGCAGCACCTGCGGTTTGGAGCCGAGCGCGATGCCGAGATCGACCAGCCGCTGGCCGCCATAGGAGAGTTCGCCGCCCTCGATCGCCTCGATGCCCTCGAGGCCGAGGAATTTCACCAGCTCGGCGGTCTCGGCGTGGACATCGGCATAGCTGTCGATGTCGCGCCAGATATTGAAGCGCATCGGACGCTGCGCCTGCAGCGACAGGCGCAGGTTTTCGTAGATCGAAAGGCCGCGGAACAGATTGGTGATCTGGAACGAGCGCGCGAGCCCGCGGTGGCAGATCAGGTCGGACGGCACGCCCTGGATGTCGCGGCCGTTGAGGCGGATGGTGCCGCCGATCGGGCGGGAACAGGCCCGAGACCAGGTTGAACAGCGTGGTCTTGCCGGCGCCGTTGGGACCGATCAGGGCGTGGATCTCGCCGGCGCCGATCTGCAGGCTCGCGCTCGGTGACCGCACGGATGCCGCCGAAATGTCTTCGAGATGCCCTCGACCTCCAGCACCGTTCCGTTGCAGGCCCTCGGGCATCAGGAAGGCCGGCAGCGGCAGGCCTTCGTAGATCTTGCGCTTGCTCATGGCGGCGGCTTCCTCCGGCGCGGGCCAGAAGCGCCGCGTCAGCGTCGCCCAGATGCCGACCAGGCCGTCCGGCGAATACAGCACGAAGCCGACGAAGATCAGCCCGAACCAAAGCAGCCAGTTCGGGGTCCAGATCGAAAACAGTTCGCGGAACAGGATGAAGAACAGCGCGCCGAGCGCCGGTCCCAGCATGCTGCGCATGCCGCCGATCACGACCATCGCCAGCAGTTCGCCGGAAAACGGCACCGAAACCGCTTCCGCCGAAACCAGGTAGGTCTGGAACGCGAGCAGCGCGCCGGCAAGCCCGGTCACCACGGCCGAGATCACGAACACCGACAAGCTTGTAGCGCTCGACCGGATAACCCTGGAAGGTGGCGCGCAGCTGGTTCTCGCGGATCGCCACCAGCACATGGCCGAACGGCGAGCGCGACCAGCCGCAGCAGCACATAGAGCACGCAAAGGCCGATCAGCGCGACGGTCGATGTAGTAGGTCAGCGCATTGTCGAGGCTGAGCGGCCCGATGCTGCCGCGCTTCAGGCCGCCCAGGCCGTCTTCGCCGCCGGTCACCTCGCTCCAGCGGAAGGCGATGGTGTAGGTGAGCGCCGCGAGCGCCAGCGTCAGCAGCGAGAAGTAGACGCCGCGCCGCCGCAGGATGATGACGCCCGCGACTGCCGACAGGATGGCGACGACGACCATCGACAGCAGCAGCGGCAGCCAGATCTCGCCGCCGAACCAGTGCAGCTGGATCAGTCCGGCGGCATAGGCGCCGATGCCGAACCAGGTGCCGTGGCCGAACGATACGAGGCCGGTGTAGCCGACGCATAGATTGAGCCCCATGGTCGCGATCGCGAGGATCACCACCATGGTTCCGGTGTTGAGCGAGAGGCCGAGCAGCGGCAGGGCGAACGGCAGCACGATCAGCGCCAGGCTTGCAAGCCAGCAACGGCCGGTATTTTTGGGCGAGCGAGGCGACCTTCATTCGAATTTCTCGATGCGCTCGCCGAGCAGGCCGCGCGGCCGCACCAGCAGCACCAGAAACATCAGGACATAGATCGATGCTTCGCCGGCGGCCGGGACGAAATGAATGGTGATGCCGCGCACCACGCCGACCAGAAGGGCCGCGATCACGACGCCCCAGAAACTGCCGAGCCCGCCGATCACCACCACGACAAAGGCGACCGTGATGATCTCGGCGCCCATCGCCGGATGCACGATGGTGATCGGCGCAAAGAACGCGCCGCCCAGCGCCGCCATGCCGACGCCGAGCATGACGATCGCGGTCATGTAGGGCTGCAGCCGGATGCCGAGCGCGGCCACCATGTCCGGCCGCTGGATGCCGGCGCGCACCACGCGGCCGAACGAGGTCTTGTGCAGCAAGCAGCCAGACCCCGAGCAGCACCGCGGCCACCACGGCCAGCATACAGCAGGCGGTAGCGCGAGAACAGGAAGTCGCCGACGAATGACCGAGCCGCGAAACGCCGGCGGGATCGACGCCGACAGCGGCGCCGCGCCCCAGATGATGCGGATCGCCTGCTCGGCGACCATGGCAAGACCGAAGGTCACGAGCAGGCTCAGGATCGGATCGGCGGTGTAGAAGCGGCGCAGGATGAAGCGCTCGAACAGGATGCCGAGCAGCGCGACGGCGAGCGGCGAGATCACGACCGCCGGACCGAAGCCGAGATATCTGGTGATTTCGACCGATAGATAGGCGCCGAGCGCGTAGAACGCGCCATGCGCCAGGTTGACCACGCCGCCGACGCTGAAGATCAGCGACAGCCCGAGCGCGATCAGCAGATAATAGCCTCCAAGCACGAGGCCATTCACCACCTGTTCCAGCAAGAACTCGAACTGCATTCTCGCTCCAGGGAGACCTTGATAACAGCCGCGCGCACTGCGCTCTCATGCGCGCTCATCCGGCACGCCCTGAACAGAGCACGCCGGACGATCTGACGCGCGGTTACAACGAGCAGGGGTTCTGCTCTTTGGTCGGGTGATCACTTCGAGCGGTTCGTTCGGCGCCGGGAACGGCCGCTCCGAGCGCGATGAGATCCCATTTATCCTTGGCCTGGCCCTTTGGCTTCGGCGTGAACGGATAGGCTTCCTGCATCAGCTGATGATCCCACGACGCGGAAATAGGCCTTGCGCGCCTTGAGGATGTCGAACTGGGTTTCCTTTTCGAAATAGGCGATCAGCTTGTCGGTGTCGGTCGACTTGGTCTCGTTCATGGCCTGCGCCATCATCTTGAGCGAGACGTATTCGATCCAGGCGTGGTTCTCCGGCGGCTTGCCGTTCTTCTTGATGAAGTTGGCGACGAAGGTCTTCGAGGCCGGAACGTCGAGGGTGTGATACCAGACCGTCGGCCAGGTGCCGCGCGAGATTGCCTTCGCCGGCGGCCCAGGCGTCCGCGGTGTTGAGGTTGAAGCCGACGATCGGATAGGGCAGGTCGAATTCGGCATATTGCTTGATCAGGGTCGTGACCTGATTGCCGGCGAGGTTGGAACAGACCACGTCCGGCTTGGCCTGACGGATCTTCAGCAGATACGGGCTGAAGTCGGTGACGTCGGTTGCGATCAGTTCGTCGCCGATCAGGTTGCCCTGATTGGCGCCGAAGAAGCGCTTGGCCGCAGTCGAGCAGATCGTGGCCGAAAATATAGTCGGCGGTCAGCGTGAAGAACTTCTTGTCCTTCACCATGTTGTCGCGCACCAGCGCCTTGCCGACCGCGTTGACCATCACCGTGTTCGGGAATGTCGACGTGGAAGGTGTATTTGTTGCAGTTCTTGCCGCGCAGCGCGTCGGAGCGCGCGCCGATCTGCATGAACAGCCTCTTGTTGCGGTCGGCCACCTGCATGATGGTCAGCGCGGAGGCCGAATTGATCTCGCCCATCAGCACGGCGGCGCCGTCCTGCTCCAGCATGCGCTGCGCCTTGGTCGCGGCGGTGGCGGGATTGACCGAATCTTCCGACATGACGTCGAGCTGCCGGCCCATGACGCCGCCGGCCTGGTTGATTTCTTCCTCCGCCATCCGCATGCCGAGCTGGGCATAGGCGCCGAGCGCGCCGAGAAAGCCGGTCAGCGGCGTCAGGTGGCCGATCTTGATCTTCTCGGTCTGGCCGCTGGACGATCGACGGAAATCCGAGTCGTCGAGGCGCCGGCAAAGGCGGCGCTGGCCTTCAACAGGGTACGTCGGCTGTAGCGGGTCATCGTTGGTCTCCTCCCAAGGTGCGCGTCGCGATGTCCCGTCTTCAATTCCGCGTATGCGAGAATGTGAGAGACGTTTTTTTATTGTTGGATGATATTTCCGGAGGCGGAGAGCCGCTGTCAACGCCAAATGCGTCGCAGGCCGTCTGGCGAGGTCTTAACGACTCGAGATTTCGCCAGGCATGCCCTTGGCGCCGAATTCGGCGGACAGCCGATTGGCGGCGGCCTGCACGATCTTGGCGCGGCTTTGCAGCGCCTGGTCGGACAGGCGCCAGATCGGGCCGGAAATGCCGAGCGCGCCGACGACCTGGCCGGTAAAATCCGTGACCGGCACCGCGACGCAGCGCACTTCCGGATTGAATTCGCCGTCGTCGAAGGCAATGCCGGTGCGCCTGATCTCGGCGATTTCGCGCAGCAGCACCGACGGCGTCGGTGATCGACTTCTCGGTCGACGGCTTCAGTTCGACGCGTTCGAGGAAGCGCTTCAGCTGATCGGGACGCAGCGAGGCCAGGATGATCTTGCCGAGCGCGGTGCAATGCGCCGGCCGCACCACGCCGACGCGGTCGGTCAGTTGAAATGCGCCGGGCCCGCTGGTGCGGGCGATCACGACGACCGCGTCGCCCATGCGCACCGCGAAATGGCCGCTTTCGCCGGTTTCCCGCGACAGATCCTCCAGCATCGGGGTTGCGACATTGACCATCTCGATCTCGTCGAGCGCGCTTGCGGCCAGCGCAAACAGCGGCCGGCCGACGCGGTAGCGCTTGGAATCCTTTTCCTGGCGCAGATAGCCCAGCGACACCATGGTCTTGGCGAGATGGAAGGTGGTGGAATTGTGCAGGCCGACCAGCTTGCTCAGTTCGGCAAGCCCGATGCCTTCGCGGTGCCGCGCGACCTCCTCGAGGATCGCAAAGGCGCGGCCGAGCGACTGCACGCCGACCGCGCTGCCGGTCGTCGGCGTCGTCGTCGATATCGGCGCTGCGCGCGGTGCACCAGCCTGGCGATCGGCGGTCTTGCGCGGACCGGCCGGCTTGTCGCTGGTCTTCGGCTTGGTGCGCGATCTCACGGATCAAGCCTCCACGTCGACGGTGCCGAACTGTATCAGGCCGATCCGCGCCCATGAACAGCTTGCAACGCCGTCGCCGCGGGGCGGTCTTCAGCATACCACAATATCAATTGACGTACAGTATTATGAGAAATAGGGTTGCCGCGCGCTGAGCCAGTGACGCGGCATTGCGGCGCGCGCATACTGAGCCGTTGAGCAGGGAGAGAGTGATCCGATGTCGCCGGCAATACGCTCAACGGGGCCCAGGTCATCGTCGACTATCTGATCCAGGAAAAAGTGCCGCAGGTGTTCGGCCTGTGCGGCCACGGCAATATCCAGTTCATCGACGCGCTGTACGAGCGCTCCGACGAGATCAAGACCATCTCGGTGCATCACGAGAGCGTCGCCGGCTTCATGGCCGACGTCTATTACCGCGTGTCGGGCCGGCCGACCGCGACCTTCACGTCCTGCGGGCCGGGCTCGGCGAACCTGCCGATCTCGCTCGGCAACGCCTTTCTCGACTCGGTGCCGTTCCTGGCGGTGACCGGCAACGTGCCGACCAGCCAGTTCAACCGCGGCGCGTTCCAGGAACTGTATCGGCATTATCAGGCCGACTTTCCCTCCACCGTGCGCTCCTATTGCAAGAAGGTGTTCCAGCCGACGCGCGGCGAGATGGTGCCGCTCGCGGTCCGGCAGGCCTGGAAGACCATGACGACGGGCCGTCCGGGCCCGGTGGTGCTCGACGTTCCCTTCGACGTGTTCATGGAATCGGCCGCCGAGGAGGCGCCGAACGCGAAGGCCTGGAACGGCAATATCTCCAGCCGCTGCGGCGCCGATCCCGAAGGCGTGGTCAAGGCGGTCGACATGCTGCTCGGCGCCGAGCGGCCGGTGATGCTGGTCGGCCAGGGCGTGCGCTATGGCGGCGCCGCCGAGGAATTGTTGAAGCTCGCCGAGCGCCTGCAGATTCCGGTGGCGGCCTCCGCCAGCGGCCTCGGCGCGCATCGACTGCAATCATCCGCTGGCGCTCGGTCTTGTCGCGCGCGCCGGCCATTATCAGGCCAATCACGCGACGCGTCAGGCCGACGTGCTGCTGGCGCTCGGCGTGCGCTTCGACGATCGCACCTCGAGCTCGTGGATCCCCGGCTATTCCTTCACCATTCCGCCGACCAAGCTCATTCATGTCGACATCGATCCGGAGGAGATCGGCCGCAACTATCCGGTCGCGCTCGGCCTGATGGCCGATGTGCGCACCTTCCTGCGGCAGGTTCATGCCGAACTCGATCGCCGCGCCGATCTCGACCAAACGCGCCGATGCCCGCAAGAAATGGCTGGCGCAGATCGACACCTATCGCAAGGAATGGGACAAGTTCGTCGCGCCCGGCTTTTCCGACGACACCACGCCGATCAATCCGCAGCGCGCCGCGCTCGAGATCGACAAGGCGCTGCCGGAGGATGCGATCCTGGTCAGCGATATCGGCGTGCACCACAATTGGCTGTTGAGCTTCTGCAAGCCGAAGCGGCCGGACTCGCTGATCGGCTCGATGGGTTTCGGTCCGATGGGCTTTGGCGTCGCCGGCGTGATGGGCGCGAAATTCGCAGCCCCCGACCGGCCCTGCGTGTCGGTGTGCGGCGACGGCGCGTTCTTCATGCACGCCAACGTGCTGGGAACGGCGGTCGAATATAATCTGCCGGTGGTCTGGGTGGTCTGGAACAACTACGCCTATGCCTCGATCCGCGGCCTGCAGCGCGGCTATCTCGGCGGCCGCGAACTCGCGACCGACTTCCACGATCCCAACACC
This sequence comes from uncultured Alphaproteobacteria bacterium, assembly GCA_963713785.1. Lineage (GTDB taxonomy): Bacteria > Pseudomonadota > Alphaproteobacteria > Rhizobiales > Xanthobacteraceae > Bradyrhizobium. The sequence goes on from CAVQNB010000009.1 coordinate 86,972, forward strand.
GGCGAGCGCTACAATCCGGATTTCGCCGCGATGGCGCGCTCCTGCGGCGTCGAAGGCGTGCGCGTCGATCGCGCCGGCGATCTCGGCGAGGCCATCCGCAAGGGCATCGCCGCCAACAAGCCCTATCTGATCGACGTCGATATCGCCGCCGACATCAATCCCACCGGCGCCGGCGTCTGGGAGCTTCCCGGGCTCGGACAAAGCAAGGCCGGGCATCGGCACCCGCTACGAGCCGACCTGACGTCTTAGCTCGTCACAAGAAATCGGGAAACAACATGATGCTCACAGGCAAGAAAGTCGTGGTCGTCGGCGGCTCGTCCGGCATCGGTCTTTCGACCGCCGAACTCGCCAAGCGCGAAGGCGCCGATGTCATCATCGCCTCGCGCAATCGCCGAGCGTCTGAATGCGGTTGCGGACAAGCTGGACGCGATCGCGATCCCGGCCGACGTCACCAGCGATGACAGCGTCGCAAGATCTGTTCCGCAATTGCGGCCCGGTCGACCATGTCGTGGTCACCGCGGCGCAGCTGCGCACCGGCCCGTTCAAGACGGTTTCGATGGAAGACGTGCGCGCCACCATGGAAGGCAAGTTCTGGGGCGCCTGGCGCGTCGCGCGATCGGCCGAGATCCGCCCCGGCGGATCGCTGACGCTGGTCTCCGGCTATCTCGAGCATTCGGCCCCGGCCGAACTCCGCGATCATCAGCGTCGCCAATGGCGCGCTGGAATCGCTGGCGCGCGGCGCTAGCGCTCGAACTGGCGCCGGTGCGCGTCAACGCGGTTTCGCCGGGGATCATCGACACGCCGATCCGCGCCGCGATGCCGGAAGCAGGCGCGCCGCGACATGCTGGCCAAGACCGCCGCCGAGCTGCCGGTCGGCCGCGTCGGCGTCGGCGAGGATATCGCGCGGCAGATCCTCGCCTTCATGACCATCGGCTTTGCGACGGGATCGATCGTCTATCTCGATGGGGGCGCGCTGGTTACCTGAGAGGGAAACGACAATGGCTTCAGAAAAAAGCGGCGCCTTCATCCGCAACATCGCCGAAGTGCCGTGGCGCGAATTCCCCGACCATTTTGGCGGCGCGCTGTCGAAGCCGCTGGTGATGCCGGAGACGGCAGGCTCGCGCCACATCGATTACCGGATTTCGATGTATCAGCCGATGGCCCATGTGGCGCGGCACAAGCATCGGATCCAGGAGCAGATCTACCACGTGCTCGAAGGCGAGGGGCTGATGGAGATCGCCGGGCAAAATCACGTGGTGCGAAAGCACGACTTCATCTTCCTGCCGCCGGGCGTCGAGCACGCGATTTCGAATACCGGCCTTGTCGATCTGGTCTTTCTGGTGATCACCTCACCGGTCACCGACGACGAGAAAGCGAAATGACCGCCTTGCCGGAGCAACCCGCCGCGCGATCGACGAGCGAGATCGCAAGCTACCACGCGCACGTCTATTACGATCCGGCGACGACGCGCGAAGAGGCCGAGCGGCTGCGCGGCTTGATCGGCGAACGTTTCTCCGTCACCCTGGGGCGCTGGCACGACGTCAAGGTCGGCCCGCACGATCAGGCGATGTATCAAGTGGCGTTTGCCAGCGAAGTGTTTTCCGAACTGGTGCCCTGGCTGATGCTCAATCACGGCAGATTGAGCATTCTGGTCCATCCGAACACCACGAACCCGCGCCGGGATCATCTTGCCGATGCGCTGTGGATTGGCCCGCCGGTCGCCGTACACGGGGACAAATTGCCCGAGGAGGCCGCCATCGAGCATGCGCCCTTGCCGAACACAGAACCGCAGCTCCGCCCCTGATCCTCGACCTCGCCGGGCGCGCGCCGCACTCGGCGGATAGCTCAAATTAGAAAGCCTCCGGCAGGGCATCGCCGGAGGCTTTTGGAGGTAACAAAGAAGATTGGTTAGAGGTCTCCTTCGAAAAAGCGGCTGGCCAGTCAGGTCAGCAACAACGACTTTATACATGGTTCTAATACGTTTTTCAATTACCTGAGTTAGTCATCTAATAATAATTTATTGGCCGTGTTTTCCGCGTCACGCTGTGACGATCCGCCGGCCGCGATCGCCAAAGAAAAACCCGGCAGTTTCAGACTGCCGGGTTTCTCGCTTGTCGCTCCTGGGAGCGATCAGAAGTTCCGCTGGACGCGCAGGTTCAGCGATGCCGTGCCGTTGTTGCCGAAGTTGTAGGTCGTGGCGGCCAGCGGCAGAGCCGAGGACGGCGCGCCGGTGATCGTGCCCGACATATTGGTCTTCAGGTAGGCGTACAGCACTTCGGCGCTGAACGTCAGGTTCTTGACCGGGGTCCAGCGGGTGACCAGGCCGATCTCGGAGATCGTGAAGCCGGGATCGCAAGCCGAGCCCGCACCGAAGGTACCGCCGGTGCCACCGCCGGAGGTAACGCCGCCGCCCTTGATAGCGACACCGGCGTTGATCACGTAGGTGTTGCAGTACAACTGCTTGGCCGTCTGGCTATAGCTCAGCCCGGCGATGCCGCCGAACAGGCTGGTCGACCAGTAGGGATCCCAATTGTGATTGTACGCACCATTGAAGCCCCAACCGCGGGTCAACTGCTGTTGCGTCTGACCGTTGCCGTTGACCGCGCTGATGCCCGAGTAGATCGAGTCGGTCACGACGCCCATGGCGAACTTGGTGCCGCTGTAGATGTCGAACGAAGACGGATCCGACGCGCTGGTTCCCAGCACGTACTTCGATGCGCCCAGCGACCAGGACCCTGACATCTTGATGTCGTCGCCGGCACCAGTCGGGATGTTCTTGATCTGCAACGCCGCCATAACAGCCCCGCCATACTTGTCGTCGGGATGACCGAAGTTCACAGCACCAGTCTGTGCCGCGCCTGTAAAGTTCGTGCTAGCAGTGTTCGCGACGGAGAAATATCCAGCGTGGTCATCATGGATCGCGCCCGAAATCTGGAACAGACCCCAAGCCTGATCGACCCTCACGTTGCCGACAAAATCTGGAACGCTGGTGCCGCCGTAAGCCGTGCCAACACCGGTGATGAACGAGCTCGCCGCACCGCCGAAGCCGATGCTGCCACCCGCCGTACCACCGACCGCATTGATGATCTGGGTGCGGTTGAAGTTGTTCGCGCTAAAGTCGTCGATACCGATCGTCGCCGACACGCCGTTACCAAACTGCCAAGTGTACTGGATGTTGTTGAGACCGGTGACCGCGTCATAACCACCGACCAGGTACGAGGTGTTGTTGCCGGGATAGCCATGCCACGGCGAGGCGTAGGCTGAGGCAGACTTACCGAAGGTGAAGCCTGCGAACTGGACGAACGCCATTTCAACCGCGACGTAGCCGTTGCCATTGGTGTCGTTGTTGACCTGGCCCTGCGTTGCGCTCGGGTTGACGCTGGCCGCAGTGCCGAGGCTGCTCGTCGCGCCGAAGGTCGAGAACTGGAAGTCGGCCTGAGCGAAGGTGCGGACAACGCCGTATTCACTCGCGGTGCGGGTATCGACCGTCAGCGCCAAACGCGAACGGTCGTTGTAGAAGTTCGCATAGCGATCGCGGATGCCGCCTTCGCCGTTCCAGAACGGCTGGTCATAGATACCGCCGTTGACGGTCAGGTCGGCGCGCAGATAGCCGCCGAGCTTGATGCAGGTATCGGTGCCCGGAATGTAGAAGAATCCGGCACCATACAGCGAGCAGATCCTCACATATTCGACCGCTTTGGCCTTGAGCGGAAGATCAGCCGCCTGTGCCCCGCCCACGGCGAGAAGACCCGCCGCTGAGCCGAGGATGAGGCTCTTAATCGTCTTCATTTATGTCTCCAAGTTTGTTGGAAGGTTCCACCCCCAGAACCCGAATCTTCCGCGGGTCATCGATGGGCGCCCGAGAACATTCCGGGGCTTGGCGACAATGCCTGTTCAACTAATTTGCGTAAAACAGTTTATCTACTCATGTACTTTTTTGTGGACCCATGTGATTTTTGCGCAACAGAACTATTGGGGCACTTGTATGAAACACAATTAATTGATCTACTTACTGAAACTACAAATAGGATCGGGGGAAGGGCATGGCAAAGCGAACGATCTCTCAGGCTCGACCGGCGACCGTTCGGGCGAGTGACGCACCGTCCCACAAGGCCGCCAGTGACCTGTGCCAGGATACTTTCCGGAAATTCCTCTGGGAAATAACCTCGATCAACGTCCATCTCGACCAGATTCGCGACTTCTGGGCCCAGAATTTAGGTGTCACCGGTCCGCAGTGGATGATTCTGATGGCGGTGTCCGACCTCGACCGGGGTCATGGCGTACCGGTGAAGGATGTCTCGACGGCGCTTCGCGTCGATCCGTCGTTCGTCACTACACAATCCAAGATGCTCGAGAAAATGTCGCTATTGCGGCGCGCTTCGTCGAACCAAGATGCGAGGGTGGTGCTGATGTCGCTTTCGGAGAAAGCGCGCAAGCACGCAGCAAATCTTTCGGCCAAGCAGGAGTTATTCAGCAAATTCATTTTCTCCGAGTTCAACGAAGCGACGCTAAAGGACATCCTCGGCAAGCTGTCGTTGTTGGAAAGTCGGCTGGAGAAGGCTGCGCTCAAGCTCAGCGCAGATTTGTAGCTGGTACGCGAGTGTGGCGATTGCCTGTTCGGCAAGCACTCAGCGGTTATTCCCATTCTAACGATCAAGAGCACGCGAGCGGCGCGTGATGCGCTTGGCAGGTTCGTGAAGGTGCCCTAGCATCGCGCGCGTTGTTTGTGACGTGCGTACTGGACTGGATGCGGACTCGTGACGTTGTTCCAAATTGGCAGGAGACTTGTACCCGTACTCGAACCCACCATGATAAAAAAACAAGAAGAGCCACAACCAAGGCTGCGCAAATCCGAGCCGACTCTCTCATTCGGCGGTTGGCCGCAATGGCCCGACAATGAAGACTACTCCTTCGAATTCATGCGCGTGCTCGCCACCGCAACGGAAGGCGCCAGCACTGTTTCGGAATGTTTCCGGGCGGCGCGGCACATCGAACACTCCAATCCGGCGAGTTGGTACGATGCCTGGACGGCGGTCGCCGCTAGGACCAAGCAGCGCGGCGACGCAGCTTTCGAATCCGGCGGCTTGAATATGGCGACCGGTAACTGGTTGCGCGCGTCGAACTACTATCGGACCGCCGAAGTATTCTTGAACGAAGACGACCCGCAACGCCGGCCGACGATCGATCTGATGCGGTCGTGCTCGCGCCTCTATCTGCAGCATGCGACGCCGCGCGCCAGCATCGTGCGGATCGATGACGGCCGCGGCGGGCTGCTCGAGGGTTACTTTCTCCCGGTATCGCGCAGCCGCCCCGCCGCAGTGGTCGTATGCGTCGGCGGCATGAACTCGTTCAAGGAAGACCTGCTGTATACCATGCGCCGGCACGGGGTTGCCAACGAGCTGTCGCTCCTTCTCGTCGACCATCCGGGTTTCGATCCCGTGGCGGGCCGCCACCAGGGTAGCCGGCGGGCGGAAACCCACGTTCCGCTCAACCGATGGCTGGACTATCTGGCGGCGCGCGCCGACGTCGATCGGGGTCGGATTGCGCTTTACGGCGACGGGCTCGGAGCCGCTTACGCCACCCAAGTCGCGACGCACGATCGCCGCTTCGTGGCCGCGGTGTGCGACGGCGGCCTTTGGGAAGCCAAGGAACGCTCTTTTGCGATCAGGAGAATGTCGGGAGGCGCAGCCAGCAGTGTCGGCAACCGCCTGGTCTCGCCGAGCCACGTGGACTCCGAATCGCTTGCTGCGCTTTCATGGCTGACCTTGATCGGTCAGAGCGATTTCGCAGCCGTCGAGGATGCCGAGGACATCAGGAGCTTGAACCTCCGCTCTGGCCTCAATCACGACTTGAAGGTCTTCACCGACGAAGAGACTGCCTCGGCGCCGGGCCAGGTCGACAATCCGACGCTTGCCAAGGAATATGCCTTCGATTGGCTGCGGCAAAAACTCAAATCGTCCAAGCGTACCACGACGAAGTCGGAAGGTGCGTTGGATTGCTAGTTTACCAGAAACCCCTTTAGCCCGGTGTAGATCGATCCGGACACGGTTGCGACCAATCCGGCGATGGGTCCGGCGGTCCGCAGGATATCCTGGAGCAGGCGGGCGCGGCGTCGCAAGGCTTCCTTGCCGACATGCTGGCCCCATGCGCGCGCGATAAAGTATGCGGCCGCGCTTGGTTTGCCGCTCGAGGTAAAGGCGCGCGGCAATACCTCGAACAACAGATAGGCCAGGATGTTGCCGGCGCCGAACGCGAGCGCAATGCTCATGCCGTATTCGATGCTCTCCTTCCATTCCAGCCAGTTCGACGGCAGCACCGGGACGCCGTCGAGGTAACCGGTGACGGCCAGCATGCTCCACACGCTCAGCGTGGCGGCGATCGTTCCAAACGTCAGCGTGCCGCGAAAGCCGATATGCTTTACGGCGGCGAGTGCAAAACCGAACGGCAGTGGAATCAGGACCGACGCGATGCGCAGGTAGATTTCCGAGACGTCGAACCTGAACATTACCAGAAAATGCGCAGTCACCAATAACACCGAGGGAAGCACGACAAACTCCAGCGCGTGCACCAGCAGGAAACGGCCAGGTGCCTCGGCGGCCGCGAGCTTGATGCGAACACGGTTCAATTCGTGTTGCAGCGCGTCGATCTCGGCCGTCATTGCCTGAACTTCAAAAATCACCGGACGCACAAGGGTGAGGTCGCGCGCGCAATGCCGGCAAACGAGCGACTCATCCCTGATGGTTTCGACGCAGAACGGACACTCCATCCTCGGTCAGATCCCGAACCATCGGCGGGCCGGGCCGAGCCTGGCTTTGGCGCGATCCAGTTCCAGCCTGAGTTGCTCCCGCTTGCGAGACAGCTCCTGGTGCTCGGCGCGCAGTGCGGAAGGGATGACGATGTCGCGGTGGCAGACCCTGCAAACGACGGCGTCCGGGTTATTCTCTTCGACGCAAAACGGACAAAGAAATTTCCCGCCGCCGCTCATGGCGCGACTTTGAGTACAAAGACCGAGCTTCGGCTCCGCCCCTCCGTATCGGATACCTCGATTCGGAACGAGTGCTCCCCGGGCGGCAGTTCCGCATCCGGAATGTCGATGCCGCTGCGCTGGACAAATCGCATCAGGCGCGGGATGAGATCGATCTCCGGGGTCTTGAGATAGCTGATGTGAAGCGTGTCGAGATCGATCTTGTTGCCGCCGAAGGCCTGAAACCTGATTTGAAAATGGACCGGCGAGTGCGCAGTCTCGGCGGGCTGCACCAATTCGACGCTGGGTCCGCGGCCGATACCGCGCGAGATCGGCCCGCCATGCGCATTGGGCAGGCTCGCTTCCTGTTCGGTGATCAATATCGTTCCCGCCTGGGACCGTGCCGGGATCAAGGCCAGCCCGAAGAGAAGACAACAGACCTTCACGTGGTGCACTGGATCTTCCTCCTCACCAACACCGATCGTTTGATTTTACCCCAAGCGCGCCGTTCTGTCACAGGCTCGCGCGACCTGTTTGGCGCTAGCCGAGCTCCTTGCGGACGATTGTGGCCGCGTCACACATCGCCTTCAATTTTCCGAATGCGACTTGCCGCGGCATGTATTTCATGCCGCAATCCGGCGCGACCACCAGCCGGTCGGCCGCGACATGCTTCAAGCCGTTACGGATGCGACCGGCGATCACGGAGACGGCCTCGACCTCGGGGTTACCGAGATCGAGCACGCCGAGCATGATCTTCTTCGAGGCGAGGTCCTTGAGCACGCCGAGGTCGAGCTTTGGCTGCGCGGCCTCGATCGAAATCTGCTCGGCGCTGGTGTCGGCGAGTTCGGCCAGGAACGAATAACCGGCCGGCTTGGTCGAGCCCGGCACGACCGCCGCATATCCGAAGCACAAATGAACGACGGTCGGCACGGTGATGCCCTGCAACGCGCGGTTGATCGCCTTGACCGCATAGCGCCGGGCGAGGTCGGGATTGTTGCGCACCCATGGCTCGTCGAGCTGGATGACGTCGGCTCCGGCCTTTTCCAGGTCGAGCGCTTCGGCATTGACCGCCTCGGCAAACGCCATCGCGAGTTCCTCGTCGTCCTTGTAGAACTCGTTCTTGGCCTGCTGGCTCATGGTGAACGGGCCGGGCAGCGTGATTTTCGCGGCGCGATCGGTATTCTTGCGAAGGAATTCCATGTCCTGCAGCTCGACCGGGCGGCTGCGCTTCACCGGGCCGACGACGCGCGGGACGGGCGTCTGCTGGCCGGTTCGCGCGGTAATGATGGCGGGGTTGTCAGCATCGACGCCGTCGAGCGCGGTGGCAAAACGGTTGGAATAGCTCTCGCGGCGGATTTCGCCGTCGGTCACGACGTCGATGCCGGCGCGTTCCATGTCGCGGATCGCGACAATGGTGGCGTCATCCTGCGCCTCCTCGAGATGTTCCGCAGGAAGCCGCCACATCGCATGCATGCGGGTGCGCGGTACCGATTTCGACAGCATGGCGCGGTCCACCAGCCATTCGGGCTGCGGGTAGCTTCCGACCACCGTCGTCGGCAACAGATGCTTGGGCAGGTTCACGGGTGTTCTCCTCGTTTGTTGGTTGCCGGACCCGCGCAGGTCACGTCGCCGGTTGCAGAGCGCCGGCCGCGATCTCGTCTGCGGCATGTTGACCGCCACGCGTCCCGGTCTGCCAGATCGCGGCCTTGCGCTCGATCCATTTGATCGCGGCGTTGAACGCGACCGCCATCGCCAGCACCAACAACACGCCCGCGAATACATTCGGCGTCTCGAGGATGGTCCGGTAGCGCGAGATCAAATAGCCGATGCCGGCGGAAGAGATCAGCATTTCGGAAACGACGACGCCGACAATGACCAGCGCGCCTCCGACGCGCAAGCCCGATAACACCGTCGGGATCGCGGCCGGAACAATCACGCGGACAAGGCGCTGGGTGAGCGTTGCACCCATGCTCCTTGCGGCGAGCAGGAGCTGCGGATCGATGGTCTGGATGCCGGCGGCGGTCGAAAGCATCGTCGGCAGGAAACCATAGATCGCCGCAAACGCGATCTTGGATTCCGAGCCGATGCCGAGCCACACCGTGAAGACAGGATAAAGGATGACGAGCGGCACCGCATAGAGGCTGGAAACCATCGGCATGATCAGGATGCGCGGCCGCGGCAGGCTTCCGACGATGGCGCCCAACAGGATGCCGCCGCCGCAGGCGAAGACAAACGAAATCGCGACCTCGTAGAGCGTCACCGCCAGCGCCTGGCCGTATTCGGCGGCCTCGTTCCAGCCGGCCAACAGCGTCGACGACAGCGATGGCAGGAACAGTTCGGGAATGGCGCCGCTGCGTGGCAGCACCTCCCATAACACGATCAGGCCCAACACGATCAGCCGGCGGAGCGTTTTTGCGGTCATCTTGCGCCTCAGGCTGATTTCTTGATGTGCCGCCAGATGCGGTCGCGTAGACGACCCGAAGGCGTCGCCGCTCAGCATCTCAAAGGTGCGCGGGCGGGCGAGCGGGACCTGCAGATGATCGACGATGCGGCCGGGACGCGGCGACATCACCAAAACTTCGTCGGCGAGATAGACCGCTTCGGTCAGGCTGTGCGTGACGAACACGATGGTCTTGCCGGTCGCCGCCCAGATCCGCAACAGTTCGTCGCCCATGGTCATCCGGGTCTGCTCGTCGAGCGCGGCGAACGGCTCGTCCATCAACAGCACCGGCGGGTCCTGCACCAGGCCGCGCGCGATCGAGACGCGCTGCTTCATGCCGCCGGACAGTTCATGCGGATGACGCTTGCCGAAGCCGTCGAGGCCGACGAGTTTTATGGCGTCTTGCGCTTTGGCACGGCGCTCGCTCTTGGCCACGCCGCGCAGCGCCAGCGGAAATTCGACATTCTCTTCCGCGGTCAGCCAGGGAAACAGGCTCGCCTCCTGGAACACCACGCCGACCCTGTCAGGATCGGGCCGTGGGATCGGCGCGCCGTTGATGGTGACCGTGCCCGAGGTTTGCTGGCGCAGGCCCGCCATCATCATCAGCAAGGTAGATTTGCCGCAGCCGCTTGGCCCGACGATGACGACGAAGCGCCCCGGCTTGACGTCGAGCGAGACGTCCGACAGCGCGACCACGTCCTGCGTCGAGGTCTTGAACACCTGGGCGACATTCCTGACCTCGATCGCGCCGGCGCGCGGAACGGCCTTCAGCGGTGTTATGTTCGCCAATGGCTGCATCGCGTTTCCACCCATCTGATCAGTTCGTTGAAGGCCATCGCGATTGCCGCGATCATCACCACGCCGGCCAATAGCTGCTTCATCTGGAAATTCTCACCCCAGGTCGCGATCTGATGGCCGATGCCGTCGCGCGAGGCATACATCTCGGCCAGAATGACGCCGGTCAGGTTGAAGATCATGGAGATCCGCAGCGCTTCCAAAAGCACCGGCAGCATGCTCGGCAGATAGACCCGAAACGCGGTCTGCGCCGATGTCGCGCCGTAGGACCGCGCGACCGTCAGGTACTCGACCTTGACCTGTTCGACCGCCGTCGTGGTCGACATGGTGACGATGAAGATCGTCGAGAAGAAGCCGAAGCCGACCTTCTGCGCAAAGCCGACGCCGAACACCAGGATGAACATCGGCAGGAAGATCGATTTCGGGATCGAGAAGGCGAAGAACAATAGCGGCTTCATCACCTCGGCGAAGTAACGGTTTTCAGCGATCAAGAATCCGATCAGGGCGCCAAAGGGCACCGCGAGCGCAAACGCGGTCAATACCTCGCTTGCGGTCACGACGAGATCGTTGCGCACGCTGGCGCGTTGCACCAGTTCGCCGAGCATCGCCAGCGTGTCGGACGCCGAAGGCAACAGCCGCGGATTGACGATGCCGGTCCGCGACAGCACTTCCCATGCCGCGAAGATCGCGATGACGATGGCAAAGCGGGCAATCTTGATTCCGAGACTAGGTGCCATCGCGAGAAAATCTCAGGGTTTTGTCGGTACCGGCTTGAACTGGGTCGAGATGACGTCTTGCGTCGGCACGATGTCCTTCAGCCCGCCGAGCTTGGCAAGATCGAGCGACAATTGCACGGCATCCGATACGTTCGAAGCCGCCATGTTGCCGTCGGTCTCGAGTTTTAAAATCGTGTTCTCATATTCGAGCGCGGCGATTTCGCTCGGCATCTCGTAGAGGTCCGAGATCAGCTTGACCGTGGCGTCGCGATTGCTGCGCATGAAGGCGACCGCGCCATAGAGCGCGTTGAGCGCCTTCTGGACCAGCGCAGGCTTCGCTTGCGCGAATTTGTCGAGCACGATCCAGCCCGCGGTCAGGTTCGGCGGCACTTCCCTGGAATAATCCAGGATGGAGCGCGCTTCGCCGGATTTCGAAATCTGGAAGCTCAACGGAGAGTAGACCACCGCCGCATCTACATTGTTGGCGAGAAGGTTTGGCACCAGCCCGCCGCCGCCGACCGGCACGCGGGTGAAGTCGATCTTCTTGTCCTGGATGGTCCACAGCGCGAGCAGGTCGGAGCCTGATCCGGCCGCTGTGATCGCGACCTTCTTGCCGTTGAGGTCCTTGACCTCGGTGGTCGATTTCACCGGCACCATCAACTGCCAGCCGAAATTGCCCATCGAGGCGTTGGCCACGATCCGCGACATCACGCCTTTCTTCCGGCCCGCGGAGACCAGCGACGGCGGATCGAGGATAATGTCGGCGGCACCGGCCGCCATCGCCTCAAAAGTCTCGGCGCCGCTGCGGTAGATCGTAAGCTCGGCGCTGATGCCTTCCTTTTCGAACAGTTTTTGCCGCACTGCGGTTTCGGCGACGGTAGTCGGCCAGTAGGTCTTGGTCGGCAATCCGATGCGGATGGTTTCAGCGTAAGAGATAGCGGGGCTCGCCAGCATGACGGCGGCAATCAGGGACGCCAGCGCATGGCGGCGAGAGACGCGCATTCGAGTTTCCTCCGGATTATTTAGGTTTATTGTCGCCGGGCGGCTCCGCCATCGTCAATCGAAATCGCCCTTTTGCAATTGACCCTGTGGGACGCCCCCGCTACCTGTTTGGCTCGTTCGCGGGCGTGGGAGACATAATGAACAATAATAACAGTACTTCCGAATTCGATTACGTCATCGTTGGCGCGGGTTCGGCCGGATGCGTGTTGGCGAACCGCCTCACCGCCGACGGCAAGAACTCGGTGCTGCTGTTGGAGGCCGGCCCCAAGGACACCCACATCTGGATCCATGTCCCGCTTGGCTACGGCAAGCTGTTCAAGGAGAAATCCGTCAACTGGATGTACCAGACCGAGCCCGAGCCGGGCCTCAATGGTCGGCAAGTATTTCAGCCGCGTGGAAAAGTGCTTGGCGGCTCGAGCTCGATCAACGGCCTGTTGTATGTGCGCGGCCAGCACGAGGATTACGACCGCTGGCGCCAGCGCGGCAATGCCGGCTGGGGCTATGACGACGTGCTGCCCTATTTCAGGAAGGCGGAGAACCAGCAACGCGGCGCTGACAAATATCATGGCGCCGGCGGTCCGCTGCCGGTGTCGGATTGGCGACATTCCGATCCGCTGTCGGAAGCTTTCGTGGTGGCCGCCGCGGAAGCCGGCATTCCCACCAATCCCGACTTCAACGGCGCGACCCAGGAAGGCGCCGGATTTTTCCAGACCACGACGCGTCGCGGCCGCCGTGCCTCGACCGCGTTCTCCTATCTTCGCCCCGCGCGCCGCCGCGGCAATCTGCAGGTCGAGACCGCAGCCCTGGCGCAGCGCATCGTGTTCGAGGGACGCCGCGCCCGTGCCGTCGAATACGCCCAGAACGGGACGTTGCGTACCGCGCGGGCACGGAAGGAGATTCTGGTCTCTGGCGGCGCCTATAACTCGCCGCAACTCCTGCAGCTCTCCGGCGTAGGCCCAGCCGAGCTCCTGAGGAACCACGGCATCGACACCGTGCTCGATGCGCCGGGTGTCGGCAACGATTTGCAGGATCATATGCAGGTCCGGCTGGTCACGCGTTGCGCGCAGCGCGTCACCCTCAATGACATCGTCAATCACTCCGTTCGCCGCACCATGGCCGGCCTCCGCTACGCGGCGTTTCGAAGGGGACCGCTCACGATTGCGGCCGGCACGTCGGGCGCGTTCTTCAAGACCAGTCCTCGATTGGCGACCCCCGATATCCAGATCCACTTCCTGCCGTTCTCCACCGACAAGATGGGCGAGAAGCTGCATTCGTTTTCCGGCTTTACCGCGTCGGTCTGCCAGTTGCGCCCGGAGAGCCGCGGCTCGCTCAGGATCAAGAGCGCCGATCCGATGGTGCCGCCGGAAATCCGCATCAACTATCTCGCGACCGAGACCGATCGCACCGCCTTCATCGAGGGCGTCAAGATCCTGCGCAAAATTCTGGCAGCACCGGCGCTAAAACCTTACGTGGTCGACGAGGTCTATCCGGGATCGAAGGTCGTGAGCGACGACGACATCCTGGCGTTCTGCCGGCAGACCGGCAGCACGGTCTATCATCCGACCTCGACCTGCCGGATGGGCAATGATCAGCTCGCGGTAGTCGATCAAAGCCTTCGTGTCCGCGGCATTGAGGGCCTGCGCGTGGTCGATGCCTCGGTCATGCCGGACCTGATGTCGGGCAATACCAATGCCCCCACCATCATGATCGCCGAAAAGGCCTCCGACATGATACTTGAGGATGCGCGGCGATGAGGGAGCGCACATAGTGGCGAATCGATTGCGGATCGGCACGCGCAAAAGCGCGATGGCACTGGCGCAGACGGCCGAGATCGCCCGGCGCTTGGCCGTTGCCGTGCCCGGCATCGATGTCGAGATCGTCAAGTTCGAAACCACCGGGGATATCGACCAGACCGGCAAGCTATTGCCGCATGGCGGCAAGGGCGGCGCGTTCGTGGCGCAGATACGCGAGGCCGTGCTCGCAGGCGAGCTTCACGCCGCGATGCATTCGCTCAAGGACATGCCGGGCAATGAAGACACGCCCGGCCTAGTGATCGGCGCGACGCTTTCGCGCGATCCGCCCGGCGATGTTCTTGTGCTGCGGCCCGGCCTTTCGATCGACGAATTCAAGAGCGCGCGCGGCAAGGGTTACAAGATCGGCACCAACGCGGTACGGCGCGCGGCCTATGCGCGAAAACTGTTTCCGGAGGTCGAAATCATTCACTATCGCGGCGCCGCCGACACGCGCGTGCGCAAGCTCGACAATGCCGAGTTGCAGCGGCTGCCGGATGGCGGCGCGGTTGGACCTGCCGATGCGCTGATCATGGCGCGCTCGGGGCTCGAGCGTGTTGGCCTCGCGGACCGTATCGCCTATGAGTTTCCGGTTTCCGAAATGCTGCCGGCGGTCGGGCAGGGCATCGTCGCGGTGGAATGCGCCGCGCAGGATTGGCGGACGCGCGGAATTCTTTCGGCGATCGACGATCCCGCCGCGCATCGATGCGCTGCCGCCGAGCGCGAGGTGCTGTGGGTGCTCAACGGCCATTGCAACTCGCCGATTGCAGGATTTGCTACCATCAATGGCGCGCAGATGTCGCTGACGGCGTCGGTCCTGGACCAAGCAGGCGCGTTGTTCATCGAGGCTTCGCGCTCAGGCCCGGCCGACCGCCCGCGCGAACTCGGCCGCGCCGTCGGGCTGGAACTGCTCGCTCTGGGCGCCGCCGACATCATCGAGCGCAGCCGGGTGGTGTGATCCGGTTCGGGAGCATAAATCACGTCCCAGGCTGCCTCATCAGCTCGCAACGGCCCGTCGCGGAACTGCTAGTGCTCTGAATACACTTCCGCTTTCAGCGGCGTAGCGGACATGGCTGGACTTGGCACCGGCTCGACCCGGTCGCGAATGACCCCTTAGGTGACCTACAAGGCAGATCGCGGATTCCGCTTGCCTCCCTGTCAAAGGTTTGTCTTTTGGGCGGTGGTGAGCGCATACACCGACATCTCGGTGCGGGCGTCCGCGATCGAGAACCAGCGGTGCTGCTCGGCGCGGAAGGCGCGCCAGTTCTCGAGCACGCGCTTGAACTGCTCGCTTTTCGCGGCCTCCTCGTCGAGCACCTGCTCGAGCGCGGTGCGCAGCGCCTTCAGGATGTCCGGGCTGAGCAAGACCAATTGCGCGCCGGCCGCGACGAGACGATTCAGCGCCTTGGGGTTGCGCGCGTCGTAACCCGCAAGCATTTCCATCAGCGCGTAGGCGCAGCCCGCCCTCAGCATCGCCTGACAGGCTACCGGCAGTTCGGCCCACTTCGACTTGTTGACGTAGAGGCCGGTGTTGGCCTCCAGCTCGAGCACGCCCGGAAGGTGCATGTACTTCGCAACCTTGTGGAAGCCGAGCTTCTCGTCGTCATAAGGTCCGACCCACTCGGCGGCGTCGATTGTGCCTTTCTCGAGTG
Source organism: uncultured Alphaproteobacteria bacterium (assembly GCA_963713785.1). Classification (GTDB taxonomy): domain Bacteria; phylum Pseudomonadota; class Alphaproteobacteria; order Rhizobiales; family Xanthobacteraceae; genus Bradyrhizobium. The sequence goes on from CAVQNB010000009.1 coordinate 102,331, forward strand.
CCGGATAGATGTCACCGGCCGCGATCTGCTGCGGGACCACGCCGAGCTTCGACAGCACCTTTCCGCCGAAACCCGCAACCCGCATCTTGATGCCGTTGAAATCGGCGGGTGACTTCATCTCCTTCCGGAACCAGCCGAAGGTCTGCCCGCCAGTATTTCCGATCGGAATGCTGACCACGCCCATGCCGTCATAGACCTCGTCCATCAGTTTCTTGCCGTCGCCGTAAAGGTACCAGGCATTCTGCTGGCGCGGGGTCATCCCGAAGGGAAGCGACCCGTCGAAGATCAGCGTGGGATTCTTGCCGATGTAGTATCCGCCGTAGGAATGGCCGCACTCGAGCGTGCCGTTCGCGACTGCATCCAGCACCTGCAGCCCGGGCACGATCTCTCCCGCCGCAAAGGGATCGATGGTGAACTTGCCGTCGCTCATCTCGCTCACGTATTTGGCGAGCGTTGGGCTCGCTCCCCACAGACCTTCGAGACTTTTCGGAAAGCTCGACGCGAGCCGCCACTTGATTGCACCTTGCGCAATCGCGGGCGAGGCAACGGCAGCAGCACTGCTCGTTGCAGCGAGACGAGCGAAGTTCCGGCGTGAGATCGTCATGCGGTCCTCCCTGATCCTACGGGTGGCTATGAGCCAGTGTTCTTGTTTTTGACCGATGCCGGCAGCCTTTCCCGTAGACAGCATAACAAATATTGCGCGTCGGAGAAGCGGGGCCTGAAAAGCTGCGGCGACAGCCCTACCTGTGAAACACATGGCTGCGAGCGGGCCAACGGGTAGAAAGCCACGATCGACGGGAAAGAACCATGAATTAGCTAATGTGTCTGCCTGTGGCACATCTGTCATTCCGCTGCGCTGCGGAAGTTGGTCGTTATCCGAGCACAGCGGACTTCGATCAAACCGTACCGATCAATCTCGATTTGTGGAACGCGCCCCGGTTGATTTGCCCGGCCGGCAAATCGCGCATGCCCGCCATGCGAAAATTGCCCGTCGTGTTAACGTGTCGCAGGCCGTCGTGGTTGCGCCGTCGGGCAAATCAGGTTCACTGATTCCGCCGTCCCGCGCTTACAAAAAGGGCGCTTCGCGATCGTCACGAAACGTGGTGCGGGATGCGATGGACGCTTTGGCGACGCAAGACGAGCGACGCTAGAAGCGGACGGCGAAGCTGTGTGGTCCTGACGCCCCGACGCTGGTGTCAAGTTGGCGGAAGCACTTCCGCCGGCGACGGTGGCAAAAAAGCCCGGTCACCGGGGAGAGCACGAAATAAGCCGTTAAAACCATTGCGCGGGGAATGTCCGGGTGATTCCGGCGTGACCTGTGGTGACTATGCTCGTGTGCTTTTTTATTTCGCACGCGAGGCTTCTGTAACGGGCCTTGGTTAGTCAATCCCTTTTTGCGTTATCCACTCGCCGGGCACTTGCTTCTGTTCGGGATCGGCGCAGGGCCGTCGCCTGATGGGGTTCATAAGAGGAACCGGTCGGCCAATCTGCGGAAAGCGTGATCACATCGTTGGATGTGTCGACAACTCGCGTGACGGCCTGACCTGTTCCATCGTCCCGGCGAAGGGACTTCGCTTCGGGGAGCCTGGTGTGGGGGCCCGCCCGAAACCCGTTTGTCCTCCGTGTTTTTAGGCCGTTGCGGCCTTGGCAGCCGGATTGAACAGCGCATTATCCTTCAGCATGCGGAGCATAATCACGGCGAGCTTGCGCGCCAGCGCCACCTTGGCCTTGTTGGTGCCGGCGCGGCGGGCGATCCGCATGGCCCAGCTTTTGAGTTCCGAGCAGCCCTTGATCGGCTTGGTCAGCATGATGTGGGCGGCCTCGTAAAGCGCCTCGCGCACGGACGCGTCACCGTGCTTGCTGATGCGGCCGGTGTAGTCGGTCTCGCCGGACTGATACTTCTTCGGCGTCAACCCGAAATGCGGCCCGGCCTGCTTCGATGAGGTGAATCGGGAGGGATCATCGACCGCGCAGGCAAAGGTCAGCGAGACGATCGGCCCGACCGCCGGCGTCGACATTAAGAGCCTGGCCTTGGCATCCAAAAGCGACATCGTCCGCACCCGCTTCTCAAGACCGTTGAACTCGCGCAGCAGCGCCATGTGAACCGCGAGCATCGCCGCAGCGATTGTCTCAAGGGCCGGATGGCCGACCACCAGCTCGCTGATCCGCGACGCAAAGCTGCGCTTCGTCGTCTTGCCGACCTTTAGCCCGAAGCCGCGCAAGATCCCGCGCAGGCTGTTCTCGACGTCCTGAAGCTTGGTCTGGATCAGCTTGCGCGCCGTCAGCATTGCGCGGATCTCCTGTGCACTCATCGACTTGCAGTGCACCGGCCGGAACCAGCCGAGCCGCATCAGTTGCGCGATCTTACGGGCGTCGTTGCGGTCCGACTTCACCGGCATCGCCTTGAAGGCATCGCTCACGTGCCGCGTCTCCAGAAGTTCGACTGCAAGGCCAGCCTCCTTTATGGCCGCATAGAGCCATTGCGACAGTGGCCCAGCCTCAAGTCCGATCCTGGCGAGCTCAAACCCGAGCGAACCGAACCAGTCGATCAGCGCCGCCGGTTCGCTCGCCACCTTGGCTTCTCGAACGATCTTGCCGCGGGTGTCCACAACGCACACGTTTGAGCATTCCAATGACACGTCGATTCCGGCATAATGCTCCATGGTCGTCTCTCCTCGATGCTTGGAGCGAGGTCCATCCTCGACTCCGTTACACCATCAGTGTGAGGGACGACCGCCTCGCTTCCAAGCAAGCCGCGCGACGCGCGCCATCAAACAGCGCCGTAGCTAGCGCGGCTTGCTGGAGGGCGCCGGCCCGTTACTCCATCTGCGGGTGCATCGGGCACCCGGCATTCCCGCGCCCTTGTTTTTTGAGGGACAAGTTGATGAGCAACTCGGGCGAATCGTGTCACGAGAATGCAGGCGCGTGTCAGCAGTCTTTATTTGCGGCCCGTCCGGATGAGCTGTTTGAAATTCGAATCAGGAAAAAGCGGGCGCACCCCCTTGGAGCCGCCGCACAGGTCGGGAAGGAGCGTGGCGTCCGCGGCGCGACCGCGTCCTCGCTACGCCCGATAATTCCTCACGCGCCGGATCATCTGCTCGACATGGGCGATCGGGGTTTCCGGGAGGATGCCGTGGCCGAGATTGAAGATCAGCCGTCCCTTCGCATAGTTCGACAGCACATCGTCGATCGCGCGATCGAGGGCCGCGCCGCCGGCGATCAGCGCCAGCGGATCGAGATTGCCCTGCACGGCGACTTTGCTCTGCACCCGTTCGCGGATCAACGAAGGCTCCGCCGCCCAGTCGATGCTGACGGCATCGACGCCGGTCATATCGACATAGGCCGGGAGCAACGCGCCGGCACCGCGGGGAAAGCCGATGATCTTCGCATCAGGCACTTTTTTGCGCACGCCTTCGACGATCCGCCTGGTCGGCTCGATCGACCAGCGCGCGAATTCGCGCGGCGGCAGCACGCCGGCCCAGGTATCGAAAATCTGCAATGCGTCGGCGCCGGCCTTCAATTGCCCGAGCAGATATCGAATCGAGTTTTCGACCAGTGCGTCGATGATCTTGGCGAACGCATCGGGATGGGAGTAGGCCATCATTCGCGCCGGCGCCTGATCCGGCGTGCCTTGCCCCGCCACCATGTAGGTCGCAACCGTCCAGGGCGCGCCGCAGAAACCGATCAGCGCGATGTTCGGATCGAGCTCGCGGCGCACGCGGCGCAACGCCTCATAGACCGGCTCGAGTTTTGTGAAGTCGGCTTCGGAGGCGAGCGTTGCGATCTTGTCGGGCGTATCCAGCGGCTCGAGCCGCGGGCCTTCGCCGACCTCGAAAGAGACCGCGCGGCCGAGCGCATAAGGAATGACCAGAATATCCGAGAAGATGATCGCGGCATCGAAATGAAAGCGGCGGATCGGCTGCAGCGTGACCTCAGTGGCGAGTTCCGGCGTGAAGCATAGCTCGAGAAAGCCGCCGGCTTTCGCCCGCACTTCACGGTACTCCGGCAGATAACGGCCGGCCTGCCGCATCATCCAGATCGGCGGCACCTTCTGCCGGTGGCCCGAGAGCACTTCAAGAAATGGTTTAACGGCGGATTTCCGGGTCAATCGAACTTCCTGCAATTTGGCTGGTACTTAAACCTTCTGATACATGCCGGTGCGGCCAACGCCAAGGCGAGATCAGGAACTCCGGGGAATCCCAAGCGTTATCAAGCCATGGAGGGCCCCATAGCTTAGAAAATGGCTGAGAAACGAGGCTTTAGAAAATGGCTGAGAAATTCAATCCTTCCGCAGATGACAAGCATGCCGCCGATCCCGGCGAGGCCGCTTTGGCTGACCAGGAAATGCACGCGAGGCTTGAGGCCGGCCTGATCGACAGTTTTCCGGCATCCGATCCCGCGAGCGCCGCCCAGCCGGGACGCTCCAGGCATGACAAGGCGCCTATCAAACAGGATAACGAGTTGCTGTGGGATAAGGTTAAGGCGGTGTTTCGCTAGATCGCCGTCGGGGCGGCAAGGCCGCATCGCTTCAGCAAGGCCGCGTCGCTCAATAATGCGGCGGCGGCTCGTTGGCCGGCCGCGGCGCATTGGCTTCGGCTTCCCTCAGGCGATCGCTTAAATTCGCGAGCTGGCGTGTCAGCGCATCGATCTGTTGCCATTGCGAAGTGATGGTCTGGTTCAGCGTCTCGATGGTTTCGTCCTGGAACATCACGCGGCTCTCGAGCGCGTCGATGCGTTCGCTCAACGTCTTGACCTCACTCATCGGAGCGATTTTCCATTGGCCGCTCACGCAACCCGTGACCAAGCGCGACGCGGTCGTCAAACACGAAACATTCGCCGCGCCAGCGGCTTTTGCCTTCCGGCATCTGTTCCAGATATTTCAGGATGCCGCCCTTAAGGTGATAGACCTCGCTAAAGCCGCGCGCCAGCAGATGGGAGCTCGCCTTCTCGCAGCGGATGCCGCCGGTACAGAATATCGCGATCCGCCGGTGCTTGGCCGGATCGAGCTTTCGTGCGGCGAATTCCTTGAATTGCCCAAAATTTGCGATGCCGGGATCGAGCGCGCCTTCGAACGTGCCGAGCGCCACTTCGAACGCATTGCGGGTGTCGATCACGAGCGTATCGGGGGCTGCGATCAGCGCATTCCAGTCGGCAGGCTCGACATAGATTCCGACCTGCCGGGTTGGATCGGTAGTGGCGTCGCCGAAGGTGACGATTTCCTTCTTCAGCCGGACCTTCAGGCGTCGAAACGGCATCGCTGTGGCACGCGAGAATTTCAGCTCGAGATGGTCGAGCCTGCCGCCGAACAGGGCGCCATACTGCAACTCATCGACCAGCGCATCGATGTTATCGGCGCCGCCTGCCAGCGTGCCGTTGATGCCCTCATGGGCGAGCAGCACGCTGCCCTTTAGCCGAAGGCGAGCGCAGATCGCGCGCAACGGCTCGCGCAACTCCCGGAAATCCGGCAGTTGCGCGAACTGATAGAAGGCGGCGACTTTGAGCGTCATCGCGTTGGTTTATCAGCGGCAGGGACAAGGGGAAAGCTGGTATACCAACCCATTGCCGAGCCCTGCATGAATGTGCCATGTAGGTCCGCTTCCGCGCACAAGCGTAAGCAAAATAACGATAAAGTGAGCAATTTGGCATGAGGAATTTCCATCTCGCCGGCCGGTCCACGGTCCACGCCCAGAACGCGATGGTGGCGACGTCGCATCCGCTGGCGGCGCTGACCGCGATCGAGGTCATGCGCGCCGGCGGCACCGCAGCGGACGCCGCGGTCGCGGCCAGCGCGCTGCTCGCCGTCATCGAGCCGCAATCGACCGGCATCGGCGGCGATTGTTTTGCGCTGATCCAGCCGCACGGCGAGGGCAAGATCGTCGCCTATAACGGAAGCGGCCGGGCGCCGATGGCGGCGAAGCCAGAGTGGTATCTCGAACGCAAGATCCATGCGGTGCCGCTGACCTCGGCGCATGCGGTCTCTATTCCCGGCGCGATCGACGCGTGGCAGACGATTTTGCACGACCACGGCAAATTCGGCCTCGATACGCTGCTGCAGCCCGCGATCAAGGCGGCGGAAGAGGGTTATGTCGTTGCGCCCCGCATTGCGTTTGAATGGAACAACCATTTCGAGAAATTGAAGAAGGGCACCAACACCGAGCGCTATCTGTTGCCGCACGGCAAGCCGGCAGTCGCTGGTGACGTAATTCACCAGCCTGAACTCGGCAAGACATTGCGCGCGATCGCGAAGGATGGCCGCGACGCATTCTACACCGGCGCGATCGCGCGGGACATGGTCGAGACGCTGCGTGGCATCGGCGGATTGCATACGCTGGAAGATTTTGCCGCGCATACCACCGAGACAACGTCGCCGATCGGCACCCTGTATAAAGGGCTCGACGTCTGGCAATGCCCGCCGAACGGACCCGGCATCACCATGCTGGTGATGCTCAACATCCTGTCGCGCTTCGATCTGACGAAATTCCCCGCGCTGAGCGTCGAGCGGTTTCATCTCGAGGCTGAAGCGGCCCGGATCGCCTATCTGATGCGCGAGGAGCATGTCGGCGATCCGGCCCACGTCAAGGTCGACGTCGCCAAAATTCTCGCCAGGGAATTTTCCGACGAGCGTATCAGAAAGATCAGGATGGACCGCCTGCTCGATCTCCCCAACGTGGCGCCGCCGATGAATCCGTCGACGGTCTATATCAGCGTGGTCGACAAGGACCGCAACGTCTGTTCGTTCATCAACTCGATCGCGCATGCGTTCGGCTCGGCAATCGTCTCGAACAAGACCGGCATTCTCTTGCAAAACCGCGCCGGGGGTTTCCGCATTCAGCCCGGCCATCCCAATTGTATCGGTCCGGGCAAGCGGCCGCTGCACACCATCATTCCGGCGCTTGTCACCAAGGCGGGTCGCGCGGTCATGCCGTTCGGCGTGATGGGCGGACAATATCAGCCGGTCGGGCAGACCCATGTTTTGACCAACATCGTCGATTACGGCTGCGACGTGCAGGAGGCGATCGATATGCCGCGCGGCCTGCATTATGAGGGCGTCTACCAGCTCGAGGACGGCGTGCCCGCAGCGATCGTCGAAGGTCTGAAGAAGATCGGCCACAAGACCACGAGCCTGGTGTCGCCGCTCGGTGGCGGTCAGGCGATCTGGATCGACTGGGACAAGGGCACGCTCACCGGCGGTTCCGATCCGCGCAAGGATGGCTGCGCGCTGGGATACTGACGCGACAGCCCCTGATCTCTTTCCGAAGGAATTAAAAAATGCGACATCCCAAGTTCAGAACCCTCACGATCGCCTTCGTAGCCTTCAGCCTCTCTCTCCTCGCCGCGCCGCTGGGCGCATCGGCGCAGACGACAGGAAAACCCATGACCACAGCTTCAGGATTGCAGATCATCGACTCCAAGGTCGGCACCGGCGCGTCGCCGCAACCCGGCCAGACCTGCGTGATGCATTACACCGGCTGGCTCTACGAGAACGGTCAGAAGGGCAAGAAGTTCGACAGTTCCGTCGACCGCAACGAACCGTTCGAGTTTCCGATCGGGCAGAAGAGGGTGATCGCCGGTTGGGACGAGGGCGTCGCCATCGATGAAGGTCGGCGGCAAGCGCACGCTGATCATCCCGCCTGCGCTAGGCTACGGTGCGCGCGGCGCCGGCAGCGTGATCCCGCCGAACGCGACGCTGATGTTCGACGTCGAGTTGCTCGCGGTGAAGTAATCGCAAGGAATTAGGTCAACCGCGGGAGGACGCTGTCCATGAAGATTTCCATCCTCGACGATTATTTCGACACGTTGCGCACGCTCGACTGTTTCAAGAAGCTTGCCGGACATGACGTCACGATCTGGAACGATCACGTCCAGGATGTCGACACGCTGGCGGAGCGATTGCGCGATACCGAAGCGCTGGTGCTTGATCCGCGAGCGGACCCAGATTCGCACGCCGTTGCTGGAGCGATTGCCGAAGCTTAGGCTGATCAGCCAGCGCAGCGTCTATCCGCATATCGATATCGACTACCTGCACTCGGCTCGGCATCATCGTCTCGTCGGGCCAGCATGCCGATACACCTTCCTATGCCACCGCCGAATTCACCTGGGGTCTGATCCTGGCCGCGATGCGCGCGATCCCGCAGCAGATGGCGTCGCTGAAGGGCGGCAACTGGCAGATCGGCGTCGGCCATACCCTGCGCGGCAAGACGCTCGGCATCTATGGCTATGGCCGGATCGGCGCGGTCGTCGCCGGCTACGGCAGGGCGTTCGGCATGAAGGTCCTGGTCTGGGCGCGCGAGCCGGCGCTGGCGCAAGGCGCGCGCCGACGGCTACGAGACCGCCGCCAGCAAGGCTGCGTTTTTCGAGCAATGCGACGTGCTGTCGCTGCATATGCGCCTGGTCGATGCCACCCGCGGCATCGTCACCGCGGCCGATCTGGCGCGCATGAAACCAACGGCGCTATTGGTCAATACCAGCCGCGCGCCGCTGATCGAGCCGAATGCGCTGGTCAATGCGCTGCGCGCCGGACGGCCCGGCATGGCGGCGGTCGATGTCTACGAGAAGGAACCGTTGCGCGATGTCAACGATCCGCTGCTGAGCATGGACAATGTGGTGGCAACCCCGCATATCGGCTATGTTTCGCGCGACGAATACGAAATCCAGTTCACTGATATTTTCGACCAGATCAGTAGCCTACGCCGCCGGCACACCCACCAATGTCGTCAATCCGGATGTGCTCGGTAGCGCGGCCTTGCGAAAAATGCCAACACCGAAAGCGGCGCCATGACAGCTCATGATCACACCCATTCCGGCCACTCTCACGATCACGACGAGATGCAGCGCTGGAAGCACGATGGCGTCCGCGTCATTCCCGGCGATCAACTCGATCCCAACGTACCGTCGACGACGGGGATGGATCGCAAGGCCGCAATCAATTTCGCCCGCGCCGGCGCACAGAAATTGTGGGCCGGCACCGTCACCATCAAGCCCGACGCCAAGACCGGCGCGCATCACCACGGCCACCTCGAGAGCATCATCTATGTGGTGAAGGGAAGGGCGAGGATGCGCTGGGGCGAGCATCTGCAATTCACCGCCGAGGCCAATCCCGGCGATTTCATCTTCATTCCGCCCTATGTGCCGCACCAGGAGATCAACGCCAGCCGTGACGAGGTCCTGGAATGCGTGCTGGTGCGTAGCGACGGCCAGGCGGTCGCAATCAATCTCGACATCGAGCCGGTGGAAAAGCCGGAGACCGTGCTGTGGGTCGATCCAGTGCACCGCGATCCCGCAGAGAAGAAGTAACTGACAACGCCGACACCGCCATGGTACGGGACGTCGCAAGGGGAGCGCCATGACACTTGTTCGCTACGAGAGCGCAGGCCGCGTCGCCACCATCACCATGGATCGCGGCTCCGCGCATAATGCGTTAAACAACGCCTTGTGCGATGATTTGCGCGAAGCCTGGTTGCGGTTCCGCGACAGCGATGATCGCGTGGCGGTGCTCGCGGCTGCCGAAGAGGCGTATTTTACGGTCGGCGCCGACGTGAAGGATCTTCCCGTCAACATGTGGCACGCAGTGCCCGGGCTAGGCGTCGATCTCGACAAGCCGGTAATTGCCGCGACATCCGGCTGGGTGGTCGGTGGCGGCTTCGTGCTGGTGCAGATGGCCGACATGTGCGTCGCGTCCGAAACCACGCGCTTCATCTATCCCGAGGCCAAGATCGGCATCACGGCCGGCGGCATCTCGTCGGTGGTGGCGCGGATGCCGCACAAGATCGCCATGGAGTTTCTTCTGGTCGGCGAGGAATTGTCGGTGGAGCGCGCCTTCCAGATCGGCTTCGTCAACAAGATCGCGCCGAAGGGGCAGCATGTCGTGCTGGCGCAGGAGATGGCCGCCAAAATCGCCGCCAACGCGCCCCTTGTGGTCCAGGCACTGAAGAAGCTGGCCCGCGATGTCATGCCGAAAGGGCCGCTGGAGACGGTCGCCGAGGTGCGTAGGCTGCTCGACCCGGTGCGAACGAGCGAAGACCTTCAGGAAGGCGTCAAGGCTTTCCGCGAAAAGCGCAAGCCTCAGTTCAAGGGCAAATGACAAAGTCATTCCGGGGCGACGCATAAGCGTCGAACCCGGAATCTCGAGGTTCCGGGTCTGGTCCTTCGAACCATCCCGGAATGACACGTTACGCGAACACGCGATGATCGATCGGCGCGTTCGGCACCACATAGCCGTAGCGCATGTTGGACGGCTCCGCTCCCGCCTTTTCGTACTGGGCCTTGAGTGCGGCAAAGCGGTCGCCCTTGAGCTCGAGCATCGCCCGCTTGGGCTGGATGTTGTAGAGCCGCGCATTGTTGTCGCCGAAGATCGCGGTCTTGACCGGGCCGTCGGCCGGCCCGAGCGGGGCATAGCCGAATTTCTTCTGCATCTCCTCGGGGATTTCCAGCCGCCGCAGGCCTTCGATCTGCCATTGCGGCGCGCCGGTCCACAGTGCATCGGTGCCCCAGCAGACGTGATCGACGCCAAGACCCTTGATCAGCGTGCCCATCAACGCCGCGCAGACATTCGGCTCGGCCACCAGCGTGGTCGCGAACAATTGCCCGACGTCGCCATAGACGTTGCTGACGCCATATTGCGCCGGGATGTCGGCAAGGTCAGAGGTCCAGGCGATCCGCCCGGTGCGGTTGAATTCGGCGAGCGCCACCTTCGGATCGCCGCCGACATGGCGATAGGCCGAATGATAGATCACGAAGTTGAGCTGCGGCCAATCCTTGGCCGCCTGACCGACATCGGCGACGTCGGCAAAGCCGCGTAGATTGGGAAACTCCTTTTCTGAAGCTGGCGGGAACAGTCCCTTGTGCACGCAGACATTCTTGATGCCGGCCTTCACCATTTTCTCATAGCCCTTGTAGGCTGATCTTCTCGTCGTCGAGCCGCCAGGGATAACGGCTGATGTCCTTATGCGTGTTGTCGCCGATGGTGTAGCCCTTGCAGGATTCCGGCTTCAGCGCCAAACCCGCGTCGAGCTTGTCGAGCCAGCCCGGCTGTCCCGGCGTGAAGATCATGTGGCAGAACACCCGGCGCGAGCCGGCCTCGTCGTTGATCTTCTTGCGCGCATCCGCCATCTGCTCGTTGGTCAGGAACCAGTCCTGCTCGATGTCGGAGGGTGCGGACGAGATCAGCGAGATCTTGGTGTCGCAGTCGAGGAACATCTCCTTTTTGTAGTTGTTGAACTTCAGATCCTCGATGGTCTGCTCGTGGTCGGCGAGCTGCTTGTTCCAGCCGGCCTTGCCGACCGCGTTGCGCATGTCGACGAAGGTCATGATGCGGGTGTCGTCGCGCAGGAAGTGGGTGTGCATGTCCATGATGAACTGGTCTTTGAGCGCGTTGGCGCGCTCCTGCGGCCATCGCGGGCGTGGCGGCTTCCGCCTTGCGTCACTTCGAACAGCGGCCCGTAGACCTCGTTCATCGCCACGAAGGAGGCGGCCATGCCGGCCGCGGTCTGGAAAAACCGGCGGCGGTCCAGTCCCTGCTTTGCCGCCGAGGTCGTCGGCCATCGCGAGCAGCCGCGCCTCGACTTCGCGCTGCCGTTCGTTCTGCGGATCGGGATAAAATTCGTCGCTGGCGACGATCTGGGTTGGGATCGGGGTCTGGTGCTGACACAATTCGGACGGCATTAACGCGGCAAGTTCTTCTTCGGTCAGATGGCTGCTCACGGCTATTTCTCCCTGGCTGCCGGATTTTCTCCGGTTCGGACCGGGAGAAGACTAGACCCGCTTCCGTCGCATGTCAGCCCATTCCATCCGACATCGTGGAATGTGCAGCGCACACTAACTTTCAAACGGTTGCGGACGCTGCTAAACTTTATTTATCGGTCGAAAAATACAGCAAACCGGAACGCCAAGGAAAACACCATGACTGGAAGCACCATGTTTCTGTTCGAGAATCCGCTGGCGCGTCGCGCCGTCATCAAGGGCGCCGGCCTTGGCCTCTTTGCGGGAACGCTCGGCGAGACGCTGCCCGCAAAAGCGGCAGCGGAAGGCGGCGAGATCTGGAGCAGCGAATACTGGGCCAAGAAAGGCGACGTGCCCCTGTGGATGTATCGCAAGCGGCTCGGCGCGCCGAAGGCCGGCGAGCCGGCGAAGCCGGTCTTGTTCTTCGTGCACGGCTCTTCGGTCACCTCGCGGGTGTTCGACCTCAACGTGCCGGGCAAGGGCGAATATTCCGTGATGAATGAATTCGCCCGCAACGGGTTCGATTGCTGGACCATGGACCACGAAAATTACGGCAAGTCCGGGCGCACCTCGGGCAATTCGGACATCGCCAGCGGCGTCGAGGATTTGAAGGCGGCGGTCGAAATCGTAGCGCGCGAAACCGGCCGTCAGAAATACCATTTCCTCGGCAAATCCTCCGGCGCGTTGCGGGCCGGCGCCTATGCGATGGCTGGCGCCGGAACGGATCGACCGGCTGGTGTTCGCGGCCTTCACCTACAAGGGCGAGGACTCACCGACGCTCAAGAAGCGCGCCGAGCAGGTCGACTATTATCGCTCACACAATATGCGCAAGCGCGACCGCGACATGATCCGTTCGATCGCGACACGCGACAAGCCGGGCACCAGCGATCCCGCCGCGATCGAGGCGCTGGCGGATGTGGAGATGCAGTTCGGCGACCAGATTCCGACCGGCACCTATCTCGACATGACCGCGAACCTGCCGGTGGTGCACCCGGAGAAGGTGCTGGCGCCGGTGCTGCTGGTGCGCGGCGAATATGACGGGATCGCCGCCGTCGCCGACCTCGAGGAGTTCTTTAACAAGCTGCCGAACGGCGACCGCCAATTCATCATCCTGCCGGGAACCGCACATTCCGTCGCGCTCGCCATCAACCGGCAGCTGTTCTGGCACGTCACCCGTGCCTTCCTGACCATGCCGACGCCGATCGCGACGTGACGCGTAGCGTCATTCCGGGGCGATGCGAAGCATCGAACCCGGAATCTCGAGATTCCGGGTTCGCTCGTTGTACGAGCGCCCCGGAATGACCGGGCACAAAAATAATCCAAAACCGGCTGTCGGATTGCCGGCTCGCCATCCGTCCTTGGGGCGCGAACCCCCTTGGAAAGGAGCCCACCGTGGCCAAGCTTATCTTCGTCAATCTGCCCGTCAGCGACCTCGCCCGCGCCACCGCCTTCTATCAGGCCGTCGGTGCCGGCAAGAACGAGCAATTCAGCGACGAGACCGCGTCCTGCATGGTGTTTTCGGAGACCATCTACGCCATGCTCCTGACCCACGACAAGTTCCGCCAGTTCACGCCCAAGAAGATCGCCGATGCAAAGACCTCGAGCGAGGTTCTGATCTGCTTATCCGCCGACAGCCGAGACGAAGTTGACGCGATCGTCGGCCGCGCGCTAGCCGCCGGCGGCCGTGCCGATCCGGGTCCGAAGCAGGATTACGGCTTCATGTACGGCCGCAGCTTCGAGGATCCCGAAGGCCACATCTTCGAAGTGATGTGGATGGATGTCGCAGCTGCAACGGCCGCGCCGTCGATCGCCAACGTCTGATCCGCATTCATCTTTCAAGGAGTTCAACCGATGTCAAAGGTGTCACCCTGCCTGTGGTTCGACGGCGAGGCGGAAGAAGCCGCGAATTTCTACGTGTCGCTGTTGCCTGACTCGAAGATCGAGACCGTCCAGAAAAATACCGTCGATGGCCCCGCGGGCAAGGCGGGCTCGGTGCTGGTGGCGGAGTTCACGCTCGCGGGCCAGCGCTTCATGGCGCTGAACGGCGGCATGCGCGTGGAATACACCCACGCGATCTCGTTCAAGATCGATTGCGCCGATCAGGCCGAGGTCGATCGTTTGTGGGACGCGCTCCTCGCAAATGGCGGGCAGGCCAATCGCTGCGGTTGGTTGCGCGATCGCTACGGCATCTCTTGGCAGATCGTGCCCACGGCGCTGCCGAAATATCTGGGCGGGCCGGATCGCGCGGGCGCCGCACGCGCGATGCAGGCGATGCTCGGAATGGTCAAGCTGGACATCGAAGGGTTGAAGCGGGCTTACGAGGGCGGTTAGGCATCCGCCGCTCGCGCGTGGCAGTGCAGCATCGGCGCCTTTGCGAAAAGCTGCCACGCCGCGCTTCCGGTCAGGCCGAAGGAAATCCGCTCGAATTTCAGCATCTTGGTGGCGAGGCGGCGTGATGCAGTCAGCATCGCGGCGCGGTGCTCGGCTTTGCCGACGCCCGACTGACGCTTCGAATGCCTGCTACTAACTTCTCATTGTCCAAGTCGATATGGAGGATCAAGGTTCGACGGTCAAATATCTCCAGGACGTTCACATCAGTCGAATTGTTGAGCCCGTTCTTGCGATCCGTGGAAGCGCGACGCTTGATAAGAAACGGCACTAAGAGATAGCGACGCAAGGTTCGCCAGGGGGCCCGAGGAGGAACTCCATGACGACCATTGACGTGACATCTCACGCCTTACCGGAAGCCGATCATCAAGCTCAGCTGCGCCGCGCCGTTATCGCAAGCACCGTGGGCACGACGATCGAATGGTACGATTTCCTACTCTACAGCACGGTGACCGGACTTGTTTTCGGCAAGCTGTTCTTCCCGAAATCCGATCCTCTTGTCGGCGTGCTGGAGGCGTTCGCCATCTACACGGTCGGCTTCATCGCTCGCCCGATCGGGGCCGCGATCTTCGGCCACTACGGAGACCGCATCGGCCGCAAGGGTGCACTGATTGCGACCCTGCTCATCACTGGGCTTGCGACCTTTGCCGTCGGTTTCGTTCCGACCTACGAGACGGTCGGTATCTGGGGCGCGGTCATCCTGACCATCATTCGCTTCATCCAGGGCATCGGAGTTGGCGGCGAGTGGGGCGGCTCGGTCCTGTTGTCCATGGAATGGGCGCGCACCAATCAGCACCGCGGCTTCATCACGTCATGGCCGCAGCTTGGTGGCCCGGCCGGATTGCTGCTGGCGAACATCGCAGTGCTGGTGTTCAGCCGCATCTCAGGCGACCAGTTCCTGGTGTGGGGCTGGCGTATCCCGTTCATGCTCAGCATCGTCATGGTGGCGATCGGGTTGTATATCAGGCTGGGGATTCTCGAGACGCCCGCCTTCCGCCGCATCGTCGCCGAAAAGCGCGTCGAGCGGGTGCCTGTCGTCGAAGTCATCAAGCGCCAGCCGGGGGCAATCATTCTCTCGGCGCTGGCGCGGATGGTCGAACAGGCGCCGGCCTACATCTACCTGGCCTTTGTCTTCGCCTACGGCACCCAGGTCATCCATCAGGATCGCGACTTCCTGCTCATCTGTCTGATCTGCGCCGGCACCCTTGAGCTCTTCAACATCCCGCTGGCGGGGCACCTGTCGGATCGCATCGGGCGCAAGCGCCTGTATCTGATCGGCTCGGTCCTGACCGGGCTGTTCGGCTTTGCGTATTTCGCCCTGCTGAACACTGCAGCGCCGGTGCTGATCTTCATCGCCATCGTGTTGTCATTCATACCGCACGCTCTGACGTATGGCCCGCAGGCGGCGTTAATCGCCGAATGCTTCACGCCCCGCTTGCGCTACAGCGGTGCTTCGATCGGCTATCAACTCTCCTCGGTCATCTCCGGCGGTCCGGCGCCGTTGATCGCCACCGCGCTGCTCGCCGCTACCGGGTCGGGTTACGCGATCGCGGCCTATATCCTGTTCTGCGCGATCGTCAGCATCATCGCGACGGCGATGATGCCAGACTATACCAACCGCGACATATCCGAGGAGCATGCCTGATCGACGAGCCGCAAGCGCTGGCGCCTAGTAATTGATCCGCAGTCCGACGCCGCCGTGGATGGTGTTGCCGACCGGCTGCGGGCCCAGCGTGCCGTCGACGAAGAGGTCGGCCACCCAGCCCTTGGTGATGCGGAATCCGAGCCGGCCGCCATATTCGAACCAGTTTCTGGTTTCCGATCGTCGGCACCACGAGGCCATCGCCGGTCACGGTGGCGACGATGCCGGAATGCGTCGCAAAGGACTGCACGAACCGACCGTTGATGTTGCCCTCGATGCTGGGGGTAATGAGATGCGTCCACTGTCCGCCGATCTTGACGAGATTGGTCTGATCGGTGCCTGCCACAATCGAGGCGTTGAACGGATTGAATGCCACCGCGGGATCCATGTAGGCGCTTACCCGCTGCCACAATTGCCAGACCTCGATCGAGGCGGCCACCTCGTCGCGCGGCGAAAGCCGGCTGATCCAGCCCGCTCGTCCGTACACGCCGTAATCGCTGCTGTTGGTTGAGCTGGTGAGCGAAACCAGACCCAGGCTCGTCACATAGCTGCGGCTGTAGCGCACGTTCTCGAACGGGGAAAGGATAGCGCCGACGTCGAAGAACGGCCGCGATGATCCCCAGTCGGCGAAATCATAGCGCAGCGCGAAGGCGCCGATCGGCGCGCTGGTGACGCTGTAGCCGCCCTCCGAGTATTGGGTGTAGGCGATGCCCGCCAGCAGCGACAGACTGGGCGTCAGCTCCTTGCGGCCGTGAACGCCGGCCGAAAACGACCCCGCCGAACCGAACGCGCTGATGCGTCGCTGCAATTGATCTGCTCGTTGATGCCGAGCAGCACGTTGCCGAGCACCTGGTTGGTGATCATCTGGTTGAAGCGCTGGTTCGCAAGTCCGTTGACCGACGTTCCGCTGGAACCGGAGCCGGTCGGCGTCGGCGAGGGCGTTGGTGTCGGCGTCGGGCAGGGACCATCGCAATCCCCCACCGTTTGCGCCGACGCCGGGACGGTCTGGACCCAAACCAGCACGAGCGAAATCGCCGCCATTAGCGCGATCGAAAGAATAAGGTGGCGGCGCGTATGTTTGACCATGGTCAGCGCCCGCACAACATACCGGTGGGATCATCGACCGTGGTCGGCGCGGCGTCGGCAAACGTGCTCACCGTGCATAGCCCGGCCGCCGCCGCGCAGTTCGCGGCAAACGTCCAGGGCGAGTTGTTGGTCTTCTTGATCGTGGTCTTGCCGCCGGTCGAGGTGATGATGGCGGTGTCGCCGGGCTAAGTCAGCTGCACGCATTGGAAGCTCAGCGTGCAGACGATCGACATGCCCTCCTGCAACACCACCGTGGTCTGGCCCCGCTGCGACAGGATATCGAGGACGGTGCCGCGGACCCCGATCGAGGCGAGCGGCGTCGTGATTTTGTAGGCGGTCTTTTCGGAGTTGCCGGTGACGAAGCGGAACGCTCCCGTGGTCAGCCGCACCGCGATCTCGCGATAGCTGTGCTCGTCGTTGAACACGGTGCGATCGAGCTTGATCGTAGCACTCGGGCCGATCGACAGATTGGTGTTGTCGGCCATCACCAGCCGCGCCGCGCTGGCATCGCCAGTGCGCACGACTTCGTCGCGCAGCAGGCCGTCGCCGACATCGATTTGCGTGCTCGCCGACGCCCCGACGCGAACGACTTCATTCTGGATGATGACGGCTTCGCCGACCCGCGCTTGCGCATGAACGGCGCTCGCGGCAAGTATCGCCACGACGAAAGGTGCGCAGAAATTGAGAAAGCAACAACGCAAATTCATTTCGGTAACGATCCATTTGTCCGGTATCATAACGCATCGCGCGCGCCCCGATGTGGCAAATTTAACACAAGCGGCGCGCCACGAACTGTTGAGTTGGTGACGGCGAGATCGAAACACGTTCAATGCAAACATCGCAACGAACCAAAAATTCCTCTCGATCAGAGCGAAAAATTTTGCAACCGAAGTCATCCGCAAATGCCGTGCGCGAATCGCTGCCTGTTTCGGACATTGCTGTCGCTCGGAGCCGCATCTCTGTCGCTCGGAGCAGCATTTTCGCAGCTATCATATTTGTGGCGGCACATCTCGCTCTGATGATCGGACTAGCCACGCCGCAAAGCTTCGTGTTTGACGAAGTGCATTACGTGCCGGCGGCGCGGCAAATGCTCGAGCCGGTGATGCCGCAACCGATGCTCAACGCGATGCATCCGCCGCTGGCAAAGCAACTGATCGCGCTCTCGATCCGCACGTTTGGCGATGGGCCTTTTGCCTGGCGCTATCCCAGCGTCGTGTTCGGCTCGCTTTCGTTCGTCGCAATCTATCTCTGCGCGCTCGCGCTGTTCGCTGCCCAAGGTCCGGCGGTGGCGGCGGCCATGCTCGCCTTTTTCAACCAGATGGTCTTCGTGCAGTCGCGCATCGCGATGCTGGATATTTATTCGCTCGCCTTCGGCTTGTTCGGTGTTGCCGCGTTCTTGCACGGATTTCGCCAACAGCGGCCGCATCGCGCCTTTGCGCTCGCGGGCTTCGCTTTCGGCCTGGCTGCTGCCTGCAAATGGAGCGGCCTGTTTCCGCTCGCCGTCTCAATCGCGATCGTCGCCGCGATCCGCCTGATGCAAAACTGGCGCGTGCAATTTGCCGACGGCAAGGCGGATGACTGGTATCGACCCGATCTGTGGCCGGACTTCAAGTGGTACCATTTCGTCGGCTGCTTCGTGGTGATCCCGGCAATCACTTATCTCGCGAGCTTCGTCCCGCTCTACGGCCTATCGCTTTCCGACATCGTCGAGGCGCAGCGCAAGATTTTCGGCGACAACGTCACGAGCGCGTTTGCCGGCCACACCTACATGAGCGCATGGCCGTCCTGGCCGCTGCTGGTGCGGCCGGTCTGGTACCTGTTCGACAAGACCGGCGACGATCGGATCGCCGCGGTGGTGTTCCTCGGCAATCCCCTGGTGCTGTGGCCAGCGCTGCTTGCGGTGGCGGTCTGCCTGCGCGACTGGATCGTGTCGCGCCGCGTCGACGCCTTCCTGATCCTGGCGTTTTATTTCGGGCTCTATCTCGCCTGGATGGTGCTGCCGCGCACTGTCGGATTCATTTATTATTATCTGCCGGCGGCATGCGTTGCGAGCCTAGCGCTGGTCTATGCCTTGAGGCGCGGCAACAATCCGCGCTGGCTGTTGTGGGCGTACGTCGCGCTCGCCGGCGCGGGCTTTGCCGCGATGCTGCCGATCACGGTGGCATCGCTCGGAACGTCGATGGCGACGTTCAACCGGCTGGTGATCTTCCAGAACTGGATTTGAGATCCAAAGCGCTCGAAGAAAAGCCGCCCGGGCACGACGCCCGGGCGGAGTTTGCTTGGGAGCTTCGCATCGGGGTCGTCGTCAGAAGGCAAACCAGGGAATCCGGCTCCAATAGATCCGCTGCCGATAAAAATGCGGCCAGTAGATCGGGAACGGCTGCCAATAGGCATAATGCCGGTAGTGATGACGGCCGTAGTGCCGATGGCGGGGTGGCGCGGCATCGTCCGCGACCGGCGCCGATGCCGGCTCCGTGGCCTTCGGCGCGATCGACGGACGCGGCACGCTCGCGGGCGGCGCGTCCGGGGTCGCGGCCGGTGCGGCTTGGGCCGGCGCCGCCGCAGCCGGTGGTGGCGGCGCGTCTTCGGCGTGGCCAGGGAGGGTCGCGGCAAGCGTGAACAAGGCTGCAATGGCAACGCCGGTGAAATGCTTTCTCATCTAAGTCATCCTATGAGCTGGTTATTTTCGGTTCGCGCGGGGCACGTCATCGGGCCGCGCTTTGCGTGGACTCGTTGGCGCGCCCCGGAATGACGTTTCCTCACTTTGCCGGGGCTGATGTCGAAGCCGTCGTTTCGGACGCGGGCTCCGGCAATTTCGCCGGTGTTGCGTCTGTCGCCGGCGCCGTCGCGACCGGCGCGGCGTCGGCCTTGGTGGTCGAAGCAAAGCGAGTTTCGTCCTTGTGGAACTTGTGCGTCTTCGCCGAACGTGTGGCGGAAAGCGCGTTGCCATTATACGAGCCGTAACCCGGCGCGTTGACGGCAACGCAGGTTGCGGAGCGGCAGCCGTCCTGGACGTTCACCGTGACGCCCTGGAAATTATAGGTGCCGGCGTAGGCGGAAGCGCTGATCAAAACGAGCGCGGTGGTGAGCACGAGCCTTTTCATCTCTATCCCCTTTTTCAAAACCGAAGTCAGGCATTGAGGCGATCCGGCCATCCGCCTGACGTTCGGCTGGTCCGAAGCTCTATTCCCTTGAAATCCGCCTGCCGAACGCCGGCAGGCGGATCAAACTCGAGCGGTCACTTCAACGCGGTCTTAGTGTCCATGTTGACGACCTGGACGCGGCGGTTGACCGCATCGGTCGGGTTAGCGGCATCCTTCAGCTTGGTCTTGCCGTAGCCGACGGTGACGAGGTCGCTGCCGACGATGCCGTATTGATCGACCAGATAGCGCTTGATGGTGTCGGCGCGGCGCTCGGAGAGATCCTGGTTGAAGGCGTCGCTGCCGACACCGTCGGTGTGGCCGGCGACCACGAAGGTCGAGCCCTTCAGGCTCGGATTTGACAGCGCCTTTCCGAGTTCCTGCACGGCCTGGGTCGAATTCTTGCTGATCGCGGCCGAGTTGAAGTCGAAGTTGATCTCGAGATCGATGTTCGGCTTGGTCGACGCGATCTCCGCTATCTGCTCGCGCTCGCCCAGCGACAGCGACCGCGTATTGCGGTTGCGCACTGTCCTGATGAAGCTGATCTCCTTTGCCTTGATCGTCGGATCGGCTTGCGGTCCGATCGACAGGCCGCGGGTCACGGGCTTCGGCTGTAATGCGCCGACAATCTTGTCGGCGGAAACGGTGCCATCGGCCGCCAGTGCCAGCCCTGCCGTCATCGACAGTGCGGCACTAATGGCAATCGCCTTGCCAAAGAACTTCTGAAAGCTGGTCATTGTCGTATCCTCTTGGGTTACGCCTGTGCAAATACGCCTGCATAGCGTTTGATGGTGGGAGGTTAGGTCGGGTTCAAAGCCAGCGATGTGATCCACGTCACACTGGCAACCCAAGCCCAAACCGGCGGTTTTCGCGGGGGGCGGGCCCGTCGTGGCGTCGCGCAATCCGGTTCGATCACCCCCGTGCGTTGCGTGACCTACCTCACAGTCCGTTTCCCCTGAATCCGATCACATTGTCTCCATCAGACCGGCCCCGGATGAACCTGACGGGCCGGCGATTGACGGATTTAGAATTAGGGGAGAATGGACCATGCGCTTCTTGATCGCAGCAATCACAGCCGCAGCATTTCTCGTCAGCGCCGATGCGGCCCTCGCCGACAAGCGTGTCGCCTTCGTGGTCGGCAACGGTGCCTACAAGAACGTCGCGCCGCTTCCGAACCCCGCGGTCGACGCCAAATCGATGGCCAAGGTCCTGCGCAGCGTCGGTTTCGACGTCGTCGAAGGCACCAATCTCACCCGCGACAAGATGACCGAAAAGCTGCTCGACTTCGGCAAGCGGGCCGAAGGCGCCGATGTCGCGCTGTTCTTCTATGCCGGCCACGGCATCGCGGTTAACGGCACCAACTATCTCTTGCCGGTCGATGCCGACCTCAAATCCGAAATGGACGTCAAGCTCGGCGCCGCCATCAATGTCGACCTCACGCTCGAACAGACCATGAGCGATGCCAAGGTCAAGCTGGTGTTCCTTGACGCCTGCCGCGACAACCCGTTCGCCGACAAAATCCGCAACGCCAAGGCGACCCGCAGCGTTGCGGTGCATTCGGGCCTCGCCGAGATGAAGTCCGGCGAAGGTACGCTGATCGCGTTCGCGACCGGTCCCGGCCAGACCGCGCTCGACGGCGAAGTCGGCACCAATAGCCCGTTCACCCGCGCGCTGGTTGCCAATATCGCCGCTCCCGGCGTCGAGATTCAGCAGGCAATGACCAAGGTCCGCGCCCAGGTCAACGAAGAGACCAACAAGAATCAGCTGCCCTGGGGCCATACCAATCTGATCGGCACGGTCTATCTCAACCCGATGGGCGTACCGCCCGCAGGCAGCACCGATGCACAGAATGCGCCGGCCCCGACCGGCCCGGTGTCCGAAGTCGAGATGGAGTTCTGGCGTTCGGTCAAGGATTCCAACAAGCCGGACGAGCTCAATGCCTATCTGACCAGCTATCCGAACGGCCGGTTCAAGACGCTGGCGCTGACCCGCATCGCCGCGCTACAGAACGGCCCCTCGACCACGACCCGCAACCTGACCACCGGCATCGATCCGGCGACCTTCTCCGAGGAAGCCGATCAGGTCTCGGAAGACCAGCTCGGTCTCAACAAGGGCCAGCGCCGCGACGTGCAGCGCCGCCTCAACGGCCTCGGCTTCGAGATCAAGGCCAGCGGCAAGTTCGACGAGGAGACCCGCAGCGTGATCAAGCGCTGGCAGGCGGCACGCAACTATCCCGCCACCGGCTACCTGAACGAGCTCCAGCACAAGGCGCTGCTTCTCTGAGATCGTCTCGACCCGCGTCGGTTCCGCAGATGACTCCGGCGACGACGAGACGGTGCATCATTCTCGCCGCTCCGGCGGCGGTGGCGGCCGTCATTACCGCGGCGGCGGTGGTCCCGGCGGCTTTTTTGGTGGCATGATGCGCCCATTGTTCGGCCGCTAAGGGATCGGTAACGAACACCATCTAGAGGAAGAAGGCGGCCGTCGGGCCGCCTTCTTTATGTTGATTGCCAGGCGAAAGTTTCAGCGCGGCGATCTCGTCTTAAAGCGGACGCGAGAGCGCCGATCTGCGGACAACAAATCGGCCAGATGTGTGTTCAAGAACATTATTCGGCAAGAAAAAAGAGAAAAAGCAACCAAGCGTAGCAGGGGCCGTGTTTCAGCCAGTTAGAAAGACATAACGAATATTAGGGATATCGGGCGGGCGTGCCGGGGACAGGTTCCACTAATTCAATGCCGATCTTGATTGGGGCGGCCTTGATCGCGATTGCGATCTTGTTGTCCACTTTTGTCACCGCGCTCGGGACCCGTTACGTCGGGATCGAAGGTCCGACCGAGGAGAGCGCGTGGCTGGTCGACCGGCTCACCGGCAGCGTCTACCGCTGTCAGGCCCAGGAACGCGGCAAGGCGCATTGTGACGCGGAGATCGCGACCGGCAGCATCGCCGAGCGGCCGAAGCGCTGATCCGCGCGCTCTTGCATTGCACCGCGGCACACAAAAATGTCTTCTTCTGGAAACGTAAGCCGGGGAAAATGCGTATCCCGATAGCTAGCAATTCGCTGGTTTCCTTTCCAAGCGAGGTTTGAGATGAGGATATTGATCGCTGCTGCCATGCTTTCGACTTTGGCCTTCACCCCGGCTTCCGCGATGATGATGAAGTGCACCTCGGATAACATGGCCAAATCCACCGCCATGATGGCCCCCGGTCAAACGGGCGCCAACAAGGAAATGGCGATGGCCAACATGGAGATGAGCAACGGCAAGATGAAGAACGCCTGCATGCACTACATGAAGGCGCAAAAGATGAGCATGGCGAAGTAGACCAGCCGGGTTTTCCTTTTCCCAAGCCGCGTTGCGCAACAGCAGCGCGGCTTTTCTTCGGCCTCCCCTCTGTCCTGCGAATCCAGCTACATTGGCGGGCGATGTCCCGCGACGACAAATCCCATTCCCTGACCAAGCTTGAGGCGAGGCGTATCTGGCTTTCCGCGCAGCGGCTCGACGCGCAAATGCCATTCGGCGAGGGGCCGAATGCGGTGGCCGCCGCTGTCGACCATCTCGGCTATGTGCAGATCGACACCATCAACGTCATCGAGCGCTGCCATCACCATATTCTCTATACCCGCATCCCTGCTTACCGGCGCGCCGATCTGCGCCAGGCCCAGAGCATCGACAAGAGCGTGTTCGAATATTGGACCCACGCACTTTCTTATGTGCCGTCAAAGGATTTCCGTTTCTTCGCACCCGCCATGAAGCTGCACAAGCGCGAGGGCCATCGCTGGCTCAGCTCGGTCAAGCCTGCCGACATGCGCAAGGTGATGCGGCTGATCCGCCGCGACGGTGCGCTGACCATCCGCGATATCGAGGATGACGTGCTGACCGAAAAGCAGCATCTGTGGGCGAGCCGCAAGCCGTCGAAGCGCGCGCTCCAGCTCGGTTTCTACACTGGCGCTCTCACGATCAGCGAGCGCAACGGCATGCTCAAGACCTATGAGCTGATGGCGCGGCATTTCGGCTGGGACAAGCCGCCCAAGGCCGCGTCAGTGGCCGAGGCGACGGCCTATCTGCTCGACCGCGCACTGCGGGCGCAAGGGGTCGTGAACCTGGACTCGATCTGTCACCTCGATGCGCCGAGCAAGAAACCGATCCGGCGCCTCATCGAGGCAAGAGTGCGCCGCAAGCAATTGGTGCCGGTCGCGCTCGAAGGCGCCGGCAAGCAGGAGCATTGGGCACGACCGGAGCTATTTGAAGAAACGCGCGAGGACTCTTCCGATCTGGTGCACATCCTCTCGCCGTTCGATCCCTTGATCATCCAGCGCAAGCGCACCCATCTCTTCTTTGATTACGAGCACCGTTTCGAGGCCTATGTGCCGAAAGACAAGCGTCTCTTCGGCTATTTTGCGCTGCCGGTGCTGGTCGGCAGCGACATCGTCGCCGCGATTGATCTCAAGACCGACCGGGCGAACAAGAAGCTCCTGATGCAGAAATGGAGCTGGGTCGGCCAAGGAAAGCGCGCGAAACGAGGTGCGCGCAAGGATTTGAAACGCCGCATCGAGGAAGAGCTCGATCGCTTCGAGCGGTTTCAGTTGGCGGAGTGAGGGGCCTTCCGTTCCCTGAATTTCGCAACGACAAAACCATCGAGCAGCGCCCCCAGCAAAATCCCGACGCCGTAGGCGATGATGTCCCACGGCAAGAAAATGCGGCCGAGCAGCAGCGCGCCGGCGAGCGGGCGGACCCGCGACCACCGGATTTCGGTAAAGTAACCCTCACGAAATCATGATCACTGACGAATGTTGACATTCGTCAGTGAATATCTGACACTCATTTCAAGGTTCAGCCGAAGGAGTGTCCGATGTTCGCGCGGTCCGTTTTGTCAAGCTATTCCAAACTCTTAGTTGGAATTTCGCTGGCTACCATGGCGGTTGCCTTGGCCGGCTGCAACGACTCCGTGGCCCAAAAGGCTGTTCCTTCCCGCCCCGTTCTGGTCGCGACCGCTCATTACGAGGCGGAATCGCCGGAACGGAGCTTTGTCGGCACGATCAGGCCCCGGATCGAGGCCGACATGGGTTTTCGGGTTCCCGGCAAAGTGGCAAAGCGCCTGGTTGAGGTCGGCCAGAACGTTGACGTCGGCGAACCCCTGGCGACGCTGGATGAGGTCGACCTGAAGCTGCAGGCCGAGCAGGCGGACGCCGAACTCCATGCCGCTACCGGCGTGCTGGCGCAAGCCGCCGCCGCCGAGACTCGCGCGAAAGATCTGCGCGTCAAGGGCTGGACCACGGACGCGCAGCTCGATCAGGCCAAGGCCGCCGCCGACGAGGCGCGGGCCCGGCTCAATCGCGCTGAGCGTTCGGTCGATCTTACCAAAAATTCGCTATCATACGCCACGCTCCTCGCAGATAGCCGCGGCGTCGTCACCGCGACCCTGATCGAGCCCGGCCAGGTGGTGGCTTCCGGGCAGACCGCGATCCGCGTCGCGCGTTTGGCCGAAAAGGAAGCCGTGGTCGCTATCCCGGAAACGCTGGTCGGGCGCGCCAAGGAGGGCACCGCGACGGTGACCCTGTGGTCGGAGCCCGACAAGAAATATGCGGCCAAGCTGCGCGAGATCGCGCCCTCGGCCGATCCCGCGACCCGCACCTATCTCGCCAAATTCTCGCTGTCCGGCGCCGATGACCGGGTGTCGCTCGGCATGACCGCGACGCTGACCTTGGCCGATCCCGCCACCCAGCGCGTGGCGCGGCTGCCGCTGTCGGCGCTGTTCAACGAAGGCGGCGATCCCTCGTTCTACGTCGTCGATGACAGGGGCGACGTGACGTTAAAGCCGGTCACGGTCAAGGCGTTTGAGAGCAACGACGTCGTCATCACCGGCGGCGTCGAGGAAGGCGCCAAGGTCGTGGCGCTCGGCGTGCAGAAGCTCGACCCGACCCAGAAGGTCAAGGTCGTCTCGTCGCTGTCGTTCTAATGCGCGATCGCTGATAGCTAGCAATTTTGGAGGGTGACATGAAGCGCTTCAATCTCTCGGGCTGGGCGGTGAGCCATCCCACGCTCATTCTGTTTCTGATGATCGCGCTCGGCATCGCCGGCTACTTCTCCTACCAGAAGCTCGGCCGCGCCGAGGATCCCTTCTTCACGGTGAAAGTGGTGAACGTCTCGGCGATGTGGCCGGGCGCGACCGCCGCCGAAATGCAGATGCAGGTCGCCGACCCCATCGAGAAGAAGCTGCAGGAATTGCCGTTCTTCGAGAAGGTGCAGACTTATTCCAAGCCCGGTTTTACGGCGATGCAGGTCACGTTCCGCAATTCGACCCCGCCAAAGGACGTGCCCTATCTGTTTTATTTGCTGCGCAAGAAGCTCGTCGACGTGCAGGGCCAGTTGCCGGCGGGCCTGCTCGGTCCGGTCGTCAACGACGAATTCTCTGACGTCGACTCGATCCTCTACATGATGACCGGCGATGGCGCCGACTATGCGCAACTGAAGAAGGCTGCCGAAGGTCTGCGCCAGCGGCTTTTAAAGGTGCCGGGGGTGACCAAAGTCGACCTCTACGGCACCCAGGACGAGCGCATCTTTGTCGAATTCTCGCATGCCAAGCTCGCAACGCTCGGCATCACGCCGCAGGCCCTGTTCGAACTCGCTCGCCAAGCAGAACAACGTCGTGCCGGCCGGCATGGTGGAAACCTCCTCGCAGCGCGTGCCGCTGCGCGTCACCGGCGCGCTCGACGGCGTCAAGGCGGTGGCGGAGTCGCCGGTCGAGAGCAATGGCCGCACGTTCCGCCTCGGTGATATCGCGACTATCACCCATCGGATTCGTCGATCCCCCGAGCTTTACGGTGCGCCAGGAAGGCAAGCCCGCGCTCGGCATCGGCGTCGTCACCGCCAAGGGCGCCAATATCCTCGAGCTCGGCAAGGATGTGGCGAATGCGACCGCCGAATTCATGAAGGCGGTGCCAGAGGGCATCAATGTCGATCTGATCGCCGATCAGCCTAAGGTGGTCGAGCACGCCGTCGGCGAGTTCGTGCATTCCTTCATCGAGGCGCTCGCGATCGTGCTGTTCGTCTCCTTCGTCGCGCTCGGTTGGCGCACCGGCATCGTGGTGGCGGCCTCGGTGCCGCTGGTGCTCGCGATCGTCTTCATCGTCATGAATTCGATGTCGCTCGACCTGCATCGCATCACGCTCGGCGCGCTGATCATCGCGCTCGGCCTATTGGTCGATGACGCCATTATCGCGGTCGAGATGATGGTGGTGAAGATGGAGCAGGGCTGGGACCGCATCCGTGCGGCGTCCTTTGCCTGGGAATCCACCGCGTTCCCAATGCTGACGGGAACGCTGGTCACGGCAGCCGGCTTCCTGCCCATCGGTTTCGCCAATTCCGCGGTCGGCGAATATGCCGGCGGCATTTTCTGGATCGTGGCGATCGCGCTGGTTGCCTCCTGGTTCGTGGCGGTGATCTTCACGCCCTATATCGGCGTCAAGCTCCTGCCGAACATCACGGTCCACCACAACCACGACCCGCACGCGATCTACGAGACCCGGATGTACCGCGGCTTGCGCGCGATGATCCAGTGGTGCGTCGACCACCGCGTCAAGGTCGTGGTGGCAACGGTTGGCGTGTTCGTCGCTTCGATCGTGGCATTTGGCCATGTGCAGCAGCAGTTCTTCCCGCTGTCGGAACGGCCCGAACTGTTTTTGCAGCTGCGGCTGCCGGAAGGCACCGCCTTCAACGTCACGGAGAAATCCGTGAAGCAGGCGGAAACGCTATTGAAGGACGACAAGGACATCGCGACCTACACCGCCTATGTCGGGCAGGGCTCGCCGCGGTTCTGGCTCGGCCTCAATCCGCAACTGCCGAATGAGGCTTTCGCCGAAATCGTGATCGTCGCCAAGGACGTCGAGGCGCGCGAGCGGATCAAGGCGAAAATCGAGAATGCGGCCGCTGACGGCATGCTGAGCGAGGCGCGGGTTCGCGTCGACCGCTTCAACTTCGGTCCGCCGGTCGGCTTCCCCGTGCAGTTCCGCGTCATCGGCCCGGATCCCAAGACCGTGCGCGAGATCGCCTACAAGGTGCGCGATGTGGTCAAGGAGAACCCGAACGTCAAGGATCCGCAGCTCGACTGGAACGAGCAGTCGCCCTATCTCAAGCTTGTCGTCGATCAGGACCGCGCCCGCGCGCTCGGCCTGACCCCGCAGGATGTCTCGCAGGCGCTCGCAATGCTGATCTCGGGCGCGCCGGTGACGACCATCCGCGACGGCATCGAGAAGGTCGGCGTGGTCGCCCGCGCCGTGCCGTCCGAGCGGCTCGATCTCGCCCGGGTCGGCGATCTCACCATCACCTCCCGCAACGGGGTCGCAGTGCCGCTGCAGCAGATTGCTAGAATCGAGTATTCCCACGAGGAGCCGATCATCTGGCGGCGCAACCGCGACATGGCGATCACGGTGCGCGGCGACGTCGTCGACGGCGTGCAGGCGCCCGACGTCACCAACCAGATCTGGCCCAAGCTGCAGCAGATCCGCGATCAGCTCGAGCCGGCCTACCGGATCGAAGCCGGTGGCGCCTTCGAGGAATCCGCCAAGGGCAATGCCTCGATCTTCGTGCTATTCCCGCTGATGGTCATTGTGATGCTGACGCTTCTGATGATCCAGTTGCAGAGCTTTTCGCGGCTGTTGCTGGTGTTTCTGACGGCGCCGCTCGGCATCGTCGGGGCCTCGCTGGGCTTGAATGTCGCGGGCCAGCCGTTCGGCTTCGTGGCGCTGCTTGGACTGATCGCACTCGCCGGGATGATCATGCGCAATGCGGTGATTTTGGTGGACCAGATCGAGACCGACGTCTCCCATGGCCTGACCCGCAAGGAAGCGATCGTGGAGGCCACCGTGCGGCGTGCCCGTCCGGTGGTGCTGACGGCGTTGGCCGCGATCCTGGCCATGATCCCGCTGTCGCGCTCGGCGTTCTGGGGCCCGATGGCGATCACCATCATGGGCGGTTTGTTTGTTGCAACCTTCCTGACCTTGTTGTACCTGCCGGGCCTCTACGCCCTCTGGTTCCGCAAGAGCCTCGAGGAAAGCGGCACGAGCGAGCAGGCCGTTTCTGCGCCGCAACATCAAGAACCCGCATTTCCGCTTGCTGAAGCTGCGGAATAATTGAACATTGAGTACGACATGACGCTGATTTCGGAACACATCGAAAGCGACACGCGGGAGCGGATCCTGGTGGTGGCGGAGCGGCTGTTTCGGCAGATCGGCTATCAAAAGACCACGGTCGCCGACATCGCCAAAGAGCTGCGCATGAGCCCGGCCAATGTGTATCGCTTCTTCAATTCGAAGAAGGCGATCCACGAGGGCGTAGCGCGCACTCTGATGGGCGGGGTCGAGGATGTGGCGCAGACCATCGCGGGTAAGCCCGGTCCGGCGGCCACCCGCCTGCGCGAGCTGATGACCACGATCAACCGCATGAACTCGGAACGCTACATCGGCGATTCCAAGCTGCATGAGATGGTCGAGATCGCGATGGAGGAGAGCTGGGAAGTCTGTGTCGCCCACATGCAGACCATCACCGAGACGATTGCCGGCGTCATCGCGCAAGGCGTCGCCTCGGGTGAGTTCGAGGCCGCCGACGTGCCGCTGGCGGCGATGTGCGTCTGCACCGGGATGATGCGGTTTTTCCATCCGCAAATGATTGCGCAATGCGCCAACAAGCCGGGACCCTCGCTCGATGAGATGATCGATTTCGTCATCGGCGGGCTGGCGGCGCGAAAGTAGTCCCCCCAAAAAGCGGGAAAAATACGTGGACGTCAAAAGCCCAAAAGATCTGCATTATTACGAGCCGAAGAATGGCCACGGCCTCAGGCACGACCCGTTCAACGCCATCGTCGCACCTCGCCCGATCGGCTGGATTTCATCCCGCGGCGCCAAGGGCAATGTCAATCTCGCGCCCTATAGTTTCTTCAACGGCTTTTGCTACGTTCCGCCGATCATCGGCTTCTCGTCGACGTCCTGGAAGGACAGCGTCCAGAACGTTCAGGAGACGAAAGAATTCGTCTGGAATCTCGCGACCATGGATCTGGCGAAGCAGATGAACGCGACCGCGGCCCATGTCGCGCGCGACGTCAGCGAATTCCAGATCGCAGGACTGACCCCGGTCCCCGGCAAGCTCGTCAATGTGCCGCGGGTCGCCGAGAGCCCGGTCTCGTTCGAATGCAAGCTGACGCAGATCATTCAGTTGCAGGGCGCCGATGGCAGGAAGGCGCAAGCCTGGCTCACTTTGGGTGAGGTCGTCGCCGTCCATATCGACAAGGCCATGATCAGGGATGGCGTCTACCAGACCGGGCTGGCGCGCCCGATCGTGCGAGCGGGCCGCAAGGGCGACTATTTCGAAATTCGCCCCGAAGCCATGTTCGAAATGGTGCGGCCGGATTGACCTGCCTTTGTAGGATGGGTTGAGCGAAGCGATACCCATCACATCATCGGAAGTATCGATGGGTTTCGCTTCGCTCAACCCATCCTACGCCTAAGTGGTGCCTCGGCCAGCGTTTTCGGAACTGCCGCGGCATTTTGCCGTTACCGGTCACGGATCAATTTCGCTTTATTTTCAACGCGAAATGCCGCCTGAATCTTTACGCTTTCCGCTAAAGTGAGTCGTCTTCGCGCTAGTCTCTCCCCACCCAAGAGGACATCGCCATGAGCTCCTTCCGCCGCGACTTCATCACCAAGCCGATTTTCTCCTGGGCACGCGGCGTCTTGCCGGCGATGTCGGATACCGAGCGCGAGGCGCTGGAGGCCGGTGACGTCTGGTGGGACGCCGATCTCTTTACCGGTAATCCCGACTGGTCGAAATTGCTGGCTTATCCGCAGGCGACGCTGACGGCGGAGGAAAAGGCCTTCCTCAATGGCCCGGTCGACGAGCTCTGCGCGATGCTCGACGACTGGAAGATCAATTGGGAATGGCGCGATCTGCCGCCCGAGGCCTGGGACTTCATCAAGCAGCAAAAATTCTTCGGCATGATCATCCCTGGGGAATTCGGCGGGCTCGGCTTCTCGCCCTATGCGCATTCCGAAGTGGTGCGCAAGCTTTCCACCCGCTCGCTCGCGGCTGCCGTCACCGTGATGGTACCGAATTCGCTCGGGCCCGGCGAATTGCTGATGCGGTTCGGCACCAAGGAGCAGCAGCAGCGATGGCTGCCGCGGCTTGCCGACGGGCGCGACATTCCCTGCTTCGGGCTGACCAGCCCGGAGGCCGGCTCCGATGCTGCCTCGATGATCGATCGCGGCATCATCTGCAAGGGCAACTTTGAAGGCCGCGAAGTGCTCGGGTTAAAGCTGAACTGGCACAAGCGCTACATCACGCTCGGACCGGTGGCGACACTGTTGGGCCTCGCCTTCAAGGCCTACGATCCGGATCACCTCGTAGGCCAAGAAGAAGACCTCGGCATCACGGTCGCGCTGATCCCGACGCATTTGCCCGGCGTCGAGATCGGCCATCGGCATCTGCCGGCGATGCAGGTGTTCCAGAACGGCCCGAACTGGGGCCACGACGTGTTCATTCCGCTCGACTACATCATTGGCGGACAAGAGCGCCTCGGCCAGGGCTGGAAGATGCTGATGACGGCGCTCGCCGCCGGGCGCGGCATTTCGCTGCCGTCATTGTCGGCCGCAGGCGCCGCCTTTGCGGCGCGCACCACCGGCGCCTATGCCCGCATCCGCGAGCAGTTCGGCATCTCGATTTCCAAATTCGAGGGCATCGAGGAGCCCCTCGCACGCATCGCCGGCACCGCTTACCTGCTCGATGCCGCGCGCCGGCTGACTTGCTCAGCACTCAACCAGGGCCATCACCCGGCGGTCATTTCAGGGATCATGAAGCTGCAAGCGACCGAGCGGATGCGGATCGCGATCGACAATTCCATGGACATCCATGGCGGCAAGGCCGTGATCGACGGCCCGCAGAACTACATGGGCAGCCTTTATCGTTCGGTGCCGGTCGGCATTACCGTCGAGGGCGCCAATATCCTGACAAGAAACCTGATCGTGTTCGGGCAGGGCGCGATCCGCGCGCATCCTTATTTGCTCGAAGAGATGAACGCGCTCGGCGACGACGACCGCTCACGCGGTCTGGACGCGTTCGACACCGCGTTCTGGAAACATGTCGGCCATAGCTTCACCACGCTGGCCCTCGCTTGGGGTCGGAGCTGGAGTTTTGGAATGTTTGCACCGGCGCCCGATGCCGGCAACGCCACACGGTTCTATCGCCAGCTCTCGCGCTATTCTTCGGCGTTCGCGCTGTGCGCCGACATGGCGCTGCTCACACTCGGCGGTGCGCTGAAGCGGAAAGAGATGCTGTCGGCCCGCTTCGGCGACATTCTCTCCGAGCTCTATCTGCTTTCGGCCGTGCTCAAGCGCTGGCAGGACGAGGGCCGGCAACCCGCTGACTTTGCCGCGCTCGAATGGTGCATGGCACAGGGCTTCAAGACCATCGAGAACCGCTTCGCCGAGATCCTGGCGAATTTGCCCAACCGCTTTATCGCAGTGGTGCTGAAATTCCTGGTCCAGCCTTTTGGCGCGCGCGTGCTCGGTCCTTCCGACAGCGTCGTGCATCAGTGTGCGCAGCTCGTGCTGGAGCCGGGCGCGGTGCGCGATCGGCTGACGCCGGATCTATCGCATGTCGATGACGACGGCGGCCCTGCGCGGCTGGAAAAGGCATTCCTGCTGGTGGCCGGCAGCGAAGATATCGCCAGGAGAATGCGCGCCGCGCACATCCACGATTGGCAGGAGGCGGTGAAGAAAGGCGTCATCACCCAAGCCGAAGGCGAGCAGCTTGCGGCCGCGCATGAGGCGGTTTCGAAGGTGATCGAGGTCGACGATTTCGCGCCGGAGGCGCTGTCGCCGATTTACAAGAAACCCGCCGACGCGCGTCAGTTCTTCCAGGAGATTGGTGAGCAGAGGGCTGCGAGCTGATGGCGCGACCGGTTTTCATTATCGACGGCAGCCGGACGCCGTTCCTGAAAGCGCGCTCCGGTCCCGGGCCGTTCACGCCAGTCGATCTCGCCGTGCAATGCGGCAGGCCGCTATTGGCGCGGCAACCCTTTGCGCCCAGCGCCTTCGATCAGGTGATCCTCGGCTGCGTCAATGTCATTGCCGACGAGATGAATCCGG
This sequence comes from uncultured Alphaproteobacteria bacterium, assembly GCA_963713785.1. Taxonomy (GTDB): domain Bacteria; phylum Pseudomonadota; class Alphaproteobacteria; order Rhizobiales; family Xanthobacteraceae; genus Bradyrhizobium. Next base: position 135,438 of record CAVQNB010000009.1, read on the forward strand.
CGCGCGTCGCAGCACTTCGGCTCGGCATGGGCCAGTCCATGGTTGCCTTCACGGTGCAGATCAATTGCGGCTCCGGCATGCAATCGATCGACACCGGCTATCGCTACATCCGCGAAGGCGTCTCCGATCTGATCCTCGCCGGCGGGACTGAAGCCTTGAGTTACGCGCCGCTGGTGTGGCCGGCGGCCGGCGTGCGCTGGTTTGCAGGGCTTGCCGGCGCCAAAGGCATCGGCGCGAAAATCCTGGCCGCGTTGAAGACGCGCCCATCTTACTTCAAGCCGATCATCGGGCTCGAGCGCGGGCTGACCGATCCGATCACCGAATTGAACATGGGTCAGACCGCCGAAGTGGTCGGGCATTTGTTCGGCATTACCCGCGCCCAATCCGATGCCTATGCGGCCGAAAGCCACAAGCGGCTCGCCAACGCGCAGTCACAAGGCTTTTTGAAAGGCGAGGTCGAGACCGCGTTTTCGCGCGACGGCAAGTTCTACGATCATGATGACGGCGTACGTCCCGACTCCACGCCGGAGACGCTCGCAAAGCTGAAGCCGGTATTCGAACGTCCGTGGGGCCAGGTCACCGCCGGCAATTCTTCCCAGATCACCGACGGCGCGTCCTGGGTCATCCTCGCTTCCGAAGAGGCGGTGGCCAAACACGGATTGAAGCCGAAGGCCGCGATCCTCGACAGCCAATGGTCGGCGCTCGACCCCTCGATCATGGGGCTCGGCCCCGTGCTGTCGGCGACCGCGCTTTTGAAGCGCAACGATCTGACCTTACAGAACGTCGAGACCTGGGAATTGAACGAGGCCTTTGCGACGCAAGTGCTCGGCTGTCTCGCCGCCTGGAACGACGAAAAGTTCTGCCGCGAGATTTTGGGACTTGAGGGTGCCGCGGGCGAGATCGATCAGGCCAAACTCAATGTCGACGGCGGCGCGATCAGCCTCGGCCATCCCGTGGGCACGAGCGGCAACCGGATCGTGCTGCATCTCGTCAATACGATGAAGCGGCTCGGCACCAGGCGCGGCGTTGCCACAGAATGCATCGGCGGCGGGCAGGGCGGCGCGATGTTAATAGAGACGGTGTGATCATGGATTTCGAAGATCATGGACGTCCTCGCCGACCGCGTCCTCACGCTTGGGCCGAAGCCGGATGCCACCAGCGCCTACCACCATTTCAAGCTGACAAGAGACGCCGACGGCGTCGCCTGGCTGTTGTTCGACCGCGAAGGCGCCAGTGCCAATACGCTGTCGGCCGACGTGATCGAGGAACTCGACAAGGTTCTGGCGGCGCTCGAAAGCGAGCGGCCGGCGGGGCTTGTCATTCGTTCCGCCAAGAAATCCGGCTTCATCGCCGGCGCCGACGTCAACGAATTCCGCGGCGCCAGCGATCCCCGTGCAGTCGAGACGGCGATCGGCCGGGCGCATGCGGTGATCGATCGGCTCGAGGCGTTGCGCGTGCCGAGCGTCGCCGTGATCCACGGCTTCTGCCTCGGCGGCGGACTTGAGGTTGCGCTCGCCTGCCAGTCGCGCATCGCCATCGATGATGCGCGGTTTGGCTTTCCGGAAGTGATGCTCGGCCTGCATCCGGGCCTCGGCGGCACCGCGCGCTTCACCCATCTGGTCAATCCGATGCAGGCGATGACCTTGATGCTGACCGGGAGGACCATCGACGCGCGGCGGGCGAGGGCGCTCGGGCTGGTCGATGCCATCACGCAGGAACGCCACGTCCTGAACGCGGCGAAAGACGCGATCTTCGGCCGGCTCAAGCGGGCGCGACCGGGCCTCTTGAACAACATTCTCAATTCCGGCCCCGCGCGGGTTTTTTTGGGGTCGCGGATGCGCCGCGAGGCCGAGAAGGCCGCACCGCATGAACATTATCCCGCGCCATATGCGCTGATCGATCTCTGGCAAAAGCACGGCGGCGACAAGGCCGCGATGCTGACCGCTGAAAAAGCTTCGTTCGCCAATCTGATGGTGACGGCAAACGCGCAGAACCTGATCCGGGTGTTTTTCCTGCGCGAGCAGATGAAGAAGCTCGCCGGTCCCGGCAACAAGGTCGATCATGTCCACGTCATCGGCGCCGGCGCGATGGGCGGCGACATCGCGGCGTGGTGTGCGAACGAGGGCATGCGGGTCACGCTTGCCGACATGAAGGCTGAGCCGATTGCGGGCGCAATGAAGCGCGCCGCCGATCTGTTTTCGAAGATCATCCGCAAACCGACTGATGTCCGCGATGCGCTGGACCGGCTGATCCCCGACATGGACGGCGAGGGCGTGCGCAACGCCGATCTTATCATCGAGGCGGTGCCGGAAAAGCTCGAACTGAAGCAGAAGGTCTACGCCTCGCTCGAGCCGAAGATGAAGGCCGGCGCGATCCTTGCGACCAACACCTCGAGCATTCCGTTGCAGGATCTGCGCACCACGCTCGCAAGACCGGAGCGGCTGTTCGGCCTGCATTTCTTCAACCCGGTATCGCGGCTGCAGCTCGTTGAGGTGGTCAGCCATGACGGCAACGACAAAGCGCTCTTGAACGAGGCGCTGGCCTTTGTCGGCGCGATCGACCGGCTGCCGCTGCCGGTAAAGAGCTCGCCGGGCTTTCTGGTCAACCGCGCGCTGACGCCGTACATGCTGGAGGCGATGGTGCTGCTCGACGAGAAGATCGACCAGCGCGTGATCGATGCGGCGGCGGAGAAATTCGGCATGCCGATGGGGCCCATTGAGCTCGCCGACCAGGTCGGGCTCGATATTTGCCTCGATGTCGGCGACATGCTGCGCTCGAAATTCGGCGACCTGTTGCCGCCCACACCTGCCTGGTTGCGCGAAAAGGTCGCCAAGGGCGAGCTCGGCCGCAAGACCGGCAAGGGTTTCTATGCGTGGCGCGACGGCAAGGCCGACAAGGGCGCAACCCCGGCCACGGGCGCGCAACCGACCGAAGAAATGACCGACCGGCTGATCCTGCCGATGTCGAATGTCTGCGTCGCAGCGTTACGCGAAGGCATCGTCGACGATGCCGATGTGGTCGACGGCGCCATGATCTTCGGTACCGGTTACGCGCCGTTCCGCGGCGGCCCGCTGAATTACGCGCGTACCCGCGGGGCCGACAACGTGGTGTCGGCGTTGCGCGCGCTGGCGGCAAAATTCGGCGGGAGATTTACGCCCGATGCCGGCTGGGAGAATTTCAAATAATCGCCGAAGCGAGATTGCGGCGCTCCGGAACGTCTGCGGCGCAAATGCGGCATGGAGCCTGAATTTCGCACAATTCACTTTGATTGCGTATTAGAATGACCCAATCGAAGATAGAATTGCAGATGATGGGGAATTGCCATGCAGCCGATGCCCTTTTTCAAGGACGCGACGCCGGGCGAAATGCGCATCATGCGCCTTTGCGTGGCAGCCAACATTGCCGTCATTTCATGTTGCGCGTTTTATCTCGTTCGTCATTTCGCTGCCGCCGGATTGGGCTTGCCGTCGCTGATGGCGACGCTGCTGGTCGGCTACTTGGTGGCAGATTTTTCGTCTGGAGCGGTGCACTGGGTCATCGACACCTGGCTCGACGAACGCGCCCTGGGCCGCGGGATAGCGATTACGCGCGAGCACCATACCCACCCCGATCATGTCGACGGCTACGGCTTCCTTGAATATGCGTCGCTCGGATCGGCGCCGAGCGCGGTATTTTTCGGGGCCGCGTTTGCCGTCACGGCGCTTCTGCCGGTTTCGGCAACGACCTGTGCGCTGATGATCCTGTGGTTCGTGAGCTCTGTCTGCCTGCTGTTCGGCATGAGTTTTCATAATTTGGCGCACAAGCCGGCCCGTTCGGCGATCATGCGGCTCGCACAGCGGCTCCATCTAGTTTGCCCGCCGGCGCATCACTGGGTCCATCACCACAACCATTCTATTCACTATTGCGTGGTGAACGGATGGGCGAACTATGTGTGCGATGGGCTTCATGTCTGGCGCGGGCTGGAACGCGTGATCCAGGCCGTCACCGGACTTGTCCCGCGTGCGGACGAGGCCGAGTGGCAACGGAATTTCAGGGAGACCGGAGTGCTAGCCGGTCCGCGGCGGCAAGTGTCTCAACAAGCGGCCCAGGTTGCGCAGGGACGTCGATGTCTATATCCAGCACCGAACGCGACGCGACTGATGGACCTCAAGCCATGACCGATACGCAAGCCGTTCACGCCCCGCCGAATACCGAAGTGGAGCCCTGCGGCGATCTCTGCATCCGGACGCTAGCGATGCCGGCCGACACAAACGCCAACGGCGATATTTTCGGCGGCTGGCTGTTGAGCCAGATGGATGTTGGCGGCGGCGTGTTTGCCTCCAAGATCGCGAAATCGCGCACCGTCACCGTCGCGATCGAGGCGATGAATTTCCGAAAACCGGTCTATGTCGGCGATCTCGTCTCGGTGCACGCCAATCTGGTTCGCATCGGCCGCACCTCGATCACGGTCCATCTCGAAGCCTGGGTGCTGCGGCGGAGGGAGATGCAGTCCATCCTGGTCACCGACGGTAACTTCACTTACGTCTCGATCGATGACCAGGGTCATCCGCAGGCGATCAAGCAGGTTCAGCCGCCGCCGATTCCGACCTGATCAGCGCTCGCCTCACTGCGAGCAGGATGGCGCGCTGGAACATTGATCGACGAGCGCCGCGCGCCGTGATAAGAATTATGACAAGGGTGTGACAGATAATCGTGAAGGCTGGGGCGTGGCGGACATGGCGGATCTTGAAATTGATTTTGGCCTGCTCACCGGTAACGGAATAGCAACGCGCTCGGCCAAGGCGGGAGAGATCATCTTCAAAGAGGGCGACGAGGCTGACCAGCTCTTCGCAATAAAGAGTGGAGAAATAGCAATCCAATTGGGCAATCGCACGCTTGCCGAGCTTTCAGCCAACAGCATATTTGGCGAGATGGCGTTGATCGACGACGCGCCGCGTAGTGCCACGGCGGTTGCAAAAACGGATGTCGAACTGGTCCCGATCTCGGAAAAGCAATTTCTGTTCTTGGTGAGCCAAACCCCGTTCTTTGCGCTCAAGGTCATGCGCGTGTTGGCAAGGCGGCTCAGGGCGACGAACAAGACCTTCGGCTAGAGCGTTTTCGAGCGAAGTCGATGCCGGTTCGCGTTAAGAAAACGCGTCAAACAAAGACTTGGAGCCTCGGTTCTGATTCAATCAGAACCGATCAGGCTCTAACGCGCGTACCCGACCGCGACGTTGGCACTGGACGCTACGCGACGAAGAATTTCGTGAATTTTTCATACATGATGTCCGGGATGTCCTCAGCCAAGTAGTGTCCGCAGTCCATGGCTTCACCGTATTCGAGGTTCTTGGCAAATTTCTTCCAGACGTCGAGAAATTCTTTCGACCGCGCGGGCGACTGCCCGCGTGCCCCCCACAGCACGATCGTGGGCATCTCGATCTGCCGATCCTTGTCGGCCGTATCCATCTCAAAATCGCAGGTCGCCGTCGCGCGATAATCGCGACACGAGCCGGTGATCGTCTTGAGCGTGTAGCACCTGACATATTCGTCAAACACGGCAGGCGTCAGGAAATCCAGACCATTGCCGCCACGAATGACCATTCGGCTTGTATGGGGCTTTCTTTGTCAAGGAGGCATCACGTCATTTCTGTCTTCCTCTGTCATTCCATTCTTTTGTTCGACCCGCGCCGCAAGCATTCTTTCGTCCCGACCGCAATTTGCATCGCCGTCGCGCGCAGCGGCGGTCAAGGACGGCGCTTCTTCAGCGCCGCCGAAGGCTTGTCCTTGACGGACGCGAGCACGGCGGCAGGCTGCCAGCGATCGGATGGTTGGCCGCGCGATGATCCGAGGGGAGCCTGCCATTGGCCGCGATCAATCGCGCGAACCACGCTTGTATTCGGTTGAACCCGTATGGGGTGCAGACCATGAAGCAGTCATACGCTTCTGCGGGCAAGGCTCCGAGGCGGCGGGTCCATTCTCTCAGCGGCATTGCAGCCATAGCCGAATGCGGATTGCCGCCACCTCGGATCGTCATCGGCTACCCGGCGCATCAAGCGCAGTCAGGTGCCGAACCCTTTTTGTCCTTTCTCGTTATAGAGTGTTGCTCACGCCGCCGGCCGCAGCTCGACACCGTCCGGCACCTCGCCGGTCGTGACCAGGCGCCACAGCGCGATCAGCAGCTTGCGCGCCAGTGCCACGATCATCGTCGTCTTGCGCGCGCCGCTCGGCCCCTCGGTCCGCGTGCGATACCAGCGCGCCAGCGCACTGTCTTTCTGGAACATCAGGAAGCGCCACGCCAACTGGATCAGCCCACGTCGTACCCGCGCATTGCCGGCCTTGGCCAGGCCCTTCTCTCGGCGTTTCAAACCGCTCTCGTCGGGCGATCCCGTGAGCCCGGCGTAGCGCGCCACCGCTCTTCGATCTCGAAGCTTCCGCGACAGGATCTCCCGCACCAGCATGTCCGCCGTCTCGATGCCGATACCGATCACCCTGGCGAGCAGCCGCACCATCGCATGCGGCCCTGTATCCGGTGCCCGCTCGAGCCGCTCGGCACGTGTCTTCTCGATCGAGCTGATCTGCTCACGGACCAGTGCCAGCCGTGCCATGTCGCGCCGAAACTCCTCGATGATGTTCGCCGGCAGGCCCGTGCCCTCCGCTGTCCGCAGACCTGCCAGACGCTCTGGCGCCTTGCGCAGATGTGGCTTGAATCCCCGGATCCCGAGACGGGCGAGCGCACTCTTCATGCGGTTGGTGATGCGTGAGCGCTCGTTGACAAGGCTCTCGCGCTCGCGGCTCGGGCGCCTCGCAGCCTCCTCCTCCATCGTCGGGATCACCACCATCCCGCAGTGCCCCCGCTCACCGCGCAACCAGCCCAGGAATACGCGCATCAACATCGCCGCATCCAGACGATCCGTCTTCGCCCGCTTGCGCTCGCGTGACACCGCAACGCTTGCCGAATGGATGACATGCGCCTCGATCCCGCGAGCAATGAGCCAGCGCGCCAGCCAGAAGCCGTCGCGGCCAGCCTCATAGGCCAGCGCGATCCGACTGATCGGCCGGCCAGAACGCATCGCCTCGTTCCGCCACCGCTCGATCAATCGCAACAGTGCCGTCGCATCCGGCTCCAGTTTCTTCAACGGCTGGCGCTCGACGCCAGGAACAGCTCCGCTCACCAGCCAGCTCGCCTTGCTCATCTCGACGACCACCACCAAGGTCGAGATCGGATCAAACGCGGTCAGGCTTCGGCTGAGATCATTGACTTGGGCCACGGGGCAACCTCCATCAGTTCGTGTGGACGATGAAGGTGCCACGACCTCCGCCGCCCGCCCCATAGCTTCTCCTCAAGAAAAACTCTGCCGGTACGGAACTCATCAGGCGTTCGGGAAACGGCTCAGGCTGCGCCATGAACGCCCAATGCCAGGTGCCGATCACCCAGGCCTTGGTGATATTCGTCCACACAAAGTAATTGGGCAGGACGTCGATAAGGCAAACCTTTATCACCCGCTCCGGGTGATCGAGGCACATGCGGTGCGACGTGCGACCGCCGCGATCGTGGCCTGCCAGATAAAACTGCCCGTAGCCAAGCTGCTCCATCACCTCGACCATGTCCTGCGCCATGGCGCGGAAGCTATAGTTGATATGGTTCGGGCCCGGCTCGGGAAGTGAGCTGTCGCCATAGCCGCGCAGATCCGGCAACACGACGTGATAATTTTTCGCAAGACGCGAGGCGATTTTGTGCCAGGCGACGTGATTTTCGGGATTGCCGTGCAGCAGCAACAATGGCGGCCCGGATCCGCCATGGCGCAATCGAATCACGGCCCCACTGGTCCGCATATCGAGATGCTGAAATCCGGGGAACAACCCGGCGACCTCGGCGCTGCCCCAGCGGGTGGGGTTAAGTGTATAATCCTCGGTTGAGGCAACGGTCAGCACCGCCGCGGGCGGTTGCTGCGCGAGCGCCGGGGAGGCGACGATGCCGGAAACGGCGGCGCCTGCGGCCAGCGTCTGAAACAGCTCGCGACGGTTCAATCCCTGGTTCAATCCCTGGTCCAATCCCTCCTGGGCCTCATGCTCGCTCATCTTGCCCTCCCTACGGGCGCGGCGTTGTTGTTATGCCGACTGCGAGATAAAGCCCTCCAGCCGGGTTGCGAGATAGACCGGGGTCTCCTGCATCGGATAGTGGCCGGAATTGCCGATCTTCTCGATCAGGGCATGCGGATAGAGTGCGGGATAGACGCCGCGCACCAGATCTTCGCTGACGCCATTGTCAAATTCACCGTACAGCACGAGCACCGGAGCCTTGACCTTGCCGGCGTCGGCCGCAAAGTCGTCCCTGACGAAGGAGCGCATATAGCTCTTGAAGGCCTCGGGCTTTGCCGTATCGCGCGCCCGCCGCAGCATCGCCTCGAGCCACGTCTTGGAAAGCCGATTGCCGCAGGAATCGCCCATCAGCGCCATCGCCGTTTCGTCCTGTTCGCAGGCCGATGCAAAGAAGGCGAATACCTGATCATCGAACGGCAAAGCCGACGCCGGCACAGGCGTGACCGCCACCACCGAGCGCGCCCGCGCCGGCGCATCCATCGCGACCTTCTGCGCCGCCTTGCCTCCCATAGAATGGCCGACGACATGAAACTCGCGCCATCCGAGCTCGTCCGCGAGCGCAATCGCATCCGCCGCGACTTCGCCGATCGTGTAGGTGCCGGAAACGTGGCGGGAATTGCCGTAACCGCGGATATCGATGAAGGCGTAGGTAAAGGCCGTCGCATCGAGGCTGTCGAACATCGGCGCGAACACGCGGTGATCCCAGAACCAGCCGTGAATCACCACGACCTTGGTCGGACCATTGCCGATCGTTTTATGCCAAACCATGTTTCCCCCTGTCGCCGCTTGTGTGTGGACCTGCTATTTCTTGTCGGCGTCGACCTGATCCGGCGTTTGCCCCAGAATCTCGCCGAGTTTTTGTGCGCCGCGGGCGCGGCGCTCCGGGTCTGACGGCATCGTGGCTTCCTTCTGTCTCCGGCCGCGCTAGAGTAAGCTTGCAGCCGGGTCGGCCGTACGCAAGTAGAAAACGATTGCGCATCGGGGGAAACATGTTCAGCCGCACCTTGAGGATATTTGCGTTTGGCGTAGGCGTCGCGATGGCTTCGCTGGCAGGCAGCGCCTCCGCCATGGCGCAAACCTATCCCGCGCAGCCGATCAAGATCCTGATTGGATTTGGTCCCGGCTCGGCCGCCGATATCCTGGCACGGCTTGTCAGCAAGGAGATGGAGGTTCGTCTCGGGCAACCGATCGTGGTCGAAAACCGCCCCGGCAACTCCAGCATGATCGCGGCCGAGACCGTGGCTCGCGCGCCTGCTGACGGTTACACGCTGTTCATGGCGACGATTGCCAACACACTCAATCCGGCCGAGACAAAGTCGAATTTCAATCTGGCGAAGGATCTGGCGCCGATCACCCTGCTCGGCATCGTCCCGAACGTGCTGGTGGCGCATCCCTCGGTTCCGGCCAATAATTTGCAGGAGCTGATTGCGCTCGCGAAGAGCAAGCCCGAAACATTAACGTTCGGCTCCTCCGGCTATGCAACGGCAAGCTACATGGCGGCCGAGCTGTTCAACGCCAACGCCGGGACCAAAATTGTCATAGTCCCCTATCAGGGCGGAAGCAATCAGGCCGTCTCCGATCTGCTGTCGGGCCGCATCACGCTGATGTTCAATGTGGCCGCGACGCTCGCGCCGCATGTCGAGGCCGGCAAGTTGAAGGCTTTCGCCGTGGCGCAGGGGAAGCGCGCATCGATCATGCCGGATGTCCCGACGCTCTCCGAGGCAGGAATGACTGGCTATGACGCCGGAATCTGGATCGGACTGCTGGCGCCTCGCGAAACGCCGCCGGCGATCATCGAGAAATTATCGGCCGCCGCAAACGAGGCGTTGAACGTTGAAATGGTTCGCATCGCGCTGAAGCGGCAGGGCACCGATCCGGTCGGGGGGACGCCGAAGGAATTCACCGACTTCATCCGCGCCGATATCGAAAAGTGGACCGCACTTCTTGCAACGTCTAGCGGGGGGAAGTGAGGAATCTGACGACGCACGTCAACGACGTGGTCAATCTGGTGAAATGGGAAGACCTGACGGACATCATCCTGGTCGGCCATTCCTCCGCGGGCTTCGTGATCACCCAGGCGGCCGAGCAGTTCGGCCCATCCGTAGCGTCCATCGTCTATCTCGATGCCTTCGTTCCGAAAGATTTGAGCTGCCGGCGTGACATCTCACGTTGCTGCGACGCTTCCTCACACATCTGTGTGCGGAACGCTTCAGCTCTCGTTTCGTTATTTGGGCGGGCGGCGGAATTCGAGGCTGGGAAATGTCGGACTCTTATATCATCGAAGTCGGCTCCAAGCCGGTGGGCATCGTGGTGCGCGATCCGGACGGCTATCGCTTCTTCGCAGCCAGCCAACGTTTCTATCGGATAGACGGCAAGCTGTTTCGCAACGCGCGCGAGGCCGAGCGCGCCGCGCGTCGTCTCGCGAGCGGCGGACTGCAAATGGCGTCGTAAAGCTGATCCACTTTAGCGCCCGGCCCAGTGCACGAAGCGGCGCTCGATCACGAGGAACAAAAGATTGAGCGAATAGCCGAGCGCGCCGGCGGCAAAAATCGCCGCATACATGCCTGGCATGTCGAACAGTTGCTGCGCCTCGAACACGCGTTGGCCGAGCCCATCGGTCGAGCCGATGAACATCTCGGCCACCACGATGATGACGAGCGCCAAGGAGACGCCGTTGCGAAGGCCTACGAAGGTCTGCGGCAGCGATTCCTTCAGCATCACGTCGAAGAGCACGCGGGCGCGCGAAGCGCCCATCACCTTGGCCGCGAGCAGGCGGGTCTTGCGCGCGTTCATGACGCCGTAGGCGACGTTGAACAGGATCACCAACGCGGCGCCGAAAGCGGCAACTGAAATCTTGGTGCGATCGCCGACCCCGAACAGCACCAGGAACAGCGGAAACATCGCGGATGCTGGCGTCGAACGGAAGAAGTCGATCAGGAATTCCACCGAGCGATAGACTTTTTCGGATGAGCCAAGCAGGATTCCGAGCGGGATCGCGATCACCGCGGCAATTGCCGTCGAGTAGATCGTCCGCAGCACGGTTTTGAAGAAGTCGACGCCGAGCTTGCCGGCGACCATGCCCTCCCACAGGGTGTGGAATGTTGCAGCCGGCGAAGGCAGCAACACCGGATCGACCAGCCGCAGCCAGTTCACCATTTGCCATACCGCAAGCAGGATGGCGACCCCGACCAGCGGCAACAGCGCTTTGGATTTCGTCATGCGCGGTTCACCTCGCGCTGAAACAGTTTTAGGCAATGCGCCTTGGTGGCGATGAAGCCCGGCTCCGACATGGTCTTGTCGGTGCGCGGCCGTGGCGCGTCGTAGGGCACGAATTCGACCACGCGCGCCGGATGTCGTGACAGCAGCAGCACATAGTCCGACAGGTACACGGCTTCTTCAAGGTCGTGCGACACCAACACCGTCGTGGTCGCGGTCTCGATAAAGACGCGCTGCAACTGGTCGCGCATGAACAGCGTCATCTCGTAGTCCAGCGCCGAGAACGGCTCGTCGAGGAACAGGATTTCCGGCTCGACGATCAGCGCCCGCATGATCGAGACCAGTTGCTGCTGACCGCCGGAGAGATGATAGGGATAAAGCGCGAGGTCGATCTTGACGCCGAGGCGGGCGATCAGGCGTTCGACGCGCGCCTCGCGCTCGCGCTTCGGCACGCCCATCAGCTTCAACGGATAGGCGATGTTGTCGAACGCGGCCAGCCATGGGAACAGCGCTTCGCGATAATTCTGGAACACATAGCCGAACTTGACGCGGCTCAAGGGGCGGCCGTCGAACAGCACTTCGCCCGCATCTGAAGGCACCAGGCCCGCGATCATGTTGATCAGCGTGCTCTTGCCGCAACCGTTCGGGCCGAACACCGAAATCAGCTTGCCGCGGGGAATGTCGAAATCGAAATTGTCGTAGATGGTGGCGTCAGTGTAACGCTTGCTCAAGCCACGGATCGTGACATGCGGCGCGGTCCGATGCAACTCGTCGAAGGCACTGACCGGCGATACCGCGACCCTCGGGGCTGGGTTTGCCACGCGCGGCCCTCAAAACTTCTTGAGGAATTTGGTGACGTCGACCTTTTCCGGGACGACGCCGATCGAGCTGCCGAAATCCGCGAACGCCTGAAGGTCGGCGAGCTGTTCCTTTTTCATGTCGCCCACCATGACATAGCCGAGCATCGAGACCATATCGACCACATTGTCCGGCGTGAACGTATTCTTGGCGAGGTATTTTCGCGCTTCGTCCGGATTGGCATTGATGAAGGCGATGGCCTTTGCCCATGCCGTCGCAAAGCGTTTCGCAACCTCCGGCCGCTTCTCGATGAAGTCGGACGTCATCGCACAGCCCGCGGCATAAGCATCCGCGGTGTCGCTGCCCAGGATATATTTCGAGATCACGCCGGCCTCGAGCGAGCGCGCGACGCCGGCCTTGATCATCATCGAGGCGTTGGGCTCGAGCGTGTAGCCGCCGTCGAAGGTGCCGGCCGTCATCGCGTTGACGTGCTGGCCCATGTCCAATTGATCAATGGTGTAGTCGCCTTCCTTCAGCCCGTTCTTGGCCAGAATGGCTTTCGCGGTGTTGAGATTGGCGGGTCCCGGCGCCGACAGCAGCTTTGCGCCCTTGAGATCGGCGATCGAGTTGGCCGGGAAGCCGTTGCGGACGACGAACTGCTCCATCTTCCAGACCTTGGTCTGGCTGTTCAGCGCGATATACATGGCAACGCCCGGTTTCTTGACGTTGGCGTTGAGCCCTTCGAGCGTCACCAGCACCGCGGAGACTTCGATCTGGTTGGTCATCATGGCGGCGACGTTGGGCGGCCCGCCCATCAGCTTGGTCATCTCGGGCTCGATGTTCTGTTCCTTGAAGAACCCCCGCTCCAGCGCGACGAAATAAGGCAGCGATGAGCTCACGGGAAACAGGCCGACCGTGACTTTGTCTGGAGCCTTGTCTTGGGCCAGGGATGGTGCAGGCAGGGCTGCGACGCCCACCAGCAGGACAAATGCCGCAACCGCGCTGATTATTGATTTCATGCCAAATCCTCTCGAAATTTCAATGAAAGGAGCAAGAAATGTGCCGGGCGTGGGACTAACCGTGCCTTGGGATGTTCGGGGAAACCGTCGGCTCTTACCCGCCTTAGGCCTCACACCCGCGTGAGCTGGTTTCGTGGGCTGCCCTGCAAAGAAACAAGACAGCCGTGTGACGAAACCATTTTGGCCATCCCGCGAAGACGGCGGGAAAGAATCAGCGGGCAATATCGCCTGATCGATCACCTACGGCGACCCGGCGCCAGGATCCGGAAGACCAATGCTTGAGGAGTATGGGCCGATGCTCGCCGAAAAGTTCATTTTGCTGATTGAGACGCTCAGGAGCCGCGCCCACCCCGACGGCAGCCCGAGGGTGGTAAGCACCTCGCCGCACATCCCGGTCAAATTGCCGGACGCAACCGCCAAGTAACAGCTATTCACGCGCGGTTGGAGTAAACCGCGCTGAGGATCGAACGAGACCGCGTTGCCGGTCAGAGCTTGGTTGAGGCCCGGGACAAGAGCTTCCAGTCCGCGCCCTGTTTTTGCCAGTTCATCAGGATGTGGAGATTGGTCGAGCTCTTCTTGCCGTCAGCCACGGCCTCCTGTTCGCCCACCCAGTGGAACCGCACGATCGCAGCCGGGCCGACCACGCGAATACTGGGGTCCTGATATTCCAACGACAAGAACTTCGATTTTCCGTCGGTGGCGTTGGCGATAAAGGTCGCCTTGTCCTCGACCTTGCCGCTGGAGTGGCTGTAGCTGAGCTCGGCCGCGCAGAGCGCGTCGAAGGCTTCACGGTCGGCTTTGATCTGCGCTACGCGGAACGCCTCGACATTCGTGGCAACCGCTTCTTCGTCCGCCGCGGCGGCAAAGGCCGGGACCACGCCCACCAGTCCCAAGCCCAGTGATCCAATGGCAAGCGCCGGCAAGGCAAGTTCGCGACGATTGATGTTCATGGTTTCCTCCGTTGTTTCCGGAATTTCGCGGCTCCGGTATGGGCGCAGTCTTGCAGCGGGGCTCCGCCTTGTCGAGCACCCGCTTCGGTATGGCACGATCCCTTGGACGAGCGGTCTTCAACCGGGATTCTGCCGCATGTGTGACGCGGCAGGCTGTGCTCCCGGCCGATCATGCACGTTTGATTAATCTATGTCGGCCCTTCTCGCTCCCGCAGCGCAAAATAAGGAGCCTGCGACATTCAAGACTTAGTTGGAGGCACGGTTGTTCACCCAAATGAAACTGAATGTTGATATTCTTGTTGGTCTCGACGGTGTTCGGCGAGGAATTCACATGAACTGGTTTTACTGGGACACGGCGTGGTCGCTGTTCTTCAGCCTCGTTTGGTTCATGACCATCACGAGCCATCCTGACGCGCGGATCGCGGATGCGCATTTGCGCGATGAGGCATTCGGCGGCTGAAAAGGTGAGGTTCTAGGTCACCGAACGGTTCGGGCCGAGGCAAAGGCCTGACGCCCGCATACGTGTGGTTGCGCCCGAACAACGCCACGATGCTTCCCGGTTTCCGCCTTGGCGCATCAACCGCCTTCGGTGGTCCCCCACGCCTTGTCGAACCTCCCCGCTGCCAGATCGTCCGGCTTGACCCAGAACTGCGCGACGCCCATGTCGCAAAACATGAAATGCTCATGGACCGACAGGTCGCTGTCTATCTGCAAGAGCAGAATGGTGCCGTCGGCGCGGGCTTCTTCAGCCGTGCCTTGGATGCTTTTGCCAGCCCCTAACAGCATCCCATGAACCCGTGCCCGTGAACACAGGTAGCGGGCCAATCGCTCTTTCGATCGATGCGACCAACAGACCAGTTTTTGCAAGCGTTGGCGCATTGGAAGCGCCATCGAGGGGAGTAGGCGGCAATCGCGACAGATCGATCTGCGCCAGAAAATGAAGTGGCGTGCCGGCTTGGCGTTGTCGCGGCCACTCGATTTCAGCCGGCAGCGTAGGCCGGCCCCCTAACCTGCTCAGAGAGCTGTTCACGCCGGCATGGCGTCGAAACCAGATCGCTGCTTCGCGCTGTTTGTTCAGTTCATTCGAGTGCATGTCGGAGCTCTGCTTGTGACGAGGTTCGACCGTGCCGTCGGTGTTGGTAAGCCGAAAACGGCATGCTCCCGTCCGGTCGTAGACGGCGTCTATTTCTAACAGATGGCAGACAGGAGAAAACTGACTATCGAGCGATCGGGCATCACTTGGGCGGCGACGGTTGCTTTGGGCCCCGCGGGGATCTCGGGGCCTTGCGGCCCCGAAATCCGCCTGGGAGCGAGTTTCAACGGTTGCACGACCGGCGGCTGCCGAGGCGGGCAAGGCTGCCTTAACCGCGATCCGACGTTTGGCCATGCCGCGCGGCTCGGGTCGATCTGCTGCGTTGACCCCATCGCCGAACCGCCGCACCATGGGATGCATTTTGATCCGAGGTTTTAGCTGTGGCCGGACTATCCAACCGCCAGACCGAAATCCTCAACATCGCGCGCGCCTCGGGGCGGGTGATGGTGGAAGATCTCGCCCGTCGTTTCGAGGTTTCGGCGCAGACCATCCGCAAGGACCTCAACGATCTCTGCGAGCAGCGCTCGCTGACGCGGATCCATGGCGGCGCCATCATCGCCTCTGGCGTGGAAAATCTCGCCTATGAAGCGCGACGGTTTGTCGCCGCCGAAGAGAAGAAGGCGATTGGCGCAGCCGCCGCGGCGCTGATCCCGAACGGCTGCTCGCTGTTCATCAATATCGGCACCACCACCGAAGAAGTCGCGAGCGCGCTGACCTCGCATCAGGACCTGCTCGTCATCACCAACAACCTCAATGTCGCGATGCTGCTCTATCGCTATCCGCGCATCGAGGTGATCGTGGCCGGCGGCACGGTGCGCCGCGCCGACGGCGCGGTGGTCGGCTCGACCGCGACCCATCTGATCGGCCAGTTCAAGGTCGATTACGCCATCATCGGCGCGTCCGCGATCGACGAGGAGGGCGCGCTCTTGGACTTCGACTATCGCGAAGTGCAGGCCGCGCAGGCGATCATCGCCAATGCTCGCAGCGTCATGCTGGTCGCCAACTCGACAAAACTCAGGCGCAGCGCGCCGGTCCGTATCGCCCATATCAGCCAGATCCAGACCTTTGTCACCGACGCCGCGCTGCCGGCGGGCCTTGCGAATATCTGCCACACCCGCGGCATCGAGGTGATCGAGGCGATGCCGAAGCCAGCGGTCGATATCGACGAGGCAGGAGCGGAGCCCGCGCCGGGATCGGCGCCGGAGTCCGCGCCGATCCCCTTCCGCCGGCCGTAATCCACATTTGCGCCACATGGCTCGATACCCGCGTTGTCGCGCGGGATTTTGATCTGTCACGCCTCGGAAGTCCCCCGTCTCAAGTGAACGCCTGCTATCGTCCTGCACCAGCAGGCCGGGGTTGAACGGTTGGCGCCGGAATAAAGCCGACGCTGCGCAGGTCTCCTTCGCACCAAGACTTCGCATATGGGAGCAGCCTGGCATGACCAAAAATTCAGATTTCGCGGCAGGAATAGCCAAAAGGCCCGCGGCCGAAAGCGGGCGTTTCGATCAAATAAGCATCGCGCTGCATTGGCTGACGGTGCTGTTGATGATCGGTCAGTTTACCAGCGCATGGTTACGCGAAGCCGTCGGTCGCGAGAGCAGTCTTGTCGTTGCGATTCTGGCGACACACCGAACGATGGGCCTGCTGACTTGGATCGTCGGGTCGGTGCGTCTCGTCTGGCGGCACAATTTCGCCTATTTGCCTCCGTTCCCGGAGAGCATGCCGAAATCGCAACAATGGATCGCAAAGGCCAGTGAATACGGCCTCTATGCCTTGGTTTTCCTGCAGCCGATCAGCGGCCTTGGCGGAACCCTGTTTCACGGCCTGCCCTTTGAATTGTTCACCTGGCAAGTACCAGCACTGTTGGAGCCGAACCCGGCGATACGCGGCCTGTTCGTGGTGGCTCACGAGTTCGGCGCCAAGGCGCTCCTCGCCCTGATCAGCCTGCACGCCGGCGCCGCGCTTTTGCACCGCCTGGTTTTGCGCGACGGCGTGCTGCAACGGATGTTGCCGTGGACCTCGCGGTGAGCCGGAACACACGAACCACCTGCTCAGCTAATCGCGCAACGACATGGAATAGAATCGCCACTCGCGGCGTCCTGCCTGTGTGCGGGCGCAGTCACATTGAAGGAGCAACCATGTCTAAGATGTCGAGCTCGGTTACCAACGCCTTGGCGGCTTTTGTTTGCCTTTTCAACTTGCTCGCGGTCGCCGTGCCGGCGGCATACGCGGACGACAAGGAGATCGCGCAAGCCTTGCGCGCGGGCGATCTTGTCATCGTCGTCCGCCACGGCGCCACATTCCCGGATCAGGCCGATACCGATCCGCTCAACTTCGACAACATTGGGGCTCAACGCAATCTCAACGACAAAGGCAAGGTGCTGGCAAAGGCATTTGGCGATGCGCTTCGTCAAGCACAGGTGCCCATCGGCAAGGTCTACACCAGCAAATACAACCGTGCCCATGAAACCGCTGTTATTGCCGGCTTCCAGGACATCGAGAAGACCACAGATCTGACCGAGGGCGGCCTGATCGTGTCGCCGAACGAGAACAACCGGCGCGCGGAGGCATTTCGAAAGATGCTTGCCACCGCACCGCCGAAGGCCCACACCAACACGATACTCATCACGCATCAGCCGAACATCGTCGCTGCGCTTGGCAAGGACTGGTTCGACGTGAAAGAAGGTGAAGCCTCGATCTTCCGCCCGGCCGATGGCAGCTCCAAGCTCGTCGCTCGCGTGCAGATGGACGAATGGCCGCGCATCGCAGCGGCGGCGAAGTGAACCGGCGGGCCGCTTGCCGGCCAGGTTGAACGCCTTCGTGCTCATTCCAGTTGGCTCAACCGTGCGAGCGAGCGCCCGCAACCCGCCGCCCCCGCGGCAAGCTCGGAGAGTGCCGTTCGGCTCTCAGGCTAATTTGTTCACCGATGATCCCGCGCTGTTCGACGACGACGGCGTGAACTTGGTGGCATTGACGGTCAGGGTGCTATGGCCGACGGGGAAGGTCACCGTTCCGTGCACGCCATCGTCGGAGGAGACCTGCACCCTGCCCAAGGTGACTGTATTCTTGTAGAGGTCGCCGACGCCCGTCACCGTGCGCCCGTCGACGGTATATTGGACCTGCGCGTTCCGACCCTTGATCGACAGCACCCGGAAGGTCGCGCTCGTTGTGGCGGTGCTGCCGATCCAGTTTCCAACCAGTTTGTTCTGGTCCACCGGCGCGGCGGCTGACTTGGCCAGAATGGCAGTCGACTTCGCGGTACCGAACGAGAACTCGAGCCCCGCATTCTTTCCGTCGCGAGTCCCGATCGTGACATTGCCGAAGGTGATCGTGGCGGCGCTGACGGTTCCAGTGCCTCGTTCGGTGTGCCCGTTATGGGTGTACTCGACCTGCGCGGTGTTGCCGTGAATGCTCAGGACCTTGAATTCGACGGGTTGATGACTCTTTGACCATAAGCCCTTCCAATCGCCCAGCAGATTGCTTTGGTGGTAGATGCGTTCGTCGACCGGCGAGATCTGGGTGCCGCCTTGAGTGGCGCCGATTGAAGTCATGGCCGGTTTCCGCTCGGGATGAACCGCAATGGGGACCTGCCAGTTGCCGGATCAGCCAAATTCGAGCGATCGGCGGGAGCCGTCAGAGAACCTTCGCATGGTAAACGCGCGGTTAACGGCTCCCGAGTGTACCGATTGCCTTCGGGCCTCGCTTTTGGGTTTTCTTTCGTTTTTCTTTGTGATCTATTCCAATTCGAAAGCAAAATCGCCAAAGTGAACGGGCGAACGCCGGGGAAGCGTCTTTGGATCGGATTTTCGACCTCGCGATCATCGGGGGCGGCGTCAACGGCTGCGGTATCGCGCGCGATGCGGCGGGCCGGGGCAACTCTGTTTTCCTATGTGAAATGAATGACTTGGCGAGCGGGACATCGTCCTGGTCGACCAAGCTCGTGCATGGCGGCCTGCGCTATCTCGAATATTACGAGTTTCGGCTGGTGCGCGAGGCGCTGATCGAGCGCGAAATCCTCTGGCAGATCGCGCCCCACATCATCCGCCCGCTCCGGTTCGTTTTGCCGCACCATGCTGGCCTGCGCCCGGCCTGGCTGCTGCGGCTCGGGCTGTTCCTCTACGACCATATCGGCGGCCGCAATCTGCTGCCGCCCACCCGTTCGGTCGATCTTTCGCGCGACGAAGTCGGCAAGCCGCTGATCCCCCATCGCTACACCAAGGGCTTTGAGTATTCCGACTGTTTTGTCGACGATGCGCGCCTTGTGGTGCTGACCGCGCGCGACGCCGCCGATCGCGGCGCGCAAATCCGAACCCGTTCCCGCGCGGCCGAGATCCGGCAGGTCGACGGGATCTGGCAGGTCACGGTCGAAAACACGCTCACCGGCGCACGCTCGACCATCCGTGCCCGCGCGCTCGTCAACGCCGGCGGCCCCTGGGTCGAAGATGTGCTGGCCTCGGGCTCGGGCGTCAATGCGCGCGCCAAAGTGCGGCTGGTGCAGGGCTCGCATATCGTGGTGCGAAAGCTCTATGAGCACGACCGCGCCTACATGTTCCAGAATTCCGACGGCCGCATCGTGTTCGTGATCCCCTATCAGGACGATTTCACCCTGATCGGCACCACCGATCGCGACTATCATGGCGACCCGTCCAAGGTGAAAGCCTCGAGCGAAGAGATCAAATATCTCTGCGACTCCGTCAGCGAGTATCTGGCAAAACCCGTGAGGCCGGAGGACGTGGTCTGGACCTATGCCGGCGTTCGCCCGCTCTATGACGACGGCGCCAGCGAAGCCAAGGCCGCGACCCGTGATTACGTGTTCGAGCTCGATACGCCCGGCGGCGCGCCGCTGCTCTCGATCTACGGCGGCAAGATCACGACCTATCGGCGGCTCGCCGAAGAGGCGCTCGAGCGGTTGTCGCCTTACTTGCGCAGCGCGATCGCGCGCAAGGGCTGGACCGGAAAATCGCCGCTGCCCGGCGGCGACCTGGACGTCTCGGCAATCGCGGCGTTGGCGGCGGAATTGCAACGGAACTATCCGTTCCTTTCATCGGCGCATGCCAACCGGCTGGCGCATGCCTACGGCACCCGCGCCACCAAATGGCTCGGCACCGCGAAATCGATGGCCGATCTCGGCCAATCCTTTGGTGCGACCTTGACGGCAAGCGAGGTCTCCTACCTGATGTCGTCGGAGTGGGCGTTGACCGCCGAAGATATCGTGTGGCGGCGATCCAAGCTCGGCTTGCGGATGGCGGCCGCCGAAATCACAGCGCTCGACGACTGGATTGCCGCGCGCCGCCTTTCCCTCGAAACTCCCCTGCGGGAAGCGGGAGGGCGGACATGACTGTTACACTCGAACACGTCACGCGATCGGTCGACGGCATTCCGGCGATCCGCGATGTCTCGCTGGTGCTGCAACGCGGCACGCTCAACGTGCTGCTCGGCCCGACACTGTCGGGCAAGACCTCGATCATGCGGCTACTCGCCGGCCTCGACAAGCCGACCTCGGGCCGCGTGCTGGTCGACGGCAAGGACGTCACCGGCTTCGATGTTCGGCAGCGCTCGGTCGCCATGGTCTATCAGCAATTCATCAATTATCCCTCGCTCACGGTCTACGAGAATATCGCCTCGCCCTTGCGGGTGCAGGGCAAGCCGCGCGGCGAGATCGAAAAGCGTGTCACTGAGGCGGCGCGGCTGCTGCGGCTCGAGCCCTATCTCGACCGCACGCCGCTGCAACTCTCCGGCGGCCAGCAGCAGCGCACCGCGATCGCGCGCGCGCTCGTCAAAGGCGCCGATCTGGTGCTGCTCGACGAGCCGCTCGCCAATCTCGACTACAAGCTTCGCGAGGAATTGCGCGCCGAGCTGCCGCGCATCTTCGAGGCTTCCGGCGCGATCTTCGTCTATGCGACCACCGAGCCCTCGGAGGCGTTGTTGCTTGGTGGCCGCACCGTTTGCATGTGGGAAGGCGAGATTTTGCAGTCTGGGGAGACCGCAAAAGTCTATCGCCATCCCGATACGCTACGCGTAGCCCAGGTGTTTTCCGATCCGCCGCTCAATCTGGTCGGGATCGAGAAGAGGAACGGCTCGGTCAAATATGCCGGCGGCGTCGAGGCGCCGGCCTTGGGACTCTATGCAGGTTTAGACGACGGCTCATATCGCGTGGGCTTTCGCGCGCACCAGTTGGAGCTCGCCAATGGCGTCGCCGGCCGCCACGCCTTTCAGGCTACCGTGACGGTGACCGAGATCACCGGCTCGGAAAGCTTCGTGCATCTCAATCGTGACGCGTCCAACTGGGTCGCCGTGCTGCATGGCGTGCACGAGTTCGAGCCCGGACATGTGCTCGATGCGGCGCTCGACCCCAACAATGTCTTCGTGTTCGATGCGGCCGGCCGCATGGTCGCCGCACCTGGTTTGTCGTGAGGGAAATGCAGCATGGCCCGCATTGACCTCGTCGACCTCGCGCATTCCTACAACGGCAACGACGCCGCGCCGGAATCGTTTGCATTGAAACCGATTTCGATGACCTGGCGCCAAGGCGGCGCCTATGCGCTGCTCGGGCCGTCCGGCTGCGGCAAGACCACGCTGCTCAACCTGATCTCCGGCATCGTCACGCCCTCGCGCGGAAAAATCCTGTTCGACGGGGTAGACATCACGCCGCTGTCAACCCAGAAGCGCAATATCGCGCAAGTCTTCCAGTTTCCGGTGATCTACGACACCATGACGGTCGGGCAGAACCTGGCATTTCCGCTGAAGAATTGCGGTGTGCCCAAGTCGGAAATCGACGCGCGGGTCGCGGAGATTGCGCGGCTGCTTGACCTTGCGCCCTACCTCGATCGCAAGGCGACGCGGCTCACCGCCGACGCCAAGCAGAAGATATCGCTCGGCCGCGGGCTGGTCCGCTCCGATGTCGCGGCGGTGCTGTTCGATGAGCCGCTGACCGTGATCGATCCCGAGCTGAAATGGCAGTTGCGCTCCAAATTGAAGGCGCTGCATCGCGATCTTGATCTGACGATGATCTATGTCACCCACGACCAGACCGAGGCGCTGACCTTTGCCGATACGGTCGTGGTGATGCATGACGGCCGCGTGGTGCAGAGCGGCACGCCGGCCGAATTGTTCGAAAAGCCGGCGCATACTTTTGTCGGCTATTTCATCGGCTCGCCCGGCATGAACATCGTGCCCGCCGAGGTGAGCGGCCGCGAGGCGCGGATCGACGGTCATACCATTGCGTTGACGCGCAGTTATGACGCGTTGCCCGCCGGTGCCAGGATCGAAGTCGGCGTGCGTCCCGAATTCGTCGACGTCGCGCTGCCGTCGCCCGATCTCTTGTCGGCGAATATCGAGCGGATCGACGACCTCGGCCGCATCCGCTTCGCCCGCGTCCGCGTCGGCGAGGTAAAATTCGCCGCGCGCGTGCCGCCGGGATTTTCGGTGCAGGGCGAGAGCGCCGGACTGAAATTCGATCCGTCGCATGTCCATGTCTATGCCGACAGCCGGCTCGTCGAAGGGGCCGCCTAATGGACAAGACCGTCAACCAGAAAGCCTGGTTCCTGGTGCTGCCGGTGTTTCTGGTGGTGGCGTTCTCCGCCGTGCTGCCGTTGATGACGGTCGTGAACTATTCGATGCAGGACACCTTCGGCAACAACCAGTTCTTCTGGAACGGCGTCGGCTGGTTCAAGGAATTGCTCGATCCCACGACCGATCTCGGCGGCAGATTTCTTGCCTCGCTCGGGCGCAATTTGTTCTTCTCGGCCGTGATCCTTGCGATCGAAGTGCCGCTCGGCATCGTCGTGGCACTTTCGATGCCGCGCGAGGGCTGGAGCGTCGCGGTCTGTCTCGTGATCCTCGCGCTGCCGCTTTTGATCCCGTGGAATGTGGTCGGCACCATCTGGCAGATTTTTGGCCGGCCCGATATCGGGCTGTTGGGCTATGTGCTGAACAGCCTGGGATTTAATTACAACTACGTCTCCAACGATCTCGACGCCTGGGCCACCGTCATCGTGATGGATGTCTGGCATTGGACCTCTCTGGTCGCACTGTTGTGCTATGCCGGTTTGAAATCGATCCCCGACGCCTATTACCAGGCAGCCCAAATCGACGGCGCTTCGCGCTGGGCAGTGTTCAAGGCAATTCAACTGCCGAAGATGAACCGGGTGCTGCTGATCGCGGTGCTGCTGCGCTTCATGGACAGTTTTATGATCTACACCGAGCCGTTCGTGGTGACCGGCGGCGGACCGGGCAACTCGACGACATTCGTTTCGATCGAACTGGTCAAGATCGCGCTCGGGCAATTCGACCTCGGCAAGGCCGCAGCGTTGTCGCTCGTCTATAATTTGATCATCCTGATCGTGTGCTGGGTGTTCTATACCGTCATGACCAATGCGGGCGCCGAACGGCGCGTCGTCAACAAGGGAGTCGCATGATGCATTCGATTCCCGGCCGCCGCCTCATCCTCTCGCTGTTTTTGATCTTCCTGCTGTTGCCGATCTATTGGCTAGTCAACATGAGCTTCAAGACCAACACCGAGATCGTCTCGACCATGACGCTGTGGCCGCACCAGCCGACCATCGCCAACTACATGCGCATCTTCACCGACGAGAGCTGGTATTCCGGCTACATCAATTCGCTGAAATATGTCGTCATCAACACCATCATCTCGATCTCGGTGGCGCTGCCGGCGGCATACGCGTTCTCGCGCTACCGCTTCCTCGGCGACAAGCATCTGTTCTTCTGGCTGTTGTCGAACCGCATGGCGCCGGCGGCGGTTTACGCTTTGCCGTTCTTCAATCTCTATTCGGCGATCAACCTGTTCGATACGCCTTGGGCGGTGGCGCTGGCGCACTGCATCTTCAATGTGCCGCTGGCGGTGTGGATCCTCGAGGGCTTCGTCTCCGGTGTGCCGCGCGAGATCGACGAGACCGCGTTCCTCGACGGCTATTCGTTCCCGCGATTTTTCATCAAGATCCTGGTGCCCTTGATCGCAAGCGGCATCGGCGTCGCGGCGTTCTTCTGCTTCATGTTCTCCTGGGTTGAACTGCTTCTGGCGCGCACGCTCACTTCGGTCGACGCCAAGCCGATTTCCGCCGTGATGACCCGCACGGTTTCCGCGGCCGGGATGGATTGGGGACTTTTGGCGGCAGCCGGCGTGCTCACCATCATCCCTGGCGCGCTGGTGATCTGGTTCGTCCGCAACTACATCGCGCGCGGCTTTGCGCTGGGAAGGGTGTGAGCATGATCCCGAAAAGTGGGTACCAGTTTTCGGATCAGACCATGCGTGAGGAATGAGTCATGGAAAACATCGCATGGATGGCCTGGACGCTGCCGACCGCGATCTTCTTTGCGCTGCTCGCCTCGACGCTCGCGGTCATGACCTGGCTTGGGGTGGCGTACCCGGAAGCCGAGCGGGTCGGGGCCTTGCGCATTCCGACGACGCGCGGCGATCGCCTGTTCGTCTCGCTGATCTTAACCGCCGTCATTCACCTGTTGTGGATTGGCCTCGTCGGTACCGACACCATTGCGACGCTTCCGATCGGGGAAGAGGGAATTGAAATATCGAGCCTGTGGCTCGCTACCGTGATTTCGCTTGTTTCGGCCGTCGTTATTTTTCGTAACGTCTGACCCTCAAGCGAAAAAGAGCAGATCCGGGGTCAACCCGGGCCTGAAGATGTTTGTCGCTGAAACGGAGGAACCAACATGCGACACTTGCAGAGAAGCAGACGGCCCTTGAGCGGGACCCGTGTTCTGATGATGACAAGCGCGGTTGCGCTGATCGCAGCCTCAAGTGCGATCACCGCCCCGGCGTTTGCCGATGAAGCTGCCGCGAAAAAATGGATCGATAGCGAATTCCAGCCTTCGACGCTGTCGAAAGACGACCAGATGAAGGAAATGCAGTGGTTCATCAAGGCCGCTGCGCCTTTCAAGGGAATGGAGATCAATGCCGTCTCCGAAACCCTGACCGTGCACGAGTATGAATCGAAGACGCTCGCCAAGGCCTTCGAGGAGATCACCGGCATCAAGGTCAAGCACGACATCATCCAGGAAGGCGACGTCGTCGAGAAGATCCAGACCCAGATGCAGTCCGGCAAGAATGTCTATGACGGCTGGATCAACGATTCCGACTTCATCGGAACCCATTTCCGCTATGGTCAGGCCGTCGATCTGACCGACTATATGGCGGGCGAAGGCAAGGACGTCACCGATCCCCAGCTCGACGTCAACGACTTCATCGGCAAGTCGTTCACGACCGCGCCGAACGGACACCTTTACCAGTTGCCGGACCAGCAGTTCGCGAACCTCTATTGGTTCCGCTACGACTGGTTCTCCAATCCCGACTACAAGGCCAAGTTCAAGGCCAAATATGGCTACGACCTCGGCGTTCCCGTGAACTGGTCGGCCTATGAGGACATCGCTGATTTCTTCACCAACGATGTGAAGGAAATCAACGGAACTCGAATTTACGGCCACATGGATTACGGCAAGAAGGATCCGTCGCTCGGATGGCGCTTCACCGACGCCTGGCTGTCGATGGCCGGCAACGGCGACAAGGGCATCCCGAACGGGCTGCCGGTCGACGAATGGGGCATCCGGATGGAAGGCTGCCGACCGGTCGGCTCGAGCGTCGAGCGCGGCGGCGACGTCAACGGTCCGGCGGCGGTCTATTCGATCGTCAAATATCTCGACTGGATGAAGAAATATGCTCCGCCGCAGGCGCAAGGCATGACCTTCTCCGAGTTGGGTCCGGTGCCCTCGCAAGGCAATATCGCCCAGCAGATCTTCTGGTACACCGCCTTTACCGCCGACATGGTCAAGCCGGGCCTGCCGGTGATGAATGCGGACGGCACGCCGAAGTGGCGCATGGCGCCGTCGCCGCACGGCTCCTACTGGAAGGATGGCATGAAGCTCGGCTACCAGGACGTCGGCTCCGCGACGCTGCTCAAGTCGACGCCGGCCGACCGCCGCAAGGCGGCCTGGCTCTATCTGCAATTCATCGTCTCCAAGACGGTGAGCTTGAAGAAGAGCCATGTCGGTCTCACCTTCATCCGTGAGTCCGACATCTGGGACAAGTCCTTTACGGAACGCGCGCCAAAACTCGGCGGGCTGATCGAGTTCTACCGCTCGCCGGCGCGTGTGCAGTGGACCCCGACCGGCAACAACGTGCCGGATTATCCGAAGCTCGCGCAATTGTGGTGGCAGAACATCGGCGATGCCTCGTCCGGTGCAAAGACACCGCAGGCGGCGATGGACTCGCTCGCGGCCGCCCAGGATTCGGTGATGGAGCGTCTGGAGAAATCCGGCGTGCAGGGTGCTTGCGGACCGAAGATGAACAAGAAGGAGTCGGCCGAGTACTGGTTCAACAAATCGGCCAAGGACGGCAACATCGCGCCGCAGCGCAAGCTCGCCAACGAGAAGCCGAAGGGCGAAACGGTGGACTACGACACCCTGATCAAGTCGTGGCCCGCCTCGCCGCCGAAGCGGGCGTCGAATTGAGCTAGGCGCACCCATCGTCATGGCCGGGCATGACCCGGCCATCCACGAAAGCAAAGGCCGGGAGCGATCCCGGCCTTTTTCCATTATACTTCCGCCGTGACGAATTCAGGAGCCGCTCCATGCGCATGATCTTCCGTTGCGATCCGCAGCTATCGGATCATTTGCCGCAACCGGTGCTGGCGCGCGGCGCGTTGCCGGATTGGCTCCGCGCCATGCCTTCGAAGGCGGCTTCCGAAATTCACGGACGCGACATCCGCACCGTGAAACAATGCCCGCCCTTTGTCGACGCGATGGCCTATGGCGTCATGATCCCCTTGCCCTGCGACGTCAGTGTGGATCGCGGCGCGTTTTCGTGGGACTGGGACATGCCCGAGCCGGCGACGTTGGGCCATCCGCGCGCTCCCTTAAGCTTTCATGTCGCGGCGCAATTTCCGGATGCGCCGTTTGCGAGGGATGGCCGGGCCGCGATCAAATTCAACAGTTTTTGGACCATCGAGCTCGAGCCCGGCTGGTCCTTGTTCGCCACGCACCCCGTGAACAGGGACGATTTGCCGTTTCGCCTGCTCTCGGGCCTGGTCGACGCCGATCGCTTCCACGACGGCGGCATCAACTTTCCGGCGATCTGGACGAAACCTGATTTTTCCGGCGTGTTGAAAAAGGGCACGCCGGTGGCGCAGTGCTTTGCGGTCCCGCGCGAAGCGCCGCAGCTGGTATTCGAGAGTTTCGACGAGGCGCAGCGGCAAGCCTATGCAAAAACCGTCGCGGAAGTGCTGGCCGCGCCCAACGTCTATCGCAAGCATTTTCGCGCGCGAAGAGGGCGGGCCTGATCGCTTAGCCACCAAGCGCATGGCGGAGCGCGGCTTCATCGAGCCACAACCGGCCGTGCGGCGCCGAGGTCAGCGCCATCGCGATTGAGCCGAACATTTGCGGACGCAGGCGATAGGCTTGCGCGTAGGCGCGCATCGCCCCATCCACATCGCCCAACTCCTGCAGCACGGTGCCGAGATTGAGCGCAGCCTCGGCATGATCCGGTTTTAGTTCGATCGCCTTGCGGTAGGCGATGGCGGCGCCGTCATAGTTGCGCAAATCCTGGCGGGCGAGGCCGAGATCGAACCAGGCGGAGGCGGGCGCATCGCCCGATACGGCGCGCTCAAGCAAAGAAACGGCGGTGGTATGGTCGCCATCCTCCCACGCCAGTCGTCCGAGCCGCGCCGCGGCTTCGGTGTTTTGCGGGACGACATCGAGAATGGCGCGCCACGCCTCGCGGACCTTCGGCCGCAGGCCAGCCTGGTCGAGTGTGCGGGCTTTTTCGAGAAACATTTCGCGTTGCGGCGCAAGCGCGATCGCGCGATCCAGATTCGCCAGCGCCGCATCAAAATCCTTGGTCGCACGCGCGATGCGTGCGGCGAGCAGATGCGCCGCGGCGTTGCCGGGGCGGTTTGCGAGACTCGTCTCGACGTGGGCGCGGGCCGGTTGAATTTCACCTTGGGAAAACAGCACAGCGGCCAGCAGATGGTTGAGCATGGGCTCGCCCGGCTCGCCGCTCAAACCCTCCTCGCACAGCCGGCGCGCCTCCCCGCGCTGGCCGGAATTGAAAGCGGCGGTCGCGCGGCGAACGATCTCTTCGGCGGTGGGCTTGTTCATGCCAACAATTATAGGCGTCATTGCGAGCCACCGGGTAGCGCGAATGCGCTCCCGATGACAGGCTCCGCGAAGCAATCTGGAGCCGTACAATCCGTCTGGATTGCTTCGTCGTTTCACTCCTCGCGATGGCGCCCCAAATTCTACTTACGATGGCGGACCAGATCGTCGATCATCGCCTGGACGTGGGAGAGCCACGCCTTGCGGCGTTCCGGTTCGGCCAGATCAATCCGCATATAATTCGACAGCGTGTAAAGGTTGGAGCGATAGAAGTAGGTCAAGGAGAGTATCGACATGAAAACGAGAAAGCGATCGTAATCCGGCCTGAAGTCGCCGCGCTCAGTGCCGCTGTTCAGCACGCGGTCCAGCATGCCAAGCTGGGCGTTGGCGAATATTCCGCGGATGTTGTTCTTGACGTGTCGTCCCTTGAAAAGGTTCTCGGAGGCGAGGATGCTCAATAGCTCCGGCTTTTCCCAATAGTAATTCCAGTTGAACGCGACGAGGTCGGCCAGTGCCTGACGCGGGTGAGTGAAATCGAGCGCCAGCGCCTCCTCGCAGGCGACGAGATCGGCATAGCAATATTCGATGACCTGACGAAAAAGCTTCTCCTTGCTGGAGAAGTAATAGTAAAGCATGCGGTCGTTGCTTTTGGCCGCCTTGCTGATCCGGTCAACGCGCGCGCCGCCATAGCCCTCGCGGGCGAATTCGGCGACGGCGGCGCGCAGCAGCGCCTCGCGCTTCTGGTCCGGCGCACGGGTTCGCTTGCGGCCGCCCGGTTTCGCCACGCTCTTTTTCTTTACAGGCGCTTCCATCCTCGGATCCCGTTTCCTGCCTTGATAGCGCATTTTCTCAGGGCCGCATGCGCAACTCTAACAGAATGCTGCCTGCCTCTTATTTGGCAAGCGTCGCCGATTCTTGGGCGTTGACAATTTCATCGTCGCGTGACCTTATGAAGTAAGTACTACATAACATAAATTGTCGCCAGTGACGGGAGAGCGGCATGTCCAGATCCGTTGCAGCCCAGGCGCTTGTGGTCGCGCTGTCATTGATCACTACGGTCGTCCAGGCGGCGGAGCCGCCGCCTATACGCGTCGGCGAGATATCCAGCTATTCGGCGCTGCCGGTCGGAACGCGCGGCTATCGTCAGGGCTGGGAGCTGGCGCAGGACCAGATCAACGCGCGGGGTGGCGTGCTCGGCCGCAAGCTGGAAATCATCAGCCGCGACGACGCAGGCAAGCCGGACGTCGCAATCGCGCAGGCCACTCAACTGGTCGAAGCAGAACATGTCGACCTGCTGACCGGAACGATCCTCTCTCACATTGGCCTTGCGGTAGCGGATTTTGCGAAGCAAAAGAAAATCTTCTTTCTGGCGTCGCAGCCGCTGACCGACGCTCTGATCTGGGAAAAAGGCAGCCGGTTCACCTTCAGGCTCCGGCCCTCTACCTTCACCCAGGCCGCCATCCTGGCGAAGGAGGCTGCGAAATTCCCCGCGCGCCGGTGGGCGACAATTGCACCGAACTACGAGTTCGGACAATCCGCGGTCGCGAACTTCAAGACCGAGCTGAAGCGGCTGCGGCCGGACGTGGAATTCGTCTCCGAACAATGGCCGCCGTTGAACAAGATCGATGCCGGCACGGTCGTCCAGGCCATGCTGGCTGAGAAACCTGAGGCTATTTTCAACGCAACCTTCGGCGCCGACCTGGCAAGACTCGTCCGCGAGGGGACCACGCGTGACGCGTTCGCGGGCCGTAGCGTTGTCAGCATACTCACCGGCGAACCGGAGTACCTGGCACCCTTGAAGGATGAAGCGCCGGTGGGCTGGCTTGTCACCGGCTATCCCTGGAGCGAAATCAAGAGCGCGGAGCACGACGCGTTTTTGAAAGCCTATGTCGATCGTTTCCAGGAACCGCCGAACATCGGCGCGCTGATCGGCTACATCAACACCATCGTATTGGCCAAGGCGATCGAGGCAGCCGGCAACACCAATACCGATGATCTCATCAAGGCCATGGAGCGTCTGAAAGTGGATACGCCGGTGGGCCAAGTCGCCTTCCGGGCGATTGACCATCAATCGACCCTGGGCGTCTATATCGGGCGCCTCGCCGTCAAGGATGGACAGGGCGTCATGACCGACTGGAGCTATGTCGACGGCGCCGACTATCAGCCCAGCGACGCCGAGGTCGCCGCCAAGCGCAAGGAATAGTTCTCGCTGTTTCCAGCTCGAATAACCGAGGGTTCGCCATGACATCGATCGCCCCGCGCAATGCCTGGTATCCGCTGACCTGGTCGCGCAATTTGACGCGAAAGCTCGCCTCCCATCGTGTGCTGGGAACTGATCTGGTTGTCTATCGCAGCGAAGCGGGTAATGCGGTTGCACTCGACGATGTCTGCCCGCATCGGCTGGCGCCTCTGTCCATGGGCAAACTCAAGGGCGATGCCGTCGAGTGCGGATATCATGGGATGACATTCGCCGCCGACGGGCGTTGTATTCGCATTCCCGGCCAGAAGGTGATCCCCGCGAACGCAAGAGTGCCGTCCTATCCGCTTCACGAGAAAATGGGCTTGGTGTGGATCTGGCCGGGCGATCCGGCTATCGCCGATCCGTCGCTGATTTATGACCTGCAACAATATAACCAGCGCGGCTGGCACGCCGCGCATGGCGATGCCTTGCGGATCGATACCAACTATCTCAATCTCGCCGACAACCTCTGCGACCCGGCGCATGTCAGTTTCGTGCACCTGTCCACGCTAGGCAATTCCGCGAGCGAGGAGGTGCCGGTTGAACACTCCTTTGCAGAGAAGGGCGTCCTTGTCTGGCGCTGGATCAAGGACGCCGCGCCGATCCCGCTGTTCGCCAAATACGGAAACTTCCGGGGCAACGTCGACCGCTGGCACTACTACGACTATGCGGCGCCATGTTCGGCCGTCATCGACTTCGGCAGCGCTGAGGCCGGCGCGATAGCCGATCCCGGGGATCGCGACAAAGGGCTACGCATCTTCGCTCTCCATTTCATTACCCCGGTCGACGATCACGTTTGCATCGATCACTGGCTTCACGTCCGCAATTTCGCGGTTGGTAACGCGGAGGTAGACCAGCGGCTGCACGCGGATTTCCGTGTCGCATTCAATGAGGACAAGGAAATCCTGGAGCGAATTGAAGCCGTCGAGCGGGCAAGACCTGACGTCAAGCGCATCCGGCTCGGCATCGACGCGGCTCCCCAGCGAATGCGCCGGATCGTCGAGCGGATGGTTGCGGAGGAGCAGGCCGATCGAACGACAGCGGCCGTCTCCGGTTGATCGAGAACTGGCGTTTCAATGGCGTCATTGCGAGCCAACGGGTCGCGCGAATGCGCGCCCGATGACAGGCTCCGCGAAGCAATCCAGAGCGGTACAAACAGTCTGGATTGCTTCGTCGTTTCACTCCTCGCAATGACGGCTGAGGTCCGTTGCGTCTACTGCGCTGCGTCCGCAGCTTCGAGCGTCGGATAGTCCGTGTATCCCTTGGCGCCGCCGCCGTAGAAGGTCGCCTTGTCCCACTCGTTGAGCGGCGCGCCCTTCCTCAGCCGCTCGACCAGATCGGGGTTTGAGATGAACGGCTTGCCGAACGCGATCAGATCGGCCGCACCGGCTGCGAGCACTTTGGAGGCGAGTTCGAAGTCGTAGCCGTTGTTGGCGACATAGGCGCCCGCAAAACGCTTGCGCAAGCTTCTGTAGTCAAACGGCGCGATGTCCCGCGGGCCGCCGGTCGCGCCTTCGATGACGTGGATATAAGTCAACTTCAGCGCGCTGAGACGATCGACGATATAGTCGAACAGCGGCTGCGGGTTGCTGTCGGAGACGTCGTTGGCCGGCGTCACCGGCGAGAATCGAATGCCGGTTCGCTCCGCGCCGGCCTCGGCGGCCACGACCTTGGCGACCTCCAGCATCAATCTGGCGCGATTCTCGATTGATCCGCCATAGGCATCGGTGCGCTTGTTGGTGCCGTCTTTGGCGAACTGGTCGAGCAGATAGCCATTGGCGCCGTGGATTTCGACGCCGTCAAAGCCTGCGGCCATCGCATTCGCGGTGCCGCGCTTGAAATCTTCGATGATGCCTGGAATTTCTTCGAGCGTCAGCGCGCGCGGTTCGGAGATGTCGGTAAAGGTGCCGTTGACAAAGGTCTTGCCCTTGGCGCGGATCGCCGACGGGGCGACCGGCGCGCCGCCGCCCGGCTGCAGCGAGGTGTGCGAGACGCGCCCGACATGCCAGATCTGGATGAAGATGCGCCCGCCGCGTCCATGCACGCGGTCGGTCACCTTGCGCCAGCCGGCGACCTGTTCTTTCGAGTAGATGCCGGGCGTGTCCTGATAGCCCTGGCCTTGCTGCGAGACCTGGCTGGCCTCGGTGACGAGCAGGCCGGCGGATGCGCGCTGGCCATAATAGTCAATCGCCAGCGGGCTCGGCACCATGCCGGGCGGGACGGCGCGGTTGCGCGTCAGCGGCGCCATCACGAAACGGTTAGGCAGCGTGATAGGGCCGAGCTTGAAGGGCTCGAAGAGTTTGGCAGGCGCGCTCATGTTGTTGCTTTCGGCAGATGACAGATAAAGGACATTTGTGCATTGCCGCAAACTCTGCAATGCCGCAAGCCATTCCGATTTCGCGGGTGACCCGCGCAGGTCACCCGGACCAGCGACTAGGCAATCCCGAGAAAATCTCTTTTCCCGATTTCAACGCCGTTGTGGCGCAAAATTCCATGGGTGGTCGCGGCATGGAAATAAAAATTCGGGAAGGAGAAACGGTTCACGAATTCCTGACCTTTCAGCGTGATGGAGTTGTTGGGCCCAGCCGGGAAGGTGACATCCTTCCTGTCGGCGCCTTCGAATTGCGCAGGCTTGAACGTCTTCACATAGTTGACCGTCCCGGCGATCCGCTGCTTCAATTCGTCAAAAGTCGTTTCGGTGTCGGGCGCGGACGGCACCTCGCTGTGGGTGAGGCGGGCGCAGCCCTTGGCCGCGAAATCGCAGGCGAGCTGAATTTGTTTTTTCAGCGGCAGCATGTCCGGGTAGAGCCGCGCGCCGAGCAGAACCTCGGGCTCGATTTTCCTGGCCTTGCAATGTGCCTCGGCTTTGGTGAGCAGGCCTGAAAGCGCGCCGAGCGTTTGCAGGAAAACGGGAACGGTAGCGTCGTAAAAGGACATGTGATGCTCTTTTCGTGGCGGGGAACGATGAAGTTGAACTCACATAATGCCGCGCTAAGGAAAAAGCCACCTCTAGCGCGCGACCGGCAAGGCCGCCTCGGCGGGCTGGGACTGCGCACGCGGCCCGCCGCGCATCCGTGCCAATAATTCTGCGGTCGGCCAGGAATTGGCTGGCAGGCCGTATTTGATCTGCATCGCTTTCACAGCCGTTCGGCTCTGCTGGCCGAGCACGCCGTCGACCTTGCCGACATTGAAGCCCGCGCGCACCAGAAGCCCTTGCAATTCCTTGATCGCATTGAACGGCAGTTGCACGACCTGTGCTGCCGGGCGATGCATCGGCGCCGCGCCGGCGATGCGGCTTGCGAGATAGCCGGCGGTGGTCGAATAGATCAGCGAATTATTCCATTCGGTGTAGGCGACGAAATTGGCATAGGCCAAGAACGCCGGCCCCATCCGGCCCATCGGCAACAGCAGCGACGCCGGCAGATTGTCATTCGGCAGCGCGCGGCCGTCAGCGTAAGTCACGCCGAACTGCAGCCATTTCGAACGCGGCAACTGGATGGTCAAATCAGCCTGGTCCCACGGCACGTTCTGCGGCACGCGCACTTCTTCCAGCCACGGCTCGCCGCGCCGCCATTTCAAGTCGGTGGCGATATAGTTCGCGGTCGAGCCGATCACGTCGGGCGGGCTGCTCAACAGATTGCGGCGGCCGTCGCCGTCATAGTCGACGGCGTAGTTGAAATAATGCGTCGGCAGAAATTGCGTCTGGCCGAGCTCGCCGGCCCAGGAGCCGATCATCTCTTCGGGAGAGAGATCGCCGCGGTCGATGATCTTCAACGCCGCGATGGTCTCATTCTGGAACATCTCGGAGCGGCGGCAATCATAGGCCAGCGACACCAGAGAGCGCAGCGTCGGCAGATTGCCCATGTTGGCGCCAAAATCGCTTTCAAGACCCCAGAACGCGGCGATCACTGCCGGCGGCACGCCGTATTCCTTTTCGGCGCGCGCAAACGCCGCGGAATAGGTTTTGATCCGGGCCTGGCCCTGCTGCATCCGGTAGGGAGCCGCCATGCGGCCGGCGAACTCGGTGAAAATCTGCCCAAACACGCGCTGGCCGCGATCGCGGTTGACGATGCCCTGGTCGTAGACGAGGTAGGGCGCGGCCTCCGAAAGCGCGCTCTGCGAGACGCCGGCGGCGGCCGCCTGTTGCTTGAGGTCGGCGAGGAAACGATCAAAACTCGCGCCATTGTGGCAGGAGGCGGCGCGGGGCGAGGGGGCGGCGGGTGGCCTGGCCGGTGCCGCGGTCGGCCTGGCGGGAGCTGGAAACAGCTGTTGAGCCGGTGCCCGCTCTGGCCCGCACCAAAGCGCCAGCATAACTACGCCAGGAAGAAATCGCGTCATCGAAACGCGTTGCATGCGGTCACCGGTCTAGGAGCACGACGAACATACGGCGCATGGTTGCTTAGCCTCCCACGAACGGGAGGTATAGATTTGGCTGACTATTAACGGGTGTGTCCTTAAAGCGCCGGGTCGGACCATATCGCAACCAGGTCCCGCGCAATATACCGGCCGAAGAAATGTTGAATTTCCTCGATGCTCAGGGTGGCGCGAATTCGGCGGGCTTCGGCCATCATCACGTGAGCCTCCCGCTCGCGCCCAAGCCGCAAGAGGACGAAGGCGGCGATCACGCGTGCTCCGTACAGTCGTCCGTCCCGCCGGCAAGAGTTCAGGCTTTCGGCCAGGGCTTCCTGCAAACGGTCGGCGCGGGCAAGGCCGGCGGCGAGAACCATACCCCAGAAGGGCAATTTGGCATCGCGCGGACTTAGCCGGATTCCATGTTGCATGGTTTTGATACCAGCTTCGAGTTCACGAAGCTGGACCTGGGTTGCACCCAGCGCGACGTGTGCTTGCGCGTTGCTCGGATCTATCTCGATAGCGCGCTCCAGCCACTCACGGCCCCGCGCAAACTCACCGATATCGGATAAAGCGCAACCCGCGTAGCCGAGCACCTCCGACGCATTCGGATCGAGCGAGACCGCAGTTTCGGCGTCGAGCATTGCTTGCTGTCGCGCCGCGGAGCCGTCCTCTACGAAAGACATGTTCGCATTAATCGCGCCCAACAACGCCGCCAGCGCGTGCGCCAAGGCAAAATTTGGATCGAGCGCAATCGCGCCACGCAGATGTTTGGTGGCTTTGGCCAAAGACTCTTCGTTCCAGCCGTTTAGCGCGATCGCTCCAAATGCCTGACGATACCGGCTCCAGGCGTCGAGATTATCCGGCCGCTGGCGCTGGATGCGGGTCAATTCCGCTCGGGTCAGCTCGGGCTCGAGCTCTCGGATGATTTGATGCGCGATCTCGTCCTGAAGATCGAATGTATCGGCCAGCTCCACGTCAAATCGTTGTGTCCAGATTTGTTTTCCACTTTCGGCTTCGACGAGCTGAGTTGAAATTCGCGCACGTTTATCGGACGCGCGGATGCTGCCTTCGACGATATACCGAACGCCCAGTTCACGACCCACATCGCGAACGTCCCGCGTCGTGTTGCGGTAGGCAAAACTCGATGAGCGGGAAATAACGAAAAAGCCAGGCACGCGTGCCAGTAATGCGATCACGTCTTCGACCAGACCGTCGGCGAGCAACTCGATGTTACGATTCTCCGATAGGCTGTTGAAAGGCAACACCGCTATCGATGGCCGGTCCAAAATGAGCGGCGGCAAAGTGGCCGCTTGCGATCCTTCGGCCCGCTCACCGACCTGAAAGACATGGATGGGAGTATCGATATTCTTTAGGTTACATACGCCCACCTCTGTGAATGCCGCCGCGACCTTCCCGGCCACCTGTTCGTGGACAGCGCGAGACAGGCAAATGCCGCCGGGTTCGGCGATTCCCTCGAGCCGCGCCGCGATGTTGACGCCGTCGCCATAGATATCTTCACCTTCGATGATGATATCGCCGACGTTGATCCCGATCCGCAGGAGGATCGGATCGATTTGGGCGTCGCCGGCATCGTGCCCAACCAGCCTTTGAATTTCGATGGCGCAGCTGACGGCGTTCACCGCGCTCGCAAACTCCACCAGCACGCCATCGCCCATAAGCTTGACGATACGGCCGGAATGAGCCGCGACCGTTGGATCGAAAATCTTGCGTCTTAGGGCATTCAAGCGCGAAAGCGTCCTCGCCTCGTCCAGCCCCATCAGACGCGAGTAGCCGACTACGTCGGCTGACAATATCGCCGCGAGCCTTCTTTGGAGGTGCTCTTCGGCCATAGGACCGCTCTTCCGAAAGAACCGATGTTACAAGCCTATAACAGTGGCTCCGCCCTTGTCTCCTTCGAATGGGGAGGTTCGCTGCCGGAACGGGTTCCGGGGGGATGCCCGGCGAAGGCCGTTAAATGATCGCGCGAAGCCGCTTGCGCAGGCGCAAGCCCGCCCCGCGCATGGGAGCCTGCCGCTGGCACCGGGCCAGGCGGCTGTTCCAATCGCATCCGTCCGTGTAGACTTCGTCATCTCAGAGGCCTGAAAGGTGAGGCAACATCACCGGATAGAGGGAAGCGCGGAACGACATGACGGACATCCGATACTTAAGCCCGGCCACGCTCGATGAAGCGGTTTCGGCCTTTTCCGCCGCCGGGAGTGCCGCGCGCATCCTCGCCGGCGGCACTGATTTGCTGGTGCAGATGCGCTCCGGCAGCGTGAAGCCCGGCGTGATCGTCGACATCAAGAAGATCTCGGAAATGACGGCCATCGAAGAGACCGCCGGTGGCGGTTTCCGGATCGGCGCCGCCGTCCCGGGCGCGGTGCTGGCCGAGCATCCGCGCTTCGGAAAAGTCTGGCCCGGCGTGCTGGAAGCCGTCAACTTGATCGGTTCTACCCAGGTCCAGGGGCGGGCGTCGGCGGGCGGCAATCTCTGCAACTCTTCGCCTGCCGCCGACAGCGTGCCGGCCATGATCGCGGCCGCCGCCATCGTCACGGTGGCCGGGCCGAGCGGACGCCGCGAGATGCCGGTCGAGCAAGTGCCGGCCGGTCCCGGCCGTACTAATCTCAAACCCGGCGAGATCCTTGTCAGTTTCACCCTGCCGCCGCGGCCGCCCGGTTCGGGCGATGCTTACTTGCGCATGATCCCGCGCACCGAAATGGACATCGCCGTGGTCGGCTGCGGCGTTAGCCTGACGTTGAAGGACGGCGTCTGCACCGCCGCCAGAGTAGGTCTCGGCGCGGTGGCGCCGACCGTGCTGCTGGTCGGGGCGGCGGCGAAGGCGCTGATCGGCTCGCGCCTCGAAGCCGCGGCGCTCGACGCTGCCGCTGCCGCCTGCTCCGCCGCCTGCCGTCCGATCGACGACAAGCGCGGCACCATTGCTTACCGCACCAAAATTGCTGGCGTGCTGTTGAAGCGCACAGCGACTATTGCGGCCCAACGCGCCGGAAGGAACTGAAGATCATGGCGAAACTGCATGTTTCCACCACCATCAACGGCGAGCCGATGGAGTTTCTGTGCGAGCCTGGTGACACCATGCTCGACGCGTTGCGCGGGCCGCTGGCCTTGACCGGCTCGAAGGAAGGCTGCGCCTCCGGCGATTGCGGCGCCTGCAGCATCTTGCTGGACGATCGCCTCATCTGCTCCTGCCTGATGCTATCAGCCGAAGCCGAAGGCCATGATCTCCGCACCATCGAAGGCATGGCCCATGGCGAGCGGCTGCATCCGCTGCAGCAGAAATTCCTGGAAATGGCGGCGCTGCAGTGTGGCATCTGCACCTCGGGCATGCTGGTCGCGTCCGAAGCGCTGTTGCGGAAGAATCCGCGCCCGAGCGAGGAAGAGGTGAGATTCTGGCTCGCCGGCAATCTCTGCCGGTGCACCGGCTACGACAAGATTGTCCGCGCGGTTCTGGAGACCGCGGCCGAAATGCGGGAGCAAGGAATTAAGGAGTCCGTGCAATGAACGTCATCACCAACAACAAATGGATCGGCCAGCGTACCATTCGCCCCGACGGCGTCGACAAGGTCACGGGACGCGCGGCCTTTGCCGCCGACACCACCATGCCCGGCATGATCTGGGGCAAGGTCCTGCGCAGCCCCCATCCGCACGCGCGCATCCGCGGCATCGACACCTCGAAGGCGGAGGCGCTGCCGGGGGTGAAAGCGGTCGTCACCGCAAAGGACATTGTGAACTTCCCGATCGACAAGTCGGTGATGCTCGGCATTCAGGACATGCGCTGGATGTGCCGCAACGTGATGGCGCGCGAGAAGGCGCTGTTCCCCGGCCACCCGGTCGCAGCCGTTGCCGCCACCACCGAAGCGATCGCGGCAAAAGCCTGCGAGCTGATCGAGGTGGACTATGAAGTGCTGCCCTGGGCGATCGAGATAGACGACGCGCTGAAGGCGGACGCGCCGATCCTGCACGAGTTCAACAAGTTCGAAGGAAAACCGTCCAACATCGCAGGCCGACTCGAGGTCAAGAAGGGCGACATCGCTGAAGGTTTTAAACAGGCCGAGGTGGTGGTCGAGCGCAGCTTCACCACCCGACCGGTGCATCAGGGCTATATCGAGCCGCACGCCTGCCTGATCAGCGTCGCCGCCGACAACAAGACCACGATCTGGAGTTCGAGCCAGGGCCAGTTCATGGTGCGCGCCATGACGGCATATCTAACCGGCATCCCGCAGAGCGACATCCGCGCCATCCCCGCCGAAATCGGCGGCGGCTTCGGCGGCAAGACCATCGTCTATCTCGAGCCACTCGCAACGCTGCTGGCGAAAAAATCCGGCCGCCCGGTCAAGATGGTGATGACCCGCGAGGAGGTGATGCGCGCGACCGGCCCGACTTCCGGCTCGAAGAGCACGGTCAGGATCGGCGCGAAAAAGGACGGCACTATCGTCGCAGCGCAAGGCACGTTCTATCTACAGGCCGGCGCGCTGCCGGGCTCGCCGATCCGCGGCGCGGTCGGCTGCAGCTTCTCGCCATATGATATCCCGAACGTGCTGTCGGTCGGCTACGACGTGCTCTCCAATCGTTCGAAAGTCGCGGCCTATCGCGCGCCGGGTGCGCCGATCGGCGCCTTTGCGGTCGAGTGCGTGATGGACGAGCTCGCCGAAGCGCTCAAGATGGATCCGCTGGAGCTACGGCTGAAGAATGCCGCCAAACAGGGCACCAAAGCCGCGCATGGTCCGGTGTTCCCGCGCATCGGTTATGTCGAGACGTTGGAGGCCGCGAAAGCGCATCCGCACTATTCAGCCCCGCTTGGCAAATTACAGGGCAGGGGCGTTGCTAGCGGCTTCTGGTTCAATGCCGGCGGCGAATCCTCCGCCCAAGTCAACATCACCGAGGACGGCAATGTCGTCGTCACCACCGGCCATCCGGATATCGGCGGCTCGCGCGCCGCGATCGCGAATGTCTGCGCCGAGCTGCTCGGCATCGACTACCGCCGCGTCTCGGTTTTGATCGGCGACACCGCGACCGTCGGCTTTTCGAATTTGACCGGCGGCAGCCGCGTGCTGTTTGCTTCCGCCATGGTCGTCACGCAATCGGCGGAAAAGGTCATCACCACGTTGCGCGAACGCGCCGCGAAAATCTGGGAGATCGACCCCGAGGCGGTGAAATGGGAAAACGGCGCGGCGCATCCGGTGAGCCCCAATGCCGGCCAATTCGAGCCGCTGACCTTGGCCGAGCTTGCCGCGAAAGCGCCGTCGATGGGCGGGCCGATCGGCGCCGGCGTGCAGCTCAACACCGAAGGCGCCGAGGGCGGCTTTGGGACGCACGTCTGCGACGTCGAAGTCGACATCGAGCTCGGGATCGCGCGCGTGATCCGCTATACGGCCGTGCAGGATGTCGGTCGCGCCGTGCATCCGGGCTATGTCGAGGGCCAGATGCAGGGCGGCGTCGCGCAGGGCATCGGCTGGGCGCTCAACGAGGAGTACATCTACAACAGGGACGGCAAGGTCGATAACCCCGGCTTCCTCGATTATCGCATGCCTGTCTGCTCGGACCTGCCGATGATCGACACCGTGATGGTCGAAGTGCCGAACCCCAAACATCCGCAGGGCGTCAAGGGCGTCGGCGAAGTGCCGCTGGTGCCAGTCATGGCCGCGGTCGCCAACGCCATCCACCAGGCGCTGGGAAAGCGCTTCTACAGCCTGCCGATGTCGCCGCCGAAGGTACTGGAAGTGCTGGAGGGGCAGGGGTGATGCTGCGCGGCTAGCCAACGGGCCCGCGCCTTTGCGCGGACCCGTTGGACTAACTCAGCTTTCGCGCCGGATCGGATCGCACGTCGATTTTGCGCCACATTCATGCGCCGCACCAAATAACGATTTTGCTTTCAAGCATCGGTCTTGGCGATCACCTTCTGACGCCGGATCGCAAATGCCTTATGCTTGCGTCCAAGCCGCCCGAACAGGAGCGCGGCGAAAACAGGGAGCAACGCGTATGCAGTCATCAAGGCTTCGTCTCTCCGCCATCGCCGTCACCTCAGCTGGCGCCTTGGCGCTGGGCACCTCCGCAAGTGCCCAGCTGCTCAGTCACAAGGACATATCCGCCGCAATGGCAATAACCATCGTGCAAACCACGATCGAAACCTGCAAGGCCAATGGCTACGCAGTGTCGGCAACCGTGGTCGGCCGCAACGGCGAGATCATCGCACAGGTGCGCGGCGACAATACCGGCCCGCATACGATCGAGAACAGCTTCCGCAAGGCCTACACCGCGCGCACCTTCCGTGCGCCTTCGGGCGCGCTGGTCGAACGCGTCAAGGCCGACCCGACGCTCGGCCTGATCCATTTGACCAATGTCATCGCCAACCAGGGGGCGCTCCCGATCAAGGTGGGCGACGAAGTCATCGGCGCGGCCGGCGCATCGGGCGCGCCAGGCGGCGAAAAGGACGAGGCTTGCGTCAAGGCCGCGCTCGACAAGATCGCCGATCAGCTGAACTGAGCGCCTCACGCGCAGACAAGAGAGGGGGCAGGGGGCGAATGAAGACAATATCACTCGACCCCGCCGCTTCTGTAAAAGTCCCCATGACCGAGGCTGATTCCTCACATCGATCCGGCCGGACACTTGTCTACCAGTCGGGAAGCGGCTGGTTCATCCAATGGACTGCCGAAATCGACCCTGCGACGAGATGGCTGCAGCTGTCTCGAATGTGGTTCGGCCGATGGACCAGGATCGTGGTCGATTGTTCGTTGGATGATTGCGTCTCGGTGGGCACCGTCGAATACGACAACGATGGCCACATCACATACGGAACCTATTTCAAATTGCGAAACGGAAATTGGCCCGCCATTCCGATAAGGGGGCATTCATTTGAAGAGGCCTTGAAAGTCGTGAAAGAGGTCTCGGCGGCGACCAGAATTCCACGGCTTGATATCAAATACAGCTAGCGACATGCGGCCGCGCGCCGTTTTGTCACTGACGGCTGGATCAGGTCCGGCCAGTGGGATAGCCTCTCTGTCTCGCCGATTAGAAAGCATTCCATCCAACGGCCCGGGCGAGCGGGCTGTTTTATTACGGAGGGAGAGCGGCAATGAATAATCCGAACAAGGCACTTTGGGAAAAAGGCGATTTTACGCGTATTGCAGCGAGCATGCGCGAGAGC
The DNA here is from genome assembly GCA_963713785.1 of uncultured Alphaproteobacteria bacterium. Lineage (GTDB taxonomy): Bacteria > Pseudomonadota > Alphaproteobacteria > Rhizobiales > Xanthobacteraceae > Bradyrhizobium. Next base: position 177,469 of record CAVQNB010000009.1, read on the forward strand.
GGAGAGGCGTTCGTCAAAACCCTCGGCATCACAAAAGGGCTCAAGGTGCTTGACCTTGGTTGTGGCGACGGAACCACGGCCTTGCCGGAGGCAAGGTTAGGGGCGGACGTGCTCGGCGTCGATATCGCAAGCAACCTCGTTGAGGCCGCCAACAAGCGCGCCAAGGAGGCGGGCCTTGCGAACTGTAAGTTTCAGGAAGGCGACGCGTCCAATCTGCACGAGTTGAAAGACAATAGTTTCGATCTCGTCGTCAGCATGTTCGGGGCGATGTTTGCGCCAAAGCCGTTTGATGTCGCCAGGGAGATGGTGCGCGTGACCCGTTCCGGTGGACGTATCGTGATGGGCAACTGGATTCCTGGCGATCCGACATTGGTGGCGCAGATCCTGAAGATCAGCGCCTCCTATTCGCCGCCGCCGCCCGAAGGCTTCATCAGTCCCGTAACGTGGGGGATCGAGGGTAATGTGATCGAGCGATTTGGTGGCGCAGGAGTTCCGAAAGAGAGGATATCCTGTGTCAAAGACACCTATGTGTTCAACTTTCCCCACCCCCCAAAAGAACTCGTTGACGCCTTCAGGAAATATTATGGGCCGACCATGAACGCATTCGACGCCGCCGAAAAGAACGGCCGGGCCGCCGATCTGCAGCACGAGCTGGAGGTCCTGTTCAACAGCCAGAACAAAAGCCCGGGCAAGGATGTCACGTCTATCCCCGCGACATTCCTGCGCGTCACCGTCGCGCGTTGATGAGAGCATGATCCGGAAAAGCATGCCCTCGGGCCGCGACCCGGTGGGTGGGAACCGGTTTTCCCTCGCGACAAACGCGAAGCGCTGCGCGGAGATCATGCTCAAACAAAGAGATGAGATCATGATCCTTTAATCGGATCATGATCTCTGACGCGACGGGGTCGATTTGCAGGATGCGAGGGCTCAGGCCGGCGTACCCATGATGTAGGGCTTTAAGAGCGCATACATCAGGCTGTGGGTCGGCGTCGGTACGCCGAGCTTTTTGCCGAGCTCCACCACCTTGCCGCCGAGCCACGGCAGCTCGAGCCGGTTGCCGCGCTCGAGATCGAGCGCCATCGATGCCTTCATGGCTGCTGGCACGTGGCTGGTGAATTCACGGATGCGCGCGACCGCGTCGGTCGGCAGCGTTATTCCTTTGGCGCGCGCGACAGCGATGGTTTCCTGCCAGGCAGCCTCGAAAACCGCACGTATATCGGGATCGTCCCGCAACTTTCCGATCGGCTGACGCGTCGCCGCCGTGATGCTGGCGTTGGCGCAGAGCAGGATGAACTTCATCCATAGCTCGGTTGTGATCTGCTCGCTCAAGGTCGCATCAAAACCGGCTTTCAGGCAAAGCTTGAGGAAATCCTCGCCGCGCTTGCTGCGCTTGCCGTCGAGCTCGCCAAAAATCATGCGCATGAAAGTGCCGACCTGGAGGATCACGCCGGGCTTGATGATCGACGCGCTGATCTGCGCCACGCCGCCCATCACGGCGTTTGGTCCCAGGATCGGGATCAGCCGCTCGGCGGCGTCAACGCCGTTCTGCAGCGGGATGACGGCGGTATCCGGGCCGATCAGCAGCTCGATCTGTTGGCCGGCGCTTTCGACGTCCCACAGTTTCACGCAGAACAGCACGATATCGACCTTGCCGATGCTTGCCGGATCGTCGGTTGCCCGGGTCGGCACCAGATGGGTCTCGCCGCGACCGCCCTGGACTTTCAGTCCCTCCTTCTGCATGGCGGCAAGATGCGCGCCGCGCGCAATGAAGGTGACATCGGCGCCCTCTTTCGCCAGCGCCGCGCCGAATTCCCCGCCGACACCTCCGGCACCGACAACCGCAATCCGCATGAAATTCCTCCTCGGCCAAAAGCCTTAAAGCGTTGCGCTCGCCGGTTAGGCTAACGCGCGCGCGCGCGCCCCGCGGGCTTGCCTAACGCACCAAGCGTTGGATTAATAGACTAAATGAACGGGCCTGCGTCAGGATGAGGGCGCCGGGATCAGCCCGTAATGCAGCATCGTTTCTTTCATCTTCGCAGGATCGGGCGCGCCGGCCGACACCAGGTTCGCGATGTCCTTGAAATATTGAGGGCCGAGCACGCCCGGGCTGAGGGTGCAGAGGCAGGTTGCCGATCCGGTTGAGCGATTTGTAAAGGAATGGACAACGCCGCGTTTGATGAAGACGGTCTCGCCCGGCGCCAAATCGATATCCTTGCCGTCGATCCGCCAACACGAAGTGCCGGACAGCCCGTAGATCGTTTCATCCCAACGATCGTGATAATGAGGAATGGGCATGCGCGCGTTCGGCTGCAGCGTCATCTCGAACATATCGAGGTTGCCGGCCGTGTCTTCCTTGCTCTGCAGGAATTTGAGCTGCAGCGAGCCAAGATTGATGATTTCAGACATGTCGGTTTTGCCCTCCAGGCCACAACAATAGCGCTTGGCGCGGATTAGCCAACAGGGCGCGCGGATGCGCGGGGCACATATGAAAAGGCCGCTGGCAGTATAGCCAGCGGCCAGCCGGGTTCGAAAACGGATGCGGGATAAAACTCTCTCAGCCCCGGGGCGGTGACGATCTAGCATCCCCAAAGCGGCCGGACGGTTCAAATTCGTACACAGGAACTCTGGTTGTTGAGGACGTGACAAGGGGTACCGGTCAGGGGTCATACGTCTTCCCGGGCACCAAAATCTGAACCTCGTACCCTTCCCGAACGACAGGTCGCGCGGCCGCAACGGCGGCCTCGAAGGCAGCTTCCTTGGATGGATATTTGCCGATCGGCTCACCGTCGTGCTTGACGTGCCAAGCGGCGCCGGAGCCGGACACCTCGTAGCTGGCTACTCCCACGATGCATCTCCAACGACATCCGACGCCGGGCCGACGCACCGCTTACCGGTTGTCGTATTCGTCCGGGTTCATCGCCCAGGGCCATTGGTCGTGGCCGTGCGCGTAGTTGCGGTTGGTCTGGGTCGGATTGCGGTTGACCAGCGGTCGCAGGTACATCGGGTGCGTGGCGCTGCGCACCTCGTGCTCGACGGTGAACAGGTGCCTGCCGTCGGCGAGATCGACGATGTCGCGAAAGCGGTATTGGTACTGGTTGTCTTCCTGGGAGACCAGGCCGCGCTGCGAAAGCTGGCGATAGGGACCTGAGAAATCGCTGATATAGATCTGCACGTGGTGGCCGTCGTAATCCGGCTGCGGAGAATCGGTCTCGCGAAACTGCAGATACTGGTCCTTGCCGACCTTGGCGCGCGCCACGGCGCCGTCGCCGTTTTTCAGTTCCGCGGGGATGCCCATGATCTCGGGATAGAAGGCGCAAATGGCCTTCGTGGTTCCGACCGGCACGTCGAATTCGACATAGGGGATGCCGAGCGCAATGCGTCCGAAGCGCGCGGCGTCCGGCTCATAGCAGCGCACATGGTTGCCCCAGGGGCAGGTTGCCTCGACATGGTCGTTGTGCTCGCGATACGCGAACGCGGTGCCGTCGAGTTTCTTGGCAACCGAGGCGAGCCGGTCGAGCAGCGCCTCGCGGCCCGGGATGACGATCCCGGTATGGCCCCGCAGCACCTGCGCCTCGCCGCTTGGCAAATGAAACTGGCTTCGGCCGACATTGACCCACATATTGCTGTCGGAAACCATCAGATAGGGGTCGCGGGTGAGCCCGAGGCCCGCGACATAAAACAGTGTCGCCAGCCGCTGATCGGGTACCGTGACATTGACATGTTCGAGATGGATCGAGTTGCCGAGATCTTCGGCTCTGCGGTCGAATTGCCGGTCCATGGAGGCGCTCCCGGATATGATTTGCGGGATACTCTAGATCAGCATGACGCCCTAATCCATTGCCGATCGCGGGCGGGCGATCTGGAATTGGCGCTCAAGCGCAAGAAGGAGGTCACATGAAAAGAGCCAAGAAAAAGAAGACGGGCGGGATCGGGTCGTCGTTTGACGATTTCCTGAAGGAGGAGGGCATCTACGAAGGCGTGACCGCGCGGGCGATCAAACGCGTGCTGGCGCGGCAACTTGGCGAGTTGATGCGGCGCGAGGAGATTTCCAAGACTGAGCTCGCCACCCGCATGAAGACGAGCCGTGCTCGGCTTGACCGCCTGCTCGATCCCGACAACGAGTCGGTGACGCTCGGTACACTTGCGCGAGCAGCCCAGGCGGTCGGGCGTCACCTGCGGATGGAGTTGGTATGAGACGCCCCAGCGATGCGGATCGGAAAGCCAGCGCCGTCGGTTCCCCCGGTCGTTCGGGAATGCGCCATCATGCGGTCCAGATTTCCCGGCTATAATCTCGCAGTTGTGATCGCCATGCTCGGATCGCGACGTTACCTCAATCGTAGCTGAGGTAAAATCAGTCGACAGGCTGCCGATAGGCAAGGCCGATGGGCAAGGAAGCGAAAACCGACGCTGAACTTGAAGACATGATCCTCCAACGTCTGTTGATCGGAGGCGTGTTCGTCTCCGTGCGCAAGGATCCCCTCCTTGGCTGGCGTCCGACCGTCGTGACCGCGCCAAAGCGCACCAAGAATGCGCAAGAGCTTGCCGACAAGATCGCAACCGAGTTGCGCAAGAAATACACCCTGAAGGATTGACGGAGCGCTTGTGAGCTTGCCCGACGGGCCCAGGGTTTGTGCAGACAGTTCGCCCCGCAAGCGTGGCGGCACTGATTTGCCCGGACGGGCAATTCGCACATGGCCGGCATGCGCAAATTGCCCGTCGTGTTAATTTGTCGCACGCCGCTCGTCTTGCCGAAGACCCCAAATCAGCGATTTTGTCTCCGACGTCTCGTGCCCTTGAGAGGGGCGCTTCGCGATCGTCACGAACGTTGGGTGCGGGATGCGGTGGACGCTTTGGCGACGCAAGACGAGCGACGCTGATGCGGACGGCGAAGCCGTGTGGTCCTGACGCCCCGACGCTGGCGTCAAGCTTGCGAAAGCTATTCCGCAGGCGACGGTGGAGCACGAAATAAGCCGTTAAAACCATTGCCCAGGGAAGGCTGGGTGAAACCGGTGAACCTGTGGTGACTACGCTCGTGTGCTTTATTTACTTCGCACGCGAGGCTGCGGGTGCAACGGGCACCCGGCTTTCCCTGCGCCCTGTTATCAGGGGTAGTTCGGACAACAGCTCGGTGCCGGCCGCGCCGCGAGATCGCGAAGTTGTGTTTGATGAACGCGAGCGCGCCACATTCTCATCCGTCATCGCCCGCGAAAGCGGGCGATCCAGTATTCCGATGCGTTTGTGATGGGACCGAAAAGCTGCGGCGTACTGGATACCCCGCTTGCGCAGGGTATGGCGATGGTTGCGAGGTCAATGGTCAGTGCCAAGGCGAACAATGTCGGAAAAAATCATGGTTGAAAAATTGGACAGGTCGCGGCGAAAGGTGATCCGTGCGGTTGTCGCGGGGGCGTCGGCGGGGCTTCTGTTTCGAATCTCGCAGACGCAAGCGGTGGAGAAAATGACAAAACAGCAGGCCGAATATCGGGACACGCCGAACGGCATATATAGCTGCGGATTGTGCACGTTGTTCGACAAACCGAAATCCTGCAAGGTGGTCGAGGGCGAGGTCAGCGAGGGCGGCTGGTGCAAGGCCTTCGCGCTCGCGGATTAGGTTTTACGCCGCTCCCAACCGAGGTGAGGTGATCCGATGGCCGAGCACCAAATCCGCTTCAACGATGGCGCCGCCTATGAGCGGATGATGGGAAGGTGGAGCAGGCTGGCCGGCGAGATCTTTCTTGACTGGCTAAAGCCGCGCGCAGGTTTGAGATGGATCGATATCGGCTGCGGCAACGGCGCCTTCACCGAACTGATTGTCGCAAGGAGCGCGCCCGCGGAGGTGCAGGGCATCGATCCGTCGGAAGGCCAACTCGCCTACGCTCGTACGCGAAGCGGGGCGGCAACGGCGAAATTCCGCAAGGGCGATGCGATGGCGCTGCCGTTTGCGGACCGCTCATTCGACGTCGCAGTCATGGCGCTCGTGATCTTCTTTGTCCCTGAGCCTGCCAAGGGCGTCGCCGAGATGGTGCGCGTGGTCGCGCCCGGCGGCGAGATCGCGGCTTATGCATGGGATGTGGCCGGCGGCGGATTCCCGCTGCAACCGGTGCAGACCGAGCTGCAGGAAATGGGGATTCCTCCGGTTCGCCCGCCAAGCGCCGACGCATCGAAAATGGACGCGCTGCAACGGCTTTGGAAGGGCGCCGGTCTCGCCGATGTCGAGACAAGGAGGATCGACGTGCAGCGCAGCTTTGTCGATTTCGAGGACTTCTGGTCCGCTTCGACCCTAAGCTCGGCGATCGCCCCGGTGGTCGCATCGATGGCGGCCGACGATCTCGCGCGGCTGAAACAAGCCCTGCGCGGACGGATGCCGACAGACAGCGCAGGGCGCGTCGTCTACGGCGCCTGGGCCAACGCCATCAAGGGCCGCGTGCCGGGGTGATTTGCCGGGTTGTGCACCAGCTGTTCATTCGTCATGGCTGGGCTTCGTCCCGGCCATCCACGTCTTTCCCGCCTGATGCCGCCAAGACGTCGATGCCGGACGTGACACCTTGCCAACCCCGCGACCATCACAACGACTTTGGCTCCGTCCGTGTCTCGATCGAGGGCAGCGGCTCGCCGCCGATCCTGGCCTCGAAACCCCGCAGCCGCTGATAGATCGAAATCAGTTCGACGATCGTGCTCCACGAGTTGACGAGATACTGGAACGAGGTCCGGACCTGCGTGAACGCGTTCAGGATCTGGTTCATCGAACCGAGTGTGATCTTGCCGGCAACGATCGTCGGTCCGAGCAGGATGTAGGGAAAGATGACGTCGGTCTGCAGATAGACGATGCGGCCGATGTTGAAGTACATGAAGTTCAGATAAAGCCGGAAGTAGTTCCGGCGAATGGCGCCGAACAGCACGCTCACGGTCGGTGGATCGGCGCGGGCCGGGATCGTCTTCGCCGAGCACGAGTTCCTTGCGATAGGCCGCTTCGACCCGCTGGTTGAAGAACTCGATTCCGGGCAGCCGGATGCCGATCAGCGCCAGCGCGCCGGTTCCGAGCACCGACCAGATCACGGCGGCGAACACCAGCGGATAGGGGATCGAGCCGATCAGCGGCAGCTCGGTGACATTGCTGGAGAGCCTCACCAGAACCGGCAGGAAGGCAAGCAGCGTCAGCACGGCACTGATCAGATTGACGCCGAGACCTTCCATGGTGGTCGCAAACCGCATGGTGTCTTCCTGCACCCGCTGCGAGGCGCCCTCGATGGTGCGCAGCCGTGGCCAGTTTGCGATGTAGAAGTCGTTCATCGCCGTCCGCCAGCGGAAGATGTAGTGGCTGACGAAGAACCGCGTCATCACGCCGACCACGACCGCGACCAGCGCGATGCCGGCGAAGGTCGACAATTCGCGGTAGAACTGCTCGACCGTGACCGGCTTCGATTTCGAAAGCGCGGCCTGGACCAGATCGTAGAACGGCCCGTACCAGCTGTTGATGGCGACGCTGACCTGGACCTGGAAGTAAGAGGTGAACAGGATCAGTGCGGAACCGAGGATCGACCACAGCGCCCAGGGATGCGGCGCGAACACCATCCAGGCGCCCGCAAAGATGGCGACGCAAAGCGCAAAATAAAGGTCGAACCAGAGCGACGGTGCCGACCAGAACATCGCCACGCCGACGACGCGCCGCGGACGAAACGATGAGATTGGCGGCAAAGCCATACCAGAACGCCATCGCCAGCGCCGTCCAGAGGATGGCCGACAGAAAGAACAGTTTCGGGCGGGGGAAAAATGAAACAAACATGGTCTGTATCCAGTCTCAGGTCAGAGGATTTGCAGCGCCATTGTCGGACACCTTGCAAGGGTCCAGAATTGCAAGGGTCCCGAAGCCATGGGGCGGGCAGGGCCAAGCGTGCCTGCTAATGGAACTAATAAGGTGGATACGGCGCCGCACGCCCTGGCTCACCTTAAAGATTCGTCACGTCATTGGCGGCGTGGCGGCTTACAGCCCTCACAGCTCCCGTGCATTGCTGAACGCGAACGACGACACCCGCCTGGTGTTCTCGTCGAGGATCAGGGTGCGGGTGATCGGCGGCTCGGCGCGCTGGCTGCAGTTTTCGCGCTCGCAGAGCCGGCAGTTGACGCCGATCGGCGTGCCTTCGGCCTTCTCCAGATCCATGCCGCTGGCATAGACGAGCTTGGCGGCGTGGCGGATTTCGCAGCCGAGTCCGATCGCAAATCGCGGCTGCGGCTGCGGATGCGGCGCCACCGGCCGGCGCACCATCTGCGCGATCGAGAAATAGCGGGTGCCGTCGGGCAGCTCGATCACCTGCTTGAGCAGGCGGTCCGGCGTGTCGAAGGTCGAATGCACGTTCCACAGCGGACAGGTGCCGCCGAATTTCGAAAACGGAAAGGTGCCGGAGGAAAACCGCTTCGAGACGTTGCCGGCATTGTCGACGCGCAGCATGAAGAACGGCACGCCGCGCGCGTTGGGCCGCTGCAGCGTGGTCAGGCGGTGACAGACCTGCTCGAAGCCGGCGTTGAAACGCTGCGCCAGCACGTGGACGTCGTAGCCGAGCGCTTCCGCGGCGGCATGGAAGGCCTGGTAGGGCATCATCGCGGCGGCGGCGAAATAATTCGCAAGCGTGATGCGGTAGAGCCGGCGCGGGGTGTCGTCGAGCGGGCCGGCGCGGCCGACGATGGTCTCGAAGATCGCCGGTGCATTCGGCAAGCCCGATCTGAAACGCGAGCTGGAACGCGCGGCCGGGTCCATCGACCAGTTCGGAGATCAGGAGTTGCCGGCGATGGCGGTCGAACCGCCGCAAGGTCTCGCGCATGACATCGACCGGCATGATGCGGGTGACGATCGAATGTTTTTCGCGCAAGCCGCGTGCCGAGCGCCGCGAACAGCTGCTTCGGCACGGCACGTTCAGTTCGTCGCGCAGGTTTTCCGCCGCCTGTTCGAGCTCGGGGAAATAATTGCGGTTGGCCTCGATCAGGTCGCGGACGCGCTCGATCGGATTGGCCTCGAAGCGCGCGCCCTCGTCGCGGTCGGCCATCTGGGCGGCGACCATGGTCTCGCCGCGGCGGGCTTCGGTATAGGCGGCGTAGAGCCGTTGCAGCGAATGCGTGACGCCGGGGCAGAGTTCGGCGAGATCGCGCAGTTCCTGTTTCGGCAGGTCGATCTGGCGGAACAGCGGATCGGAAAAGATCTCGTTCAGCTCGGCGAAGAAGCGGTCCTCGTCGGCGGTGGCGAGATCGCGCAGATCGAGGTCGTAGGCTTCCGCCAGCCGCAGCAGGATCTGCGCCGTCACCGGACGCTGGTTGCGCTCGATCAGGTTGATGTAGGACGGCGAAATGCCGAGCCCCTCGGCGATCTGGGTCTGCGACAGCCCCAATTGCTGGCGGATGCGCCGGAAGCGGGGGCCGACAAACAGCTTCTTTCCGGAATCGCCGCCATGGCACGGTTTGTCATCCGGAGGCCGGTTCCGACCTGGATCTCGATTTGCGCGTTCAGTGCAATCGCAGGCCTTCGCCTGAAGACGCCATTTTGTGACAAAAATTACAAAATAACATCTATGACAAGTTCATATGTTACATGACATCACCATTCGAAAGCAAGCTATCTATACGAATTAGGAAGTTTCGCGTTTAGCTCTCGCCACGCATTTCGCAATGCACTGTCACGAATGTCGATTGGAGAATTGAGATGGCGAAGACCTTTGAACAGCTGGTTCCCGCGCCCGCCGGGCGTTTCGACGGCATCAGCCGTCCCTACAGCCCGGCCGAGGTGGAGAAGCTGCGCGGCTCCGTGCCGATCGCCTACACGCTGGCCGAGAAGGGCGCCAATCGGCTTTGGGAATCGCTGAAGAACGAGCCCTATCGTCAATTCGCTCGGCGCCGTCACCGGCAACCAGGCGATGCAGCAGGCGCGCGCCGGTCTGCCCGCGATCTATCTGTCGGGCTGGCAGGTCGCCGCCGACGCCAACACCGCCGGCGCGATGTATCCGGACCAGAGCCTCTATCCGGCCAATGCCGGCCCCGAACTGTGCCGCCGCATCAACCGCACCTTCCAGCGCGCCGACCAGATCGAGCACTCCGAAGGCGGCGCCAAGATCGACTGGTTCGTGCCGATCGTGGCCGACGCCGAAGCCGGCTTCGGCGGTCCGCTTGAACTCGTTCGAGATCATGAAGGCCTATATCGAGGCGGGCGCGGCCGGCGTTCACTTCGAGGACCAGCTCGCGTCGGAAAAGAAGTGCGGCCACATGGGCGGCAAGGTGCTGATCCCGACCGCGGCGCATGAGCGCAACCTGATCGCGGCGCGGCTGGCCGCCGACGTCTGCGGCACGCCGACCTTCGTGCTGGCGCGCACCGATGCGGAAAGCGCCAAGCTGATCACCGCCGATGTCGACGAGCGCGATCGCGAGTTCATCACCGGCGAGCGCACCGCGGAAGGCTTCTTCCGGCTCAAGCCCGGCACCGGTCTTGCGCATTGCATCAAGCGCGGCATCGCCTTCGCGAAATATGCCGACTTGCTGTGGTGGGAGACCTCGACGCCGAACCTCGAGGAGGCGAAGGAATTCGCCGAGGCCGTGCACAAGGTCTATCCCGGCAAGATGCTGGCCTACAACTGCTCGCCGTCGTTCAACTGGGAAGCCAATATCGACAAGGCGACGATCGCCAAATTCCAGCGCGAGATCGGCGCGATGGGCTACAAGTTCCAGTTTGTGACGCTGGCGGGCTTCCACTCGCTCAACCACGGCATGTTCGAACTGGCGCGCGGCTACAAGGCCGAAGGCATGGCGGCTTATTCCCGCCTGCAGCAGGCCGAGTTCGCCTCGGAGAAGTACGGCTATTCGGCGACGCGCCATCAGCGCGAAGTCGGCACCGGCTATTTCGATCTGGTGTCGACCACCATCACCGGCGGCACCTCGTCGACCACGGCGCTTCACGACTCGACCGAAGCCGCGCAGTTCAAGGCGCACGGTTCGGAAATCCACGTTCAGGCGGCTGAATAGACAGGAGGCTATCATGACGCAACGGCAGCAATTTCTGGGTGATTGGCGGCGAGTTCGGTTCGATGAACTTCCACAAGCTCGTGGAAGGCTCGGCCCAGGTCCAAGGTCCGTTCAAGACCCGCAAGGAGGCCGAGGATGCCTGGCGCGAGGTCTCGGAAGAGAACCGCCACAAGGCCGGCGTGCGCTTCTCGATCGTGGAAGAGCCCTCGCGCGTGACGGCCTGACGGCTCAAGAACCAGAAGACGTCCAAGGACGAAGAGCGGCTCCCATCCGGTTATCCGGGTGGGGCCGCTTCGGTCTCTGCAGCATGGCGACAAGGCGTAAGTCATTGGGAACAAACGGCCTTTGCGGAAAACGTGGTTACTGATAGGTTAACGCTGTTCCGAACCCATCAGGACAAGGGCCGACCAGCGATGTCAGACGCGCAAAATACCGGGAGCAACGCCGTCGGCGAGACGCGTCCGATGCGGCTGCGCGATGCGCTGCGCCAGGCGCGGATCGAGGCCGCCGATCGCACCGGCGTCGTCGTCGACCTGCGCGATGCCGAGGTGGCGCGGCTCGAAATTCTCAACGAGGCGCTCGATCCGCTGTTCGCGCAGATTCCCGATACAGGTCGATCTGTTCGATCGCGGCATCAGCCAGGGCGAGACGCCGCGGCTGTGGATCGACGTGGTCGCCCATGTCGTGATGGGGCGCGACAAGCGCATCTATCGCTTCGTGCAGGATACCCGCTTCGGCCGCATCGTGCTCGCCGAATCCCACGATGTCGCCGTCATCGTCGACGCCGTCACCGACTATGTCGCGCGCCGCATGATCGAGCGCGAGCATGCGCTGGTGGCGACGCCGATTGCCGAGCCCGCGCCGTCGTCGAGAAGCCGCGCCGCGGCGGGTTCTGGACCTTCGCGCTCGGCTTCATCCTCGGCGCGATCGCGCTGTTCGGGCTGGCGCTGTTTGCGAGCCTGCGGAATCTTTAGACGTCGTTCGGGGCGATGCCAACGGGTCCGCGCGAAGCGCGGCCCGATAACAGCTCGCATCGAACCCGGAATCTCGAGATTCCCCGATGCGCAATTGCGCATCTGAGGCCTGGTCCTTCGGACCATCCCGGAATGACTACAATAATCTGGTGCGCTTTATTTCCTCGACCCGCATGTCATCGTCGATGCCGCGCACGGTCTGCTCGCAGCGCCAGGCGTCGCCGTCGCGCTCGATCGAAAACAGATTATAGGCGGCGGCCGGATAGCGGCCATGCGCGAGCGCGGAGGCCGACGGCACGCCGATCGCCGGTATTGTGCCATCCGGTCCGTCGAACCACATCGTCGAATGAACGTGATCGTGCCCGTGCAGGATCAGTTCGACGCCATAGCGTTCGAGCAGCGCGAGCAGCTGGGCGAGAATCGGTCAGCCGCTTGGCGCGCGAATCCGAGCGCAGCGGATGATGGATCAGGAGCACGCGAAACGCCTGCTCGGTGGATAGTTCGGTCAGGATTTGCTCGAGCGCAGTCGAGCTGGCTGCGGCCGAGCCACCCCGTCGCCATCAACGGCGGTGTCGGCACCGCCGAGGAGAGCCGATCAGCGCAAGCGGTCCGCGCCGGCGTAGAAACGGAAACGTGCTGCCATTGGCGATGTCATCGCCGCGCAGATAGTCGGCAAACACCTCGGCAAACCGGTGTTGGGTGGCGCGGACATAGGCGTCGTGATTGCCGGGAATGACCGTGACGCGATCGGGCGAGCCGACGCTCTTCAGCCATTTCAGCGCCGGCGCGAACTCCGCCTCGATCGCGAGGTTGACGACATCGCCGGTGATCGCGATGTGATCGGGCGCTTGCGCCTGCATGTCCGATACCAGCGCATCGAGCACGTCGCGCCGATGAATATTTGCGGCGGTTGCGGGTCCAGTTGAGATAGCCGAGCACGCGTTTGCCGGCGAGTTCGGAAAGCCGCGGCGCCGGCAGCGGCGGAAGATGCGGATCGGACAGATGGGCGAGGGTGAATGCCGCCATCACACACGCTCCGTCCAAGTCCGCCAGATGCGCGCGATCATCCCGTGATTTCCCTGAAAAATCCTGCCAAGAATTCTGCCAAGAATCCCGCCAACAGTCCTGCAATGTATTGGCAAGCCGACCGCGATCGCGCAAGGATCAAAAACAAGGATCAAAAGTGAAATCGATAATCCGGTAGTTCGATGGCGGCAAATACCAAAGACTTGCGGAGGAGGTTCGAGCCGGTGCTGCGGCGGATCTTTCATCTCTATTGGTGGTTCGCCCGCGGCATGACGCTCGGGGTCCGCGCCGTCGTGCTGGACGGCAACAACAGGGTGTTCCTGGTCAAGCACAGCTATGTCGTCCGGCTGGCATCTGCCGGGCGGCGGCGTCGAGACCGGCGAAAGCTTTCGGCGACGCGCTGAGTCGCGAGCTTGCTGGAGGAGGGACGGATCGAATTGACCGGCGAGCCGGCTTTGCATGGCCTGTTCTTCAACAGCCACGTCTCCCGCCGCGACCACGTCGCAGTCTATCGTGGTCAGGCATTTCCGGCAGGATCGCCTGCCCGAACCGAACCACGAGATTATCGCCTGCGGTTTCTTCGCGGCCGATGCGCTGCCGGCCGAGACGACCCAGGGCACGCGCTTGCGGATATCGGAAGTGATTGAGGGCAAGGCGCGCATCGCGACATGGCGCTAGCGAAGACATAACGTGTAGCATGAAGACCGCGAAAATCCTCTGTGGCCTCGTCTGCTTGCTGGTGCTCGCAAGCAATGTATGGTCGATGTCGCGCTGGAACGAGGCGCGCGGCGTCTATGACGACGTCTGCTATTTGCGCCAGGCCCATCTGTTCCAGCGGTTTGGGCTCGCCGGCTTCGACACCGACATTTCCCGCGACGACGACCGTTACCTTGCCTCGAAACTGAAGGAGATCGGCTTTCCCGCCTGGAACGATCGAACGACGGCGCCCTGTCACACCCCGATGCCCGCGGCAAACAAGCTCGTGATGCAATATCCGCCCGGTACGGGCCTCGTGATGGCGCTGTTTCCGCCGGGGTTCCAGGTCATCCCGATGTATGTCTTGGCGACCACCGTCGTGTTCGGCATTGCGCTATTTGGAATTTCGTATGCGCGCTCGACCGCCTCGATTTTGCTCGCGAGCGCCTTTGGCTGCCTTGCCATTTATCTGATGATCAACCCGGTGAAGGCGAGCTATTCAATGGCGCCGACGATGGTGGTGTGCGCATCGGCGGGTTTTGTCACCGCAAGACGCTTCATTGGCGCAGAGCGCCACCGAATTCTCCTGACGATGCTGCTTGGCTTTTTCATCGGCCTCTCCGTTAATTTCAGGCTGCCAAACCTGTTTCTGTCGGCCGGATATTTCCTGTTCTTCTTCGTTGCCTTCGTGCGCATGCGAAGCAAGGAGACGCTGCTACAAGGCGCCTCGTTCGCCCTGGCGTTGCTCGCTGGAATGGCGCCGACGCTATGGGCAAATGCGGTCAATGCCGGCAGCCCGTTTGCCACCACCTATGGCAGCGCGGACGTGGTGCCGCCTGAGTTCAGCTTGAAGATCATCTGGCAGTATGTCGCCGACATGCAGTTCGTGCTGCTCGCGCTTGCGGTCGGCTGGACCGGCTGGATATTGCGTTCGCGGCGTGAGAGCGGCGTCCGGCAGGTTGCCTTGGTTACGGCCGGAAATTTGCTGGCGAATCTCGCCTTCTTCGCAAGCCACCCCGTCTTCACGCCATATTACACCGTCCCCATCGCCACGCTTTCATTGTGGTCGCTGCTGTTCGGCTCGCTGATGCAGCCGGCGGAAATCGTGGACGATGCCCGGCTTGAGCGGGCGGCAAGAGCCTGATCATGCCATGGACCGTTTTGACGGCAGGCTTCCAGGGACGGGCGCCGAGTGAAGCGGTATTGAATTGGCGGGCGCGAGATGATGGACCGCGCCACCGCCAGATGCTATCCCGCGCTTCGACATGAATGACCTCTCTTTGACGATATCGCCCGAGACGGTGAAGGACGCGCACGCCATCGAGCGGCTGCACGAACGCACGTTCGGTCCCGGCCGCTTCGTGCTCAGCGCCTACCGGCTTCGCGAGCATGTCGACCATCTGCTCGATTTGTCGTTCACCGCCCGCATCGGCACGCTGCTGGTGGGCTCGGCACGGCAGTTGCCGATATGCGTCGGCGATACGCCCGCGCTGCTGTTGGGACCGCTGACGGTCGAGCCGCCGTTCCGCAAGCGTGGCGTCGGCCGCGCGCTGCTCGATCGTGCGCTGAAAGAAGCCAAGGCAAAAGGCCATCGCCTGGTGTTTTTGGTCGGCGACGAGGCCTATTATGGCCGCGTCGGATTCAAGATTGTGCCAAAGGGCCGCGCGGCGATGCCCGGCCCGGTCGATTACAATCGCCTGCTGGTGGCCGAACTCACCGACGCCGCATTCGACGGCGTGTCCGGCGCGATCCGCCCCGATTGGAGCAAGGCGCGCTGAAGTCCCGGCATTACCAACGCATCAGCCCCGGCAGGATTCGAACTCCTGCTTGAGCCTGTCCTTGGGCAGTGCCCTTCCAATGAAAACGAGGCGGCTGTCGCGCTTCTCATCGAATTTCCACGGACGCTGAGGAGCGCCTTGGATCAGCATATGCACGCCCTGGATCACGAAGCGCTGGTCGTCGTCCTTCATCGCAATGATGCCCTTCATTCGAAGGATGTCCGCCCCGATATCCTGAGTGACCTTCTGAATCCAGGGAATGAACCGATTGGGATCGAGCGGTTGGTCGGCGGTGAGGCATAGGCTGCCGAGGCTGATTGGAAATTGGTTGCGCGCTGGCGTAGATCGACGCGCCGGCGCAGCCGATGGTCATTTCGGTTCCGATGGCGGCTCGGACGGGCAGGCGCGCACAACCAATGGCGCGAGCGCATCGCAAAGGTCCGCCTGAGTGATCTGCTCAAATGGCTTGTCGATCTTGATGGCCTCGGTTGGCCGTGTCGGATGCATGATGAGGATGATGGTTCGGACGCCGCCGCAACCGGGATCGCCGCAATCGCGTTCGCTGATGGTGATTATGGTTTCATCATCGGCGTTGATGGCCGTCCGGGCACGCTCTCTCAATTGATGCACCGACTTCCATCGGTCGCGGTTCGCGGTTTTCCTTGGGAAGAAGAGGACAGCCATAGGCATCACCCAGTCCGGCAGCGAGAAGCTCGCGATAATGTTATGTTATAACATAACATATCGGAGATCAATAGCTTGTGGACGGGCCGACCGCTCCGCAACGATTCCACCATTGCCTGCGTTGATGAGATTCGATCAACAACCGAGCGCTCGCAAGGAACATTGCCGATGGCCACATGCACCGAGAAACACCACGCCAACCACACTCACAAGCATGGTCCGGGTTGCGGGCACACCGCAATTCGCCATGACGGCCATGTGGATTATCTGCACGACGGCCATCTCCACCATATGCACGAGGATCACGTCGACGAGCATGCCATCGCGGTCGATGCAACGAATCGCGAGAAATGCACGCCCCAAGTCCACTGTTCACACGCACACGGTCCAAACTGCGGACATCAGGCGGTGCCGCATGGTGACCATGTCGACTATCTTGTAGACGGCCGACTGCATCATCCCCACGGTGATCATTGCGATGATCACGGTCCCGTGCAGTTAGCCTGAGGGTTTCCACGACGGCGTGTTGCGCCGTGACAGATCATTCAACGGCTCAGATCTTCTTCGAGATGCCGACGAAGAAGCCGCGGCGCGGGCCGAACTGCGACGCGAACACGCCGATGCCGCCTGCCTCCCTGATCTCGTAGATCTGGTCAAATACGTTGACGACGTCGAAACGAACGGTCATCGGCAGGGGATCGTTGGGCAGAAAGAATTCGCGCTTGATGCCGACATTGACCTGCGTGTAGGCCGGCACGGTGCTGATGTTGGCGTCCCCGCTGCGCAGGCCGCTGCCATAGATCATGTCGGCGCTGAGTTTGGTTCCGCACCACCACATCCCGCCACTGCCGAACGTTTCAGCGACCGTCGCCGGCCGGCCGCAGAACTGGTAAACGGCACCCGCCGAGGCGGTGACGAACTGGTTGTGATCGGTATAGATGAAGTGCGTCTGGACGTACTGCAGCCGGGTCAAGCCGCCGAGGTCGTCAAGCGGCACGGTGTTGTCGAACAGAAACTGGTTCGAAACAGGGTTGATCGCCCGCTGCTGTGCCACGGCGACGTTGCCGTAGGCCTGCAAGTAAGGACTATTGAATTTGGCATGGAATTCGATGCCTTCGTTCCAGCCCTTTTCGTAGTTGAAAGCGCTCAACACCAAGGCCTGTCCGAATTGGCCGTTGTCGATCAGGTCCTTTGCGGTCTTGTAATAGGCATCGACGCCCAACTCGAGGCTGGAACAGTCCTTCGGGGCCGGAGAGGTGCATCCGAGCGGGATCTTTTGATCGACGCCCACATCATAGTAATTCGAGCGCTCCGGCAAGACCGGGTCGTTGGTCGCGCCGGCCGACGCCGCTCCGGTCGTATTGTTGAACAAGGCGATGTTGGCGGGAGCCGCCTCCACCAGCACCGGCGGCGTGAAGTAGCGCGCATAGCCGGCATGGAACGTGGTGTTCTCGAAGGGCTTGTAGGTGGCGCTGAACCGCGGGCTGAATTGGTTAGCGCTGATAAATTGTTCCATCTGGTCGAAGCGCAGGCCGGTATTGATTGTGAACTGGTTGGTCAGCTTCCACTCGTCCTGTGCATAGACCCCCATCAGCACGCCCAGTTTCGAGACGTTGTCGGTGATCGACACCGGCGCGCCATTGTCGGAGCCGTCGCAGATCATGCAGGGCTCGACCAGCGACGTATTGCCGACGAATACCTGCTCGCCGCTGACCGTGAAGCCGGCGCGGATCGTGTGGGCCGGATTGACCTGATACGAGCCGTCGCCCTGAATGCCGTTGGTGTAGGAGGTGCGGGTGACGGTCGAGGCGATGCCGTTCAGCAACAGATCGCCGACCGGGTCCGGCAAGAAGTGCAAATTGTTGTAGCGCGTGAAATAGGACAACTGCCCGTCGAAGCCATCCACGGATTTCTGCACCGACAATACGCCAAAGTGAGTGAGCTCCCACTGGTTTTCGTTGAGCCGCGCTGAATTGAAACTGGTGATGCCGAATGCGTTGGTGACAAATCCATTTTGTCCAATCGGCGCGCCGGGAACATTGGGAATCTGAAAGTTGTTGTTCGCTGTGCCGGCGATCAGGCTGACCCGTGTGGTCGGGTCGACGAAAGCGGACATGTAGGCAAAGCCTCGCTCCTGCTGGGAGAAATCGTGGATCGCATTGTACGCAGGCGTCGGATTTTCGATCCCCACCGTGGTCTGCAGATAGCGGCCGGTGAAGTAGTACTGGACGCCGGGAAAGCAATCCGCGGGAGCCGCCGGCGCCTTGACGTAGCCCGGCGTAGTCGCGGGCGTCGCGGCACAGTTGCCGCCAAAGGTGCCGCCATATTCGATGCTTGGCGTAATGGTTCCATGACTGCCGCCATACATGCTGACGGTGCCGCTGTTGTTGAAAAGATCGGTGCGAGTCGTGATGTCGACGAGACCGATCGTGCGCAGCCCGTATTCGGCGGGCAGGGCACCAACGACCAGCGCGATGCTGCCGATGAAGCTGGTGTCGAAAATGCTGCCGAAGCCGGAGAGCCCGTCGGGCAGCAACACCCCGTTGATGCGGAATTGAACGTTGGCGTGGTCGTTGCGGACATGCAGCGAGCCGCTGGCGGCGGAATCCTGCGAGACCCCGGGCGCCTGCAGCAGCACTTTCTCGACCGACTGATTGTCGCCCTGCGGGCAGATCCTGGATGGTCTGGTGGCTGATCGTGTCGGAGGTCGTGCCGATCGTCGTGTAAATGTTGCTGCGCGCCTGATCAAAGACAGTGCCCTTTGCGGCGAGCTGCTCGGCCGGCGAGATCGGCGCTGGCGGTGTCGTTCTGGGCGGCCTTGCCGGGCCGCGGGCTACCGCGCGCGGCTTTGCCCTCTCCTTCGGCTTCCCGGCTACCTGCTTCGGCGACTCAACGACGATGTTGGGAAGCTTGGTGCTGTCGCTTCCCGCAGGTGTCTGCGAGTGTGCCGGGTTGCCAAAGCCGAGCAGCAGTGACGCTGAGCCGGAGAGGAGGAGAGCGCGCCTTAGATAAAGTGTCATTATCCCGATCCTGATAAGCCACGGCCGGATTCGCCGACATCAGCGAATTCCGAAAGTGCCTGCCGTCGTCATGCGACGGATCGATTCCAAGGAGCCCGCCGATCAGCCGCGTAAGCCGCGGCGCGATCATCGGGTGTGCATCGAACGACGTCAGGAGGCAGGAGGAGCGCGCGGCTGGAACGCTGCGCCGGCCGATTTCAGATGGACAAACTCGGCATCGGTGGTCAGGTACAGAAATTCGACCGCCTGTGGCAGCAACAATAGCGGCGGGGTGGCGAACAAGACCGTGCTCGCCATTGCGACAACGGCGCAGATCGCACAATTGTCAGCCGGCTGCTGGTCGCGGTCGTGATTGGCGGGCGATTGCTTTTGTGCGGTCTGGTCGCCGGCAGCAGTGAGGCCTTTGGCCGTAACGGCCTGCGTCAGGTTCGATTGAACGGACGGCGCCGCCTCGCTCGCGGGTAGTAGGTGAAAGTGCCCAAACGACAGCGCGAATTGAACGGCAAGCGCGAACAGCGCAAGCCGCGCGCCATGCTTGATGTTCGACCGGAACCACTTCATCCCCACACGCCCTCGCATCGGACGGCAAAACTCGAACCATCAGATGTTACAATGTAACTTCGCAGGGATCGGCAGACGATGTCAACCGTAGGGCCTCTCGCGGCGAGCAAGGTTTGGCGACGCTGTGATCTTCGTGCAACGCGTCATCAAGCGCGCCCGATCAGCGGCCCTCGCGCAGCCAGGTCGCGGCGAAGGCGCCGAGCAGCAGCAACAGGCCGATCAGGCCGGCGAACATCGGCAGCACGCCGACACCCTTGACAACGCTGGCGTCGCGCATCTTCACGCCCATCCAGCCATCGCCATGGAACACGCTCGACGCACGCACCGGCACGATGCGCGGAAGGTCGACGCTTCCGCCATCGACCACGCGCCGCGCGTCGCCGCCGGTCGCCTGCGCCAAGGGCTTTAACGTGTCGGGTGTGGAGGTGACTTCGGAAAATTCCTTGGGATTGGTCGGACCGACATTGATCAGCGCCTTCAGCGTGCCGTCGGTGGCCTGCCACAGCCCAAGCTCGTTTGCGGGCAATGTCGCGCGCCATTCACCGGGTTCGCCCTCGCTCAGCGTCAATTCGTGCGTGGCGCCGGAGGGAGAAGTCACCACCACCGGCGTGACGCTGTCGGCCATGGTTTGCCGCACCACCACGAGATCATGGCCCTGCACCTGCATCCGCAGCGCCTCCTCGTCGAGATCCGGCTGCTTCATCAGCCAGTGCGACATTCGCCGCAGCAGATCGAGATGCGGTCCGCCGCCTTCATAGCCGCGCGCCCACAGCCAGATGTGATCGGACAACAACAGCGCGACGCGGCCTTCGCCAAACCGCGACAGCAGGAGCAGCGGCTTGCCGTCGGCGCCGGTCATCACCGGCGGATTGATTGCGTTCTTGGTATCGACGGTGCGGAAAAACCGGCTCCAGTGCGGCGGCTCGCTCGCGGCACCTTCGAGCCCGCGCGTCACCGGATGGCGTTTGCCGGCGTCGGAAAGATGCGCGTAATAGGGCTTCTCGGTGACTCCGACGGGTTCGGCCGGCAGCACCGCATCCAGTGGCGTGCGCCAGATGCTGGTGGTCGACGCGTAATCGGGGCCTGCGGAGACCAGCACCGCGCCGCCTGCGCGCACATAGCGCGCGATGTTGTCGAAATAGGCGATCGGCAGCACGCCCTGACGCGCGTAGCGGTCGAAGATGATCAGCTGGAATTCGTTGATCTTCTGCTGGAACAATTCGCGGGTTGGAAACGCGATCAGCGACAGCTCGTTGATCGGCGTGCCGTCCTGTTTTTCCGGCGGGCGCAAAATCGTGAAATGCACGAGATCGACGCTGGCATCGGATTTCAGCAGGTTGCGCCAGGTGCGCTCGCCGGAATGCGGCTCGCCGGAGACCAAGAGCACACGGAGTTTGTCGCGCACGCCGTCAATCGCGACCACGGCGCGGTTATTGACCGGCGTCAGCTCGCCTTCGAGCGGGGAGGCTTCGATCTCGACGATGTTGGGCCCTGCATGCTTGATGTCGATATCGACGCTGGAAGTCTGGCCGCTCGAGAGCGTGCGCTCGCTGATGGTCTCGCCGTCGCGGCGCACCGTGATCCGGGCGCGCTCGCCGGTGACGCCCTGATCGTCCAGCCGATAGGTGATGGTCTGGGTTTGGCCGACGATGCCGAAGCGCGGCGCGGCGGAAATCGCAATGCGGCGGTCGCGCTCGTCCTTGGCTCCGGTGATCAGCGCGTGCACCGGCGCCTGGAATCCGACCGCGGCGGCATTCGGCGGAATGTCATGCACGCGCCCGTCGGTGATCAGGAAAGCGCCGGCGACGCGATCGATCGGAACGTCCGAGAGCGCCGACGACAGCGCGCCGAACAATTTGGTGCCGTCGGTTTCGCCGTCGGCCTGTCCGGCGTCGACCACCCGCACTTCCAGTCCCCTGATCTTCTTCAAGGCATCGACCAGAGCCTTCTGCGCCTGTGCGGTCTCTCTGGTGCGATTGCCGAAATTCTGGCTGGGGCTCTTGTCGACCACGACCGCGACCACCGAAGACAGCGGCTCGCGGTCCTCGCGGGTAAAGGACGGGTTGGCCAGCGCCAGCAGGATCAACGCCAGCGCGGCGACACGCACCGCGGCACCTCGCGAGCGGCCGAGCAGCAGCAAGGCCGCGATCACGGCAATGGCCGCGACCGCGAGCCAAAGCACGAGCGAGGGAACCAGCGGCGTGAACGCGATACCGTACTGCATGTTACTGTCCCAGCCGCTCGATCAGTGCCGGTGCGTGCACCTGATCAGCCTTATAGTTGCCGGTCAGCGTGTACATCACGATGTTGACGCCGGCACGGAAAGCGAATTCGCGCTGCTTCGGCTCGCCCGGGGTGAGCGGCAGCATCGGCTGGCCGTCGGGGCGGATCGCCCAGGCGCCGGCGAGATCGTTCGAGGTGATGATGATCGGCGAGACGCCGTCACCGCCGCGGGCCGGGCGTGGTGAGGCGGCCTCATCGTCATCCTCGCGCGGCAGCGTCTCGACCCAGGTTTGCCCGTTGACGAAGCGTCCGGGGAAATCGCGCAGCAGATAGAATGTTTTGGTCAAGACATGCTCGCGCGGCACCGGCTCGAGTTCGGGAACGTCGAGCGAAGAGAGGATATCGCGCAGCGCCTGCATGGCAGGCGTCTGTGACGCGCCATTTTCGTTCGGCGAGGCCTCGATGGCGTCTCTGGTGTCGAACAGCACGGTGCCGCCCTGTTTCATATAGGCGTCGATGCGGTTGATGGCGTCTTGCGGCGGCTTTGCCGCGCCCGGCACGATCGGCCAGTAGATCAGCGGGAAGAACGCCAGTTCGTCATGCGCGGGATCGATGCCGACGGGATCGCCGGCTTCGAGCGCGGTGCGTTGGGCGAGAAACAGCGTCAGCCCCGACATGCCGGCTTTGACGATGGAATCCACGTCCGCATTGCCGGTGACGACATAAGCGAGCCGGGTTTGCGACACCGCCTTCAGCGCAAACTCGTCATTGCTGTCGGCGCCGTCGGCGCGGAGCTGTGACGGCAGCGCCATCGTCGCGGCTAGAGCGAGCGCAAGCACTAACGCCGCCGGTGCGGCGCGGCGGCGGAGCAGGGCTGTGAGGCCGCCGCCGAGCAGCGCGACAATGATCGCATCGATCAGGAACAGCGCCAGCGAGGCCGACAACAGGATGCCCCTGAGATCGCGCGGCTCGGCATTGGTGTAGCTCGCGCGCTTTGCCTTGAGCGGCGAGATATCGAGCGCTGCGATGCGATCGGCCGCCGCCAGCGTATTCACGGCCAGCGGTCCCTCCGCCGGGCCGTAGAAGCCGGGCGGATGATCGGGCGTCGCGCGGTCGCGGAAGTCGGCCGGCAGCGGCTTGGCGGTCGCGGGCGGCGGACCGAACGCGCCGAAGCCGTCGAGGATGTGCAGCGGCGCCACCGTCTCCGCATTCGCTTCCGTGGCCACGCCCGCGCCGGGATTGGAGGTATAGCCGGACATATCGACGACCCGACGCAGCATCTCGACGAAGGTTCCCGACATCGGCAGATCCGACCAGCGCATATCGGCGCTGACATGGAACAGGATCACCATCCCCTTGCCGCGATGTTCGCCGGTCACAAGCGGCGTGCCGTCTTCGAGCGAAGCCCAGCTCTTGGTCGCGAGCACGGCATCGGGTTCGGCGAGCACTTGCCGGCTGACGGTGACGTCCTTGGGGACCGCAAGGCCGGCGAACGGACCGTCGGCGGTGAAAGTGGCCAGATGCTGCGGCTTTTCCCACGTGAGACTGCCGCCGAGGCTGCGTCCGCCACGACGCAGTTTCACCGGCACCAAATCGTCGTCGGCCTGCGCAAGGCGCGGGCCGGCGAAACGCACCAGCACGCCGCCTTGTTCGATCCAGGCCGTCAGACGCTCGCGGATTTCCGGCGACAGCGTGCCGACGTCGGCCAAGACGATCATCGGCAGTTTCTGGTCGAGGAATTGCGTGATCGACTGTTGCGGGGCGACGCCGCGATCCCCCAGCCTTACGTCAGCGAACGGTCCGAGCGCGCGGGTGAGATAGAACACCGGCGCCAATAGCGGCTGCGCGGTGTCGCTGGTCGCGCCGCTGGCGATCCCGATCGCGCGCCGGCGCCATCTTTTGTCGAGCAACTGCACCGCGCCCGCAGATCGCTCGCCCGCGATCTCGAGGCGCGCGATATCGTTGCGCAGCTCGACCGGAAGGTCGAACGAGGCTTCCGCCTCCACAGCCTGCGGCGCAAAGGCGTAACGGGCTTCCCCAATCGGCGAGCCCTTGGCATCGATCGCGCGCACGATGCCTGTGGCAATGCCGGTATCGGTGCGCAGCACCTTCACCGTCATCTTCGCCGCGGCATTTTCGGCCGCGACCAGCGCCAGCGGCGACGACGTGCCGCCTTCGAAAACCGTCAAGCTGCGATCCCCGATGGTCTTGCCCAGCGCCTCGATGAATTCCGGGCCGCGTCCGGTGTCGACGCCATCCGATAGCCAGACGATGTCGCAATCGCCGGTGGCTTTCAGGAAACGCTCGATCGCGGGAACGGTCTCGATGCGCTCGACCGCATAGGGTTTTGGCGCGATCTGGCGCAACGCCACCCTTGCCGCGCCCGCAGGCATCACGGTGACGTCACGCGTGGTCTCCGACAGCGGCACGATCGCGACTCCGCGCCGGTCGCTGTCGGCATTCGCAATCAATTCATCGGCGGCGCGCAGGCGTGTGTCCCAGCTCGAAGCCGAGCTCCAGCCGTCATCGAGCAGGATCAGAAGCGGCGTCGTCTTGCCGGCAAGCCCGGTCTGCGGATTCCACACCGGTCCGGCAGCCGCCAGGATGACGAGCGCGGCGGCGGCCAGCCGCAACGCCGTCAGCCACCATGGCGTGCGGGAAGGCGTTTCTTCCTTCGGCGCGATATCGAACAACAGCCGGGTCGGTGGAAATTCGATGCGCCGCGGCCTGGGCGGCATCACCCGCAACAGCCACCACAATAGCGGCAGGCTGAAGAGACCCAGCAGCAGCAGCGGTTCGGCGAAGCTGAGGGGGAGACCTGCGATCATGCGCTCCGCCCCGCTTTGACGCTCACTCCACCGGCGCTGGTCTTGCTCACCATCATGCCGCCATGCAGGAACAGCAAGAGTTCGGCCGCCGAGCGGCTCGTGGTGTGGGTCGAGAACAGCCAGTCGAGCTTGTTGGTCTCGTCGCGGATCTGGTCGCGATGCAGGGCGACACGGGCGATATAGTCATCAGCCCATCGTTCGGCGCGGCCCGCGGTGATGATGCCAAAGCCTTCCGGCTCGACGAATTCAACGCGGCCGGAATAGGGGAATTCCTCCTCGGCGGGATCGACGATCTGCACCAGCGTGCCGTGCGCGCCCGATGCCGACAGGCCGGCCAGCATGTTCCTGATTTCCAGGATCGGTGACCAGAAGTCCGACAGCACCACGATCTCGGCGAGCGCCGACGGCACAAAGGACGGCGGCAGGCTCGCGCGATCGGCATCGTCATGGAGCATCGACTGCGCCATCTTGTCGATGACGCTGCGGCTTGCGGTCGGGTTCATCAGGCCGGGAATGCCGACGCGCTCGCCGCCGGCGACCAGAAGTTCGGCAAGCGCAAAGGTCACGATCAGCGTGCGTTCGAGCTTGCTGTCGCGCGCGCCCTTCGATGCGAAGGCCATCGACGGCGAACGGTCCGGCCACAGCCACACGGTGTGCGCGGCCTCCCATTCCTGCTCGCGGACATAGAGATGATCGTCGCGCGCCGAGCGCCGCCAGTCGACGCTCTGCGACGGTTCGCCCGAAACGAAGCGGCGGTATTGCCAGAAACTTTCGCCGGCGCCGGCGCGGCGGCGGCCATGCAGGCCGTGAATGACGTTGGCGGCGATGCGGCGGGCCTCAAGCACGAGACGCGGCAGCGATGCGGCGAGCGTTCGGCTTTCGCCATCGGCGCGTCGGATTGCTGTGATCTCCTTGTTGAAGTGCCTTGTCTCTGCGGCCATCAACCGATCCGCGTCTTCAACTGCCGGATCACGTCCGGAATGGTGCGCCCTTCCGCGCGCGCAGAGAAGGTCAGCGCCATGCGGTGCTTGAGAATCGGTTCGGCCAGATCGAGCACGTCGTCGATCGAGGGCGCGAGCCGTCCGTCGAGCAGCGCGCGCGCACGAACCGCAAGCATCAGCGACTGGCTGGCGCGGGGACCAGGTCCCCATGCGATCAGCTTGCCGGCGTCGCCGCCTTCGGGGCCGGGGCGGGCGGAGCGTACCAGCGACAGGATCGCTTCCACCACAGAGTCTCCAACCGGCAGGCGCCGCACCAGCCGCTGCGCGGTGATGAGGGCGTCGGCGTTCATCGCGCCCTTGGCCAGCGTCTCCTCCGCTCCGGTGGTCTCGAACAGGATGCGCCGTTCTGCGTCGCGATCGGGATAGTCGACATCGATCTCCATCAGGAAGCGGTCGAGCTGCGCCTCGGGGAGCGGATAGGTGCCTTCCTGTTCCAGCGGGTTTTGCGTCGCCAGCACGTGGAACGGTTTTGGCAGATCGTGGCGGGCGCCGGCGACCGTGATGTGCTGCTCCTGCATCGCCTGCAACAGCGCCGACTGGGTGCGGGGGCTGGCGCGGTTGATTTCATCGGCCATCAGAAGCTGCGCGAACACCGGCCCCGAGATGAAGCGGAACGAGCGCTTGCCGGAACTGCTTTCGTCCAGCACCTCGGCGCCGAGAATGTCCGACGGCATCAGGTCGGGCGTGAACTGGATGCGCTTGGCATCGAGCCCGAGCGTGATACCGAGCGTCTCGACGAGCTTGGTCTTGGCAAGGCCCGGCACGCCGATCAGCAGCGCGTGACCGCCGGACAGGATCGTCACCAGCGTATTCTCGATCACCCGTTCCTGGCCGAAGATGACGGTTCCGATCGCCTCTTTCGCCGCGCGGACCTGACCCGAGACCTGTTCGGCCGAACGGACGATCACATCCTCGAGCTTTTCCACACTGTCCGCCATTCTTCGCTCCTTGCCTGCAACGCCCGATTGCGTCGTCATGCCATGAAGGCCATGCTAAACTTATGCGAAGGCCATGTATTCGTTGAATTAAACTATCCCCACTTTATCGGTATTTCGGGGTATGAACGGCATCACGATGTGGCGACCTGACCCGGTATTTTCCCGGTGGAACTCCACAGCGATCCGCAAAGCAGGTCTTGCAGCAATCGTGCCAAATGGCGATCAAACGTTAAGGCAAACAATGGCGAAGCAAGGGCAGTCCACAACCAATCTTGAAGGCCTGACGATCGCTGCGCGGGAAGCGACAAACACTACGCGCGCCGGAAGGGGGTTGCCTCCGGTGCACTTGTGGAATCCGCCGTTCTGCGGCGATCTCGATATGCGAATCGCAAGCGATGGTACGTGGTTTTACATGGGCACGCCAATCGGCCGGCCGGCCCTGGTCAGGCTTTTTTCCACGATCCTGAAGCGCGAGGACGGCAAGCACTTTCTCGTGACGCCGGTAGAGAAGGTCGGCATCCGCGTCGACGACGCGCCGTTCCTCGCGGTCGAGATGCTCAAGGAGAACGACGCGAGCGGCCGGCTGTTGCGTTTCCGGACCAATGTCGATGACTGGGTGAGTTGCGATGCCGCGCATCGGCTGCGCTTTGAGGCGGCCGCCGATGGCGGCCTGACGCCCTATCTTCATGTCCGCGCCGATTTGTGGGCCAAGGTAACGCGGCCGCTCTATTACGATCTGGTTGACATCGGTGAGGAGCGGGTGGTCGATGGTCAAGAGATGTTCGGGGTCGCGTCGTCAGGCGAATTCTTTGCGATGGCGGATGCGGAAGAGGTGAGGGCCGCGCTTTGAACGAGCCGATGGTGAAGACCGTGCCCGCCGGGACCTCTTCGGCGGAGTTTTTCGAGCGGGCTAGGGCGCGGCTTGCCTTCGACGTTCCGCCCGGCCTCGTCGATCCCAACATCGTTCCGCCCAGCGGCGATCCCGGCACCGATCGGATGCTTGAGATCATCGCAAAGGAACAGCCGGTGCGCCCCGCGGCGGTGTTGATTCCGGTCGTCGATCATCCGCAGCCGACGGTGCTGTTGACGCAGCGCTCGGCGCAACTTGCCGAGCACGCCGGCCAGATTTCCTTTCCGGGCGGCAAGATCGATGCGAGCGACGCTTCGCCGCTCGATGCCGCGTTGCGCGAGGCCTATGAGGAAGTCGGCCTCAAGCGCGAGTTCATCGAGCCGATCGGCTATCTCGATCTCTACGGCACCGGCTTCGGATTTCGCATCCTGCCGACGGTGGCCAAGATACGTCCCGGCTTCAAGCTCGTCGTCAACCATTCGGAAGTCGACGATGCGTTCGAGGTACCGCTCGCCTTCCTGATGAATCCCGAGAACCATCAGGTGCACAGCAAGGAGTTTCGCGGCATGGAGCGATCGTACTACGCCATGCCGTTCGCCGAGCGCTACATCTGGGGCGCGACCGCGGGCATCTTGCGGGTGCTTTACGAGCGGATCTATCTGTCATGATCCGCCCGGCGCTGACCGAGATCGGAATTTTCCTAATTCCATTTGCGGTCTATGCGCTGTTTTTGATCGCGACGCGCTCCGGGCTTTTGGTGCAATCCTCCTGGCCGCTCCAGCTCGTCGCCAAGCTCGCGCTCGGCTCGCTGCTGCTGGTGGTCGTAAGCTTCATCCTGCTGGCGCATTTCTCCGGCGCCTCGCCGAATTCGACCTACGTCCCGGCCCATATCGAGAACGGCAGGCTGGTTCCCGGAGCGGAGAAATGAACACAGCGCGCGTGCTCGATGACGCGCCCTGGCTCAGATCCGGCCCGGCGGCGCGCGTGCTCGAACTGCTCAATCGCGATCGCGAGGAAGCGCGGGTGGTCGGCGGTGCGGTCCGCAACACGTTGATGAAAATTCCGGTCGGCGATATCGATATTGCGACATCGGCGCTGCCCGATGAAGTGGTCCGGCGCGCCGCTGCCGCCGGCATCAAGAGCGTGCCGACCGGCATCGAGCACGGCACCGTGACGCTGGTGGTCGACGCGCAGCCGTTCGAGGTCACTACGCTCCGCGAGGACACCGAGACGTTCGGCCGCAAGGCCAAGGTCGCCTTCGGCCGCGACTGGGCGGCCGACGCAGCGCGGCGCGACTTCACCATCAACGCCCTGTCGGTCGATGCTGATGGCCTTGTCTACGACTATGTCGGCGGTCTCGACGACGTCGCGGCAAGACGCGTGCGCTTCATCGGCGATGCCAGCCAGCGGATCGCGGAGGATTATCTGCGCATCCTCCGCTTCTTCCGCATTCACGCCGCCTATGGTTCGGGCGAACCCGACCGCGCCGGGTATCTGGCCTGCATTGCCGGACGCGCGGGCCTTTCCTCCTTGTCGGCGGAGCGCGTGCGCGTGGAGATGCTGAAGCTTCTGGTCGCCGACGGTGCTGCGGCCGCGGTATCGGCGATGGCGGATGCAGGATTGCTGCTGCTGATTTCCGGCGGCATTGCCTACACCGGGGCTTTTTCCGGCATGATCGCGGCGGAGCGCCTGCTCGGATTGAAGCCGGACCCGATCCGCCGCCTGGCAGCACTTGCGGTTGCCGTCACCGAAGACGCAAGACGCCTTGCCGTGCGATTGCGGCTCGCCAACGCGGAAGCCAGAGCGCTCGATTCCATGGGCCACCGCTGGTGGCGGCTCGACGGCATGGACGATGCGAGGGCGCGGCGGCGGCTCTATCGGCTCGGCCAGGATTTCTATCGCGACCGCTTGTTGCTGGCATGGGCGCGGGCAGGCGGGAATGCCGACGAGGCGCGCTGGCGCGAGCTTGCGACGTTGCCGCAACGCTGGAGCGCGCCGAAATTTCCGCTCAAGGCCGCCGATTTCATCGCACGCGGAATAGCCGAAGGCCCGTTGCTCGGCCAGGTGCTTGCGCTCGCCGAAGACGCCTGGCTTGCCGCCGATTTCCCGCTCGACCAGATCACCCTTACCGCGATCGCCGATCAGGCCGTGGCCCGGCTCAACCGCGATATCAGGCCGTGAGCATTCTTGCAGGTTTTGCCGACATCTCGCTCTTACAACTGCTGTTGGTTGCCGTCGTCGCGCTGTTTGCCGCCGTGGTCGGCGGGCTCGCCGGCTACGGCACCGGCGCGCTGATGCCGCTCGTATTGGTGCCGCTGATCGGCGCCGAACCGGTGGTGCCGATCATCGCGATCTCGGCGGTATTCTCCAATCTCAGCCGGATGGCCGCCTATTTCCGCTATGTCGATCGCCGCCGCGCGCTGATCGTTGTTCTGGCCGCCGCATTCACGACCGCGATCGGGGCTTATGGCTATACGCGGCTGACCAATGCCGGCGCTGCGCTGGTGATTGGCTCGATGCTGATTTTGAGCGTGCCGCTGCGCCGCCTGCTCAGGCGCCACGATGTCAGGATCGGCGATACCGGACTTGGCCTTGGCTCGGTGGGCTATGGCGTCGTCGTCGGCGGCACGTCGGGCTCGGGCGTGATCCTGCTGTCGCTGTTGATGGCGGCGGGCCTGGAAGGCGCCGCCGTGATCGCGACCGACGCAATCATCTCAGTGGTCACCAGCCTGATCAAGATTTCGGTGTTCGGGTTCGCCGGCGTCGTCACCGCGCAGGTGCTCGCGTTTGCGCTATTGATCGGCGCGATCGCGCTGCCCGGCACGTTCCTGGCCAAGGCATTCGTCGAGCGCATGCCCGTTCACATCCACACTGCGATCCTCGATGCCGCGGTCATCACCGGCGGCGTGGTGATGACCTCAAGCGCGGCGCGGTCTCTGTTGCACTAGAGACTTGCACCAGACCCGGCGGCGCCGCGAGGCGCTCAGGCAACCTTGTCTTTCTTGTGCTCGTCCTCGTCGTCTTCATCTTCGTCGTCGTCTTCCCCGTCTTCTTCGTCTTCCTCCTCGTCCTCATCTTCATCCGAAGGATCGATTTCCGCGCGTTCGAGCACGGCGATCGGAAGCGTTTCGCGGAACAGATCGCCGTTCTCGCCCATCCACAGGCATTCGACGGTATCTTCGCTGACTTCTGCCACCGTGACCGGATGACCACCGGATTTCAGCATGACGACATCGCCTGGTTTCAATTCCATGATCTGTTCCTTCACGTTGAACGACGCGAATATAAGAGGCTATCGATATGTGATGACAGGGTGATCACGGTAAGGCATCGGCGCGGCGTCGCCGACACAAAAACTTTTGATTTATCTGCCGCCTTGGATGGAACTTCGACGGAAAGACAGCAATCTCAACGCTGTCGCTTCACGGCCATTTCACTTCCGGCGGCATCGATGACAGAATCGAATCGACATTGCCGCCGGTCTTGAGCCCGAAAATGGTGCCGCGGTCATAGAGCAGGTTAAATTCGACATAGCGGCCGCGCCGGATCAATTGTTCCTCGCGGTCGCCGGCGCTCCATGAAGCCGCAAAATTGCGCCGGACGATTTCGGGATAGATCTTCAGGAAGGCCCGGCCGACATCCCTGGTGAAGGCGAGGTCGGCGTCCCAGTCGCCGGAATCGTGCCAGTCGTAGAAGATGCCGCCGATGCCGCGCGCCTCCTTGCGATGCGGCAGGTAGAAATATTCGTCGCACCAATTCCTGTATTTTTCATAGGGCGCGACCGCCGCATGGGCGTCACAGGCGGCCTTCATCGCGGCGTGAAAGGCCATCGTGTCGGCATCATCCTGGCTTCGCCGCCGCTCCAGCACGGGCGTCAGGTCGGCGCCGCCGCCGAACCACGCCTTGGTGGTGACGACGAAGCGGGTGTTCATGTGCACCGCCGGCACGTTCGGATTGCGCATATGCGCGATCAGCGAAATGCCGGAGGCCCAGAAGCGCGGGTCTTCGGCGGCGCCCGGGATCTGCGCGCGGAATTCAGGGGCGAATTCGCCGTGCACGGTGGAGCAATGCACGCCGACCTTTTCGAACAGCCGCCCGCGCATCACGCTCATCACGCCGCCGCCACCGGGCCCGCCGCTATGGTCAGTGCGCTCCCATGGGGTGCGCTCGAAGCGCCCGGCGCCGCCCGGGATAGAGCGATGCCGGCGCGTCGTCCTCCAGTTTCTCGAAGGCCGCGCAGATGTCGTCGCGCAGCGCCTCGAACCAGGCCCTGGCGCGTGCTTTGCGATCCTCGATCACGGACATGTCCATTACGCGTTCTCCGCGGGTCTGCCGCAGCGCCTCGCCGACCGCCATCGCGGCTGCCATCGCGACATTGAGCGAACGCAGGCTCGGCTTGATCGGGATCACCAGCCGCGCGTCGGCGGCAGCAACCGACCTCGTCGGTGACACCAGCGGTTTCGCGCCCGAACAGCAGGATGTCCGACGCGCCGTAGCCGAAATCAAGATAGGGCGTGGCGCCCTTTGTCGTGAACAGGATCAGCCGGTAGCCCTTGGCAAGCCGCCATTGCTCGAATTTATGTCCAGGAATTGTGGCGGGTCAGCGTCACCTCGTCGAGATAATCCATGCCGGCCCGGCGGAATTGCCGGTCCGAGGTCGTAAAGCCGGCGGGCTCGATGATGTGGGCTGCCACATTCAGGCAGGCACAGAGCCTGAGGATGGTCCCGGTGTTCTGGGGGATGTCGGGCTGGAAAAGCGCGATCTGCATTTTTGTGACAGCCCTGATAATTCATGGCTCTGCGCGGAATGAGTGCATTGCACGCTCAGCTGCGGATACCGGGCTTGCGCTCTTCCGGCAAGGGTGCCAATAGAACGATTCTGGACTGCTGGGGATCGCCCGATCGGCGAGAAAGGCGGTCATTCTGCCGCCGCGGGGGCCGCGGGCGCCGGCAGCCTCCCTCGGTGACGTTTTCGGCGTCTTGCGGGGCGGTTCCACCGGCTGCAGACAAGAAAGGGCTTGGAATCGTGACGACAGCGTCTTCGGCGGACCATCCGACACGCCGTGATTTCCTCTTTGTTGCAACGGGAGCCGCCGCCGCGGTGGGTGGCCTGACCACGCTCTGGCCATTCATTTCCCAGATGAATCCGGACGCCTCGACGATCGCGGCCGGCGCGCCGATCGAGGTCGATCTTGCGCCGATCGCGTCAGGGCAGGACATCAAGGTGTTCTGGCGGGGCAAACCGATCTACATCATGAACCGCACCAAGAAGCAGGTCGACGAGGCACGCCAGGTGCCCGTCGCGAGCCTTCCCGATCCGGCGAGCGACCAGTCCCGGGTCAAGGAAGGCCATGATCAGTGGCTGGTCGTGATCGGCATCTGCACCCATCTCGGCTGCATCCCGATTGCCTATGAGGGCAATTACGACGGCTTCTTCTGTCCCTGTCACGGCTCGCAATACGACTCCTCCGGTCGCATTCGCCAGGGGCCCGCACCGGCCAACCTGGCGGTGCCGCCCTATCAGTTCGTTTCCGATACCAAAATCCAGATCGGCTGAGGCTCGGATCGAACTTTCGAGCCATCACGCCGTCGCGCCTTAATTTCCTTCAGGATCGCATCATGAGCGGACCCTCCGACTTCCAGTTGACCAATCCCGTCCTGCAATGGATTGAACGGCGCCTCCCAATCTTCGGACTGATGCATTCCTCGTTCGTGGCCTATCCGACGCCACGCAATTTGAACTACTGGTGGACTTTCGGCGCCATCCTTTCGTTCATGCTCGGGATGCAGATCCTGACCGGCGTGATCCTGGCGATGCACTACACGCCGGAGGCCACGCTGGCCTTCCACTCGGTCGAAAGCATCGTGCGCGACGTCAACTACGGCTGGCTGCTCCGCAACATGCACGCGAGCGGCGCCTCGATGTTCTTCCTCGCGGTCTATATCCACATGCTGCGCGGCCTCTACTACGGCTCCTACAAGGAGCCGCGCGAAATCCTCTGGATCCTCGGCGTCATCATCTACCTGTTGATGATGGCGACCGGCTTCATGGGCTACGTGCTGCCCTGGGGCCAGATGAGCTTTTGGGGCGCCACCGTCATCACCAATCTGTTCTCCGCCTTTCCCTATGTCGGCGAGAGCATCGTGACGCTGTTGTGGGGCGGCTATTCGGTCGGCAACCCGACGCTGAACCGCTTCTTCTCGCTGCACTATCTGCTGCCGTTCGTGATCGCCGGCGTCGTGGTGCTGCATGTCTGGGCGCTGCATGTCGCGGGCCAGAACAATCCGGCCGGCGTCGAGGCGAAGACCGAAAAGGACACCGTGCCGTTCACGCCGCATGCCACGATCAAGGATTTGTTCGGCACTTCCTGCTTCCTGATCTTCTTCGCCTGGTTCATCTTCTACATGCCGAACTATCTCGGCGATGCCGACAACTACATCCCCGCCAATCCCGGTGTGACGCCCGCGCATATCGTGCCGGAATGGTACTACCTGCCGTTCTACGCGATGCTTCGCTCCATTCCGAACAAGCTCGCCGGCGTGGTCGTGATGTTCTCCTCGATCCTGATCCTGGTGTTCCTGCCCTGGCTCGATACCGCGAAGACCAGATCGTGCAAGTATCGCCCCCTGGCAAAGCAGTTCTTCTGGATCTTCGTGATCGTCGCCGTGCTCTTGGGTTATCTCGGTGCGCAGCCGCCCGAGGGCATTTACGTGATCGCAGGCCGTATCCTGACCTTCTGCTACTTCGCCTATTTCCTGGTTGTGCTGCCGCTGTTGAGCCGGGTCGAAAAACCGCGGCCGCTGCCGAATTCGATTGCCGACGATGTGCTGGCCAAGAGCGGAGGCAAGGCGATGGTCTCCGCCGCGATCGCGCTTGCGGTGGCGGGCGCGCTGTTCGCAGGCTCCACGCAGAGATGCGCGGGCAGCCGAAAACCAGGAGACGCCGCCGTCGCAGACCTGGTCGTTCGCGGGTCCGTTCGGCAAGTACGATCGCGGATCGTTGCAGCGCGGCCTGAAAGTCTACAAAGAAGTCTGTTCCGCCTGTCACTCGCTGAACTATATCGCGTTCCGCAATCTCGCCGATCCCGGCGGTCCCGGCTATTCGGAAGCGCAAGCCGCGGCGCTCGCGGCCGAATACAAGATCAAGGATGGCCCCAATGACCAGGGCGAAATGTTCGATCGGCCGGGCCGGCCCGCCGATTACTTCCCCCCGCCATTCCCCAACGAGCAGGCGGCGCGGGCGTCAAACGGAGGTGCTGCGCCTCCCGACCTGTCGCTGATCACCAAAGCACGCTCCTATGAGCGCGGCTTTCCGAAATTCATCTTCGACTTCTTCACCCAGTTCCAGGAGCAGGGCCCGAACTACGTCTCCGCGATCCTGCAAGGCTTTGAAGACAAGCCGCCGGCGGGCGTCACGATCCCCGACGGCTCCTACTACAACAAGTATTTCCCCGGCCACGCCATCAAGATGCCGAAGCCGCTAAGCGACGGGCAGGTGACGTTCGACGACGGCTCGCCGGCGACGGTCGCGCAATACGCGCACGACGTCACCACCTTCCTGATGTGGGCCGCAGAGCCGCATATGGAAGCCCGCAAGCGGCTGGGCCTGCAGGTGTTCGTGTTCCTGATCATCTTCGCCGGCTTGATGTACTTCACCAAGAAGAAGGTCTGGGCCGACGCGCATTGATCCCGGCTCTTATGACGCGAATTTGAAGAGGCCCCTGCGGGGGCTTTTTTGTTGGGCCGTCGTTGCCGGCGAAGCAATCCAGGAGCGCCGAACTGGATTGCTTCCTGCCCGCACAGCGGACAAAATGGCCGCCAACCGCACCCCGAACAACAATCATCGGAGGATACCCATGGGCACCAGCATTACGTTCAAGCGTCCGGACGGCAAGGACGCCAGCGGCTATCTCGCCAATGCCAAGCGCGGCAATGCGCCGGGCGTGGTGGTGATCCAGGAATGGTGGGGGCTGCAGGAGCAGATCAAGGGCATCTGCGACCGCTTCGCGCTGGCCGGCTTCGATGCGCTGGCGCCCGATCTCTACAAGGGCAAGGTGGTGCCCTATCACGACACCGATGCGGCCGGCAAAGAGATGAACTCGCTGGATTTCATGGACGCCACCACGCAGACCGTGCGCGGCGCCGTCGCAATATCTTTCCCGGAACGGCGCCAAGGTCGGCCTGACCGGCTTCTGCCTCGGCGGCGCCGTGACCATCATCGGCGCCACCAAGATTCCGGAGCTGACCGCGGGCGTGGTGTTTTACGGCATTCCGCCGGAGCAGGCGGCAAAACCTGCGGACGTGAAAATTCCGCTGCAGGCGCATTTCGCCAACAAGGACGACTGGTGCACGCCGCAACTGGTCGACGGCTTCGAGAAGGCCATGAAGGCCGCCGGCAAGTCGCTCGAGCTTTTTCGTTATGACGCCGAGCACGCCTTCGTCAACGAACAGCGCATGAACGGTGCACGACCGCCACGCCGCCGAACTCGCCTGGGGCCGCGCGACGGAGTTTTTCAGGAAGCATCTGGGGTAGGTCGAGCGAAGCGACGAAGCAATCCAGGCTTTCCTTGCGGCTCGATGGATTGCTTCGCTTCGCTCGCAATGACGAGTTGGTCTATAATTGAGGGTGACCGTATCAGCCCTTGCCGCGCACCCCATCCCACCACGCGCAGGTGCCCGGACATCAGCTTG
Organism: uncultured Alphaproteobacteria bacterium; assembly: GCA_963713785.1. Taxonomy (GTDB): domain Bacteria; phylum Pseudomonadota; class Alphaproteobacteria; order Rhizobiales; family Xanthobacteraceae; genus Bradyrhizobium. Next base: position 213,734 of record CAVQNB010000009.1, read on the forward strand.
TAATTGCCCTCCATGACCTGGACCGGCGCGCGCAGGCCGGAAGCCGCGGCGCGCATCCGCATCTCGCGCGCCACTTCGCGGTCTTTCTCCGGCAGCCAGACGCGCTCGTGCCCCCACAGGCTCGGGCCGTCCGTGCATTTCGACCGGTTGCCAGTTCGAAGGATCGATCTCGCGGCCGCCCCAGCCGCATTCGACCATGAAGGATGACGGCGTCTTGGCGTAAAACGACGTCATGAAATCGTTGGTGTGACGTCCCAGCGTGACGCTGACGCGATCCTGCTCGCTCAATGCGACGTCGTAGGACTGGCCGACATCGTCGAGCGAGAACAGTTCGACCATCAGGTGATGCATGCCGTTCTTGCCGGTCTCGATCAGCGCCAGCGAGTGATGCCGCGCGTTGATGTGGAAGAAATAGGCGCGAAATGGCTTTTCGATGTAATCGGAGAGCCCGAAGCCGAGCACGTCGACGTAGAACGCCATCACCGGCGTCGATATTGTCCACCGTCAGCACGGCATGGCCAAGGCCGAGCGGCCCGGTGCGGAAGCCCGAGATCGAACGGCCTGGGCTTGAACGGCGTGTCGTCGATCTCGGCGCCGTAAAATGCCTCCAGCCGATTGCCGGCCGGGATCGCGAAACGAAATCAGGCGCGCGAACGCGCCTGTTGATCCGCAAGCTCTGCGGCTCGGCCGTGACCGCGACGCCGACGCCCTCCAGCCGCGCCGCGAGCGCATCCAGCGCGGCCGCGTCGGCGACCTCCCAGCCAAAGAAGCGCGCGCCTTCGGCCATCGAACGGTCGATGACGATGCGCTGCTTGCGGTCGTCCATCCGGAACGCCAGCAAGGAGTTGCCGCGCTCCACCGCCTGCAGGCCGACCAGGCCGGTCCCGAATTGCCGCCAGTCGTCGAGATCGGTCTGACCCGAACCCGGCATATCCCAGAGCCTGCAACATCGCGGCCTCCGTTAATCCCGGCGTTGACCCGCCGATACTTGCTTAAATCCTACGCATATTTTTACGCCCGTCCACGGCCTAAAGATGTCTCCAGGCCGCTTGGGGCCCCCTTGGAGCCGCCCCGGGCGTCCCTTGACGTCCCGCCGCCGCCATGGTGTTTACCTTCGCTCATGAGCACCGCCGTCCGCCCAACCCGTCTCTGGTGGCGCACCTCCTAAGAGGTGGCCGGTGCGATTTCATTTTCTCCCAATCGTCTAGAGGCCGTCATCGCAGTGCGACGGCCTTTCGTTTGTCCTGTGTGGCGTTCCCTCGGCAAGTTTCGTAAGAGGATCACATGAACAGGACAGCATTCTCACTGCCGGCCAGAGCGAATATCGCACCCGTGGCGGCCTTGCGGTGCCGCGGTCGGTCGAGCAGTTCTCCGGCGGCGCCAACCGGCTCGACGATCTGATCGACCTGCTCGATCGCCGCCGCGGCGTGGTGCTGTCGTCGGGCACCACGGTGCCGGGCCGCTACGAGAGCTTTGATCTCGGCTTTTCCGATCCGCCGCTGCGGCTGGAAACCACGGGCTTCGATTTCTCGCTGCAAGCGCTGAACGCGCGCGGCGAGGTGCTGATCGCGTTCCTTGGCGATAGCTTGCGCGAGCCCTGCGTCGTCATCACCGAAAAAACCGCGTCACGCCTCGCCGGCCATATCCTGCGCGGCGCCGCACCGGTCGAGGAAGACCAGCGCACCCGCCGCGCCAGCGTGATGTCGCTGGTGCGCGATCTCGTGGCTGCGCTTCTGCGCCAATGACGATCCGCTGCTCGGCCTGTTCGGCGCGTTCGCCTATGATCTGGTGTTCCAGATCGAGGACCTCGTGCAGAAGCGCCCGCGTGAGTCCGATCAGCGCGACATCGTGCTCTACGTGCCGGATCGCCTGCTGGCCTATGACCGCGCCACCGGCCGCGGCGTGGTCTTGAGCTATGACTTTGCCTGGAAAGGAAAGTCAACCGAGGCTTTGCCGCGGCAGACGCCCGAAAGCGCTCTACGCCAAGACGCCGCGGCAGGGATTTTCCGATCACGCGCCCGGCGAATATCAGGCCACCGTCGAGACCGCGCGCGCGGCGTTTGCGCGCGGCGATTTGTTCGAGGCGGTGCCCGGGCAATTGTTCGCCGAACCCTGCGAGCGGTCGCCGGCGGAAGTGTTCCAGCGGCTGTGCCGGATCAATCCGTCGCCTTACGGCGCGCTGATGAATCTCGGCGACGGCGAATTTCTGGTGTCGGCCTCGCCGGAGATGTTCGTGCGCTCCGACGGGCGGCGGGTCGAGACCTGCCCGATCTCGGGCACCATCGCGCGCGGCGTCGATGCGATCGGCGATGCCGAGCAGATCCGGCAATTGCTGAATTCGCGAGAAGGACGAATTCGAACTCAACATGTGCACCGACGTCGACCGCAACGACAAGGCGCGGGTCTGCGTGCCCGGCACGATCAAGGTTTTGGCGCGGCGGCAGATCGAGACCTATTCAAAACTGTTTCACACCGTCGACCATGTCGAGGGCATGCTGCGGCCGGGTTTCGACTCGCTCGATGCCTTCCTCACCCATGCTTGGGCGGTGACGGTGACCGGCGCGCCGAAATTGTGGGCGATGCAGTTCGTCGAGGACCACGAGCGCTCGTCGCGGCGCTGGTATGCCGGCGCGATTGGAGCCGTGAATTTCGACGGCAGCATCAATACCGGGCTGACCATCCGCACCATCAGGATGAAGGACGGCCTGGCTGAGGTGCGGGTCGGCGCGACCTGCCTGTTCGACTCCGACCCCGCGGCCGAGGATCGCGAATGCCAGGTCAAGGCAGCCGCTCTGTTCCAGGCGCTGCGCGGCGATCCGCCAAAGCCGCTGTCGACCTTCGCGCCCGATGCCACCGGAACGCGGCAAGCGGGTGCTGCTGATCGACCATGATGACAGTTTTGTCCATATGCTGGCGGATTACTTCCGGCAGGTCGGCGCCAGCGTGACCGTGGTCAGGTACATCCATGCGTTGGACATGCTCAAGCATAAGAACTGGGATCTGTTGGTGCTGTCGCCGGGTCCTGGCCGGCCCGAGGATTTTGCCATCGCCAAGACGATCGGCGCGGCATTGGAGAAAAAACTGCCGATCTTCGGCGTCTGCCTCGGGGTGCAGGCGATCGGCGAATATTTTGGTGGCCAACTCGGGCAGCTCGGCCGGCCGGCGCACGGCCGGCCGTCGCAGGTCAAGGTGCGGGGCGGGCGGCTGATGCAGAACCTGCCCGATGAAATCATGATCGGCCGCTATCATTCGCTGTTTGTCGAGCGCAACAGCATGCCGAACGTGCTAGACGTGACCGCGAGCACCGAGGACGGCGTCGCCATGGCGATCGAACACAAGACGCTGCCGGTCGGCGGCGTGCAGTTTCACCCGGAATCGCTGATGTCGCTGGGCGGCGAGGTGGGCTTGCGCATTGTGGAAAATGCTTTCCGGCTCGGCGTGCCGGTCAAGGATACGCAATTGAGAGGTGACCTGTGACTTTCGATCTCGACCTGAAGGCGAGTATCCGCACCATTCCGGACTATCCGAAGCCGGGCATCCTGTTTCGCGATATCACGACGCTGCTTGCGGATGCCCGCGCCTTCCGCCGCGCCGTCGATGAACTGGTGCATCCCTGGGCCGGCAACAAGATCGACAAGGTCGCCGGCATCGAGGCGCGCGGCTTTATCCTCGGCGGCGCCGTGGCGCACCAGGTCTCTGCCGGCTTCGTGCCGATCCGCAAAAAAGGCAAGTTGCCGCACACCACCGTCCGCATCGCCTATTCGCTCGAATACGGCATCGACGAGATGGAGATGCATGCCGACGCCGTGCACCCCGGCGAGCGCGTGATCCTGGTCGACGACCTGATCGCGACCGGCGGCACTGCGGAGGGCGCGGTGAAATTGCTGCGCCAGATCGGCGCCAATGTGGTCGCGGCCTGCTTCATCATCGATCTGCCGGATCTTGGCGGTGCTGCCAAGCTGCGGGCGATGGACGTGCCGGTGCGAACGCTGATGGCGTTCGAAGGGCATTGAACCAGCGCCGTCGATCTGAAAGTGCCTGCGTCACATAGCGGCGAACCCGTTCCGGCAGACCTGGAGCGCACTGGATTGGGACGAAAAGCCGTCGCACCCCGGGGGAGATCTGATGCAGCGCATGGTTGATCGCGCGTTTGGAAGTAGAGGTTGACGGTTCGCTTCGTCGATTAGATCGATTTGCTTGAAAGTGTTTCAAGCGTCGTGCGCATTTTCAGGCTCTGGCGCAGCCATAGCTCTCCCGCTGGTGCCGTAACGGCATCTGATCGCAAACAGAGAGAGCAAACATGAGCAAGCTTTTGAGCCTAGGAGTCGCAGCAGTCGCCTGCATAGCCTTCTTTAATGCGGCGGGACCAGCCGCGGCGAAGGACTACGAGTATTGCCGCAGAGACGTGACCGCCTTCATGTTGCAGTGCGGCTTCGAGACATTGGCCCAGTGCCAGAACATGTCCTCTGGACGTGGCGGCGATTGCTTCCGCAATCCTTCTATCGGTAGCGCCGCCAACGCCTACGCGTACGCGCCAATTGCCCGCAAGCATCGCCAGAAATAACAAAGGGAGCACACCTTCGGGGCCAGCGACCGCTGGCGTGATGTCCCGATCAAAGCCTCCCAGGGAGGAACGAATGCGACCGCGTGAGCGAGCGCGCATCAGCGCGGCGCTTACGCGGTGCGCGCCTCATCGGATGCCGTTGCAAGCTCCGCCTGGACTTGTCGAACCTGCTCCCAGATGAAATCGATCACAAGACGCGTGCGTGGCGCGAGATGCCGTCGCGATGGATAGACCAGGCTGAACGGAACACCGGGAGCGGGAAAGTCGCTCAATACGCGAACCAGCCTGCCACTGCGGAGGTCATCGGCCACTTCGACCAGAGCGAGATAGACCATGCCGTATCCGGTCCGAGCGGCCAGGTGCACCGCACGCACGTCGTTGGCGAGAAATCCGCCCGACACCCGAAAATCCTTGGCGCCTTCCGGCGTAACAAAGGTCCAGACGTCCGAATCCGGTCCGACGTCGTGCACAATGCAGGTGTGGTTTGCAAGCTCGGCGGGACTGGATGGTTCGCCGTGCCGCTTGATGTAGCTTGGCGCTGCCACGGCAACGAATACGGCGGTCCCGCTACGACGCACCACCAGTGACGCATCCGTGATCTCGCCGACGCGCATGGCAAGGTCGAGCCGGTCTTCGATCATGTCGCCGAGCCGATCACCTACCACGAGCTCGACCTTCAGCCCCGGATGATCGGCGAGCAAGGTCGGAAGACGTTGCGCGAGGAAGCGGCTGGCCGCCACCGTGACACCCACGCGCACAAGCCCGACAGGTGAGGCGCTCTGCCGGCCGAGCGCAACTTCCAGCCCGTCAACACCGTCCAGCACGGGCCGGGCCAGACCCAGCAGCATCTGCGCCATCGTCGGTCAGGCTGAGCTTTCGCGTCGTGCGGTGAAAGAGGCGGACCCCGAAATGTTCTTCCAGCTGCGAGACCTGGCGGGCGACCGCAGCCTGGCTGAGCTCGCGCTCACGGGCGACGGCCGAAAACGAGCCCGTCTCCACCACGCGGACCAGGACTCCGAGCGCGCCGAGAAGGTCCATCGATTTCCTCGAAGAACGCAAAGGTCATTCAAGGAAATGCGGGCTAATCGCGCCGATGCAAGGGGGTTATGTCGACAATACAGCAGAGCAGCGATGCACGTGAGCCAAGTTGCATTTCACTCTTGCGACGCAGTCCGGAAAAGAAGGCGAGGTGTCCGATGTCAAAGCTTCTCGCAATATTGGCCACTCTGAAGGCCATTCTCATCGCGGCCAGCGTCGCCTTTGCACGCGGCGACATGCTCCCGGTTATCCTGATCTCGATCTTGTTCAACCTTGCCCAGTTGGGCGCGAAGCCGGTCGGTCAGGCTGTGCCGCGAGACACCATTGTGGTGTCGCGGAGCCATGACGATCGTCGCTGATTTTGAAATCACGAGCAGGCGATCCTATAGCTGGCGTGCGAGAAATTCGTGCAAGCAGAGCTGTTCCGCGAAGCCGCGATCGGCATCGCCCCAAACTCAATCCTTCAAGACAAAGCCGAGCAAGGTCTCGCGCCGCCCCATCTGCCGGCAATCCTCACTGCTGGATGCGAAATGCGATTTTTCCGCATCGGAATAGCAGCTGTAGAGCGGCTGCGTATCCGGCTCCTGGCTGGCAAACGCAAATCCGGCGCCGCGCACGCGCTCATAGTCCTGCGTTTCGCACACGCCCTTCTCGATCAGAATATGGTCGGGGTGCCCGGGCGATTTGCTGACGCATTCTTCGAGCGCAACCGTCTTGCGCGTCGCATCAGGTGCCGTCATCAGATAGCCCGACTGCTCGACCAGCCCGTAGGTGCTCCAGTTTCCAGGTAGCGGCGCGATCGTCGAGACGTGGTCGTGATGGGGGGCATCATACCAATGCACCAGCATGACGCCTGAAGAGGGCTCGTCGTCTCTGCGAGAAGGCGAGACATCGATGGGCCGGAACACCAGGTATCGCTTATCAAAACCTTCCTTCGGCTTGATATACATGTAGACCATCAGCCAGTGGTCGCCGAGCAGGTTCAGTCCGGTCTTGGCGTCGATCAAATCATGATACGCCGTCAGCTCGTAACCGTTATGGCGCCCCCAATCGCCCGGCTCGGTCAGCATCAGGGGCTCGGGGAGCGCGTCAGTGAAATGGATGCGGTCCTGCGAGAGCGCAATGCCGAGCCCGCCCTTCACCCATTTGATGGTGATCGTCTTGTCGGCCGTCAGCCAGTAGCCAACGGCCAATGCATCCACCGGACTTGACGCGCCGCCAACGCCGGGCTCGCTGAAGCTGCCGTTATAGAATTTCTTCCAGTTTCCAGGCCCGGGCTGCGCGACTGGCGCGCGCGCCAGAAACGTGTAGCCGCCATTCCAGGATTGGCCGCCGTTGCGCAGGCAATAGGCGTAATAAAACTCGTCCTTGCCCTTGATCACGGTCGGGCAGCTGTCGCCGGTGCCCTTGCCCGCGGCAGGCGGGTCCGTTCCGGTGATGATGGGCCCCTCGATCTTCCAGTTCAGCCCGTAATCGGACGACGTGGCGATCGTCATCGAGGCGTAGAGTCTGTCCCTTGGCATAGTTGCAGGCGGTCTCGTTGTGGACCCAGCCGACCAGCGTCTTTCCCGCAAGCTCGACGTGCTGGATCCATTCACCGCAGGCCGACGGACTTCCCGGCGGCCCCGGCTTCAGCACGGTCACCGCATGGCCGCCCATGCTGTACGGCTCGTTGCCGTCGATAGCGAGCGTAGAGCCAAGTGCCGTAAAACCACGATAGCGCCCGTCCGGAAGCTTGAATTCGGTGAACCAGCTGTCGGCAATGGCACCTGGCCCACGCGCCACGAAGGGCACGCCGACGCGGATGCGAATTCCGCGCGCTAGCTCGACATTGGCTCCGGCCATGCCATTCTGCGCGGACGCTGGAGCGGCGAGGAGCGCGAACAACGCCAGAGCTAGGACGCTTACGGATTTCGTCATGCGCATTTTTTTCCATGTCGTTTGTGGCAGCCCTTCCATGTTTACTTCAGACGTGGGCAAGCTTGTGGCGTCTCGAATGATGGCGCAAGCTCGCAACCGACGACCGAGCGCGGCGTCAAGGTTCTGACGTCGGCGCTACACTGGCATCCCGTGCGGCTTGAACAGCCGGCCGTTTTCCACCACAAGCACGACCGCCAGGGAAGCCAGCGTGCAGAGGAAAAACCCGGTCGCAAACGGCAAAAGCGTGCCGTCGTAGTCCTGGCCGATCGTGGTGCCGATGCCAATGCCGAGCAGCGTCGTGATCGACCCGTACAACGACGAAGCCGTGCCGGCGATATGGCCCTGTGGCTCCATCGCAAGCGACGTGAAATTGGCGAACATCAGCCCGAACGCGAACATCATCAGCGCCGCTAGCGCCATGAACAGCGGCAGCGGCAGCGTGTGCATTTTCACCGCCAGCAGCATGATCCCGGCCACCGCCACGAAGCCGACCAGTGCGCCATGCGAAATCACCCGCATGCCAAGGCGGCCAACGAAACGAGCATTGAGAAAACCAGCGACGGCCACGCCGATCGCGATGGCTGCGAACGCCAGCGGAAAGTAACGCCCGAGCCCGTAGATTTCGGTGAACACCTGCTCCGACGAGAACACGAAGGCGAACAGCGACCCCTGTACGCCGCCGGCCGCCAGCGCATAACCCAGGGTCTGTCGGTTGGTCACGGTCTGACGAAAAGCGCCGAGCACGTCGCGAATAGCCAACGACTTGCGCTCGGACATCGGCAAGGTCTCCGGCATCCGCAGCGCGCTCCAGATCAGCGCAAGCGCTCCGTACAGCATCAGCACGATGAAGATGCCGCGCCACTGCGTCAGCAACAACACCGCCTGACCTAACGATGGTGCGATCACCGGCACGGCAATGAATACCATCATCGCCAGCGACATGACACTGGCCATGCGGCGGCCGGCATAGCAGTCGCGAACGATCGAAGTCGCAATCACGCGGGTGGCGGAGGTGCCAAGCCCCTGCAGCACGCGCGCCAGCAGCAATGTCTCGAAGGACGAAGCCGTGATCGCGAGCACGCTGGCGATGCAATACAGCGCCATGCCGTCGATCAGGACCGGGCGCCGGCCGAAACGGTCTGAAAGCGGTCCCATCACGAATTGGCCTACGCCGAAGCCGATCAGAAACGTCGACAGCACCGCCTGCGGCCGGTTGGCGATCGTGATGTGGAATGCCGAGGCGATGTTGGGCAGCGCCGGCAGCATCATATCCATGGCGAGCGGGTTCAGGGCCATGATCGAGGCGATCACGACGACGAATTCAGGGAAGCCCATCGGCCGATGGCTCGATGAAACCCAAGCCTCGGCATTGATATCGGTCACGCTTGCGCACCTCACGGGGAACAGCGAGTTTTTTATCGGCTATGCTGCGCTGCACAACCTATTTTCCGGGATGGCTGCTGCGCACTAGCCCCCGAAGGCCCATGCGATCGAACTATAGGAGAGCGGTCCTGACGTCGCTCCAAGTTGGCACCTGATTTGCCCCGGCCGCTCGCGTTCGGTGTCATCACGGAAGAGCAATTGCGCGCCGGACTGACGCGGGCGGGTCTGCCGGCGGGGGCCGTCAACATCGTCGTCAGCATCCAGGCGAGCTTCGCGGCGGGTGCGTTCGACATTGTGACCGGCGACGTCGAGCGCCTTGGCGGCAGGCTGCCCAAGCCTCTCCGCGACGTGCTTGCTGGGGCGCTGAAATCTCCTTTGGCCTGATGACTCCGCAACCAGGGTCTCTTGCTGCCTTGCGCATCACGTAAAAGTCGATGGTCCCCATCGCAGTCTGATGATCGCTTCAATCCGGTACCTGGATCAGCTCGTGAAGATGGACGGTCATTGGTACTTCCGGCAGCGAAAGCTGATGGTCGACTGGATCGACGCCCGCCCGCTGGGTACCGGCTAGCCCGGCTTGCGAGATCAGCGCCGCTATCGAACTCACTCCGTCAGCGCTCAAGGTTCGACAAACCATCGTAGCCACCTAAGGCGGATCACGTCCGAGAAGGCGTGAGCGCCTTGCGACATCGCGTCACTGACGGGGCTCTCGATCACAGCCGTGCGGAAAACATCCATCACTCGGGTGGTGCGGCGCCGGCGATATATCGGCCACACCGATGGATATCATCTGAATAAATCGGCTGTTGCCATGACCGTCCGCATCCTAGTTTCTTCTCACTTTCAACCTCACACACAACGGAGACCAACATGAGTGCAGCTTCTATCCAATCAGTTCGTCCTACGCGTCGCATCGGCGCCTGGACGTTGCAGGGTGTCATCGCGGCGGCTTTCCTTGCCGCCGGCTTCGCCAAACTGGCCGGCGTGCCTTTCATGGTCGACTTGTTCGCGCAGATCGGACTCGGTCAGTGGTTCCGCGTCGTGACCGGCGTCGTGGAAGTGACCGGCGCCGTCGCTCTGCTCATTCCCGGCCTGGCTTCGATCGGTGCGCTGTGGCTCGGAGGCACCATGGTCGGTGCCGTGGCAACCCATCTGTTCGTCCTGCACACCAGCCCGGTCCCGGCGATCGTTCTGGGATTGCTCAACGCGGTGGTTGTCTACCTGCGGCGCGATGAACTCGTTGCCTTGCTTCACCGGATCAAGGGCTGAGCTTTGAAGCTTAGAGATAGCCAAACTTCAGGAGAACGAAAATGAAGACCGATGCAGTGTTCACGCGTCCGATACGCGCTGAAGAGACTTTCCGGCAGATTGCTCTGCGCACGCGTGGACACTCGCATGGGCGCGTTACCCGACTGGTCAGTCCGGGCGACATTGGTGAACTGATCAAGCCGTTCGTCTTTCTCGACTACTTCGACGCCGATCCAGCGACCGCACCAAAATTCGGCTTTCATCCCCATTCGGGAATTGCGACTCTGACCCTCATTCTGGCCGGGCAGGCCTTCTACAAGGAGACCACCGGCCGCGAAGGCGTCATCGAGACCGGCGGTGTTGAGTGGATGCGCGCCAGCAGCGGCGTTTGGCATACCGGCGGAATGTTCGGCAAGGAGCGGATCAAGGGCTTTCAGCTCTGGGTCGCCATGCCGCCCGAACTCGAACTTGCCGAACCCCAAAGCCAATATCTCAGCGCTTCCGACTTCCATTTTGCCGGTCCCGCGAGGGTTATCGCAGGCGAATACGACGGTGTGAAAAGCATTGTTGGGTCGCCTCGTGGCATCACTTACCTCGATGTGCGCCTCAAGGCCGGCGAGCGCTGGACCTTTCACCCGACCAAGGGGCACGACGTCGCCTGGATCGCATCGCACCAGGGGATCGTGACAACGCCGGAGCAGGTATCGATGGGCGAAGTCGCCGTGTTCGAGGAGGGCGATCAGCCGATCGAGTTCGAAGCGCTCTCCGATGCCGGCTTCATCCTCGGCTCTGCGGTCAAGCACCCTTACGACCTGGTGACCGGGCACTACTCCGTGCATACCAACGCGGATTCCTTGCGAATTGGGGAGAGCAACATCGCCGATATCGGCCGCCGGCTGCACAACCAGGGTGTCTTGGCACGCGCAGGACGCTGAGGACTGGAGAGATTAGCCTAGTTGAAGACTCAGCTATGGAGGAAACCATGTTTGGATCAGATGGAGTTCAGCTTTTTCAACGTATGGCCGGGGCCCGGGAGTGCCGGGACAGGTCCGATAGACGCTTGCCGCTCCGATCGGAACACTTCCCGGTCGAGGCAAGAGGCCGCGAGATTGTCACCCAGCACGGCGTCGTTATCGCAGTCGCATCTGATCCCGCGATGAGCGAGGAGATAGCTCGGCGCTTGAACAAAAGCGATTGGAGCGACCAAGAGGATCAATGGGCGCTCTGACCGGAGCCGGAGGCCTGCTTCTTGTTGAGGGGTTGTCGTCGGGCAGTCGAGCCGAAACGAAACACTTTGCGTTGCCGAATCGTACCTCTTCCGTGCGCTGAAACGGTGAAGGCCTTGGTAGTTCGCAAGCTAGAAAGTGTTCACGAGTCGAATAGCGCGACCTCAATGATTGATATGACCGCCAATTGGGCAGTACATCATGCGTTTTAGCATCGGTTTGGTCGATAGGTAGGTCCCATGCTCGACGCTGTCTCTCTCGATCAATTGCGCACGTTCATCGCCGCGGTCGATGAAGGAAGCTTTTCTGCCGCCTCCCGCAAGTTGTTGCGCGCGCAGTCTGTTGTGAGCGAGACAATCAGCAATCTTGAGGAACAGATTGGCGTGCAGTTGTTCGACCGCTCTGGCCGCTATCCCAAACTCACCCCGGCGGGATTGGCCATTCTGGGCGATGCTCGCAGCATCATCACCGCGGTCGACTTGCTGAAGGCCCGGGCGAAGGGCATGTCGGCTGGCCTGGAGCCGGAATTGTCCGTGGTGATTGACGTCTTCTATCCGATCGACGCGATTACCCAAGTGGCCAAGGAGTTTCGGCAGAAATACCCGGGAGTGGCGCTCCGCATCTATGTCGAGGCGCTCGGAGGAGCCATTAAACCCGTGCTTGACGGCCGTTGCAGCATCGGCGTCATCGGATCACTTCCGGTGATTCCGGATACGCTGACCTATGAGCGGTTGCCCGGTATCGCGTTTCTCATGGTTGCTGCCCGCGATCATGCACTGACTTCCTACCGAGGCAAGATTCCCAAGGAGGCTCTTGGAAAACATACTCAGATCGTTCTCACCGACAGGTCGGAGCTATCCTCGGGACGCGAATTCGGCGTCATGTCGCCTGCGACCTGGCGGCTTGCTGACCTCTTCGCCAAGCATCATTTTTTGCTCAAGGGTCTAGGTTGGGGCGGAATGCCATTGCATGCCGTGCGCAGGGATTTGGAAGAGGGGCGCCTTTCCGTGCTGCCTATCGAGGACGTGCCTCCGGACGGTTTGTTCCTACCGATGTCGGCGGTGTGGCAGACCAAGTCACCGCCTGGCCCCGCCGGCCGATGGTTTGTCGATCGCCTGAAGCAAATTCCGGTGGAAACGGGCAAAGTGCCGAAACCGCCGGTCACCGGGAAGAAGGCGAGACGGTCTGCGAAAACTTAGCCGGAGGCCGGTGTCGCTATCGCGAGAAGCGACGGATATCGCTGCGGGTGTCGTTGCCGAGCGCGAGGTGTGTGCGGAACGCGACCATGATCAATGCAACCCCCGACCGCTGCCCTGTCAGGGTTAGCGGCAATGGGTCGGTAGCGATTCGGCGATATCTATGGAATGACCGCTCATGGCGCAACCTGCCAAAGAACCAAGATTGGCTTGTAGTCGACCTATTCGCGACTTGCCATGCGTAGATGTGAGCCGACTGAACCAGTCTGCGCTTCCGCCCATGCTTCCTGTAAGAGCCTCTGATTTGCCCGGACGGGCAAAGTTTGTGAATACGTGTCCAGCCCTCTCGCGAAAAATATTCTTCTTGTGCCGTCCGGGCAAATCAGCGGCACTGACTCCGGTCGTCCTGTCCCACCAAGGGGCGTACGCGCGATCGCCACGGACGTTGGGTGCAGGATGCGGTGGACGCGTTGATAGCGCGAGGCGAGCGATGCAATGCGGACGGCAAAGTCGTGTGGTCCTGACACCCCGACGCTGGTGTCAAGCTTGCGGGTGATCCCGCAGGCGACGGTGGCTATCAAGCCCGGCACACCGGGGAGAGCACGAAATAAGCCGTAAACCAACGCGCGGGGAATGCCGGAATGTTTCGGCGTACCTGTGGTGACTTGCTCGTGTGCGTTTTTCATTCGCACGCGAGGCTTCTGTAACGGGCCGTGGTTAGTCAATCCCTTTTTGCGTTATCCACTCGCCGGGCACTTGCTTCTGTCCGGGATCGGCGCAGGGCCGTCGCCTGATGGGGTTCATAAGAGGAACCGGTCGGCCAATCTGCGGAAAGCGTGATCACATCGTTGGATGCGTCGACAACTCGCGTGACGGCCTGACCTGTTCCATCGTCCCGGCGAAGGGACTTCGCTTCGGGGAGCCTGGTGTGCGTGACCCGCCCGAAAACCCGTTTGTCCTCCGTGTTTTAGGCCGTTGCGGCCTTGGCAGCCGGATTGAACGGCGCGTTATCCTTGAGCATGCGGAGCATGATCACGGCGAGCTTGCGCGCCAGGGCGACCTTGGCCTTGCTGGGGCCGGCGCGGCGGGCGATCTGCATGGCCCAGCTTTTGAGCTCCGAGCAGCCCTTGAGCGGCTTGGTCAGCATGACGTGGGCGGCCTCGTAAAGCGCCTCGCGCACGGACGCGTCACCGTGCTTGCTGATGCGTCCGGAGTAGTCGGTCTCGCCGGACTGATACTTCTTCGGCGTCAACCCGAAATGCGGCCCGGCCTGCTTCGATGATGTGAATCGGGAGGGATCATCGACCGCGCAGGCAAAGGTCAGCGAAACGATCGACCCGACCGCTGGCGTCGACATCAAGAGCCTGGCCTTGGCATCCAAGCGCGACATCGTCGCGCACGCGCTTCTCAAGACCGTTGAACTCGTGCAAGCAGACGCCATGTGAACCGCGAGCATCGCCGCAGCGACCGCCTCAAGGGCCGGGTGGCCGTCGACCAGCTCGCTGATGCGCGACGGCAAAGCTGCGTCTTCGTCGTCTTGCCGACCTTCAGCCCAAAGCCGCGCAAGATCCCGCGCAGGCTGTTCTCGACGTCGAGGAGCTTGGTCTGGACCAGCTTGCGCGCGGTCAGCATCGCGCGGACCTCCTGCGCGGCTAGCGACTTGCAGTGCACCGGCCGAAACCAGCCAAGCCGCATCAGCTGCGCGATCTTACGGGCGTCGTTGCGGTCCGACTTCACCGGCATGGCCTTAAACGCATCGCTGACGTGGCGGGTCTCCAGGAGCTCGACTGTAAGGCCAGCCTCCTTCATGGCCGCATAGAGCCATTGCGACAGCGGCCCAGCCTCAAGCCCGATCCGGACGAGCTCCAAACCCGAGCGAACGGAACCAGTCGATCAGCGCCGGCGGTTCGCTCGCCACCTTGGCTTCCCGAACGATCTTGCCGCTCGCGTCAACGACGCACACGCTCGAGCATTCCAATGACACGTCGATTCCTGCATAATGGTCCATGGTCGTCTCTCCTTGATGCTTGGAGCGAGGCCTATCCTCGACTCCGTTACACCATCACTGTGAGGGACGACCGCCTCGCTTCCAAGCAAGCCGCGCGACGCGCGCCATCAAACAGCGCCGTAGCGAGCGCGGCTTGGCTGGAGGGCTCCGGCCCGTTACTCCATCTGCGGGTGCTGCTGAGCACCCGGCATTCCCTGCGCCCTTGCTTCTTGAGGGGCATGTTCGATGCACTACCCGGGCGCTACCTGTGCCGCGGGAATGCGAAGTCATATCCCCTTGGCTGTTTGAAATTCAAATCCCACCATCCGTTCACCTCGCCCCCGCGTGCGGGGAGAGGTCGGATTGCGAAGCGATCCGGGTGAGGGGGACTTACCGCGCACACTTCGTCTGCACAATTTACCGAGGCAGCCCCTCACCCATAGCCGAAGCTTCGCATCGGCGTTCTTCTATTATGAAGGGAGGACGGCGGCCGCAGGCCGCCTACGCCTCTGCCCGCGAAGGGCGGGGCGAGGGGGGAAGAGCTCACGACTGCTGCAGGATCAAGCTCAACTCGATCTCGCGAAAACTGTAATAGTTCCGGCGGATCCATTGATGCAGCTCGGTCGATGAATCCTTCTCCTGGCGCAGATAGCCGGTGAAGGAGAATGTCAGCCGGTCGATATAGGTTTTCAGGAACAGCGGCAGAGCGCCGATGCGAAGGGTGTGGCCGCTGGAAAGCGCCTCCGGCAACTCGCCGCGCACCACAAACTCGTTGTCGACCACAACCAAATTTGCATGCGGAATCTGGCTTTGCAGCGTCTCATGCCCGCGCATCGAGACGCGGTCGGCGTCGCCAATGAACAGCACCATCGGCGCCACGTTGCGCCGCACAGCTTCCTTCAGGAAGCCGATCTCCTCCGTCATCCTGAAGAATTCGTCGAAGGCGTGGAACCCGAGATCGATCACCTTGGCGACCCCGTCGTCGGCGATGACGCGATCCATCAGCTGCATCTTGCCGAAAGTGTCCATGATATCGGCGGTTTCGGTGATGCTCGGCAGATATTCGAGCAGCGACGGTTCCTTCAGGTTGATGTCGAAGGCGACCACATTGCCGTTCTTCAAGAGCTGGAATTCGCACAATAGCCGCGCGAGCAGCGTCTTTCCGACCTGCGGACGGGGCGAGCAGATGATGTAGACGGGGGTTGCGGGCATTGAGAGGCTATATCAGGCGAAACAAGCGCCCAATCCAGCCCGATCATCCCGGTTGAGGCAACTATTTTTCGCCGCCGCGCGTCATAGCCTTGGTGGCGCCGACAAGATCGGTCAGCTTGATGCGGTCGAACTCGCTCCAGACGTTGGCGAGCCAGTGCCGGACATAGCCGCGCAGCACGAACGAGTAGTTCGCGGGGTCGTCGTGGACGCCCTTGTTGGCGACGAATTTCAGGAACGGCACGGAAGCGACCTCGACCTGCTCGAACGCCATCTCGTTGAGCTTCGGGATGGTGAGCTCGGTGGCGTCCTTGATGCGGTGGAAATAGGAATTGTAGGTCGCCTGGTCCCATTCGAAGAAGCTGGTGTTGTTGATGAAATTCTTCACCAGGAAATACTTCGCACCGGTCATGAAGTTCGCGGTTTCCGCGATTTCGTCGAGCGAGGCGATCGAGGATCCCAGGATGTGGAACACGGCAAAGGTGATCTGACCCGATTTCGCCGCATCGAGGAAGCCGATATCGCGCAGCGCGGCCAAGGACGGCGACATCAGTCCGGCGCGGACGTCGATCACGGTTACCGAAGGGGAGACCGCATTCAACGTATCGAAGATCTTCATCTGGTCCGGGGTCGCCGTCATATCGACGATCTCGGTGACGTCGGGATGGAAGCGTTTCAACGTCCCGCGCGGGGACTCGGTGTCGAACGCGCGCGTCGGCACATTATTGGCGGTGAAATAATCCAGCAGGGTTCGCGAGACCGTCGTCTTGCCCACCCCGCCCTTGTCAGCACCCACCACAATCACAACCGGCTTCGCCATGGAATGTCCTTGCTACCGCGCCCCCGATCGCGGCAGCGACCGGCGTGTTCCCATATCTGCTTTGGGCGCGAACATGGCAGAAACAAGGGAGAATTCAAATTCCTTAGGCCGCTGTCGGGCTATTCGCGCCGATTTCCTTAACATGGCGGCCGACCGTGACACGCTAATGGCGGCCCCACGGGCCGGCCGGATTGCCCCATGGTCCCTGCGGCGCGCCTTGTGGAGCGCCTTCGGGCGCAGCTTGCGATGCTCCGGCGGGATCGGCCGGGCTGCCCCAAGGTCCCTGAGGAGGCCCTTGTGGGGCGCCGGGCAGCGGCGGCGGGGTCTGACCGTCATAGGGCGCTTCCGGCTGGTCGTCCGGTTCGCCGGACGGGTGCATCGGCAGCGCCAGCGGACCCTCGTAGTGCCCGCCGGCATATTTCACCAGCGCCTGCACCCGCGACTCCACCGACGGGTGGGTCGCAAACAGGTCGGAAAAACCCTCGCGCGGGTTGTCGACGCATAATTCCATTACCGCCGACGTCGCGCCGGGCAATTCGCCGCGGCCCTCGATCTTGCGCAGCGCCGAAATCATGGCGTCGGGGTTTTTGGTGAGTTCGACCGAACCGGCATCGGCCAAAAGTTCGCGCGAGCGCGATAGCGCGAGCCGCACCAGTTGCGACAAGGCCCAGGCCAGCACGATCAGCACGACCGCGACAATGATGATGAGGATCGCGCCGCCGCCCGAGCTTTTCCGGTCGCTGCTTCCGCCGCTATCGGACGAAGAAGATGACGAGGACGACGATGAAGACGACCAGGACGAGCCGCCGCCATACCAGCCGTAATTGCCGAAATTGAAAAAGCCGCGGAACAGCAGTTCGGCGAAGAAGCCGACCACACCGGCGATGATCACCGCGATCACCATCATCTGCACGTCGCCGTTCTTGATATGGGTGAGTTCGTGGCCGAGCACCGCCTCGATCTCCTGATCGTTGAGCGCATTCAACAGGCCTGTGGTCACGGTGACGGCATATTGCCTCTGGTTGAGCCCGGTGGCGTAGGCGTTCAGCGCGTCGCTCTCCACGATCTTCAGCTTCGGCATCGGGATGCCGCGCGAGATGCAGAGGTTTTCCAAGAGATTGTAGAGCCGCGGCTGCTGCTGCCGCGTCACGTCCTCGCCGCCGGTGACGGCATCGATGATCGACTGGTGGAAGAAATAGGCGATCACGATCCACAGCGCGGCCGCGCCGGTCGAATAGGGCAGCGTCCTGATGACGTCGCCGAGCGCCACCTTCAGATAATAATCGGCCGGCGCGCCGCCATAATTGACGACCTCGATGATCAGCGCGCCGGCATAGACGATCACATAGACCAGCAGGAACAGGCCGGCGAGCAACAGCATCGAGCGGAATTTGTTCGATGCGATGTGCGTGTAAAGACCGTAGGCGGCCATGATTGCTCCGCAGCCAGGCTTGTTCGGGTCAGAACTTGACCGACGGCGCCGCCTCGACTTCGGTGCGGCTGGCACCGAGATCGAAGAAATCCTTGCGGGTGAAGCCGAACATGCCGGCGAACAGGGCGGCCGGCATTTGCTGGATGCCGGTGTTGTATTCCTGGACCGCATTGTTGAAGAAGCGGCGGCTGGCCGCGATCTTGTTTTCGAGGTCGGACAATTCGCTCGCCAATTGCTGGAAGTTGGCGTTGGCCTTGAGGTCCGGATAGGCCTCCGACAGCGCGATCAGCCGGCCGAGAGCGCCGGAGAGCTGGTTTTCCGCCGCCGACACCTGCGCCGGCCCCTGCGCTGACATCGCCGAGTTGCGCGCCTTGATGACGTCGTCGAGCGTGCCGCGCTCATGCGCGGCGTAGCCCTTCACGATCTCGACCAGGTTCGGGATCAAATCGTGGCGCTGCTTGAGCTGCACGTCGATGTCGGCAAAGGCCTGGTTGACGCGTTGGCCGAGCGCGACCAGGCGGTTATATGCGCCGAAGGCGAAGAGCACGAGAACGACGATGACGCCGAGAACGATCCATCCGGACGACATGGCAAAGAACTCCTGATGAAGGACGCGATGGCGGGCAAACCTAGACGAAAATGAGGGCGCGCAGCAGGGGCGCCCCCCAGGTGGACATCGTGTTGGTCTGATGTAAGAGGGCAATAGTTCAAGGTGTAAGGGGCTGGGCGCGTTAACTTTCTTCCATCACCGCGTCCCCCCAGCGCCAGTGCCTGGCGCGCGCGTAACCGGTTTTGTCGCGCCGTGGCATTTTTGTCGTGGCGAGACCGGCCGGCGTACAGAGTTTCGCCGATATTTCAGCCTTGCCGACCAAAGGCTGCGCCAGCACACGGGCAGAGTGCTGTGCGACCGGGGCGCGCGACAGCACGACATAGGAGAATTTCTCGTCCTCGAAGGCAAGCTCCACTCCCTTGACCTGCTTGTGCGCTTGCGAGCGAGGTAGCCGCTGAGCGAAATGACACCAGTCCGGCGAGGTGAGCGGACAATTTTGGTCATGCGGGCAGGGGGCAGCGACATGCGCGCCTTGGGCAATCAATTGTTGGCGTAGCGCGATGATCCGGGCATAGCCCGCGGGCGTGCCGGGCTCTACGATCACCAGCGTCTCGCGGGTCTTGGCCCACATCGCGCCTGCAAGCCTCTCGCGTTCGCGGTCGGTCAATTCGCCGATCATGTAGCTCGCCATCACAAGATCGGTCGGCACGGCCTCGCCGAGTGCCGCGCGAGCTTCACCTTTTTCGTACTTCAGATCGCTGAGACGAGCACTGCCGCGAGCCAAATCCAGCGCCAGGGTGCGCAATGCGTCGTTGGCATCGATCAGCGAAAAGCTCTTTAGCGACGAAAAGGCTTCCGCTGCGGCCCAGCTTGCTGTTCCCGGTCCTGCGCCGACATCGAGCAGTGTTTCGGGTGAAAAATCCGGCCTGATTTCGGCGAGCGCGTTGAGGCTGGCGGTGACGGCGGCATAGGTCGCCGGCATCCGTGCCAGCGCGTAGGCCAGCGCATCGGTCTCGGACTTGATCGCGCCGGAGCCGCCGCCATCGCGATAGGTTTTGGAGATCACAGCAGCCCGGGCGGCGGCCTCGTTGCGCGATACGCCTTGCAGCCGGGCGTCAAGCGCGGCCTTGAGTTCGGGAGGAAGCGAGGGAGGGATCATCGCATGCCGTCATCCCTGCGTAACGGCTTCGCCGTTATCGCTGGAGGTGCGAGCCCTTGCGAGTCTCGAAGGATGACGACCGAAATTGTGGCCCATCCTTCAAGACGCCGCGCGAGGGCGCGGCTCCTCAGGATGACGCGGTCTCTCACGCCACGTTCTGGTCGAGAATTTTGACGGCGTCTTCGAGGTCGACCGAGACCAGTTGCGATACGCCGCGCTCGGCCATGGTGACGCCGAACAGGCGGTTCATCCGCGCCATCGTGATCGGGTTGTGCGTGATGATGACGAAGCGGGTTTCGGTCGAGGCGGTCATCTCGTGCAGCAGGGTGCAGAACCGCTCGACATTGTGATCGTCGAGCGGCGCGTCGACTTCGTCCAGCACGCAGATCGGCGATGGATTGGTCAGGAACACCGCAAAGATCAGCGCCAGCGCGGTCAGCGCCTGCTCGCCGCCCGAGAGCAGCGACAAGGTCTGCGGTTTCTTGCCGGGCGGTTTTGCAATGATCTCAAGGCCAGCCTCGAGCGGATCGTCGCTTTCGATCAGGTGCAGGGCGGCTTCGCCGCCGCCGAACAGTTCGGTGAACAGCCGCTTGAAATGGCCGTTGACGATCTCGAACGAGGTCAACAGCCGCTCGCGCGCCTCGCGGTTGAGGCTCTGGATGCCCTGACGCAGCCGCTTGATGGCTTCCACCAGGTCGTCGCGCTCGGTGGTGAGCGCGGTGTGCTGGGCTTCGACCTCGCGCAACTCTTCCTCGGCCCGCAGATTGACCGCGCCGAGCCGCTCGCGGTCGCGGCGCAGCTTTTCGAGATTCTCCTCGATCTCGGCAAGCAGCGGCAGCTCCTTGCCCGGCTCGATCTCGGCGAGCCCGGCTACCGCTTGCGGCTCGACCTCGAGCATGTCGTGGATCTCGCGCTCGATATCGGCAAGGCGGCGCTTGGCGCCGTCCATGCGCTCTTCGGCCCGCGCGCAGGCCTCGCGGGCGCTGGAGAGCGCTTCGAGCGAGGCCTTGGCGGCGCGGTCGGTTTCCGCCATCGCGGTCTCGGCCTCGGCCAGTGCGTCGGCGGCGACGCGCCGCGCGTTTTCGGCCCGCTCGATTTCGTTGATCAGCGCGCGGCGCTTTTCGGCGAACACCGCCGGCGCATTGTCGAGCTCGGCACGCTCGGCCCTCACCTCGGTGACGCGGGCCTCGATGGTCGCGATCTGCGAGGCCGCGCTCTGTTTGCGGCTTTGCCATTCATTGCGCTCGGCAAGGATCGCCTGGACGCGGCGGTCGGCGAGTTCGGCCTCGCGCGCCAGCGCCTGCGCCTCGGCGCGCACCTGCGCGGCGTTGCGGCGGTGGTCCTCGATGTCGGTGCGCACGGCCGCAAGTTTTGTCTCGGCCTCGAAGCTCGGCGGCAATTCGGCAAGGGCCGCAGTCGCGCTCTGATGCGCACCATAGGCCTCCGTGAGGTCGGCGTTGAGGCGGCTGTGCGCTTCCGACAGCGCCGATTTTCGCGCGGCGTGGCGATTGATCTCGCGTTCGGTCGAGGTGTGGCGCTCGCGCGCGGCGTCGGCCTCGTGCTGGGCGGTGCGCCAGCCATCGCGCGCTGAAGTCTCGGCTGACG
The DNA here is from genome assembly GCA_963713785.1 of uncultured Alphaproteobacteria bacterium. Classification (GTDB taxonomy): domain Bacteria; phylum Pseudomonadota; class Alphaproteobacteria; order Rhizobiales; family Xanthobacteraceae; genus Bradyrhizobium. The sequence continues at coordinate 235,071 of CAVQNB010000009.1, forward strand.
CCGCGGCCTTCAATTCGGCCTCGGCGGTTTCCAGCGCCTGGCGCTTGGCAACCGCATCGCTGCGGGCCTGCTCAAGCTCGTTCTCGATATCGACCAGCCGCGCCCGCTCGGCAAGACGCCGCGCCGCACCGGTCGGGGCGTGCGCGGCGGCGACAAAGCCGTCCCAACGCCAGACGTCGCCTTCGACCGACACCAGCCGCTGGCCGGTCTTGAGTTGCGATACCAGCTCTGCGCCGCGCTCCTTCGCCACAATGCCGATCTGGGCGAGACGCCGCGCCAGTTCGGATGGCGCCTGCACATGCATGGCGAGCAATTCAACACCCTCCGGCAAAGCCGGATCGCCATCGATGACGCCGGCATGGGTCCAGCGCATCGGCGCCGAGGGATCGACCGGGGCGTCGAGATCGTCGCCGAGCGCAGCGCCGAGCGCCTTCTCAAAGCCCTTGGCGACGGTGACGCCGTCGATGATCGGCGGCCACAGGTTCTTGGTCACACCAGTAACGAGCTTCGCAATCGTGCGCGCTTCGGTCTCGAGCCGCTGCACCCGTTTGTCGGCCTCGTTCAGGGGGCTGCGGGCGGCGTCCAGTTTTTGCCGTGCGGCCGCATGGGCGGCTTCGCTCGCCTGCGCCGAGGCCTCGGATTGCGCCAGATTCTGTTGCGCGCTCTCCATGGCGCCCGCGAGCGTTTCGAGGTCGCCGAAGCCGCCAGTCTCCTCGGCGAGCTTCTGCTCCTCACTCTGGACATTGGCGATGTCCTGATCGAGCCGCGCGAGTTTGTCGAGGTGGGTACGGACGTTCGCCTCGAGCTGATGGCGCTTGGCGGTCAAGTCCGCAAGCGCCGTGGTGAGCTCGCTAAACAGGCGCTCGGCATCGGCCAATGTCGCTTCGGCCGCGGCCACGCGCTCGTCGACGCCGGAACGCTTTTCAACGCGAGACTTGATCTCTTCCTTGAGTTCGCCGTCCTCGTTGTCGAGCCGCAGCAGCGCGATCTCCGCGTCCGAAGTCTGCTGCTGCTCGCGGGCGATGTCGGCGGAAAATTGCGTCAGGCGGCGATCGAGCTCGGCGACACGCTCCTTGGCACGCTCTTCCTCGCGGTCGAGCAACTCGCGCGCGCTGGTAAGCCGCTGCAGTCCGGCGGCGGCGCGGGCTTCCGCCTCGCGCAAGCCCGGCAATTCGGAAGCGCGGATCGCCTGGATGCGGGCGGCTTCCGCCTGCGCGCGGGTGCGCTCGGCCATGTCGCGGACGCTGAGGTCGTGGACCCGCGCGGCCTCAGTGACGTCGGCGTTCGCCTCCATCCAGCGCAGGTGGTACAGCATAGCCTCGGCCTTGCGCACCTTGGCTGCGACCTCGCGGTAGCGGATCGCCTGGCGCGCCTGCTTTTTCAAGCCGTCCATCTGTCCGGCGAGCTGGCCGATCACATCCTCGACGCGGGTGAGGTTGGTCTCGGCGGCTTTAAGGCGCAATTCCGCCTCGTGGCGGCGGGCATGAAGGCCGGCGACGCCGGCGGCATCTTCCAGCACGCGACGGCGCTGCTCGGGTTTGGCCTGAATGATCTCGCCGATCTTGCCTTGGTGGACCAGCGCCGGCGAACGCGCGCCGGTGGCGGCGTCGGCAAACAGGATCTGTACGTCGCGTGCGCGGACGTCGCGGCCGTTGATGCGATAGACCGAACCCGCCTCGCGCTCGATGCGGCGGGAGATTTCCAAGATCTCGCGATCGTTCAAAGCAGAAGGGGCCGTACGATCAGCATTGTCGATCGTCATCACCACTTCAGCATGGTTGCGCGCCGGGCGGTTGCCGGACCCGGCGAAGATCACCGCGTCCATGTCGGCGGCGCGCAGCGATTTGTGCGAGGTCTCGCCCATCGCCCAGCGCAACGCCTCGACCAGGTTCGATTTGCCGCAGCCGTTCGGGCCAACGACGCCGGTTAAGCCCGGTTCGATCACAAAATCAGTGGGTTCCACGAAGGACTTGAAACCATGAAGGCGAAGGCGCGTGAGTTTCATAAACCAGAATTCTTCCATTGGCAGGGCGCGAATCTCCCTGCCGGGACAATACCATAGAAGGCAATGTCAGTGTGTGGGCGAGTCGCTCATGCGCCTCTGATGGACCGCGACAATGGCGAGGCCGGGGCAGCAGGGCAACCGCCGCTGCCGGCTTTTCCCAAGGCTTTTGTGGAGGGTTTTGTCGAGGCTTTTGTGGGGCTTACGGGAATGCCGGAACCCAATGACGAATCAGCTTTTCAGCTGTGATTTGATCCGCTTTTCGAATTCTTCGAAACTCGCTTCTCCGACGATCACCTCGCTATTGATGAAGAAAGTCGGGGTTCCCCCGACCTTCAACACCTCGCTGGCGTATTTGCGGTCGGCCGAGATCTGTTCGAGCAGCGCCTGATCCTTCAGGCAATCCTCGACGGCTTGCGCGCTCAGCCCGGCCTGCCGCCCGATCAGCTTGAGCGTTTCGGTGGTCTTCTCGACCAGCTGGTCCTGCTGCTTGAACATGACGTCGACGACGGCGAAATACTTGTCGGAATCTTCCTTGGCGATGCGGCGCGCCAGCATCGAACAGGCCGCGTCCTTGAGGTTCAGCGGGAATTCGCGGAACACGTAACGCACCTTGCCGGTGTCGACGTACTCCGACTTGATCTTCGGAAACACCTCGCGGTTGAAGGCCGCGCAATGCGGGCAGGTGGCGGCCGCAAATTCGGTGATCGTCACGCCCGCGTCGGCCGGACCCAGCGCCATGTCCGGCAGCGATACCGGCTTTCTGATGTCGGACGCGCTCTGCGCCATCGCGCCTTCGATCAGGCGCAGCGGCGGAAATCCGGCGAGCCCGGTCAGCGACAGTGCGGCGGTGAACGTGCGGCGGGTGATCATCGACGGCGCGCTCCGATCAGCTCTTCAAGAACGACTGGATCTTCTTGTCGAACTCTTCGAACGAGGCTTCGCCCTTGATCATCTCGCCATTGACAAAGAAGGTCGGCGTCGAATTGACCTTCAGCACTTCGCCGGCATATTTCTGGTCGGCGGAGATCTTGTCCATTAGCGCCTGGTCCTTGAGGCAATCCTCGACCTGCTGCTGGCTGAAACCGGCCTGCTTGCCGATCCGGGTCAGGGTATCGGTGGTGTTCTTCACCACCCAGTCGTTTTGCTGCCTGAACAGGAGGTCGACGACGGCAAAATATTTTGCGGAATCGTCCTTGGCGATGCACCGCGCCAGCATTGCGCCCGCGAGCGCTTTGACGTCGAGCGGGAACTCGCGGAAGATATATCGTATCTTGCCGGTGTCGATATATTCCGACTTGATCTTCGGAAACACGGTGGCGTTGAAGGCCGCGCAATGCGGGCAGGTCATCGAGGCAAATTCGGTGATCGTCACCGGCGCGTCGGCCGGGCCCAAAGCCATATCCGGCAGCGACACCGGCTTGGCGACGTCGGTCGGGCTCTGCGCCATGGCGTCGGTGATCAGCCGCGACGGCGAGAAGGAGGCCAGCGCGGCAAGTCCGGTCAGCGAAAGCATGGTGGTGAAGGCGCGGCGCGTGATGATCAACGGTCTGCTCCTGATCGGCGCTTTCACGCCCAAAGGTTCCCTGGGCAAAGGTTCCCCGGGAATGTGCCGTTCGCTAGCTTGAAACGACCATCGTGGCAATGGCGCCTTGCCGAAGTCGGGCGTGATGAGAGGCTCAATTTCGCTTGATTGAGGCACCAAGCCGCGCCAGCGCCGCGCGCAATTCCTCGTCCTCGACGGAGGACAGGGTTTTGGCGACCTCCGCGACCGATTGCGGGTCTGGCGCGCTCGGGACCGGGCGCCGATCCCGGCGCGACAGCGGCGCCTGCCGCAACGCCAGCTTTCCCACGGCGCTCCAGCCGAAGAAGCGGTTGACGCGCTCCAGGATCACGTCGGACGTGTGCTGGATCTCCAGCGCCATTGGCCCCTCGACTCGCAGCACCAGCGTCGCCGGCTCCTGGCTCTGCCCTTCGACCGGCCGCGGCCACTGCATCTTCAGCGGTTCCGCATGCGCCGCGATGTCGGGGCCGGCGATCTCGGCCCAGCGCGTCACCAGTTCGCGTGCGGCAAACCCCTGCTTGGCATAGGCGTCGGAAAACACGTCGCTGAGCAGGACGGAAAGCGGTTTTGCCGAGATCGGGCCGGGCTTTGCCATACGTCGTTATATCATCATATCATCGCCTAAGATCGCGGCGCTCTCAATTATGCCGCGCGGGGGCGAATGGTCTTCAGGTCGCGATCGATCTCACGTCGCCGCTGCATCAGATCGTAGTCCATTTGCAGCCCTAGAAAGAATCCTTCGGATAGCCCGAAATAGCGCGCCAGCCGAAGGTCGGTGTCGGCCGTGATGTCGCGCTTGCCCAGCACAATCTCGTTGATGCGACGGGGCGCGACGTGAACCGCCCGCGCCAGCGCATTCTGGCTGAGGCCCATCGGCTTGAGGAACTCCTCCAGCAGGATTTCGCCGGGATGCGGATTTCGGAGCAGCCCGTTTTTAGCTATGGTAGTCGACGATTTCGACATGCGCGGGTCCTCCTTCATTCCAAACGAAACATATCCGCCACTGATCGTTGATCCGAATCGAATATTGTCCTTGCCTGTCTGCCTTGAGCGCTTCGAGGCGGTTACCCGGTGGAACCCGTAGATCGCCGATCCCCGCGCCCGATTCAAAAGACGAAGCTTTCTCAGCGCCACGTTCTGGATGTCCGACGGTAATTTTCGGCTCCGCCGGCCGGTCCAGATCAGCTCCGTTTCCGGATCGGCAAAGCTCTAAATCTAGATTGACTATAACGCAACGCGTTATAGTCAATCTATGGCCATGGTTCAATTCTGATCCTAGAATGAGATGTGTCCCCCGCGAGAGCAATCAAGCAGACTGAAGCCGAAGCCATGGACGGCGCCGACCGCCCCGCGCTCCTCCTTGCATGGTACGACCGCCATCGTCGAAAGCTACCGTGGCGCGCGCGGGCCGGCGAGCGGGCTGATCCTTATCGGGTCTGGCTGTCGGAAATCATGCTGCAGCAGACCGGCGTCAAAACCGTCGGTCCCTATTTCGAGAAATTTTTGGGGCGCTGGCCCGATGTCGGCGCGCTCGGCTGTGCCTCGCTCGACGATGTCTTGAGAATGTGGGCCGGGCTCGGCTATTATTCGCGCGCGCGCAATCTGCATGCCTGCGCGGTCAAGGTAGCGCGCGACCATAGCGGCGTGTTCCCGGATAGCGAAGAGAGCCTGCGCGCGCTGCCGGGGATCGGCCCCTATACGGCGGCCGCGATCGCGGCGATCGCGTTCGACCGCCGCACCATGCCGGTCGACGGCAATATCGAGCGGGTAGTGTCGCGCTTGTTCGCCATCGAAGAGCCGCTGCCGCAGTCAAAGCCGCTGATCCAGCAGCTTGCGACGACGCTGTTGGGTGCATCTCGCGCCGTCGACGAGAAGTCTCGCGCCGGCGATAGCGCGCAGGCACTGATGGATCTGGGCGCCTCGATCTGCTCCCCGAAGAGACCGGCCTGCGCGCTGTGCCCGTTGAACGAAGATTGCGCAGCGCGCACCCGCGGTGATCAGGAAACTTTTCCGCGCAAGGCGCCGAGAAAATCAGGCGCATTGCGCCGTGGCGCGGCCTTTGTCATCACGCGCGGCGATGAGCTTCTGGTCCGCACGCGTCCGGAAAAAGGTCTGCTCGGCGGCATGACCGAAGTGCCGGGCTCGGGCTGGCTCACCGGGCAGGACGACAAGGCGGCGCTGAAGCAGGCGCCCGTATTGAACGGCGTGACACGCTGGCGTCGCAAGACCGGTGTCGTCACCCACGTCTTCACGCATTTCCCCCTGGAACTCGTGGTCTACACCGCCCGCGTTGCCGCGCGCATGCGCGCGCCGCAGGGCATGCGCTGGGTGCCGATCGCGACATTGAAAGATGAAGCGCTGCCAAACGTCATGCGCAAGGCGATCGCGCAGGGGCTCGATCTCTAGAGCATGATCCGGAAAAGTGGGCACCAGTTTTCCCTCGCGACAAACGCGGCGCGTTTGCGCGGAGATCATGCTCAAACAAAAAGATAGAGCGGGATGACAATTCGAAGAACAGTCATCCCACTCTAGGGGTGGCGGCGTGTCCATCCTGCTGACACGACGCTGTCAGCAGGCCCTTGCTAGGGCTCAAGGTCAATCGGAGGCTTCCCGTGATCAAGACGGCGCTCGACAATCTTGCTCTCCCGCCGTCCGCCAAACTCCTTGGTTGGCACCTGCTCGATGCAAGGCCGAAAGAGGGCTGGATCAAGGTCGGCTTCGACGGCAAGGCGGAGTTTTGCAACCCGGCTGGCTTCGTGCAGGGTGGTCTTCTCGCCGCCATGCTCGACGACACCATGGGCCCGGCGGTGCTCATGATGACCGAGGGAAAGCTCTACACCACCACCATCGGCCTGACGGTGAATTTCCTGGCGCCCGCCAGACCCGGGCGGATCATCGCTGAGGCCAAGGTCACGCAGCTCGGCAAGACCATCGCCTTCGTCGAGGGCAAGCTGACGGCGGAGGATGGCACCCTGCTCGCGACGGCCAGCGTGAGTGCGCGGCTGCTCGAGGCTGCGAAAGTCATGCGCTAGCTCGCCTTTGCGTTCGTCTCCTGCGTACTGCGACTTACGTCGGAGGTAATTGATCTTCTGATCTAGAGGCCTAGGCTAACTTCATGAGTTCCCAAGACTTGATCTCGGACAATGTCGCCGTCGGACATTTCAGCAGCTTGCTGAGGCATTGGCGTAGCGTCCGCCGCCTCACGCAAATCGAACTGGCAGGTGAAGCAAATGTCTCGGCCAGGCATCTATGCTTTCTGGAAACCGGACGCGCGCGGCCGAGCCGCGAGATGTTGCAGCTATTGGGAAACGCGCTAGACCTGCCGCTGGAGGAGCGGAATGCCTTGCACGTCGCAGCCGGCTTTATGCCGCCCTATGGCGACCGGGGATTGGCGGCCGACAATTTGCAGCATGTGCGCCAGGCACTGGATTTCATTCTCCGACAGCAGGAGTCCCGTCCCGGAATTGTCATTGATGGACGTTGGGACGTCCGTATCCGCAACGAAGCTTCCGGGCGTGTGTTCAGGCCTTTTTGGGAGTCTTACGAAATGGAATCCGGCATTGCGGACAACGCCACGCACGTCGTTTTTCATCCAAAGGGCCTGCGACAGTTCATCGTGAACTGGGACGAGTTCGCCGGCCGGATGATCGAGGTTCTTCATCGCGAGGTCGCACAGGGCAGCAGGGTTGCGGCGCAGCTGCTCGACGAAATCTTGGCTTATCCCGGCCTGCCGACCGAATGGAGGTTTCCACGCAATCCGGCCGGATCGTCTCCGGTCATGACGATGCAGCTGAGAAAAGGCGGCCTTCTCCTCGCATTCTTTTCCACATTCACCACGCTCGCCATGCCGACCGATGCCGTGCTGCAACAATTAAAGATTGAATGCTTCTATCCGGTGGACAGCGCGACCGCGGAGAAGGCGCGCGAACTGGCGCTTTGACAATTCGGGAGATAGCGATGCAACTTGCCCGTCGTAATCATCATTCGGCCGAGACGATGAACGAACTGCGCGGGTTGAATGCGCGCTTCATTCATAACTTTGTGACGAACGACGTGCCGTCGCACGACGCCATTCTTCATCCCGGCTTCACCAACATCTGGCCGACCGGCCAGCGGTGGGATCGAGCAACCTATCTGAAGTATTGGGCAACCGCCTTCGACCCGCAGGTCATCGTTTACTGGGATGTCCGCGACGAGCTCATTACCGTCATCGGCGACGTTGCGCTTGTGCGTGCCATCAACAAGCACACGCGCCGCCGCGACGGAAAAGAGGTGACCGGCATGACAATGTATACCGACACGTATCTGTTCGAGAACGGCGCGTGGAAGCGCATTCAGGCCCAGCTCACTTCCGTTGCTCCCGAACACCAGCCCGCCGACGATACGATCGTCAGCGTCTATATCGAGGGCAAACGCCGGGAGCGACACTCGTGAGCTACACGGAGAGCAGACAGCAATATTTTCAATCAAGAACATCGATGAACTCGTTGGTTGTCTTGGTTCGGAATATTTTCTACATGGTTCAAATTTGGCGAGCGCGCGTCCGCTTCCGGCGGGAGCTCGCGGCACGCAGTGAGCGTGAGTTGCAGGATATGGGGGCCTGTTGGTCGTCGATTGCCTACGAGGTCAGCAAGCCGTTCTGGCGTCCGTGACAGGCTGGGCCCGCCTCCAAGACGATGGACGGCGGGAGAGCAAGCCGATAACCTCCGGCATCCCCGTGAGGATCCCCCATGCTCAAGCTCTATTATGCCCCCGGCACCTGCGCGCTCGCTTCGCATATCGCCCTTGCCGAGGCCGGCGCCCCCTATACGACCGAGAAGGTCGACTTCAAAACCAACCAGCAGAACAGCCCGGAATATCTCGGGATCAACCCGAAGGGGCGCGTTCCGTCGCTGGTGACCGACCGCGGCATTCTGACCGAGACGCCGGCGATGCTCGCCTTCATCGCGCAGAGTTTTCCGCTGGCCAAACTGGCGCCGTCCGACGATGCTTTTGTGTTTGCGCAGGTGCAGGCCTTCAACAGCTATCTCTGCTCCACGGTGCATGTGGCGCATGCGCACAAGGGACGCGGCTATCGCTGGGCCACCGATGAGGCGTCATTTGCCGACATGAAGCGGATGGTGCCGAAAAGCGTCGGCGCCAGCTTTCAAATGATCGAGCGCAACATGCTGAAGGGGCCGTGGGTGATGGGCGAGACCTACACCGTCTGCGATCCCTATCTGTTTACGATCGCGCAGTGGCTCGAAGGCGACAGCGTCGATCTCGCGGCGCTACCGAAGGTCGCCGATCACCGCAAGCGCATGGCGGAGCGGCCGGCGGTGCGTAAAGCGCTGGCCGAAGAGCAGCTTTAGACTACTGACCGACAGCTTTGCGCTTCTGTGCGAGAACGAATTGCCGAACGGCGGCACGGCTGGCCTTGCCGGTATTCCCGAGAGGGATCGCATCGCAAAAGTGGATCGTGTCCGGCAGTTTGTAACGCTCGATTTTATCGGACGCCCATTTCAGCAGATCTACTTCAGTGAGGATTGCGCCGGACCTCGGGACGACCATCGCATGCATCGTTTCGCCCAACCGCTCGTCCGGAATGCCGGCACACAACGCCACCGCGACATCCGGATGGGCGGACAAGAGATTGTCGATTTCAAGCGGCGAGATCTTGTTGCCGCCTCTTGAGACGATCTCCTTGCTGCGTCCGATGATTTCGGTTCTCTGGTCGGCGCGTGTCCGGGCGAGATCGCCGGATCGAAAGTAGCCTTCGCTGAAGGAGGCCCGGGTCAAATCCGGATCGTCGAGATATCCCAACATACCGTAGGGAGACGCAATTTCCAGTTCGCCGACCTCGCCTTGGCGCGCGAGTTGGCCATCACTTGTTCTGATTCTGAATTTCACGTCGCGCGTCGGGCCTCCGATCGACCCTCTGCCGGCGACCTGATCCTTTGCAGCCAGACAGAAGTCACACGATCCGGTCTCCGTCGAGCCGTAAAGGTCATAAATTCCTGCTTGGGACCAAACGCTGGAAATCCTCTCATTCAAGGCCGGCGGCATCACTTCGCCACCGGCTAAAATCATGCGAAGGTGCGACGCGTCCGGCAGCGATCCCGAAAAGAGGGTCCTCAGCATGGTCGGAACCGCGCCAAACACCGTCGCGCTGTCATCCAGGTATTTTCCGACGGTGTCGGCGGAAAATCTTGGGACGAGAATGATATTTGCTCCGCTCTCAATCGAAAGAAGACAGACCCAAAGTCCAAAAATGAAGTTGAGTTGAAGCGGTATGAGGACGGTGTCGTCGCTGCGCAAAGCAAGAAATTGTTTGAGCACTTCAATCTTTCCGGCCAGTGCATCATGGCCGATGACGACGCCTTTCGGCGACCCGGTCGTGCCCGAGGTGAAAATCACCAGCGCCGCGCGACCAAGCAAAGGCCGCGGCGCAGGGGGCTTGTCGGCTAGCCTCGTGAGCTCGATGTCCCTGATGGAAAATCGCGCGCCGGTCTTCCTCGCCAGCGCCTCTCTGGTCGCTTGCACAGTCGAGACGTGAACGGGGACGACGACCGCGCCGGCGAGCCAGATTCCCAGCATCGAGCCGATATCGGTCGGCTTATTGCCGATCTCCAGGTGAACCGGCTCGCAACTTTGGACATTCTGCTCCCTTAGAAGGGCGGCCACTTGCCGCGCATGGGAAACAAGATTGCTCGCGGGCCTCGAGGTCAGGGATGCGTCGAGGAAATGGCTGCCGGAGCCGGCAAGCCCTTGTTCGAGCCTTGTTGCAAGCGCGCCAATCACAGCGGCGGTTTTGAAAAGCGGGCGTCACGCCAGGCCAGCGCCGATTTCAGACCGTCCTTCCGTGCACGGTCCATGAACGCCGCCTTGTCGGGCGATCCCTGGCCTTCGATCAAAAGATCGATGTCCAGCGCTTGTTCGAGAGCGCCGAGCATTCCGCGGGCTTCGATCGATCGGTTGATCGCGCGCTTGGTCTCCTTGACCAGATTGGGATCGATGACCGCGACATTCCGAGCGATCTCCAACGCCGCGTTGTCGAGCGCCTCGGCCGGTACGATCCGGTTGATCATTCCGATTTCCAGGGCGCGTTGCGCGCTGATGCGGTCTTCACCAGTCAAGATGATCTCTTTTGCGATCTTCGGGCCGACAATCCATGGCAGGATCATCACCACGATACCCGCACCGAATTTCAACTCAGGCTCGCCGAAAAAAGCGTCCGGCGTTGCGACGGTCAGGTCGCATGCCAGGGCAAGTTCGCAGGCGCCGGCCAGGCAAGCGCCGCGCACGGCCGCGATCGTCGGCTTCGGACAATGCCAGAATCGCATCGGGACATCGAAATCCTTTCGCAAGATCGGGCGCCATTGGTCGATGCCGGACGGCCGTCGTTCCATCTGCTCTTTCAGATCAAATCCGGAAGAGAATGCGTTGCCCGCACCCGTAACGATCACGGCGCGGACGTCATCATCCCGCTCAATCGCGTCCATCGCCTGTGCGATTTCGGACAGCATCGCCGCATTCATCGCATTTGTGCGTTCGGGACGCGTCAAGGTGATGCGCGCGACAAAACCGATTTTTTCCACGTTGATCAGTTCAGACATGACGCAACCCTCCAGCCAGTCCGCGGTCGGCAATGGTCCGGAGCAATCGTCCTCACATTAGCCGGGGCAAGTCAATCACCGCTTATGCCCGGCGTGAACCCGGTGTCCGCCCCTATTCAGCTTTGCGCTTGTCGCGATCAAGCTCGCGTCCGGTTTCCAGCATCAGTCGGCGCAGCCAGATCGAACCGGGGTCCATCTGGGCGCGGGTCGGATAGAACATGAATTGTTCGTCGATCCCCGGATCGAACGGCGGCGTCACCGAAACCAGCGACAATTGCTTCGATAGCGCGGCAATCAGCCGCCGCGGCACGAAGGCAACGAGATCGGTGCGCGCGGCGACATGCAGCGCCTCGATATAGCCTGGTACGACGAGGGCGATCCGCCGCTCGATGCCTTTGGCTCGAAGCCAGGTGTCGATCAAGTCCTCGTTCTGGCCGCGGATGATGATTGCGACGTGTCTTGCGCCCAGGAACGCGTCCCGCTTCTTCAGCTTGACGCCGGCAGGGTGATCGCGGCGCACCGCCAGTGCGTCGCTGTCGATATAAAGCCGCTGGCGGTGGAATCCGCTGAACGCGTTGCCGATCGAGATCACTATATCGATGGTGCGGGCGAACTCGGCGGTGAAAATGGCGGGACCCCGCCATGGCACCACGTCGATCCGGACATTCGGCGCGGCATGGGTGATCTTCGCCATCAACGGCGGCATCAGAAGCTCGACCGCGAGATCAGGCATCATCAGGCGAAACTGCCGCTCGCTGCTGGTGGCATCGAACGCATCCGGGACGAACAGGGAGCGCACCTGGTCGAGGGCCTGCGCAAGTGGCCCGCGCAACGCCTGCGCCCTCGGCGTCAACTCCATGCGCGAACCGGTGCGCACCAGCAGGGGATCGCCGATCAAATCGCGCAGCCGCTGCAGCGCGTGGCTTAAGGCGGGTTGCGAGAGCCCGATCCGCATCGCCGCGCGGCTGACATTGGCCTCCTTGAGCAGCGCGTCGAGCGCGACCAGCAGATTGAGGTCAAGCGAATTCAAATTCATGAGATGAATATATATCATACGCATTATCGATTGGAAGAATGTGCCGGGGCACGGCAATGATGGGTGGAAAGCCAATCAATGGAGCAACAGCCGTGGGTGCCGCAGCCAACAAGAAACTGATGGAAGAGATCTTTGCCGCCGCCGGCAACCCCGATCCCGCGGCGCGCGACCGCTCGCTGTTCACAGCCAGTCTCGCCGACGACGCCAAATGGGTGGTGACCGGGCAATATTCTTGGTCGCGCACCTTCACCGGCAAGCAGTCGATCCTCAATGACCTTCACGGTCACGTCCGTTCGCTGTTGGTCGATCGGGTGCGGACGGTCGCGCACCGGTTCGTGGCAGATGGCGACCACGTCGTGGTCGAAGCGAAGGGCAATAACCTCACCAAGACGGGCGCCCGCTACGACAACGATTATTGCCTGGTATTCCAGCTTGAGAACGGAAAGATCAAGGAGGTCAGGGAATATTGCGACTCGGTGTTGACCGAAAAGGCGCTGGGGCGGTTTCCGGAAGCGCCGAAAAGCGCCGCAGGGTAAGGCATTGACCTGGGATTGAGACCAGTTCCGGTCGAAATGACCCGTCATGATCTTCAGCTATACTGGGCGGCGCGCAACCGGGAGAAAATTCATGGGCAAGCCATCGAAAGAGTTCCTCAGCCCAAAAACCCTGATACCGCCGGGGCCGGCGGGCTATTCGCATATCGCCAAGGTCAATCACGGGACGATCGTCTACCTGTCCGGCCAGGTTTCGAGCGACGCGTCGGGCAAGCTCATCGGCGAAGGCGATTTCGAGGCGCAGGTCGAGCAGGTCTTCCGCAATCTCAAGGTCGCGGTCGAAGCGGCCGGCGGCACCATGGCCGATATCGTCAAGCTCAATTACTACCTCGTCGCCGAGGTGGATCAGGCCGACGTGCCGAAGCTGCGCCCGATACGCGACCGTTACATCAATGTCGAGCAGCCGCCGGCGAGCACGTTCGTTGTTGTGAGCCGCCTGACGCGGCCGGGCTGGCTGATCGAGATCGAGGCGGTCGCGGCGCTTTCGGATTGAAACGAAAACGGCGCCCGCAAAGGGCGCCGTTTCATTGTCATGGCCCGATCAGGCCGCCTTGGTCTTGAGGTGGCCGAACATGATGTGGCGCGCCTCTTCGTCCATCTCGGCCTTGAAGGTGAACTTGTCCTTCAGCGCGATCGCGCGCGGCTGCTGCCGGCCGCGCCGACACCTCGTCGACCAGCCGCTTGACGTTGGGATATTTCGCGTAGACTCTCCTCGCCGAGCACGAACGACGCCGAGCCTTGCCCAGCCCCAGAACGCCATGTCGACGATCGTGTAGGTATCGCCGACCATGTAGCGGCTGTTGGCGAGATGATCGTTGAGGATCTTGTAGTGGCGATGCGCCTCGTACTGATAGCGGTTGTGCGCGTATTCCAGTTCCTTCGGCGCCACCGTCTTGAAATGCACCGCCTGGCCGGAATAAGGGCCGACGCCGGAGGCGACGAACATCAGCCATGACAACAGCTGCGCGCGGCTCTTGGGCGTGTTGGGCGGCAGGAATTTGCCGGTCTTCTCGGCGAGGTAAAGCAGGATCGCATTGCTGTCGAACACGAACACGCCGTCATCGTCGATCGCCGGCACCTTGCCGTTGGGGTTCACTTTAAGGAATTCCGGCTTGAACTGATCGCCCTTGCGGGTGTCGACCGGAACGAGCTCATAGGGCAGGCCGGACTCTTCGAGGAACAGCGCCACCTTGTTGGGGTTCGGCGCGCCGTTGAAGTAGAATTTGAGCATCAAAATCTCCCTTTATCTTTGTTGCCGAGCAATCGGGACGCGGCAGCCCTGCCGCTGGCGGGCGTTTTGCGCAAATTTTGATGCGAAGCGCAAGCGACGAGTTTGTGAAGAGCTAGCCCGGCGCCATCTCGGAGCGGATTTCGGCGCGCAGCTCGTCGATCAGCTTGAGGCCCTTCTTGGTCTCGACATGCCAGAAGGTCCAGCCGTTGCAGGCCTCGGCGCCTTGCGCCACCGCGCCGATGCGGTGGATCGAGCCGACCTTGTCGCCGAGCATGATGGCGCCGTCGGCGCGCACCAGGGCGCCGTGGCGCTTCTTGGCGTCGACGAGCCTGGCGCCCGGCGAGATCATGCCGCGCTCGATCAGTTCGGAGAACGCCACGCGCGGCGCCTCGCGCGCGGTCATGAACGGCGCGAGGGTTGCTTCCGGCAGCGGCTCGACCGCGGCGATGCGCGCTTCGGCCGCTTCGGCATAGCTCTGGTCGCGCTCGAAGCCGATGTAGCGGCGGCCGAGACGTTTTGCCACGGCACCCGTGGTGCCGGTGCCGTTGAAGGGATCGATCACGAGATCGCCGGGCTTCGACGACGACAGCAGCACGCGCGCCAGCAGGCCCTCGGGCTTCTGGGTCGGATGCACCTTCTTGCCGTCTTTGCCCTTCAGCCGCTCCTCGCCGGTGCACAGCGGGATCAGCCAGTCGGAACGCGCCTGCACGTCCTCGTTGGCGGCCTTCAGCGCTTCGTAGTTGAAGGTGTAGCCCTTGGCCTTTTCGTCGCGCGCGGCCCAGATCATGGTCTCGTGCGCATTGGTGAAGCGGCGGCCGCGGAAATTCGGCATCGGGTTGGTCTTGCGCCAGACGATGTCGTTGAGCACCCAGAAGCCGAGGTCCTGCATGATGGCGCCGACGCGGAAAATGTTGTGGTAGGAGCCGATCACCCACAGCGTCGCCGACGGTTTCATGACGCGGCGGCAGGCCAAGAGCCAGGCGCGGGTGAAATCGTCGTACGCCGCAAAGGAGGAAAACTTGTCCCAGTCGTTGTTGACGGCGTCGACATGGGATTCGTCGGGACGCTTGAGATCGCCCTTGAGCTGCAGATTGTAGGGCGGGTCCGCGAACACCAGATCGACCGAAGCGGCCGGCAGTTTCGACATCTCGGCGACGCAATCGCCGAGGATGATGCGAGTGTTCTTCTGGGGACTCAAATTTAGTGCGGGGCGCCTTTGCAGACGCCCCGCGACGCGACACAACCATGACTCAAATACTCTGACTCAGGCGACGCTGTCGGCGACGCGGGACTAAACAACCGACTGGCGATACATTGACCGGGCAAAGTAAAAATCGACTTAAGAGTAAGCATCTGAGTGAGCGCCGTTGCGCGAGTTCTACAATCCTCGCCACTAGGCAATTTTTGCCGGGCGGGTTATTGATTAACGCAATGGAAATTTTACGTCTGGGCTGCGTCGCAGACGTGCAGAAGCCGCCAGCGCAACGACTGCAATGAGGGAAAACCGCCATGCGTTACGATGATTTCCGCCGCAGCGACGACATCGAAGACCGTCGCGACGACAGCTGGCGGCGGCATGGGCGGCGGCGGCCTCGGGCTTCCGATGGGCGGCGGCGGACTCGGCATCGGCACCATCATCGTGCTCGGCCTGATCGGCTACGCCTTCGGCATCGATCCGCGCATCCTGATCGGCGGCGCCGAAATTCTCACCGGCGGCGGCCAGGCGCCGACCTATCAAACCGATCGCAGATCGGGCACCGCCAAGACCGGCGCGCCGACCGACGAGATGGGCAGCATGATCGCCGGCATCCTCGGCGAGATCGACGATCGCTGGAGCGAGATCTTCCAGGCCAGCGGGCAAACCTACTACCGGTCCGAAGATCGTGCTGTTCCGCAACGCCACCAATGGCGGGCGCTGCGGCATGGCGCAGTCGGCGATGGGGCCGTTCTACTGTCCGCCGGACAGGACGATCTTCCTCGACACCGGATTCTTCCGCGAGGTCGAGACCCGCTTCCGCGGCTGCTCGGGCAATGCCTGCAAATTCACCGCGGCCTATATCATCGCCCACGAAGCCGGCCATCACGTGCAGAACCTGCTCGGCATCCTGCCGCGCGTGACGCGGCTGCAGCAGCAGGCCGGCAGCAAGGCCGAGTCCAACGCGCTGCAGGTCAAGGTCGAGTTGCAGGCGGATTGCCTGTCCGGCGTCTGGGTCAATCGCGAGGAGAAGAAGCGCCCGGGCTTCCTCGAGGCCGGCGACATCGACGCGGCGCTGACGACGGCATCCGCGATCGGCGACGATACGCTGCAGCGGCAGGCCACCGGGCGCGTGGTGCCGGATTCCTTCACCCACGGCTCGGCCGCGCAGCGCAAGCAATGGTTCATGACCGGCTATCAGCAGGGCACCGTGCAGGCCTGCAACACGTTCGGCGCGGGCGGACGTACGGTCGTCATGCTGCGCGCGTGCGCGCGCGACCGCAGTCCGACATGATTGCGAGATTCCGGATGCCGCTACGCGACCGTCGGAATGACGACGAGATGTCTCCATCGACAATCAGTTCGTCCCGCTCAACATCGCGGTGCTGACGATTTCCGACACCCGCTCGCTGGCGGATGACAAATCCGGCGCGACGCTGGCGGAGCGGCTCACCGCGGCCGGCCACAAGCTCGCGGCGCGCGAGATCGTCGCCGACGACGTCGATGCGATCCGCGTCATCGTCAAGCGATGGATCGCCGATCGCCGGCGTCGATGTCATCATCACCACCGGCGGCACCGGCTTTACCGGCCGCGACGTGACGCCGGAGGCGATCGAGCCGTTGTTCGAAAAGCGGATGGACGGCTTTTCGATCGCGTTCCACATGCTGAGCCACGCCAAGATCGGCACCTCGACGGTGCAGAGCCGCGCCACCGCGGGCGTTGCCGGCGCGACCTTCATCTTCTGCCTGCCGGGATCGCCCGGCGCCTGCCGCGACGGCTGGGACGGCATTCTGGCCGCCCAGCTCGACTACCGCACGCGGCCCTGCAATTTCGTCGAGATCATGCCGCGGCTCGACGAACATCTGCGGCGGCCGAAGGCGAAGGGGGCGTCGGTCTAAGGAGCGCCGTCATTCCGGGATGGTCCGAAGGACCAGACCCGGAATCTCGAGATTCCGAGCTCGCCGCTTCGCGCTCGCCCCGGATGACCGTGCGAGGCTAAAGCTTCAGCTCCCAGGTCTCGCCGACGAGATCGACGCCGAAACTGTGGTGCTTCTCCTCGGCGACGCGGCGGAATCCGGCGCGCTGATAGATGCCGCGCGCCGCGACCAGGATGCTCTGGGTCCACAGCGTGATCGAGCTGTAGCCGGCATCGCGCGCGAAGCGGATGCATTGCTCGGTCAGCGCGCGCCCGACGCCGAGCCCGCGCGCCTTTTTCTCCACCAGCAGCAGGCGCAGCTTTGCGACCTCGTCGGATGCCCTTGACCAGGAAGATCGAGCCGACCGGCTCGCCGCCGATCTCGGCGATCCAGCAATGCTCGCGCTACGCGATCGTAAGATCTGCATGAACTGCGCGGCGATCTCGGCGACCAGCGCCTCGAAGCTGATGTCCCAGCCATATTCCTGCGCATAGATCGCGCCGTGCCGCGACACGACCCAGCCGATGTCGCCGGGGCGATGGCTGCGCAGCAGGAAGCCGGCCGGCTTCTGCGCCGGCGGCTCGAGCGTCTGCTCGATCGTGGTCATGGCGTCGACGACGGCGGCGCGCTTGCCTTCGTCGAGTCCGCCGAGCAGTGCCGCGACCTCGTGGCGCGAGCGGCCGTCGAGTTCGGCAAAGGCTGCGCGGCCCTTTCGCGGTCAATGCGAGTTCGCTGGCGCGGCGGTCGGCCTTTGAGGGCTTTTCGCGCCACGATCTGGCGCTGTTGCAAGCGCCTGCAAGCGTGCGGCTGAGGAAGCCGGCATCGAGGCCGAGCGCGCGGACGAGGTCGGTTGCGGTGCAAGCCTCGGTGCTGCGCGATCTCGTAGATGATCCGCGCTTCCTGCAGCGTCCACGGGCTGTCCAGCAGCTTCGGTTCGATGATGCCGAGCTTGCGTGGTATAGAACCGGCTGAAGCCGCGCACCGCGGCGATCTGGCTTTCCAGCGCGGCATCGGGCATCTATTTGATTTCATCAAGTTATTATTTGACAAAATCAAGTATAGTGCAACGCTCAAAATCAGGCGACGATGATCCGGCTGCGCAGCAGCGTGCGGGAGGAGCGGCCGAGTTGCCGCAGCAGCCGCGCCTCGGAGCGGCGGGCATCGGGGGCGTAGCCGCCGAGCCGCTCGTAATGATCGCGCGCGATCAGCAGGCCCTGTTCCGCCGACGGTCCTGCGATCATGCGGGCGATGAACTTGAAACCGTCGCGCAGCCGCGGATCGGCATAGGGCGAGCGGGCGTAGCGGAAGATGCCGGCGCGCGGCCGGCCGCTGTTGCGACACGCCCTGGATGAATTGCGTGGTCTCCTCGATCCAGCCGCTATCGAGCACCGCGCCGGCATGCAGGAACATCAGCCACGGCGAGCGGGCCTGGCGGGCGCCGGCGGCCATCGCCGCGGCGCGCGTGCCCTCGAAGGCGAGGAACCGGCAGCCTGCGACATCGGCGACCCGCTCGATGGTACGCCGGTCTCCGGCGCGGTCGACCAGCAGCACCTCGCGCACCACGCCAGCAGCGGCGCCCGGCACCAGCGCGGCGAGGGTGGCGACAGCGGTCTGCTCGACACCCTCGGTCGGAATGATCACGCTCAGCATGGACGAGGCTTCGTTGGCTCAAATGTTCGAAAACGCTGCACTGTTATCACCTTGTCACATTCAAAACAGCCTTTTGCATGCAGTTTTTTGAGGCAATGCGGGCCGGCCATTCATTGTGTGGATGCAGTAACATAGTTGTTCTTGATTTGTTCTCAAGGCGTGCTATGTTCTTGCCATGAGCCGAGCATCCTCTCATGCCCTCAAGCACCCGCCGGTCACGGCGCCCTCCGAACCGGCGGGTGCGCCCTCGGCTTTTCCTGAGCTTGCGGTTGCGATCGAGCGCGACCGGCGGCGCGGCCGCGGCGCGCAATCCAATGTCAGTGGCCGCTACGAGGCCGAGGCGCGGGTCGCGTTCGACGATGGCTGGCAGAGCCTCGATGAACTGCCACCGTTCAAGACCACGGTGTCGCTGGATACCTCGCGCAAGGTGATCGCCCGCAACGATTCTCCCGATATCGGCTTCGACCGTTCCATCAATCCGTATCGGGGTTGTGAGCATGGCTGCGTCTACTGCTTTGCGCGGCCGACCCATGCCTTTCTCGGCTTGTCGCCGGGGCTCGACTTCGAATCGAAACTGCTCGTCAAGCCGGATGCGCCGGCGCTGCTCGAAAAGGAGCTCGCGGCTCCGGACTACGCACCGCGCATGATCGCGATCGGCACCAATACCGATCCCTATCAGCCGATCGAGCGCGAGCGGAAGATCATGCGCGGCATTCTCGAAGTGCTGGAGCGCGCCGGCCATCCGGTCGGGATCGTCACCAAATCGGCGCTGGTGACGCGCGACATCGATATTCTGTCGCGGATGGCGAAACGCAATCTGGTCAAGGTCGCGCTTTCGGTGACGACGCTCGATGGCGAGCTCGCGCGCACCATGGAGCCGCGGGCGCCGACGCCGTCGCGGCGGCTCGAGGCATTGCGGCAATTATCGGCGGCCGGTATTCCGACCACGGTGATGGTTGCCCCCGTGATCCCGGCGCTGAACGATACCGAGATCGAGCGCATTCTCGATGCGGCCGCGCATGCCGGCGCCAAGGAAGCAAGCTACGTGCTGTTGCGGCTGCCGCTCGAGGTGCGCGACCTGTTCCGCGAATGGCTGATGGCGAATTATCCGGACCGCTATCGCCACGTCTTCACCCTGATCCGCGATATGCGCGGCGGCCGCGATTACGACTCGCAATGGGGAACGCGGATGAAGGGCACGGGGCCGATGGCCTGGATGATCGGCCGCCGGTTCGAGATCGCCTGCGAAAAGCTCGGGCTCAACAAGCGGCGTTCGAAACTAACCACCGACCATTTTGCAAAGCCGAAGCGCAGCGGGCAGCAGCTTAGTCTGTTCTAGCCAAACAGATCGATGGAAGAGAGTAACATGAGTGACGAGGCGCCAGCGCCGGTTCCGCGGTTCACAGTTATCACGCTTGGCGTAGCCGACATGCGCAAGAGCATCGCGTTCTACGAGGCGCTCGGCTTTGCCCGGAAATTCCGCGCAATGGGTGAGGTCGTTGCCTTCTTCGACACCGGCGGCAGCGTGATCGGGCTGTTTCCATGGGATCAACTCGCGGCCGACGTCACGCTGCCGGAGCACCCGCAGGTCGCAGGCGTTTCGTGGCGTGACACTCGCCTGGAATTGCCGCAGTAACGAGGAAGTCGATCAAGTGATCGATTTCGCGATCTCAAAAGGCGCCTCGCTGCTCAAGCCCGCGCATCAAACTGAATACGGCGGCTATTCCGGATATTTCGCCGATCCCGACGACCACCCCTGGGAAGTCGTGGTCGCGCCCAACATCGAGGTCGGTGAAGACCGGCGCGTTCATCTGCCGAATTAGCGGCTGCTGAATAACGGGAATTGCGCCAAGTTCCCGGTTGCGCCGCGGGCTTGCGATCAGCACGATCCCGCAAATGATTCGTGACAAGTCCGCCAAAGGCCAGGCTACGCTTCCAAAGCAAGCTAGGCTTCCAAAAGGCGTCATTGCGGTTGCGCCGCCGAGTTTCCGTCGCGAGCGCGCGCTGATCAAGCGCGGCGTCTGGCCGGTGGCCGGCTGCGACGAAGCCGGCCGCGGCCCGCTCGCCGGTCCGGTGGTGGCCGCAGCAGTCGTGCTCGACCCGAAGCGGATTCCCAAGGGGATCGACGATTCCAAGCGGCTCACCGCCGAGCGGCGCGAGGAACTGTTCGAGGAGATCTGCGCGACAGCTTCATTTGCCGTCGCTTTTGCATCGCCGGCGCGGATCGACCGCGACAATATCTTACGCGCCTCGCTATGGGCGCTGGCGCGCGCCGTGCACGCGCTGCCGGAAACTCCGAAACATGTGTTCGTCGACGGCCGCGACCGGATCGATACGCGTTGCGACTGCGACGCGGTGATCGGCGGTGATGGTCTCGTGATGTCGATCGCCGCGGCGTCGATCATCGCCAAAGTGACGCGCGATCGGCTGATGTGCGCGCTGGCGCAGGACTGCCCCGGATATGGCTTTGAGTCCCACAAGGGTTATGCGGTGCCGGAACATCTGGAAGCGCTGGCGAGGCTAGGGCCGAGCGCGCATCACCGCAGCTTTTTTGCGCCCGTCGTCGCCGCGCGCGAAAAACATGATCCGTCGGCCCGCGAGCGCGACCTCTTCAGCGTCGATACGTCGATCGACACCGAGGTTTTGGCGAATTTATAACGCCAGAGCCTTGGTTCTGAAATAATTCAGAACCAAGGCTCCAATTTTCATTTTTGACGCGTTTTCTCAAGGCGGACCGGCATCCGCTTCGTTCGAAAAACGCTATGGTTGCCTCGGAGGCCCACGAGCTTTATCAAACGTCCGGGACAAAATGGGGCTGGCTCGCAGGGTTGGTCCCGCATTTCAGGCGTTTCATGCGTTTCACCTCCCTGGTTATCGAACTGATCCGGGCCCGCCCCCGGCTGGTGGTCTGGATCGTGGTGCTGTCCCAGGCAGCGCTGTGGCTGTTCGTCCCACTGGTGTTTTATCGCAGCCCGCCCGGCGACCTTGCCACCGTGCTGGCTTTCGGCCGGGAATATCAGGTCGGCACCGATCTCGGCCCGCCGCTGGCATTCTGGGTCGCCGATATCGCCTACCGCGTCGCGGGCAATCACATGTTCGGCGTCTATCTCTTGGCGCAGGTTTGCTCCGTCGCGACCTTCTGGATCCTATATCATTTCGCGCGCACCTTCGTCGGCGGCCAGCAGGCGGTGCTCGCGGTGTTGCTGACGATGACGATCACAGCCTTCGGCTCTCCCACCGCCGAATTCGGCCCGGCGGTGCTGGCGCGTCCGCTGTGGGCGCTGCTTTTGATGCATTCATGGCAACTGATCGGGCAGAACCGGCGCAACGTCTGGTTCGCATGGTCGATCGAAGCCGGCCTGTTGCTTCTGACAACTTCCGCAGGGATCGTGCTGTTGCTGCTGATTGCGGCGTTTGCGGTCGCAACCGAGCGCGGGCGGCGCACGCTATTGTCGTTCGATCCGCTGTTTGCGCTGCTCGTGATTGTCGTACTGGCGCTGCCGTATCTGATCTGGGTGATCCGCGCCCAGGCGCTCGGCATGCCGCCGCTGCCCGGGGTTGCCGATCTCGGTACCAGGGCGTTGAACTGGATCTGGCTATTGGTCGGCCTTGTGCTTGCGATGTCGGGAATGCTGCTGCTGCTGGTGCTCAATTCCGGCTGGTTCGGCAGCAGGGAGGAGGAGGCGCCCATCATCTATCGCCCGCCGGTTGAGCCCTTGGCGCGCGATTTCATTTATTTCTTTGCGATTGCGCCTGCGCTTGCGGGAAGCCTGATCTCGGGCCTGTTCGGCCTCGATCGGGTGGTCGGCGGTTCGGGCGTCGTGCTCTTGATGTCGGGGCTGGCCGCGATCGTCGCGACCGGTGATCTGATCCAATTGCGGCGTCAGCGTGTCTTGCGTTCGATCTGGGCGGCGGCCATCGCGGCGCCGGCCGTTTCGGTGATCCTGGTGTCGCTGTTCCTGCCCTGGACCGGCGGCGGGGAGGTTGCGACCTCGCTGCCGGCAAGGGGGATAGCGCGTTTCTTCGGCGACAGTTTTGAGCGGCGCACCAATCAGCGGCTGCGCGCCGTCACCGGCGACGCGGAGCTGGCGAGCCTGGTCGCGCTGGACGACGGCCGTCCGCATCTGTTTCTTCAGACAACGCCCGAGCGGACGCCGTGGCTATCCTTGCCGAAAATTCAACGAGACCGGCGGCGTCGTGGTCTGGCGCGCGTCCGACACCGCCGGAACGCCGCCGGCCGAAATCGCGCAGAAATTCCCCGGCCTGGTGCCGGAAGTGCCGCGCGCTTTCGAGTGGCTGGTGAACGGCCGCCAGCCCTTGCTGCGGATCGGCTGGGCGATCGTGCGGCCCAAGGGGCAATGATTTTCAGTGTAGCGATTTTTCGGAACTGGAGCGCGAGATGGATCTGAAACCGCCCGAAGGCTCGAAGATCTGGATCGCGAGTGAAGGCGATGATCCGACCATATGCGTTCCGCAGGCAAGCGGCTTCGGACGCTATTTTGTCGGCTTCTTCCTATTGTTCTGGCTCGGCATGTGGACGATCGGCTTCCGCAGCGCCGTCGCAGAGATCATGTCCGGAAGGACGGCCAACGGCTTTCTGGTCTTCTGGCTCGGTGCCTGGACACTGGGCGGCATTGTCGCAGCCTACACACTCTATCGGGCGTTCCGTCCCTTGGTGCCGGAGACGCTGGCGCTGAAACGCAACAGCGTCGCTTATGATTCCGGCGTTGCGCCGCCAAAGCTTAACGCATCCCGGAGCTACCGGACCCCGAAGGACAGCTGGAACGAAATGTTCCCCAAGCGGGTTCGGGTCGAACTCGACCGGAGCCAGCTGCAATCATTGCGCTTGCGGGAAACCGATTCCGGCAACCGATTGACCGTCGACGTCGGAGCAGAGCGTGCCCGTGGCGAGCGAGGTCGAGCGCGAGTGGCTCGCCCGCCTCCTGGCGCGCCGCTATTCGCTCCCGCAGGTCCGGGGCGAGGCGAGCTAGTTACGCTCAGGCGGCGAGCGCCTTCGCGATCGCGCGCAAATCCTGCCACGACATCCGCTTGTAGGAGGGCGAGCGCAATAGATAGGCTGGATGGAAGGTCGGTAGCGCGCGGATTGTGCGCGTGCCGGTGTCGTAATCGAACCATTTGCCGCGTGTCCGCATGATTCCCTCGCGCGTCGACAGCAACGTTTGGGTCGAGGGATTGCCAAGCGTCACCAGGATATCCGGATCGACGAGCTCGATCTGGCGCTGAATGAACGGCAGGCAAATCTGGGTTTCCTGCGGCGTCGGCGTGCGGTTGCCGGGCGGCCGCCACGGAATCACATTGGCGATATAGGCCTTGCTGCGGTCGAGTCCGATCGCCGCAATCATCCGGTCCAACAGCTTGCCCGAGCGCCCAACAAAGGGCAGGCCCTCGAGGTCCTCGTCGCGCCCCGGCGCTTCGCCAACAAACATGATCCGCGCCGTCGGATTGCCGTCGGAAAACACCAAGCGTGTTGCGGTGTGTTTTAGCGCGCAGCCGTCGAACTTTTCCAGAAGCTCGCGCAGCGCCTCAAGCGTCGGCGCAGTCCGCGCCGCTTCCCGGGCCGACGCGATCGCAGCCTCGGGCGCAGGCGCTGCCTCGATGCGGGCGGCCGGAACGGCTGTGGGGATCGTCCGGGCGGGTTGAGCGGGGGCTGCTTCGCGCAGCGGAGCTACGGCATCGGGATCGGCCAGCCGGTTGACCGGTTCCTCCGAAAGCGCACAGTCGACGCCGGCCTCCAGATAAAAGGCCAGCAATTGCTGCACATTAGGAACGGGATCGGGGGTAGGGGCCATTCCGCCAATCTAGGATGGATCGCTCGCGCGCGAAACGCCCCACGGCCGATTTCCGTGGTTGTCCTCGCGGTAAAAATCGGAAACAAAGCCCCCAGAACACAAAGCCGTTTTTGACCGGGCGGAGACCAGATCATCATGACATCAGAAGAATTGCCGCCGCGCGAATCCATGGAATTCGACGTTGTGATCGTCGGCGCAGGACCCTCGGGCCTTGCGGCTGCGATCCGGCTGAAGCAGCTCAATCCCGATCTCAGC
The DNA here is from genome assembly GCA_963713785.1 of uncultured Alphaproteobacteria bacterium. GTDB lineage: Bacteria > Pseudomonadota > Alphaproteobacteria > Rhizobiales > Xanthobacteraceae > Bradyrhizobium. Next base: position 259,880 of record CAVQNB010000009.1, read on the forward strand.
GTCGTCGTCGTCGAGAAGGGCTCGGAGGTCGGTGCGCACATCCTGTCCGGCGCGGTGATCGATCCGGTGTCGCTCGACAAACTGCTGCCGGATTGGCGCGACGATGCCGATTGCCCGCTGAAAACCCAGGTCAAGGACGACCGTTTCTACTGGATGACGGCGGGCTCGGCGATCCGGTTGCCGAACTTCATCATGCCGCCGCTGATGAACAACCATCTTTGCTATATCGGCTCGCTCGGCAATGTCTGCCGCTGGCTGGCGCCGAAGGCCGAAGCGCTTGGCGTCGAAATCTATCCGGGCTTTGCCGCCACCGAAGTGCTGTACGATGAAAAGGGCGCGGTGCGCGGCATTGCGACCGGCGACATGGGCATCGCCAAGGACGGCTCCCACAAGGATTCCTACACCAGGGGCATGGAGCTTCTCGGCAAATACACGCTGTTTGCCGAAGGCGCCCGCGGCAGCCTCACCAAGCAGTTGATCGCGAAATTCTCGCTGGACGCGAACAGCGAGCCGCCGAAATTCGGCATCGGGCTGAAGGAAGTCTGGCAGATCGATCCGGCGAAACACCAGAGGGGCCTGATCCAGCACTCGTTCGGCTGGCCCTTGAACAATTCGACCGGCGGCGGCTCGTTCCTCTATCACTATGACGACAATCGGGTCGCGATCGGCTTCGTCGTGCACCTCAATTACGACGATCCGTATCTGTCGCCGTTCGACGAATTCCAGCGCTACAAGACCCATCCCTCGATCCGTACCCTGTTTGAAGGCGGCAAGCGGCTTGCGTACGGCGCGCGCGCCATCACCGAAGGCGGCTATCAGTCGGTGCCGCGGCTGACGTTTCCCGGCGGCGCGCTGATCGGCTGCGCGGCGGGTTTTGTCAACGTGCCGCGCATCAAGGGCGTGCACAATGCGATAGCGAGCGGGATGCTCGCCGCCGAACATGTTACTGCCGCGCTCGGCGTCGGCCGCGTCAATGATGAACTCGTCGAATACGAAAATGCCTGGCGCGATTCCGCTGTTGGCAAGGACCTGCACCGGGTCCGCAACGTCAAGCCGCTGTGGTCCAAATTCGGAACCATCATCGGCGTCGCGCTCGGCGGGTTCGACATGTGGTGCAACACGCTCGGCTTCTCGCTGTTCGGCACCCAGTCGCACGCAAAACCCGACCGCAAGACGCTGGACCCGGCAAAGAGCCACAAGCTGATTTCGTACCCGAAGCCGGACGGCAAGATGTCCTTCGACAAGCTTTCGTCAGTATTCCTGTCCAACACCAACCATGAAGAGGACCAGCCGGTTCATCTGAAGGTCGCCGACATGAACCTGCAAAAGACTTCCGAGCACGACGTCTATGCCGGCCCGTCCAACCGCTATTGCCCGGCCGGCGTTTATGAATGGGTGGAGGAGGCGGCCGGTCCTAAATTCGTGATCAACGCCCAGAACTGCGTCCACTGCAAAACCTGCGACGTGAAAGACCCCAACGGCAACATTACCTGGGTTCCACCGGAAGGCGGCGGCGGACCCAATTACGAGGCCATGTGACTGCCCAAGAAACCGCCCAAGTAACGACCACGATTGCGTGAGCCGGCGTTCCGGGAAGGCCTGGGTACCGGCCACGATACCGCCACAGTAAAAGCGTTTCCCGGTAGGTGAGGCCCAATCGGCGGTATAGGGGGCCCTTTCTGCCATTCGTATCCGTTGCGCGTATCCTTGCGGTTGAGCGCCAAACGCGGCATTGTCGCTTGCCTTGATGCCGCCATTTGGGTTCGCATTCGGGAATCCTGCCGTTCAAATCTGGAGCTAGGCGAACCGTGATGCTTTCAACTCGTTTCAATCGCTGGACCGTCGCCGCCCTCGCTGTTGCCGCGTTGACGGCGCCTAGCGCGGTTTGCGCGCAGACGCCCGATCATCCGACGGACAATTCGGCACAGTTTCCGACCAGGAACGATTTGAAATCGCTGACCACGTCAGGCAGCTATCTGGCCGCCCGTCACGCCAGCGTCGAGCGCGACGCCAACTCGGCGTCGGCCTTCTACCTCTCGGCGCTGCGTACCGATCCCAAGAACAACGAGCTCCTGGATCGCGCGTTCATCTCCTCGGTCGCCGACGGCAATATCGAGGAGGCCGTCAAGCTCGCCGAACGCATCCTGACGATCGACAAATCCAACCGTGTCGCGCGCCTCGTCGTCGGCGTGCAGGATCTCAAGCTGAAGAAATATGCCGCCGCGCAGTTGAACATCAACCAGTCGATCCGCGGGCCGATCACCGATCTGGTGGCGACCCTGTTGTCTGGCTGGGCCATCTATGGCGCCGGCGACACCAAGGCCGCGGTCGCCAGCATCGACAAGCTGACCGGTCCGGAGTGGTATCCGATCTTCAAGGATCTGCACACGGGCATGATGCTCGACCTCGCGGGCAAGGAAAAGGACGCCGGAACCCGCTTTGAGCGCGCCTACAAGCTCGACGATTCCATGCTGCGCGTGGCTGATTCCTATGCTCGCTGGCTGTCGCGCAACAAGGACGACGCCGCCGCCTCCGGCATCTACGAGGCGTTCGACAAGAAGCTCGCGCGGCATCCGCTGGTGCAGGAAGGCCTGCGCGAAACCAAGGCCGGCAAGAAGATACCGCCGCTGGTGGACTCGCCGCAGGCCGGCGCTGCCGAAGCGCTATACGGTATCGGCGCCTCGCTGACCCGCCGCGGCGGCGAGGACCTCGCGCTGGTCTACCTGCAGCTCGCGCTCCATCTCGCGCCCAATCACCCGCTGGCGCTGTTGTCGCTCGCCGATCTCTATGAATCCGTGAAGAAGCCGCAGATGGCGATCAAGGTCTATGAGCGCGTGCCGGCGAACTCGCCGTTGAAACGCAACGCGCAGATCCAGCTCGCCACCGATCTCGACGCCGCCGACCGCAGCGATGAAGCGATCAAGATCCTGAAGGGTGTAACCGCGGAAGACCCGAAGGACCTCGAAGCCATCATGGCGCTCGGCAATATCGAGCGTGGCCGCAAGAAGTTCGCCGACTGCGCCGTGACCTATTCGCAGGGCATCGACGTGTTGCCGGCGAATAACGACAAGTCCAACAGCGTCTATTACTATTACCGCGGCATCTGCGAGGAGCGCTCCAAGCAGTGGAACAAGGCGGAAGCCGATATGCGCAAGGCGCTCGAGCTGCAGCCCGAGCAGCCGCACGTGCTGAACTATCTCGGCTATTCCTGGATCGACCAGGGCGTCAATCTCGACGAAGGCATGAAGATGATCAAGCGCGCCGTCGAGCAGCGCCCGGACGACGGTTACATCGTGGATTCGCTGGGCTGGGCCTATTTCCGGATCGGCAATTACGAGGAAGCGGTCAAGAATCTCGAGCGCGCGATCGACCTCAAGCCCGAGGACCCGACCATCAACGACCATCTCGGCGACGCCTATTGGCGCGTCGGCCGCACGCTGGAGGCGAAATTCCAGTGGTCGCATGCCCGCGACTTGAAGCCCGAGCCGGACGATTTGCCGAAGATCGAGGCCAAGATCGAAAACGGACTGCCGGATGATCCGTCATCCGCTGCTGCCGCTGCCGACAAGAAAAAAGACGACGGCAAGGAAGACGGCAAGGGCGGCTGATCGGGGGCTTTTGGGGGCTGTCTGTGCCAGCGTTGGTTGAGGAAGGGCGCGCCAAGGTCAACCTGACCCTGCGGGTGGTTGGCCGGCGCACCGACGGCTATCATGATCTCGAAAGCCTGGTGGCGTTCGCCGATTGTGCCGACCACCTGACGCTGGCGCCCGGGCACGATTTGAAACTTACGACGACCGGGCCGCTCGCCGGCGAATGCGGCGAGCCATCGGACAATCTGGTGATCAGGGCCGCGCTGTTGCTGGCCGAGCGCGTGCCCGGCCTCAAGCTCGGCGAATTCACCCTCGACAAGGTGCTGCCGGTCGCAGCCGGCATCGGCGGCGGCTCGGCCGACGCCGCCGCGGCGCTGCGGCTGTTGGCGCGGCTCAACTCGCTCTCGCTCGACGATCCGCGCCTAATCGAGGTCGCGCTGTCGACCGGCGCCGATGTTCCGGTGTGCCTGCTCTCGCGCGCGTCCGACATGACCGGTGTCGGCGAGAGCCTGTTGCCGCTTGCCTTGCCGAAAATGCCCTGCGTGATGGTCAATCCGTGCGTTCCGGTGCCGACCAGGGACGTCTTCGCGGCACTCGGCTTGCGCAGCGGCGAACTGCTGGTCGGCGCCAGCGACGTGTTCCAGTCGCCGGCCTGGCCGGAAGAGGGTGCGTCGCTCGAAGACTGGGTCGAAGCGCTCAGCTCAAGTTCCAACGATCTCGAAGAGCCGGCCATGCGCATCCAGCCCGTGATCGGCAAGGTGCTCTCGGCGCTCAACGCCACCGATGGCGCTTGGCTGGCGCGGATGTCCGGATCGGGCGCGACCTGTTTTGCGATCTATGAAAACACCGCCGAGGCGGTGCGCGCCTCGCAGAAGATAAAGGTCGATCACCCCAAATGGTGGGTGCATGCCGGGGTGTTGAGTTAGGGTACTGAGACCTCGCACAGCATCATCGCCGTCATGGCCGGGACGAGCCCGGCCATGACGAACTCGATCAATACGACCGCGCCAGGCAGAACGCCACCACCTGCTCGAGCGCGATCTTCATGGGCGAAGCCGGAAACAGCGCCAGCGCGTCGACCGCCATGGCGCCGTAATGCTGGGCGCGGTTGATGGTGTCTTCGAGCGCGCGGTGCTTGCTCATCAGCCCGATCGCGTGATCGAGATCGCCTTCGGCGATCTCGCCGCGCTCCAGCGCCTTGATCCAGAACGCGCGCTCGGAATCGTTGCCGCGGCGGAACGCCAGCACCACCGGCAGCGTGATCTTGCCTTCGCGGAAATCGTCGCCGATGTTCTTGCCGAGTTTTGCCGCTTTGCCGCCGTAGTCCAGCACGTCGTCGACGAGCTGGAACGCGATGCCGAGATTCATGCCGACCGATCGGCACGCGGTCTGCTCGGCCTTCGGGCGGTTGGCGATCACAGGACCAACCTCGCAGGCGGCGGCGAACAGTTCGGCGGTCTTGCCGCGGATCACGGCGAGATATTCGTCCTCGGTGGTCGCGGTGTTCTTGGCCGCGGCAAGCTGCATCACCTCGCCTTCGGCGATGGTTGCGGCAGCGGAAGAGAGAATGTCGAGCGCGCGCAGCGAGCCGACCTCGACCATCATCCGGAACGCCTGGCCGAGCAGGAAATCGCCGACCAATACGCTCGCCTCATTGCCCCACAACATCCGCGCCGACAGCTTGCCGCGCCGCAGTTCGCTCTCGTCGACCACGTCGTCATGCAACAGCGTTGCCGTATGCATGAACTCGACTGAGGCCGCGAGCTTGATGTGGCCGTCGCCGGAATAGCCGGCGAGATGCGCCATCGCCAGCGTCAGCATCGGACGCAGTCTCTTCCCGCCCGAGGAGATCAGGTGGTTGGCGACTTCGGGGATCATGGTCACTTCCGAGCCGGTCCGCGACAGGATGGTGGCGTTGACGCGCGCCATGTCGGAGGCAACGAGCCCCACCAGTTGGTCGATCGAAGCGTTCGAGGGGCTCTCGAAGGGTACAATAACCGCCACGCCGGTCTCCGAATTTTGCTAGTCTTCCGGTCAGACAATAGGAAGTGCTACGCGGCACGGCAAGCGGTTGACATTTGCCCTGTCGTCGCATGCGGCAATTGGCGAAGGAGAGCGCAAGTTGCGGGAATTGGTTCGGACCAACGATATCGTGCTGGTTTCGGCCGTCGGTGCGTTGCTTGATGGCGCTAACATTCATCATCTGGTGCTGGACCAGAATATGAGCATCATCGAGGGATCGCTAGGCGTGCTGCCGCGCCGTATCCTGGTGCACGAGGATGACAATCTAGAGGCGCGCCAGCTTCTGACCGATGCGGGCCTCGCCCACGAATTGCGCGCCGATGACTGAGCGATCGGGCGAAACCACCGAGGACGGATTCCTCGGCGGACAATTGCGCCTGCGGCAACTCAAATCGGGTCATCGCGCCGGCCACGACGCCATGCTGCTTTCGGCCGCAACACCGGCGCGGCCCCGCGATCGCGTAGTGGATTTCGGCGCCGGCGTCGGCGCTGCCGGCCTTGCACTTGCCAGGCGCGTACCTGCAATCGAGCTGTCGTTGGTCGAGATCGACCCCGTGCTCGCTGAACTCGCGCGCGGCAACGCGACCTTGAACGGGGTCGCTGCCCACGTCATCGTGCTCGACGTGACATCCGCGCCCGAGCAATTTGCCGCCGCGGGTCTAGCGCCCGACAGCGTCGATCTGGTGCTGATGAATCCGCCGTTCAACGATCCGTCGCGGCACCGCGTCTCGCCGGACAGCGCGCGCGCCAGCGCGCATGTCGCAACGGCGGCGACGCTTGCGGGTTGGGTTCACGCGGCGCGGCGCGTGCTCAAACCGCTGGGCACGCTGACACTGATCTGGCGTGCCGACGCGTTAGCGGAAGTGTTGACCGCGCTCGATCGCGGTTTCGGCAGTCTTGCAATTTTGCCGGTTCATGGCGACGCAGCCGCACCTGCTATTCGCGTGCTGGTTCGCGCCACCAAAGGCGGCAAGGCGCCGACCCGAATCCTTGCCGGGGTGATGCTCAATAATGAGTCAGCCGTGCCTAATAAACAGGTGCAGGATGTATTGGCGGGGAGGGCAGTTCTGCCGCTGGCGGTTCCATGAAGGACGAGCTTCGCGGCGCGCATTTTGGAAGGAAAACCTACTGCGGAAGCGTGTCTGATCGTTGTTCCGGTACCGAAGTGAAGCGAATTGCGGTCAGGAGGGTACCGATCAGCAGCATCAGCAGGTAGATTTTCATGTCATTCTCCGCTGCGCCAGTGCAGCCACAACGGCCCCGAAGCAAAAGGCGTTCCACGCGCCTTGATGACACTGGCGGGATAAAAAATGGTTAATTCGAGGTAACGGCATGCTGGAACAAAAACGTGATCGCGGAGCATTGGCCGACTTGCGCGACAGGCTGATGGCCATGCTTCCGGCGCGGCTGCGCAGAGGCACTGCCGTGGTGCCGGTGGTTCGCCTCTCGGGCGTGATCGGCGCGGTGACGCCGCTGCGGCCCGGCATGACGTTGGCCGCCGTGGCGCGGACGCTGGAGCGCGCTTTCTCCACCAGGAACGCCAAGGCGGTGGCGCTGGTGATCAATTCGCCCGGCGGCTCGCCGGTGCAATCGCGTCAGATCTATTTGCGCATCCGCCAACTCGCTGCGGAAAAGCAATTGCCGGTGCTGGTGTTCGTCGAGGATGTCGCAGCGTCCGGCGGTTACATGATCGCCTGTGCGGGCGATGAGATCTTTTGCGATCCGTCGTCGATCCTGGGCTCGATCGGCGTGGTCGGCGGCACCTTCGGATTCCAGGAACTGATCAAGAGGGTCGGCATCGAGCGCAGGCTCTATACCGCGGGGGAGCACAAGGCGATGCTCGATCCGTTCCTCCCGGAAAACCCCGATGATGTCGCGCGGCTGAAGAGGATCCAACGCGAGATCCACGCGATCTTCATTGCGCTCGTGAAAGAGAGCAGGGGAGGCCGCCTCAAGGGCGGCGACGACGTGCTGTTCACCGGCGAATATTGGGCGGGCGATACCTCGATCTCATTGGGGCTGGCGGACGCGATCGGCGATATCAGGTCGACCTTGCGCGCCCGCTATGGCGAGAAGGTCGAGATGCCGCTGATTGCGCCGGCAAGGGGCATGCTGTCGGGCCTGTTCGGCCGCAGATCGGCCGGCGCCGACGCGTTCGCCTCGCTGGACGGTATCGCGGGGTTGCCGGAAGGGCTGATTTCGGCACTGGAAAGCCGGGCAATTTGGGCCAAATTCGGGTTTTGACCACTGATTTGCCCGCGCCATTTGGTCCCTAGCTGGTCTCGGAACTGTGATTGCGGGGTCGGCCGGCTTGCGCGACAATATCAGCAGGGGGCGTGACCTATGAGCAATAAGGATCGACCGATGCCGCCGCTGATCGCATTTGCGGGTGTGTTGGGTGGGCTGGCCGTGGTCCGCTGGGCGTATCGAACCGCCGTCCGGATCAACCAGGAGTTGGAAGAGCAACGGCTGGCGCGCCTTGCCGAGGCCGCAAGGTCGAACGAGATTCCGACGCTCCGGCGCGATCCCGTCACGGGCGCCTATCGCCCCGGCTGAAACGCGCCTGATTTTCACATGATTTGGCCGCTCTCGATAGCGGCCATTGCTTGATTCCACGCCTCCCCGCCGATACGGTCCCGCGCGATTTCAGCCCCGAGACCTAGTCGACGATGGATGCACTGCCCGCCCATATGCGCCCGGAACGCTCGTTCCAGGGCCTGATCCTGACGCTGCAGCGCTATTGGGCCGACTATGGCTGCGTGATCCTGCAGCCCTACGACATGGAAGTCGGCGCCGGCACCTTTCATCCCGCGACCACGCTGCGCGCGCTCGGCCCTAAACGCTGGAACGCCGCCTATGTGCAGCCGTCGCGGCGGCCGAAGGACGGCCGCTATGGCGAAAACCCGAACCGGCTGCAGCATTACTATCAGTTCCAGGTGATCTTGAAGCCATCGCCGCCGGACATTCAGCAGCTCTATCTGAAATCGCTCGAAGCGATCGGCATCGATTCTCATCTGCACGACATCCGCTTTGTCGAGGACGATTGGGAAAGCCCGACACTTGGCGCCTGGGGACTGGGCTGGGAATGCTGGTGCGACGGCATGGAAGTGTCGCAGTTCACGTACTTTCAGCAGGTCGCGGGCGTCGAATGCGCGCCGGTCGCGGGCGAACTCACCTACGGCCTCGAGCGGCTCGCGATGTATGTGCAGGGCGTCGACCGCGTCTACGATCTCAATTTCAACGGCCGCGACGGCGCCGAGCGCGTCACCTATGGCGACGTGTTCCTGCAGGCCGAGCAGGAATATTCGCGGCACAATTTCGAGTTCGCCGACACCGACATGCTGTTCGAGCAGTTCAAGATGGCCGAAGAGGCCTGCAAGAGATATCTCGAAGCAGGCTGGACGAGTGGCCACAACCAGAAAAGACATCTGATGGCGCTGCCGGCCTATGACCAGTGCATCAAGGCGAGCCACGTCTTCAATCTCCTTGACGCCCGCGGCGTGATCTCGGTGACCGAGCGACAGAGCTATATCATGCGCGTGCGCGAGCTCGCCAAAGCCTGCGGCGAGGCCTGGGTGCACACCGAAGCCGGCGGGGCGGTCGGATGACCGATCTCCTGTTCGAGCTTTTTTCCGAGGAAATTCCGGCGCGCATGCAGGCGAAGGCGGCCGACGATTTGCGCCGCATGGTGACCGACAGACTGGTCGCCGAGGGCCTCGTCTATGAGGGCGCGAAAGCATTCGCAACCCCGCGGCGGCTGGCGCTGACCGTGCATGGCATTCCCGCGCGCCAGTCGGATTTGAAGGAGGAGCGAAGGGGGCCGCGCGTCGGCGGGCCGGATGCCGCGATCCAAGGTTTTCTCAAGGCCACCGGCCTTGCCTCGATCGATGAGGCCAAAATCCAGAGCGATCCGAAGAAGGGCGACTTTTATATCGCGCTGATCGAAAAGCCCGGCCGCGCCACTATCGACGTGCTCGCCGACGTGCTGCCGGTGATCATCAGGACGTTTCCGTGGCCGAAGTCAATGCGCTGGGGCGAACGCTCGGCAAAGCCCGGCGCGCTTTCGTGGGTGCGGCCGTTGCATTCGATCATCGCGACCTTTGGCCTGGAGACCGAAGAGCCCGATGTCGTCAAATTTTCGGTCGACGGCCTCGAGGCCGGACAGACCACCTATGGTCACCGCTTCATGGCACCGCGCCCGATCTCCGTGCGCCGGTTTGCGGACTACGAAGCCAAGCTGAAGGCCGCCAAGGTCGTACTCGATCCGCAGGCGCGCAAGGACATCATCTTGGCGGACGCCACGGAGCTCGCATTCGCGCAGGGCTTTGAACTTTTCGAGGACCAGGGGCTGCTCGACGAGGTCGCAGGCCTCGTCGAATGGCCGGTGGTGCTGATGGGATCGTTCGACCAGGAATTTCTGTCGATCCCGGGCGAAGTGATCCGCGCCACCATCCGCAACAACCAGAAATGCCTTGTGGTCCGCGATGCCAAGACCGGCGAACTGAAAAACAAATTCATCCTCACCGCCAATATCGAAGCAAGCGACGGCGGCAAGGCGATCGTTGCCGGCAACGAGCGCGTGATCCGCGCGCGGCTGAGCGATGCGAAGTTTTTCTACGAGACTGACCTCAAGACGAAGCTTGAGGATCGGTTACCGAAGTTCGACAACATCGTGTTTCACGAGAAGCTCGGCACGCAAGGAGAGCGCATCAAGCGGATCGAGCGGCTCGCGGCGGAAATCGCGCCACTCGTTGGCGCCGACGTCGAAAAAGCAAAGCGCGCCGCGCGGCTCGCGAAGGCGGATTTGCTGACCGAAGTCGTCGGGGAATTCCCGGAGCTGCAAGGCCTGATGGGAAAATATTACGCGCTGGCGCAGGGCGAGGATCCTGCCGTCGCTGCCGCGAGCGAAGAGCACTACAAGCCGCAGGGACCGGCGGATCACGTGCCAAGTAACCCAGTATCAGTTGCCGTCGCGCTGGCAGACAAGCTCAGTACGCTGGTGGGATTTTGGATCGAGGATGAAAAGCCCACGGGATCAAAGGACCCCTATGCGCTCAGACGAGCGGCGCTCGGAGTCATTCGATTGATCATTTCAAATGATCTTCGCTTACCTTTGACGCCCCGTCTCCGACGGGAGTGGAGTGAATATGCAGAAAGAGGGCGAGGAGTTGCTGCTAAGCCTGAAGTAACAATTGCGGACCTACTCGCTTTCTTCGCCGATCGCCTGAAGGTACAACTCCGCGAGCAGGGTGCGCGGCACGATCTTGTCGACGCGGTCTTTGCGCTGGAAGGCCAGGACGATCTCTTTCTTATTGTCCATCGCGTCGAAGCGCTTGGTAAGTTTCTTGATACCGACGACGGAAAGAACTTGCTTGCGGGAACCAAGCGTGCCGCAAACATTTTGCGTATCGAGGAGAAGAAGGACGGCAAAGTATACGACGGTCCACCCGATCGGACACTTTGCAAGGCCGCCGAGGAGGAGACGCTTGCTTACGAGATTGCTCGTGCCAAGCAAGCTACGTCGCGTGCAATCGAAGCCGAAGACTTCGAAGGCGTCATGGGTCATCTAGCAAGATTGCGCCCGGCGGTCGATGCGTTCTTCGATAGGGTCAAAGTCAATGACGACGATCCAAAAGTGCGGGAAAATCGTCTGAAACTTCTGAACGAAATTCGCGCGGCGACACGTTCGGTTGCGGACTTTTCCAAAATCGAAGGCTAAATCCCGTGGATCGTCAAACGCTCGCCGCTTACGATCGGGATGCGGCGGCGTTTGCGAAAGATTGGCACGAGCAACCGGCGCCGGTTGACCTGCACGACGTCGTCAATCGCTTCTTCGTTAAGGGCGGCACCACCGCCGATATCGGCTGCGGTTCCGGCCGCGAGGTCGCTTGGCTCAACGCCAACGGATTTCCGGCCGAGGGTTTTGATGCGTCGGATGGCCTGCTGGCTGAAGCGCGCTCGCGCTACCCGCACCTGAAGTTTTCGCACGCCGACCTGCCGGATTTAGCGGGCGTTGCCGCCAACACCTACGACAATGTGTTGTGCGAGACCGTGATCATGCATCTCGACCGTGCGCTGATCGCGCCGTCGGTCCGCCGTATGCTCGATATCGCAAAGCCTGGCGGTATCTTCTATCTGAGTTGGCGCGTCACCGCCGGCGTCGACCTTCGCGACGGTCATGGCCGGCTCTATGCTGGTTTCGAAGCGTCGCTGGTGCGAGCAGAGCTTGCGACGACGACCTTGCTGCTGGATGAGGAGGCGACCAGCGCCTCTTCGGGCAAAACAATTCACCGCCTCGTGGCGCAAAAGACGGGTTAGACTGAAGGGGTCGGGCTTGATGCAGAGGCGGAGGGCTAGTGATGACAAGACTTGCAACTTGCGCCTGCGGACAACTCAGCATGACCTGCCATCGCGAGCCCATCAGAATTTCGTTGTGCCATTGCCTTGAATGCCAAAAGCGGACCGGCAGCAGTCATGGCATCGCTGCATTCTTTCGCCGCGAAGACGTTGAACCGAACGGGCAGGCACAACAATTTACCCGTGCTGCTGACAGCGGCTTTGCCGTGACATTTCATTTTTGTCCGAACTGCGGTTCATCCGTCTATTGGGAGCCGAGCGCATCCCCGAGGCGATTGCTGTTGCGGTCGGCTGTTTTGCCGATCCTGCTTTTCCGCAGCCCTCGCAGGCCGTCTACACGCACCACCGTCACGTCTGGGCAAAGTTTTCGGAGTGACACCGCAGCTTTCCGCCGCGTTTTTTGATGGGGCAAGAAAAGCCCCACCCGGGCGGGGGAGACCGGGCGGGGCCTTCACATCCGGCTCAGGCCAACGGGGCGGCGAGGGCGGGCCGGACATCTCCTCACTTTTTACTCGACCACCTGGACGATGCGCCTTGTGCGCGGCTCGACCAGCACGGTCTGGCCGTTCACCACGGTGTAGCGGTAGGGCGTGACTCCAAAGGTCTGCGGCACGTCGTAATAGGTGACGCCCGTTTCAGGCAGCACGCCGCCGACGATCACGCGGTCCGGGATCGTGTAGTTCGGCACCCGCTCGCGAATGATGTATTCACGGAACGCCGGCCGCTGGTCGACCGCGATACCGACATCGTCATTGACGATCACCGTGCCGCCGCGCACGACGCCCGTGGTGATCTCGCTCTGCGCCTGCGCCGCGACCGGTGCGCCGATGGCGGCCGCGATCGCGGCAATGGCAAGTATTCTGTTTCGCATGGTCAACTCCTTCATGGGAACACGCGCGCAGGCTCGCGCCCGCACACAATCCACCTGCCAATGCATCGCCCGCCGCATCGTTCCCGAAAAAATCCGATCTGTTCCGTGACAATTTTGGGCATTTTCGCGACCGATGATTCGCCGGTGGAACCCATTCGGGCCACAGGCGTCTCCTATTCCGGAACCGCGTGCGAAGTTAAGATGCCAATCCTCAAATCGACATTTCCCGACATCGCAGCAGCGGAGACGTTTCAATGACCCTTACTGTCGCTCATATCTCGCCGATCATCTCGGTCATCGCTGGTGTGCTGATCCTGATCATGCCGCGGCTTCTCAACCTGATTGTCGCGATATTCCTGATCGTCAACGGCCTGATCGGCCTCGGTCTGCTCCGATGGCTCCACATGTAACGCCCAAAAACCGGAACCCTGCGGCTTGCGCAGGCGCGCCCAAAATGGTGTAAGCGCGCAATTCCCCTCCCTCCTTCGGATTGTCTGTTAGCCATGGCCAAAGCCGCCGCTAGACCCAAGAAAATCGCAGCGAAATCAAAGCTATCCGCGCCGGTACGGGCAAAGGCCGCGCCGCCGGCCTCAGCCCGCACGGGGCTGAAGAAGAGCGCAGCCAAAGCGGCGCCGAAGCCGGCGGGTAAAGTCGTCGCGGCAAAGCCTGCGACAGAGGCTGTGAAGTCCGGCAAATGGGTGTTCACCTTCGGTGACGGCAAGGCGGAAGGCAAAGCGGGCCTGCGCGACCTGCTCGGCGGCAAGGGCGCCAATTTGGCCGAGATGGCCAATCTCGGCCTGCCGGTGCCGCCCGGTTTCACGATACCGACTTCGGTCTGCACCTATTTCTATGCGCACGGCAAAACCTATCCGAAGGAATTGAAGGCGCAGGTCGAGAAGGCGCTGGAACATGTCGGCAAGCTGACCGGCAAGGTGTTCGGCGATTCCAAGAATCCGCTGTTGGTCTCGGTGCGCTCCGGCGGCCGCGCCTCGATGCCTGGCATGATGGATACCGTGCTCAATCTCGGCCTCAACGACCAGACGGTCGAGGCGCTCGCCGAATTGTCCGGCGATCGCCGCTTCGCCTATGACAGCTACCGCCGCTTCATCACGATGTATTCCGACGTCGTGCTCGGCTTCGAGCATCATCATTTCGAGGACATCCTCGACACCTTCAAGGATAGCCAGGGCTATTCGCTCGACACCGATTTGACCGCCGAGGATTGGGTCGATCTGGTCGGCCGCTACAAGGATGCGGTGGCGCGCGAGACCGGGCATGATTTCCCGCAGGATCCGCACGACCAGTTGTGGGGCGCGATTGGTGCGGTGTTTTCATCCTGGATGAACGCGCGCGCGGTGACCTATCGGCGGCTGCACGACATTCCGGAATCCTGGGGCACCGCGGTCAACGTGCAGGCCATGGTGTTCGGCAATATGGGCGAGACGTCCGCGACCGGCGTTGCGTTCACGCGCAATCCCTCGACCGGCGAGAGCAAGCTGTACGGTGAGTTCCTGATCAACGCGCAAGGCGAGGACGTGGTGGCGGGCATCCGCACGCCGCAGGACATCGCAGACGAAGCGCGCAAGGAATCCGGCTCCGACAAGCCGTCGATGGAAACCGCGATGCCCGAGGCGTTCAAGGAGCTGACGCGGATCTACACGCTGCTCGAAAAGCACTACCGCGACATGCAGGACATGGAATTCACGGTCGAGCAGGGCAAATTGTGGATGTTGCAGACCCGCGGCGGCAAGCGCACCGCCAAGGCCGGCTTGCGCATCGCGGTCGAGCTCGCCAATGAAGGGCTGATCTCCAAGAAGGAGGCGGTGTCGCGGATCGATCCCGCCTCGCTCGATCAGTTGCTGCATCCGACCATCGATCCCGCGGCCAAGCGCGACGTGATCGCGACGGGGCTACCGGCTTCGCCGGGTGCGGCCTCCGGCGAGATCGTGTTCTCGTCCGATGAGGCGGCAAAACTCCAGGCCGACGGCCGCAAGGTCATTCTGGTGCGGATCGAGACCTCGCCGGAAGACATTCACGGCATGCATGCCGCCGAGGGTATCCTGACCACGCGCGGCGGCATGACCTCGCACGCCGCGGTGGTCGCGCGTGGCATGGGCAAGCCCTGCGTCTCCGGCTGCGGCACCATCCGCGTCGATTATGGCCGCGGCACCATGAGCATCGGTCAGCGCACCTTCAAGACCGGCGACGTCATCACCATCGATGGTTCCTTGGGCCAGGTGCTGGCCGGCCGCATGCCGATGATCGAGCCGGCAATGTCGGGTGAATTCGGCACGCTGATGGGCTGGGCGAATTCGTTCCGCAAGCTCGGCGTTCGCGTCAATGCCGATACGCCGGAGGATGCGCGCACCGCCATCAAGTTCGGCGGCGAGGGCATCGGGCTTTGCCGCACCGAGCACATGTTCTTCGAGGAAACGCGAATACGTACCGTGCGCGAGATGATCCTCGCCGAGGACGAACAGGCCCGCCGCGCCGCGCTGTCAAAGCTGTTACCGATGCAGCGCGCGGATTTCGTCGAGCTGTTCGAGATCATGAAGGGCCTGCCGGTCACGATCCGGCTGCTCGATCCGCCGCTGCACGAATTCCTGCCGCACACCCAGGCCGAGATCGAGGAGGTCGCACGCGCGATGAATGCCGATCCGCGGCGGCTCGCCGATCGCGCCCGCGATCTTGCCGAGTTCAATCCGATGCTCGGCTTCCGCGGCTGCCGCCTTGCGATCGCCTATCCCGAGATTGCCGAGATGCAGGCGAGGGCCATCTTCGAGGCCGCGGTCGAAGCCGGCAAGCGTACGGGGAAAGCGGTCGGACTCGAGGTGATGGTTCCGTTGATTGCGACCAAGGCCGAGTTCGATCTGGTCAAGGCGCGCATCGACGCCACCGCGGCCTCGGTGATGAAGGAGACCGGCACCAAGCTCGCCTATCAGGTAGGCACCATGATCGAATTGCCACGCGCATGCCTGATGGCCGGCGATGTCGCCAAGACCGCGGAGTTCTTCTCGTTCGGCACCAACGATCTGACGCAGACCACCTATGGTATTAGCCGCGACGACGCCGCCGGATTCCTCGGCACCTACATCGCCAAGGGAATTCTGGAGATCGATCCGTTCATCTCGGTCGATCGCGACGGCGTCGGCGAGCTTGTGAAGATCGGCGTTGCGCGCGGCCGCAAGACGCGGCCCGATCTCAAGGTCGGCATCTGCGGCGAACATGGCGGCGATCCCGCCTCCGTCGCGTTCTGTCACGAGATCGGCCTCGATTATGTCTCATGCTCGCCCTACCGCGTGCCGATCGCGCGGCTTGCGGCAGCGCAGGCCGCGCTCGGCAAGAGCGTCGCCAGCCAGGCGTGAATTTATTCTGAGTATTGATTGAACGGCGTCATGCCCGGCCTTAGCCGTCCGAAGGACGGCATCGCTTCCGCTCGCCTATGTGCCGGGCATCCACGTCTTACGATGCTGGTGAGAAAAAAGACGTGGATGGGGCGGGTAAAGCCCGGCCATGACGAAGGAGTGTTTTCGTCGCTCGACTGTCGCTGTCCCGTAGTGAAACGGTACGTAAAAATTTCTTCACCATTTCCGTTGACCGGATATTTACCGTTTTGATGGAGCCGCCATTTACCAACGTTTTCGATCGAAACACGCTAAACGCGCGGATTGCTTGCGTGTGTCGCGCGCGCAACGCCGATTAACCCCGCAGCAACCTAAATTCGATAACACCAAAAAAGATCGAATTGCACGGATGTACTGCATTCGACCTCCAGCTTTGTAAGCGTTGCGTGAGCGTATCGATGTTAGTGTTGCGTAACCATCCGAAGGGCGCGCGTTTTGCGTCCTTCGGAATCGGTCTCTGCGTCTTCGCATTGATGCCGACAGAGATCGGATATCAGGATATTGCCTCACTGCTGGCCCGGCAGCCGGGCGTCGCCGAGCGCTGGCAGAAGCGCGTGTTCTCCGCTGCAAGCTCGATCCAGCTCGCCACCTACAGCTTCGGCCGCCCGATTGGAACTTCCACGCCGCAATCCGCGACCTATCGGTTGGCAGGCCTCGACAACCAGGACATCGACATCACGGGTTCGGTGACGCGCAACCCGATCATGCAGACGCCGCCGCGCTATCAGGCTTCCGATTTTCCCAGGGTCGATCGCACGTTGAAAGGCGATCGCCTTGTCACGACGCCGGTTGCGCCGGCGCCGGCCTACAAGGAGCCGGGTCTCGAGGATCCGTCCGCCTCCAATGCGTCCGTCGCGGGCGCCAAGACGGCTGCGGCTCCTGTAGACGATCGCGCACCACCGCCCGCGGCTAACCACGCCTCGCTCGACCCGGAACTTCAGGCCGCGCTGAACGCGCCGCCATTGCCGCAATACGACATCTCGCTGTCGCTGGAAGCCCAGCCGCTCGACGATCTGAAGGACGCGCCCGAGGCGTCGGGAATCGCGATCGAGCCCGCGCCGTCGCGCGACGGTTTCAACGTGAAGACCGCGAGCCTGTTTTTCGGCAGCTCATCGCTCGGGGGACCTGCGGCAGGCATCGAACGCTGGCAGCCCGGCGAGGAGCCGCTGATCGTGCTGCCCGCATTGCCCGATCCGGACATGAAGATGATGGCGTCGCTGCCACAGCCTTCGGAGGAAGCGGCCAGGCCCAGCGAGAGCGGCGAGAGCATCGCTCCGAAGGGCGAGGTCAATAGCGACAATCAGCGCGCCAAGACGCCGGCCGAGCGGCTCGGTCTCACCGACGAGACCTCTCGCGCCAAGTCCGAAAAATGCCTGGCGGAGGCGATCTATTTCGAAGCCCGCGGCGAAGCCGTGCGCGGCCAGATCGCGGTCGCCCAGGTCGTCATGAACCGCGCGTTCTCAGGCTTCTATCCGAACACGGTGTGCGGCGTGGTCTACCAGAACAAGCACCGGCATTTCGCCTGCCAGTTCACGTTCGCCTGCGACAACAATCCCGATGTCATCCGCGAGCCCGACATGTGGGAGCGCGCCAAGAAGATCGCCAAAGCGATGCTCGACGGCCAGATCTGGTTGCCGGAAGTCGACAAGTCGACCCACTACCACGCTTATTATGTGCGCCCGTCCTGGGTCAACGAGATGAAGCGGATGTACAAGTTCGGCGTGCACACTTTCTACCGGCCAAAGGCGTGGGGCGACGGCAGCGAGGCGCCGAGCTGGGGCACGCCGGCGCAGACCGCGGCGCTCTCGGCGGAGCTTGCCCAAGAGGCCAAGAGCGAAGCGGAACTCAACCCGAATTCCGTGCGGCGCTAGGTTTCAATGTCGAGCGCGACGTCGAAATTCGGCGCCGAATGCGTCAGCGCGCCTGACGAGACATAATCGACGCCCGTCGTCGCGATCTTCGCAATCGAAGTCTGAGTGACGCCGCCGGACGCCTCCAGCACCACGCGGCCGCTTGCCAGCGTCACGGCTTCGGTCAGCGTTGCGATGTCCATATTGTCCAAGAGCACCACGTCGGCCAAACCGGTGTCGAGCACCTCGCGCAACTGCGCAAGCGTGTCGACCTCGATTTCGATCTTGACGAGATGGCCAGTATGGGCGCGGGCGCGCTCCAGCACCGGCCGCACGCCGCCGGCGACCGCGATGTGATTGTCCTTGATCAGGATCGCATCATCCAATCCAAAGCGATGGTTGAAGCCGCCGCCGCAGCGCACGGCATATTTCTCGAGCGCGCGCAGGCCTGGCGTGGTCTTGCGGGTGCAGCAGATGCGCAAATTGGTGCCGGCGGTTTGGCGCACATAGTCTGATGTCAGCGTCGCGATGCCGGAAAGCCGGCCGACGAAATTCAGCGCGGTACGCTCGCCCGACAGCACCGCGCGCGCCGGTCCCGAGATCGTTAGCACGTGCGTGCCTGCGGCAACATGTGTGCCGTCGCGAATATGGGCGTCGATCTTCATGTCGCCCGAAAGCTTTTGGAAGGTAGCGACCGCGAGCGGCAGGCCTGCGACCACGCCCGCTTGCCGCGCAATCATAAGTGCACGCGCCGGCGTCGTCTCCGGAATGGTCGCAATCGAGGTGATATCGCCGGCGCGGCCGAGGTCTTCGTCAAGCGCGCGCTGGACCGCTTCGTCGATCGCAAGTGCCGACAGGAAGGCTTCCGGGTGGATTAACGAGGCTGGAGTTGTCACGATATGTCTTCCGATTGATGTATCTGTTCGGCGGTGTCCCGGTTTGAACCGCGCGCGGCGGCTACTCGCCCTCCAGCGTGATCACCATGTCCAGCTCGCCGGTGGATTGCTTTCGTAGCTCAAAAAGCGGCTGGTATTCGGCCGAGTTGTACCAGGCGTTGAGATTGGCCATGTCCGGGAATTCGATGATGACGACCCGCTCCGGTCTCCAATGAGCGCTTTCGGGAAATTTATGGCTTCCACCTTTGGTCAGATAGCGTCCGCCATGCTTGGCAATCAT
Source organism: uncultured Alphaproteobacteria bacterium (assembly GCA_963713785.1). Classification (GTDB taxonomy): domain Bacteria; phylum Pseudomonadota; class Alphaproteobacteria; order Rhizobiales; family Xanthobacteraceae; genus Bradyrhizobium. The sequence continues at coordinate 279,150 of CAVQNB010000009.1, forward strand.
CGGGCCGACGTTGATTCGATATTCCTCGAATTTTGCCGGATCGGTAATGATGTGTTCGGCGATATAATATGCTGGCATCGGTTTCTCCGTTCCGGACGTTGCATTGGAAGGCCTTGCAGAAATTTCAAGCTGGGACGCCGGACGCCGCTTCTCTTGACCGCGCCGAAGCGCTCGCCGAGAGTGACGCCGCGATCTCGTGCACTGCATGAAGCGTCGTCATGGTGCGATGGGCGAGCGGTGGTTGCTCGGCGGGATAGTCCAAACGGTAATGCGCGCCGCGGCTTTCGCGCCGCGCCCAGGCGGATGCGGCGACCAACAGTGCGGTGGTGGCCATGTTGCGCAGGGCGATGTTGCCGGTATCGCGCTCGATCGTCGCAAATGTCCGCACCGCCTCAGCAAGGCCGTCCCCGTTCCTGATGACGCCGACATGCGAAGTCATCATCGCCCGAAGGTTCTTCGCAGCAAGTGACGGCATGGCGAAGTTGCGCGGGACAACCAGCGCCGCCGGGAGGCTCGCTGGCGTGGCGATGCTGCTGCCCGCGATATCCTCCGCGATACGCGCGGCATAGACCACGGCCTCGAGCAGCGAGTTCGACGCCAACCGGTTGGCGCCGTGCGCGCCGGTCGACGACACCTCGCCACCGGCCCAAAGTCCCTGCAAGGAGGTGCGGCCGCGCTCATCCACGGCGATACCGCCCATGTGATAATGCGCGGCAGGCGCGACCGGGATTAGCTGCCTGGCCGGATCGAGGCCGGCTGCCATACAACTGGCATAGACGGTCGGAAATCTGTCGGCGATGCGTGCGCCGAGCGCCGTCGTAGCGTCAAGGAACGCGCCACGGCCCGCGGCAATCTCGGCGAATACGCCGCGCGCGACGATGTCGCGCGGCGCGAGCTCGGCAAGCTGGTGGCGCGCCAGCATAAAGCGTTCACCTTTGTCGTTGATGAGTGTCGCGCCTTCGCCGCGCAAGGCTTCGGTCGCGAGCGGCGCGGGATCGCGGCCGACCATGATCGCGGTCGGGTGGAATTGCACGAATTCAGGGTCTGCGATAATCGCGCCCGCGCGCGCGGCGATCGAAAGCCCGAGTCCACTGGCCTCGGCCGGATTCGTCGTCACCGCGTAGAGATGGCCGATGCCGCCGGTCGCCAGCACCACCGCGCAGGAGGCGATGATCATGGGCTTGGCGGTGACGTCATCCACGTTGCGTAATTGCAGCCCGGTGACCGCGCCGTCTTCGGTCAACAGCGCTTCGGCGGCAAAACCTTCGATCACGCGGATCGAGGGCGTCCTCTCTACCGCTTCGATCAGCGCCGAAATGATCGCCTGTCCCGCCATGTCGCCGCGGACATGCACGATGCGGCGCGCGGAATGCGCGGCCTCGCGGCCGACCGCGAGCCTGCCTTCGAGGTCGCGATCGAACGGAACGCCGTAAGCCAGGAGATCATGCACGCGCGAGCCGGCTTCGCGCGCGAGGCCAAGCGCTACCTTCTCGTCGACAAGGCCGGCCCCGACCGCGACGGTATCGGCCGCGTGCGCTTCCGGACTGTCGCCTTCGGCAACAGCGGCGGCAATGCCGCCTTGCGCCCATGCGGTCGAAGCGCCCTGCCCGAGCGGTGCCGCTGAGATCACGGTGACCGGGCGCGGCGCAAGTTTCAGCGCGCAGAACAATCCGGCGAGGCCGCCGCCGACGATGACGACATCGTCGCTCCTGCGGGTGAGGTCATGAACGTGGTCTGACATGGCTGCTTCCCGCTGTTGCTCAATTCTTCAGGTTGATCATGCGCTCGACCGAGCGCCGCGCTTTTTCGGCGATCTGCGGATCGATGGTCACTTCCTCACGCAGCGAGACGAGGCTGTCCAGAATCTTGGGCAGCGTGATCCGCTTCATGTGTGGGCAGAGATTGCATGGCCGCACCATCTCGACGTCAGGCAATTCCGCATGGACATTGTCGGCCATCGAGCATTCCGTGATCATCACCAGGCGCTTGGGACGCCTCTCGCGGACCCAGTTGATCATATGCGCGGTCGAACCGGTGAAATCGGCTTCCGCCAGCACGTCCGGCGGGCACTCCGGATGCGCGATGATCTGGACGGTCGGATCGGCCTCGCGAACGCTTCGCAGCTCTTCGCCGGTAAAGCGCTCATGCACCTCGCAGGATCCTTTCCAGGCGATGATCTTCACGCTGGTTTTCGAGGCGACGTATTTCGCCAGATACTGATCCGGCAGGAAAATGACTTCCGGCGCATTGAGGCTCTCGACCACCGCGATTGCATTGGATGAGGTGCAGCAGATGTCGACTTCAGCCTTCACGTCAGCCGATGTGTTGACATAGGCCACCACGGGCACGCCGGGAAACCGCTCGCGCAACAGCCGCACATCGGCCGCCGAAATGCTCGAGGCGAGCGAGCAGCCGGCGCGGGAATCCGGGATCAGCACCGTCTTGTGCGGATTCAAGATCTTCGACGTCTCGGCCATGAAGTGCACGCCGCACTGCACGATGATGTCGGACTTCACCTTGGTGGCCTCTATCGCAAGCTGCAGCGAGTCGCCTCCGATATCGGCGACGCAATGGAAGATCTCCGGCGTCTGGTAGTTGTGCGCCAGGATCACTGCGTTCCGCTCTTTCTTCAGGTCGTTGATCGCCTTGATGTAAGGCGCCATCAACGGCCACTCGACCGGCGGGATCACGCCTTTCACCCGCTCATAGAGATGCGCGGTGGCGCGTTCGACCTCCGCCGTCCATTCAAGCTGCGGCATCGGCAGCGCGCGGGCGCGCCCGGTGGCCACGATGCCTCGCCGTGCGGAGGCGGGGTGTCCATGCGCAGGATTTCCGAAATCTTCGGGACCGTAGATGGCAGCAATCGGCATGGTGGATCTCCCTTGCGCGAATATACTCATATAGAGCATATCAGGTGTCTGAGAAATCCGGCCGCGATGGGCCGGTCGAACTTATCCTCATATTGAGCAAATCAAATGTAGCATGCTGCTTTGGGCTTCGCCAGATGCCTCAATCGTTAATTCGTCAGGGCTGGCCGCGCGGATTTGCATCGCTGCAATGCGAAGGAAATTTTTCCAGCCATTGCGATTGGGATTTCCATGCACATGCATTAACTCCCCGTAACAAAACCCGGCGGCCGATTCCGGCTCCGCCCAAGAATAATTGGGAATTCGCATGTCGACGTCAGTAGACGACCTCTGCCCGGCCTCCAGTCTTTCAAATTGGCGCACTCCCCTTGTCATCATCATCTGCGGCTGTGCCATCGCGCTGTTGAGCTTCGGTCCGAGATCGGGCTTCGGCTTCTTCATTCAACCGATGAGCCGGGAATTCGGATGGGGTCGCGACGTCTTCGCGCTCGGGCTCGCCCTGCAAAACCTGCTGTGGGGATTAGGCCAGCCATTCGCGGGCGCGACCGCCGATCGGTTCGGCACTTTCCGCGTGATGCTTGTCGGCGCGCTGCTCTATGCCGGCGGTCTTTTGGTGATGCGCTATGCCGCAACGCCGCTGTCGCTCGACCTCGGCGCCGGCGTGCTGATCGGTTTCGGGCTTTCCGGCTGTTCGTTCAACCTGGTGCTGTCGGCGTTCGCCAAGTTGTTGCCAACGGAGCAGCGCGGCGTGGCGCTTGGCGCCGGCACCGCCGCCGGATCGTTCGGGCAGTTCCTGTTCGCGCCGTTCGGCGTGGCATTGATCGACAATCTCGGCTGGCAGACCGCGCTGACGGTGTTCGCCGGCCTGATGCTGTTGATCGTGCCGCTTTCGCTTGCGCTCAGCACGACGCCGCCGGCATCGGCCGATGTTCGCGCGGCCGACCAGCAGTCGTTCAAAACGGCGCTGGCGGAAGCTTTCGGCCACCGGTCCTATGTGCTGCTGGTGCTCGGCTTCTTCACCTGCGGTTTCCAGCTCGCCTTCGTCACGGTGCATCTGCCGTCGTTTCTGGTCGATCGCGGCATTTCTGCGCAGACCGGCGGCTGGGTGGTCGCGGCGATCGGGTTGTTCAATATCATCGGCTCGCTCAGCGTCGGCTGGCTGCAGAACTTCTTTCCCAAGCGCTACATCCTGTCGGTGATCTATTTTGCGCGCGCGCTGGCCACGGTTGCCTTCATCTCGTTGCCGATCACGGCGTTCTCGGCGATCGCGTTCGGCGCGGCGAGCGGGTTGTTGTGGCTCTCGACGGTGCCGCCGACCTCGGCGCTGGTGTCGCTGATGTTCGGCACGCGCTGGTTTGCGACGCTGTACGGCTTTGCCTTCGTCAGTCACCAGGTCGGCGGCTTCCTCGGCGTCTGGCTTGGCGGCATCGTGTTCGAAAAATTCGGTTCCTACACGCCAATCTGGTGGCTTTCGGTGCTGTTCGGCGTCCTGTCCGCGCTGATCAATCTGCCGATCGTCGAGGCGCCGGTCCGTCGGGTGGTTGCACAGCCGGCCTGAACCGGTAATCATCCCGGTGGAAAAAACCGGGAGGTTTACCTTGGGAACGTTCAAGGCGATCAGGATCGATAAGGCGGAAAAAGGAACCACCGCCGCACTCACCCAGTTCGACGAAGCCGATCTGATGGATGGCGACGTCACCGTTCGCGTCGAATGGTCGACGCTGAACTACAAGGATGGACTTGCCGTCACCGGCAAGGCGCCGGTGGTGCGGCGTTTTCCGATGATCGCGGGCATCGACTTCGCCGGCACCGTCGAGCAGTCATCGAACCGTGAGTGGAAGGCGGGCGACAAGGTCGTCTGCAACGGCTGGGGCATGGGCGAGACCCATCTCGGCGCCTATGCCGAAAAGGCGAGGGTGAAAGGCGACTGGCTGGTGCGCCTGCCGGAGGGAATGTCGACGCGCGAGGCGATGGCGATCGGCACCGCCGGCTACACCGCGATGCTCGCGGTGCTGGCGCTCGAGAAGCAAGGGCTTTCGCCGACAAGCGGTCCGATCGTGGTCACGGGCGCCGCCGGCGGCGTCGGGTCGGTTGCCATCGCGGTGCTGTCGAAGCTCGGCTATCACATCATCGCATCGACCGGGCGCATGTCGGAAGCCGGCTATCTGAAGGGCCTCGGCGCCGCCGAGGTGATCGATCGCAACGAGCTGTCAGGGCCTGCCAAGCCGCTGGCCAAGGAGCGCTGGGCGGGCGGGATCGACAGCGTCGGTTCGACCACGCTCGCCAACCTTCTGTCGACGACCAAATATGGCGGGGCGATCGCGGCCTGCGGGCTTGCCGCCGGCATGGATCTGCCGACCTCGGTCGCACCATTTATTTTGCGCGGGGTGTGCCTTCTCGGCATTGATTCCGTGACGTGCCCGATCCCGCAGCGGAAAGCCGCCTGGAGCCGGCTCGCGACCGATCTGGACCGAGCAAAACTATCTGAAATTACTCATGAAATTGACCTCGACCAAGTCATCGGCGAAGCCCCCCGGATCCTCGCGGGCCAGGTCCGCGGTCGAATCGTGGTAAAAATTCTCTAACGTTGTTCAGACTTTACCAACCAAGCTGCTCCAATGTTGCCACGGTTAGTATGGTAAGTAGCGGGTAAAGGCATGAGGCTTTGCCAGCGCCCGGGGTAAGTTGGAGTTACAGCATGCTTGCGCGTTTTGTGTTGGGCACCGTGACGGCCGGTGCACTGATTGCTCCTGCGTTGGCCGGGATGATGACCGCCGATGAGGCGCGCAGGTTCGTCGCCGGCAAGATCTTCGCCTTCACGTGCTTCGACGGCACCCGCGGCGCCGGCCGCGTATTGGACGACATGGGCGCCGCCGGCGCCGTGCAGTTTGCAGGCTCGGGTCCGGTGCGCCACATCCGCTTGCCCGGTAACACGCTTCAGATCCGCGGCCAGGCGGTGTGCGCTTCGATCAAGGGCATTCCGTTCGAGCCCTGTTTCAATCTCGATAAAATGGACGAGCGCTCCTTCCGCGGTTCGGTTTCGGGCATGGGCTTCGCCTATTGCGATTTCCATCATCAGGGCGCCACCCAGATGCTGATGGCGAGGGCCGTCGCGCGGCCGCGTTCGCTGCATCGTACCGAGCAGACCGGCACGACCGATGCGCCGCGGTCCGAGGTTGCGACGCGCGTCGAGACGCCGCAGGTCGAGATCACCAAGATCGAACCGGTCAAGTCCGAGCCTGCGAAAAGCGAAAACGCACCGGATCTGCGTCGTTCAACCGAGTGATCCCGCGGGCCTGAATGCGGGCCTTCGCGGGCCTTGGGCCGCTACCGTGAAAGCCAGACGCAATCGACCGGCCGATGAAGCCGCCATGCCGTATTCATACGGATGGCGGTTTTCATGTCTTGGTAGCGACTAACTAGCCAGTTTGTGAAATCTTCGACCGCCCACACAGAGGATCGAGTCCGTGGACCATGACATGTCGCTTTATTTTTTCCGGATCAGCCAGGGTCGCTATTCCGGCGCGTCAGACGAGCCCTACGAGTTCGAAAGCCGCGAGGCGGCCTGGACCGAGATGACCGCGGTATGCAGCAACCTTCTCGGCGGCATTTCGCGCAGCCTCAAGGAAAATGCCGAATGGCGGATGGAGCTTTTGGACGAAGCCAAGAAGCCGGTATTTCGCATCCGTCTGGTCGCGGAGTTGATGGGCTAGGCAACTCCACTGAAGGCGCGGCCGAGTCTTCGTCGCCGTTCGACATGCGGCCTGGTCGCCGCATCCAAATCGCTCATACTCGCAATTAACCATTGTCGACACGTGCATTCGTGGTCCGAGGCGCGCAAAACGTGCGATCGGCAGCCCGTATTCATACGGGGCTGCCATTAACGTTAATTTGGAACCTCAGCCATATCGTCACCCCGACGTCAGTGCGCGCGGCGATGCCAGCGAAAGAGCGCGAGCACGGCTATTTGGAGCACGAACATGTTGCGGATCATCCAGGATTTGCGGATCGGGACGAAGCTTGCAGCCACTTCGGCTCTCAGCATCCTCCTCCTCGGCGGATTGATATTTGCCCAGATCACCGGCAACGCCGCGGTGCGTCAGGCCAATGAAATGGCGAGCGTCCAGCAAACCATTGCAAGGAATGGCGTCGAGGCGAAGGCCTCGCTTCGCGGCATGATGATCGGGGTCCGCGATATCCGACTGGCAAGCACTTCGGCAGAACTGCAGGCAGCTCAGGAGTATCTCGCCGTCCGGTACAAGGCCGCGCAGGAATTTATCGGCGAATCCCTCAAGCTTTCCAAGTCGCAGGAAAACCGCGAGAGACTGGAGAAAATGAAGGAACTGGCCGACCACTACGTCAACGACGCGGCCAAGCCGATCGCCGCGGTTCGCGGCGAAGCTATCGGGACTGAAGCAAAACGTGGCGCCGGCGGCGAACTGCCGGCCGAATCCGTCGCGCGCCTTGCCAAACTCAGGGAAGAAGCCGTTCGGCTGGCGCGGGATGTCGGTCTTCCGACGGCGGCCGAGCTGGATGGACTCGCCAACAAAGTCGTCGAGTTTGCCAAGCATCGGGTCGAAGAGGAAAGCGCCGTGGCGGTGCAGGAAATGTCCGCCGCCGAACGCAACTCGCTTGTCATCGGCGTGGCGGTTGCGCTGCTCCTGATCGGTACCTGCGTGTTCTCGATCTTTACCATCGCCCGGCCGATCGCGGCGCTCACCAAATCCATGCTGGAACTCGCCGACGGCAATTTCGCCGTGGTACTGCCTGGCCTCGGCCGCAAGGATGAGATCGGGGACGTCGCCGGCGCGGTCGAGAAGTTCAAGGTCGTATCGGAGCAGAAGGCCCGCGAGGAAGCCGAAGCCAAGATGAAGCAGGACCAGATCGCCGCGCAGCAGCGCAAGGCCGACATGATCAAGCTCGCCGACAGCTTCGAAGCCGCGGTCGGCGAGATCGTCGAAACCGTGTCGTCGGCCTCGACCGAACTCGAGGCCTCCGCCACTACGCTGACCGCGACCGCCGAGCGCGCACAGGAAGTGACCACGACGGTTGCCGCGGCGTCGGAAGAAGCCTCCACCAACGTGCAGTCGGTAGCCTCGGCCACGGAAGAACTGTCGTCTTCGGTCAACGAGATCAGCCGGCAGGTGCAGGAATCGGCGCGGATGGCCACCGAGGCGGTCGATCAGGCCCGCAAGACCAACGATCGCGTCGGTGAATTGTCGAAGGCAGCAAGCCGGATCGGCGACGTGGTCGAACTGATCAATACCATCGCGGGGCAGACCAACCTCCTGGCACTCAACGCCACCATCGAGGCGGCACGTGCCGGCGAGGCCGGCCGCGGCTTTGCCGTGGTGGCATCCGAAGTGAAGGCGCTGGCCGAGCAGACAGCGAAAGCCACCGGCGAGATCGGCCAACAAATCACCGGCATCCAGGCGGCGACGCAGGAATCGGTCGCCGCCATCAAGGAGATCAGCGGAACCATCGAGAGACTTTCCGAAATCTCCTCGACCATCGCCGCTGCGGTGGAAGAACAGGGCGCGGCGACGCAGGAGATTTCCCGCAACGTGCAGCAGGCGGCGCAGGGCACCCAGCAAGTCTCCTCCAACATCACAGACGTGCAGCGTGGCGCCAGCGAAACCGGATCGGCCTCGTCGCAGGTGCTGTCGGCGGCGCAGTCGCTGTCCAGCGACTCCAATCGCCTCAAGCTCGAAGTCGGCAAGTTCCTCAATTCTGTGCGCGCCGCCTGATAACAACAAGCCCGATCCCTCCGGGGCCAGGCTTTGAACTTTCCAAGCTGCCTGCGCTTTCCACCAGAACGTACTCTCTGTCGCAATTGCCGGCGCAGCAGCGTTTAGCTGCCGCTACAGCCCCGACCACCTCATCTTTATTTTTCAGGGCCCGCCGCGCGATTTTCCCGTAGTTCTACGGTGGCTATAACAATTTAACCTTAAGTCAGAACTGAGAAGCTATGACTTTCGCGAGTCGCAAGAGCTGCGCTCTTTAGGACCGCGGGCGGTTGTCCCGTCTCAACTCGTACTACTTGCAGGAACTCCCCCATGTCGTTCTTCAACTTCCGAATTCGCGGCCGGCTCTTTGGCGGCTTTGGCGCGCTCCTGCTGTTTTGCGTGGGGCTGGCCGGCTTCGCGGTATGGCAGTTGGGAGAAATCCGCACACAGGTCGCATCGCTAACGATCCAGTCCTCCAACGCGATCCGGGCCGGCGACATCGCGACGGAGCTACAGGCCATCCGCCGCGCCATCCTTCGCTACGCATTCGACCACGACGAGGCGTCTTTCGCGGAAGCCGAGAAGCGGCTGGCAAAAGCCTCCGAACTCTATTGAATCCGTCATCAAGACGACGAGGTTGGAGGAGCGGCGCGCCGCCTACAAGGAGATCGCCAAAAACGTCGAAGATTTGAAGGCCAAACGTGTTGCCCTCGGCGAGGCCGTCAAGCAGATGATCGCCGGCCGCGACCTGCTGTTCACCGACGGTGACAAGATGGCGGCCGACGTCCAGAAATTCGTCGATGCAGCGGATAAGACCGATTTCGCCGAGAGCGCCGCTGCGCTCGAGAGCAAGGTGCTCCTGGTGCGGGTCGCGAACTGGCGGCTGCTCGCGACGCGCGACCAAAAAGGTGTCGCTACCTTCAAGACCAATGTCGCAAAGGCCCAGCAGCAGATCGCGCTCTTGGAAAAGGCCGATCTGCCGCCGAACCTCGCGGCGTTACTGCCACCGGTCAAAACCGGCGTCGCCAAATATTCCGATGCATTTGAGAAGGCATCGACCAACCTCCTGCTCGGAGATGAGCTTTATTACAAGGCCATTACTCCCGCTGACTGTCGAAGCGGTCGGAAAACTCGAGGCCGTGAAGGAATCGATCGAGAAGGCGTTCGAGAATACCAAAGCGCAGACCGAGGACATCATCCGCAACACCATTACCATGCAGGAGGTCGTGGCCGTCGCCGCAGGCGTGCTCGGGCTGTTGATCGCCTTCCTGATTGCTCGCGGCATCATCGGCCCGCTGTCCGGCCTGACCTCCGGCATGAAGGAACTCGCCGGCGGCAATTTCGGCGTGGTGCTTCCCGGGCTCGACCGCAAGGACGAAGTCGGCGACATGGCGCAGGCGGTCGAGACCTTCAAGGTCAAGGCCGCGGAAAGGGCCCGCGAGGAAGCAGAAGCCAAGGCCGAGCAGGACCAGATCGCCGCGAGACAGCGCAAGGCGGACATGATCAAGCTTGCCGATTCGTTCGAAGCCGCGGTCGGCGAGATCGTCGAAACCGTGTCGTCGGCCTCGACCGAACTCGAGGCCTCCGCCACTACGCTGACCGCGACCGCCGAGCGCGCGCAGGAAGTGACCACGATGGTTGCCGCGGCGTCGGAAGAAGCTTCCACCAACGTGCAGTCGGTGGCTTCAGCGACGGAAGAAATGGCGTCATCGATCACCGAGATCAGCCGCCAGGTGCAGGAACTCGGCGCGGATAGCGAGCGACGCCGTCGAGCAGGCGCGCAAGACCAACAATCGCGTCAGCGAATTGTCGAAGGCGGCCGCTCGCATCGGCGACGTCGTCGAACTGATCAACACCATCGCGGAACAGACCAACCTCCTGGCGCTGAATGCCACCATCGAGGCGGCTCGTGCCGGCGACGCCGGCCGCGGCTTTGCCGTGGTGGCATCCGAAGTGAAGGCGCTGGCCGAGCAGACGGCGAAGGCAACCGGCGAGATCGGCCAGCAGGTCACCGGCATTCAGGCTGCAACGCAGGAGTCGGTGGGCGCGATCGAGGAGATCAGCGGCACCATCGAAAAGCTGTCGGAGATTTCATCGGCCATCGCAGCCGCGGTGGAAGAACAGGGCGCAGCGACGCAGGAGATCTCCCGCAACGTGCAGCAGGCGGCACAGGGCACCCAGCAGGTTTCCTCCAACATCACCGACGTGCAGCGTGGCGCCAGCGAAACCGGTTCGGCCTCGTCGCAACTGCTGTCGGCGGCACAGTCGCTGTCGGGCGACAGCAACCGCCTCAAGCTCGAGGTCGGCAAGTTCCTCGGCTCGGTGCGGGCGGCCTGATCTAGACTAGCCGGCCGTAAGCAGCGCCTTGCCGCGATTTTTCGCTGCCACGGAGACCGCCTCGGCGATGTCGGCGAAGCGGTAGGTACCGGCAATCGGTGAACTGATCGCGCCCGAGGCGACCAGCGGCGTAAGACGATCGTACATCTCGGTGATCTGGTCGGGCCTTGCGCGGTTGAACCAATGGGCCAACCAGAATCCGCGCATCGAAATGTCGCGGAAAATAAGTAGCGCCGCCGGAACGACAGATGGCTTGCCGCTGATCGTGCTGTAGAACACGTGGACGCCTTTCTCGGCAAGACAGCCCAAAAGATTGGTCGTCGCGCTGTCGCCGACCCCGTCTATGGCGAGCGCGATCGGCGCCTTGCCGGTCTCGGTCGCAACGCGTTTGGCGAGGTCAGGTCCGTCGACGAGCACGACATCGCCGCCGATCGCCTTGATCTCGGCCACGACATCTTCGCGCCGCACGACATTGACGGTTTTCAGACCAAGTGACTTCGCGATCGGGATCAGCGCGCGTCCGACGCCGGAATTGGCGCTGTTTTGAATGACCCAGGCTCCCGAAGGAAGGTTCACGTAGTCGGTCAGCATCAGAAACGCGGTCGGCGGATTGATGCCGAGCATGGCAAGCTGATGGACGTCGCCATTTGGCAGCCGCCGAAGCCTGGTTGCATCCGCCCTGATCCGTTCCGCCCAGGCCGGCGCCGGATAGGGCACCAGCGTGCGGTCACCCTGTTTTAAGTGTTTGACGCCGTTGCCTACGGCGATAGCGCGGCCGACGCCCTCGGTTCCCATCACGCTGGGCAGCTTCGGCCGATGACCGTAGCGGCCCGAGATCATCAGGAGATCGCTCATGTTGATCGGCGAGGCCTCGAGCGCGATCACCACCTCGCCAGCCGCCGGTGCGCCGACGTCGGGCAGCTCGACCACCTTCAGGACTTCGGCCGGATTGCCGAACGCTTCAATCTGGATTGCTTGCACGATGGCTTACTCCTGGTTATATACCGAATAGTACATAACTAGGATGGAGCGTCAAGCAAGCAGTTTCATCGCCTGATCCAACGTCGCACGGACACGGGCCGCATCCGGCGCCTCCTTTGCCAGCACCATCAGCCCCAGATAGATCGCCATGATCGTATGGGCGGCAGCGTCAGGGTCGAAAGTCTCGGAAAATTGTGGGCGGTCGGCGTGAAGCCGGTTGCGAAGCAACTCCTCTAGCTTTCGGTTGAAGCGTTCGATCCGCTTGCGGATCTCCTTTTGGTCGGAGCCGCCGTCAGTGGCAGTATTGACCGAGAGGCAACCCCGGCTTCCCTTGATGCCCGAGCAGAACGGGACAAACCCCTTCAACCAGCGCTCGATCGCATCGCGCGCGGACGGTCCCTCGTTGAGCATGCGCTCGGCGTTCGCGACAATGCGGGCGTGGTAGCGGTCCAGTACTTTCAGGAACAGTGCATTCTTGTCGCCGAAAGCCGCATAGAGGCTCGGCTTGGCAAGTCCGGTGGCGGCCGTGATGTCGTCCAGCGATGTACTCTGGAATCCCTTTTGCCAGAATACGTCGCGCGCCGCGTCCAGCGCCTCGTCGGGATCGAAACTGCGTGGTCGTGCCATCAGGCCTATCTACGCGCTGGCGGCTAGTTCGCAAAGACCCGGCAAATGGACTTAGCCGGGTTGTGCGACGGGCGGCGTCTGCCGGCGGAACAGGATGCGCTGGTAGAGCCAGCCGATCGCAACCAGCACCAGGCCGAGGCAGATGAACGACAGCGCGCGGTAAATCCCCGTCAGCGTCGACATGTCGATCAAAAACGCCTTCATGATCGTCAGCGCGATGACGGCGGCGGATGCAAGCCGCGCGCGCTGCGAGTTGAAGACGATACCGATACCGAGCAGGATCACACCGAATATCAGCCACGCGATCGAATAAGTGTATTGTTCGGCGCCGGTGGTCGGCCCGCTGGTCAGGAACGGGCCGTGATACAGCCTTCTTATTTCAAACGACACATAGCTCAGCGCCAGGATCAGCGCGCCGGCAGCGATGCTGTTGCCATAGACTGCGTGGCGCCGGCCCGCAACCGCATAGGACAGCAATAGGGCCAGCACCGCAGGCAGGGCATAGCCGAGCAGCAGCACGTTGAGGAAGGAGCCGCCGACATTGATCGGCCAGAGGATTGGCGTCTCAAGCAGCATCAGCCCGAAGATTGCGGCAAGGCCGGCGAACACCGTTAGCAGCACCGCGCCGATGTTGTGAACCAGGCTGCCACTGCGGATCCGCAGGCGTTCGAGACCAATCGCCATCGCAAGCGCCACGCAGACCTGCAGCGCCACCTCGGTGAGGCCGGTGTTGTTGCGATAGACGTCGCCGCCATTGACGACATGGCGGATTTCCAGGAAGGCCAGCATGACCGTGAACAGGATCGCGGCCGCCTCCACGGCGCGCAGCGGCGTATCGTCGCCGCGGCGGCGCAGGAAATAGCTGCCGGCCCAGAACGATATCGCCGGTATGCCGTATCCCCATAACAGCCAGTTGAAGATCGGCGTGGTGCCGATCGCATCGCCGGCGATGCGCGGCCCATAACCGGCCCGCAAGGTGACGATCGCGGCGAGGATAGCCGCAAGCGAGCGCATGAACGGGATCGGCCGCTGCACCGAAATCCACGCCGCGCCCATCGACATCAGCGCCAAGGCGATGCTGAGCCAGCCTTTTTCGAGCACGAAGGTCAAGGCCAGCGCCAGCGCGCCGAGGGTCGCGGTGGCGAACAGCGCGATCGCGATCGGCGTGCCCGGCCGCTCGTCGCGCCGGGTGAGCATTTCGGTCGCGGCGCCATAGGCTGCAGCGACGATGACGGCGAGGATCGCGAACGGGATCGAGCGGTCGAGATGGGCGATCCGCGCGTAAAGCGCGACCAATAATGCGAGCGGCGTGAAGGTCGCCGACGCTGCCCAGCGCACCGAAATTTTGGCGGCGTGGAAACGGCTCTGTGCCAGGAACCCCGCGACGCCAAATCCGGCGGCGAAGATCGCCGCAGTGATCAGATGCAGCGAGACCGAGCCATCGGTGGCACTGGGTCCGATACCCGGCAAGGGTCCGCCCGGTAGTACCAGCATGTCGCGATTACCGAGGACCACCCATTCGGCGAACACGACGAAAATCAACGCCGACGCCGCGCCGATCGCCCCGGTCGCCGCCGGTGCCCGCCAAGCCACGAGCAGGGTCGCTGCCACCAGGATCGCAAATCCGATCATGGCGCTGTCGGCGTGTTGGCTATAGAGCACGATCAGGGTCACGCCGAACAGATAGGCGGAAAGCGAGCCTGACGAGATCAGTTCGACCTGTTCTTCGCCAACGGACGGACCGAAGGCGAAGCCGCAAACGACCAGCAGCGCCGCAAGCGCGAATCCGGCCATGACATGGAAGAGATGCGGGGCGATCATCGACGGCCCGCATTGCAGGCACGGCTGGGTCCAGAACAGCGCGAAGGCAATGGTGGCGACGGCAAGCCAGCGCCAGAGCCGGATGCGCGCCAGCCCAAAGGCGGCCGCGGTGACGATGGCGAGGTAGATATAGAGCGCCCAGAAGTCCGGCTGCTCGGAAGAGACCAGGATCGGTGTGACGAAGGCGGCCGCGACGCCGAGGCCGGCCAGCGCCGGTCCGTGCAACAGTGCAGCGGCAAGCGTGCCGAGCGCCACCAGTCCAAGCAGGACGAAGGCGGTCGCTGGCGCGAGAAAATCGTAGACCGCGTAGGCCGCATACACGGTCGCAAACGCCACCGCGGTGCCGGCAGCGGTGAGGATCGCGGGGATGTTGGCGATCGGCAGCACCTCGATGCGTAAGGTGCTTTCGGTGCGCCGCGTCCACTCGCCGGCGGCGAGCAGCGACAGCGCAAACAGGCCGCCGAGCACGGTGCGGACGCCGGGCCCGAGCAGGCCTGCCTCGATCGAATAGCGCACCAGGAAGAAGCCGCCGAGCGCGAGCGTCAGCCCGCCGATCCAGACCACCCAGCGGGTGCCGAGCCGTTCCTCGAAGCCGGGATCGGCTGGAGGAGGCTGCGGCAGCGGCGGCGGCATCGCCGTCGTGCCAACTGCCGCATCGTCCGCGGCGGGCGTGACCGGTTCAGTTGACGGTGCGGGCTGATCGGCTGCAATGCCGGGTGAAGCGGTTGCCAGCGTCTGTTCAAGTTCTTGCTGAGGTGTGAGCGGCGGCGGCATCGGGCCCGGCATCGGTCCTGGCGCGGCCGATGTGGCCTCGATCTGCTCCAGCCGCGCGCGCAAGCTAGCCAATTGATTGAACGCTTTGAACGCGACAATTAATGCAACGATCGCGATTGCGAGCGAAAAGAAGTCCACGACCGTAAAGAAATCAGACGGCGAATCGAACATCGTGCCTCCAGGCGATCGGCCCGATGTTGAGGGCATACCGCGTCAAGAATCCTTCAGCGTCGGCCTCGCACGCGCAAGCCAGGCGCCGGCCGCTCCTGCAGCACCTCGCGGCGGAAACGAAACAGCGCGGCCGGCCGGCCACCGGTCTGGGTCGACATCACGCCGGTCGGTTCGACCAGCGCGCCGGCCTCGACCAGGCGGCGAAAATTCTGCTTGTGAAGGTGCCGCCCCGAGATCGCCTCCACGGTACGTTGCAATTCCGTGAGTGTGAATTCGCCAGGCAAAAGTTCAAATACCACAGGACGGTATTTCAATTTCGCGCGCAACCGACCCATCGCGGTTGCGAGAATCCGGCGATGGTCAAAGCGCATCGACACGCCAAGCGCGGGGAGCGACTTGCGCGCCAAAGCCGCAGGGCGGCCATCGCGGCGCGATTCTTCGACCAGGCCTGCCTCGTAGAGCAGTTCATAACGGTCGAGCACGCGTTCCTCGTCCCAATGCGCGCCTTCGGTGCCGAAATAAAGCCGCACGCGATCTTTACGGCCGAGCGCCCGCGCGGTTTCCGGCGCCTCGCTTTGCCCGGCCCATTTGCTCAGCTCGGGAAAGATGCCGCGCTCGATGATGTCGGGCTTGGCCTCGCGCCAGTCTTCCCAGGGAAAAAAGCGATACCAGGGCTCAAACGTCGCGCCGGGCGCACGCGCAGCGTTGTCGGCGGGGCGGGTTAGCGCCAGGTAGCCGATCGATGCGACATGGGTGTCGCCGGCCTCCGTGTGGCGGCCGCGGTCGCCGAACGTATAGAGCTGCTCGACATAGCCGAGCCGCAAGCCGGCCTGCTCTTCGACCCAGGCGCGCAGGCCGATCTCGAAGGTGCGATGCGAGACCGCATCGAACGGACCGAACGGAAGCCCGGGGAGCTTGTCGCCCTCGCTTCCCGACGCGGTAAGGATCAGCGGCTCATTGCCTTCGATCGCGACAATCGCCGCGGTCAGGCCGATCTCGATCGGCGTCAGGAGCTTCTCGCTCATCTGGCGTCGTTTGCGCGCATCAGTCGAGATCGATATGGAACGGCCGGCCTTCGACCAGCATGCTGCCCGGTCCCATCTCGTCGAGCGCGCGCAGCATGCGTCCCTCGCGCCCGAGCGCCTTGTCGGCGAGGCTGACGATCAGCCGATTCGGCTGGGCGATCGGGGAGGCGGCGCGGATCAGCCGCGCGATCGCGATTTCGTCGCGATGCGGGTTGAGCGCGCAGACCGCAGCGAAAGCGCTCGCGGTCGAGCGGCTGATGCCGGCATAGCAATGCACCACCAGCGGCGCGCTGCGGTCCCAGCCGCGCACGAAATTCAGCACCTTCTCGATATGGGCGTCCGTCGGCGCGACGAAACCGTCCATCTGTTCGGTGATGTCGTCCATCTGAACTTTCAAATGATTGGCAGGGAGTACCGATTGCGGCCGCTGCACCTGATCGACATTGGCCATCACGGTGAGGACGTGGCTGGCGCCGGTGGATCGAACGGTTTCGGGAAGGGCGGCAAGCGAACAGACGTAAATCATGATGGTCCTTCTATCTGTCGCGATTATAGGCCCGTGCGTGGGGCCGTGAAGGGGTTGCAATTACGCATGCAGCGTCTTGAAGCGCGCCAGGAACCGCTTTTCGGCCTTGGCCGCGGTCCACGGCGTCAAATAGTCCCGTACGGTTGCCTCGGGCAGGCCGGGATCGCGGCCGAACAGCCGTTTCGCCTCGCTTTCAGAAAATCCCGCAAGGCTCGTCGCCTCGAGATAGGCAGCACCTCGGTCGGCTTCCTTGATCTGCCGGGTGATTGGGTCTGCGAGCACCGGCGGCAGGCCGAAGCGGATATGGATCGCTGAGAGCAGCCGCGCTTCAACCGCTTTGTAATCTCCGCCGAGCACCGCCTTGAACGGCGAGATCATGTCGCCGATGACATATTCCGGCGCGTCGTGCAGCAGTGCCGCGAGTCGCACCCGGTCGTCGACGCGCGGCGTCTGCTCGCGCATCACGACTTCCACCAGCAAGGTATGTTGCGCCACCGAGAAGATATGCGCGCCGTTGGTCTGGCCGTTCCAGCGTGCGACCCGGGCGAGCCCGTGGGCGATATCGGCGATCTCGATGTCGAGCGGAGAGGGGTTCAAAAGATCGAGCCGGCGGCCCGACAGCATCCGCTGCCAGGCGCGGGCAGACTGAGCGTCTCTCGCCGTCATTTGGCTTTGAGGCGCGGCGTGCGGGGTGTGCCCCCGCAGGCTTCATGGCAGAAGCAGCTGACCAGATGATCGTTGACCATGCCGGTCGCCTGCATGAAGGCGTAGACGATGGTCGGGCCGACGAATTTGAAGCCGCGCGCGGCAAGTTCCTTGGAAATCTTGATCGAAAGCGGCGTCGATGCCGGCAGGCTGGCGGTGGTCTTGAACTGGTTGACCTTCGGCTTGCCGTCGACGAAATCCCACAGAAATTTCGAGAAGCCAGGGCCTTCTTCCATGATCTTCAGGTAGGACTTTGCGCTTGCGACGGTGCCCTCGATCTTGGCGCGGTTGCGCACGATGCCGACATCGTTCATCAGCGCATGGATTTTCTTGGCGTTATAGCGCGCGATCTTCGCTGGCTCGAAATCGTCGAACGCCTTTCGGAAATTCTCGCGCTTGCGCAAGATTGTGATCCAGGACAACCCGGCCTGGAACCCGTCGAGGATCAGTTTTTCATAGAGCGCGCGGTCATCATATTCCGGCACGCCCCATTCGGTGTCGTGATAGGCGACATAGAACGGGTCCTCGCCGGGCCACGGGCACCGTATCTTGCCGTCGGCATGCAAGCGCGCCGAGCGGCTCATGCGACCGTCTGCTTGGTGGCGGACCGAACCAATTCCGGCTCGGCGAGGCGAAGGCCGAGGCCGCCTGAAGTCAGCGCCAGCCCGGCATCGAGCGCATCGGTGACACGGTCGGTCCGGATCAGCGCCAGGCCGTGCTGGCCGGCGGTCGAGCCGATGGTGCCGACCGGCTTGTCGCCGGCAAGGATGGCCGTGCCCGGTTCCGGCGCGAAACCGTCGAGAATGACCTTCACGGTGCGGGTACGTGCGGTGCCGCGATGCTGCATCCGCGAGACCACCTCTTGCCCGACGTAACAGCCCTTGTCGAAATCGACGCCGTGCAGCCGGTCCATGTTGGTCTCGTGTGGAAACGCATCGCCATACATGAAGTCGAGCCCGCCGCGCGGCGCGCCGGAAGCGATGCGATGCGCCTCGTAGGATGCGCTTTCGACGAGGTCGGCGCCGATGAGGTCGGCGACCTTCTGCTTGAGCTCTTCCGGAATGAGAATTCGCCAGCCAAGCGCATCATTGCGCGGGTCGGCAAAGGAAAGATCCGGCTTGACCGCGAGATCGCCGTCCCAGGCCGCCAGCACACCGAGATGATCGGATAGGTTTTCGACCTTGACCTTGGCGCGCAATTTGTAGAAGCCGAGCTTGTCGGCGAGGCCTTGCGCGAGCGCGCGCGGGCAGTCGATCAAAAAGCCGCCGCCATGGCCGGACGGGGCTTCGGTGATCAGGAAGTCCACGATGATCTTGCCCTGCGGCGTGAGTAGCGCGCCAAACCGGCCGAGGCTAGGTGCAAGCTGGGTCACGTCGGCCGTAACGAGGCCGTTGAGGAAGTTGCGCGCGTCCTCGCCAGAAACCTTGACCACGCCCCGGTCGGGAAGAAACGCCGCCTTCATCAGAGGTTGCTCTTGAAGTTCTTGTTGAAAGGGAAGTAGCGCGTATCAGTTCGGAAGGTAAGGCGCTAAGCTCGCCCGAACAAGGGCTGCTGCGACCTCCAATTGCCTGAAGCGGGCGCTGAGGAGCAAATAAATCAACGTTTTGATACCATTCTAAAATCCGGCACCGTGGTCAATCAGGACGGCGAGGGCGTCCGCGACATCGGCATCTCAGGCGGCCGCATCGCCGAAATCGGCGGACTGGGCAACGCCTCGGCTGCCGAGATCATCGACTGCAAGGGATTACACATCCTGCCCGGCGTGATCGATACCCAAGTGCATTTTCGCGAACCGGGCCTGACGCAAAAAGAGGATCTGGAGACCGGATCGCGCAGCGCCGTGATGGGTGGTGTCACCGCGGTGTTCGAGATGCCGAACACCGATCCGTTGACCGTCACGGAAGCGGCGTTTTCCGACAAGGTCAAGCGCGGCCGCCACCGCATGCATTGCGATTTCGCGTTCTTCATCGGCGGCACCCGCGAGAACGTTCAAGATTTACCGGAACTTGAACGCGCGCCCGGTTGTGCCGGCGTCAAGGTGTTTATCGGTTCCTCCACCGGCGCGTTGTTGGTCGAGGACGACGAGAGCTTAAGGAGGATTTTCAAGGTGATCCGGCGCCGCGCCGCGTTTCATGCTGAGGATGAATATCGCCTCAACGAGCGCAAGGCCTTGCGGGTGGAAGGTGATCCGCGCTCGCACCCGGTCTGGCGCGATGAGACCGCGGCGCTGCTGGCGACCGAGCGCCTCGTCAAGCTCGCCCGCGAGAGCGGAAAACGCATTCACGTGCTGCACATCTCGACCAAGCAGGAGATCGAGTTTTTGAGAGATCACAAGGATGTAGCGTCGTGCGAAGCGACGCCACATCATCTGACGCTGGTGGCGCCGGAATGCTACGAGCGGCTCGGCACCCGCGCGCAGATGAATCCGCCGGTGCGCTCGGCCGATCACCGCGACGGCATCTGGCGCGGTATCGAGCAGGGCATCATCGACGTGCTCGGTTCCGATCACGCGCCGCACACGCTTGAGGAAAAGGCCAAGACCTACCCGGCCTCGCCCTCCGGCATGACCGGGGTGCAGACGCTGGTGCCCATGATGCTCGATCACGTCAACGCCGGGCGGCTGTCGCTGACGCGTTTTGTCGATCTCTCCAGCGCCGGTCCGGCGCGGCTCTACAACATCGCTTGCAAGGGCCGCATCGCCGCGGGCTACGATGCCGACTTGACCATCGTCGATCTCAAGCGCAGCGAAACCATCACCAACCAATGGATCGCCTCGCGCGCCGGCTGGACGCCCTATGACGGCGTTCGCGTGAAGGGGTGGCCGGTCGGCACTTTCCTGCGCGGCAGGCGGGTGATGTGGCAGGGCGAATTGACGACGCCGTCGCTAGGTGAGCCGGTGCGGTTTCTGGAGACGCTGAGGGCGTAAGCTGGCACCGCAATCACCGCCGTCGTCGCCCGGCTCGACCGGGCGATCCAGTATTCCAAAGCCGCTAGTGATAAATCGACAAGCCTCGGCGTACTGGATCACCCGCTTTCCGTGGGTGATGACATCCGAGGTGGAGCAAACTTACTGCCTCGCCAGCGCGATGGAAAATTCGCCGTTGCGGACGCGGGTGGGCAGGCCTTCCACGAATTTCGCGACGGCGTCCTCGCCGTAGGTTTTGACCAGTTCGGCGAATGCCGCGAACAGGCTTGCCTGCGCCAGGCAATCCCCGTCGACGCCATCGTGACGTGCTTCGGCCCAGGCCTCGTTGAGATAGCCGAGCGCGGCCTGCTTCTGCTCGTTGTCGGGCAGCGGATCACGGGCGAAGCGGAAGGACGCTGGATGGTTCATGAATTCAACAGGCGGGGTTCGCGATCCAAAACGAATCGCATCGGACGCGCGAGGTGTAGCATGCAAGATGCGGCCGCCTAGACCAGTTCTTTAAGAAAGGTTAACGGCGCTCAATAAGAATCAACCCATCGGCCCAACGGTGGATTAACCGCATTAATTCGCGTAACGCGCGGTCAGATCGCGCGAGATTTTCGAGCCTTCCTCGATGTATCGGCGGATCGCAACGGTGGCTGCCGGCGTGCAGGTCCGATAGGTCTGCTGGAACCCGTTATAGCCGCGGTTGAAACCCGCGATCATCCGCGCGCGGCGGTCGCCGGAGGGGGTTTCGGCGTCGATCAGCGCCTGCATCTCGTTGCGCCATTTGCCGCCTTCATTGGTGCCGCAAATGCCGCGCAGATAGTGCAGGGTTCCGAGTATCTCGGCCAGCCGCTGCAGGTCGCCGTCGAACGGCGCAGCCGCATCCTGGGCCCGCGCGGGAACCGGATTAAAGGCGGAAATGGCAATGAGGGCGGCCAACAAATACTTGGACATTTGGCCTGCGTGATAGCCTCTTAAACGCGCTGAAAGCAAGGCGGGAAGGCGCGGCCTCTCAGCTTTGAATTACCCCTGGATCAGGCGGCGCGCGCCCGCAATCACGTCCGTGAGGCCGCCGGTGAGCTTGAGATCGCCGATGCCATCCGGCGAGAGCCATTTGAAATCGTCGAGTTCGTCGTTCAGGACGACCTCCCTGGCCGCCCAGCGCGCCGCAAACGACATGATCAGATAATGTCCGCCGCCGTTCGGTGTCGGCAGCACCTCGCGCCAGCCCGCGAAGGCGACAATTTCGATTTTCAGCCCGGTTTCCTCATCGACTTCGCGATGCAGTGCCGTGTGCAGGGATTCGCCGAATTCGACCCGGCCGCCAGGCAGCGAATAAAATCCCTTGCCCGGCGAGCGCGCGCGCCGCACCAGCAGGATCTTGCCGTCGCGAAAGATCGCGGCGCTGACGGCGAGCTGGGGATGTTGCGGATGAACTGACGTGACCACGGGAGCTAGCGGCTGCCCATGATGTAGTCGACGTCGGCTTCGGCGCCGCCATTGATGATGCCGCCGGCCAGCGCCACCAGCGGCTTGACCCAGCCGGTGGCCTGTTCGGCGAGCGTGCTGCGGGTCTTGTCCTGCTGGGCTTCGCGCATCGCCTTGCCGACCGCGGTCAGGATCGAGGTCATGCTGCTCGCGATATTGTCGAATTCGGCGCGGATCGCGGCATCCGCTTGCTCATAGGCTTCGATCGCCAGCTCGCGCGCCTTGAAATTGGAGGCCGTGAAATGCTCGCAATAGGACAGCGGGTGCCAAGCCAGAAAATCCTCTGCGCATTCCGGCATGTCCGGAATCATCTCGAGCAGCATGATGGCTTCATTGAAATGATTCAGATAGTCGGTGGCAAGCCCGGTGCGGGGATTGATGTTGGCAGCCCGCAATAGCGCGGCGCGCGCCTCCGCTTCGGGGCCCGTCGGTCGCGGTGTTGGGCGATCGGGTCGCGCCGGTTCGGAAGCCGTCGATGTCATCTGCCCCAGTGTTAGCGGTCGGGGTTAAAAGGTGCTGAACGGATACCTATTTTGGCGACAGAATGTGCGGACGCTTCGTAATCACTTCGCCCCCGGCGGCCTTGCGGCAAGCTTTTGGCTATGTCGAGCAGCCGAATTTCCCGCCCCGGCATAATATTGCACCGACACAACCGGTACCGGTGGTTATTACTCGAAAACGGCGTCCGGCATTTCCGGCTGATGCGCTGGGGCCTGATCGCCGGCCTGGGTCAAGGATCCGCGCAAGATCTCGCTGATGATCAATGCGCGCGCCGAGACCGTGCAGGAAAAGCCGGCGTTCAAGAACGCGATCAAGCGGCGGCGCTGCCTGATCCCGGCGGACGGCTATTACGAATGGCAGAATGCCGGCGGCCGCAAGCGGCCGTATTTCATCCATCGCCGCGACCGGCGCCCGATCGGGCTTTGCGGCGCTGGCGGAAACCTGGATCGGCCCGAACGGCGAGGAACTGGACACGGTGGCGATCGTCACGGCGCCGGCGAGCGCCGATCTCGCGGTGCTGCATCACCGCGTGCCGGTGACGATCGCGTCCGGATGATTTCGAGCGCTGGCTCGATTGCCGCGCCAATGACGTCGAAACGGTGATGGCGCTGCTGACCGGGCCTGAGCGAAGGCGAGTTCGCCTGGCATCGAGGTCTCGACGCGGGTCAACCGCGTCGCCAATGACGACGCGCAACTGATCCTGCCGATCACGGCGGAGGAGAGGGAGGCCGAAGAGGCGCCGAAGTCCGCCAAGAAGGCTGCACCGCGCAAACCGGCGCCGGCGCCGCCCGATGACGGGCAGGGAAGCCTGTTCTGATTTTGATGATTTTAAGCCGGCCATCGCGGCTCACGATCGAACAGCGAGCAATTGCTTCAGCTTCAGCACGGCGCTGTCCGGCGTCGTGAGGACCGGCCGGCCCGATGCCTGCGCGACCAGCGCGGCCGCCGGCGCCATGCTGTATTGCGCGAGCGCAATCAGGTCGCAGTCGCGCAAATCGCGTGAGGCTTCCGCGACCAGGCGATCGTGTTCGGCGCGATCGCCGCGATCCAGCGCCGCCAGCGCCCCTTCCGCCAGTTTCGGCACGATCTCGACGGAGCGCGGGAAATTCCGCGCGGCATCGAAACCAGCGTCGGCGGGAACGTCGAGAGCAAACCGATCCTGCTGGCCGCGCGCGACGGCCTGCTCGATCATCGCTTCATTGGGCTTGAGCACCGGCATCGGCGCCTGCTCGCGCGCGACGGCCTCGATGCAAGGGCCGAAGGCCGAGCAGGTGAACAGGATCGCGTCGGCGCCGGTCGCGGCCGCGTAACGTCCGAGCGGCAGGAAACGTTCGGTCATCGCCGTCGGTGAGGCGGCCGTCGCGCGCGAGGTCGGCCGACAGGCTGTCGTCGAGCAGATTCATCAGGGTCGCGTCCGGCCACAGCCGGGCGAACGAGGCCTCGATCGGCACAATCGAATGTTTCAGGGCGTGGATGAGAGCGATGCGCATCTTGTTCAATCTGGCCGCAGCCCAGTGTGCGTGTCAATGTTACCGTCGCCATTCACCGGAAAATATTCAGCGCCGCGTATTGCAGCAGCATGATGGTCTTGGCGTCGACGATGCGGCCGTCGGCGATCATGGCGAGCGCCTGATCGATCGGCAGTTCCAGCACCTCGATGTCCTCGCCCTCGGCGGCGATGCCGCCGCCGCTGCCGATCCGCATGTCCGGTTCGATATTCGGCGACAAAGAAGTGCAGTTTCTCGGTGACCGCGCCCGGGCTCATGAAGGCTTCGAACACTTTTCGGATCTCGCCGAGCCGATAGCCGGTTTCCTCTTCGGCCTCGGCGCGAATCCGCATCTCCGGCGATTTCGTTGTCCAGTAGACCGGCGCCGCCTCGATCAGGAGATCGTCGTAGCCGTTGACATAGGCCGGATAGCGAAACTGCCGCACCAGCACCACGGTGCGCTGCGCCAGATTATAGGGCAACAGCGTCGCGCCGTTGCCGCGGTCGTAGGTCTCGCGATGCTGGGTCTGCCACTCGCCATTGGCGCGCCGCCATTCGAAGGTGGTGGTCTTCAGCGTGTAGTGATTGTCGGAGAGCAGGCGGACGTCCTTGACGCGGATGCGGTCGGAGATGGTCATGCTTGCCTTCCGATCAATTTCAGCTACGGCGTCAGTCTCGCGGCCGTCGAGCCATTTGGCGAAGATGACGCGCTCCTGCTCGTCATAGCCGATCGATTCGTAGAACGCCTGCACCTTCGAGTTGTCGGGCCGCACCATCAATTGCAGCTTGGCGATGCCGCGCGCCCGCAGCCAGTCTTCCGCGGCATCCATGACGGCGCGGCCAAAGCCCTTCTGGCGATGGTCCGGATCGACCGCGACGTAATAGACCCAGCCGCGATGGCCGTCATGACCGACCATCGACCGAGGCGACGATGGCGCCGTCGTCGCGGCCGACCAGCACCGCCGCGTTGGTTCCCTTGCGCGCCAGCGCGATATCGGCCGGCGGGATCGTTCCACGGCCGCGTCAAGCCGCAGCGCTGCCACAGCGCGATGACGTCGGCGACATCGCCGTCTTCGATCGGCGCGATGCAAAGATTCGCGGCGGGCATTGTCTGGACCTTCACAGCACCTTGCCGGGGTTCATGATGCCGAGCGGGTCGAGCATCGCCTTGATGCGCGCGCATCAGCTCGATCGCGACCTTGTCCTTGACGTCGGGCAGTTCGTCGCGCTTGAGCACGCCGATGCCGTGCTCGGCGGAGATCGATCCGCCCATCCGCAGCACGATCTCGAACACGACCGCGTTGACCTCGTGCCAGCGGCTCAGGAAATCCGCGGTGTTGCCGCCGATCGGCTGGCTGACATTGTAATGGATGTTGCCGTCGCCGAGATGGCCGAACGGCACCGGCCGCGAGCCCGGGATCAGTTTGACCACCGCCGCATTGGCCTCTTCGATGAAATCGGGCACCGCGGCGACCGGCACCGAAATGTCGTGCTTGATCGAGCCGCCTTCGGGCTTCTGCGCCGCCGACATCTCGTCGCGCAGCTTCCAGAACGCCTGGCGCTGGCTCAGGTTGGCCGCGATCACGGCGTCATCGACGATGCCGTCCTCCAGCCCTGCGCCAGGATCGATTCCAGCGTGGCGCGGGCGTCGTCGCGCGGCGACGACAGTTCCATCAGCACGTACCAGGGATGCTTGCTCGCAGAGGGGATCGCGGATGTCGATGCCGTGGCGCACGCTGAAATCGACCGCGATGTCGGACAGCAATTCAAAGCTGGTCAGGGTGCCGGCGGCCTCGTTCTGCGAGATCGACAGCAGCTTCAGCGCCTGCGCTGGCGATTGCGAGGCCGACAAAGGCGGTTTCGATCGCGCGCGGCTTTGGAAACAGTTTCAGCGTCGCCGCGGTGATGATGCCGAGCGTGCCTTCGGCGCCGATGAAGAGGTTGCGCAGATCGTAGCCGGTGTTGTCCTTTTTCAGCTTCGACAGCCGATTGAGGATGCGCCCGTCGGCCAGCACCACTTCGAGCCCGAGCGCCATCTCGCGCGCCACGCCATAGGCCAGCGCGGTGGTGCCGCCGGCATTGGTGGAGAGATTGCCGCCGATGGTGCAGCTTCCTTCCGCGCCGAGCGACAGCGGAAACAGCCGGTCGACCTCGGCGGCGTGCTGCTGCGCGATCTGCAGCACCACGCCGGCCTCGCAGGTCATGGTGTTGGAGGCGGTGTCGATGTCGCGAATCCTGTCCATCCGCCGCGTCGAGACACCACCTCGCCATGGTGCGGGGTCTGGCCGCCGACCAGGCCGGTGTTGCCGCCCTGCGGCACCAGCGCGATCCTGTGTTCGCTGGCGAGCTTGCAGATGGCGGAGACTTCCGCCGTCGAGCCCGGCCGCAACACCAGCGGCGAGCGGCCGTGAAACAGGTCGCGCTCCTCGGTGACGTAGGGCGCGATGTCGGCCGCATCGGTGACCGCATATTTGTCGCCGACGATCTCGCGGAACGCGCGATCAGTTCGGGCGAAAGCGGCGGCACGGCGGGTTGGACGATATTCATTGTTATCTCTTCGCCTGGCTCATTCCCGTCCCATCGCGGCGCGGCGCAGCCGGTCATTGATGGCTTCGCCGAGCCCGTGATGCGGCACCGGCATCACGGCGATGGCGCGCGCGGCCTTTGCGTCGAGCGCGCGAAGATAGCCGAAAAGATTGGCGGCGGCCTCAGCGAGATCGCCGCGCGCGGACAAATTCATCACCGCGGCGGCGCCATCGACTGCCCGGCACGCATCCGGGCCGAACGCCAGCAGCGCCTCGCCGGCCTCGACCGTGTCGGCATTGAGCCGCACCGGCGTGCGCGGCGCGTAATGCGAGGCCAGCATGCCCGGCGCCAAGCGGCTGGCCGGTGTCGTGATCGGCGTCGGGCGGCACCTGCGCCAGCGCGCGGCCCAGCACGCGCTCGATCTCGTCGCGCGGCAGCGCCGCCGGGACGCAGCAGCATCGGCGCCTCGAAGCATCCGACAATGGTGGATTCGACGCCGACCTCGACCGCGCCGCCATCGACGATCAGATCGATCCGCCCGGCGAGGTCGCTCTGCACATGCGCGGCCGTGGTCGGCGAGACGTGTCCCGACAGATTGGCCGACGGCGCCACCACCGGCCCGCCGAAGGCGCGCAGGATTTCCCGCGCCACCGGATGCGCGGGAACCCGGATCGCGACGGTATCGAGCCCGGCGGTGGCGAGATCGGCCACCGCGCAATCTCTTGTTTTGGGCAGCACCAGCGTCAGCGGCCCCGGCCAGAACGCCTCGGCCAGCGCCAGTCGCCGGCGCGTCGAAACGGCCGATCCGCCGCGCGGCCTCGAGATCGCCGACATGGGCGATCAGCGGGTTGAAGGCGGGCCGGCCCTTGGCCTGATAGAGCCGCGCGATCGCGGCCGGATTGGTGGCGTCGGCGCCGAGGCCATAGACGGTCTCGGTCGGGAACGCGACCAGGCCGCCTTCCGCGAGGCAGCGCGCCGCGGCGGCCACGGCGGCCTCGTCCGGCGGGCAGAATCTGGCGTTTTCAGGCCCACATTCACTGGGATTTAAGTCCTCAATTCGGCTTCTTGCGGTAGTGCGAAACCCAAGGCTATAAGCCGCGTTCTTGTCGGAGTGTGGCTCAGCCCGGTAGAGCACTGCGTTCGGGACGCAGGGGTCGCAGGTTCAAATCCTGCCACTCCGACCATTTTTTTCAGACTTTTTCTGATTGCTAGCGGGTCCCAAGTCAACCGCGGATTCCTGCAAGGCGGCTTCCCGCGCTGAATGATCCGTTCGTTTGCGGCGCTAACCATGACTTGCCCCTCGTAGCCGGTCCGCCATCTGCGCCATAACTCTGCGTTCCCGCGGCGCGAAGGGCGCCCGAGCTGCTGCGAAAAACGACCCTCTGATAAGCAAGGGCGCAGCGAATGCCGGGTGCCCGATGCACCCGCAGATGGAGTAACGGGCCGGCGCCCTCCAGCAAGCCGCGCTAGCTACGGCGCTGTTTGATGGCGCGCGTCGCGCGGCTTGCTTGGAAGCGAGGCGGTCGTCCCTCACACTGATGGTGTAACGGAGTTGAGGATGGACCTCGCTCCAAGCATCGAGGAGAGACGACCATGGAGCATTATGCCGGAATTGACGTGTCATTGGAATGCTCAAACGTGTGCGTTGTGGACACCCGCGGCAAGATCGTTCGAGAAGCCAAGGTGGCGAGCGAACCGGCGGCGCTGATCGACTGGTTCGGTTCGCTCGGGTTTGAGCTCGCCAGGATCGGACTTGAGGCTGGGCCACTGTCGCAATGGCTCTATGCGGCCATAAAGGAGGCTGGCCTTGCAGTCGAACTTCTGGAGACGCGGCACGTGAGCGATGCCTTCAAGGCGATGCCGGTGAAGTCGGACCGCAACGACGCCCGTAAGATCGCGCAACTGATGCGGCTCGGCTGGTTCCGGCCGGTGCACTGCAAGTCGATGAGTGCACAGGAGATCCGCGCAATGCTGACGGCGCGCAAGCTGATCCAGACCAAGCTTCAGGACGTCGAGAACAGCCTGCGCGGGATCTTGCGCGGCTTCGGGCTAAAGGTCGGCAAGACGACGAAGCGCAGCTTTGCGTCGCGGATCAGCGAGCTGGTGGT
The DNA here is from genome assembly GCA_963713785.1 of uncultured Alphaproteobacteria bacterium. Taxonomy (GTDB): domain Bacteria; phylum Pseudomonadota; class Alphaproteobacteria; order Rhizobiales; family Xanthobacteraceae; genus Bradyrhizobium. The sequence goes on from CAVQNB010000009.1 coordinate 307,731, forward strand.
CGGCCATCCGGCCCTTGAGACAATCGCTGCGGCGATGCTCGCGGTTCACATGGCGCTGCTGCGCGAGTTCAACGGTCTTGAGAAGCGGGTGCGGACGATGTCGCTTTTGGATGCCAAGGCCAGGCTCTTAATGTCGACGCCGGCGGTCGGGCCGATCGTCTCGCTGACCTTTGCCTGCGCGGTCGATGATCCCTCCCGATTCACCTCATCGAAGCAGGCCGGGCCGCATTTCGGGTTGACGCCGAAGAAGTATCAGTCCGGCGAGACCGACTACACCGGCCGCATCAGCAAGCACGGTGACGCGTCCGTGCGCGAGGCGCTTTACGAGGCCGCCCACATCATGCTGACCAAGCCGATCAAGGGCTGCTCGGAACTCAAAAGCTGGGCCATGCGGATCGCCCGCCGCGCCGGCACCAACAAGGCCAAGGTGGCGCTGGCGCGCAAGCTCGCCGTGATTATGCTCCGCATGCTGAAGGATAATGCGCTGTTCAATCCGGCTGCCAAGGCCGCAACGGCCTAAAAACACGGAGGACAAACGGGTTTCGGGCGGGCCCCCACACCAGGCTCCCCGAAGCGAAGTCCCTTCGCCGGGACGATGGAACAGGTCAGGCCGTCACGCGAGTTGTCGACACATCCAACGATGTGATCACGCTTTCCGCAGATTGGCCGACCGGTTCCTCTTATGAACCCCATCAGGCGACGGCCCTGCGCCGATCCCGAACAGAAGCAAGTGCCCGGCGAGTGGATAACGCAAAAAGGGATTGACTAACCAAGGCCCGTTACAGAAGCCTCGCGTGCACTGTGAAAAAGCACACGAGCGTAGTCACCACAGGTTCACCGGAAACATCCAGCATTCCCTGCGCAACGGTTTTAACGGCTTATTCCGTGCTCTCCCCCGGTGACCGGGCTTTGTTGCCACCGTCGCCTCGCGGAAACTTCCCGCCAAAACTTGACGCCAGCGTCGGGGCGCCAGGACCACACGGCTTTGCCGTACGCGGAAACGTCAATCGTCCAGCACGCTACGCGCACCTGACGCTGCCGCGTCCATCGCATCCCGCACCCAACGTTCGTGACGACGCGTACGTCCCTCTTATCGAGGCGAGACGGCCGGACTCAGTGGCAGCGCCTCCGCAATGTGGACAGCACTGCGATGCTTTGCGCTGCCGGCTCAACCGGTCGGCGCAACACAGGCATTAAATCTCTCTGCTGGAGTCTCAAATTGCAAGGTCTCACGTGGCCGTTCGTTGAGCTGACGCGCCACTTTGTTCAGATAGGCTTGCGAGTGCACCGACAAGTCGGTGCCCCTAGGAAAGTACTGTCTCAGCAGGCCATTGGTGTTCTCATTCGACCCGCGCTGCCACGGGCTTTGCGGATCGCAGAAGTAAACGTCGATGTTGGTCGTCAACGTAAATCGTCGATGATCCGTAAGCTCCTTGCCCCGGTCCCAAGTCCGCGACCTGTACAGCTCACTTGGTAGCATTTTTGCCTGCTTGATGAGCGCGGCACGCTCGCAAATCCCGAAAGCCCAAAATTGAGATGTCAAGGTTTCGGGGACACTCGATTCCAGAATTCGTCGAAATCCCTATTGTCGAAGAACGCGATTGCTTTGACGACTTTTGCGTCCCTCATTTGAAAGTACCAAGTATAGCTATTTCGATAGGATTTGCCGTCTCTCACCGTGGCTTCCGCATCGAACAGGATGATGACCATATCGCCATCGGCGAAGATGCCGCGGACAGTTGGAACCAGCGGCTTAGACATGTGGGCATTAAACGGATCAATCACTTCGTCGATGAATTCCTTCTTGCTGTGATAAGTCTTAGCCAAGGGAGACGAGCCAACGATGGTCCATTCTGCATCAGGGGCCAGAAGCTCAAACGGACCACCGGTTCCGCTTTTCCAACGATCGAAACTCGCCTGAACGAGGGCCTTGTTGCTGTCCTCTTTTGTGAAGTCACGTGCCATAGCGGCACCTCCCATGAATATTGTGCTCAAGATCGGGGTTCGAATGTGCTCGCCGTCACCGGATCAGGCACAGGAATTGGCGCGGGTGTCGTCTGCGAAATCGGTCGAAAAAGGTCACGTCGTTCCAGGAATCGTATTCGGCGCGGAGGACGGCGAGGTTTTGGTCCAACAGCCTGATCGCATCCGATCTAAGCAAGCAGATGGATCGGCGGGTTGTCGCTGTTGACGAGCCTTGCTACCCGAGACGACCCCTCGCGTGAAGAGGAGACCTCCCGCTTCGGCCCTATGACTGCTTATGTGACTATCTCAGCGAGTTCGATCAGGTTGCCGGACGGGTCCGCGAAGAAGGCAAGCTTGCGGCTGATGGCGTCGAGCTTGAACGGCTCGGTCACGATCTTGACACCGCGGGCTCTGAGATCGGCGACGGCCTTCTCGATATCCGGCACGTTGATGCAGAAGTGGTGATACCCGGCGTAGCCCAGACTATCGCCAAGGTCCGAATACCCGGGAGCGTCGATCGGCAGAGGATGGCCGCCACCCAGCAGTTCGACCAGGAAGGCGTCGTCGTTCGGGGGTGCGATGTAGGCGAGTTGCTCGTCGGCATAGGGCCATTCGTGCACAACCCGGAAATCGAGCTTCTCGACGTACCAGTTCTTCGTCTCATTGAGGTCTTTCACGCGCACGCCGACGTGGTGGCCGCGCCAGCCTGCGAAGGGTGAAGCGGGGTTTTTTGCGGGGAGTTTGAAGTCGCTCATGATCGTTCTCCTGTTCTAGCGGCCAGACCATCCGGCCCGTGAAAGCCAGGATGGCGCAAAACGATTACTTCGATTAGGGTGGCAATTTGATGAACGATGATGAGTGAAATTCAATAATGCGCGCGACCGACCTCTCAGAGCTCTCTGCCTTTGATGCCGTGGCCAGGCATAAAAGCTTTACGCGCGCTGCGAAGGAACGCGAGGTTACGGCCTCGGCGATCAGCCACGCCGTCAGCAATCTGGAAAACAGGCTCGGTGTTCGTCTGCTGAACCGCACTACGCGCAATGTGTCACTCACCGACGCAGGAGAGATGCTTCACGCGAGCCTGGCTCCAGCCTTCGATGTGATTGCGTCCGCTCTCGATGGCGTGAATCAATTTCGCGACACGCCGTTCGGCAAAGTACGCCTGAACGTACCCAACAGCATCGCGCCGTTCGTCCTCGGCAAGGTCCTAGGACCGTTGATCAGCGCTCATCCGAACCTAAAACTCGAAGTCATTGCCACTGACCGACTGGTCGATATCGTGGAAGAAGGTTTTGACGCCGGGGTTCGTCTTGGGGAAAGCCTCAGCGAAGGCATGGTGGCAGTAAAAATAAAGCCGCGCCTCCGCTTGGTAGTCGTCGGCTCGCCTGAATATTTTAGGAGCCGGTCGGTGCCTAAGACGCCACGCCAGTTGGCGGAGCATGTTTGCATTCAAAACATGTATCCAAGCGGAGCAAAGTATCCTTGGGAGTTCGAGCGAAAAGGCGAAAAGATCGCATTCAATCCAACCGGACCCATAGCGCTCGACGATCATGAACTCATGATGCAAGTGGCACTTTCTGGAACCGCGCTTGCCTACGTTTGGGAGAAGCGGGCACAGCGCGAAATCCTGGATGGAAAGTTGATAAGCTGTCTGGACGAGTGGTGTGCTCCCGAAGACTGGCTGTATCTCTACTACCCCAGCCGGAAGAACATGTCGGCTGGTTTGCGCGCAGTGGTGGAAGCTTTACGCGTATGAGCCCCAATACTAAAGCAAAAAGCTCCACGGCTCTGGTGCAGTGATTTGGTTCTCGTCGTCGCGCTCAGCAGTGGTCCGACGATCCTCCGTGACCTCGCGCGCCGCCCGCCTGCGCCGTGATCGAAAGAGGGTTTTGCCGCATTGCATGAGTTTGCAATTTGGCACGTACCCGAGATTGGCAACTTGCGAATGTCCGCTTCGCGCCAAGAGCGTCATTCGCACATCACCGACTATTTGCCTCGCCGCGCGCTCCGCCAACGCGCATCTTGCACAACGCCGAAGAGTCATTTTGTTCGAAAATGGGACACACTCGCTCGCGGTTAACGTTTGTTCTCTGGTTAATGATCAGTAAACTTCGCGAAGGGCAGAGTAGTGTAGCAGGAGTACTGTCACCATGAGATACGGCATTTTTATCCTTGCGCTTGGCGTTCTGTGGTCATCGCAAGTTTCGGCAGGCGAGCCGCAATCCGTTTACGTGGCGCCGGGAGGCGTCTATATCGCGTCTGCCCACGTTCATGTTGGGACCGAAAACGGTTACCCGACTTACGGAGCGCCTGGCGCCGGGTACTACGCACCCCCCGCATACGCGCCGGGTTATGTGCCACCGGGGCAGGTATACAGAGCTCCGGCATTCTATGAAGGATATCGATCAGCGTACCCAGCGCGCCCGGCCTACATTGACCCCTCAGAGTACTCCTACAATTATGCGGAAGAACTTCCGCCGCGGCCGCCAGTCCCTGTGCCATACACCGGCGCTGCGCATTGTTTATTCAACCCAGCCTATGGTCGGTCGGGATACTGTGACTAACACTTGTTGCGACAAAGGGGCGGTTCCGCGAGCCGTCCTTGGCTCGATTGGGATAGTGCGTTTTCATCAGTCTGCAGGCCCAATTGCTGCCTGCGCTCCAATCTCGGCGATGTCCGCTTTACCCAGAAGCGGACATCGTTCGACCCGAGCGCTACGTTCGCTTTGTGCCGCACAAGCGGACTTATGCACTGCTCAAATCTTGTGTCGCTCGATCACCTCGTCGGCGCGGCTGATCAAGCCCAATCTCTCCTTGGCATTTCCTGGACCCGACTTGACACTCACCTATAGATGTTCTCATTATGTTCTCAGGCGAGAACTTCGGTGAAACGTCACGGGTGAGGGGTCCGGATGGCAAGGATAGCCACGATCCTCCATGCGGACCTCGATGCCTTCTATGCGTCGGTCGAGCAGCTGCTCGACCCGTCGTTGCGCGGCAAACCCATCGCCGTCGGTGGCGGGGTTGTGCTTGCCGCTTCTTACGAAGCCAAGGCCTTCGGAGTTCGCGGCGGCATGCCGGGACGGCAAGCGCGCGAGCTCTGCCCGCAACTCACTTTTGTCAGCGGCCATTTCAAGGACTATCAACGACTGGGAGATGCCGCCATCAAGGTGGTCGGCGATTTCACGCCGCTCGTCGAGCGGATTTCCATCGACGAGGCCTTTGCCGACGTGGCGGGCTGCACCCATCTGTTCGGTCCGCCTGCCGAAATTGCGAGGGCAATCCGCCAGCGCGTGCGTGCGGAGCTTGGCCTTCCGATCTCGATCGGCGTAGCGCGCACCAAGCATCTGGCAAAAATTGCCTCGCAAGTCGCCAAGCCCGACGGGCTGGTGGTTGTCGATCCCGACACCGAGCTTGAATTCCTTCACCATCTGCCCGTCGAGCTGATGTGGGGAGTGGGACCGGTCACCAAGGCGCGGCTGGCCGAGATCGGCGTGCTGACGATCGAAGAGCTCGCAAAGACACCGGGATGGTCGCTCGAGCGCTTGCTCGGTCCCGCGGCAGGGGAGAAGCTCACGGCGCTGGCGTGGAATTGCGATCCGCGAGAGATCAAGGCTCACCGTCGGGCCCGATCGGCCGGAGCGCAGTCGGCGATCGGCAGAAAGCCCGCCGACGAGCGAGTTTTTCGACCCACCTTGCTTCATCTTGCGGACCGCATCGGCACCCGGCTCCGGGCCAGGTTTCGGCCTGGCCGAACCGTGACGGTCCGCGTTCGATTCGCCAACCTGGATTTGGTCACTCGCTCGGTAACGCTCGATGCGCCGGTCTCTGCAACGGCGATCCTTGCCGAACTCGCCGAGCAGCTGGTACGCGCGGTCCTCGCCGATCACCCTGACGAGAAAATCATCTCTCTGCTGGCGATCTCAGTGTCGCATCTCGAGGAGCGCTGGCACGTCCAGCTTGAACTCCCGCTTGGACTTCAAGATGAAGCACGTCGCCCCGGCACCAAAAAAGGCATGGCCCGTTGGGTTGCCGATTGTGCCGTCGACAGCATCCGTGACCGCTTCGGGTGGGAAGCTATCGGATACGGTTCGGTGGCGCTGGGCATGTCTCGTTCCGTCCCCGACGATTTTCGCAAACTCGCCGAAAAGGAGCTGTGACCAATCGACCGTGAACAAAACGTGGCAGGAACACCCCGCGCCGCCGCTGGCCGGCCATGCCCGCAGCAAAAGCCACTGGTTGCAAGGCTTCCGGCGCGATAGGCTTCGCCCCATGGCAGTCACAGACATTGCAACCCGGACCTATAATCACGGCTGGCGGCTCGATCCGATCGTGCGCAGCCTGCTCGATACCGATTTTTACAAGCTGCTGATGCTGCAAATGATCCGGGAATTCTACCCGGACCAGCGCGTCACCTTTTCGGTCATCAATCGCAGCCGGCACGTGCGCCTCGCCGAAGTGATCGACGAGGGCGAGCTTCGCGCCCAGCTCGATCACGCCCGCACCATCCGCTTCAGCAAGAAGGAGCTGATCTGGCTTGCCGGCAATACCTTCTACGGCAAGACCCAGATGTTTTCGCCCGACTTCATCAACTGGCTCGCCACGTTCCGCCTTCCCGAATATGAGCTGCACAAGGTCGACGGCCAGTATGAACTGCATTTCCACGGGCCGTGGACCCACACCACGATGTGGGAGATTCCGGCGCTTGCCATTCTCAATGAGTTGCGCTCGCGCCAGGTGATGAAGGGACAGGGCCGCTTTGTCCTCGACGTGCTCTACGCCCGCGCCAAGGCCAAGCTTTGGACCAAGGTCGAGCGCCTGCGCAAACTGGAAGGCTTGCGGCTTTCGGATTTCGGAACGCGGCGGCGCCATGGCTTCCTGTGGCAGCGCTGGTGCGTCGAGGCGGTCAAGGAAGGCCTCGGGCCATCCTTCACCGGCACCTCCAACGTCCTGCTGGCGATGGACAACGATCTCGAAGCGATCGGGACCAATGCGCACGAACTGCCGATGGTCGCGGCGGCACTCGCCGAATGACGATGATGAATTGCGCTGGGCGCCGTACCGCATCCTGGATCAATGGCGCCACACCTATGGCGGCAATCTTCTGATCGCGCTGCCCGACGCCTTCGGCACCAAGATCGTTCCTGCGCGACGCCCCCGAATGGGTGGCGGACTGGACCGGCTTTCGGCCCGACAGCGCGCCGCCGATCGCGGCCGGCGAGGAAATCATCAAATGGTGGAAGCAGAAGGGCCGGGATCCCAAGGAAAAGCTGCTGGTGTTTTCCGACGGCATGGATGTCGGATCGATCGAAGAGACCTACCGCCATTTTGCCGGCCGCGTCAGGATCAGCTTTGGCTGGGGCACCAACCTGACCAATGATTTCGTGGGCTGCGCGCCGGATGGTTCGGTCGATCTCGATCCGATCTCGATCGTCTGCAAGGTGACGTCGGTCGACGGCCGGCCCGCCGTAAAACTCTCGGACAATCCGGAAAAAGCCACCGGCAGCCCGTCCGAAGTCGAGCGCTATCTGCGCGTGTTCGGAAATGCCGGCCGCGTGCGCACCGCGGTGCATGTGTAGATCCCGGTTCTGCGATCACGATGCGGATCATCGACGGCGACCTTGACGACGCCCGTGTCGTCGACCTCCTGCAAACGCATGTGACCAGCGCGCGGGCGCAGACGGCGCCGGGCAGTGCGCATGCTCTGGACCTCGCCGGGCTGAAATCTCACGGCATCAGCGTCTGGACGATCTGGGAAGGCGAAACGCTTGCCGGGGTTGGCGCGCTGAAGCGGCTGTCGGACCATCACGGCGAAGTGAAATCGATGCACACCGCGCAAGCGATGCGCGGCAAGGGCGCCGGCAGCGCGATGCTGCGCCATATCATCGCGGCCGCCAAGGCCAGAGGGATTTCGCGGCTCAGCCTGGAGACAGGCTCATGGGAATATTTCGATCCCGCCCGTCGCCTCTACCGCGAACATGGCTTCGTCGAATGCCCGCCCTTTGCCGATTATGTGCTCGATCCCAACAGCGTATTCATGTCGCTTGAGCTAAGATAATCGCTTGCAACGGCGAGTTGGCCGCCTACCTATCAGCGGGCCAATCGGGGATAGCGAGAGTGACGCCGAAAATTCTGGCCATGATCTGTTGTGCCGCGGTGCTCGCGCCGGCTGTTGCGCAAGAGGATCTCAGGACTGCGCCGGAAAAACTTGCCCTGCAGGTCACGACGGATCCTGCGACCATCGAATGCCGCCGCATCGAGAAACTGGGTCCGATGTCGTCGAGCTTCATGTCCCTGCACCGGACCTTCCACGACGATTTCGACGCGCATCCGCTGGCGAGCGGCAGGTGGGTGCCGCATTACGCCGGCGGCGCCGCCTGGCCGGAAGCGCGCTATTGGGGCGGCGACGGCTCCGACTTCAAGCGGAAGGACGCCTGGAACGGCGAGCAGCAGATCTATGTCGATCCGCGCTATAGCGGACGCTCGACCACGCCGCTCGGGCTCGACCCCTTCAAGGTTCAGCGATGGCGTGCTCTCGATCGTCGCGAGCCGGACGCCGCCCGAGTTGAAGCCGGTGCTGTTCAACAATGAATATGTCTCGGGCATCCTCACCACGCAGGATTCGTTTTCGCAAAAGTACGGATATTTCGAGATCCGTTCGAAGATTCCGGTCGGCACCGGGGTGTGGCCGGCGTTCTGGATGCTTGCCAATGACGGCGGCTGGCCGCCCGAACTCGACGTGATGGAAGGACGCGGACAGCGGCCCGGCGACCTCGTGATGACGACGCATTGGCGGCTGCCGTCGACCGGCCGGATCGAATCCTGCGGCTTCGACTTCGCGCTGCCGGACGCGGCGATCGCATTTCCACGACTACGGCGTGCTATGGACGCAAGGATCGCATCATCTACTTCATCGATCGCAAGCCGGTGTCCGATATCAAGGTGCCGATCGGCTTCGACGATCCGATGTACATGATCGTGAATCTGGCGATGGGCGCGAAGTATTTCAGGGCGTCGGATTTGTCGATCGGCGAATCGCCGAATATGGTCGAATTCGAGATCGACAGGATTTCCGCCTATCAAATCGACTCCATTAGCCATTGTGACCGGCGCGAAGACCGGCCAATTGCAAGGTGACGGGAGAAATCGATGTTCGGAAAATTCTCGCGTCGGCATTTTGCAAAGCTTGCCGGTTTCTCCGCGCTCGGCATGGCGACGCGCCGGCGAGGTCGCAGGACAGCGCGACCCGACCGCCGACCGGCACGCGCGCCGCAGCCAGTTTTCCGAACGGCTTTGTGTGGGGCACGGCGACCTCGGCCTATCAGATCGAAGGCGCCGTCAATGAAGACGGCCGCGGGCCGCTCGATCTGGGACACCTTCAGCGCACACGCCCGGCAAGATCGAGGATCACACCAACGCCGACCGCGCCAACGATCACTATCACCGCTACAAGGAAGACGTCGCGCCTGATCAAGGAGCTCGGCGTCAAGGCCTATCGGTTTTCGATCGCGTGGCCGCGGGTGTTTCCGGACGGCACTGGCGCGCCGAACCCCAAAGGCCTCGACTTCTACAACCGCCTGGTCGACGAACTGCTGGCCAACGGCATCGAGCCGTTCGCGACGCTCTATCACTGGGATCTGCCGCAGGCGCTGCAGGACCGCGTCGGCGGATGGCAGTCGAGCGAAACCTCGAAGGCGTTCGGCGAATTACGCCGGCTATGTCGCCGAGCGCCTGAGCGATCGCGTCAAGAACTTCTTCACGCTCAACGAAGCCGGGCGGTTCGTGAATTTCGGCTATGGCTGGGGCATCGACGCCCCCGGTCTCAAACTGCCGGCTGGCGGAACTGAACCAGGTCGCGCCACCACGTCGTGCTGGGGCACGGGCTTGCGGTGCAGGCGATCCGCGCCAAGGCGCGCGCCGGCACCAAGGTCGGCCTGGCCGAGAACATCGCCGCCTGCGTGCCGGCGATCGATACGCCCGAGAACATCCGCGCCGCCGAGATCGCGACGCGCGAATTGAATGCCGGGCTTTCTGGCGTGATCCTGGAACGGCAAATACACCGACGGCTTTCTCGAATATGCCGGCAAGGACGCGCCGAAATTCACCGCCGACGAGCTGAAGATCATCTCCTCGCCGATCGATTTCGTCGGCCTGAACATCTACGCGCCGCAATTTTACGTGGTCGCATCCGACACGGCGCGCCGGGCTTCGACGTGCTGCCGTTTCCTGCCTCGTTCCCGCACATGAATTCGGACTGGCTCAGGGTCGGCCCGGAGACGGCCTATTGGGTGCCGCGACTTGCCGCCAAGATCTGGAATCTCGATACGATCTACATCAGCGAGAACGGCACCTCCGCCGACGACAAGATCGCCGCTGACGGCAACGTCTACGACCTCGACCGCATCATGTATCTGCGCAACTATCTGACGCAGTTGCAGCGCGCCACCGCGGAGGGCGTGCCGGTGCGCGGCTATTTCCTGTGGAGCCTGATGGACAATTTCGAATGGATCTTCGGCTTCGACAAGCGCTTCGGGCTGTACCGCGTGGATTTCGACACGCTGGTTCGCACGCCGAAGCTCAGCGTCTCGTTCTATCGCAATGTCATCGCGCGTAATGCGGTGGACGTTTAGCGCGGGCGTGGCGGATTGCTCTCATTCCGCCGCGATCGCAGGCTCGACGGTATGCGGAACGGCCTTGCGGGCTGGGCCGCGGCTGAAGCGGTGCAACGCGAGATAGACAACCGGCGTCGTATAGAGCGTCAGGAACTGCGACACCAACAGGCCGCCGAGGATCGCGTATCCGAGCGGCTGGCGGATCTCGGCGCCGGTGCCATGGCCGAGCGCGAGCGGCAAGGCGCCGAGCAGGGCGGCGAACGTCGTCATCATGATCGGGCGGAAGCGCTTGATCGCCGCCTGGTAGATCGCATCCTCCGGGTCCATGGCTTCAGCCTGCTCGGCGTGGATTGCGAAATCGATCATCATGATCGCGTTCTTCTTGACGATGCCGATCAGCAGGATGATACCGATCAGTGCGATGACGCTGAGCTCGAAGTGGAACGCCAACAGGATCAATAGCGCACCGACACCGGCCGAGGGGATGGTCGAGAGGATCGTGATCGGGTGGATCAGGCTCTCATAGAGAGCACCCAGGATGATATAGATCGCGATCAGCGCCGCCAGGATCAGGAGCGGCTGGGTCCGAAGCGAATCCTGAAACGCCTGAGCGTTGCCCTGGAAGGTGGTGATCAACGTCGCGGGGACGTTGAGGTCGCGCTTTGCTTTTTCGATCGCTTCCACGGCCTGGCCGAGCGCGGCACCTGCCGCCAGGTTGAACGAGAGCGTGATCGCGGGAAACTGGCCCTGATGACTGACCGACAGCGACCGCACTGTGCGCTTCTGTTCGACCAGCGTGCTCAGCGGCACCTGTCGTCCGCCGTTGGAGGGCACGTAGATCAGATCGAGCGCATTGGGATCGAGCTGGAATTGCGGATCGACCTCGAGGATCACCCAATAACTGTTCTGCTGGGTGAAGAATTGCGCGATCTTGCGCTGCCCGAACGCATCGTAGAGCGTGTCGTCGATCGCCTGCGTGGCGACGCCTAATCTTGAGGCCGTATCGCGATTGATCTCGAGCCGCAGCGTGGGACCCGCGATCTGCTGGTCGGTCGCGACGTCGCGCAGCAACGGGATTCCCTGCAAGGCGCGAAGCAGGATCGGCGCCCAGTGGTCGAGCTCGTCGAGGTCGCTGTCCTGAAGCGTGAATTGATATTGCGTCCGGCTCGCCCGTCCCCCGACATTGATGTCCTGCGAGGCCTGCATGAACAGCGCGATGCCCTGCACGGCGGCAAGTTTCGGCCGCAGCCGGTCGATGATCCGGCTCGCGCTGGCATCGCGCTGGTCGCGCGGCTTGAGATTGATGAACATGCGGCCGTTGTTCATGGTCTGGTTGATGCCGCCGACGCCGACCGCCGAAATCACGCCGTCGATGCCGGGATCGGCGAGCAGGATACGGACCAGTTGCGACTGCCGCTCCAGCATGGCCGGATAGGAAATGTCCTGCGAGGATTCCGATACGGCGACGATGAATCCGGTGTCCTGCTGCGGAAAGAAACCCTTCGGGATCAGGACGTAGAGATAGCCGGTCAGGATGATCGTCGCGATCGTCGCGGCCAGCGTGAGCCTGCGGTGACGCAGCACCCAGCGCAGGCCGGATTCGTAAGCCGCAAGCATGCCGTCGAAGAACTTTTCGCTGAGGAGGTAGAGCCGGCCGTGCCGCTTGTGCTTTTCGTCCTGCAATAGTTGCGCGCACATCATCGGCGTCAGCGTCAGCGAGATCACGGTCGAGACCAGGATCGCCACGCTCACGGTGACGGCGAATTCGCGAAACAGCCGGCCGATGATGCCGCCCATCAGCAACACCGGAATGAACACCGCGATCAGCGACAGGCTGATCGAGATGATGGTGAAGCCGATCTCGCGCGAACCCTTCAGCGCCGCCGAAAGCGGCGAGTGGCCCTGTTCCAGGTAGCGCGCCACGTTCTCGACCATGACGATGGCGTCGTCGACGACGAAACCGGTCGCGATCGTCAAGGCCATCAGAGAAAGGTTGTCGAGGCTGTATCCGAGCGCATACATCACCGCGAAGGTACCGATCAGCGACAGCGGAACGGTGATGCCGGGGATCACCGTGGCCCAAAGATTCCTGCAGGAACAGGAAGATCACCATCACCACCAGCGCAATGGTGAGCATAAGTGTGAACTGCACGTCCTCGACGGAAGCGCGGATGGTCTGGGTGCGGTCGGTGACGATATGGACATCGATGGCGGGCGGGATCGAGGCTTGCAGCCGCGGCAACGCCGCCTTGATGTGCTCGACGGTGTCGATGACATTGACGCCGGGCTGCCGCTGAATGATGAGGATGATCGACGGCTGCCCGTTATAGGTGCCGGAGCCGCGAATGTCCTCAGGCCCGTCGATCACAGCGCTGACGTCGCCGAGTCGGACCGGCGAGCCATTGCGCCAGGCCACGATGACCGACCGATAGCCCGCCGCATTGAGCAACTGGTCATTGTTCTCGAGTGTATAGCCTTGCCGTTGGCCGTTCAGCGTGCCCTTGGGGGCGTTCAGCGTGGCGGTCGCGATCGCCGAGCGCAGATCCTCCAGGCTCAGGCCGCGCCCGGCGAGTTCGAGCGGATTGGCTTCGACGCGCACCGCGGGCTTTTGCGCGCCGGCGATCAAGACCGCGGCGACCCCGTCGACCTGGGAGAGCTGCTGGGCGAACATGTTGTCGGCAAAGTCGCTCACCGTCGTCAGCGGCAGCGTGTCCGAGGTCATCGCCAGCACCATCACCGGCGGGTCCGACGGATTGGTCTTCCGATAGGTCGGCGGCGACGGCAGATTTTTCGGCAACTGCCCGGTCGCGGCGTTGATCGCGGCCTGAACGTCCTGCCCGGCGGCGTCGATATTGCGAGCGAGATCGAACTGGATCGAGATCACCGATATGCCGATTCCGCTCACCGAGGTGAGCTGGGCAACGCCCGACATCTGCGCCAATTGCCGCTCCAGTGGACTTGCGACCGAAGATGCCATCGTCTCCGGGCTCGTGCCCGGCAGTTGGGCCGTCACCTGGATGGTGGGAAAGTCGACCTGCGGCAGCGGCGCGACCGGCAGCAGCAAATAGGCGACGAGGCCGACCATTGCGAGGCCCGACATCACGAGCGCAGTCGCGATCGGCCGTCGAATAAAAGGTTCGGAAATATTCATCACGCCAACCCTTACTCTCGAACCTACTCTCGGACTTGCGCTGTCGAGGCGGTGTGTTCGCTCGCAGCAGCGGTCGCGGGGGCGGCCGCGGTGACGATGCGCGCGCCGGGCCGCAGCTTGTAGTGGCCGTCGACGACGATGGTTTCACCGGCGGTAAGCCCGCTCTCGATCAGCGCCTCACCGTTGCGGCTCGCGGCAATTCGCACGGGTCGGGTTTCGACCGTGGAATCCTGCCGGACCACGAAGGCGTAAGCCCCGTTCGGTCCCGATTGCAGCGCGGCTTCCGGCACGATCGGTCCGCGGCGGACGCCGAGCAGCAGGCGGGCGCTGACGAACTGGCCGGGCCAAAGCTCGCCGTCCAGATTTTGAAAGATCGCCTTGAGCCGGATCGAGCCGGTGCCCTGGTCGATCTGGTTGTCGATCAGCTCGAGACGGCCCTCGGCAAGCTTGATGCGGTCGTCCTGATCGTAGGCCGATACGGCAAGCGGCCCGCGCCGCGTCGCCTCGATGATTTCCGGAAGATATTTCTGCGGCAAGGTGAAGATCAGGCTGATCGGCGCCATCTGCGTGATCACGACGAGCCCGGTCTGGTCGGTGGCATGGACGATGTTGCCCTGATCGATCAGGCGGATGCCGGTGCGGCCGACCAGCGGCGAGGCGATCGTGGTATAGCCGAGCTGCACCCGCGCATTGTCGATCACCGCCTGGTCGCGCGCGATCGCGGCCTGGTACTGCGCGACCAGCGCCTTCTGGGTATCGACGCTCTGGCGGGTGGCGAACTCCTTGACGACGAGCGATGAGAACCGCTCGAGGTCGAGCCTGGCGTTGGCGAGCAGCGCTTCGTCGCGCGCCTTGTCGGCCTCGGCCTGGTGCAGTTGCGCTTCGTAGGGACGCGGATCGATCTGCGCCAGCACGTCGCCGACCTGGACATCCTGGCCCTCGTGGAAGGCGATCTTCTGCACCTCGCCGTCGACCCGCACTTTCACGGTCACGGTGTTGTAGGCCTGCACCGTGCCGAGCCCGACGCGCGAAATCGCGAATTCCCGGATCTTCACCACGCCGGCCGTCACCGGCACCGGCCGGACCGGCGGCGCTCCCGGGTTTGCGGCCGGCCCGCTGCCGGAGCGATTAAGACCCGCCAGAAAACCCGAACGGCCGGCATAGACGCCGGCCGCCGCCAGCACGACGATCGATGCGGCCGCGATCCACAATTTGGGAAATTTCATCCTTGGGGTCCTGTCATAAAAGGGCTTTTCGGGTATCCGTTTTGATACTTAGTATCAAAAAAATAGTGATATGGCCAGTCAACAGCATTTGATCGTGAAGCCTGCTGAGCGCCTCAGGAATGTGCCGGTCCACGCTGCTTGAACTCAGCGGCATGGAGCTTCACGAAGTCGCGCATGTTCGTCGGTGCCTCGCCGGTGAGCTTGTACATGGCGTCCGTCATGCGGTCGTAACGCCCCTGCCTGTTCAACTCGGTCATGGCCGAGAGATGGCTGACGACGTGCTCAGGAAATCCCGCCTTTCGAAGGCCTTCGCTCCATGCCGGGAGTGGGACGTCGCGATATCGGATGGGCCTGCCGAGCGCCTCGGAGAAAACGCGCGCATAGTGGTCCAGATCGGCCGATTCCGGCCCCGTCAGATCGTAGATTTGTCCGATATGCGGTGCGGGGTCGTCGAGGATCGCCGCTACCGCACGCGCCACATCGACCGCCGAGATCGGCGAGGTCTTGCCGCCGCCCATCGGCAGCGCCAACTCGTCGGAGGCCCGTACGCCGGCGGCGGCGAGCGTAAGAAAGAAGCCCTCGAGGAAGACTGTCGGCCGTACCGTGACGACCGGCAGTCCCGACCAGGACAGAGCCTGCTCCGCCAGCCAGTGCAGCTTGTGCTGCGGGCTGTTGGTCGTCTCGCTGATGCTCATCTGTGTGACCGTCATCTGCGACATGTTCACGAAAGCCTCGATGCCGTGGTGGCGCGCCACCGCGGCGGTGTTGATCGTGGCTTCCAGGTATGCCGCCGAGACGGACATTCCGAAATAGATGCGCCCGCAACCTTCGATGGCGCGGTGCATCGAGGCGAGGTCCGTCAGATCGCCCTCGACGACCTCTGCGCCGAGCCGCCGTAGGGCTTCGGCGCGCTTGTCCTCACGCCGAACCAAGGTGCGCACCTTGTGCCCCTTTGCGAGCAGGAATTCGGTAAGGTTGCGACCGATGCCGCCCACAGCGCCGGCTGCTCCGGTCACGAGAATCGGGTTGTCGTGTTCATGTTTCGTCGTCATGTCGCTGACCTCGGTTACGTTCAAAAGACGAACTGGTGGTCCGGCCTGCGCCGGGGATTTCCTTTTATACGGCGACCTGACCTCAGCGCGTCGGCAATCCGGCCTGCCGCGTGACGAAGCGCTGGATGCGCGGGATGACGATCACCAACATCGGCACGACCAGGACGTAGCTCGTTGCCGCGGCCTTCAGCCCGCGCAGGGCGAAATCGGGCTGGAAGCCATAGTTCAAGGCGAGACCGACGAACGACATGCTGGTCGAGGTGATCAGGCCGGTGATCAAGGAGATCGCGGGTCCGATTAGTTTCGGGGAAGGGCCATTTGCTTGCTCCTGGAAACGAGGTATTATTTATACGACGTATAACTTATACGGCGTAAAAGCAAGAGGGCCGATGCCGCGAACCGCCGATCCGGAGCTGCCTCACAGGATCTTGAAGGCCGCTGACGCCCTGTGGCAGTCGGGCGGCGAGGAGGCCGTGACGATCCGCGGGGTGGCGGCGGAAGCAGCCACCACCACGCCGACGGTCTATAGCTACTACGCCGACCGGGAAGCGCTGCTGACGGCATTGCGCGCGCTCGCCTTTCAGCGCTTCTCGGCCTACCTGCAAAAATCGCGGGACTTCCAGGACGCCTGCGCACGACATCTCGAGTTCGGCACCAGCCACCCCCGCGATTATGAATTGCTCTACGGGCGCGGCTGGATGGAGCGTGTCACAGGAGATGCGCAGAGGGGCGAGATTGAACGATACACTACCCATCTCGTGCGCGCCGGTGTCGATGAAAGCAGGGCCCCGCACATCGCGTATCCGGTCATGATGATGCTGCACGGCGTGGTAATGCATCGGCTGTTGAACAAAAAGCAGAGTCCTCTCGGCCGAGCGATAGCTGCAGCCTGTCTCGAGGCCTGCATGACGCTGCTCGAAAGCGCGCGGCACGGGAAATAGCAGCTGCGTCTCGGCGATCGGCTCTTCGGCTTCGGCACGGCGCGGGCACGTCGGCGGAACGGCGAGCGATGCAACGCCGCATCATTTTCGGGAGCAAGCGATGAGGCGTCGTCAATTCCTCAAACTCACGGGCGCCGGCCGAGGAGCCGCGGCAATCGCCGTCGCTTTTGCCGCGCCGGCGATCGCGCAAGCCGAGCCGGCCGTACAATGGCGGCTTGCCTCAAGCGCGCCCAAAAGCCTCGAGACCGTGCTTGGCGCCGCCGAATATATGGCGCGACGATAGCTCAGGCGGGCCACGGAAGTCGCAGGTGAAATGCGCAAGTCACTATAAATTTAGTCACTTACCGCGATGACGCTAACGCCTTCTGTTCGGCGTTGCCGTCGGCGAGAGCTTCGGTGTTGGGCTACACTCGGAAAACGCCTCCACGCCGTCGAGCGCGCTCTGCCTGACTGTGAAGTTCTGCTTCATGCCCTGTGAACATTATCACGAGCAGTCCCCGCCGGAGGCGGCTGTATAGTCGCCTGTCATTTCAAAAGAACCACATGAACGATCAACCCAAGAACCTAACCAGACTGATCGAGGTGAGCCGATGAAATTCATAATCGCTTTTCTCATTGCAGCGCTTCCGGTAGCGGCCGTTGCGCAATCACAGTCCGGCCAAGCCCCAGGCGCGTCCGGCGTGGCGCTGCCTAAAACCACCGAAGTGATGGTCATTCTGACTGCCAGGCAGGGCGTAACCCGCGAACAAATCTTGGCCATCATGCCGTCCGAGGTTCGGGAAACAGTGAAGCTCTATCTCGATGGGAAAATCCGCCAGTGGTATTCGCGGGGCGATGGTAAAGGCGCCATCTTCTTGCTCGACGCGAAGACCCAGGACGAGGCGCGAGCGGTCATGGAAACCCTGCCGCTCTCAAAAGAACAGTTAGTGGATCACGAATACATTCCGGTCGGACCCTTGATGCCGCTGATGGGATTGATCAGCGCAGGAGCGCCGCGGTGACTCTCCTCGCGATAGCGCGGCTGCAAGGAGGAAACCGCCCGCTTCGGTCGCCGAAGAGGGTTAGGGCTAGGACGCCGCCTTGGCGGCCGCTTTGCCGCGCTGGACCGGGTGGCGCTTCAAGGCCTCCGCGGCCTGCGACAGATGCCGGAAGGCTTCTTCGTGGTACAGGTTCCTGTTCAGCTTGCCGCTGAGATTTCGTATGCCCCAGCGGCCGAGCGCCAGCACGACGACGCCGAGCTCGCGACCGCGGTCGGTGAGGGTATAGGAGGCGCGGGGCGGATGATCGGAATAGAAGTCGCGGCGCACCAGGCCGTGGGCCTCAAGCGTTTTCAGCCGGGCTGAAAGCACATTGGGCGCCATGCCCGGAAGACGCTCCTGGAAATCCTGGAAGCGCTTGGTGCCGGAAAGCAGGTCGCGAACGATCAGCAGCGTCCAGCGCTCGCCGACGATGTCGAGCGTTCGGGCGACGGGGCAATTGTGGTCGAGATTGGCTTTTGCCATAAGGTCGGATCTTTTGTTCGAACAGGGGAGGCAACTCTCCAAGAGTTGCTTTTACATAGTCAATACTGATTGGAAATGAAACCCCACGGCCGGCGGGTTCCGCGTGGCCGTGAGATGGCTCGGGACGGTGCTGTACCGGTCAGTTTGTGGGTGCCTCAGAGTACGTCGGCCAGCGAATGCCCGTGCAGCTCGATATTGAGCCCCTGCATCCCGAGATCACTGATCTCGCCGCCCATCGCCTTGATGCTTTCTTCGCGGATCAGCGACATCGATACCGCTTTCCGGGTGAATTGACTTTGCGGTTTGCCGGCCCCAAATGGAGCCGACAAGAAACGCAAAGGAAACACCATGGCCGGCGGCATGGCGCCTGCCATCATCACCGAACGCGACTGATCAACAAAACGTGGCGGCCGCGCCGCCGCATGCTCCTGCAAGACATGATATTCGATTGAGAATATCGGGAACCTTGGGAGAAAATCATGGCGATCGAAAACGTAGCCGATCTTCTTGTCGCAACGATGGAGCAAGCCGGGGTCAAGCGGATCTTCGGGGTCGTGGGTGACAGCCTCAACGGGTTGACGGAGGCCCTGAGAAAGCGCGGTACCATCGAATGGGTACATGTGCGGCATGAAGAGGTTGCCGCGTTCGCCGCGGCCGGCGAATCGCAAATGACCGGCAAACTGGCGGTTTGTGCGGGTTCGTGCGGTCCGGGCAACCTGCATCTCATCAACGGCCTGTTCGACGCCCACCGAAGCCGCACGCCGGTGCTCGCGATTGCCGCGCAGATTCCGTCGTCCGAGATCGGCGGCGGCTATTTCCAGGAAACCCATCCGCAGAACCTGTTCCGGGAATGCAGCCACTATTGCGAACTCGTCTCGGACGCGAGCCAACTGCCCTATGTGATGGAAAACGCCATGCGTGCAGCCGTTGGTCTGCGCGGAGTTTCCGTTATTGCCATTCCTGGTGATGTGGCGTTCCGAACGCCGCCCAAACGCGGCCTCGCGGCGCCCGGCGGCTTGATAGTCTCAGCTCCCAGGGTGGTTCCCGAAGCAGACGAGCTGAAGGCACTGGCAGCCATGCTCAATGGCGCGCAGCGGGTGACGTTGTTCTGCGGAAGGGGCTGCGCCGGCGCGCACGCGCCCTTGATGCGGCTCGCCGAGATCCTGAAGAGCCCGATCGTGCATGCTCTCGGCGGCAAGGAGCATGTCGAATATGATAACCCCTACGACGTCGGAATGACGGGCTTCATCGGTTTCTCATCCGGGTATGCGGCCATGCATGCCTGCGATGTGCTGCTGATGCTCGGCACCGATTTTCCCTACAAGCAGTTCTTCCCGACGGAGTGCCAGATCGCTCAGGTCGACATCCGGCCCGAAAATTTGGGCCGGCGCTGCAAGCTTGATCTCGGTCTTGTCGGCGACGTCCGCGCCACCATCGAGGCCTTGTTGCCCTTGCTCGCATCGAAGGCCGATCGACGGCATCTCGACAACGCCATGAAGCACTACAAGGGGGCGCGTGAGGGCCTGGACGCGCTTGCCAAGGGTACTCCCGGTCGCAAGCCGATACATCCGCAATACCTTGCCAAGGTCATCAGCGACAAGGCAAGCGATGACGCCATTTTCACCGCTGACGTCGGCACTCCCACGATCTGGGCGGCGCGCTACCTCCAGATGAACGGGCGCCGCCGCTTGATCGGGTCGTGGGTCCACGGCTCGATGGCGAACGCCATGCCGCACGCGATCGGGGCACAGGCGGCCTGTTCCGGCCGTCAGGTCATATCGCTGTCCGGCGACGGCGGCTTTACCATGCTGATGGGCGACCTGATCACGCTTACCCAGATGAAATTGCCGGTCAAGGTGATCGTATTCAACAACGGCGTTCTCGGATTCGTGGCACTTGAGATGAAAGCGGCCGGCTTCGTTGATACCGGCGTCGATCTCGAAAACCCCGATTTTGCGGCGATGGCCCGCGCGATGGGCATTCACGCCCGCCGGGTCGAAGATCCCGGCGAACTGCCGGACGCCGTCGCCGATATCCTGGATCACGACGGTCCGGCAGTTTTGGACGTCGTAACCGCCAAGCATGAACTCTCGATGCCCCCGACGATTACCCCGGAGGAGGTCAAGGGCTTTAGCCTCTGGGTGATACGCGCTGTCATGAGCGGGCGCGGTGACGAGGTGATCGATTTGGCCAAGACGAACCTGCTGCCGCGCTGACATACGCGGGACGCGGGCGCGTTGGCTGGATTACGCCGCAAATCGCGCGCAGAAAGGAGCCGCCGCCGACGCCCGGGCCGGGGCAAAAAGGCATGCCCGACGACAGCGGGTCAGTCAGGGCCGACCCTGAGCGTTTGGCGTTTTGAAGTGAGATGAGACGATGCCGATGATAGCGAAGAATAAACTTTTGCTGCCGCTTGTCGCGATGATGGTTTTCTTCTCGGGCGCGGCATTGGCTGATCAGACGCTTGATGGGGTCGCGGCCGACTTCGAGATCCGGATCGGAAATATCATGCCGTATACCGGTCCGCTGGCCGCGTTTTCGACCATCGGCAAGGCGGAAGCGGCCTATTTCGACATGATCAACGAGCGCGGCGGCATCAATGGCCGCAAGATCAAGTTCATATCCTATGACGACAGCTCCGATCCGGCGGCCGCCCTGGACGAGACCAAGCAACTGATCGAAATCGACAAGGTGCTGTTGATGTTCGGATCGTTCGGCACGCCGGGCAATCTGGCGGCGCGTCCTTACCTGAACCAGAGCAGGATACCGCAGCTCTTCCTCGCCTCCGGCGACCAAGAGTGGAGCAACCCCCAGAAATTCCCCTGGACCATGGGCTGGCAACCGGCGTTCCGCGCCGAGGGACGGATTTATGCCAACTACATCCAGGCGTCCTATCCGGAGCGCAAGATCGCGGTGCTCTGGCAGAACGACCAGTTCGGACGCGATCTGTTCCGCGGATTGCAGGAAGGGCTCGGCGACTTGGCGCGGATGATCGTCTCCGACGTTTCGTTCGACGTTTCCGACAAGTCGATCGATAGACAGATCGACCTGCTCAAGGATTCAGGCGCCGAAATCGTGCTGTTCGACGGCGCGCCGGCTGTCGCCGCCCTCGCGATCCGCAGGATGGCCGAACTCGACTGGCATCCGGTCTTTCTTCTGGACAACACGTCGGCCTCGATCGCTAGCGCGCTGCGGCCGGCGGGGCTGGAGAACTCGATCGGGGTGATCTCGACCGCCTTTCTCAAGAATGCCGGCGATCCCGCCTGGAATGACGATGCCGGCATGAAGGACTGGCTGGCGTTCATGGAAAAGTATTATCCGGACGGCAACAGGGAGGATGGCAACGCGTTGTTTGGCTATGCGGCGGCCGAAACGCTGGTCCAGGTGTTGACGCAATGCGGCGATGACCTGTCGCGCGAGAACGTGATGCGGCAGGCGGCGTCGCTGAAGGATTATCGGGGCTCGATCCTGCTGCCGGGCATAGCGATCAATACCGGCCCGGATGATTTTCGCCCGATCGAGCAGATGCGGCTGGTGCAGTTCGACGGCGGCACCTGGCAGCCGATCGGCGACATGATCGAAAGCGCGTTTGTCGGCAGCGGGAACAAATAATCCGGGAAATAGCCAAAGAAATAATTCGAGCGGGTGTCATACTCGAAAGCAGGCAACGGGAGGGAGCAGCGATGGCAGAAGCACAAACCCCGCCGGCCGGCCCCGATCTCACCAAGGGCATTGCAGCCGATTTCGCCGGCAACACCCTGCTCGGTCACATCGGCGATCAGGATGTCCTGCTGGTGCGCTCCGGCGCTGCCATCCACGCCATCGACGCGCATTGCAGCCACTATCACGGGCCGCTCGCGGAAGGGTTGGTGGTCGGCGAAACCATTCGTTGCCCCTGGCATCACGCCTGCTTCGATTTGCGCACCGGAGAGGCGACCCGCGCGCCGGCGCTCAGCGCCCTTTCGGTCTGGCAGGTCGATCGCGAGGGCAATCGGATTTTCGTCCGGCAAAAGCGCGAGCAGCCGGTCGCGCGAGGTAAGGCACCGGCCGATGCGCCCGACAGGATCGTGATCATCGGCGGCGGGGCGGCAGGTTTTGCCGCCGCAGAGATGCTGCGGCGGCAGGAATATCGCGGCGAGGTCGTGATGCTGAGCGACGATGCCGCGCCGCCGGTCGATCGGCCCAACCTGTCCAAGGATTATCTCGCCGGCAGCGCGCCGGAGGACTGGCTGCCGCTGCGTCCGGATGATTTCTACACCGAGGCCCACATCGACCTTCGGCTCAAAACCGGCGTTGCCGCGATCGACACCAAGGCGCGCCATGTCGTTCTCGCAGGCGGTGGCGACCGTTGCCTATGATCGCTTGCTGCTGGCGACCGGCGCCGAACCGGTGCGGCTGCCGATCCCGGGTGCCGATCGGCCGCATGTCCATACGCTGCGCTCACTCGCCGATTGCCGCGCCATCATCGAGAGCACCAAGGGCGCGCGCCGCGCGATCGTGATCGGCGCGAGTTTTATCGGCCTTGAAGCTGCGGCGGCGCTGCGCGCCCGCGACATCGAGGTCCATGTGGTGGCGCCGGAGCAGCGGC
Source organism: uncultured Alphaproteobacteria bacterium (assembly GCA_963713785.1). Classification (GTDB taxonomy): domain Bacteria; phylum Pseudomonadota; class Alphaproteobacteria; order Rhizobiales; family Xanthobacteraceae; genus Bradyrhizobium. The sequence goes on from CAVQNB010000009.1 coordinate 330,768, forward strand.
CGATGGAGCGCATCCTCGGGGCCGAAATGGGCGATTTCGTCCGCAAGCTGCACGAAGAACACGGCGTCATCTTCCATCTCGGCGATACCGTCGCTGCGATCGAGCGCAATCATGCCAGGCTGAAGAGCGGCGGATCGCTCGAGGCTGACTTTGTCGTGGTCGGAGTCGGGGTGCGCCCGCGCCTTGGGCTTGCCGAGCAGGCAGGGCTCAGGCTCGATCGCGGGGTCGTCGTCGACGCTTATCTTGAGACCAGCGCGCCCGGCGTCTATGCCGCCGGTGATATCGCGCGTTGGCCCGACCCGCATTCGGGCGAAAATATCCGGGTCGAGCACTGGGTGGTCGCCGAGCGGCAGGGACAGACTGCGGCGCGCAACATGCTGGGGCGGCGTGAGACTTTTGCGGCGGTACCCTTCTTCTGGAGCCAACATTACGACGTGCCGATCAATTATGTCGGCCATGCCGAAAAATGGGACGAGATCGCCGTCGACGGCGACATCGCGGGGCGCGATTGCCTGTTGCGCTACAGGAGCAAGGGCAAGCTGCGCGCCGTCGCCTCGATTTACCGCGATCTCGCAAGCCTCAAGGCCGAGCTCGCGATGGAAGAGAACGCTGCGTTTTGACGGCATCAAATACGCGTGTTACGCGGGCCATGCGTTCACGCACTTTCTTGACAGATCGGGGCTGCCCAGCTTCCTTTGACGTCACGCGTCTCGTGTAATGTCCGTTGGGCTCCACTCGGTTTGAACAAGAATGCAAGGCGAAGCTGCAGTCATCAGGCGGCGTGACCTGCTCTCGCTGATCGGGGCGATGGCCGGCAGTGCTGCGATGTATCACGCGATGACGAGCCTCGGGTTCGCGTCGGAATCGCCGTACAAGGGGCCGATCAGTCTCAAAGGCGATCCGAAGGGCGCTTCGGTGCTGATCCTGGGCGCCGGGCTCGCCGGCATGACGGCGGCGCTGGAGCTGCGCAACGCCGGCTACAAGGTTCAGATCCTGGAATTCAACGGCCGCGCCGGCGGCCGCAACTGGACCTTGCGCGGCGGCGACAGTTTTACCGAGCTCGGCGGCTTCAAGCAGACCTGCGAATTCGAAAGCGGGCTTTATATCAACCCCGGCCCGTGGCGCATTCCCTATCATCACCGCGCGTTGCTCGATTATTGCAAGCGGCTTGGCGTTGCGCTCGAGCCGTTCGTTCAACTCAATTACAACGCGCTGATCCATGCCTCGCGCGCATTCGACGGCGTGCCGCAGCGGATCCGCGCGATCAGGGCGGATTTCCAGGGCCAGGTTTCGGAGCTGCTGGCGAAGGTGACCCAGCAAGGCAAGCTCGACGAAGCCGTGACCAAGGAGGATCGGGAAATCCTGCTGCAGGCGCTGCGCTCGTGGGGCGCGCTCGACCGCGACTACAAATACAAGGCCAATCTGATCTCCGCCCAATTCCGCGGCTATGCCCGAGATCCCGGCGGCGGGCTTAACGCCCTTCCGCTGCCCGGCGACTCCCTGGCTCTGTCGGAGATTTTGAAATCGCAGGTTTGGCGCTACTTGCAGAACTTCGCCAATTATAATTTCCAGACCACGATGTTCCAGCCGGTCGGCGGCATGGACATGATCGGCAAGGCGTTCGCCAGGGAGGTCGGCAACCTCATCCGTTACAATTCGAAGGTGACGCGCATCCAGCAGGACGACCGCGGCGTCACCGTCACCTACATCGATACCGCAGCGCCTGCGACCGTGCAGCAGGCAACGGCGGATTGGTGCATCTGCACGATTCCGCTTGTCGATCCTCAGCCAATTGCCGATCGACGTCAGCGCCGCCACGAAGTCCGCGATCGACGCCGTGCCCTATGCCGGATCGGTCAAGGTCGGCCTGCAGTTCAAGCGCCGCTTCTGGGAAGAGGATGAGGCGATCTATGGCGGCATCAGCTATACCGACTTGCCGATCCGCCAGATCGGTTATCCCAACAGCGGCTTCAATCGCTCCGGGCGCGGCGTGCTGCTCGGCGCCTATATCTTCGACGGCGCCAATGCCTATGAATTCACGGCGATGACGCCGGCCGAGCGTGTCGAGCGCACCGTCGAGTTCGGCGCCATGATTCATCCGCAATACAAGACCGAATTTGAAAACGGCGTTGCCGTGGCCTGGCACCGGGTGCCGTTCGTGCTCGGTTGCAGCGGCGACTGGAGCGAGGAGGCGCGCGCCGAGCATTATCACAATCTGTGCCAGATCGACGGGCGGATCGTGCTCGCCGGCGAGCACGCCTCCTGCGATTCCGGCTTGGCAGGAGGGGGCCATCCTGTCGTCGCTCGACGCCATCACGCGGCTGCACGATCGGGTCATGAGGAATTGATGCAAGCAAAAGCCGCAAAGATCGCTCTTGTGCATGTCGCTTGGGCTGGCAACGGCGGCCTTGGCCCAGGACGACCGTACCTTCAGCTCGGGATACCGGTTTGTCGAAATGACCGGCGAGGAATTGTTCGCCAATGTCTGTCAGGGCTGCCACATGCCGGACGCCGCGGGCGCAACCGGCGCCGGCTCCTATCCGTCGCTGGCCGGCAACAGCAATCTCGAAGCCGGCGGCTATCCTATCCTGATCGTCGTCAACGGCAGGCGCGGCATGCCGCCGTTCGGCGACATGATGAGCGGACGACCAGGTCGCCGCGGTCGTGAATTATCTGCGGACACATTTCGGCAACAACTACCAGGACGTGGTGACGGCCAAGGACGTCAGGGACGCGCGCCGCTGAAATAAGGAGACGGCCATGCGATTGAGAACGATGCTGTTGCTCGCCTTCATGTCGGCCGCCTGCGACGACAGCCTCAACGCGGCGCGAGCCGAGGTCACGAGATATCCGATCCCCAACTCGACGTTCCCGATCGCCCAAGCCGTGCAAGTCACGGGCAATGCCATGACCTATTATGTCAGCGGCCAGGTCCCGCCGGTCGTCAGCAAGGACGCCGATCCCGCCAGTCCGCAAGCCTATGGCGACACCCGGACCCAGACCGTCGGCGTCCTCACCAGGATCAAGGGGATTCTGGAAGGGCTCGGCCTTTCGATGGCCGACGTGGTCAAGATGCAGGTATTTCTGGTCCACAGCGCGGCGGTGCCGATGGACTTCAAGGCGTTCATGGAAGGCTACGCGCAATTCTTCGGCGGCAGCCAGCCTAATTTGCCGGCGCGTTCCGTCGTCGGCGTTGCAGCGCTCGCCAATCCCGGATTTTTGGTGGAGATCGAGGTGATCGCCGTCAAGGACGCCAAATAGGTTGGGTGGGTCGCCGAAATCGCGGGGCTTGCGCGCTTGCAAACGCGATGGCCGCCTGTCTGAATTCGGCCGATCGTCTAAGGCCGTTGGAGAGCAAGATGCGTAAGCACATCGGCAACCAAAACTTCGCCTCATGGAAGATATTTCTCCCGACGGTGTTTGCGCTGGTCGTTCTTGCTGCGAGAGGCGCCGGCGCCGAAGGCCTCACCGCAGAGCAGCAGCTCGCGCACGATATCTACAAGGAACTCGTCGAAATCAACACCACGACCGCGACCGGCGACACCGCGCGCGCGGCGGAAGCGATGGCAGCGCGGCTGCAAGGCCGCGGGCTTTGCAGACAGCGACGTGCAGGCATTCTCGCCGGCGCCGCGCAAGGGTAATCTGGTGGCGCGCCTGCACGGCAGCGGCGCGCGCAAGACCGATCCTGCTGGTCGCGCATCTCGACGTCGTGCCGGCTATCCCGCAGGACTGGTCGGTCGATCCGTTCAAGCTGACCGAGAAGGACGGCTACTTCTATGCGCGCGGCAGCGGCGACGACAAATACATGGCGGCTTCCTTCGTCACCAATCTCATCCGCTACAAGCAGGAAGGCTACAAGCCGGATCGCGACATCATCGTGGCGCTCGAGACCGACGAGGAAATCCTCGACCGCGATGCACTCGGCATCCAGTGGCTGATCAAGAACCATCGCGACCTGATCGATGCCGAGTTCGCGCTGAACGAGGGCGGCGGCGTCGGGCTGAAGGACGGCAAGCCGATCAGGAACAGCGTCCAGACCAGCGAGAAGGTCTCGCTGACCTATCAGCTCGACGTCAAAAATCGCGGCGGCCATAGCGCGGTGCCGCTCAAGGACAACGCGATCTATCGCCTCGCGGAAGGATTGATGCGGCTCTCGAAATTCACCTTTCCGCTGCAGCTCAACGACACGACGCGCGCGTTACTTCGAGCGCGTCGGCGCAATTCGAGAGCGCGCAGACCGCGGCCGACATGCGCGCGGTGCTGTCTGACAAACCTGACCCGTCCGCGATGTCGTTTGTCCGGCTTGCCGCCAATCCGGTCTATAACGCGCATGCTGCGCACCACCTGTGTCGCGACGATGCTCGAGGCCGGACAGGCGGTCAACGCGCTGCCGCAGCTCGCCAGCGCCAAGGTCAATTGCCGGATCATGCCCGGCGAATCCATCGATGAGGTCAAGGCGACCTGGAGCGCGTGCTGGCCGACGACCAGATCACGGTTACCCAGCTCGGTCAGCCGGTACCTCAGCGCGCCGTCGGCGCTGCAACGAGGAGATCTGGGATGCGATCGAGAAACTGTCGCAGCGAATTCTGGCCCGGCGCGATCGTGCTGCCGATCATGAGCGCCGGCGCCACCGATGGCAGCTTCTGCGCAATGCCGGGATTCCGACCTACGGCCATTCCGGGCATCGCGATCGATAGTCGACGACATCCGCACCCACGGCAAGGACGAACGGGTTCTCGTGAAGTCGTTCTACGAGGGCGAGGAATATCTCTACCGACTGGTGAAGATGCTGTCCGGCGGTGGAACTAAATAAGTTGTGGCTGGTAACCTTGAGGTAATGCTTCCGCTGGAATTGCGTCGACCAGCCTCCTAAATGGGGGCAGTCTTTCCTTTAGGTATTTCACGAGGCCTCGCATGATCCTGAAGGGCGCTTTTTTTGCAACTGTTTGCGCCGCATTGCTAATGTCGAACGGCGTGTCGGCCGCTGACGCTTATCGTCCCGATGAGTTCCTCGGTCTTGATCTTTCGAAAGCGGTGCTGTCGCCGAATCCGCTAGGGCCCGCCACCGAATTCGCGCCGGTCGCGGTCGAGGCCAAAGGCGATCGTAACAGTGAACCTTCCTGGGCGCGCAATGAACTGAAGACCGAGCCGAAGAAAGTGGCGGTCCAACAGGTGAGAGCGGCGCGGGTCCACGTCGCGGCACCCGTCCACGATGGGCGGCCGCATGGTACTGCCCGGACCAGGCTGGCGCGTCGGCATAGCAACCCGCTGGATGCGCAAGCCTTCGACGCCCGCATCCAGGTCTGGCCGTGCAAGTCCGGCGGCATCTGCAACTGGAAGCGATCGGCCGAATAAGCCGCATTCGCCGACGCCATGCGCGATCGGTGCTTCGCTCCCGAAGCTCTACGGGTTCCCGGCGAGTTGCGCGTCAGTTCGGCTGAATTGATCGGGTTCCGGTGCAGGCGCCGAGCGACAGAGTTCGGCCGACGACCAATTTCCGGCGCGCGATTCGCCGAAGCCGGCCAACAACTGAACGCCGAAGGAGAGCGTTACCGCGCTCAAGATCGTCCACGCCCCGACGGTACGGGCAAGACTGACAACGCGCGCGACCTTCATGCCCTGTTCCATTGAAAAAGGTAGAAGCGTCGCGGGTGCGTTAGTGCAAGCGTGATCGGAGCAAGATAGGTGCCCATCACGTCGCTGCGGAATGTCAGGTGTGGCGACATGCCCGGCATGTGGGCAGCATCGAAGGCCATGACGGTGGCGTGAATCGCCCCCGATACGATGACGAAGTCGATCAGAGGCACCGCCCTGACCGGATCGCGCGCCGCCCAGACAAGGAAGGCTCCCATCGTCACATAGATGGCTACCAGCATATGCTCCATGGCCATATTGCGATTGGGGAAATCCCAAATCCACGAGGCGCGCTCGAGAATCACCATGTTCAAGGGATAGAGGATGATCATCGCGAGGCCATTCAGGACCAGTGCTATTCGTGCCGGCAGATGATCGTAATGCATGGGACGTTCCTTGGTTGACGACCCCAGATTGCCAGCAACCACGTTGCGCCGGTTGCGAATTTCGCATGCTTTTCGCAAGCAAAATTTGTATCATGGGACAGAGAGGCAGTTCCGTTGAAGCCAGAGCGGCATCATCAACCATGGAAGGATCCCGGGCTCTCCTGGAGTCAATTGCGGGCGTTTGAAGCCTGCGCGAGGTTGTCGAGCTTCAACGCTGCGGCGGCCGAGCTGAACTTGACCCCCTCAGCGATTCGCTACCAGGCCGGCCTCCTCGAGGGACGGATCGGGGTCAGGCTGTTGGAGCGCCGGGGCGGACGGCTCTCGTTGACGTCGGCAGGGGCGGCATTTGCGCGCCAGATATCAGGACCGATGCGCGAGCTGATCAGGGCTTGCACGGAAGCAAGCAGCGCAGCCGCCACAGCTCCGATGATTTTGACTGCGCCGCCGCTTTTCGCCCGTCAGTTCCTGTTCGATCGGCGCTTCCTGAAATGGTGCGACGATAATCAAGTCAGACTTGACGTCACCGATGCGAAGCGCGATCTGCTGGCGACCGATCAAATCGCGGCTGTCCGGTTGGGCGCGGAAGAGGACGCCGATCTGGCAGCAACGCCAATTCTGGGCGTTGAATTGGTGCTGGCTGCGGCGCCGTCGGTCGCCGCGCTGGCGCGCCCTTCCGATCCGGCATGGTGGACCGAGCAGGTCCTGCTTTGTCCAAGCGTCGCCGACAACGCCTGGCCGTGGGCTTGGCGCGAGCTGAAATTGCCAGCACCGAAGACCACTCGTCCGCTTCACTTTTCATCGTACGCGGCCGCGCTCGAAGCTGCCTGCGCCGGGCACGGAATCCTGCTGGCGCCCTTGCCGTTCAGCGAGCGAGAGTTTGCCGCGGGACGACTTTCGCGGCTCTCGGATGTCCGCCTGCCAAGCCGCATCGGATATTCCTTCGTGATGAGGCGCGAGCTTGCGCAGATGCCGAGGGGCCGTTCGCTGCTGCGACGGGTGCTTGCCGCTGTTGTGCACCAAAGCGCGCCGCGGACGCCATTCCCGCTGGAGTCATCTGTCCGTCGCAAAACCGTTGGCCCAGAGTCAAAAAACCTTCGGCCAGGAGTCAAGTTGAGCGGGCAACCTTCGTCGTGATTCGACGAGGGTTTCGGAAATGGCGATTGCGATCCGCGCGAAAGCGCGCCTCGACCAGACGGCAGTTGCTGGTCCGCTCGGCATCCACCCTCGCGCTCGCGGGCCTCGCGGGTCTGGCAAAGCCCTATCTCAGCCGCGCCGCCGACCGTCCGCAAATCTCAGGCGGCATTCAGTCGGGCGATGTCTCCGATGGCTCTGCGGTCGTGTGGGCGCGCGCCGACCGGCCCGCGCGCATGCAGGTGGAATGCTCGACCGTCGAAAGTTTCAAGACCATTATCGGCACGGCGTCATCGGACGCGTTGCCGGATCGCGACTTCACTTCAAAGGTGCTGCTGGAAGATCTGCCGCCCGGGCAGGATATCTTCTATCGGGTACGGTTCGAAGCACGACGTCTCGGGCATCGCGGGCGAAACGCGGATCGGGCATTTCCGCACCGCGCCCGCGACGCGAAGCTCGATCTCGTTTGTCTGGTCCGGCGATACCGCGGGCCAGGGCTGGGGCATCGATCCGTCCCGCGGCGGATATGCGCACCTACCGCACCATGCTGGAAAACCGTGCCGGATTTCTTCATTCATTCCGGCGATCACATCTATGCCGACTGCCCGGTGCCATCCGAGCTGAAGCTGCCGAACGGCGACATCTGGCGCAACATCGTGACGCGAGGAGAAATCCGCGGTCGCGCACAGCCTCGCGCAGTTTCGCGGCAATTACAAATACAATCTGCTCGACGAGAATTTGCGCGCCTTCCACGCGGAGGTGCCGATGTTCGCGCAATGGGACGATCATGAGGTGACCAACGACTGGTCGCCGATCGGCAGCGTCGACGAGACCGGCTATGACCGAAGACGGCAACTCGCGCCTGGTCGCGCGCGCCCGCCGTGCGTTTTTCGAATTCATGCCGATCCGCGCGATCCCCGAGCAGGCCGGCCGCGTCTATCGCAAGATCGGTTACGGGCCGCTGCTCGACGTGTTCCTGATCGATATGCGCAGCTATCGCGATTCGACCTGGAACAAGCGCGACGATCCCGGCGACACCTTCATCCTCGGACGCGGCGCAGCTTGCCTGGCTGAAGCGGGAGCTCGCAGCGTCCGACGCGACCTGGAAGGTGATTGCCGCGGACCTGCCGATCGGACTGATCAGCGACGACGCGATCGCGCTCGGCGACGGCCCGCCGGAGCGGCGCGAGCACGAGATCGCCGATCTGCTGTCGTTCATCAAGCGCGCCGGCGTTCCGCAACACCGTGTGGCTGACCGCCGACATGCATTATACGGCCGCGCATTATTACGATCCGAACCGCGCGGTATTCTCCGATTTCGAGCCGTTCTGGGAATTCGTCTCCGGCCCGCTTCATGCGGGGACCTGGGGCCCGGGCGAACTCGACAATACGTTCGGGCCGATCGGCGATGTTTCAGAAGGGCTGCAGCGCGGAGCAGGGCGAAAATCTCGCGCCGTGTTTCGGTCTGCAGTTCTTCGGCCGCGTCGATATCGACGGCCAGTCCGGCGTCATGACGGTGACGCTGAAGGATGTCGATAACCGCGACCTCTGGTCGGTCGATATCGAACCGCGGCCCGATGCGCGGGGCCGGGAATTGCTGGCGCAGCACTCCTAAGCCTCGCAACATCTTGATGTAGCTGGCCTTGATCTGCCGGCGCCCTTCGCGGGCAGACTGTGGAGATGGCGGTCCCGCCATCCCATCCATCGCTTCAGCCACACATTTGCATTGACCGACATCGCCGGCTGTTCTTCCGGTCGCGAACTGTCTTAGGAGTTATCATGGAAACATCTGCAAACCCAGGGCATCAGCCTGCCGCGGCTTGGGCTCGGCACGTTTCGCATGCAGGGCGACGTCTGCCGCGCCGCGGTCGAAAGCGCGCTGGCGCTCGGCTATCGCCATATCGACACCGCGGAAATGTATGGCAATGAGGATGCGATTGGCGCTGCGATTGCGGCCTCCGGCGTCGCGCGCAAGGATCTGCATGTCACGACCAAGGTCTGGAACGAAAATCTCGCGCCGGACGCGATCCGCCGGGCGTTCGACACGAGCCTGAAGAAGCTGAGGCTCGATCAGGTCGATCTCTATCTGGTGCACTGGCCGGCGCCGAACATGAACCTGCCGGCGATGTTCGAAACCCTGATGAAGCTGAAAGAGGAGGGCCGCACCCGCGCCATCGGCGTTGCCAATTTCAACATCGCGCTGTTGAAGACCGTGGTCGAGGAGATCAAGGCGCCGATCGCCTGCAACCAGGTCGAATATCATGTGATGCTCGATCAGACGCCGGTGCGCAAATATCTCGCCGCGAAATCGATCCCGCTGGTGGCCTATTGCCCGCTGGCGCAGGGCCGCGCCGCCTCCGACGAGACGCTGGCGGCGATCGGCCGCAAGCATGGCGCCAGCGCGGCACAGGTGGCGCTGAAATGGCTGCTCGACCAGGACGGCGTCGCCGCGATCCCGAAGGCATCGCGCAGCGAAAGCCAAAAGGCCAATCTCGATGCGCTGAATGTCGGGCTCGACGATGAGGACATGAAGGCGATCGCGAGCCTGCCGAAAGACAAGCGCTTCGTCAGTCCCGGCTTTTCGCCGGCGTGGGATTGAAGCGGGTTCGTCATCCCCGCGTAACGGCTTCGCCGTTATCGCTGGAGGTGCGAGCTCTTGCGAGCCTCGAAGGATGACATGTCACCCATCCTTCGAGACGCCGCGCAGCGCGGCTCCTCAGGATGACGGCGGTACAAGCGCACAAAAAAGAATGGCCCCTTGCGGGGCCATTCCTGTGTCGGGCCTTAGTACTCGTGGCGATGTTTGACGATCACGACCCGGTCGTGGTCGCGGTCGCGACGATGCCACCAACCCTCGTGCCAGCCGCGGTCGCGATGTTCGCGGTATTCGGCACGCGCGCCATCCCAGTGATGGTCGCCATGCTTGATCACGACGGTCTCGGCGCTGGCAATCGACGGCGCCGCGATCGCGATCGCACCGAGTGCTGCGATGACGTATCCAAGCTTCTTCATGTCGTCCTCCTCCACTTCACGAGGATCAAACTTCGCCTGAGAAGGAACGTTCCGACGGAACCGCGAGAGAATTCTGAACAGATGTTCAGCTAGCTGCGTTGCAGTTGTGCAGCGGCGGCGTCGGATTGCCGTTGGCGGTGAGCTTGCCGTCCTTGATGGTGTATTCGCCCTTCCGGTTACGGTTATACATCGCGCGCATGGTGCCGTCAGGCTGCCTCATCAATCCATATTCGCGTGTCTGCCTCAGCGACGGAAAGTAAACGCGCAACTTCAACGTCCCGTCGGCCGAGATTTCGGCGCCGACGACTTCGTTGTCGTCCTTCGCGTCGCCGAGGTCGCGCCGCAACATCAGACGGTTGCCTCGCGCGATCTCATAGATCAGGACGGTTCCCCTGTCATGGTCGGGCGGCAGCGAGCAATCCTGTGACCACGGACCGATCAATCCCCATTTGCTCGCGGTTTCCGTTACCGTGCCCGCGCTCGCGCAAGGCGCAAGCGTCAGCAAAATCAGGATCGCCAGCGTCAGCCGGATCAAGAGATGACTAGCGTTTCGCATTGCCCGTCTCGCCCATAAGGTGATGGACGATCGCACCCTAGCATCCGGATTCCGGCGCAAATGCGCCGGTGCCTGCCGTGGAGCGCTTGCGGAAGGCGGGCCGTGCGGGCATCATCCGCGCATAAAAAACAAAATTTGGGGAGCGCCATGTCCGCATTGTCACGCCGTCACTTTCTTGAACTGACGGGGTCCGCAGCCCTCGCACTAATTTCCGCAAGCGCCGATGCCGCGATGGGACCGAACGACAAGTTCGATCTCGTGATCAAGGGTGGCGACGTGCTCGATCCCAGCCAGTCGCTGCGTGCAAAACGCGACATCGGCATTCGCTGGGGCGTGGTCGAGGCGATCGAGGCCGAAATTCCGGCGGCGCGGGCGTCGAAGACCATCGACGCCACCGGCAAACTGGTGATGCCGGGTCTCGTCGACCTGCATTGCCACGTCTACCCTTATGGCTCGGCGATCGGCATCCCCGCCGACGAACTGGTGCAGTTTCAGGGCACCACCACGGTGGTGTCGGCGGGCGATGCCGGCGTCAACAATCTGGCGGCACTGCGCCGCTACATCGTGGCGCAGTCGCGGGCGCGCATCTACGCCTTCGTCCATATCGCCAATAACGGGCTATCGGCGTTCCCGGTCGCCGAGCTCTACAATATCGACAATGCGCAGGTTGAGGCGTGTGCGATGGCGCTGGCCGAAAATCAGGATTTTCTGATCGGCGTCAAGGTGCGGATGTCGGAGAACGTCATCTTCAAGCACGGCATCGAGCCCTTGAAGCGCGGCATCCAGGCCTGCGAGATGTGCGGCTGGCCGGCCAAAATGATGGTGCATATCGGCGGCGTCGAAACCAAGGAGTTGATGTCGCAGATCCTGGATCTGCTGCGGCCGGGCGACGTGCTGACCCATTGCTATTCCGGCTTCCCGAACATGTCCGGCGTCGGCACCAATATCGTGCAGGACGGCAACTTGCTGCCGGCGGCGCTCGCCGCCAAGCAGCGCGGCGTGATGTTCGACGTCGGCCATGGCGGCGGCAGTTTTGACTTCACGGTGGCGGAAGTGGCGATCCCAGGCGGCTGCACGCCGGATACGATTTCGTCCGATATCCACGTCTTCTCCGGCAATTCGCCGGGCGTGCCGTTCCTGCCCAACGTGATGAGCAAGTTCATGGCGATGGGCTTTTCGCTCGAGCAGGTCGTGACGATGGCAACTTCAGCGCCGGCAAAAATCATCAACCGGGCGCCAAAGATCGGCACCTTGCAGCTGGGGGCGCCCGGCGACGTCGCGATCATGGAACTTGTGGAAGGGCCGGTGACCTTCGTCGACACCCGCAGCAACAAGCGCGACGGCAAGGCCTATCTGAAACCGATTCAGACCGTGATCAACGGCGTGCCATTCGGTCGGCCGTACCAGGCGCCGTTCGCTGTGAGGTGAACCACCGATCAGCCCAATTGTCTCTGCGCGCGAGTATCGCTGACAATGTCGGCAATGACCGCGCCCATCACCAGGGCGCCGCCTAGGAGAGCCCGCGAAGAGGGAACCTCCTGGAACGCGAGCCATATCCAAAATGGCATCAGCGGTGTCTCCAGCGTTGCGATCAGCGTGGCTTGACCTGACGGCAACAGGCGCGATCCAAGCATAAACAGGGTCAAGCCCAATGCGACCTGGAAGAAGCCGAACATCGCGAAGATGACGAGATCGGCTGCGGTGACGCTGGCTATGGTGTGGGCAAAGGGAATGCTGACGAGGCTGCCCAACAGGTTCGATAGCGCGGCGGCCGCCACCATCGGCGTGTTCTTGTGCCGTCGGACGGTGACCGTCATTGCCGCAATCGCAACGGTCATGAGGCAGGCGAGCGCAATCCCCAGTATATCGGAGCTGGCGCGCATATTGCCGACGATGATGGCGACGCCGCACAGCGCCACCACGCTCGCCAGCATGGTTTGCCATCGGGCGGCCTCTCGCCGGCTTATCCAGGCGAATGCCGCGGCGACGAAGGGGCCGGTCGCGATGATGATCGCGACATTCGACACGCTGGTCAGCTGCAGGGCCGGGATGAAACACACCATGCCCAAGGTCGACAGCGATGCGACCAGCCAGCCGCTCCTTCCCATCCCGGTCAAATCCCGCAAGCCGGCGCGGCCTTGCAACAGCACGAGAATGGCGGCGATGAGACCGCCGCCAAACAGGCCCCGCCAGAACAAGATCGTCCACGAGTCGAACGGCAGCAGCCGCGTGAAAAACGCCGCGGTGCTCCAGGCCACGGCAGCAGCGACAATGAGAGCAATGCCTAAGCGATGCTGCGATTGAGCCGTCGCCATAAGGGAAATCCTGCTAGCGACCAGGGCGGCGCCCCATCGCGGCGATCTCGTCCGACCGCCTTAACTTGACGTGCGGGCACGCTTCTCCACATTGGCGATCCTCGCCGGCACGCCGAATTCCTTGCGGCAAACTTCCGCGAGCACGGCGATGCCTTCGCGGATTTGCTCGTGCGAGGGGCTCGCAAAGCACAGCCGCAAGCGGCAGCCGGCATGGGCCTTGTTGGTCGACCATTCCGGCCCCGGATTGATGGAGACGCCGGCGGCGAGCGCGGCCTGATAAAGCTTCAGCGTATCGACATGGTCCGGCAGCTTGACCCACAGGAAGATGCCGCCCTTTGGCGCCTCGAATTCCGCCGCGGTGCCGAACTGCTCGTTGAGCGCCTCCATCAGCGTGTCGAGCTTGGCGCGAAGCCCGCGCGTCAGCTTCGGCACATGCGTGGTGAAATGCGGGGCACAGTATTCCGCCAGCACCATCTGCTCCAGCGCGCCGCTTCCGGCGTCGGTCTTGAGCGCCAGCATCCGCGACAGCATTTCCCAGGGCGCGACGATGAAGCCGACCCGCAACGCCGGTGCGATTGATTTGGAGAACGAGCCGATATGGATGACGCCGCCGTTCTTGCTCATGGCGTGGATCGCGGGCGGGCGCTTGCCGTCCCAGATCAGGTCGGCGTAGCAATCGTCCTCGAAAACCGGGACGCCGTAGTCTTGCGACAGCCTCAAAAGCTCGGCGCGCCGTGCCTCCGGCATGATGGTCCCGGTCGGGTTCTGTACCGTCGGGATGGTATAGATGTATTTTGGCGTGACGCCGCGCTGCTTGAGATGGGTGAGCGCGGTATCCAGCGCGTCCATCCGCATCCCCTCCTGGTCGAGCGGGATGCCGATGGCGTTGACGCCGAGCCTGGTCAGCCGGTTCAGCGATCCCTGATAGCTGTCCTGCTCCATGATCACGGTATCGCCGCGCGATAGCAGCGTCGCGTTGACGAGGTCGAGCGCCTGCAGCGAGCCGGAGACGATCAGAATGTCGTCGGCGGTGCAGGCGATTCCGGCATCGCGCTTCAATTTCGCAGAGAGAAATTCGCGTAACGGACGATAGCCCTGCGGACCATGCGCAAGCCCATAGGTCGCAAGCGTCTTGCCCTCGCGGGTGAGCACGGCGCTGGCCGCCTCGATCAGGCCGTCCACCGGCACCTGTTCGGGGTCGTTATTGCCGCCAACGAAGCTGTATTTGGCGAGTCCCGTCCACCTCGCCGCGGGTGCGGGCAGCCCCGCCGGCAAGAGCGGCGCGAAGTCGAATGGTGCAGAGCTCATGGGCAGCGTCTCTCCCTTGTTTTTGCTTGCCGGCGATCCTAGACAAGTGTGGCGCGCTTGTCGTTAACGGACTGCCGGCGGCGCTGCGACACCAGAGCCGCTCTGCCCTGCGTAATGACGCTGGCGCCCCCTTTCGAGTCCGGCTAATCCTCCCGGCACCGAAGCGAGAGATATCGACCAGATGCCCGATACGATCCAGGAAGTCCTGCAAGCCTTTGCCAATGGCGAGCTCGTCGTCGTGACCGATGACGAGGACCGCGAGGGCGAGGGCGACCTGATCGTCGCGGCCTCGCTCTGCACGCCCGAGAAGATGGCCTTCATCATCCGCCACACCTCGGGCATCGTCTGCGCGCCGATCACGACCGAGGACGCGCGCAGGCTCAGGCTCGATCCGATGGTCGCCCACAACGAATCCAATCACACCACCGCCTTTACGGTGTCGATCGACTACAAGCCCGATGGCGGCACCGGGATATCGGCGGACGAACGCGCCTCCTGCTGCCGCGCGCTCGCCAATCCCAATGCCGGCGCCAATGATTTTGCCCGGCCGGGGCATATTTTTCCGCTGATCGCGCGCGACGGCGGCGTGCTGTTGCGCTCCGGCCATACTGAGGCTGCGGTCGACCTCTGCAAGCTCTCGGGCCTGCCGCCGGTCGGCGTCATCAGCGAATTGATGAACGATGACGGCACCGTCATGAAGGGCGAGCAGGTGGTGCGCTTCGCAGCTAGCCACAAGCTCAAGCATGTCACCATTGCCGACATGATCGCCTACCGCCAGGCGCGCGAGAAGCTGATCGAGCGGGTCGCGACATTCACGACCGAGAGCCCGATCGGGCCGCTGCAGGGCTATGCCTATCGTTCCCCATTCGACGAGATCGCCCATGTCGCCTTCGTCTATAACGGGGTCGGCGACGGCAAGAACGTGCTGACCCGGTTCCACAAGCCCAACATCGTCCGGGACATTTTTACCGGGCAAAAGCGCATGCTGACGGTGCTGGAGCATTTCAAGAAGTCCGGCCGCGGCGTCTTGGTCTATCTGCGCGACGGCGCCGCCGGCGTTCCGGTTGCACCATTGCCGCAGGAGAAATCCGCCGAAGCCGACCGCAACCGGCAATGGCGCGAGGTCGGCGTCGGCGCGCAGATCCTGCGTGATCTCGGCGTGACCTCGATCCGCCACCTCACATCATCGGTGCACGACTACAAGGGATTGTCCGGCTTCGGCATCGAGATCGTCTCTAATGAACAGCTTGAAGGTTAGACACAGTCATTCCGGGACGGTGCGCGAGCACCAGACCCGGAATCTCGAGATTCCGGGTTCGCTCGTTACACTCGCGTCCCGGAATGACGGATCATCCAATTCAATTGCGCTTCTGCCCGTAGCGCTTTAATTTATCAGACAATTCCATAGAGATTGACGCGAAAGGGATTCTCATGAGCGTGCGCCCTCAGACCAAGGACAAGCCGTCGGCGGTGAATTTCCAGTGGGACGATCCGTTCATGCTCGACGAGCAGCTCACTGAAGACGAGCGCATGGTGCGCGACACCGCGCGCGCCTATGCGCAGGACAAGCTGTTGCCGCGCATCACCAAGGCCTATCTCGAGGAAAAGGTCGATCGCGACATCTTCCATGAGATGGGCGAGCTCGGCCTGATCGGGATCACGCTACCGGAGGAATATGGCTGCGCCAACGCAAGTTATGTCGCCTATGGCCTTGTCGCGCGCGAGATCGAGCGGGTTGATTCCGGCTACCGCTCGATGAACTCGGTGCAGTCCTCGCTCGTCATGCACCCGATCTACGCCTATGGCGACGAGAACCAGCGCAAGAAATATTTGCCCAAGCTCGCCACCGGCGAATGGGTCGGCTGCTTCGGCCTGACCGAGCCGGATGCCGGTTCCGACCCCGGCGGCATGAAGACCCGCGCCGAGAAGGTATCCGACGGCTACCGCCTGACCGGCACCAAGATGTGGATTTCCAACGCGCCGATCGCCGACGTGTTCGTGATCTGGGCCAAGTCTGCCGCGCATGACAACCAGATCCGCGGCTTCATCCTCGAAAAGGGCATGAAGGGCCTGTCGGCGCCGAAGATCGGCGGCAAATTGTCCTTGCGTGCGTCCGTGACCGGCGAGGTCGTGATGGAGGGCGTCGTGGTGCCCGAGGAAAACCTGCTCCCCAACGTTTCCGGCCTGAAGGGGCCGTTCGGCTGCCTCAACCGCGCCCGTTACGGCATTTCCTGGGGCGCGATGGGCGCCGCCGAGGATTGCATGCATCGGGCGCGGCAATACACGCTCGACCGCAAGCAGTTCAACCGGCCGCTCGCGGCAACGCAGCTGGTGCAGAAGAAACTCGCGGACATGCAGACCGAGATCGCGCTCGGCCTGCAAGCTAGCTTGCGGGTCGGCCGACTGATGGACGAAGGCAAGATGGCGCCGGAGATGATCTCGATCGTCAAGCGCAACAATTGTGGCAAGGCGCTCGACATCGCGCGCATGGCCCGCGACATGCACGGCGGCAACGGCATCCAGATCGAATATCACGTGATGCGCCATTCCGCGAATTTGGAAACCGTGAACACCTATGAAGGCACCCACGACGTCCACGCGCTGATCCTGGGCCGAGCCATCACCGGCATTCAGGCATTTTCGTAAAGCCGCAATCGTCATTCCGGGGCGCGCCTGAGGCGCGAAACCCGGAATCTCTCGCTGCATCATTCCACTTCATCGAGATTCCGGGTCTGGCTCTTCGAGCCATCCCGGAATGACGCAAAGAAAAAGTCCCATGGCAGAAAACGACGATGTCCCGTTCAACCGCAACTTTCCGCTTCTGCCCGGCGTCGTCGACGAAATCCTCCCGGGGGTGCGCCGGGTGCTGTGCGACAATCCGAGCCCGTTCACCTTCACCGGCACGGTCAGTTACATCGTGGGCCAGGGCAAGGTCGCGATCATCGATCCCGGCCCCGACAGTGGGCCGCATGCGGCGGCGCTGCTGGACGCCGTGCGCGGCGAGACCGTCACCCATATCCTGGTCACCCATACCCATCGCGACCATTCGCCGAACACGAAGAGGATCAAGGCCGCAACCGGCGCCACCGTTTACGCCGAGGGGCCGCATCGCGCCTCGCGGCCGCGCTTCGAGAGCGAGAAGCACAATCCGGAATCCGGCGCCGACCGCGACTTCAATCCCGATGTCAGGGTTCGCCATGGCGACGTGATCGAGGGGCAGGGGTGGAAGCTCGAGGCGGTGGCGACACCCGGCCATACCGCCAATCATCTGGCGTTCGCCTGGCCCGAGCGAAAAATCAATTTCGTCGGCGACCACGTGATGGGCTGGTCGACCTCGATCGTGGCGCCGCCCGACGGATCTATGATCGACTACATGGCCTCGCTGGAACGGCTGACGCAGCGCGACGAGGATCTGTATTTCTCCGGCCACGGCCCGGAAATCCCGGAAGGCCCGCGCTATGTCCGCTTCCTGATCCGCCATCGCCAGGCGCGCGAAGCCTCGATCCTGCATCGGCTTGCCAAGGGCGAGGCCGATATCCCGACCATGGTGCGCGCGATCTACATCGGCATCGACCCGCGGCTGATGAATGCGGCCGGCTATTCCGTGCTGGCGCATTTGGAGGATCTGGTCGGGCGCGGGATCGTGGCAACCGACGGCGATCCGGTGATCGGCGGGACCTACCGGTTGGCGAGGGATAATAGCGAATAGGGAGTAAGGCCGGGGGCGACCTGATAGTCATTCCGGGATGCGTCGATAGGCGCAGACCTCAGATGTGCAACTGCACATCGGGGAATCTGGAGATTGTTTGCGCGAGATTCCGGGTTCGCACTCACGCGCGCCCCGGAATGACGTGCGTCACTTCTTCACCGTCTTGGCCGGAAGCTTCGGCGGCTGCACCTTCTTCGCCGGCTTGAGGTTGTCGGCATCGGCGGCGGTATTGATGTCGTCGATCAATTTGGTGATGCGGCCCGCGTTGCTGCCGAGGTCGCTTTCGAAATAGCGCGATGAGGAGCGGATATCGACGCGGGAGTCCTCGCCGTCGGGCGAGACGCGGATCGAGACGTCCTCGCGAAATCCCATGATCGGCGTCCGCGCCACCGCCTCGATGCGGCCGATGCGGCGCGGCAGCTGCGGCGCACGTTCGTCGATCACCAACCATTTGCGCTTGTTGACGAGCTGCAGCGTGATCGCATAGGCGCGGTCGACGGGAATCTCGAGCTCCACCGGCTCGATGTCCGGATAGGCCTGGCGCTGCTGTTCGGCCGAATAGAGCCCGGCATAGACGGCGGTGTTGGCGCCGTCGCCTGAGCGCAGCCGCGCCAGTGCCTCGAACCGGGGCGGGTCGATCGGATCGGTGGTGATATCGTGGATCGGGGGCAGCTTGCGGTATTGCAGGGCAAGATACGCCGGATAGGCGAGCACGACCGCGTCAATCACGAGCGCAAGCAGGATCCGGCTCATGCCGCGGGACCCGTTCTGCCAGATCGCGGCGAACGCGGCCAGCGAGACCAGGATGGAGAGCGCGGCGCAGCCGAGCGCGCCGAAGAACGTCGCCAACGCCGGCTTCATCTCCAGAAAGCCGAAGCGGACGATGATGATCGAGACCACGACCGCGACCACCGAGAACACCGCAAGATTGCGCGCCCAGCTGGCGAGGCTGGACACGGGCTCCGATTGATAGGGAGCGGAAAACCTGCGGGCCATCCTCTAGCGTTCCGTGGTGGATTTGGTTGCCGGCTCCGGGGCGGATGACGGGCACGCAGGTGACCTAGCGCATTTTCCCGCGCGCTGTGAAGCAATTTATCCCAAAAACGGGCGCTTCTCAGGCCATGTTCGGGCGGCCGAAAAACAAAACGTAGCCGTCCGGGTCGGTGATTTCGAAGCCGCGCAGGTCCTCGGTCGTATTCATGAGCGGTTTGCTGAACGCTGCGCCGCGACCGGCGAATTCGGCAGCGAGCGCATCCGGATCAGGCACGTAAAGGTAGGCGTCCCATTTCATGGCGGGATCCCGCGTAGGATTCGGCAGCGGCGCGGCTTCGCCAGCCTTGACGAAGAGCTGCGCGCCGTCGCGGCCGACAATGGGGAAGAAAGGTTCCCGATCCGGCTCCTGGTATCGCGTCTCAAACCCGAGCTTGTCGCGATAGAATGCGATGGTTTGATCGACGTGGCTAACGATGAAGAAAGGGCATATTGCCTCTATCTCTGGTCGGGTCATGAGGGTTCAACTCATCGGCACGGCAATGCGAAGTTATCGCGGCCGCGATCGCGCGGTTTCCGCAGACAAGACTTCGTTGACGGCCCAGTTGTGGCGCTGACAGCAAGAAAATGCGCTTCTTTTTGAACCCTACGCCGCCGCGTTGGGAAAGCTGTAGCTTTTGAACTGATCGCGCAGCGCGGTCTTGAGGATCTTGCCGGTGGCGGTATGTGGAATGCCGTCGACAAAGGCGACATCGTCCGGCATCCACCATTTGGCGATCTTGCCGTCCATGAATTTCAGGATCTCCTCGCGCGTTGCATTCGAGCCCTGCTTCAGCTGCACGATCAAAAGCGGACGCTCGTCCCATTTCGGATGGTGGATGCCGATCACGGCCGCTTCAGCGACCGCCGGATGGCCGACCGCGAGGTTTTCCAGATCGATCGAGGAAATCCACTCGCCGCCGGACTTGATCACGTCCTTGGAGCGGTCGGTGATCCGCATATAGCCGTACGGGTCGATGGTGGCGACGTCGCCGGTGTCGAAATAGCCGTCCTCATCGAGGATGTCGGCATCGACGCGGAAATAGGCCTTCGACACCGAAGGACCGCTCACCTTCAACCGGCCAAAGGTCTTGCCGTCCCACGGCAGTTCCTTGCCGGCATCGTCGGTGATCTTCATCTGCACGCCGAACGGCGGATAGCCCTGGCTCTGCAGGATATCGAGCCGCTCCTCGCCTTTGAGGTCGGCAAAGGGCGGCTTCAGCGCGGCAAGCGTCCCGATCGGGCTCATCTCGGTCATGCCCCAGGCGTGGCGCGCCGTCACCCCCATGTCGACGAACGCCTTGATCATCGAGCGCGGCATCGCCGAGCCGCCGCAGACCACGAATTTCAGATGCGGCAGCTTCAGATTGTTGGCGGCCATGTGGTTGAGCAGCATCAGCCACACCGTCGGCACGCCGGCGGTATGCGTCACCTTCTCAGTGTCCAGGAGTTCGTAGACCGAGGCACCGTCGAGTTTGGCGCCCGGAAACACCAGCTTGGTACCCATCGAGGGCGCGGAGAACGCGATGCCCCAGCTATTGGCGTGGAACAACGGCACCACCGGCAGCATTGTATCCTCGGCATTGGCGCCAAGGGAATCGCCGGTATTGGCCATCAGCGCGTGCAGCACGTTGGAGCGATGCGAGTAGAGCACGCCCTTGGGATCGCCCGTGGTGCCCGAGGTGTAGCACATCGCGGCTGCGGTATTTTCGTCAAACGTCTTCCACTTGAACTTGCCGTCGGCTTCGGCGATCCAGTCTTCGTAAGCAACCGCGTTCTTCAGCGTGGTCTGTGGCATATGCGCCTTGTCGGTGAGCACGATGTAGCGCTCCACGTTTGGCATCTTGTCGGCGATCTTTTCCAGCATCGGCACGAAGGTGATGTCGGTCATCACCACGCGGTCCTGCGCGTGGTTGATGATCCAGGCGATCTGGTCCGGGAACAGCCGGGGATTGACGGTATGGCAGATCGCACCGATCCCCATGATGCCGTACCAGGCCTCGAGATGGCGCCAGGTATTCCAGGCGATGGTGGCGACGCGGTCGCCGAGCTTGATGCCGTCGCGGTCGAGCCGTTGCGAGACCTTCAAGGCGCGATCACGGATCTCCCTGTAATTCGTGCGATGGATCGGGCCTTCGACCGACCGCGTCACGACCTCCTGCGAGCCGTGGATCAACGCGGCATGCTCGATAATCCGGTGACAGAGCAACGGCCAATCTTGCATCAAACCAAGCATACGGAAGTCCCTCCTGGAATGTTATTGCTTGCGCAGGCCGCCTCCTGTGCAAGCGGATCGGCTGCGATCACGGAATTGACATGAACTTTAGCGCGGAGAACGCAAGCCGCAAATGGCCTTATAGCGGTTTGGGCTGCGGCGAAGCGGTAATATTGGCTACTGTCGTAACCGTGCTGCTGATGCTTTGCGTGCTGGTCGAGCCGGCTCAAGCCGCGCGGAGGCCGAGGCAAAGCATCTGGGGAGACCTGTTCGGAAACGGTCCGCCGAGATTGCGCGGGACCGTGCGGGCAACAGTGGTGCCGTTGCCAAAGCCGCGTCCGGCGGAAGCGCCGGCGGCTCCGCCGCAAACGCCTGCCGCCGAGAAATCGGCGCCCTCCGACAAACCGGCCGAGTCGGCCGCGCCCGCGGCGCCGCGGCCCTCGGCCTGCCGGCTGGCCTTGACCGAGCAGATCGCGATCGCCCCCTCCATTCCCGACATCCACGGTCCCGGCGGCTGTGGCGGCGAGGATTTGGTGCGGCTGGAGGCCGTGGTGTTGCCGGACAAGCATCGGGTCGCGCTGCAACCCGCCGCGATCCTCCGCTGTCCGATGGCGTCGGTGATCGCGGACTGGATCCGCACCGACATGGCGCCGCTGGTGCAAAATCTCGGCAGCGTGATCTCTGGTCTCGACAATTTCAATTCCTACGAATGCCGCGGCTTCAACCGTATCGCCGGCGCGCACCTCTCTGAGCACGGCCGCGCCAACGCGCTCGATGTGCGTGCGCTAAAACTTGCCAACGGCCAGTCGATCTCGCTCACCGACCGCACGGTGTCGCGCGAGGTGCGCGAGAGCGTGCTGCATTCGATGTGCGCGCGGTTTACCACGGTGCTGGGGCCGGGCTCGGACTGGTATCACGAGGACCACATCCATCTCGATTTGATGGAGCGGCACAACAACTACAAAATCTGCCAGTGGAACGTCTGGGATCCGCTGCCGCAGGTCGCGCCGCTGTTGCCGGCTGCGCGGCCTGACGACGCGCCGCCGCGCGAGGTCGCCGCCGACGCCAAGTCGGAAGTCAAGTCAGACACCAAGTCCGACGCCAAACCAGATGCCGCGAAACTGGAAACCGCCAGTCCCGAAGCTGCGCCGGCGCCAACAAAAAAGCGCCGGCAAGACCGGCGCTTTTGATTGTCAGTGGTTGATGAGCCCGATTATTGCATCTGCGGGCCGCCGAGAGCGCCGCCTTGCAGCGCCATCTGCGAATTGAACGGCGAGTCGCCACGGTGCGGTTCGAGCACCACCACGATGGTGCCCATCTTCACCCGGTTATAAAGATCGATCACGTCCTCGTTCGTCATCCGGATGCAACCGGAGGAGATCGACGCGCCGATATATTCCGGCTGGTTGGTGCCGTGAATTCGGAACAGCGTATCCTTGCCGCCCGAGTAGAGATACATCGCGCGAGAGCCCATCGGATTGTCCGGTCCCGGCGCCACGAAGGTCGGAACGCCCAGGCGCTCGATTTCGCTCTTGGTTGGATGCCACGGCGGCCACTCGGTCATGCTGCCGATCTTGGCGATACCGGACCAGGCCATCGCTTCCTCGCCGACGGTGATGCCGTAGCGGATCGCCTTGCCGTCGTTGAGCACGTAATAGAGGTAATGATTGTCGGAATCGACCACGATCGAGCCGGGCGCTTCCTTGCGGTGATAATCGACGATGGCGCGGCGGAACGGCTCAGCCACCGGCGTGTTGGTGTAGCGGATCTTGGCCAGCAGTTCCTTGTCACGCGGTTTGAAAGCCGTCGTGTTGGTCGCCTCATAGGTCGCGCCCTGCATGCAGCCCGACAACATCAGGCCGGCGGCCAAAATTCCGAGTTTCACCTTGAGCGACGCCATGGCGTAATTCCAATCGAATTCCTTGCGTTTATAGCACTAACTCTGCGCCCTAAACGCCATGATTCAGTTAATCCCCATTATCGTCAAAGTCGGCCATAATTCCAGAGTTTAGAGTCCCATCCCGCGTTGCGGCAGGTCAGCTGTGGCTTTTTTGCCGCAAGAGGTGCACCGTTCGGCCCGTTTTTAAGCAAATCTGCAACAGCCGCCTAGCTGGCGCCGTCCTCCTGCCATTGGGCCGCCACAAACGCCAACGCCCGGTTAACACGCCCCGTCATCAATTGCTTGCCAGCATCGAGCTAAGCCCGCTTTCGTATCTTTGCGCCAATTTCGGAGTTTTTCATGTTTTCAGTGTTCGTCCCCTCCGAATCCTCCCTGAAGAAGGCCGCGGTCGTCGATCTTTCCGCGCTGCCGGAGAACGCGATCTGGATCGACCTCGTCAAACCGACCGCGGCGGAGGACCGGGCGGTGGAGCGGCTGGCGGGGATCGCGGTGCCGACCCGCGAGGACATGCAGGAAATCGAGATTTCCAGCCGGCTCTATATCGAGAACGGCGCCCGCTACATGACGGCGACGCTGATGTGCGCGGCGGACACGCAGAATCCGCGCACCACGGCTGTGACCTTCATTCTCGCCAGCCATCGCCTGGTCACCGTGCGCTACGACGAGCCGAAGCCGTTCATGCTGGTGGAGAACAAGCTGGCGCGCTCCTGCGCGCCTGCCATCACCGGGGAAATGGTGCTGATGGAATTGCTCGACGCGGTGATCGATCGCAACGCCGACATTCTGGAGCGCGCCGGCAGCGACATGGACGCTATCAGCCACGCGATTTTCGAGCCCGAGGGCTCGGCCCGCACCGGCCACGCCAAGCGCTATTCCGAAATCCTGATCGCGATCGGCCGCAAGGGCGACCTCACCTCGAAAGTCCGCGAGAGCCTGGTCTCGATCGGGCGGGTGGTGACGTTCGTGGCCGCCGCGGTCGATGGCGTGAAGTGGTCAAAGGACATGCGCGAGCAGCTCAAGACCATGCAGCGCGACGTGGCCTCGCTGACCGACCACGCCTCCTATCTTTCCAACAAGATCACCTTCGTGCTGGATGCCATGCTCGGCGTCGTCAACCTCGAGCAGAACAACATCATCAAGCTGTTCTCGGTGATGGCCGTGGTGCTGATGCCGCCGACACTGATTGCCTCGATCTACGGCATGAATTTCAAGGTCATGCCGGAGCTCGAATGGGAGCACGGCTACGCCTACGCACTGGTGTCGATGGTGCTGGCAGCGGTGCTGCCCTATTTCCTGTTCAAATGGAAGAAGTGGCTGTAGGGATCAACGTGGGCGTTGTGGCGCCCTCAATTTCACCGGTAAAATTTGAGCGTTGCGCTGAACGTTCCGGCGAAACTTGTCTGTCATAACGTGGCATAAGCCGCGAGGACAGCAATGGTTGAGAGATTAATAACGTCGCCGCATAACGTCATCGATCTCGCGCGTTACCAAGCCGACCGCGTGGCGGGCAGGATGCCGGCGATCTTGCTGCGGATCTGCCGGCACTGCGGTGCGACGCTGATCGAGGGCGAGCGTGAAGAGGAGTGCTCGAGCAGCCTCAATGTCGAGGCATCGGGCGTAGGCGCCGCGCCGCGCAAGTTCTACGCGGAGTGAGTGCTCTACTCTCGTCATTCCGGGGTGCGCCACCGAACTCGGGTTTACCCGAGTTCGGCAATATCATTATTCAAGTCGTCAACAGCCGACTTGGATGCGCAGGCCCGGAATCCATACTCCCGGACCGTGGTTATGGATTCCGGGCCCGTGCTTTGCGCGCCCTGGAATGACGGCTACACGTGCTGGCCGCCATTGATGTGGATTTCGGCGCCGTTCACGTAGGACGACGTCTCCGTGCACAGCACGTAGATGATCTTGGCGACCTCGTCGGGGGTGCCGAGCCGGTGCATCGGGATCTGCTGCTCGACGATCTTCTCGGTGCCCGGCGACAGGATCGAGGTGTCGATCTCGCCCGGCGCGATCGAGTTGACGCGCACGCCGATGCGGCCGAAGTCCGACGCCATCTCGCGCGTCAGCGACGCCAGTGCCGCCTTCGAGGTCGCGTAGGCCGCGCCCGCGAACGGATGCACCCGGGAGCCCGCGATCGAGGTGACGTTGACCACCGAACCCTTGGCGGCCTTCAATTCCTCGATCAGCCCGCGCGCCATCATGATCGGCGCGAAGAAATTGACGCGGAA
This sequence comes from uncultured Alphaproteobacteria bacterium, assembly GCA_963713785.1. GTDB lineage: Bacteria > Pseudomonadota > Alphaproteobacteria > Rhizobiales > Xanthobacteraceae > Bradyrhizobium. Next base: position 356,194 of record CAVQNB010000009.1, read on the forward strand.
TACATGGCTCCAGGTCTCGATATCGGTATCGATGGAGCCGAGCCTTTTGCCGCCCTCAGCCTTCGGCGAGATCGCGGCGTTGTTGACCAGCGCATGCAGCATGCCGCCTTCCAACCGGCGGCGGATTTCCGCGATCGCCCGCGTCGTGTCGTCGTGGTCGTTGAGGTCGACCTGGACGTGATCCTCAGGTCCTGCATCCCACGGGCAGTTCTCCGGAAACGGATGCCGCGAACAGGTGATGACGCGCCAGCCGGCCGAGGAAAAGCGGATCACGGTGGCATGGCCGATGCCGCGGCTGGCTCCGGTCAGAAGCAGCGTGCGCCGCGGCGTATTGGCTGGGTTCGGCATATACAGTTCTCTTTTTCTCCGTCATGCCCGGCCTTGTGCCGGGCATCCACGTCTTCTTTTGGCGGTTGCAGAGGAAGACGTGGATGGCCGGGACATTATCGCAAAGACGCGCTTAGCGCTTTAACCCGGCCATGACGACTTCCTCTAGGGATAAAGCCGCGTCTTGGACCATGGCTGATCGGGACCAGCGCGGCGGAATTCGATACGGTCGTGCAGGCGGAACGGGCGGTCGTGCCAGAACTCGAACTGCACGGGCGCGATGCGCCAGCCGCTCCACCCCTGCGGGCGCGGCACTTCGCCGATCATGTATTTGGCGGCCACCAGCGCAATCGCCTGTTCGAAGGCAAACCGGCTCTCCAGCGGCTGCGACTGTTTTGAGGCCCAGGCGCCGATCTGGGCCTGCTTCGGCCTTGTGGCGAAATAGGCGTCGGCCTCGGCGTCGGTGACCACCGACACCGGCCCGCGGATGCGGACCTGCCGGCGCAGCGACTTCCAGTGAAACAGTAACGCGGCCTTAGGATTTGCGGCGAGTTCGCGGCCTTTTTGACTGGCGATATGGCTGTAGAACACAAAGCCGTCGGCATCGTAACCCTTCATCAACACCATCCGCACATCCGGCAGGCCGCTCTGATCAACTGTGGCAAGCGACATGGCGTTGGGATCGTTCGGCTCGACCTTGACGGCTTCGTTAAACCACTCGGCGAACAGGGCGAACGGCTCCTGGGCTTCCGTAAAATCACCCGATGTTAACGGTGTCGGGTGTTTGATGGAGGTCGTGTCGGTCATGCCAGGAGTTCCGAGTTGCGTCCGCCCGCGGCCAGTTACGCGCTGCGATCCCAATATAGGCTCGTCCTATATAGGGCATGGGCGCGCATTGGCCTATCGGCGATCCGGCCTGCCGGCGCGGTGATGACACTGATTCTAATCGGCGTCGGCGTCGGCGGCTGCAGCTTCTCCCGCAGCCAGGACGCCTTCGCCAAGATGGACCACAAGGACGTTACCGGCTCGGTCGCTGCGGCAAGCTCATCGGTGCCGACCGAGAGCGATCTTGCTTTCGCCCGCAATGCCGTCTCTGACGTCTTGACCAAGGGGACTAAGGATTCGAGCCAGCCCTGGGAAAATCCTGAAACTGGCGCCCGCGGCTCGGTGACGCCGCTGGCGCAAGCCTATTCAGCGGAAGACGGGCGAACTTGCCGCGATTTTCTGGCGAGTTACGTTAACGGCCAAACCGAAAGCTGGCTGCAGGGCGCGGCCTGCCAAACCGGTCATGGCCGGTGGGAAATTCATACGCTAAAGCCCTGGAGGCAGAGCTGAACCGGTGCTCGTCCGGGGGCCCCGTTGCAAAAATGCCACTGAGACCCCAGATGAAGCCAAAGTGGGCAAATTGCCCTAAAGTTTAGATCTGATTTTCCGCAAAAGGAGACGTGACGGATGCGCGACCCCTATGAGGTCTTGGGGGTGCCGCGGGGCGCCAGCGCTGCGGCGATCAAGAGCGCCTACCGCAAGCTCGCCAAGAAGCATCATCCCGACAGCAACAAGAACGATCCGAAGGCGGCCGAACGGTTTTCCGAGATCAATTCGGCGAACGAGATCATCGGCGACGAGGACAAGCGCAAAGCTTTCGATCGCGGCGAGATCGACGCCGAGGGCAAGCCGCGCTTCCAGGGTTTTCCGGGTGGCGGCTTTGCCGGCGGCGACCCGCGCGGCCGCGCCGGCGCCCCGGGCGGCGGCTTCGAGACCTATACGTTCCGCAGCGGTGGCGGCCCGGGCGGCCCGGCCGGTGCGGCGGGCGGGGCGGCTTTCGAGGACATCCTCAACAGCATGTTCGGTGGTGCGGCGGGACGCGCTGGTGCGCGGCCGGGCCGCGGCAGTCCCTTTGAATTCGAAACCGGCGGGATCGGGGTTGATCTCGATCTTTCCGTCGCCATGACGGTGTCGCTGGAAGAGGCGGTGAACGGCGGGGAGAAGCGCGTCCGGCTGCCGAACGGCAAGGAGCTCAACGTCAAGATTCCGCAGGGCGTCGTTGCCGGCCAGCAGATCCGGCTGAAGGGGCAGGGCGAGACAGCGCCCGGCCATCCTCCCGGCGATCTCCTGATCACGATCAACATCGCGCCGCATCCGTTTTTCAAGGTCGATGGCAGCGACCTCAAGATCGAGTTGCCGATCACGCTTTACGAGGCGGTGCTGGGCGGCAAGGTTCGGGTGCCGACCTTGGGCAACGCGGTAGAACTGTCGATCCCGAAAAACACCTCCAGCGGCAGGACTTTTCGGCTGAAGGGCAAGGGCCTGCCGAAGGCGGGCGGCGGCACGGGTGACCTGTTCGTCACCACCCGGATCATGCTCCCTGACGGGAACGATGCCGAACTAGAAGCGTTGATGCAGAAGTGGCGCGACGGACACCCCTATAATCCCCGCAACGATCTCGGCTGAGTAGAACCGACTGATTTTGTGGCGTAACTCGACGTAACCCGGAAAGGGTGCGGCCTCGAGAGGGGGACCAGCGCGGTACCAAACCCCAATCGAGGCCGCTTGCGTCGATCGGCGGATCGAACGCACCTCATTTTCGCGTGATCAACCGGTGCGATAATGAGACGCGCCCATGACTTCATTCCAGATTTTCAATGTCGGAATTGGGACACCGGCGCTTACTCGCGCTGGGGTTTAGTCACCCGCCGTTCTTCTCCGCCTGGTCGTAGACGATCCGGGCGACCTGCATCAGCCGCTCTCGGTCGCTGCCGCCGCTCACCACATATCCGACGCCGCGATCGGCCCAGAACAGCGCGCCGTCGCCATCCTGCTTGACGTAGCGCATCTGGGTCGCTTCGGTCGCAGCCTTGGCGGAGTAGACAGTGAAACGTTCGCCCGAGGCGCTCTCATACATCAGGAACGATGCCGGTCCGCTCGGGCCGGGCAGCAGCCGTCCGCCGACGAGCTTGAGGCCGGTCGCGTCGAGCTCCGGCGCACGGACGGTCCAGCCGCAGCGCTTGGTCAGCCATTGCTGCAGATGGGTGCGCTCGTTGCCCGGCACCTCCACGGGATGGCGGACCTCGACGACATAGAGCCGATGCGCGTCCAGTGCATCCACGGTAAAGCTCTGGAACGCCGAGGGCGAGGCGGCCACGCCATGCGCCACCCAGCCCGCGCCACCGCCGGCGACGAAGGCCACCAGCGTGGCCGCGATCGCGCCGTAGATCCATTTGCGCGGCTGTTGCGCGAGCTGCTCAAGCTCGAGCCGCTTCGGCACCGGCTCGTTGGCCACCGTGTCGTAACGCGCATGCAGCATCTCCGCCATCGACCGCCACGATCGCACCCGCTCGGCATCGTCGACATGTGCCGCGAGCCACGCTTCGACATCGCCGCGGCGCTCGGCCGGCAGCTCGTTGTCGACGTAAGCGTGCAGCTCGTCTTCGGTGACGGGAATCTTGGGATCGGTCATTGTCTTAGTCTCTTTTCAAGTCCGGTCGAAAATTGCTCATGCATAACGCCTGCCAATAACCTGCCGCTATTACCTACTTCACACGCCGCAGCGCCGGCCGCTCGCCTTCGAGCGAGGCTTTCACGTGCGCGCGCGCCCGCGCAAGCCGGGACATTACGGTGCCGATCGGCACGCCCTGAATGTCGGCGACCTCGCGGTAGCTCAACCCTTCCAGCATGACCAGCAGAAGCACCGCGCGCTGCTCCTCGACCAGGGTCGCAAGCGCGCGCGAAATGTCGCGGCCTTCGGCTTCGGTGCCGCTGGCGTCGGGATTGTTCTCGAGCAGCGGCATGAATTGCGGTCGCCGCGCCAGCGATCGCCGCCGGTTCTTGTTGAGGTTGGTCAGGATCGTATAGAGCCAGCTCCTGACGTCACCGCCGAGAAACAGCCGCTCCGAGCGCAGCGCCCGCACCAGCGTGTCCTGCACCAGGTCGTCGGCGATATCGGCATCGCGTGCCAGCGCGCGCGCATAGCGGCGCAGCGCTGGTATCATGGCTTCGACACTCTGACGAAATGCGCTCATTCAGGCTCGACCTGTAAACTCGTTCTCGCGTCCATTGGCGGCGTTCACGCTTCGCAACAATAAAAGCCCCACCCAACATAACACCCCCATGACGTGGCTATTCCGGTCAATAGGGTTGCCGGCCCGACAGCGTTAATGTGGGGGTGATTTGGGCTGTACCGGGGTAGAGGGCTGGTGTACCCCCAACCCTTGATCTCACCTCGATTGGAAAGTGGATGGCGCAAAATTCTTCTCTGATGCAGGGCAAGCGCGGGGTCATCCTCGGCGTTGCCAATAATCGCTCGATCGCCTGGGGCATCGCCAAGGCATGCCACGCGGCCGGCGCCGAGATCGCTCTCACCTTTCAGGGTGATGCGCTGAAGAAGCGGGTCGAGCCGCTGGCCAAGGAGCTCAACGGTATCCTGCTAGGCCATTGCGACGTCACCGATCCGGCGACCATCGATGCCGTGTTCGACGTACTGAAGGAGAAATGGGGCAAGATCGATTTCGTGGTCCACGCCATCGCGTTCTCCGACAAGAACCAGCTCGACGGCCGCTACCTCGAGACCACGGCGGAAAATTTCTCCAAGACCATGCTGATCAGTTGTTACTCGCTGACCGCGATCGCCCAGCGCGCCGAAAAGCTCCTGGTCGACGGCGGCTCGATCGTGACGCTGACCTATTATGGCGCCGAAAAGTGGATGCCGCATTACAACGTGATGGGCGTTGCCAAGGCAGCACTTGAAGCGAGCGTGCGCTATCTCGCCGCCGACCTCGGGGAAAAGAACATCCGCGTCAACGCGATCTCGGCGGGACCGATCAAGACGCTGGCCGCCTCCGGCATCGGCGATTTCCGTTACATCCTGAAGTGGAACGAATACAACACGCCGATGCGCCGCACCGTCACCATCGAGGAAGTCGGCGACAGTGCGCTCTATCTGTTGTCCGACCTGTCGCGCGGCGTCACCGGCGAAGTGCATCATGTCGATTCCGGCTATCACGTGGTCGGCATGAAACGCCCGGACGCGCCGGATATTTCGCTCGCCAAGGACTGAGAAAATGAGCGCCACCGGCGGGGAACAGTCGATCGAGGCTATTCTGCAGCTCGTGCTGGATGGCCAGGAAGGCGAAGCACTGTCAGCGATTAGCGCGGAATTCGGGAAATCGACTGCGGAGAAGTTGCGGTTTTACGAGACCGCCGTTTCCTCTTCCGAAGGAAAACGCGATCGCTTCGAAAAAGAGCGCGAGGAACGACGAAATCGCGGTCGGCTAGCCAACCTCTATCAGTTGTCGGTATTTCTGATGGGCAAAGAGTGTTGGGATAAAGCGGTCACAGCTCTCGCTTGGACGATCAAGCTCTCGGAAGACATGGAAGAATCCTTTTTCCTCGATGACTCTCGATTTCGAAAAGCGCTCTGCCACAAGATCCTGGGTCAGAGAATTGAGATGATAAAGAAAAGAAAAAGGTCTCTGCCAATGAGACCTTTTTCATCGGGACGAAGTTCTAGGGGTTAGAGACCTGAATTAACCGATGCCCGCACCCACGATCTACTACATCCGCCATGGCGAGACGTCGTGGAATGCGGAAGGCAGGCTGCAGGGCGCCCAGGACGTTCCGCTCAACGACCTCGGCCGCAAGCAGGCGGCCCATGCAGGCCGGATCCTCGCCGATCTGTTCGGGCGCGACGGGCGCGACAAGGCAACCCTCAGTTTCGTTTCCAGTCCGCTCGGCCGCGCCCAGTCGACCATGGAACTGGTGCGGAGCGAACTGAAACTGCCGCCTTCCGATTACGGGATCGACGACCGCCTGCGCGAGATCGCTTACGGTCGATGGGAGGGCTCGACGCTCGCCGAGATGCAGCTGGCCGATCCGGAGCTGTTCGAAAGGCGCCAGCTCGAGAAATGGACGGTGGCCCCGCCGGGCGGCGAGAGCTATGTCGCGGTGCAGACAAGGATGCAGAGCTGGTACGACCAGCTGCGGGAGGACACGGTCGCTGTTGCCCATGGCGGCACCGCGCGGGCGCTGATGGTGGCGCTCGGCATCGAGACGCCGCTCACCGCCGCCGATCTCACCATCGAGCAGGGCGCGGTCTATGTGTTCGGCGAGGGCGGGTTGAATAAGTATAGTTAAGGGCTTTCCGCCGTCATAGCCGGGCTTGTCCCGGCCATCCACGCGCGTTACGTGTCAACATTGACGCTAAATGTTAACGCAGGCCGGTCTACGTAACCAAATGTCCTTCAACACCTTCGGCCACATGTTCCGGGTCACGACCTTTGGCGAGAGCCACGGGGTCGCGATCGGCTGCGTGGTCGATGGCTGTCCGCCGCTGATCCCCCTCGCCGTCGAAGACATCCAGCGCGATCTCGATCGCCGCCGTCCCGGACAGTCGCGCTTCACCACCCAGCGCCAGGAGGCGGACGCGGTCAAGATTCTGTCCGGCGTCATGGCGCACCCCGAGAGCGGGGTACAGGTGACGACAGGCACGCCGATTGCGCTTCTGATCGGGAACACCGACCAGCGCTCAAAGGATTATTCCGACATCAAGGACAAGTTCCGCCCGGGGCACGCCGACTTCACCTATGAGGCCAAATACGGCCTGCGCGACTATCGCGGCGGCGGCCGCTCCTCGGCGCGGGAAACCGCGACCCGCGTCGCGGCCGGCGCGATCGCGCGGAAGATCCTACCCGAAGTCTCCGTGCGCGGCGCGCTGGTGCAGATGGGCCAGCACAAGATCGACCGCGACAAATGGGATTGGGACGCGATCGCCAAAAATCCGTTCTTCTGTCCCGACAAGGACAAGGCCGCGTTTTTCGAGGATTATCTCGACGGCATCCGCAAGCAAGGTTCTTCCATCGGCGCCGTGATCGAGGTCGTGGCCGAAGGCGTGCCGGCGGGCCTCGGCGCGCCGATCTACGCCAAGCTCGATGCCGATTTGGCCGCGGCCATGATGAGCATCAATGCGGTCAAGGGCGTCGAGATCGGCGCCGGCTTTGGCGTGGCCGAATTATCCGGCGAGGAAAACGCAGACGAGATGCGGATGGGCAATCAGGGTCCAAAATTCCTGTCCAACCATGCCGGCGGCATTTTGGGCGGCATCTCGACCGGGCAGCCGGTGGTCGTGCGTTTCGCGGTGAAGCCGACCTCCTCGATCCTCTCCCCGCGCAAGACCGTCGATCGCAAGGGCGCTGACACCGACATCACGACAAAAGGCCGCCACGACCCCTGCGTCGGCATCCGCGCCGTGCCGGTCGGCGAGGCCATGATGGCCTGCGTGCTCGCCGATCATTTCCTGCGGCACCGCGGGCAGGTGGGTAAATAGATTCGGCAGCAAGCGTAATCCGGATGGAGCCAATGGGGCGCGCATTCGCGCGACCCATCCGGGTCACGGTGCTCGATCTCATGCCTCAACGGCAACGCCGGTCAGCAACCTCGCAAATTCCTCGTCGGCAATCTCGGTTTGCGCAACCAGGACGCTGCAGTGAAGGTGCTTGACCAGGTATGTTCCGACCGAGCTGAACCACCACCGCGCCAGCGGTCCGTCGGGACGGTGGCCGATGACGACGAGGTTCGCGCCGATCTCTTCGGCGACGCCTGCGATCTCGCGCCCGGCTTCTCCCATGCCCAGTCTTGCTGTTGGCGAGAAGCCCATGGCCTTGAGCCGCTCCACGCCTTCCCCGAGGATTTTCTGATAAATTTCAACTTGCTCGGTGATGGGGATGACGAGGCCACCCTCCAGGGTTCCGGTTCCCGCCGAAACTTCCACAACAGCCAGCAGGAATACCTCGGATCGGCAGAGTTGTGCGATCCTCGCTCCCTCCCGCAAGGCCCGCCGTCCCTCGATTGAGCCGTCATAGGCGAGAAGGACTTTGTCGTACATGGGACCGATCCCTTCGATTGATGTGCGCTTGCGTCGCTTGCGGGCTTTGTCAATTTTGCGGGCGTCGCGCCCGGTTCAAGTTAAAGGCCTTGTCCAGATTGCGAGCCTCGGCGAGCGCGGCCGCGCCCGGCAACAGGGTCGAGGTGAGGTCGGCCTCGGTGAGATCGGCGCCGGCGAGATTTGCGTTCGAAAGATCGGCTCCCGCAAGGTAGGCGTGGTTCAGGTTGCAATTCGAAAGATTGGCGTTCTGCAGCTTGGCGAATTCGAGATCGGCGCGCGACAGATTGGCGCCGCTCAGATCCGCATTCCTGAGATCGGCGGATTTGAGCACGCCACGCATCAGCCCCATCGATTGGTTGCGCATGTCTGCGCTCAAATCGGCGCCCGCAAGTTTGGCCCCAATCAGGCTGGCGCCGGAAAGGTCGCCGGTGATGCGTGCGCCGCTCAAATCGGCGCCGCCGAGCTTGGCGCGCTGCATCTGAGTGCTGAGCAACGATGCCTTGACAAGGGACGCCTCCGTCAAATCCGCGTCGATCAGCCAGGCCTGGTTCAGGATGGCCCGATCGAAGCGTGCGCCTTTCAGACTGGTCCGGTTGAGCTTTGCCAGGCGAAGATTGCTGCCGGAGAAGTCGAGGCCCGAAAGATCGAGGTGGGACAGCCGCTTTCCTTCCAGGTCTGCAGAGCGTTGGTCCGAGCCGCCTTGAGGCGCTGCCTTGAGAAGCACGTCGACCTCGGCGCGCGTCATCTCGGAGGTCGACATTTCCGGACTGTTGAGGTCGACATAGCGCAGCAGGTCCTGCGCGGCGCCCACACGGGGATGAACCAGCAGCGCCGCTATCAACGCAGGACCAAATGCGAGACGAGGCAGCATCGCGTCTCTCGGCTACCACCCGTTGCACTGTAGCACGATGGGTGAGCGCCGCAAAACATGGTTAATACTTCCTTAACGACTCTCGACGAGGCTTCGGCCAGCCGTCCACCCGAGCCCCTTCTAAAGCCATGCTGGGCGCTCGACTCCACGCGGCAGAAAGAGACCGAGGTATGAGTCAACTGAGGGTTTTCGGCGCGCAGCCCACCTATCGAAGGGGTGACGAGGTCGCGGACCTGTTCGCGCAAGCAACCGCGCACCACCGCGCCGGCCAGCTCGCCAAAGCCCAGGCCGGGTACAAAAAGGTGCTGAAAAAGCGCCCGAACCATTTCAACGCGCTGCAAATGCTCGCCGTGTCCGAGCATCAGAGCGGCAATTTGCAGTCCGCGGAGCGCCTCCTGAGGCGGGCGCTGCTGGTCGACCCGCAATCGGCTGCGGCGAGGTGCGATCTCGGCGTCGTGCTGGCCGCGCTACAGCGGCCGGACGAGGCGCTGGCCTGCTACGACGATCTGATCGCGTCGAAGCCGGACTTCGTCAACGCGCATCTGAACCGCGGCAACCTGCTGTTGCGGCTCAGGCGTTTCGCCGAAGCGGTCACGAGCTACGACCATGTGATCGCGATCAATCCGCAGCACATCGATGCATTGTTCAGCAAAGGCGAGGCGCTGCACGGGCTCGCCAGATTTATCGACGCAATTCCCTGCTACGACCGGATCCTGGCCGTGAAGCCCGCCGATGCGCGAGCGCTGGTCAATCGGGGCGCCGCTTTCAAGGATTTGCGGCGAGCCAATGAGGCCATCGCCGACTTCGATTTGGCGCTTGCGATCGATCCGAACAATACCATTGCCTGCGTCAACCGCGGCGAGACACTGTTCGCCCTGGGACGGCTCGACGAGGCGCTCGCAAGCTTTGACAGGGCACGATCCATCAACCCGGAGCTTGAGCTGGCCTGGCTCGGTCGCGCCAATATCCTGATGATCACCAAAAAGGTGACCGAAGCGCTGGCGGCCTGCCAGCGCGCGCTTGCGATCCAGCCGAACTCTGCCAAGGCGCTCGCTCAGATCGGTCAATGTCATGCGTTTCAGGGCGACGCAGAAGCCGCCGTTTTGTACTTCGATCGCTCGCTGGCGATCAAGCCGGACGAGGAGACGGTCCTGTCGAACAGGATCTTCACGCTGGATTTCAGCCACGAGAGCGACTACGCGCGGGATCAGGCCGCGCGATCCGAGTGGTGGCGCCAGATCGGGTCGAAGATCGCCGTAGAGCACCCTGCGCAACACGATAACGATCTCGATCCGGCCAGGCGGCTTGTCGTCGGTTATATTTCAGCCGAGTTCAGGCAGCATTCTGCCGCATACACGTTCCGGCCGGTGCTGCGAAACCACGACAAGTCGCGATTCGAGGTTATTTGCTATTCCAGCTCTCTAACCGAAGACGACGTGACGGGCTCGTTCCGGGATGCAGCCGATCGGTGGAGAAACGTTCTGCAATGGTCCGACGATCAGCTGGCGGATTGCATCCGCTCCGACAAGGTCGATATCCTGATCGACCTGTCCGGACACACGGGAGGCAACCGGCTTGGCACATTTGCGCGCAAGCCCGCTCCGATCCAGGTGACCGCGTGGGGACATGCGACCGGCACCGGCCTGCCAACGATCGATTATTTGTTTGCCGATCCGGTCATGATCCCCTCGGAGGTCCGCCATCTCTTCGCCGAGCAGGTCTACGATCTGCCCTGCGCGATCATCATCGAGCCGCCCCCATTGGCGTTACGCTCCTCGGAGCCGCCGGCGACCTCGAACGGGTATTTGACGTACGGGGTCTTTACCAGGGCGAGCAGGATATCCGATGCCGTCATCGGCGTCTGGGCACGAATTCTGCATTCCGACGTGACGTCACGATTGCTCATCAAGGATTACTTGATCGACGACGTCTCGATCCGAACCAGGCTGTTGGAAAATTTCGCGGCCCACGGCATAGCGTCGGATCGAATCTTGCTGATCGGATCGACCTCGCGCGAGGAACATCTCGCGGCTTACGGGCGCATCGACATTTGCCTCGATCCGTTTCCTCATGGCGGGGGCGTCTCGACCTGGGAGGCCCTGCACATGGGCGTGCCGGTCGTGACCAAGCTCGGCAACGGGACGAGTAGAAGGGTGGGCGGCGCATTTCTGTCGGCGATCGGAATGACCGACTGGACCGCCACCAATGATGATCAATACGTGGAAATCGCGTTGCGATCGACGCCGGGCCGCCTGAAGACGATACGTCGCGAGCTTCCCGATCTGATCGACAGGCGCTGCGGCCCGGCGGCCTATACGAGGGCTGTAGAGGAGGGCTATCGGACGATGTGGGAGAAATACTGCAGCGGCCAACGAGGCCAGCCGGGTGACGCCACGCAGCGCAAAGTGCTTGAGCCGGCTTGACGGCCCGGGAAACCTATCCGCTAATGACCGGCCATGAGCGCGCCAGGGATTGAAAAGCTTATCGATTGGCTGGTCGACGGGGCACCGTCGGCGCAAACGCCGGTCGCGCTGCTGTCGGAGACCTGCGAGCGGCTGGTTGCAGCCGGCGTGCCGCTCTGGCGCGTCGGCGCCTTCGTGCGGACGCTGCACCCGGACGCTTTCGGGCGCAGCTTCATCTGGCATCAGGGAGCCGAGGTCGTCGTCAACACCGCCGATTTCGACCTCCCGGACACGCCGCAGTTTTTGCAAAGCCCACTCGCGATCCTCTACCGCAGCGGACATGAAGTCAGGTACCACCTGGACGATCCCGAGAGCCGGCGCTTTCCGTTCTTCGACGACATGCGCGGCGAAGGCGTCACCGATTACATCGCGCTGCCGCTTCACTTCACCGACGGCACCACGCACGCCTCGAGCTGGACCACTAAGCACGCGGACGGTTTCTCCGACGAGCAGATCGCCGCGCTGCGGAGGGTCGTGCGCCCCTTTGCCCGGCTGGGGGAGATTTTCGCGCTGCGCCGCACCGCGGCCACGCTGCTCGATACCTATGTCGGCAATCGCGCCGGCGAGCGGATCATGGCCGGACAAATTCGCCGCGGCCATGCCGAAACCATGCAGGCGGCGATCTGGCTGTCGGATTTGCGCGGCTTTACCGCGCTGTCGGACCGCCTGGCGCCTGAAATCGTCGTCGACATCCTCAATCAATATTTCGATTGCCAGGTGCCGACCATCCGCCAGCACGGCGGCGAGATCCTCAAATTCATGGGCGACGGATTATTGGCGGTGTTCCCGATCGCCAAGGACCACGGCAACGTCAGTGAGGTTTGCGCGCGCGTTCTTCAGGCCGCGCGCGAGGCTCGAACAAATGTCGATGCCATGCAGTATCCGAGCGGCGAGGGGGGCGAACGCTTTCGCTTCGGCGTGGCGCTGCATATCGGGGGCATCCTGTTCGGCAATATCGGCGGCTCCAGCCGTCTCGACTTCACCTGCATCGGACCTGCGGTCAATCTCGCCGCGCGGCTGGAAAAGATTGCCGGCCGGCTGGCGCGCACCGTGGTGGCCTCGGAGGCGTTTGCCGGCGCCGGCCCAAGCGACTGGACCGATCTCGGCGAATTTCCCGTCGCAGGTTTTTCCAAGGCCGCACGCGTCTATGGTCTCGCCGAGGAAACGCCGGGCGGCTAGGCATGATCCGGAAAAGTGGATACCGGTTTTCCCTCGCGACAAACGCGAAGCGTTTGCGCGGAGATCATGCTCAATCAAAGTCCTAAAGCGCGATGATGATTTAACTCAATCTCATCGCGATTTAGCCAGCCGCTCATTTCCTCGGGCATTCCCGATAGCCGAATTTCGCGATCATGTCGGGGCCGGAGATCGAGTGAAACGCCAGCGTGTCCATGTAGTGGTTCGCGGTGACGTATTCGCGAAGCCTTGGGTTATAAGCGCTCAGCATGTGCTGGGTGTTGGATGGCGAGACATTTCCGCTCCTGTCATGGGCCGCGTGAAACAACAGCGTCGCGCTGCGGCTGATGCAGACATTGCGGATGGCGAGAAATAGCGTGCAGGACGACTGGCAGTGGCCGTCGATCCGGAACGGTTCGCCGGATTGATTGTACTGGCCGACCACGGGATCGAAGCGCGCATAGCGTCCGCCCATCTCGAAGCCGGCCGTGGTGCCCGCGGCCATCGCCGGCGTCGAGACCAGCAGCAGCATCGCCGCGATAGTACCGCGCGCCGGCGTCATTCTTCGGGCTCGGTGGTGAACAACAGCGGATAGCCCTTGGCGCGGCCGGCGTCGGTTGCCCGCGTCGCCTTGGTCTCGGCAACATCCTTGGTGAAGACCGCGACCACGCATACGCCTCGCCGGTGTGCGGTGATCATCACCTTGTGCGCCTGGTCCTCGGTCATGCGGAATTCCGCCTTCAGAACGGTGACGACGAATTCGCGCGGCGTGTAGTCGTCGTTGACGAGGATGACCTTGTGCAGGCGGGGTCGGTCGACCTTGGTCTTGACCTTGGTTTTCGGTTTGGTGACGGCGTCGATCATTCGAGCTAGCACCCTGATGGCTTTGCGTTGGCTGCGGCCAGAATACCGCCTCGCGGGGCGTGGTGGAACCGGCAGATTTGCGATGCTTTATTGCGGCACCGGCAGATTTCAGGCGGCAATGGGGTTAAAGCGAAAGTGAAGGACAAATGATGTTCGCGCTTTGCGCGGCCCAATTTGCATGTCACCATCGCTTAATTCGATGGAGGGCAGCTAATGCGCTGGTGTGTCTCGATCGGGGCCGTGCTGCTCGCAGGCTTGCTTGCGGGCGGCGACGTGGCTGGTTTTGCCGCGCCCGGACCGAAATCCCAGCTGGCCGACAAGGACCAAGCGGCCGTCGATGTCGAATTGATCCTCGCGGTCGACGTCTCCTATTCCATGGACATGGATGAGCTCGCGATCCAGCGCGAAGGCTACGCGCAGGCGATCGTCTCCAAGGAATTCTTGCAAGCGCTGAAAAGCCTGCCGAACGGCAAGATTGCCATCACCTATTTCGAATGGGCGGCCTCCAGCGATCAGAAGATCATCATTCCCTGGCGGGTGATCGACGGTCCGGAAACCGCCGACGCCGTCTCCAACGAGATCATGAGAACGCCGGTCCGCCGCGCCTCGCGCACCTCGATCTCGGGCGCGATCTATTTCGCGATGCCGCTGTTCGACGAAAACCCGTATAAGGGCCTGCGCCGCGTGATCGACATTTCCGGCGATGGCCCCAACAACAACGGCGCGCCGGTGGTCGGCGCGCGCGAAGAGGCGCTTTCGAAGGGCATCGTCATCAACGGCCTGCCGATCATGGTGAAGGAGCCGTCCTATTCGACCATGGATATCGACAATCTCGATTGGTACTACGAGGACTGCGTGATCGGGGGTCCCGGCTCCTTTGTGGTGTCGATCAAGGACCGCGACAAGTTCAAGGAGGCGATCCGCACCAAGCTATTGCTAGAGGTCGCGGGCCGCACGCCGGAGCACCCGACTGTCCCCGTGGCCGACAAGGAGCCACGCGTATCCTGCCTGATCGGCGAAAAGATCTGGCAGGACAGGTGGGGGCGGTGACGGGCTACACCGCGCTTACCTCTTAAACCGCGCCACCAGCTCGACATGCGGGGTGTGACGGAACTGATCGACCGGCGTCACGGTCTCGATCCTATAGCCGCCATCGACGAGGATACGAGCGTCGCGCGCGAAAGTTGCGGCGTTGCATGAGACTGCAATCACCACCGGAACCTTGCTCGCCGCAAGCTGAACGCTTTGTGCCTGTGCGCCCTGCCGCGGTGGATCGAACACGACGGTATCGTAGTCGCGCAGCTCCTGCGGCATCAGCGGACGGCGGAACAGGTCGCGCGCTTCTGCCTTGAGCGGCTTTAATCCCGGTGTCGCGGTTGCGGCCTTCTGCAAGGCGGCGATCGCGCCCGCGTCGTTGTCGAACGCGGCGACGCGGGCTTTTGCCGCCAGTCGCAGGGCAAACGGCCCAACTCCACAAAACAGATCGGCGATGTGCTTGGCGCGCCCGGCGTGCTCGGCGACCAGCGCCGCCAGCGTCTCTTCGCCTGCAATCGTTGCCTGCAGGAACGAGCCCGGCGGCAGCGTTACCTGCGCGGGTCCTACTCTGATCGCGGGCGGCTTCCGCAGCAGCACCAGTTCACCATGCCGGGTCAACCGCGCCAGGCGGTGCCGTTCGGCGATCACGGATAGATTTGCGATCATCGCCGCCGGCAGCGGCCCGGAGCCGCGCACATCGACATCGAGGCCGTTGTCGGTCGCCGTGATCTGGATATCGAGCGGCTTTCCGATTGCGATCAGCGGCTCGGCAATCGCCCAGCCGGCATCGAGCGCGCCGCTCAAGGCCGGATCGAGGATCGGGCAGCGATCGACCGGAATGATGTCATGCGAATGGGCGGCCGCGAAGCCGACCTTGAGCACATCATGCGTGCCGAGTCTCGCGTGCAGCGCCAACCGCCTTCGGCCGCGGCCGTGGGCATCGACGAGCGGCGCCACGGTGCAGTCGAGTTTCGCCTGCGCCAGGGTTTCCACCACCATATCGCGCTTCCAGGCGCGGTAAGGTTCCGCCTGCCAGTGCTGGATGGCGCAGCCGCCGCAGATCGTAAAGTGCGGGCAAAATGGCGCAATGCGCTCCGGGCTTGCGCTTTCGATGCGGAGCAGACGGCGGCGATCGGGACGGCCGGCGACAGCCTCGACCTCGGCGGTCTCGCCGGAGAGCGTATACGGCACATAGACGGCTTCGCCGTTCACCAGGGCGACGCCATCACCGAGATGACCGACATGATCGATGAGGAGTGTCTCAACCACGGCGCGCGCCGAGAAAGAATTCGATGTTGCCGTCGCCGCCCTTGATCGGCGACGGGAAGATCTGGATATCGGTGCATCCGAGCGAGGACGCAAAGGCTGATATGTCGTCGCAGATTTCCTGATGCACCATCGCGTTGCGGATAATGCCGCGCTTGGAATGTTTTCGCGCTGCCTCGAATTGCGGCTTGATCAGCGCCAAAAGATGCATCGGGGCCGCCGCGAGCGACAACGCCACCGGCAGCACCGCCTTCAGCGAGATGAAACTGACGTCGATGACGACGACGTCCGGCCGCGCCGGCAAGCGCTTGCCTTCGAAATCGCGGATATCGGTCTGCTCCATCGAAACCACCTTGGGGTGGTCGCGCAGGGAAGCGTGCAATTGATCGCGCCCGACATCGATCGCAAAGACCATGGCCGCGCCGTTCGCAAGCAGGACTTCGGTAAAACCGCCGGTCGACGCGCCGACGTCGAGGCAGACATGGTCCTCGATCGGAATCGGATAGGTTTCGAGCGCGCCCGCAAGCTTCACCCCGCCGCGCGAGACAAAGGGATGCGCCGGCTGCGCCTGCAAGGTCGCGTCAGCGGCAATGATCTCGGACGGTTTTGCGACCGGTCTGTCGTCGGCGGTGACGAGGCCCGCTTCGATGGCCGCCCGCGCCCGCGCCCGGCTCTCGAACAGGCCGCGTTCGACCAGCAGAATATCGGCGCGCTTGCGGGGAGGGGACATGCTTCACCACTTTATGAGATCATGATCCGATTGGATTGAATTGGATCATGATCTCATCTCTCCTTGTTTGAACATGATCTTCGTCGGAAAACCGGTTCCCACTTTTCCGGATCATGCTCTAACGCGAGGCTCGCCGCTCGGCTGCCAGGCGGACGCAGGCCTCGAACGCCGTCAGATCATGCCAGATATCGGCCGGCGCCTCTCTCGGCGCCACCAGCGGGCAGCCATGCAGATCGAGCGCATGGATCATCATCAGATTGTCGCTCAAGCCGAAATCCTCGACCGTCAATCCCTCGGCGTCCACCAGCCGCCCGTCCTGTGACCTCACTTCGGTGAGAAGACGCACGCGCTCGGCATAGATCGTGGGATCATTGGAATAGCCCAGACAAAACTTGCCGCGCGCTGCCATATAGCCGAGCTCGTAGGCGGTCCCGGGATCCGCACCGGGTCCGCGAAACGGCGTGAGATTGGCGATGATGGCGTCGGCTGCATCCATCATGGCTTCGCAGCCTTTGAAGATGTTGAGCGAGATGTCGCCCGCCGACCGGTCGATCACGTTATCGAGCGGGTAAAGCCCGCTCACGCCGTGAGCCGCGCAGATCTCTTTCTTGCGCCGTCCGATATCAACGGCATCCGGCAGGAACACATCGGGACCTGCCAGATAGATCCACAATTGGGACGAGCCTCAGGCGAGCTTGACGGCTTCGACCTTGAAGTCCTTGCCGAGCGTCTCGAACACCTTTGACACAATACCCTTGGCATCGAGGCCGGCGCGGGCATACATCGCGTTGGGCGTGTCGTGATCGAGGAACACGTCGGGCAGCACCATCGAGCGCGCCCTCAACAGGCCGCTGTCGAGCATGCCGTTCTCGGCAAGCGTCTGCATGACGTGAGAGCCGAAGCCGCCGATCGCGCCTTCCTCGACGGTGAGCAGGACTTCGTGCTCGCGCGCGAGCCTCAAAACCAGCTCGATGTCGAGCGGCTTCATGAAGCGCGCATCCGCAATGGTGGTGGAAAGGCCGTGGGCGGCGAGTTCGTCGGCGGCCTTCTCACATTCGCCAAGGCGGGTGCCGAACGACAGCAGCGCGATCTTGCTGCCTTCGCGGACGATGCGGCCCTTGCCGATCGGAAGCGGAACACCGAATTCGGGCATCTCGACACCGCGGCCTTCGCCACGCGGATAGCGCAGCGCGCTCGGGCGGTCGTTGATCGCGACTTGAGTGGCGACCATGTGCACGAGCTCAGCCTCGTCGGAGGCTGCCATGATGACGAAATTCGGCAGGCAGCCGAGATAGGCGTTGTCGAACGAGCCGGCGTGGGTTGCGCCGTCGGCGCCGACGAGGCCGGCGCGATCGATTGCAAACCGAACGGGCAGGCTCTGGATCGCCACGTCGTGGACGACCTGGTCGTAGCCCCGCTGCAGGAAGGTCGAATAGATCGCGCAGAATGGCTTGAAACCTTCAGTGGCAAGACCGGCGGCGAAGGTCACCGCGTGCTGCTCGGCGATGCCGACGTCGAAGGTGCGCTTCGGGAATGCCTTGTTGAAGATGTCGATGCCGGTACCCGACGGCATTGCTGCGGTAATGCCGACGATCTTTTCGTCCTTTTCCGCTTCCTTGACGAGGCTCTGGCCGAACACGTTCTGATAGGCAGGCGCGTTGGGTTTGGCTTTCGCCTGGGTGCCTGTGGCGACGTCGAACTTGACCACGGCGTGATATTTGTCGGCGGAAGCTTCCGCCGGGCCGTAGCCTTTGCCTTTTTGCGTCACGACGTGGACCAGGATCGGACCGTCCTTCATGTCGCGCACATTCTTCAGCACGGGCAGGAGATGGTCGAGGTTATGGCCGTCGATCGGGCCGACATAATAGAAGCCGAGCTCCTCGAACAGCGTGCCGCCGCCGACCATGAAGCCGCGCGAATATTCTTCGACACGGTTGGCGCGGTTGGCCAGCACCTTCGGCAGACGCTTGTTGATCTGTTTTGCGGCCTCGCGCAGCGAGCGGTAGGTCTTGCCGGAATAGAGGCGCGACAGATAAGCCGACATCGCGCCGACTGGCGGGGCGATCGACATGTCGTTGTCGTTGAGGATGACGATCAGGCGCGAGTTCATCGCGCCGGCGTTGTTCATGGCTTCATAGGCCATGCCGGCCGACATCGCGCCGTCGCCGATCACGGCGATGACGTTATTGGTGCCGCCGGCGAGGTCGCGCGCCACCGCCATGCCAAGGCCGGCGGAGATCGAGGTCGAGGAGTGTGCGGCGCCGAATGGATCGTAATCGCTTTCGCTGCGCTTGGTGAAGCCGGACAGGCCGCCGCCGGTGCGCAGCGTGCGGATGCGGTCGCGGCGGCCGGTCAGGATCTTGTGCGGGTAGGCCTGATGGCCGACGTCCCAGATCAGGCGGTCGCGCGGGGTGTCGAAGATGTAGTGCAAGGCGGTCGTCAATTCGACGACGCCAAGGCCGGCGCCGAAATGGCCGCCCGTTACCGACACGGCATCGATGGTTTCCTGGCGCAGCTCGTCGGCGACTTGCCGGACTTGTTCCACCTTGAGCCGGCGCAAATCGGCCGGGGTGCGGATGGTATCGAGGAGTGGCGTCTTACTGAATGAGGTCACGGCGATATTCCAATTTGTATGTCGGAACAGGAATCCGACGTGAGATGGGTTGCACAGCATTTAGCGCAGCGAACATCCGGCCAAAGCCCGACTTGAAAGCCTAACGGTGCTCCCGATCGGTCAATGTGATCTGTGTCACTTTGGTGGCTTTCACCCGTCCCAGCCATTTTCATTAGGTATTTGAAGCGCTTAGTGCAAGCGATCGGCGCTCGCAATCTGCCTTCAAAAGCCCATAGAGCGCCAAGCATTACACTAAACCCGCGGTTAAAGCCAACCCGCCGGAACCC
The DNA here is from genome assembly GCA_963713785.1 of uncultured Alphaproteobacteria bacterium. Taxonomy (GTDB): domain Bacteria; phylum Pseudomonadota; class Alphaproteobacteria; order Rhizobiales; family Xanthobacteraceae; genus Bradyrhizobium. The sequence continues at coordinate 375,702 of CAVQNB010000009.1, forward strand.
CTGGGCAGTGCCGGACGGGGGGTCGCGGGCGCGTCGACCTCAAACGGCGAGGCAGGCCGATGGTTCCGATCCGCCCAAATAGGCGGCAGCTTGTATACGCCTGCTGATGGGAGCTGCTCGCGAGCTCAAGGCCTGCATCAATGCAGCCCGCGCATGCCGGGCTATTGCACGTCGAGCGGCTCGGTTCCGCTCACCTCGCCGCTGGCATCGGTCGTGATCTTTTCGACCCGCGCCTCCGCCTGGCGCAGCAATTCTTCGCACCGACGCTTCAACGCTTCGCCCCGTTCATAGATCGCCACCGATTTCCTCGAGCGGCACCTTGCCGTCCTCGAGCCGCTTGACGATCGATTTAAGTTCCTCGATCGCGCGCTCGAAAGAGAGCTTTTTCACATCCATTTGGGTGTTTTCGGCCATATCTCGTTCCCGGGTGCGCCCGTTTCCGGGGCAGATTTAAATGAATGTTTGCGGGCGCATTGTGGCGGGAATTTACGTTCCCATCAACGCCGTGAGGTGGGCTGCCACCGATTTCATCAGCCCCTGAAGGTCGTAGCCGCCTTCCAGCATCGAGACAACGCGGCCGCCGGCGCTCTTGTCCGCGACCTCCATCAGCTGGCGCGTGACCCAGCCGAAATCCTCTGCCTTGAGATTAAGCGATGCCAGCGGATCGCGATAATGGGCGTCGAAGCCGGCCGAGATGATGACGAGTTCGGGACTGAATTTCTGCAATTGCGGCAGGATCACATTCTCGAATGCGGCACGGAACTTGGCGCTGCCGTCCTCCGGCGCCAGCGGCGCATTGACGACAGTGTCGTGCTCGCCGCGCTCGCCGCTGGCGCCGGTGCCCGGAAACAGCGGCATCTGGTGGGTCGAGCAGTACATCACGGTGGGATCGGCCCAGAAGATATCCTGGGTGCCGTTGCCGTGATGAACATCGAAGTCGACCACGGCCGCGCGCGCGATGCCGTATTTGCGCTGCGCGTGGCGCGCGGCGATCGCGGCATTGTCGAAAAAGCAGAAGCCCATCGGCCTGTTGATTTCGGCATGATGGCCCGGCGGACGCACCGCGACGAACGCATTATTGTGGGTGCCCGACATGATCGCGTCGGTGGCGGCCACCGCGCCGCCGACGCCGCGCATCACGGCTTCCCAGGTGCCAGGTGACATCGACGTATCGCCGTCGACATAGACCATGCCGCTGGTCGGCGCGATATGGCGGAGCTCTTCGACATAGTGCTCGTTGTGGCAGAGCGTGACCAGATCGAGCGAGCCCTCCGGCGCCTGTTCGCGCACCAGCCCCTTGAAACGATCTTCGCCAAGCACCTGCGCGATCGCGCGCAAGCGGTCCGGGCGTTCCGGGTGTCCGGGAGGGGTGAGGTGATCCAGGCAGGCCGGATGGGTGAGAAGAAGCGTACTCATGTAACACGACAATCTAGGAGCTTGTGCGCGACCCGGAAAGAGCCGAGATGCGAAAGAAACGTTCAGTTCGCCTTGATGATGCGACCCGCCTTGGTCGGCGCGATCGGGCTGTTGGCCTTGAAATAGGCGTAGAGCGCGTCGACGTCATAGATGCCGAATTGTTGGGAACTTCCCTGCTTCAACACTGAAAAGCCGTCGCCGCCGACTGAAAGGTAATTGTTCACGGTGACGCGATAGCTCCCCGCGGGATCGATGCGCTTGCCGTTCAGCGTCATGCTGAGGGCAATGACATGCGCGCCTGAAGGCTTTGTCGGATCCCATGCGTAGCTGAAACCCTTGGAGACCTGGAGGATGCGCGGACGGTTGGGATCGGTCCATTGTTGTTCGAGCGCATCCTTGAGCTGCGCGCCGGTCAAGGTCAGCGTCACCAGCTGGTTGCGGAACGGCTGGCTCGCAAACAGATCGGCGTAGGTCGAAATCCCATCCTCTTTCTTGAAGATGTCGGTGCGGATGCCGCCCGGATTGGTTAGCGCGATCACGGCACCGCCATTTGCGGCCGCACTTGTCGCGGCGAGCTGCGCGTCCGCGATGATATCGCCGAGCGCGCTCTCGCCGGCATCGTTGGGCACGCGCGAAAGCGTCTCCCTGATCGATCCGGCCGGGCGACCCGCGATCGGCGCGGCAAGCTTGTCGTAAGCATCGATCAGCGCGGTCTGCTCGGGATCCTTGGGATAGAAGTTGCTGCGGACGACGACATTGTTGGCCTTGGCGCCGATGATCTTCTTGGTGGCGCGGTCGAGCTTGATGTCGATCGCGGTGACCAGCGTGCCGAACTTGTCGCCGGAGGTAACGAGCCGGCCGTCGATGTCGCACACATAGGCCTTGTGGGTGTGACCGCTGATGACCACGCCGACCGCGGCGTCGAGCTCCTTGACGATGTCGACGATTGGCCCCGAGATGCCGGGGCATTCATTATAGTCGCCGGTCGGAAAGCCGCCCTCATGGATCAGCACGACGACAGCTTCGACGCCTTTTGCCATCAATTCCGGCATCAGCGCGTTCACGGTAACGGCCTCGTCGCGGAATTCGAGACCCGCCACGCCGACCGGCGAAACGATGTCGGGCGTGCCTTTCAGGGTCAGGCCGATGAAGGCCACGGGGATGCCGTCGAACTCCCTGATCTCGTAGGGCGGCAGAATCGTCTTGCCGGTCGCCTTGTCGAAGGTTGACGCAGCGAGATAATGGAATTTCGCGCCGAGAAACGGATGCGGCCCCTGGCATTTGTCGACCGGATGGCAGCCGCCATTCTGCATCCGCAGCAATTCGACCTTGCCCTCGTCGAACTCGTGGTTGCCGACGGAGGAAAGTTCGAGCCCCATCATCGACAACGACTCGATCGTCGGTTCGTCGTGGAACATCGCCGACAATAGCGGGCTTGCGCCGATCAGGTCGCCGGCGGCGACGAAGATGTTGTTGGGATGGCCCTCGCGCAGTTGGTTGACGAGGGTCGCCATCTGTTCGGCGCCGCCGGCCGGCACCGAGACCATCTTCGTCTTGTCGTCGGGATCGGCAATCCTGATCCCGCCGGGCGGTGGCTTCAAATTGCCGTGGAAATCGTTGATCGCGAGAATCCGCACATCGACCGGCGCATCGTCCTCGGCGAAGGCTTGTTGAGTCAAGGTTGGCGAAAACGGCAGCAGCGCGACCACGAGCGTCGCAGCCGTCAGGATGTGTAAATGCGGATGCCTCATGGCCCGACGATAAATAAACAGTGCAATAATTTCACGAAAATTTCGCTTGTCTCATGCCCCGTTTCCGAAGGATGGCGTGTGTGAGGGCGATGGTCTACATCATCTCTTGATCATATCTCGATGATCTCTTGGGCGATATCCGGGCGGCCAGCGGTCCTCAACCGTGGCGGAACGGCGCAAAGGACAACTGATGCAGCTAACTGGCATTCACCATCTCACCGCGATTTCAGCCGAGCCGCGCGAGAATCTTTCGTTCTACACCGGCCTGCTAGGCATGCGGCTGGTGAAGAAAACCGTCAACCAGGACGACGTCAGCGCATACCATTTGTTCTACGCCGACGGCAAAGCCAATCCCGGCACCGATCTTACCTTCTTCGATTTTCCGGCGGCGCCCGAGCGCCGCGGAACCAACAGCATCTCGCGCACCGGCCTGCGCGTCGCGGGTGAAGAAAGCCTGAAATATTGGCATGACCGCTTCAAGCGTGCCGGCGCTCACGTCGGCGCGATCACCGAGGTCGACGGCCGGCTGACGCTGCCGTTTGAAGACAGTGAAGGCCAGCGTCTGGTGCTGGGCGATGACGGCGGGGCGGGACCCGCTTCGCCGTGGGAGCGCAGCACCGTGCCGGCGGAGCATCAGATCCGCGGCCTCGGCCCGATCGTGCTGAACGTGCACGACCTTGCGCGCACCGCGCTGGTGTTGACGGAAGTCATGAACATGCGGCCGGTGCGCGAGTATGCCGCGCCGGATGCGGCCGGGCCTATCCATGTGTTCGCGATGGGCGAGGGCGGTCCGGCGGCCGAACTGCACGTCATCGAGCAAAAGCATCTGCCGGTGGCGCGGCAGGGCGCGGGTGGCGTGCATCATGTCGCGTTCCGCCCCCGAATGATGAGCAATATCACGCCTGGACGCAGCGGCTGACCGAATTGCGGATTCAGAACTCCGGCGAGATCGACCGCTTCTATTTCCGCAGCCTTTATTTCCGCGAGCCGAACGGCATCCTGTTCGAGATCGCGACCGATGGGCCCGGCTTTGCCAGCGACGAGCCGATGGAGACGCTCGGCGAAAAACTCGCGCTGCCGCCGTTTCTGGAGCCGCGCCGCGCCGAGATCGAAGCGGGGTTAAAGCCGCTCGGGTGACCCCACGCGCTAGCATCCCCGGCAGATGCTGACCTCGTGGTCGATCCGTTTGTCCTGCGCCCTTACGGCGGCTCGGGCGGCGGCGCGACCCGATCTCGACGTCGCAACCCGCGTTCGTCTGATTTTCACCGTTGCCGGCACCGGCCCGGTCCGGGTGATAATCGGCGACGACAGGCTCGGTACCGGAACGGGCCTTAGATCCGGCTGCGGCAGCGGAGGCACCTTGGCAGCGTTGCCGATGCCGCTGGGATCACTGACCGAGCCGTTCAGGCCTCGCGCGTTGGCGGGACCCGGCGGAATGCCGCTGACGCCGGCATCCTGGGCCGGCGATCTGGCGGTGGCGGCCAGAAGGGAGAGGACGGCAACACTCAGCAATGCCAGCCGTCCATGCGAGAAGATCGAAACACGCTGCGGGTGAACCATTGATGGTGAATCCCTTGCCGAACATTCCATCGAACTTATCCATCTAACAACTTGGATGCACGGGCCGAAGTTCCCTGGGAGCCGACCGTGTTACGCGCCTTGCGTATGATGGTGGGTTTCGCGAAGCTCGTCATCGGGCGCGCATTCGCGCGACCCGTTGGCCCAACCCACCCTGCAAATCTTGGGAGAAAGCTCATGCGTCGGTTTCTGCTTGCGCTCGCTCTTGTCCTCGCCGTTCGTCCGGCGCTTGCGGCGGAGAGATGGCAAACCTTGCCGCCGACGCCACCGCCGATCCCGACCGACCGCAGCGGCGAGGCGCAGGTAAACGGCATCTCAATCCACTATGCGATCTACGGCCAGGGCTCGCCGGTGATCTTCCTGCACGGTGGCCTGGCCAATACCGACTATTGGGGCAACCAGGTGCCAGCCGTAGCGGCCCATCATACGGTCATTCTGATGGACAGCCGCGGCCATGGCCGCTCTACCCGCGACGGCAGGCCCTACGGCTACGACCTGATGGCCGACGATGTGACGGCGTTGATGGACAATTTGAAAATCACCAAGGCGGACATCGTCGGGTGGAGCGACGGCGGCATTCTCGGCATCGATCTCGCCCTGCGCCACAAGGAGCGCGTCGGCAAGGTGTTCGCCTTTGCCGCCAATACGGTAACGTCAGGCGTCATTGACGGCGTTGAAAAGAACCCGACCTTTGCCGCCTATATCGAGCGCGCCGGCTCCGAATACGCCGCCCTTTCGGCGACGCCGAAAGAGTACGACAGCTTCGTCGAGCAGATCAGCAAGATGTGGGCCGAGCAGCCGAACTGGAGTGACGCGCAGCTCAAGGCGATCGACACGCCGATCCTCATCGTCGACGGCGATCATGACGAGGCCATCAAGCGCGAGCATACCGAATATATGGCGGCGACCATCCCTCACGCCGGGCTGTTGATCCTGCCCAACACCAGTCATTTCGCGTTTTTGCAGGACCCGCGGCAGTTCAACTTCGCGATCCTGCACTTCCTGGGCGACGAGTAGGCGCCGCTATTTCAGGTTCACCCTACGGGCTCACCGGCCGCTGAGCGGCCGTTGCCTTACGGCTTGGCCTTGGGAGACGACGCAAACGAGTTCTTCACCACCGCCGAGAGCTTGGCCCAGCTGCAGCTGAGTGAACCGTCCTCGCAATGCACCGATCGCGATCGGTCGACCGGGCGCTTTGCCGGGATTGGAACTGAATTCCTGGGCGGCGTCAGGACCAGCGGCGGTCCGACCGGCTGACGCGCGCTTTCCACATCCGCGCGGAGCTGCTCGTACTGTCTTCCTGCCAGTCCGGCGGACATCGCTCCTCGCCTTTGGGTATCGAGGAAAGCCATGTAGGCGAAATCGATTCGCCTGCGTTCCTCGGCCGACGGATTAGGGCCCGCAATGTCGAAATTCCGGTCCTGCATGAAATCGTAATAGGTATAGCCGCCGCCTGGTTTTCGCCGGCCTGCAAAGCGCGCGGAACAGGCGGTCATCATGGCAGCGCGCTCGTCATCCGAGGGCGAGCTGGCCTGGACCTGTTCGGTGCAGTCTTCAAAATCACCGGCAGACTGAGGCTGGGGCGTACGAAGGCCCAGCCACAGGGCTGCGATCCCAAGCAGCACCAGCGCAACAGCCGTCGCCAGGAGCTTGCTGATTCCGCCGCCCGCTACACGATCCATCCGCCAGATCCCCACCGATTCGCTTACTACGTGCTAAAAATGCGGGTTTTTTGCGGGCGAAATGTCGCCGATGTAGCAGGGCGGCCACAACCGGGCGCTTTATTGAGCACGGCCAATTCTCGCCATGATTGAGCACCAGTCGTCGAACAGAATTTGATCGTTGGCTTTCGAAGGGTTTCCGGTCATGCGATCGATTAAAGCTATTGCGACCATGGCGTCAGTCGCCGCGCTGGTCTGTTCGATATTTGCATTTAGCTGGGTCAGCCTTGCGCTGCTTGGCTTTTGACTGCGATCTGAATTAGTTGCACTGCCGCGGCGCGGGCGTGCTAGCGTCGAGGCCGTCACCTCATGCCTTTGATGCTTTTGATGGCGCCTCGATGATTTCAAAATGCATTGCGTTCCTGGCCCTCGCACTGCTGCTCGCCAATTGCTGTGCCCTCGGAAACGGTTGCGCCCCCGCGGCCGGCGCGCCGACGGCCGCAGCGCCGATCGCCTGGGACGGGCTCGGCACGGCGCCGACCGACGACACCCAGGCGAGCGAGCCGCCGGTGAGGAAGCCCGCACGGACCAAGCGGGAAATCATCGTCGGCCCGCTCGACACGGCGTCGGCCGGACAGAACGGCAAGACGCAACCGAAGGACAGCTGGGAAGAGCAGCAGGCAGCGGACCAGGACGACGAGGCGAAGCTCAAGCGCAAGCTGATGATCTGCCAAAACTGCCGCTGAGGAGGCAGCCCCCCGACGGCGCGGCTGGCTAGGTTTGTTCGCTCAGCAAAGTACGGATCTTCTTGTCCGCGTCATAGATTTCGATCTGAAGCATCGGATAAGCCGCCTTCAGTTTTCGACCGGATGCTTCGGCAGCATCGACAGTGTCAAATTCTGACTTGAAATGACCGTCGACGATCGTCACGAACCCTTCGGTGGGAGGCCGGTCGGCTCGAAGTATTTTCTTCGGCTCCGGCTCGTCAATTGAGAGAACAGGTTTTTTCATCATTTTAGTCCTTCTAAGATCGCCGCGATGATCATTCGCGCTCAAGTCAGCCTATGAAATGCCGGCGGCAAAGGCTTGCGCACAAGTTCACTCAGATTTAGAGCCTCGCCGCTTTCCGTGATGTCCGAGAACAGGACCTCGACAAAGGGATGCTGGCGGTTGGAGGCGGCGCCTCGCTGATATTTCGCGCTCACGATCCGCCCAATCGCTGCAAGGTTCACCTTGCCAAGCGCATTGTATTGATCACGGAACAGACTTTGTCGATCTCCATGGTGCTCGACAGAGTCGGCCCAGACGTCCATCACCTTGCGGCCTATGAACGCCTCGATCGGTTCAGAGTCATCCTGGGCAACAAGCCGCAGCCCGTCCATGGCATGCGGTCCGTCATCGACGTTAAATTGTGTAAGTGACATTGGATCCTCCTGTTGTCGGCGCTTGTTCGCATCGGCATTACCTCGCGAACGGCACCGCGCATTCTGACCAATCTCGATGGTAGATCAGGATAGGCATTCATATGGGGATCAAAGGATCGAATAACGAGCCCCAGGACACAAATGCGTTGGCCCGAAATAGAGCGTTGCCGCCGGTCATATCGAGGACGGAAAATTCCCGACCTGACAAAGTCGGTCGTTCGACGTTACTTCGTCCCTTGAAAAACCCGGCATTGGTCATGTTCTGCTTGACGTTGGCGATGTCGCCCTGCTCGGCAGTGTTAACTTCACCCTTGTTTCTGGGAGCATCCTTGTTCACTTGGGTATCGTCACCCGTCCCCTTATGACTGCGGTTGGCCGACGGCACTGGCGGCATTTTATTGTGGCGCGACATGCAGCTCTCCTTCGTTATTGCCGTAATGCTTCCCAACGGCCGCTGCAGGCTATTCCGCCGGAAGCCGCGTTCCATCTGCCAGACCCGCCATTTCCGTTGAGCTGGCCGTTCGCGTAAGCACCGCGGATTGAGACCTTTACGTTACCTTCTCGTCCGATGCTGCCCGAAACATCCGCTGCACCCGAAACCTTTCCGTCGGTAACAGTGAGCGGATACTGAACGGACGGCTCGCAATTTCCGGCCCTTGTCAGAATTGTCACGTTCCAAAGCCCATCATAAGGCTGTTGGGCGTGGGCGGGCGCGACTGTGGAGGCCGCTGCAATCAAGCCGAAAGCAATTATGCGTCGTGTTGTCATTTGCTGCCTCCTATCGGCGCGCAGTTACCAAACGAGCTTGGAGAATCATCGCTCCTGACTCGCTGCTGCGCAAACAAGACGCGTCCAAGTTGGGCCAGACTTGCTGCAAACAATTTTTGGCAATCGGTCGGATAGCCGACCGATCTCCTTTGGCCAAGGTGATTGTTTCGCTCGTTTTGACCTGAGGAGCGAAGGCGGGCAAGGCAACAACCGCCGCTCCCAATAGGCCAAATATTGCCAGGGCGGCGAGAGACTTGATCATTTTGGGCTGCTGACTGTGGCTCGTAGCCGATCCCGCTGCGCTCGGGGATTCCATTCACAACCGCTGGAACTATAAAGAGTTCCGCGAATACAAATTATATTCGAATTGGCCCATTCAAATAAGGCAGCGCATGAACGGCCGTTGCAAGCGACGAACTTCAAGACATGCTTTGAGAGCTATCGCAGCCCAAATCGAATCGACGTCGCCTTCGGGGATTGAGGTGTGGCTTGGCTTAGAGCTACCATCAATGACGGGGCGAGATCTGAAGTTCGATCAGCGCCATTCTTTGCAACATCGCTGGATCTCTCTCGCCTTCCTTGGCGGTGCGAAGGATGGTCTCAGCTATGGACTGCACATGTGCGGAACTGACCGGGTCGGGCAGCGACGCGACCGCCGCGTCCAGGGCATTTTTCATGATGCTTATGGTCTCAGGTGGAAAAGACGCGTTCGGAAAGTCTTTCATCTCAAGTCAATCTCAGTCGAATTCTTGAAGGCAACGTCGCCACCCTCAACGCCGTCAAATCGTTCCGTCAGGCTAACGAGATATGGCGGCAATTTGCTTGGATTCCCCCTCAGAGCGGCACGCAGCCTTTCACCGATCTCTGTGCAGATTGCGCCGCTATCGACGCTATCGATTTGAACACGGTCTGGATTTTGGCTCGTCATGATGGGGCCTTTTGCTGCAATTTACGCCCGACCGAACAAATTCGATCGGGCGAATCTTTCCTAGCGCAATGTGATCGTCGTGGCGGGCGCGATGCCGGCGAAGGTCTGCCGGTTTCTCTTTCGAACTCAGTAGCGGTCGGTGCCGATACCAACGCTCACGCCAGGAGCGCGGAAACCGATACCGCCGCGCGGCTCTTCGTCGTAACCCCGACGCTCGATATAACGCTCGCGAGGCACATATCCGTATGAATCATTGGGATCACGGATGATGACACGGCGTTCATCGCGTTGGCGCCAGCAACGGCCGTTTTCGTTGCAGGTCATGCGAACGTTTTGAATGTTGCTCTGGGGTACGACTGATACATCGGCGGAAAGCGGTGCAGCGGAAGCAGCGGTCGCGAAAAGCGCACTTGCGCCGACAGCTAGAGAGATCGCGAGTTTGTTCATGGCATTTCTCCAAAAGTGGTTGTGTCACGAAGCCAATAGGCTCGCGAACCATTGGTTCCGGGAAAACAGCCGCAATCCTCTCTAGGGGCCGAAAACAAATCCGTCTTAGCCGGAACCTTCTTCGGCTGGCGCCAACTCGAAATTGACCCGCCCAGCAACCGCGCCGGACGGACAGACCGACAATCCATTTTGCGCCGATGGTCGTCTCCCATGCCGCCACGATTGCCGCCACCAAGCGCCCTTTGGTTCCATCATGCTTGCCCGAGAGATAAATAAGGCGCATGTGACCAGCAGAAGCATGCAAGCGGATTACTGGCTGCAGCGGGCTTGTTGTGTCTTTGTTGAGCAATCGGGATCATATTGGCCTCAAGATGCTTGTCTCATATCCGGCCGGCTGTCCAAGCCGTTGGCCGTGTCCGCCGCTCTCTCCTGAAAGCGCCCGTATGATGGTATTTGACCGTTCACGCATTCCAGCCGTCATTCTCATCGTCGAGGACGAAATGATGCTCCGCATGCGCGCTGCCGACATGGTGGAAGATGCCGGCTATGCGCCGGTTGAGGCCGTCGATGCCGACGGGGCCGTCGCCATACTGGAAGCCAGGTCCGACATCGCGCTGATGATGACCGACATCCAGATGCCAGGCAGCATGGACGGACTGGCACTTGCGCACGCGGTTCATCAGCGCTGGCCATCGATCAAGATCATCGTCGTATCGGGGCAATTGAAGCAGCCAAATATCGATCTTCCTGCCGACAGCCGTTTCTTCGGCAAGCCGCTCGTAGCGGGGGAAATGATAGCCCAGATGCGGAGCATGATCGGCCACTCCTGATGCCGGCGGTTTCGCATTGAATATTGCCAAAATCGCCCGGTTGCGGCAGAAATCACGTTCTCCAGAGATGTGTGCGGCGCCCGACCTATGGTGGTATAATTTAGCGATGCCTGAAGCGGACCTCCGACCTGACCAGCGCGCTGCGAGCGGCGCAGAACCGCACCAGGATTTTCTGGAGGCAGAGAACGTCAGCCTCCGGCTCCTGCTTGAACAGGCCGAAATCAATGCCCAGGGCTTGCTTGCCAAAGCCGGCATCGATGCCAAAGAGCGCGAGGCGGCCGACAAGCTGCAGAAGCTGATCCTTGAAGAACTGCACCACCGTATCAAGAATACGCTCGCAACGGTTGGCGCCATCGCCTCTCAGAGCCTGCGCAATGTGCAAGGCGCCGAACACGCGCAGCACGCCATCGAGGGCCGGCTGCTGGCGCTCGGGCGAGCTCACGATCTTCTTCTGCAGGCAAGATGGACCAGCGCCGATCTCGGCAAGATCATCCGCGCTGCCACTGAAGCCTTCGACAATCCGGCTGAACCGAAATTCTCGATTGCGGGACCCGATATTCAGATGACGTCGGGCGCCGTCATTGCCGTCGCGATGACGCTCAACGAACTCTGCACCAACACCACGAAATTCGGCGCCCTGTCGGTGCCGAACGGACGCGTCGACATCGCCTGGACACTGGACCAACAGGCGCAACGCGTGCTCTTGACATGGACCGAGAGGAACGGCCCGGCGGTCCATGCTCCCGAAAGGCGCAGTTTCGGGACACGCCTGATCGAGACGCTCGGCAAGCAGCTCAAGGGCGACGTGCGGTTGAGCTATGAGCCGGCCGGTTTCGTCTACGCGTTCGACGTGCCACTGGCTTCTTTGAGATAAGCAAGCTTCAGGCGTTAGTGGCGGAGCAGATGGTATCGACCGTCCGTCGACAATGAGCCACCATCCGGCGGTAGAGCCAAGATAGCGAAACCCCGATGTCCGGTTATCCACGAAGTGGATAGCCTGCCCGGAACTATTCGGGGCTTTTGTTTGCCGTGCGCAGGATGCGCGTTACCTGCGCCGTCCCCAGCCGCCGCTCCACCTGCTTCCCCATCCGCTGCCACCTCGAAAGAGGCGAACGACGAGGAGAAGCAATATCGCACCGATGGTAGCGTTGACGATTGCGCTGATCACTCCCGTACCGAGATGGATGCCTAGCTGAGGCAATAACCAACTTCCGATGAAAGCGCCCAAAATCCCAACGATGAGGTCACCAATGATCCCAAAGCCGGTCCCTCGCACGATTTGACCTGCCAACCAGCCGGCAACGAGACCCACAAACAATATGACCAACAGGTTTTCACTCGACATATTCATTGTGCCACCTCGGCATTTTGGTTCAGATGCAGCACTACAAGCCGATCTGCTGCTGCTGTCTGTACAAATTTGATCAGGTTATTTCGGTTTTCGCATTTGGTGAGAAGTAAAACGCCGCGAGGCCGATGCACAGACCAGATATCTCTATTGACGCACCACGCTCACCATTGCCGTGCCGCTGTCGATCATATCGAGTTCAAGCGCCGCCGCGTGGCTCACGTCGATAATTCGACCACGACCATAAGGCCCGCGATCCGTGATGCGGACGACTACAGTTTTGCCATTGCGAACGTTGGTCACCAGTACCTTCGTGCCAAACGGCAATGTTCGATGAGCGGCAGTCAACCCGGTCGAGCCGGTTACTTCGCCGCTTGCGGTCCGCCCGCCGCCGTAGAATGCAGCAAGACCGCCTTCAGCGTGAACTGGACAGATCGCTATCGATGATAAAGCCGCAGCCAATGAGAGTTTAACGAACATCATCTGATCTGAACGTCGGGCGATCTACTAAGTTCCCTGAACCGCGTACAGCATCAATCAGCTAAAGCTGCACCTATCCTTGCCGCTGTCAGGATTGCGATTTCAGGTCAAGCCTATTCGGACTGCGTGTCACGCCCGATGCCGAGTACTGTGTTACGGCTCGCTGCTCATCTGCTCCTCTTCCAAATCGACCCAGCCTATTCGCACCAAAAAAATTTGCGCCTATTTTCCCGGAACGATGCGGAGCAATGAGCCTTACCTATTCAATGAGCCTTACCTATTCAGAGGCTCGAACCATCCTGGGGAAATCCAATGAACACTCTGCCTGTCGATCGCGCGCTGATCATATATGGCGCTCTTGCAAACCGCTCCGAGACCAAGGGTGCCCGTGAACGGCTTTCCGAGCATCTGATGAAAATGTACATCGAGGGCGAAAAAGACGAGCACCGCTTGACGGTGGAGGGGCTGTCTTACCTTCACAACCTCCATCAGGACATCAACTCCAGAAACTAGCGCAGTATGTTGTCCTTTTGGACGTCCCGCTGCTTCCGCAGGGAGTTTCTTCGCGTTATTGCCGCTTTGGCGGCGCGGACTGCCTCCATCCCTGTCGGCTGTTGTTTCGGTTGCGGCGTCTTCGCCGCCTTTCCCACAGTTGGCATGATAGGCAGCCCTTGTGTCGGCATTATCGAGCCGCGTTCGAGGGGTTGCATTGTCATGGGGCCGGTAGATGTTGGGTTTCTTTTGGGCATCCTGAACACGGCGAGAGGATCGGTCAGGAAGCCAACAGCCTGCACGGAGAGACGTTCCGTTGTTAAACAGCGATAGTTTCAAACAAATTTGGATGAAATGTGAGGCTGGATAAGATTGACCACCTTTCGCCGCGGTCGCGCCGGCAAATGTCGGGGCGAGCCCGAGATGGACGGCTTCGGCGGATGATGGAACGTACCGTTCGCCTCAAACGTTCCTATTCAAGCGCCGCGCTTTCATGTTGAAACCGGGCATGCCTCGATCGGAGTACACAATGAATATTTTCTACATCATCGGCGTAGTGGTAGTTATCATCTTTGTTGCAGGTTTCCTTGGTCTGCACGTCTGAGGCGACAAATCTGTTGGTGACACGTCATAACGCAGGAAAGGCGGCCATTGGCCGCCCTTTCTCGATTCAAATAGTAATTCCGCCGCGTCTGAAAATAGAGCTTTACCTGTGAGATAAGCGGAATTGAAGGTGATGAACTCGCCTGAATTGAAGCCAACGAGTCCGAAGCAAATGTCCGGCGTTTTCTGCCAGTCTCCGCGACGCCTTCCAAACTTCCATCGATTCTACCAAGTCCATCATTTGTCGCCAGTATCGATATCCGAAAGCGAAAGCGGGAATCGACAGCAGCTTCTTTCGATTAAGATGAAACAGCTGTTCGACAAACACTAGCTTCAATACTTCGGCAGTGACAAACGTAACCGCAGCCGCGCCGAAATGGCCGGTTCCCATCAAATATCCCGCCAGAGGCTTTGCGGGCTCCAGGATGATGACCGGAACCGCTAGCAGCGCGAGCGCAGGATAAGGTCGCAAAGAAACGACCCAGAGCCGCGTTCGCTCGAAAAGATTGCTTTTAGCGATCCATACGATTATCGGCCGCGTCGCGTAAGATAACACTCCGTCCACCACGAAATAGGCTGTGGCGATGATGAAAACTGCTGTCTTCCAAAAGCGGGCCATGGCTCCTCCGCTAGGTCAAAGCGAAGGACATCAAACTGTTCCACGGATGCCGATTAAGAAAAATGGGAACACCTGGAACAATAGATTGCGGGCGCGGGAGCGCGTCCTTTGGTAGACGCTCTCGCTTCAGATTTTCGGCGCTAGACCGGCCCGATCGAACACTGGCGTTTTTTCGATATCATCCGGCGCGGCGCCGCACGCCGTGTCCTCTGCCGCGTGCCGCAACGCTTCAGTGGTAGAATCCAGACCATCAACCGTCTCGTTAGACTGACTGCCGGAGTCGTGCGGTCGTGCAGGTACCCGTTCGCCTGTTTCATCCGTACTTGGGTAGCGATTGCTCTGTGGCATGGTTGACTTCCTCGAGTAGACCAATCCACTCGCTCGCATCCCGTTCCGCAGGCCGTCGTCCCTTGCTGCAATCCTGGCAGCGCGTTTGTTGAATATCTGGCCGCCTTGTTTGCAATCTGCAAACGGGTCGTCCTGTTGAGAACGGCGCGGCCAGCGTCTGGGAAGAGGATCCGCGACAGACGATAGTCAAACGGCTGTCCGATCAAAACAGCTCACTTGATTTGCGCGAATTAGTCCACAAACCAACTTGCGTGCATGGACCTTTTCATCGCACCAAGCATTTGGTTACTGCAGCATCTCGCTGTTGAGAGAGGCGATGCGATGTTTGTCCCTTTTTATTCCATCGTGTTGTTAGCATTCGAGTCAGGCAACGTTATTGGTCTTCGAACGATGAAGATGATGTCCGGCGGCCGCGGCTCGCACGACGAAGCGCATCTGATGGTGATGGAAAAAGTACACGCCATGCTTGAGGCTGGTGCAAGCCTTATGGCTGGCGGCACGGCGAGCGGCGTAGTTGATCGGTACCGGCAACACGTCGCCGCAAACGCGAAACGACTATCACATTGAATTTCGCGGGACGTAGTTGCAACAAGTCAGGCCGCGCGGGTGATTCGCGCCGCCTGGCGTGTCGAACGCTTCAGAATATCGGTCAGCTAGAAGTGGATCGCGAGATCATTGCCAGGGGGATTTTGCTGGCTGCAGAGAGCGGCGAACGGGACGCCAACAAACTATGCGAGCGTGCCATCCATGGATTGACCGCGCTCGACTATCGGCAGCATGGCGCCTGAAACAGCCATCGGCAAAGTAGGACTCGAATTAGAAAAAGCCCCGCGAACCAGCGGGGCTTTTTGTTGCGCGAGAACGACATTCCGAAAACGAAGGCTTATTGATAGTCCGCTCATCGAGCAACCGGGCCGCTAGACTTTGCTGGTTAAATCATCCCGCCCTATCTCGGGCTTTTCATGCAAAACGGCGCTTAGCAGTGAATTATGAACCTTTATCTTTCCATTGTAGCTGATGAGTCCAAGCTTGCGGAATTTGTTCATAAAGTAGCTGACGCGGGATCGGGTCGTCCCAATCATCTCGGCCAATGTTTCCTGACTGATATCCAATAGAATAGGCTGAGGTACGCCCTCCGTTCCGAAATGCGCGAGCAGCAGAAGAAGGCGGGCGAGTCGCTTCTCGCTTGAATTGAAAAGCTGGTCGATCAAGTCCTCTTCAACCCGGCTGTTCCGTGTCAAGAGATACGCCATGAACAGCTCGGAAAATTTCGGCTCGGAACGAAGGGCGGCAATCATCGCTTCTTTGGTGATCGAGGTGATCACGCATTCTTCCATCGCCGTCGTGGTCGCGATGCGCAATCGATGGCCATTGAGGCAGCCCTCGCCGAAGAACTGGCCCGCTTCCAAAATTCCGACTATCGCTTCCTTCCCCTGCTCGGATAGGACAGTGAGCTTGACCCGGCCCTTTTGAATGTAAAAAACCGAATCTGCCACGTCGCCCTGTTCGAAGACGTGCTGATTCTTTTTAGTTTTCAGGATCGTTTTACCCGCCCCCACCCTGGCGAGAAAAGTTTGGGGATCGAACTCGTTATTGGCTGATTTCCCTGACATCCCCACAGGAGCCTCCCTCAGCTCCGATGAACGAGCGCGCCTCGAATTATAGCGGTTCCAACGCCGAAATGAAGTAGTTGGTAATGAGGCAATTTGACCGGTTACAGGGTCCCGCAGGGGAAAAAATGGGAGCTTCGGCATCTGGGTTAAATCACGTCGGTCTGAAGGTGTCCGAGTCACTTCCGCTTTACCCTGATTACCGACCTTCGTTCGGCAGGAGCGGCACGTCCGAAACGTACCAAACGGTTGCGACCCCAGCACTGGGGCTGTTTTTTGGGCACTTGCGATTTGAAATTAGGACGGTGTTCAAAATTGAACATCGGCGCGGAACCGGATGTGATCGGCTGTAGCTGAACCTCGCGAGCCGCCCTCGCGTCGTTCCGGCGGCCCCAGATCGCGACCAGCGCCGAACTGGGGCCGTTTCGTTGGACACTCCATCTGGGAAACTAGGATAGTGAGCAGAATTGAGCAGCGCTCCGCCGTGGCTGTGGTCGGCTGCAAGGGAAGCCGCAGCCTATCTGTGGTTTCTCCCCAAAGATGGCCCCGGCTCGAATTCAGCCCCGAGTTGGGGCCACTTCGTTTGACACTCTAGAAGCCAGACTGCGGTCAAATACAAAGGCAAGGGCCCCTGATGAAAGAGGCCGCCAACTGGGGCGGCCTTACTTCGCTTTGGCTGACGCGCTCACGGCTTTGTCGATGGCGCGCACCGCGTGAAAAATGGCGTTCCCCCTTGAGTAAGAGACGCCCGTCTTGGTCCTAATTTCGTCCAGGTGCACAATCCATTTAAAGCTGATTGGATTGGCTGTCTGCACGACCTGATACTGGATGCCTTTGTGGTCCATCGGCCTTACTGCGGACCCTCAACAGTATGCGCGTCTAGCCACTTCCTGCTTCTAAAGAGGCTGCGCAATGAAGCGGCGATCTGCCGACGATCATTCCGCTGAGATGATCCGCGAGGTAGCGACCGAGCGTACCGCAGCATCTGGCGGCGCAATTGAAGCAGCTGCGAGTGGGTGTACCGAATGTGGTCGTCGGCGACCTTTAATTGAAGAAGGCGCATGATGCTTCCCCTCTGATGGGGCGCTGATTGCGCCATCTTGGAACCAATCGCTATCTCGGCGCTGTTCCCTTTTGCTCACTTTTAAAATCGGCCACTGGCATATTCACACCAGGCCACCGGCCTCGGAAACAAGCCAGTATCCTCGGCGACGAGGTCTGTCGTGGCCCCCTCGCTTGCATCTGATGAGATCGCTGCTGATCGTGAGGGCGGGGGCCGCTTTCTGAGGCAGCCTTACTTGCCTTCTCTTCTAGAATCGTGGCCTGCAGCCCAAGATGAAACAGAGGTGGAGCCCGTGGAAAACCCCATTGATGAGACCACAACGGTAGCGGCGATGCTCCGGCGTGCTGCGGTGTCGGATCAGCGAATGAAAGAGGCCGCCAGACTGAGGCGGCCTCTTTCAGAACTTAGTCTCACCAATGGTGATGATGTCGCCAACCGTAATGGTGGCCTCGGCCCCATCCGTAATGATGACCCCGACCACCGTGATGGCCCCAGCCGTGGACTTGGATGATTGAGCTGTCAGTGCCGGCAGTAAGTGCACCCAGGTTCGCGCTCGGCATCGCCGACGCAGGCAGGGTTGGAGCGAGTGCAAGAGTGCAAGCTGCAAATCCGATCAACAAGAGCCGTTTCATGAAGCGTTTGTTCCTTCGATCGCGTTATCGCGGTGATTGCTAATGCGTCGGCACCCGGATTGTTCCTTGGATGGAACGCCGATCGCCTTGACAATGAAACAGCCCCACTTCGGGCACCGCGCTCTTATTGCGCGCCATCTCGAAAATGAAAGAGGCCGCCAACTGGGGCTCTTTGGCGGATTGTCGCTCGTGCTTGCGAACTCATCTGACAGGACAGCACCTTGTGCTGACGCGCTTTCCAGAGCAACGCCAAGCGCCGAGCGGCCATGACCTAACAGGATTTGCGAGATCAACGCTATCGAGTCCGCCAGATCCAATACTGACTAAGCCCGCTTCGTCAGCTCAGCGGGTTTTTCTTTTGCTTTTGCGGCGCGTGGCAAGTTGTTGACGGCACCTTTCAAGTCGGTGCTTTTGGGCGCGGTCGATGCGACCGGCGAGACAAATCTAGCGGCCCACCGCTGCTCAAACTTTCTTTGAAGGTGAAGAGGAATAGCGCTCATAGTCAAAGCTCCGCGTTCGTAGTCGCCCCGGTCTCAAAACCTCAACCCGCGTGGTCGCTTAAAGGTCCGCCTCGGACTTGCCAGCGGCCTTCCCGGACTCGCGCGAGGGCCTCGAGGCTGCGGAGCACGCCGAGATCCTAAGCCGGCGCTCGCAGCCTGGAAGAGATCCACTTCGTCGAATGGGTCTCGGTTACGACCTTGTCGACGTGATCGCAATTGACGCCCTGGAACGTGCGCAACTCGAATCCGATGTGCGAGGGCTTGATATGCGTCAGAACCATTGGTCCCAGACATTTGGGACAGGTGTGGGACCGAACCGCTATGCGGCTTGAATCCAACAAGACTGCTAGTGATGGCATGATGCTCAC
This sequence comes from uncultured Alphaproteobacteria bacterium, assembly GCA_963713785.1. Taxonomy (GTDB): domain Bacteria; phylum Pseudomonadota; class Alphaproteobacteria; order Rhizobiales; family Xanthobacteraceae; genus Bradyrhizobium. Next base: position 394,568 of record CAVQNB010000009.1, read on the forward strand.
CTGAATTAGGCGGGAGCACAACACTCTCAGTCACCGGTAGAGGCCAGCTAAGCTAAGCGGCGGTGATGGAGACACCCTGGAGCCGCAGCCATCTCGGCGCTGTTCCATTTTGCTCACTTTCGAAAAGTTGACGAATTAGACCGCAGCAAAGATCAAACAAGGCCACTGAATACCAAAGCAGGGACCGGAACATCTGAGACGTTGGAATGTTCTCCCTTCGACTTATCAGGAGAAATAGTCATGATTAGATTCGGAACGATGACGGCTGCCTGTCTGGCAGTTGCACTTGCGGCAACGTCCCCTGCACTCGCAAGAGGCGGACATGGCGGTTGGCACGGCGGTGGCGGAGGTTTCCACGGCGGCGCCGCTCACTTTGCTGGCGGAGGTTTTAGAGGCGGCGGATTCCGTGGAGGCGGTATTGGACCCGGAATCGCGGCTGGCATCATCGCTGGCTCAGTAATTGGCGCGGGCGCTTACTACGGCGGTTACGGGCCACGCTACTATGACAATTCATATGCCTACGATAACGGCTACGACGGCGGTTACGATAATGGGTATGCCGTTCGCAATGGCTTCGTCTGCCAGCCAGGGACATTTTTCCGCGGCGAGGACGGTCGCAGGTACCTCTGCCAGTAACGAAACTAAAAGCGCTCGACCGATGAAGGACGGCCCAGCATGTACCCCCGTGCTGAGGCCGTTTTCGCCAAGGCTGGATGATCGTCGCATGCCTGTAGGTGGTATGCTTAGCGGAAAGCAGAAACTTTTATTCCACCTTCTTTCTTCTTTGAAACGGCAAAACACAAGCGGCCTCCCCGAAGGAAGGCCGCTTGTGTTTCGCATTCATTGATCAATCGCGGTCGATAACAACCGGACGGCGGTCGTGGTCTCTGTCTCGGTCGCGGTCCTTCCTGATAATAACCGTTTCGTCACGATCTCGGCGGTCCCGATCCCGATAGTGTTGATGGTCACGATCACGATCACCACGACTTTCACCCACGGTCACGCCACGAGGACCTACACCGATTCCGACTTCTTCCGCTCGAGCAGGAATTGCGCTGCAAATACCCACCACGGCCGCTACTGCTACTGCGTACTTGATCATTGAGTGCTCCTATGAATGTGAAACTCTGGAGCCAATGCCTTGCTACGACGAATGTTCCGAGAGGGCGGGAAAACAGCTGACGCTGACCTCATTCGAAATTTGTAAGCAATATTGATCAGCGGCTTGTAATGCCGAGTCGGCATACTGCTGCGATCATCGCACCGTTCCGGTATTCATCGGTGGCAGAGCGTTTCGGTAGCGCTCCCGCCTGATTTAACGAGACGCACTATGCCCGATCCCCAAACGCCCGCTTTATCGCCTCGCGTAGCGGCGTGGCCACGTTGTCCCAAATGCCAGTCGTGCATGGAGGTACAGCATATTACCTCAGCACGGTCCGGATTCGAGCACTGGACCCTGCGGTGCGCTGAGTGCAGGCTTATCCACGAGGCGCAGGTAGGCGCCGATCCGATGAAATCCGATGCGATCGGCTGGTAGTGCAGCGACCTGAGGGCGCCACGGCAAGGACAATGACATGAAACCGCTGACGCCCGACGATCTCGATAGCCACGATTGGGCTACCCGCGCCTAATGCTGGACTACAAATTAATTCCCGCCAGAGGCAGAACCCGTTGCAGAATAGCCCCCAGGCAGATCAGCACCACAAGCAATTTGAGAAGATTGGCCAGCCGGCCATCTCGAACAAACTTGTCGATGGCCCAAAAGCAGATCGCGCCGACCACGACGATGACTAAAACCCCGATCAGAACTGAAATCATGGCTGCCCCCTGTGCTATCGATTTGGTGACGTCTGCACTCTCCGCTTATACTTAGCCTATCGCGGCTTTCGATCGCGCGAAAGCATTCCGACGGATGAACTTTGGGAATCTCCACCGAACCCGCGACCCTTGTCTTGAGAGTGCGGAGGTAGAACTCCGAAAGTCCCCGACCCGTGGTCGGAACTAACTGGCCAGTTCCGGCTTGAGTTTGGGTCGTGTTCGTTGGAGGCATGTACGATGCCAAGATCTGGCTGGTCACCGAAGCTCGTGCCCTACGGGGCCGATCAGACCGTTTACCTCGTTGTGGACAGCGTCAGCGCGAGTGGCAGCGTCTACCGCGAAACCGAGGTCGAACGGACGGACTTCGAAACCATCATCGCCGATTTCCTAACTGGCCAATTTAATGATCCAGTCCGCGTTATCGCCTTCAACACACTTGAGCATTGGTCGGATGACGTTTCGGAAGCGATTGCCACCGAAATCCAAGCCCGATGCGATATCGAAGGTGTCTCCGTGCCCGAGCATGTCAGCGACTTCGTGGACAGCCACTGGGGCCCGGTTCGCCAACTCGCGCTGAAGCTCGCCTGGCAGACTTGGGATCGGCCGGGCAAAGCCCCGGCAGGCGGCATCGACGCTCAAAGCATCCCACGTCCTGCCTTACGTTCGCGGTCGCAACTCGCCCGTTAGGCCAAGGCCAGACTAGGCCCCAGGGTCGAAACAGGTCAGCTCCCCGACACCCCCAAAACGCACAACGCCTCCAAGCTGAATAATGCTTGGTGGCGCCGCACCAGAACTGGAAATTGCAATACCCCAGCACAGGAGAGACGTTTGAGACTTGCCAAGGTTGCATCGGTGGGAACGAATATCGCTGGCGGAGCTTGGTTAAACACGACCGGATGCGAATGCCCCCATAGCGTCCGATGAATGGCGGCCTCAGCTCTTCCCCCGTGCTGGGGCCGTTTTCTCTATCGTGGCGGCTGGAGTCCGGGCGCGGCCAGCCAGTCGTTGAAGTGCAACGCATTGTCGAACTGGCGGGCCTTGTTGATGAGGGCATTGCGCTCTTCACCATCCGGGAGCGCGGCTGCCGCCTCGTTGAGCCGCGCGGCTTCGCGCGTCAGTCTGGTCTGTAATGTGGTTTTGGGCTGAACTGCTTTTGTAGACATAGTCGCGCTCCTCGCAAGGCGGGAGCGTTACCGAACTCTCAGTCACCGATCGATGCCGAAGATTGGGCGGTGATAGAAACAGCATGCTCCTCGGAGCTCCGGATTTGCTGGTCAATATTGCTCACCCCAGCAAAATCCTCTGTTATTTCCCTTTCGCCGCAACGCGCAGGCGCTTCAAGGCGCTCCGATCCTTGCGCCCAGACGCCTCACTCGTCCCGCTTTATCTCAGGCTTGTCATACAAGACCGCGTTCAGGAGCGAATTGTGAACCTCGATCTTCCCGTTATAGGTAATGAAGCCGAGCTTGCGAAATTTATTCATGAAAAAGCTGACGCGCGAGCGTGTTGTACCGATCATCTCCGCCAGCGTCTCCTGGCTGACATGTGCTGCGATAGGCTGTGGGATGCCTTCCTTTCCGAAATTTGCCAGAAGAAGGAGGAGGCGCGCGAGCCGCTTCTCGCTGGAATTGAACAACTGGTCGATCAGGTCTTCCTCGATGCGGCTGTTGCGGCTCAGGAGATACGCCATGAACAACTCTGAAAACTTTGGCTCGCTGTGGAGCACCGTCAGCATCGCGTCTTTCGCGATGGAGGTGATCAGGCATTCTTCCATGGCTGTGGTTGTTGAAATCCGCAACGGATGGCCATTGAGGCATCCTTCGCCAAAGAACTGTCCATGTTCCAGGATTCCGACCACGGCTTCCTTGCCTTGCTCGGAGACGACGAGAACCTTGATCCTTCCCTTTTGAATATAGAAAACGGTATCTGCGGCGTCTCCTTGCGCAAAAACGACCTGGTTCCTGTCAAATTTCAATATGGTTTTGCCCTCGCCGACCTTGGCGAGAAAGAGTTTTGGGTCAAATAGGCTCTTTGCCGCTTTTGGCATGAAGTCCTCGCTGCCTGATTGTACCTTATCCGCAGCGAACTGCCTAAAAATCCGTACCAACCAGTTCGTAACTCTTTCGACCCCGCGAATGGACCGCCGCAGCCGTCTGGCAAATCAGATCGCGATTCGCATCGAACGCACCGAGGAAGCCCTCTTCGTCACGCCTGAGATGCGGGTCCACCCGCAAAAGAGCACCGACGGTGACAAAGAACGAATATTCGATCGAGGTGTCATATCCCCAAAAACGGACAGCCTGCCGGGTTCGGTCATAACTTCGACTGTAATTCGGAAATTTCAGGGGCATCGATATCCTTCCATCCAGGTCGACAAACCGGACTTCGTAAACCGCGGATCAATCCATGAGCGAACGCGGCAATACATCGCGAGGCGGTTCAAACGCGCTCAATGCATCACGATCGTCTGATCTTTGTCCTTCATGAGCGCTGCGTCCAGCTCCGTTTGGCTGATCGAAAAAGACTGGGTCTGTCGTTGCGGGGCAGAAATCGCCGGCGTCTGAAACAGCGTTACCAATCGCCGATAGGCAAGCCTTGACAATCCTTCGATCAGTTCGTCGTCAGCGAGGACAACATATTCACCGGCAGGCTGAACGCCCTCCAGGTTTTGGAGGGTGAACGGATTGATGAACAAGACGGTGCTCCGCGTGGTCCTGATGGTCAAAGTGAGATTCCTGGACGAGCCTGCATCGCTGGCAGTCAAGCCAATTGCCGATCCGACCCGTCGCGTGAGTTCGCAGGGGCCTGTCAGGAGAACCTATCGGTTATCTTCCGCTGTCGCTGAGCAATATTGCACAGTATCCGCAGCTCGGAATCCTTCGGCTGGGGAGCAAAAACAAATCCGCTATCGCAGGAACCTTCATCGGCAGACTCTATTTGCCCTTTGTCCAATCATGGACGCACGACAACTGGTAGACACAATGAAGAAGATCCTTTTAGCGACGGTCACTGTTCTCGCATTCACCGCACCTTCCTTCGCGGCTGAACCGGACAAGACTGTCGGTCAAGCGCCGCCATCTGGTGCTTCCTCGTTTTACCTGACTCAAGATACCGCGACGATGAAGTGTCAAGTTGTCAATGCCCAGCCTGCCGCGGGTGGCAACTGGAAGGTTATCGGTACCGCTCATCCGACACACGCATCCGCAGAAACAGCTTTGACGGCTGACAAGACCTGCATCAAGTAATGGAGTGACGGCGAGAGAACGCGGGGTGGGTCTAGTAGTCCGACAAAACTACTGACCCGCCCCGCCAACTCATCAAGCAACTACGTTGGCGAATTGAGGTTGCTGTTGTGCCACTGCGCCTTGGCCGATTTCATCGGATCCTCAGCCAGTACTTTGTGGACGTGCTCGCACTTGGAGCATTCGAAGGTCCGCAGATCAGAACCGTTAGGACGAGGTTCGATCCGGGCCAGCATCATGCGGCCCTGGCACTCCGGGCAGCGGGGCCGTTCGATCGGAAGTAGCGATGGATCGGAGCCAGCATAAGCTTGGGGCATGTGATGCTCCTGCAGATCAGGCGTGCTGTAACCTTCAGGCACCGATAGCAGCCGAAAAACCGGGCGGGAATCGAATCAGCATGCGGCGCCTCGCTGCCAGCTGCTGGTCAATATTGCTCATATTAGTCGCAATCTTTCGCGCAATCCCGGCGAACTCGGCTGTGAAATTAAATAGTGCTTGGATTTTAGACTGAGCAATATTGCTCAGCAAAACATCAAGACGCGGGTCAATATGCGGGTTCGCAGGCTCCATTGTGGGGCGGTCCTTCCTTAAACACACGTGCCCAATCAGCCTAGAGATGGTTCCTAGCCCGCCAGAAACCCGCGCGTTGGCGCGCCTGCTCGCCCCTTATCGCGAGCCGGACAGCGCACGCGGCGTATTCGAACTGGTGATCACGGCAGTGCCCTTCCTCGTCATCTGGGCTCTGATGTGGGTGGCACTTGACCATGGCTATTGGATTGGCCTGCTGCTGGTGGCACCCGCGGCGGGATTGCTCGTCCGTCTCTTCATGATCCAGCACGACTGCGGCCACGGGTCATTCTTCCACGGCCGTCTTGCAAACCATTGGGTCGGCCGAGCCATCGGTGTCGTGACCCTCACCCCGTACGACTACTGGCGACGAAGCCATGCATTTCATCACGCGAGTTCAGGTAATCTCGATCACCGGGGCATCGGCGACATTGACACGTTGACCGTGCAGGAGTTTCTCGCGCGGCCTCGATGGCGTCAGATCCTTTACCGTCTGTACCGGCATCCGATAGTGATGTTCGGCGTCGGTCCCACGTATCTGTTCATTTTGCGGCATCGCTTGCCGATAGGGATGATGCGAAGCGGCTGGGAGCCCTGGCTGAGTACAATGGGCACGAACGCTGCGATCGCGATTGTGGTCGCCGCGATGATCCGGCTGGTCGGCTTTGGGCCGTTCCTGCTTGTGCAACTGCCGATCTTGGTTCTGGCCGCGTCGATCGGTGTCTGGCTGTTCTATGTCCAACACCAGTTCGAGGATACTTCCTGGTCCCACGATGAATCCTGGAGTTTTCACGAAGCTGCGGTGCATGGCAGTTCGCACTATCACTTGCCGGGTGTCTTGCGCTGGTTCACGGCGAATATCGGCGTCCACCACATCCATCACCTGTGCAGTCGAATTCCCTGCTATCGCTTGCCGGATGTGTTGCGCGACCATCCGCAACTCGCTGCCGTCGGACGAATCACCCTGCTCCAAAGTCTGCGGTGCGTGCGGTTGGCCTTGTGGGACGAAAATGGGCGGCGGCTCATTTCGTTTAGAGAGGCGGAGAGGGGCCCGTCGGTCAAACAGGGCAGGACGACGTATTCCATTATATCGACAGTGCGCATCGCGCGAAGGTTGATATCGGGTGCCGGAGTATCCATCTAATGGGTAGCGTAAGCAGTTCTCTGCGATAGGCGTGTCCCGAAACGCGACGCCTTAACTACCCAAAATTCTGTGCACGATATCGATCATACGGCACATTACTTCGATGTGCGCGTCACGGGTCAGGATCATATATGCCTACCGAACATGCCTCCGTGCGGGTCGTTCACAAGCCCTGGGGGGTCAGCGATCTCCAGCCATGGAGCAGTATCGACGGTACCGGTGATGCCGTGGGGGAATTGTGGTTCGAGCGGGCCGACAAGAACGCGCCGATCCCTGCCTTGCTGCTCAAGCTGCTGTTCACCAGCGAGCCATTGTCGATCCAGGTCCATCCGGACGACACTTTCGCGCGCGCGATGGGGATGCCGAACGGCAAGAGCGAAGCGTGGTACATCATCTCGGCAAAACCGGGCGCACAGATCGGCGTTGGCCTGGAGCACCGGGTAACGCCACAGGAATTGCGGGCGTCGATCAAGGACGGTTCGATCGTCGAACTGGTTCAATGGCGTCCAGTTGCGAAAGGCGATGTCATCTTCATCCCGGCCGGCACCATCCACGCCCTGGGCGCCGGTATCGTGCTTGCCGAAATTCAGCAGCGTAGCGACACGACATTCCGCCTGTTCGACTATGGCAGACAACGCGAATTGCACGAAGACAATGGCGTGGCGGTGGCCAACACCTGGCCGCTTCGATCGCCACGCAATCCGATGTGCCTTACGGGCGAACGGACGGTTCTGGTCGCGAGCCGATATTTCGTTCTCGAGCGACTTGAACTTCCCGAGGGCTCAAGCTGGGCGCTGCTCGCTGAAGCCGGAGACCTGGATTCTCGTTCTCGAGGGCCACGCCGCCATCGGATTGGCCGCGGCATCGATAGGACAGGCGATCTTCGTTGGGGGTGGCCGTACCAGCATCGAAGTCGGCGTCAACGGGTTGACGGCCCTGGTCGCCTATCCGGCGAGCCACTCCAATCGGTTCCCTGTTGCAGCGGCTCGGCGAGCCATCGACCAATCCTGTTCCAAAAGGCGCCACGGCTGTTCCGCAATTGGCAGGCCTCGCCGGGGCGCGCGCGTGACGCCGCTCCGAAGGATCGCGGTGATCGGCAATTCGTTGCCTCGCCGCTGCGGAATCGCGACATTTACGACCGACCTGCAACGCGCGATCTCGACTTCACGGCCAAATCTCGAGACTTGTATCGTGGCGATGACCGACCACGGTCAGGCCTATGATTATCCCGCTTCTGTCGCTTTCCAGGTCAGGGATGACGCGATCGAGGACTATGTCCGTGCGGCAGACTTTCTGAACGCCGGCCGTTTCGACATCGCTTGCCTGCAGCACGAGTTCGGAATTTTTGGCGGCGAAGCAGGCGCCAACATCCTCGAGCTGCTGTCTCGCCTCACCATGCCGATCGTGACGACGCTGCACACGGTGCTGGCCAAGCCGACCGCGGTTCAACGCGCGGTGATGGAACGTATCGTCGAAGGGTCCTCAAAGATAATCGTGATGGCCAACAAGGGACGCGAGCTGCTGCGCAGCGTCTATCGTGTGCCGGACGAGAAAATCGAAGTGATCGCCCATGGCATTCCCGATTTTCCGTTTGTTGAACCTGACGTGGCAAAGGCCAAACTCGGATTCAGCGGCCGCTGCCGTCATTCTGACATTCGGCCTGCTATCTCCCAGCAAGGGCATCGAGGTCATGATCGACGCCATGCCCTCGATCCTGAAACGAACGCCCCGACGCGGTCTACGTCGTGCTCGGTGCCACCCATCCCAATCTGGTTCGGGATCAGGGCGAAGCCTATCGCGAGAGCCTGATGGCGCGCGTGCATGAACTTGGCATCGAGAACCACGTCGTGTTCCTCGACCAGTTCGTCGACCAGCCGACGCTGCTCGAATTCATTTCGATGTGCGACGTTTACGTCACGCCCTATCTCAACGAAGCGCAGATGACGTCAGGCACGCTGGCCTACAGCTTCGGCCTCGGAAAGCCGGTGGTGTCGACGCCTTATTGGCACGCGCGCGAATTGCTGTTCGATGGGCGCGGCGTTCTGGTTCCCTTTGGCGACGCGGCGGCGATCGGCAAGGAAATTGCGCAATTGCTCACCGACGACCCTCGCCGGCAGGCGATGCGCGAGCGCGCCTACGCGGCCAGCCGATCGATGACGTGGGAGCGCACCGCCGAGCGCTACCTCACCGCCTTCGAGAATGCGCGGCATGGCCACTGGCTGAAGGTGATCGCGCGCAGCGAGCCGGACCTGGTCGCGCCGAACGGCCCCGCGGTGCCGGACTATGCAAACAGGCCATTTTCTTGTCGATGTGCGATGATACCGGCTTGTTCCAGCACGCCGTGCATTCGGTACCGGATCGCTCGCACGGCTATTGCGTGGATGACAACGCCCGCGCGCTGTTATTGGCCTGTGCCCTCAACGAACCGGGCGAGCAGCGCCTGGCGGAGGTGTTGACGGCGCGATTTGCCGCTTTTGTGCAGCATGCGTGGAACCCCGACACCGGACGATTTCGCAATTTCATGGGCTTCAATCGGACCTGGCTTGAAGACAAAGGCTCCGAAGACAGCCATGGACGGACGTTGTGGGCGTTGGGTGAATGCGCGCGCAAGGATGCCAGTCCGTCACGGCGTCGATGGGCGGCCGCCTTGTTCGCCCAGGCATTGCCGACCGTGAAAAGCCTTTCATTCGCCCCGGGCGTCAGCCTTCACGCTGCTGGGCCTGGACGCTTATTGCGCTGTCGGATCCCAATGATCGCCACGCCCGGGAAATTCGTCGTGCACTCGCCGACAGACTGATGTCGAGCCTCGCGTCGGTCGAGACGCCGGACTGGAAGTGGTTCGAGGAAGGCCTCGCCTATGACAACGCGCGCCTGCCGCAGGCCTTGATGCGTGACAGGCATGGCGACGCAAACACCCGGCTATGTCGATGCCGGACTGAGATCGCCTGCGTTGGCTGATGACACAACAAACGGCATCAACCGGCTATTTCCGGCCGGTCGGCACGGCCAGTTTCGGCGAACTGCGCAAACCTCCTCGCGCTTTCGATCAGCAGCCGGTGGAAGCGACGGCGACGATTGCCGCCTGCCTGACGGCGTGGCGCGCGGACGGCGATGCCGAATGGAAAGTCGATCGCGGCGAACGTGTTCGCCTGGTTTCTCGGCAGCAACGACCTGTCGGTCGCGCTCGTCGATGTCGCGACCGGCAGCTGCCGCGATGGATTGCATCCCGACCGCGCCAACGAAAATCGCGGGGGCGAGTCGGTCGTGTGCTATCTGCTGGGCCTTGCCGATATTCGTCAGCTTGCCCGCGTCAATGTCAGCCTGACAAATCCCGTGGCGCTTCGCGCCGTCGGCGCCTGATTTAAGCCCACTCCGGCCAACCGAGGGCACGCTGTTGCACGCCACTTTTCTGCATCGACAGGCACTCTATCTGCGTCCCGACCCCGCGCGCGTCATCGTACGCCCGTTCAAGCCGGCGACAGAGCCGCGCGATCTCAACCCGACCGACAAGACGCGCGCCAACCATATCGTCGAACGCGTTCTCGCGCTTGATCCGAAGGCTGCGGCCAGCCAGCTCGACGGATGTGCTGGAAAATTTCCAGGGCCGGCATCGCAACCTGCTGGAGACGTTCGAGCTTCGTGCCGACGAGATGGAGGAGGCACTCGCGGCGCACGACAGCTTTTCCGAAATCCAGCGCCAGCTTCTCGGCGCCTATTTCCTGAACGAATATTCGTTCGAGGCGTCGGCACTGTTCAATCCAAGCATCGTACCGCACCCCGACCAGTCGGGCACGCCGGCAGGCGGCCTGCGCTTCATTCTCAGCCTCCGTGCCGTCGGCGAGGGACACGTGTCTTCGCTGACGTTTCGCGCCGGCACCATCGCGGCCGACGGCAGCCTGACGGTCGATCCGACCGCCCGGCTCGCCTCAAGTCCCAGGATCGGATATCGGATATCCGGGACCACTTGGCGACGAGGTTGAGGTGATCTTCAAAGACAGACCCGGACATCAGCGAACGCGTCATCTTTCCGGTCACGGAATCCCAGTCGCACGGCATCGAAGATGCCCGCTTCGTCGAATTCAGCGATGGCGGCCGGAAGACCTATTACGCGACCTATACCGCCTATACAGGCACGGGCGATCCGATCGGAGTTGCTCGAGACCAGCGACTTCCTGTCGTTTCGAATGACGCCCCTGCACGGCGCCGCCGCGCGCAACAAGGGCATGGCGCTGTTCCCGCGCCGGATCGACGGCAAGTACGCCATGATCGCGCGGCAGGACAACGAGAATCTCTATCTGATCTATTCGGACGACTTGTACCGGTGGGACGGCGGTCAGGCGATCCTGAAGCCGCAATTTCCCTGGGAGTTCGTGCAGATCGGCAACTGCGGTTCACCGATCGAACTGGATGAAGGCTGGCTGTTGCTCACGCACGGCGTCGGTCCGGTCCGGAAGATATTCGATCGGCGCGGCGCTGCTCGACAAGAACGATCCCTCCAAGGTGCTGGCGCGTTCGAGCGAACCGTTGCTGCGGCCGGAACCATCCGAGCGCGAAGGATACGTCCCCAACGTGGTCTATACGTGCGGCGCGATGCGGCACAACGACCAGATCATTTTGCCATACGCGGTGTCGGATACCTACTCCAATTTTGCGACCATCGAGATTTCGGCGCTTATGCAAGCGATGCGAGCCTAGTTGCCATCTTCACTGAAGGCAAAGCGCGACATGCCTGTGCATTCGACTACCGACGTAAGGAGACGTGATGGCCCGCGAAACAATTTATTTCGTCCAGTCATTCAACGCCGGCAAAGGCGGAAATCTCAAGGCCGATGCTCCGATAGCTTGCAAATCGTCAACAGGCGCCGTCCGAACCGCGGAGCGACTGGCGCTAAGCAAGTTGGGCGTCGTTGCCTTCTCGTCCACGGGCGATCCCGAGATGGGTGACTATGACGACGAGCCTACGGTCATCTTCCGTAAAGGCCAATTTCCTTCCGCCTTCGACTGAGGGCTTGGTCGCGGTGAAGGGTAAACAGGCAAAGGTGCCCAAATGAATGAACGACTCGAAACACTGAAAAAGGCCCGTCAGCGCATGATCGAGGATAGGGACGTGTACGCGAAGGTATTGGCCGCTCCTTTCGACCGGGACAAGGCCGAGCGAGCACGCAGCAAGTTCACCGAGATTCAAGCACTGATCGACGCACTGGACCGCGCCATTATGGGGGAGGAAGTTGTCTCACCCGCAAAGGAAATTGGATGAAAAAAACTCTCGCAGTATTGGCGCTCTGCGCATTCGTGCAAAGCGCTCACGCCACCGGACCGGATTGTAGCGCGATCGAACGCACGAGCGAGCGGCTCGCTTGCTACGATGCAGCGTCTCCTCCGAAAATTAAAAAGCCCGCGGTTGTTGAAAACGATGCGTCGCGCGCTGCGTACAAAGACCCATTCATCGCGGAAGACGCACAAACAACCGCCAAGCTGAAGAACATTTGTCGCGGTTGTTGAAATCTGCGAAAAACTGAATTCCCGACGGGCTGGAATGAGAGCCGACAGAGGCTGAAATGCCAACGGAAGGGTTTGGCGGAATTGGGCCTGCCGTGCTGCTTTCCGCGTGCTGATGGCAGGACCTGCGTCGGCCTATGGCCCCAACGACCCCCGACGATTGCATCGGCACCCAATGGGATGAGAAGCGCGCCGTGGTGGTGTCGAGGGTGATCGCGCGCCCGCGCGTCAATTTCATCAAGAGCCCGTACGATGATGATCTCAAGGCCGCGACCTGCCCCGCGGACACGGCGGTTTGCCGACGAAAGTCCTACCTCGTTGCAGGCGACCTCGTGCTGACGGGGCAGAGCCGCGGCGCATCGCGGAGTGGCTCATGGTCGAGGACAACGGAGGCCGCGGCGGCTACGGGTGACGTTCTCCGGGCTTTACCGGCGAAAGAAATAGGGCGCTCGCGACGGCTTCGCGCCAAACAAGTCAACAAACCCGATGCGCGCAAACGCGAAGGCTCAGGCCGGGTTGATACGCGGCTTGATGTTCTGCAGGCTCTTCACCAGTATTTCCGCAAAGGTCGCCGCCGCGACGGAAAGACCACGGCCGCGCAATTGGCACAGCACGAGATCGGCCGCCGGCACGTCGCGGGTGTCGACCGGGCAGCCTACCAGGCCCAGGCCAAGATCCCCGGACGGCGCACCGATCTCGATCTGAAACGAGATCATATTGCTGCGAAACACCAGGCCCCTCAGCA
>CAVQNB010000010.1:0-101855 GCA_963713785.1 uncultured Alphaproteobacteria bacterium
AGAGGATGTCCGGTATCAGGAAAATCTCGTCCTGGCGTTTTTCCAGCACCAGATCGGCGTCCGGCGTGGTCGGGCCGTTGGCGCCTTCGGCCAGCACCCGGCACTTCAGGTTTTCCGCGACGCGCGGCGTCGATCACCCGCTCCATCGCCGCCGGCACCAGCACGTCGCAGGGCAGCGTCAGAATTTGCGCGGGATCGAATTGCAACTGGTTGGAAAACCCGGCGATGCTGCCATGCTCGCCGCGTGCCGCATCAGCGCCGGAATATCGAGGCCGGCCGCGTCATGGAGCGCGCCGGTGTGCATCGCTGACCGCGATCACCTTGAGGCCGAATTGATGCAAGTCCAAGCGCGGCATAGGAGCCGACATTGCCGAAGCCCTGAATCACGGCGGTGCCATTGTTCAGGTCGATCGCACAGTTCCTTCATCACCCGCCTGGCCAGATGCGCGACGCCGCGCCCGGTGGCTTCGCGCCGGCCGAGCGTGCCGCCGGATGCCACCGGCTTGCCGGTGACGATCTCGGTCACGGTGCGGCCCTGATACATCGAATAGGTGTCCATGAACCAGGCCATCACCTGCTCGTTGGTGCCCATGTCCGGCGCCATCACGTCGGTATGCGGCCCGACGAACGGAATCATCTCCTGCATGTAGCGCCGCGACAGCGCCTCCAGTTCGCGCTTGGAAATCGTCGAGAGATCGACCCTGACCCCGCCCTTGGCGCCGCCATAGGGCAAGCCCGACCAGCGCGCATTTCCAGCTCATCCAGATCGCCAGCGCCGCGACCTCGCCGATATCGACGCTGGGAGCAAACCGGGTGCCGCCCTTGGTGGGACCGAGCGTCAGATGATGCTGCACGCGATAGCCCTCGAACACCGCGATCGAGCCGTCGTCGCGGTGGATCGGACAGGAAACGGTGATCGCCCGTTTCGGCAGCAGCAGCCGGTCGCGCTCGTCCATCGGGATCGACAGATGATTGGCGATCACACCGAACTGGTTCACCGCCATGTCGAACACCGGGCCGGAATAGACGGTCATCGTTCCCTCCCCTTATTCTCTCGCTGTCGGAACCGAGCAGCCGCTGGCTGTTCGATCGGCGCGCAGAGACGTCCCGAACGGTCGTAGTCCCGCCACAGGGTTATCTCAAGCGATACGGTGCGCCGATTTGCGAATAATTTTAGCGAAACTCCTGCGATAACCGGTGCTAGTGTATGGACGCCGGCCGGGACCACCCTTCAACGCATGACGGATAACTTTATGCAGGCCCTCTTCATCGGACAGACCTATATCGACGTCACCTTCATTACCGACCACATGCCGACCGGCGACGAAAAGCATGTCGCATCGGCCTATGCGGTCTCGTTCGGCGGCAACGCGGTCACGGCGGCGTTCTGCTGCGCCAAGCTCGGAATCGTGCCGGACCTGATCGCCACCGTCGCCAATGACTGGCTGGGGCGGATGTTCCAGGACATGAGCGCGAAGTACGGAATCTCGATCCATCCGCGCAAGGTCAATTCCTCGTCGCTGTCCTTCATCATGCCGAAGGACGGCAAGCGGGCGATCGTGCGCTGCCGCGACGACGAGCACATCCATCCCGTTCCCGCTGCTGAATCTCGACGGCTGCCGCGCGCTGCATGTCGACGGTCACCAGCCGGATGCCGCGATCCATTATGCCAAGCTGTGCCGCGAGGACGGCATCCTGACCTCGCTCGACGGCGGCGGCCTGCGCACCAACACCCATGAGCTCCTGGAATTCATCGACGTCGCCATCGTCGCCGAGCGGCTGTGCGAGCAGATGGACCTGACGCCGGAAAAGATGCTGGACTATCTCAAGGGCCGCGGCTGCCGGGTCGGCGGCATCACCCATGGGCGAGAAAGGCCTGCTCTGGTACGACGAGACCGGAGCGGTTCGCACCATGCCCGCGCTCCCGATCGCGCGCGAGCGCGTGCTCGATACCAACGGCGCCGGTGACGTGTTTCATGGCGCTTATGTGTTTTCGTATCTCAACAATCCCGGCAAAAGCTGGCAGGACCATTTCGAGTTTGCGCGCGCGGCATCGACCTACAAGATTCAACGCCTCGGCAACGAGGCCGGATTGCCGACGCTCGCCGATATCGAAGCCGTCAAGCAGGAGTTTCAGATCGGGCGTAAGAAGGAATTGCTTGGGATTAGGCATGGGCCGCGTCTTCGTTGCCGGAAGCATCAACATGGATGTGGTGGCGACGGCCGACCGGCATCCCCGGATCGGCGAGACCGTCGCCGGCAACGCGGTGCTGTACTTTCCCGGCGGCAAGGGCGCCAACCAGGCGGTGTCAGCCGCAAAGCTCGGCGCGCCGACGACGCTGATCGGCCGGCTCGGCACGGATGCATTCGGCGAGGAATTGAGGGCGTTCCTCGCCGCGCAGGGCGTCGACCTCCGTTTCGTGCGAGGACACCGCCGAGGCCCACACCGGAACGGCGATCATCACCGTCGCCAATGCCGACAACACCATCGTGGTCGTGCCCGGCGCGAATGCGCTTGTCGACGCCGCCGATGTCGCCGCGCCCGCGCTCGCCAAGGGCGATATCGCGGTCAGCCAGTTCGAGATTCCGCTGCCTGCCATCGCCGCCTTCTTCCAGCGAGCCCGCGCCGCGGGCGCGACCACGATCCTCAATCCGGCGCCGGCGCTCGAGTTCGATCGCGAATTGCTCGATCTCGTCGACATCCTTGATCCTCAACGAAACCGAGCTCGGCCTGCTGACCAAGACCGAGCTTCGCGACAGCGACGATCACGCGCGCTTCATCGAGCGCCGCGAGGTCGCTGCAAGCAGGCCGGGACCAGATCATCTGCGTGACGCTCGGGCAAGCGCGGCGTGCTGGCGCTGGTGGGCGGCGAGCCCGTGGTCATCCCCGGCCGCGCCGTCACAGCCGTCGACACCACCGGCGCCGGCGACTGCTTTGTCGGCGCGCTTGCCGCGCGATTGGCCGACGGTGCAGCCATGCGCGATGCGCTTTCGCTACGCCAACGTCGGCCGCCTCGATCTGCGTGCAGCGGATGGGCGCGGCATCGTCGATGCCGACGGCCAAGGAGGTTGAAGCTCTAGGCCAGCGCGCCCTTTAGATCGAAACCGGAATCCGCCGCCTGCTCCGGCGTGATCGAACGGTTCATGCCCAGCAGCCTGCGCCCGAACACGTGATCGCCGGCGCGGTTGATCGAATTCGATGCCGACCAGCCTGCCGGCCTTGTAGCAAAACGCCGAGAACGAGCCCTGCGCGGGATCGCCGCGCACCACGACTTGATCGTAGCCGGTGGTGAGCCCCGCGATCTGCAGCTTGTCGTCGCCCTGATCGCTCCAGAACCAGGGCAGGCCGTCATAGGTCTTGGCGTCGCCGGTCAGCCGCGCCGCCACGCAGCGCGCGTGATCGGTGGCGTTCTGCACGGATTCCAGCCGCAGCGAGCCGCCGAAGCGCGGGCTTGCGAACAGCGCGCAGTCGCCGATCGCGGAGATGTTCGGATCGGCGGTCAGGAGTTGCTCGTTGACGATGATCCCGGACGCGACCGGCAGGCCCGCTTCCGCGGCGAGCTCGACATTGGGCAAGCACGCCGACGCCGACCACGACAAGGTCGGCCGGGATATGCCGGCCGTCGCTGAGGCTGACGCCGGTGACCTTGCCGCCGTCGCTCTCGATGCTGGTGACCTGCACGCCCAGATGAATGCGGATGCCGGCCGCGGTGTGACGTGCTTGAAAGAATTCCGAGATTTCCGCGGTCACCGCGCGCGCCATGACGCGGCGTGCCGAGTTCGACGACATCGACCTCGAGGCCCTTGGCCCGCGCGGTGGCGGCGAATTCGAGCCCGATGAAACCGGCGCCGATCACGACGACGTGCTTGCCCGCCGCGATACGCTGCCGCAACGCTTCGCTCTCGTCGAGGATGCGCAAATAACGCACGTCCGGAAGATTGGCGTTGGGGATGTCGAGCAGGCGATTGCGCGCGCCGGTCGCCAGCACCAGATGGCCATAGTCGAGCAGCGAGCCGGACGCGAGCATCAGTTTGCGCGCGGCGCGATCGATCGAGACCGCGCGATCGGCGATCAGCTCGATGTTCTGGTCGCGGTAGAATTTGTCAGGCCGGAACATCAGGCTGTCGGGGCGGCCGTCGCCCTTCAGATAGGCCTTGGACAACGGCGGCCGCTGATACGGCAGATGCGCCTCGTCGTTGATCAGGCGGATGCGCTCGCCAAAACCATGCTGCCGCAACGAGGCCGCGAGCTGAAAACCCGCATGTCCGGCGCCGACGATTAGAACTGGTCCTTGCAGAACTGGCCCTTGCGTCATCGCCACAACCCAATTGCAAGCGCACAGGAATTACCCATGTCGTCTCCTCTTTCCGCCGATTTTGGCTTGCTCGCCTCGTCCTTAACGAACGGCGCTCGTGGCCGCGTCCCGAACGATGGCGAGCCCATTTGGCCTCATGATTTGTGAAGGCGCAAGAGCGTTCCTGCCCAGGAGGAGGTAATGCGGTATCTTGCCGACTTCGCCGGGGATTGTCACCCCTCACCTTCTGCGATTTAATTGGACCGCGACGTTCTCCCGCCGGGGATTTCAAGATGTCCGACGTCAGCCCACGAAACCGCCTCGCCTTCCGACGATCCCGCGTTACTGCGGATCGAAGGTCCGATCGCCACCATCACGCTCAATCGGCCCGCCGCCTTCAACTCGATCGATCTTTCGATCGCCAAGAAGCTCGAACAACTTGGCCGCGCAGATCGAAGGCGACAACGATATCCGGGTGCTGGTGATCGAAGGCGAAGGCCGCGCCTTCTGCGCCGGCGGCGATCTGCAAACCATCGGGGCTGCCGCCGAGGCCGACAACATCGCGCCAGTGGTCGGCGAGTTGCTGCAACATTATCACGCGTTCATCGAGACCTGCGGCGGATGCCGAAGATCGTGCTGACCAGCGTGCACGGCTCGGCCGCCGGCGCCGGGCATGGGGCTGGCCTTCGTCGCCGATCTCTGCATCGCCGCCGACGATGCCCGCTTCACGCCGGCCTATGCCAAGATCGGCGTGTCGCCGGATGGCGGCAGCACCGTCGGCATGGTCGGCACCGTCGGCACCCGCCGCGCCTTGCAGATATTTCTGGCCGAAGACAGTTTTTCCGCCCAGCAGGCCTATGACTGGGGTCTGGTCGCCAAGATTGTTCCGGCGGTCGAACTGAAGGCCGCGACGCGGCAATTCGCGGAGCGGCTGGCGCAGAATCCGCCGGCCGCGATCGCCGGCACCAAGTCGCTGATCTACCAGGCCGCCGTCACGCCAACCAGGCAGCAGCTCGATGCCGAGGAAGCGAAGATCATCGCCGCCATGCACACCGACGAATTTCGCGCGGCGGTGAAGAAATTCACGAGCAAGGGGAAGTAGATTTCGAGGCGCAGGCCACGTGGTCCGTTGTCATCATCCGCGAAAGCGGATGACGCCGCGGCCTTTCGATTTAGCTCACTGTCCCGGAGTACTGGATGCCCCGCTGGAGCCTGTCATCGGGCTCGCCGAAGGCGAGACCCGGTGGCCAAGTTTGTGGCCCCCTCATTTCGGACAGATATATCCCGTCCCCGCCGGCGACTTGAAGCAGCCGACCGATTCCGGGATCACGTGCTTCGGCAGCCACAGCACCACGCTCGGGAAATAGATCGTGAAGCAGATCGTGACCAGGAACACCACATAGATCGGCAGCGCCGCGCGCAGCGCCTTGCCAAAACTGACGCCGACGAATTTCGACGCCATCAGCAGCACCAGCCCGTAAGGCGGCGTGATCAGTCCGAACGCCAGCGTCGCGATCAGCACCACGCCCATATGCACGCCGTTGATGTCGCCGGCCTGGGTCAGCGCATTCACCAGCGGCATGAAGATGATGATGGTCGGCACCGGCTCGATGAAATCGCCGACCACGGTGAACAGCAGCACCATCAAGCAGCATGATGTAATGCG
Source organism: uncultured Alphaproteobacteria bacterium (assembly GCA_963713785.1). Classification (GTDB taxonomy): domain Bacteria; phylum Pseudomonadota; class Alphaproteobacteria; order Rhizobiales; family Xanthobacteraceae; genus Bradyrhizobium. The sequence continues at coordinate 5,962 of CAVQNB010000010.1, forward strand.
GATCGTTGCCGGCGATCGAGGTGATCCAGTCGGCGATGACGATGGCGCCGCGCAGATAGGCCAGCATCCAGCCGAACGCGTTGGCGGCGCCGATGGTGATCAGCGGCAGCGAAAAGATCAGCCCGGCCAGGCAGAAATCGTAAGGGATCTTCCTGAAATGCCCGCGATTGAGCGCGGGGATCACGACCAGCGATGATCCAGACCACCGCGACGACGCCGGCTTCGGTCGGCGTGAACCAGCCGGTCAGAATGCCGCCGAGCAGGATCACCGGGATCATCAGCGGCAGCGCGGCGTCGCCGGTCGCAAAGACCACCTGGCGCAGCGGCGCGCGCGGCTTGCGCATGCCGGAGGGGCCGAAGAAATAGCAATAGATCATCAGGCCGAAGCCGATCATCAATCCCGGCACCACGCCGGCCATGAACAGGCCGGCGATCGAGACGTTGCCGACCGCGCCATAGACCACGGCGGTGATGCTCGGCGGCACCAGTGCTGCGATGGTGGAGGCGGATGCGATGATCGCGGCGATGAAGGCGGGCGTGTAGCCCTCCCGCTTCATCGGGCCGCCCAGCGCACGGCTCATCACGGCGACGTCGGCGGTGGTCGAGCCCGACATTTCCGAGAAGAACATGCTGAAGACGACGACGACCTGCGACAGCCCGCCCCTGATATGCCCGACCAGCGACAGCGACAGATTGGCGATCCGCACCACGACATTGGCCGAACTCATGAGTTCGCCGACCAGGAGGAAGAACGGGATCGCCAGCAGCGCCTCGGAATCCACGCCGTCGAAGATCTTCTGGACGATCGCCGCCAGCGAAACGTCGGTGAGCATACGCGCCGACGAACACGCCGGCCATCAGCGAAAACGGCACCGGCACGCCGAGATAGCCGAAGAACAGGAAGCAGAACGACATCAACGCGAGGATGACAGGTGCGCTCACGGCCGCTGCCCTCGTCTGGATCGCAGCGCCGTCGACCGGCGGGATCGCCAGATCCTCGTCCGGCGGCTCGGGATGATCGAACCCGTTGCGGATGCCGTTGACCAGTTGCTCGATCGTGAACAGCGCGATCAGGACGCCGGACAACGGAATCACCGCATAGAGCGAGGCGATCGGCGTGCCCGACGGCAGCCGGAAACTGCCAAAGCCCCGGAGATAGTTGAGATAGCCGAACCAGATCAGGCAAAACGCGACGCCGAGCACCACGAGGCGGATGATGATCTCGACGATCAGCCGCGGCGTGCCGTGCATCGCCTCGGAGATCGCGGTCAGATACAGATGATCGTTGCGGCGGGTGGCAACCGCGGCGCCGATGAAGATCGCATAGATGAACAGCGTGGAGGTGACTTCCTGCAGCCACAGCCAGGGATGGCCGATGGTGCGCGTGACGATGTCGGCATGTCACCGACAGCGAGAAGCCGAAACACAGCAACGCCGCACAGGATCATCAGGACCAGTTCGAGCCGGTCGAACGCCCGCCATTTCAGGTGATGCTGCCGCTGCAGCACCAGTTTGTCGGCGATGGCCATCAAACTCTCCGTCGTCCCGGACAAGCTGAGCTCAGTCGTCCCGGCGAACGCCGGGACCCATAGCCGCTGGCGCTCAATTATCTACAAAATGTGGCTGCCTGATCGCGCCAAACCGATAAGCCGCGGCGTATGGGTCCCGGCTTTCGCCGGGACGACGCGGATCAGCATCCAGCCTAGTTGATCGCCCGGATCAGGTTCTTGATCTTCTCCGCGTGCGGGCCGAGTTCCTTGGCGAGCTTGTCGAGATAGGGATCGGCGATCGCGGCAAAGCTCTTCTTGTCGACGTCCTCGACGATCTTGACGCCCAACGACTTCAGCTTGGCGGCCGCGGCCTTCTCGAGCTCGAACGCCTTGGCCGGCTCCTTGGCGCTGACTTCCGCCGCCGCCGTCATCACCCACTGCTTCTGTTCGGCGGTAAGGCTCTGCCACAGCTTGTCGCTGACCAACACGATCGCGTTGTTGGCCTCATGCTCGGTCATCGACAGCACCGGCGCGACCTCATAGTGCTTGTTGATGAGATAGACGTTGATGCTGTTCTCGGCGACATCGACCACGCCGGTCTGCAGCGAGGTGTAGACGCTGCCGAACGGCATGTGCACGGTCTGCGCGCCATAGGCCGGGAAGATCGCGTCCTCGGTCGCGGTCGCCTGCACGCGAATCTTGAGACCCTTGATGTCCTCGACGTTGTGGATTTCCTTCTTGCTGTAGATGCTGCCGGACGCCCTGCGAGCCGGTGGCGATGACATGCAGGCCCTGCGTGGTGTCGTCGATCATGGCCTTGATCGCATCGATCACCTTCTGGTCGGCGAGCGCCTTGACGACGTGATCGTCGTAGCGGAACAGGAAGTGCAGCGACATCACGCCGGCCTGCGGCGAGATGGTCGCGGTATTGGCCGAGGAGACGATCGCAAATTCGATATCGCCGGATTTGACCAGTTGCAGCAGTTGCGGCTCCTGGCCGAGCTGCGCGCCGGGATACTGGTCGACCAGCATGGTGCCCTTGCTCAATTCCTTGAGCTTGGCGGAAAACATGTCGTAGGCGATGCTGTAGCCGGTATTGAGCTGCTGATCGTGGGCGAAGCGATAATGCTTCACCTCCTGCGCGCCGGCGCCGGCGGCGAACATGACAGCCGCCGCCGCGACCAACACTGCCGATGAATCTTCGTCGGATTATTCATCGCGTCGTTTCCCCCTGTTTTGATTTTGCGCGATCATCCCATCGGGGTCACGGGATTGTCAATTGAACATCGGGCAAGTAGCGCGCATGCGCAATTGTAGGCATCGCAGGCGATGCGATAATCTGGCATACGCGTAGCCGGAGGAGATATGGTGCCCGGGCCATACAGCCGGGACGCGCATCGCGCTCGCAGGCATGATCACATCGTGCGCTACTTGATCGCCCGGATCAGGTTCTTGATCTTCTCGGCGTGCGGACCGAGCTCCTTGGCGAGCTTGTCGAGATAGGGATCGGCGATCGCGATGAAGCCCGACTTGTCGACGTCGGTGACGATCTTGACGCCGATCGATTTCAGCTTGTCCTGCGACTGATGCTCGAGCTCGATCGCCTTCGCCGGCTGGTTCTTGTTGACCTCATCGGCCGCGGCCTGCACCCAGCCCTGCTGCTCCGGCGTCAGGCTGTTCCAGAGTTTGTCGCTGACCCAGACCAGGCTGTTATTGGCCTCGTGCTCGGTCATCGAAAGCACGGGCGCCACTTCGTAGTGCTTGTTGGCGAGATAGACGTTGACGCCGTTTTCGGCGACATCGACCACGCCGGTCTGCAGCGAGGTGTAGACGCTGCCGAACGGCATGTGCACGATCTGCGCGCCGTAGGCCGGGAACATGGTGTCCTCGGTCGGCGTCGCCTGCACCCGCACCTTGAGGCCCTTCATGTCGCCGATGTTCCTGATCTCGCGCTTGGAATACATGCTGCGCAGGCCGAGCGTCGACAGCGCGATGACGTGGGCGCCCTGCACGGTATCCGAGATCATCGCCTTGACCGCCTTCGACACTTCGGGGTCGGCGATCGCCTTGATCAGATGCGCCTCGGAGCGGAACAGGAAATGCATCGACATCACGCCGGCCTGCGGCGACAGCGTCGCGGCATTGGCGGAGGAGGAAATGCAGAATTCGACGTCGCCGGATTTCACCAGTTGCAGGACCTGCGGCTCCTGCCCGAGCTGCGCGCCCGGATACTGGTCGATCAGCATGGTGCCCTTGCTCAGCTCCTTCAGCTTGTCGCTGAAGATATCGCCGAGGATGCCGTAGCCGGTCGTTTTCGGCTGGTCGTAGGCGAAGCGATAATGCTTCACCTCCTGCGCGCTGGCGCGTTGCGGCCGCCATGATCACGGATGCGGCAACGACCGCACCGAAAACCCTGTCTCAAGCTCGCCATCGTCTCCCCCTCGATGATTTTCTTCATCATCCCATCGGGGTTGTTTGAATGTCAATCAAACAAGCGAGGGCGCATGCGAGATGCGTATTCGGTCAGCCGCGATGGTCTGCGAGAGCGATGCCGAAGCAATCCGGTCGATGCTTGCGCCGCGCGGAATGACTGCGGCTAGCGTGCGAGACGGCTACCCCTTCCCCTTGCCGCGCATGAAATCGAAATCGCAGCCTTCGTCGGCCTGCAGGATGGTCTCGTTGAACAGATGCGCGTAGCCGCGGCTCGGCCCATTCCGGCGTCGCGCACGGCTCCAGCGCCGCGCGGCGCTTTTCGAGTTCGGCGGCGTCGACCAGCAGATCGATGCTGCGCTTGGCGACATCGAGCCGGATCATGTCGCCGTTCCTCACCAGCGCCAGCGGACCGCCGACGGCGGATTCCGGCGTGATGTGCAGCACGATGGTGCCGAACGCCGTGCCGCTCATCCGCGCGTCCGAAATCCGCACCATGTCCTTGACGCCGGCGCGCGCCGAGCTTCCTCGGGATCGGCAGATAGCCCGCCTCCGGCATGCCCGGCGCGCCCTTCGGACCGGCGTTGCGCAGCACCAGCACGTCGTCGGCGGTCACGTCCAGATCGCGGGATCGTCGACCCGCAGCGTCATGTCTTCGACGAATTCGAACACCACGGCGCGGCCGGTATGCTGCAGCAGTTTGGGGCTCGCCGCCGAATGCTTGATCACGGCGCCGCGCGGCGCGAGATTGCCGTGCAGCACCGCCATCGCGCCTTCCGGCTTGATCGGATTGTTGCGCGGGCGGATCACGTCCTGCCCCGGCACCTCCTCGGCGCCGGCGACGACATCGCGCAGCGTCTCGCCGGTGATGGTCTTGGCATCGAGGTCGATGAGATCGCCGAGTTGCGCCATCAGTTTCGGCACGCCGCCGGCATGATGGAAATGCTCCATGTAATGCTCGCCCGACGGTTTCAGGTCGATCAGCACCGGCACCTCGCGGCCGAGCTTGTCGAAGGCTTCGAGATCGATGCGATGCGGCGGTGCGGTTGGCGATCGCGGTCAGATGAATGAGCCCGTTGGTCGAGCCGCCGATCGCCTGCAGCACCACCTGCGCATTTCGGAACGCGGCCGTCGTCAGCAACTCGCTCGGGCTTCGGCCCCTTCGCGACCGCCATCGCGGCGGCGACCTTGCCGCTGGCTTCCGCCGAGCCGGAAACGCTCGGCATGCGGCGCCGGAATGGTCGCGCTCATCGGCAGCGACAAGCCCGAGCGCCTCGGTGATGCAGGCCATGGTGGAGGCGGTGCCCATCACCATGCAGGTGCCGACCGACGGCGCGAGACGGCCGTTGACCGCCTCGATCTCGACCTCGTCGATTTCGCCGGCGCGGTATTTCGCCCACAGCCGGCGGCAATCGGTGCAGGCGCCCAGCACCTCGCCCTTGTGATGCCCGACCACCATCGGCCCGACCGGAATGACGACGGTCGGCAGATCGGCCGAGACCGCGGCCATGATCTGCGCCGGCAAGGTCTTGTCGCAGCCGCCGATCACGACCACCGCGTCCATCGGCTGGGCGCGGATCATCTCCTCGGTATCCATCGCCATCAGGTTGCGCAGATACATCGAGGTCGGATACGAAAAGCTCTCGGCGATCGAGATGGTCGGAAACACCATCGGCATCGCGCCCGACAGCATCACGCCGCGCTTCACCGCTTCGATGATCTGCGGCACGTTGCCGTGACAGGGATTGTAGTCGCTGTAGGTGTTGGTGATGCCGACGATCGGGCGGTTCAGCGCGTCGTCGGAATAGCCCATCGCCTTGATGAAGGCCTTGCGCAGGAACAGCGAGAAGCCGGCATCGCCATAACTCGTCAGTCCCTTGCGCAGTCCGTCAGCCATTTCAGTTTCCTTTTCTGTACACGTCATTCCGGGATGGTCCCAAGAACCAGATCTCAGATGTGCAGTTGCACATCGGGAAATCTCGAGATTCCGGGTTCGCCGCTTCGCGTCACCCCGGAATGACGGCGGTCCGTCATTTCCAGTCGACGATCCGGCTCATGTCGCCGTCGAACTCCATGCCGCAGAACGCGCCGCCCTGGTAGAAATCGCCGACCGGATCGGGCTTGAGCTTCGCCTGCTCGGCAAAGGCATGCTCGCGGAAATCCTCGGCGCGGCCGGTCGGGCGATAGCCGAGATCGTAGGCGCGGTGATTGTCCCACCAGGAGCGCTCGTTATAGGAGGCGCCATAGAAAATCTCGAAATGGATATCGGGATGATCGAGCCCGATCCGGCACAGTTGCACCAGGTCTTCCGGCTTCAGCCAGATCGACAGCCGGCGGTGATCCAGCGGCTTGTCGCCGAAATTGCCGATCCGGATACAGGTGACCTCAAGCCCGTGCTTGTCGGCATAGAGCGCGCCGACCGCCTCGCCGAACACCTTGCTGACGCCGTAGCGGCTGTCCGGCCGCGCCGTCACGTCGGTGCCGATCCGGTGATGGCGCGGATAGAAGCCGACCGCATGGTTCGACGACGCGAACACGATGCGCTTGACGCCCTTCTTGCGCGCCGCCTCGAACAGATTGTAGCAGCCGATGATGTTGGACTGCAGGATCTTGTCCCAGGGACCTTCGACCGAATAGCCGCCGAAATGCAGGATGCCGTCGACGCCCTCGCAGATCGCCTCGACCTGCGCGAGATCGGACAGTTCGGCCGCCTTGAATTTTTCGCTCCTGCCGAGATCGGCGGGCGCCTTGAGGTCGCTCAGCAGCAGATCCGGATAGATCGGCGGCAACAGTTTTCGCAAGGTTGTGCCGATTCCCCCGGAAGCGCCGGTCATCAATATGCGTGGCATTTCATCCCTCGTCTCTTGACGCCGCCGATTTGCGGTCGTTGGGCGACAATGATAGCAAACCTAAACCGACGAGGAAACGCAACAACGAGAACAGCAAATGTCCGATGCATCGTCCCATGCGGCCGGCTGGCGGCCGGCGACCTATTATCCCGATCCCGCGATCCACGCGCTCGACCCGCGGTTCGAAAAATACTGGCTGAAACTGTCGGCGGTGGAACGGCTGACCACCGGCCTGCGCTGGGCCGAAGGCCCGGTGTGGTTCGGCGACGGGCGCTATCTGTTGTGCAGCGACATTCCCAACCAGCGCATCATCAAGTGGGAAGAGGAAACCGGCGCGGTCAGCATCTATCCGCAAGCCGTCGAATTTCGCCAACGGCAATACCCGCGACCGCCAGGGCCGGCTGGTCACCTGCGAACATGGCGGCCGCCGCGTCATCCGCACCGAATATGACGGTTCGATCACGGTGCTGATGGACTCCTTCGACGGCAAGCGGCTGAACTCGCCGAACGACGTCGTCGTGAAATCCGACGGCTCGATCTGGTTCACCGATCCGATGTTCGGCCTGCTCGGCAATTACGAGGGCTACAAGGCCGAGTCCGAGATCGACGCCAATGTCTACCGGATCGACGGCGCGACCGGAAAGGCCACCATCGTCGCCGAAGGCGTTCTCGGCCCGAACGGGCTGTGCTTCTCGCCGGACGAGAAAATCCTCTACATCGTGGAATCCCGCGGCGTGCCGAACCGCAAGATTCTCGCCTATGACGTCGCGCCGGACGGCAAGACGATTTCCAACAAGCGCATCTTCATCGACGCCGGCCCCGGCACGCCCGACGGCATGCGCTGCGACATCGACGGCAATCTGTGGTGCGGCTGGGGCATGGGCGATCCCGAACTCGACGGCGTCGTGGTGTTCGCGCCCGACGGCGTCATGATCGGCCGCATCGCGCTGCCCGAACGCTGCGCCAATCTCTGCTTCGGCGGCCTGAAGCGCAACCGGCTGTTCATGGCCGCGAGCCAGTCGATCTACGCGCTCTACGTGAACACGCAAGGCGCGCTGGGGGGATAACCTCGTCAAAGCGTCCGGTACTTTGCGATCGGAGCGAGATCTGGCTCGATCCCGAGCCCGGGCGCGTCTGCGAGAGTTATCTCGCCGTCCTCGACCTCGACGACGCTGCCGCAAAATTGCTCGCGCAGCGGATTGTCGTTGCAATCGACCTCAAGCAGGCCGCCATTGCAGGCGGCGAGCAGATGCGCCGAGGCAAGAAGCCCGATGCCGCCGCCGAGGAAATGCGGACAATAGGTGCGTTGCGCCTTGGTCGCCTCGCGCGCGACCGCGAGACAGCCGGTGATGCCGCCCCATTTTGCGGCGTCCGGCTGAATCACACTCAACACGCCCTCGGCGAGTGCGGTTGCGAACACATCGCGGCCCGCGAGGTTTTCGCCGCCAGCGAGCGGCATCGAGACGCGGTCGCGCAAGCTGCGCCATTCGCTCCATGGGCGATCCGCACGCAACGGCTCTTCCAGCCACATCAAGCCGAACTCGTCGAGCTTCGGCGCTTCATCGAGTGCCTGGCCGAGCGAAAAACCCTGATTGACATCGACTGCGAGCTTCATGTCGCCGATCAGGCGGCGGAGGTTCCGCAAATTCTCGCGGTCGCGCTCGGGACCGAACCCGATCTTCAGCTTTAAGGCGCGATGGCCGCGTCGCATCGCGGCTTCCGCTACGGCAACACAACCGTCCGGATTGATGCCGCTAGCATAGGCGCGCATGCGCGGCGATGTGCCGCCGAGCAGCTTCCATAACGGCTGCTTCGCGCGGCGGGCGAACAAATCCCACAGCGCGATATCGACGCCGGCGATTGCCTGCGCGAACGGCCCCTGCTCGCCGGATTGCAGCGCCATCACAGAGGTCGCTGCGCTGAGATAGTCGAACACCTCCGAGGGATGCGCGATTGCGCGGCCGGCCAGCATCGGCGCCAGCACCTCGTTGATCAGTCGCGCGCGATGCTCGGCGCCGACCGCGGGAAAATTGCACCACACCTCGCCGAAACCGCGCTCGCCGTCCTCGTCCTCGACACGGACAAACAGCGCCGGGCGATCATTCATCCGGCCAAAGGACGTCACCACCGGCGTCGTCAGCGGATAGCGATAGAAGGACGCCTGAAGCCCGCGGATTTTGAAGGAACCGGACAAAGCCCTTTCTTCCCCTAAAGCAGAACGCCGGAGCGATGATCCCGCCCCGGCGCCGCCGTCCCTTATCTCTCGCGAAGGCTTACGCGGCGTTGAAGCCGGCGATCGCCTTGACCTCGAGATATTCCTCGAGGCCGTATTTGCCCCATTCGCGGCCGTTGCCGGACTGCTTGTAGCCGCCGAACGGCGCGGTGCGGTCGTTCGGCACGCCCTGCAGGTTGACGTTGCCGGCGCGGATCTGGCGGCCGACCTTGCGCGCGGTCTCGACGGTGTCGGCCGAGACGTAACCGGCCAGACCGTAGGGCGTGTCGTTGGCGATCTTGACCGCGTCGGCTTCGTCCTTGGCGCCGAGGATGGTGAGCACCGGCCCGAAGATTTCCTCGCGCGCGATCGTCATGTCGTTGGTGACGTCGGCGAAGATGGTCGGGCGCACATAGAAGCCCTTGTTGACGCCTTCCGGCAGACCCGGACCGCCGGCCACCAGGGTGGCGCCTTCCTCGATGCCCTTCTGGATCAAGCGCCTGGATCTTGTCCCACTGGCCGCGGTTGACGACGGGACCGATGGTGGTGCCTTCGGCGCGGGGATCGCCGGCCTTGGTCTTGTCGGCGACGCCCTTGGCGATGGCGGCGACTTCCTTCATCTTCGACAGCGGCACGATCATCCGCGACGGCGCGTTGCACGACTGGCCGGAATTGTTGAACATGTGCATGACGCCGCCGGTGACGGCCTTGGTGAGATCGGCGCCTTCGAGGATGACGTTCGGCGACTTGCCGCCGAGTTCCTGGCTGACGCGCTTGACGGTCGGCGCGGCGCGCTTGGCGACATCGATGCCGGCGCGGGTCGAGCCGGTGAACGAGATCATGTCGATGTCCGGATGCTCGCTCATGGCGGCGCCGACTTCAGGGCCGAGGCCGTTGACCAGGTTGAACACGCCCTTCGGCACGCCGGCTTCATGCAGGATTTCGCGCGAAGATCAACGCCGAGGTCGGCGTGAATTCCGACGGCTTCAGGATCATGGTGCAGCCGGCGGCGAGCGCGGGCGCGACCTTGCAGGCGATCTGGTTCAGCGGCCAGTTCCACGGCGTGATCATGCCGACGACGCCGACCGGCTCGCGCACCACCACGGCGGAGCCGACCGTCTCCTCGAAATGATAGTTCTTCAGCACGTCGAGCGTGGAGGCGATATGGCCGAGGCCGGCGCCGGCCTGCAGCTTTTCCGCCATCGGCAGCGGCGCGCCCATCTCGTCGGAGACGGCGGCGCCGATCTCCTTCATGCGGGTCTTGTAGACCTCGATGATCTTCGAGAGCAGCGCGACGCGCTCCTCGCGGCTGGTCTGCGAAAAGGTCTCGAAGGCGCGCCTGGCGGCGGCCACCGCCTTGTCGACGTCGGCCTTGGAGCCGAGCGCAACCTCATACATCGCCTCTTCGGTCGCCGGATTGACGACGGGCGTGGACTTCTTGACGACCGGATCGACCCAGGCGCCGTCGATGTAGAATTGCATGCGGTTGACCATCGTAAACCTCTTGATTTCAGGGCAAATGGAGGGGGAACGGAAGCGTTCGGCAAGCATCCTTGCACGAAAGCCGCCAAAATGAACCCGCCATATGCGGGAGGCCGCATTGCGGCGGACGCTGGATATAAGGTCAGCGGTGGGGAGGAGGCAAGGTTCTCAATCCGTCGTCCCGGACAAGTGAGCCAACGGGTCGCGCGAATGCGCGCCCGATGACAGGCTCCACGAACGCGATCCGGGACCCATACCGCGCAATATCTCCGTTTGGCAGCCGCCAGTACCACCTCAACAACACAGGCCCGGGGTTATGGCCCCGGCCTTCGCCGGCGCGACGGCTAAGATCACACCGCCATCTTGCGGTGCCGCACCGGGGCGCCGGCGGTGAGGCTTTCGGCCGCATCGATGATGGCGTTGGCGTCGATGCCGTGGTGGCGGTAGAGGTCGTCGATGGTGCCGGTCTGGCCGAAATGCTCGACGCCGAGCGCTTCGACCCGGTGGCCGCGCACGCTGCCGAGCCAGCCCAGCGCCGCCGGATGGCCGTCGATCACGGTGACGATGCCGCAATCGCGCGGCAGCGGCGCCAGCAGCTTTTCGATATGGCTGAGATGCTGCACGCCCGCGGCGGTCGCGGCGCAGCTGGCGCGCCGCGGTCCAGCCGCGCATGCAGCCGGTCGGCCGAGGTGATCGCGAGCAGGCCGACATCCCGGCGGCTCTCGCCGATCAGGCCGATCGCCTCGATCGCTTCGGGCGCCACCGCGCCGGTATAGGCGATCACGACCTCGCCATTCGGCCCGGGTTTGCGCAGCCAATAGGCGCCATCGGTGATGCGCGCTTTGCAGGTCGGGCGTCATGATCCGCTGCGGCTGCTCGAGGGTGCGGGTCGAAAGCCGCAAATAGACCGAACCGCCCTCGCCGCCTTCGCGCTGCATGTGCCGGAAACCCCAGCCCATGATGACGGCGAGTTCGTCGACAAAGGCCGGCTCGAACGAGGCGAGCCCATCCTGCGCCATGCCGATCAGGGGCGTCGCGATCGACTGATGCGCGCCGCCTTCCGGCGCCAGCGTGATGCCCGACGGCGTCGCCGCCACCATGAAGCGCGCATCCTGGTAGCAGGCGTAGTTCAGCGCATCGAGGCCGCGCTGGATGAAGGGATCGTACAGCGTTGCGATCGGCAGCAGCCGCTCGCCGTTGATGGCGTGCGACAGCCCCAGCGCCGACATCAGGATGAACAGGTTCATCTCGGCGATGCCGAGTTCGATATGCTGTCCGTTCGGGGAAAAATCCCAGTTGAAGGTCGAGGGGATCTTTTCGCTGCCGGAACAGATCGGCCTTTTCGGCGCGCGCGAACAGCCCGCGGCGGTTGACCCAGGCGCCGAGATTGGTCGACACCGTGACGTCGGGCGACGCGGTGACGATGCGCGAGGCAAGCTCGCTGTCGCCGCGCGCGAGTTCGTTGAGCACCAGGCCAAAGCCCTGCTGGGTCGACATCTGCGGCGGCGGCTTGAACGAAAGCTGCTCCGGCACCTCGATCACCGGCGCGGTCAGGCGGCGCCGGCCGTCGCGATTGAACGGCGCGTTGCGCAAGAAACGCCTCCAGCGCCGGCGCTCTGCGACAGCCCCTCGAACTTCTCCCATTCATGGCCGGGCCGGATGTTCTGGCTGCCGCGCCATTTCTCCATCTGCGTGACCGTCATCAAGCCGGCATGGTTGTCCTTGTGGCCCTGGAACGGCAGGCCGACGCCCTTGATGGTGTAGGCGATGAAGCAGACCGGGCGATCATGATCGATCGCCTCGAACGCCTCGATCATGCTGGCCATGTCGTGGCCGCCGAGATTGGACATCAGCTCCAGCAATTCGTCGTCGCTGCGCCGGTCGATCAGTTGCGACACCTCGCCCTGGTCGCCGATCTCGTCGCGCAGATGCTTGCGGAACGCGGCCCCGCCCTGAAAGCACAGCGCCGCATACATCTGGTTCGGGCAGGCATCGATCCAGCGCTTCAGCGCCTCGCCGCCGGGCTCGGCGAACGCCGCCGCATCAGCCTGCCGTATTTCACGATCACCACGTCCCAGCCGAAATTGCGGAACATGGATTCGAATTTCTCCCACAGCCCTTCGCGCACCACGGCGTCGAGGCTCTGGCGGTTGTAGTCGACCACCCACCAGGTGTTGCGCAGGCCGTGCTTCCAGCCCTCCAGCAGCGCCTCGAAGATGTTGCCCTCGTCCATCTCGGCGTCGCCGACCAGCGCGATCATCCGCCCCTCGGGGCGATCCTTCATCCAGCCATGCGCCTTGACGTAATCCTGCACCAGCGAGGCGAACAAGCGTCTGCGCCACGCCGAGGCCGACCGAGCCGGTGGAGAAATCGACGTCGTCGATATCCTTGGTGCGCGACGGATAGGACTGCGCGCCCTTGAAGCCGCGAAAATTTTCCAGCTTGTCGCGGGTCTGGTGGCCGAACAGATACTGGATGGCGTGAAACACCGGGCTCGCATGCGGCTTCACCGCGACGCGGTCCTGCGGCCGCAGCACCGAGAAATACAGCGCCGACATGATGGTGGCGAGCGAGGCCGACGAGGCCTGATGGCCGCCGACCTTCAGGCCGTCGACATTGGGCCGGATGTGGTTGGCGTGATGGATGGTCCACGACGACAGCCACAGCACTTTGCGCGCCAGCGCGGACAACAGTTCAAGGCGTGCGGGTTCGATCGGCATGGCGGTGCCTCCGGACACGGATGCTGATTTCAGGGGTTTCGATGTTAGTCCTGCGGCCATCGCTAAAAATCTCAAATTTTCGCGACATACCTGCCGAAATTGGGATAAATTACCATCCCATGCCTCAATTTCACGGAGTTTATCCCAATGCACACGCTCGACGCCATCGACCGCAAAATCCTCCGCCTGCTGCAATCCGACAGCCGCACCACCATGCAGGAACTCGCCGACAAGGTCGGGCTTTCGGTCTCGCCGTGCCATCGCCGCGTCAAGCTCTTGGAGGAGCGCGGCGTGATCACGCGCTATATCGCGACCGTCGACCAGAAATCGCTCGGCCTGCATGTCAGCGTCTTCATCTCGATCAAGCTCGCGCGGCAGAAGGAGGAGGACCTCGATCGCTTTGCCAAGGCGATCTCGAAATGGGACGAGGTGCTGGAGTGCTATCTGATGACCGGCAACCGCGATTATCTGCTGCGCGTCGTCGCCGCCGACCTGTCGTCGTATGAAGCGTTTCTGAAAAACAAGCTGACCCGGCTCGACGGCATCGCCTCGATCGAGTTCGAGCTTTGCGCTGAGCCAGGTGAAATATTCGATCGCGCTGCCGGTGTGAGGGTGTTGTCGTCCCGGCGAAGGTCCAGCCGACGCGCATTGATTTGTTGGGCGCTCCGCTTCACAACGATCGTCATGCCCGCGAAAGCGGCGTATCCAGTACGCCTCAGCCTCTCGTTCAATCACCGACGCCTCGGAATACTGAATCGCCCGCTTTCGCGGGCGATGACGGCTAGGTACACCTCTGCATTCCCGCGGCGCGATTTCGCCCGAGTTGTTGCCTGAACGTACCCTCACGAGAACACAAGGGCGGCGCAGGGAATACCGGGCGCACGATGCACCCGCAGCCTCGCATGCAAATGAAAAAAGCATACGAGCGTAGTCACCACGGTCACACCGGTTCACTCGGCATTCCCCGCGCAATGGTTTTAACGGCTTATAACGCGCTCTCCCCGGTGACCGGCTATCGAATGCACACTTCTGATTCGACCTATTCAATCAGCGCGACGAAAAATGTGAGTCATCAGAGTCACTTGCTTCGATTGCGGCAATACTTGATGGCCCAAAGCGGGTGTCCGGCTAACCCATTGAAGAAGAGTCGGTTTTCGAAATGTGTGAATCGAATAGCCGGTGACCGGGCTTTTTTGCCACCGTCGCCGGCGGAAGTGCTTCCGCCGACTTGACACCAGCGTCGGGGTGTCAGGACCACACGATTTTGCCGTCCGCAAATCCGCGCTCTCGTCAGCAGCGCCGCCTGCGTCCACCGCATCCCGCCTCAACGTTCGTGACGATCGCGAGCGCCCCTTTTGTGAGAGCAAGACGCTGCGAATGTGAGGCTGATTTGGGGTCTTCGGCAACACGAGCGGCGTGCGACAGATTAACACGACGGGCAATTTGCGCATGGCGGCCATGTGAGAATTGCCCGTCGGGCGAATCACGTGGCGCCGTCAATCGAGCACAAACCAATGAAGATCACGAACATTCGCACCCACGTTCTGTTCTCACAGAGCTTCGGCGTCGACAGTTGTCTAGGCGTGCATTCCTCACCTCGGCGAGCTACAAAATGGGTCGGCAGACGACCTCCCTACCTTAAGGTGCTCCATGCCGTCCTTTGAGTTTCACCCTGCGGCCCGCGAGGCTATCGACAAGGGCGCAATTCAACTCCTTGGTGAAATGAAAGAGCACAAGTCGGGGCGAGCAACCAGCTCGACTTCCCGAGTGAACGCCCCGTTGCTGCTCACATTACCGACAAGGAAATGGTTGGGTCGCCAATTCTCTTCGATACGAAGGTCCAGGAAAACGGCGCAATAGGACCTGACGTCACGACGATCGAGGTCGATCCCGACGTATCGAAGATTGCCGTTTGCAGCGGCGCAACTGGCGGCGCGAAGAGAGACGGAATCCAGTTGGTGGAGAGGTCGTAGTTGGTCGTGGCCCCGGTCCAGGTCTGGGCCTCTGCCGCTGACGTCAACGCCAGGCTGGCCGCGGCCAAAACCATGCCGACCCGCAACGCGATTGCGCCCCGGCGCAGGTCGCCTTGCACCCACGATGGCAATTGGAAACCCACCCCGACAGCCTTGTGATTCCAGCGCTCTGCGGCGCTCCCCGGCGCAACGCTTAGCATGCCGTTGGCGGACAGATTTGAAGGGGGTGCGGAATCCCCCGATCCGGCGTCGTGATTGGGCATTTTCCGCCGCCGGTGTTGCACCCCGGCAACGCTCGACTATTCAGATTTAGGAAGAGTGCGCGAGCTGCCTCAGGCGTTCGGCGACGGCTCGCCGTCGAGCGCCAGAAGCTGCGAGCGCCGCGACGCGCTCGCGATGCGCGGTGTAGAGACCGCTGGCGACGATGAAGGCGGCACCGGTCACGGTCCAGACATCGGGCACTTCGCCGAAGATCAGGAAGCCGAGGATGCTGACCCACAACGAGCTGGGTGTAGGAAAACGGCGCCAGCACCGACGCATCGGCATAGCGAAAGGCCAGCACGACGATCCACTGCCCCGCCGTCGACGCAACGCCGATCAAGATCCCGAACAGGATGTCGTGCCAGCTCGGCGTCACCCAGACCAGCGGGCACCAGCGCGGACAGGATGCAAACGCCGGCGATCGACGAATAGGTCATGGTGGTGATGGCGCGCTCCTTGCCGCTCATCATGCGCGTCATGATCAGCGTGCAGGCCCAGGCCAGCGCCGAGACCAGCGGGAAGAACGCCGCGGCATGGAACGCGCTGCGAGCCCGGCCGCAGGATGATCAGCACGCCGATCAGTCCGACCGCGGTCGCGAGCCAGCGGCGCAGGCCGACGCTCTCGCCGAGGAAAACAATCGACAGCGCGGTGACGAACAGCGGCGAGACGAAGCCGGTGGCGGATGCTTCCGCAATCGGCAGAAACCGCAAGCCGGAGATGAAAAACAGCGACGAGCCCAGCAGTGCCACGCCGCGCATCAGCTGCAGACCGAGGCGGCTGGTTTGCAAGCGCATAGAGCGGCGAACCCGGCAGCATCGCCGGCGCCATGATCAGCGCGAACACCAGAAACCGGATCCAGGCGATCTCGATCGAGGGCAGTGTCGCCGACAGATATTTCGCGGTCACATCGGAGGTGCCGAGAAACACCGTCGAGGCCAGGATCAGCGCGATGCCGCGGAACGGCCGATCGGCGCGCGCCGGCGCGGCTGCGTGCGGCGGACTTCTTCTCAGGCAACGGCAATGGAACGCGCTGTCCAGCCTGGCGGCTGCGGCGGGAGGCGGGGTCACGGTTGAACTCGAAGCGCGGCAATATGATCGAATCGGGCGAGGCTCTAAAAAACGACAAATCGCACCGATTCGACAAGGCCCGAAAACAGGAAGCCGATATGCGCTGATTGGCGCGGGCACTCGCCGCAATCGCGTGGGATTCGGGCGTGAAACACTTCGTTAAGAATGTTGCGGCGTCGCCGCAATCATTTACAGCATCGGCAGGCCGCGCGGTTTCGGTCCGCGCGGAAACGCCTTGTCGAGCGCTGCGATCTCGTCCTTGCCGAGCACGAGCTCGCCGGCGGCGGCGTTGTCGGCGGCATGCTCCGCGCTCGAGGCCTTTGGAATCGCGAACACCGACGTCTCGCGGGTCAGGAAAGCCAGCGCGACCTGGCGCGGCGAGGCGCCATGCGCGTCGGCGATCTTCTGCAGCAGCCGCTCCCGCCTGGCTGCGCGGCTGACGGAAAATCATTGTGACCGAACGGCGAATAGGCCACCACCGCGACGCCATGCTGCTCGCACCACGGGATCACCGCGTGCTCGATCGCGCGTTCCTGCAAATGATAGAGCACCTGGTTGCAGGCGATCTTGCCTTCGCCTGCGACCGCCAGCATCTCGTCGAGATCGTCGACATCGAAATTGCTGACGCCCCAGCTGCGGATTTTTCCGGCGCGCTGACCAGTTCCTCGAAGGCCGCGACCGTTTCGGCCAGCGGATACGATCCGCGCCAATGCAGCAGATAGCAATCGAGCCGGTCGGTCTTCAGCCGCGCCAGCGAACGCTCGCAGGCGGTGATGGTGCCGCGCCGCGAGGCGTTGCTCGGCAGTACTTTCGAGACCAGAAACAGATCGTCACGCCGCCCGGCGATCGCTTCGGCGATCACCAGTTCGGCATCGCCATACATCTCGGCGGTGTCGATATGGGTCATGCCGAGATCGATGCCGCGGCGCAACGCCGCGACCGCGCGCTTGCGATCGCCGCGATCGATATACCAGGTGCCCTGCCCGATCACGGACACTTGCGGCCGTTGTTGCCGAATGGCTGCAAGTCTCATCGGTTATCTCAATCCGCTGATGTCGGCGACCAGCACGCGTGCCGGTCACCGACTCCGTGATGTAGAGACGGTCGCGTTGTTGCCGCCGATCGCGACATTGGTGCAGGTCGGCCCGGCGCAGGACTTGATGCGCGCGATCAATTCGCCATTGGGCGCGAACACGAAGACATGGCCGAGCGAGGCATGCGCCACGAACAGCCGGCCGGCTCTGTCCATCGTCATGCCGTCGGGACCGCTGGTGCCGAAGATCGAACAGAAGCGGCCGACCTTCGAGACGCTGCCGTCCTTCATGAAGGGCAGCGCGCCAGACCGCATTGTCGCGCGTCATCGCCACGAACAGCACGGCCTCGGTGGGATCGAGCACCAGGCCGTTGGGGCTGATGCCGGTATCGATCAGGCAGTCGAGCCGGCCGCCTGTGCGCGAGCCGATAGACCCGCCCGGTCGGATCGTGCAGCCCGGTCTGTCCCTGGTCGGTGAAATAGATGTCGCCATTGCAGGCGAGATGCAGATCGTTGCAGCCGCGGAACGATTCCGAATTGCGCGAGGTCAGCACCGGCTGCATCCGCCCGGCCTTGACATCGAGCTCCATGATGCCGTGCCTGTAGTCGGCGACCAGGATGCGCCCGTCGCGGCGATCTTGAGGCCGTTGGGCCAGCCTTCATATTCCGACCGCGAGCGACCATTGTGCCGTCGGGCGCGATCCTGAAGATGCGCCCGAACGGAATGTCGACGATGTAGAGATTGCCTTCGGCGTCGAACGACGGGCCTTCGATGAAACAGTCGGTCGGCTGCGCCCGGCCGGTTGGCGTCGGCCCAATCGGTGCGCACGCCCTTGCGCCGGAATTGATCCGGCATCGCCGAGAAGACCTTCGGTCTCGATCAGCCGCGGCGGCGTTTCCAGATACATCATCTGCTAGGTTTCACCTGTGATGGCGGAGCAGGCGCACCATAGATGATCGTCGGCGCCGTCGATCAAGTTCAAGCGCGAAGATAGGTTCAGTTCGCCGCGGCGCCAATTGGCTGCGGTGCGGAACGTCGGCGACATCGGTCTGCGCGATCAGCCGCTTCAATTCCGGAATGCAGGAGCCGCAATTGGTGCCGGCCTTCAGCTGCGCGCCGATCTCGGCGGCCGAGCGCGCGCCGGCGGCGATCGCGTCGCAGATCGTGGTGCGGCCGACGCCGAAACAGGCGCAGACGATCGGGCCGGCGCTGGCCAGGCCGTCCGTCGACTTGCCCGACAGCAGCATCCGGCGCTGATCGTCGCTCGAGCGCGTCGGCCGCGAACAGGCTCTTGACCACGTCCCAGTCGCCGGCATCGCGCGCGGGACCGACGAACAGGCAGGTTTCGATGCGGTCTCCGGCAAACGACGCCGCGCGATAGACGCCGCCGCCGAAATCCTTGTATTCGGCGAGATCGTCGCCGGCGACCGACCGCAGCCAGGATTGCCAGCCGCGCGAGATCGGCGTTGTCGGCGAACAGATAGCCGTAGCCGCCGCTCGACCGCGACGCGCGCCCACCAGAGCATGCTGCGGCAACTGCCAGCGGCGCCCGCGACAGCGCAAAGCCGCGAAACACATATTCGTAAGGCGCGATCGACGCCGGCGTCGCCTTGTTCTCGGGCTGGCCGGAAAACGGATCGGTGAACGGCGCCACCAGCGCGCCGACGCGCGCGGCCGACGCGTTCTCCTCGCTCCAGTGGATCGGCGCGAACAGCATGCCGCGCTGCTGCCGCTCGCTGACCACGACTTTCAGGATGCATTGCGCCGTAGTCGGTGACGACGCGCGCGAAGCCGTCATCGACGACGCCGAACTTGATCGCATCGTCGGGATGAATCTCGACGAACGGCTCCGGCAGATGCTGGCCGAGCCGCGGGCTGATGCCGGTGCGGGTCATGGTGTGCCATTGATCGCGGATGCGGCCGGTGTTCAGCCGCAGCGGCCGCGCCGGCGTTGGTCTCGGTTCGCAACGCCGGAATTTCCGGCGCGACGAAGCGCGCCTTGCGGTCGTTGGCAAAAAATCCGCCATCGGCGAAGAAGCGCTGCTGCGGCTCGGCATCGCCCGACCGCATCGGCCACAGCACCGGCGCCATCGCGTCGAACGCCTCGTCCGACAGCGACTTCAGCGCGCCGATATCGAAATCGCGCGCCGCCATTGTTCTCGAACGCCGACAGGCCGGCATGCTCGCGAAAAACATCCGCCGCCGAATTGAAATCGAACGCCGCGCCAAAGCCGAGCCGCTTTGCGACCTCGCTGACGATCCACCAATCCGGCTTGGCTTCGCCCGGCGCCGGCAGAAACGCGCGCTGCCGCGAGATGCGCCGTTCCGAATTGGTCACCGTTCCGGATTTCTCGCCCCAGGCCTGCGCCGGCAGCAGCACATGCGCGCCGGCATTGACGGTGTCGTTGGAACGCACATTCTCCGAGACCACGAACAGTTCGAGCTTCTTCAGCGCGGCGCGCGCGGCATCGGCGTCCGGCAGCGACACCGCCGGATTGGTGCCCATCACCCACAGCGCCTTGATCTCGCCGCGCCCGATCGCCTCGAACATCTGGACCGCCTTCAGCCCCTCATGGGTGGCGATGCGCGGCGCCTTCCAGAACCGGCGCACGCGGTCGATGTCCGGCGGCGTGAACCCCATATGCGCGGCGAGCTGATTGGCGAGCCCGCCGACCTCGCGGCCGCCCATCGCATTGGGTTGCCCGGTCAGCGAGAACGGCGACGCGCCCGGCTTGCCGATCCGCCCGGTGGCGAGATGGCAATTGAGGATGGCGTTGACCTTGTCGGTGCCCTGCGCCGACTGGTTGACGCCTTGCGAATACAGCGTGACCACGCGCGGCGTATCGCGCGAACATCTGGAAGAATGCCGCGACATCGGCTTCGGAAAGGCCGGTCGCCAGCGCGGTCGCGGCGACGCTGCCGGCGATGCTGCGCGCCCGCGCCAGCGCCTCTTCGAAACCGCTGGTGTGACGTTCGATGTAGTCGCGATCGAGCGCGCCGTTGTCGGCGAGATGCACCAGCAGTCCGCAGAACAGCGCGGTGTCGGTGCCGGGCTTCAAGCCCAGAAACAGGTCGGCATCGCCTGCGGTATCGGTCCGGCGCGGATCGATCACGACGATGCGCGCGCCGCGCTTCTGCTTGTTGGCGAGCATGCGCTGGAACAGGACCGGATGGCACCACGCCGCGTTGGAGCCGACCAGCACCAGCAGATCGGCCTCGTCGAGATCCTCATAGCAGCCGGGCACGGTGTCGGCGCCGAAGGCGCGGCGGTGACCGGCGACCGACGACGCCATGCACAGCCGCGAATTGGTGTCGACATTGGCGCTGCCGATGAATCCCTTCATCAGCTTGTTGGCGACGTAATAGTCCTCGGTCAGCAATTGCCCGGAGAGATAGAACGCCACCGCGTCCGGGCCGTCGCGCGCGATGATGTGCGCGAAGCGATGCGCGACATGGTCGAGCGCATCGGTCCAGGCCACCCGCTCCATCGCGCCCTTGCTGCAGCGGATCATCGGATAGAGCAGGCGGTCCTCAAGGCCGAGGGTTTCGCCGAGCGCCGAGCCCTTCGAGCACAGCCGTCCGAAATTGGCGGGATGTTCCGGATCGCCCGATATCGCCGCGCCGCCGTTGCCGTCCGGCGTCGCCAGCACGCCGCAGCCGACGCCGCAATAGGGACAGGTGGTGCGGGTGGCGCGCAGCGCGGGATCGACGTCGTCATGTGCATAACCGGCATCGATCATGCCGCCTTCGACCGGATCGCGAGCGAGCGGCCGAACATCATGTCGCGTGCGAATGCGCGCGATCGGCTCGCGGTTGCGGATCAGTTCGAGATACCAGAGCGCATCGCCGACATCGCCGACCAGCACCGCGCCGGTCGAGCCGTCCGTCCGAGATCACCAGCTTCTTGTAGGTGCCGGCCTGACATCGCTGAGCACGATGGCTCTCGCTGCCCTCCGGCGCCGCATGAAGTCGCCCGCGGAAAACACGCTGACGCCGGAGACCTTCAGATTGGTCGCAACCACGCTGCCGCCATAGGCGGCGGCTCCGCCGGCCAGATGCTGCGCCAGCACGCGCGCCTGCTCGTAGGCCGGCTCGACCAGGCCGTAGCAGATGCCGCGATGCTCGGCGCATTCGCCGAGCGCGAAGATATCCGGCGCGCCGGTCTGCAGATGATCGTCGACGACGATGCCGCGATTGACGGCGAATGCCGGCGTCCTTGGCCAGCGCGACATTCGGCCGGATGCCGGCCGCGAAGATCACCGCGTCGGCCTCGATCCGGCGTCCGTCCGTCAGTTCGACGCCTTCGACCCGGGTCTCGCCATGGATGCGCGCGGTGTTGGCATTGAGCAGGACCTTGATGCCCTTGCGCTCGACCAGGGATTTCAACAGTTCCGCCGCCGGCGCATCGAGCTGACGCTCCATCAGCCGGTCCATCAGATGAATCAGCGTCACCGGCGCGCCGGCCTTGGCGAGACCGTAGGCCGCTTCCAGTCCCGAGCAATCCGCCGCCGACCACGACGACGCGCTTCTTCTGCGCGGCCAGCGTCAGCAGCAGATCGACATCGCGGCTGTCGCGAAAGGTGTGCACGCCGGCAAGATCGGCGCCGGGCACGTTGAGCCGCAGCGGCGTCGAGCCGGTGGCCAGCACCAGCCTGGAAAACGCGATGCTCTCTTCATTGGCGATCTTGAGTTCGCGGCGGCCGACATCGATCTCGGTGGCGACGCAGCCATATTTCAAGGTGACGCCGCGGTCGCGCCACCAGTCGGCCGGCTTGAGCTCGATGTCATGCGACGCGGTCTCGCCCGCCAGCACCGACGACAGCAGCACGCGATTATAGGCCAGCCGCGGCTCGTCGCCGATCACGGCGATGGCGTAACGCCCGAGCGCGACCTTCGCCAGTTCGTCGACCAGACGCGCGGCGGCCATTCCGTTGCCGACGATGACCAGCGGTTCGCTCACGGGCGTATCCTTACTCGGCGGCCTGCGGCCGGCCATAGGCTTCGGAAATCATGTAGCCGGACAGCGTGCCGTAGGCCGCGGTCCAGGCCTCCGCGACTTCGGGCGTCCAGCCGTCGCCCAGTCCCTTTTCCAGCGTCCACAGCAACGCCGCGCCGACGACCGGATAGTGCTCCGCCTTGGCGCCGTAGCTGACATGGCGCTTGGCCAGCGCGCTCGCGGCCGGCAGCATCGATTCAAGATTGCCAAGACCGTTCACCACGACGGCCAGCGTCGCCATCAGCTTGCTGGCGCTGCTCGGTCATGTCGGCGGGAAACATCGCCTTCACCTGCGGCGCGATCTCGAACAGGCGATCGTAGAACAATCACCGCCGCGGTTTCCGAAATCGGCGCGACCTTGGCGAAGCTCTGCTGCACGAGTTTGACTTGATCAGGTGTCATCTCTGCTCCTGCTTCGGTCTCTGTTCCTCGACCTCTCCCCGCGAGCGGGGAGAGGTGTCGATGTCAGGCATGCTGCGTTCACACCCGCGCTTCGGCGAGGCTCGGTCGCGCCCGACGCCACCGGGCTCCTGCGCAGGTAGAACCACCAGGTGAGCGCCAGGCAGACCGCGTAGAACGCCAGATAGATTTCCAGCGCCAGCTGCGGACCGCCGGTGATGGCGATCGACTTGCCGAAGCCGCTCGGGATCAGATAGCCGCCGCAGGCGCCGATCGCGCCGATGAAGCCGAGCGCGGCGCCGCTCTCGATGCTGGCGGTCTTCAGGGCGAGCGCCCGGCCGGCTTCGCCGGTGCCTCTCGCCTTGCGAAGATTCTCCTCGCGGAAGATCGACGGGATCATCCGGTAGGTCGATCCGTTGCCGATGCCGGTGGTGACGAACAGGATCAGGAACATCACGAGGAAGCCGGTGAAGTCCTTGATGCCCACGAAGTACAGCACGCCGATCGTCGCCGCGCCCATCGCGATGAAATTCCAGAACGTCACGATCGCGCCGCCGACCTTGTCGGCGAGCAGGCCGCCGAGCGGACGCGACAGCGAGCCCACCAGCGGTCCGAGGAACGCGATCGCGATCGTGACCGCCGGGAATTGCGTCTTGATCAGCAGCGGAAACGCCGCCGAGTAGCCGATGAAGGAGCCGAACGTCCCGATATAGATGAAGGCCATGATCCAGGTGTGCTTGCGCCCGACGATGGCGAGCTGGTCCTTGAACGAGGACTTGGCCGAGGTCAGGTTGTTCATGAAGAAGACCGCGCCGAACACCGCGACGACCAGCGGCAGCATCCACATCAGTCCGGCGTTCTGCAGGTAGACGCCCGCAGACCGGCGTCGCCTGATAGAGATTGATCAGGCCGACCCCCATCAGGATCGGCGTCAGCAACTGCACGCTGCTGACGCCGATATTGCCGCCGGCCGCGTTGAGGCCGAGCGCCCAGCCCTTCATGCGGTCGGGATAGAAGAAGGAGATGTTGGCCATGCTGGAGGCGAAGTTGCCGCCGCCGAGACCTGCGGTGGAAGCCACCAGCAGCATCAGCCAGAACGGCGTTTCGGGCTCGCTGACGAAATAGGCGAGCGCCGAGCGTCGGGATGAACAGCACCGACGCGCTGAAGATGGTCCAGTTGCGGCCGCCGAACGTCGTCACCGCAAAGGTGTAGGGAAATCGCATCAGCGAGCCGATCAGCCCGGGCATCGCCACCAGCTGAAACAGCTGGTCGGTCGTGTAGTGGAAGCCGGCCTGCGGCAATTTGGTCGCGACGATGCTCCAGATCAGCCAGACCGAAAATCCGATATGCTCGGCAACGATCGACCAGATCAGATTGCGCCGGGCGACGACTTTGCCCTTCGAATTCCAGAACGTCTCATCTTCGGGATTCCATTCTGAAATCCAGGTCGGGTTCTGCTTGCTCATTCAAAGATTTCCTTTCTCAACGCGTGCGCTGCGTCAGCGAGATCGCGCTCGAAGGCATGGAGGCGCGCTCCGGGGAGGCCCCGGTCTGGCGGTGTCAAAATTCGGATGATTGGTTTCGAAGGACGGCATCAATGGCGTCGGCACTAAGCTATTCAAGCTTCGTGCCAAGCCGCCGCAATGCGAAAAATATATGATTTTACAATATGTTATAGCAATCGCCGAATCGTCTGCGGCTGACCGCATGCGCAATCCGCATCGCCAAAATTTGCGATTCGCTCAATTCTTGTGCGCCGCACAACAAATGAGCAAGCGCCGTCGACCTGTGACTTTCAGGCGTCCTCGGTCGCCGCCATCATCGGCTTCGGCGCGGTGCCCTGCGCCCGGCTTCATGCGGAAATCGTAGGTCATCAAATGCCAGGGCGCCGGCGGCCGGCTTGCCGTCGGGCATCACCGGCATCGGTGCGCTTCTCGATCTTGGAAATCAGGTCGTCCTTCACGCCGAACACCACATCGGAATCGAGATATTTGTCGCCCTCGATGAAGACGTGGGTGATCAGCGGCTCGTAGCCGGGCGCATTGACGAGGAAATGCACATGCGCCGGCCGCATCGGATGACGCCGGGTCTGCAGGATCATTTCGCCGACCGGACCGTCGGTCGGGATCGGATAGCTGCACGGCAGGATGGTGCGAAAGAAAAACCGGCCATCGGCGTCGGTGACGAACCGCGCCCGCGACGACGGACCCTCGGTCTCGTAGGCCGGCCTTTGCGAATCGTAATAGCCGTCATCGTCGGCGTGCCAGACGTCGACCGGGACGCCCGCCAGCGGCTTGCCCTCGAGATCGGTGACGCGGCTCTGCACGAACATCCGCTCGCCCGGCAGATCGGCGGAGATATCGGTGCCGTGCGGCATCGGCTTGTGTTCGCCGACATAGAACGGGCCGAGCACGGTGGTCTCGGTGGCGCCGTCGCGCTCGCGATGGTTCACCGCATCGACCAGCATCGAAACCCCGAGCACGTCCGACAGCAGGATGAACTCCTGCCGGGTCGGGGTGCATTTCTGGCCGACGCGGGTCAGAAAATCGATCGCGTAGCCCCATTCGTCGAAGGTGAGATCGGTCTTGCGGACGATAGTCGTGCAGCGACTTCACCAGTTCTTCCATCAGGAATTTGACACGCGGGTCCGGCGTCTCCTCAAAGCTGCGGATCACGGCGGCGGTGAGTTCGGTGTCGTTGAATTGGGGCATGTGTGCTGTCCTGCGGGTTACGCGATTGTCGGCCGCAAGCCTACACCAGCGATCCGGCCAGGGTAAGCATGCGGCGATTGGAACAGGGCACACTTTTCGGCTATCAAGGCGCACCCGCGACAGCTCCGGAGATCGGTCCCGATGTTAGCCCCGACCCCCGCCTCGCCCGAATCCGCCGGCATGTCCAAGGCCGCCTTCGACCGTATCGAGGATCATCTGAAGCAGCCGCTACATCGAGGCCGGCCGCTTTCCGGGAACGCAGCTTCTGGTCTATCGCCGCGGCAAGGTCGTCCACAGCGCGGTGCAGGGCTTTGCCGACGTCGAGCGCAAGGCGCCGGTGAAGGACGACACCATTTTTCGCATCTATTCGATGACCAAGCCGATCACCAGCGTGGCCTTCATGATGCTGTTCGAGGAAGGCCGCGTCGCGCTCGACGAGCCGGTCCACAAATACATCCCGGAATGGAAGAACCTCGGCGTTTTCCAGGCCGGCACCGCGCCGGCGTTCCTGACCCGGCCGCCGTCGCGGCCGATGCTGATCGTCGACCTGCTGCGGCACACCTCCGGCCTGACCTACGGCTTCCAGCAGCGCTCCAATGTCGATGCCGCCTACCGCGAAATGAAAATCGGCGAGGTCGAGAAGGCCGGAACGCTGCAATCGATGATCGAGGATCTGGCCAAAATTCCGCTGGAATTTTCGCCCGGCGAGGCCTGGAATTATTCGGTCTCCACCGACGTGATCGGCTATCTCATCGGCAAGATCAGCGGCAAGCCGTTCGAGCAGTTTCTGAAAGAACGCATCTTCGATCCGCTCGGCATGAACGATACCGACTTCTTCGTGCCGGCCGACAAGGCGCATCGTTTCGCGGCCTGCTATTCGGCCGACCCGCAAGGCGGCATGACGTTCCACGCCGACCGATCGCAAGGGCGGCCTGACGCTGCAGGACGATCCGACCACGAGCTCCTTCCTCTCGCCGCCGTCGTTCATTTCCGGCGGCGGCGGGTTGTGCTCGACCGCGGCCGATTATCTCACCTTCTGCCGCGCGCTGCTCAATGGCGGCGAACTCGGCGGCGTCAGGCTGATCGGCCCGAAGACGCTGGCGCTGATGACGTCGAATCATCTGCCCGGCGGACGCGACCTGCCGGAAATGTCGCGCTCGCTGTTCTCGCGAGGCGACCTATAACGGCATCGGCTTCGGTCTCGGCTTCTCCGTCACCATGAATCCGGCACAGACGCTGATTCCCGGCAGCGCCGGCGAATATGCCTGGGGCGGTGCGGCGACGACATCGTTCTGGATCGATCCCGGCGGAAGAGCTGATCGCCATTTTCATGACCCAGGTGCTGCCGTCGAGCGCCTATCCGCTGCGGCGCGAGCTGCGCACCATGGTCTACGCCGCGATCACCGACAGCAATCTTTGAGGCGCGAACAGTTCTACCGCACTGCAACGATTCGCATGCCGCCCGCGGAACCGGCGTCAGCGGCGCCTAAAATCCTTGGCGGATTTCGCGGCGCTTCTCCTATGCTCGCGATCGATTTGGCGTCACCGCGCCGAATCATCGTTGCGGGACCTCGCGTGCCGAAAACTCTCCCTGCCAGTGCGTCTCGCTCTTCTGGTCGCGGGAACCACGCTGCCGCTGATCATTTTCGCGGCCGGCATCGTCT
The DNA here is from genome assembly GCA_963713785.1 of uncultured Alphaproteobacteria bacterium. Taxonomy (GTDB): domain Bacteria; phylum Pseudomonadota; class Alphaproteobacteria; order Rhizobiales; family Xanthobacteraceae; genus Bradyrhizobium. Next base: position 33,253 of record CAVQNB010000010.1, read on the forward strand.
TCAACAATTACGAACAGGACCGCAGGGACGCCTCGCAGCGCGTGCTCGAGACCGTGCGCAGCATTCGCCTCGTGCTCGATGCCGAGATGCAGCGCATGACCGGCGGGCTCCAGGTGCTGGCGCTGACCGACACGCTTGCGCAGACGGCGATTTCGATAGTTTTCGCCGCATCGCTTCGGGCTTTCTCGAGCAGTACGGCAAGGACGGCGTCGTGCTGGTGGCCGATCGCGAAGGCCACCAGTTGTTCTCCTCGGTCACGCCGGATACCGCGAGCCTGCCGCTGCGCAACAACCGCGACATCGTGGAGAAGGTGTTCGCGACCAAGCAGCCGCATTACTCGAACCTGTTCGTCGGCGCGGTGAAGAAGCAGACTGATCGTCACCGTCGAGGTGCCGGTGCATTCGCGACGGCGAGGTGATCTACGACATCTCCTTCAGCCCGCCGATCGAGATTTTCCAGGCCATCATCGAACAAGCAGCGTCCGAGCAAGGACTGGACGATCTCGATCTTCGACGGCGAGCGGCATCAATTTCGCGCGCGTGCCAAATCCGCAGGAGACCATCGGCAAGCGCGCCTCGCCGTCGCTGTATGCCGAGATGTCTCGCAAGCCCGAGGCGACCCTGCCGACGGTATCGCTCGAAGGCGTGCCGCTGATCACGACGTTTCGCGCGATCCTCGCTGACCGGCTGGACGGTGGCCGCCGGCATCGCGGAAGGCTCGCTGGTCGGTCCGTTGTGGCGCAACCTCGCCATCACCAGCGTGATCGGCGGCGTGCTGCTGCTGATCGGGCTTGCCTTTGCGGTGCGGATGGCGACGACGATCGCCCGCGGCGAGATGCTGCATGACCTGCTTGATCGAGGAGCTCAATCACCGCGTCAAGAACACGCTGGCGATCCTGCAGTCGATCGCGGTGCAGACCTTTCGCAGCGCCAGCAAGACCGAACGCGAGAAATTCGAGGGCCGGCTCGGCGCGCTGGCGGAGGCGCATAATCTGCTGAGCCAGGAGAAGTGGCAGGGCTCCGAACTGCAGGACGTGGTCGACCGCGTGCTGCAGCCCTATCTGCTCAACAACCCGGAGCGGGTGCGAATGTTCGGGCCGAAGCGTGCCGCTGTCGCCGCGGCTTGCGGTGGTGCTGTCGATGATCGTGCACGAGATCGCGACCAACGCCGCGAAATATGGCGCGCTGTCGAACGACACCGGCACCGTGACGCTGGATTGGGAAGTCATCGCGGAAAACGGCAAGCCGAAATTGCGATTGATCTGGACCGAGGCCGGCGGCCCTCCCGTCGTCGCACCGGTGCAGCGCGGTTTCGGATCGCGGCTGATCGAACGCAGCGCGCGCGACCAGCTCGGCGGCGAAGCCACCGTCGATTTCCTGCCCCGCGGCGTGGTCTATACCGTGACCTGCTCGCTTGAGGACGAGAGCTAGGGCGTTTTCGGCTGGTACGGAAAGCGGTTGAGCACGGCGGAGAACGCGGACTTCGAAACGATCAAGCTGAGAGCTTTGGTTCTGACTCGAAGCCGAAGTCCACGCGAAAGCACTAGCGGCGAAACGTGCAGCGACGCCATCGCTCGTTGCAGACAAGAAGCCGCCAGACACAGCGACGCCGTGGAAAAGTACAGTACCGCCGGTGCGTCGTGCATGCGAACAGGCGTTTTTGTCAGCCCTGCGCCGGCAAGATTTGGCGCGGAGTCGCTCAAGAATAGGCACGTCAACACCGCCCACCACTCGAATACGAGCCTCAACCAAAATTCTGCAACGCCGGAAACGTCTCCAGCAGCCAGATGCTGACGGCGGAGACCGCGCCGGTGAGAAAGCCGATGCCGGTGATGACCATCAGCACGCCCATCGCCCGCTCGACTGTGGCCAGATGCCGCTTCATCCGCGAAAACAGCGACGAGAACTGCTCGACCATGAAGGCCGCGATCAGGAACGGAATGCCGAGCCCGGCGGAATAGACCGCGAGCAGGCCCGCGCCCTTGGTCACCGTCGCTTCGGCGGCCGCGACCGAGAGGATCGCGGCGAGGATCGGGCCGATGCACGGGCGTCCAGCCGAACGCGAACGCCAGCCCCATCACATAGGCGCCCCACAGCCCGACCGGCTTTGGCGACGGCAGCCGGCCCTTCCCGCATCAACAGTCCGATCCGCGTCAGCCCGAGGAAATGCAGGCCCATGACGATGATGACGATGCCGGCGACGATCGAGAGCTCGCGCCGACCAGGCGCGGATCAGGCCGCCGATCAGCGAGGCGCTGGCGCCGAGCGCCACGAACACGGTGGAAAAGCCGAGCACGAACATGCACGGCCGAGATCATCACCGCGCGCTTCGACGAGGCGACTCGCTCTCGTCATTGGCGACATGCTCGATGGTCGCGCCGGTGAGGTAGATCAGATAGGGCGGCACCAGCGGCAGCACGCAGGGCGACAGAAAGCTGACCAGGCCGGCAATCAGCGCCGCCGGGATCGAGACATCGTGAATCATGCCGTCATCGCCACCGCTGCTCTCGCGGTCCGTTGCCCTTGGCTCAAATCCAACGGCTTACGGCCTCGGCTCACCCATACCGATGATAGGAGGATTTTCTCGTTCACAAATGCGGCATCGTGCGATGCTTGAACGCGCAGGCTTAACGTTTGCCAACTTAACGTTCGAGAAGCGACGGTTCGGCGCAAGTTCGCGATTATTTGACTAGCCGAAGCAGCGGACGCCTTCGCTGCGGAGGTTTCGAATCGCCGGTCTTATCGCCGGTCGCGTCCGGCGGCGTCATCTCGTCGCACAACGCCTTCAGTTCAGCATCCGTGATGCGGTTGAGCCTCATCCTGAGATCGAGAATGGCCACTGCTACCAAATGCGCCGTCTCGGGATTGCCGTTATTGGCAAGCGCAGCCCGACATTCCTCGAGGGTTGCAAGAACCAGGAGCAATCGTTCGTCCGAATCAAACACCAGGATTTTTCCGTTACCTAAACTCGTCGGCCAATATCGTCTCGCTGCGCCGTGAATGGTCGAGCACCTCAAGGCAATTGTCCAGCGCGCGATTAATCTTGCAATCAGTCTTGCAATAAATCTTCGAGGTCGCGGCACGCGGCGACCAGGCCAACGCATTTGGCCTGTCAGCTTGCCGCACTCTGGGGAACTCGACGACCGGAACACCAGATAGTAGCGAATATTCCATACCTACGCCGAAGGTCATTAAATACCTTTTCCCCGCGGGCTTGGTAAGATTCCCCCTCCGTTGACGTTCCGGAATACCGTCGAGACGGTCAATCCAGGTGTCAAAGGGTGGAAAAGGCCCGCCGAGGTTGTGGTTACCCCAATATTCTGCCAAGTTTAGCCGACGGAAAGGTGTTGTATGCATCTAGCAGCGGAACGGGGCGTTCCTCAGGAGGAACGCATTAAAGTCGCTCTCGGCGGTCTTCCCGATTGGGACGCGGCCCGGATTTTCCTGGAAGTGGTGCGCTGCGGCAGCTTCCGGTCGGCGGCCGAGCGGCTCGATCTGTCCATCAATGCGGTGCGCCGGCGGATCGACGATTTCGAACGTCAGATCGGCGCAACGCTCCTCACCCGCGATGTTCACGGCACCCGTCTGACCGAAGAGGGTGCGCTGGTTGTCTCCGCCGTCGAGCGCATGGAGTCCGCGTCATTCGACCTGCTTGCGCGCCGGCAATTCCGTCGCCAACGCGCTGTCGGGCGAAGTGCGGGTCGCCATTACCGAGGGCCTCGGAACATTCTGGCTCGCCCCTCGCCTCGTCGAATTTCAGCAATCCTTCCCGAACATCCAGATCGATCTGCAATGCGCGATGCGTTCGGCCGACGTGTCGCGGCATGAGGCCGACATCGCCATCCATTTGTCGCGACCGGCCGCGCTCGACGTCAAGCTCGTCCGGCTCGGCCGCATGCACTGATGTTTTTTGCCAGCCAGAAATACATCGAGACCCGCGGCGCACCGCAAGAGCGCCGCTGAGCTGATCAAGCATCGGCTGGTGATGCAGGTCGCCGATCAGGCCTCCGCCAAGGAAGCGTTCGAGAGTTGTTTCCCGGGGCTTGCCCCACGTGATTTGCTGGTGATGAAGACAAACGTCAGCAGCGCCAATTACTGGGCCGTCGCCAACGGCGCCGGGATCGGCGTATTTCCCACCTATGCCTGTGCGCTTGGTGGGAAGATGATACCGCTTGAGGTTGAGCTCAACCGATCCGTTCGATATTTGGCTATCCTATCATCCAGGCAGTGGCCGTATCCCGCGGGTACGGCACATGATCGACTGGCTGGTAGAAGCCTTTAATCCCGCAAAATATCCCGTGGTTTAAGGACGAATTCGTCCATCCACGCGAATTTAAAGCGGTGTATAAGGGTGAATCCCTGACCCATCTGTTCGGGGGCTTCTCGACCGAAGGACGGTAAAACCAGAATGAACAAATCAGCGGCAAAGAAGATGAAGCAGCGCAGTGCCGGCAAGCCCGACATTGAACTGGGCAAGCGAATTCGGCTGCGGCGCGTCGAGCAGAAGATCTCGCAGGCGGAGCTCGGCGACAAGCTCGGCGTCAGCTTCCAGCAGGTTCAGAAATACGAGAAGGGCGTCAACCGCGTCGGCGCCGCCCGTCTTCAGCAGATCGCGACCGCGCTCGATGTGCCCGTCACCTTCTTCTATGACGGCGACGGCAAGGCGCGCGAGGTCGAAAGCCTGCTGTTTCTCGACAGCGCGTTCAGCCTCCGGCTGCTGCGGGCCTACAGCAAGATCAAGGATCAGACCGTGCAGCGTCAGCTGGTGTCCCTGATGGAATCGATCGCCGCCAACGAGGACTAGATCGCCGTTCGGTCGCGAAGCTCGATCGGCTTGCCGCGATCCTCATCCGGCGACGCTTCGGATCGACGCGGCGCCGCGGACGCGATCGATCAAGCCGGCCGGATCAGTCCGGCAGACGATTGCCGCGCCAGGCCACGTGCTGGTCCGGGCGCGACAGCACCAGCCCGCCGTCGTAACGAGCCCCTTGGCAAGCTTCTCGCCGTTCGATATCGAGCACCTTGAGCGGCACGGCCTTGCTGCGTGCCGCGGTCTCGAGCGCCGCAACATCGACCGCAGGATCGAGCCTCAGCAGCGTGAACTCCGGCCCCATCGCGTCGTAGAGCGAGCGGCCGTCGTCGCACCACAGATGCGGCGTGCGGCAGCCCGGAACGGTCGACGGCGTGTAGCTGTCCATCGTGTAGGCCGGATGTTCCGCTCCGTCATAGGCGATGATCGGCGAACGATCGTAATAGGTGCCGAAGTTGAGACCGGCGCAGGCATATTGCTGGACATTGATCTCGTAGGCGAGCCGGCCGACGTCCTGCCGCGCTCGCTCGCCCAGCGGTCCCGCCTCCTCGATTTCTCGGGAACCGCGCCGCGGCGGCGGATTTCGGCTTCGGCATGCGACATCGCAAAGCGCGAGACCTGGCTCGTGATCGGCCAGCGCTCCGCCTCATAGGCATCGAGGATCGCGAGCGGCGCCCAGCCGTTGAGATGGGCCGCCAGCAGCCACGACAAGTTCATGGCGTCCGCGATGCCGGCGTTCATGCCGTAGCCGGCATAGGGCACCCAGATATGCGCCGCGTCGCCGGCGATGAAGGCGCTGCGGTCGCGAAATTTGTTGGCGATCAGGCGGCGGCCGAACCAGTCTTCCTTGGAGATGATTTCGTAGTTGAAATCCGCGCCGACGCCGAGGATGGTGCGGATAGCAGGCGTCGCGATCGACCGCATCGAAATCGGTCTCGCCGGGCTTCATGTAATTATGCACCAGCCAGCGCTCGCGGCCGTCGATCGCATACACCATGCCGGAGCGCCGCGGGTTGATCGCGCCGGTGCCCCAGGCATTGGCGTGCTGCTGGCGATCGATCAGCCCGGGCGCGCGGATATAGGTCGACTGCACCGCTGGATGATGGCGTCACCGGAAAGTTCGGCGCCGATCGCCTTGCGCACGACCGAGCGCGCGCCGTCGCAGCCGATCAGAAAGCGGCAATCCACGCGCCTGACGGCGCCGGTGTCGAGATCGCGCAAGGCGACGCTCGCGGAATTCTCCTCAACCACGACGTCTTCGACCGATGTCCGGTTGATGATGCGGATGCGCGGCTGCGCCGCCGCGTGCTCGAACAGGATCGGCTCGAGAAAGATCTGGTTGATGCGGTGCGGCGGCTCCGGCGTCGGCCAGTTGCAGTCCGGACCGTCCTTCGCGGTGAAGCGATCGCGGCGGCAGGGAATCTTGATCCGCGTCAGCTCCTGGCCCGTGAACGAGGTGCGATAGCTGATGTCGTGCGGATAATCCGCCGGCAATCCGGCATTGCGCACCTTCTCGGCAAGCCCAAGCCGCCGGAAGATTTCCATGGTGCGGGCGGCGACGTGGTTGCATTTCGGCTCCGGCGGCGCGGCGCGAGCGCGCGTCTCCACCACCGTGACGTCGATGCCGCGCCAGGCCAGATCGATCGCAAGCGTGAGCCCGACCGGGCCGGCGCCAACGATCAGCACATCGCAGCTCACTCATTCCAGCTCGGCACCTGAATTCCGTGACGATCGCGGCCCAGCGATCGACCTCGGTCCTGACGTAGGCCGCAAAACTGTCCGGTGTCGATCCCGGCAGCGGCTCGATCGCAATCGTTATGAGCATGTCGCGCGTTGCGCCGGATCGCCAAGCAGCTTTGCGATCTGCGCGGCCAGACTGATCGACGATCGGACGCGGCGTTCCGGCCGGCGCGACCACGCCCTGCCAGGCGACGAGCTCAAACCCGGCAAGGCCGCTCTCCGCGAGCGTCGGAATATCGGGCGCGGCGGCGACGCGCTTTGGCGTGGTCACGCCAAGCACCCGTCAACTTGCCTTCGCGGATCTGCTGCAACGCCGGCTGCAGATCCACCACCATGAAGGGGATGTGGCCGGCGATCACATCGAGCATCGCCGGCACGCTGCCGCGATAGGGCACATGGCGGATGTCGATACCCGCCGCGGCTTTCAGCATTTCGGCGCCGAGATGCTGCGGACTGCCATTGCCGGCCGAGCCGTAGGCCAGCCCTGGCTTGCGATTTGGCGTAGGCGATGAATTCGGCACAGCGTCTTGGCCGGGATCTGGCGGGTTGACGATCAGCGCAAACGGCACGGCGGCCACCAGCGCGATCGGCGTAAAATCCTTCACCGGATCGTAGGGCAGATTCTTGTAGAGCGTCTTGTTGATGGCAAGCGTGGTCGAGGTCGCCATCAACAGCGTGTAGCCGTCGGGCTCCGGCCCTCGCTACCTGCTCCGCGCCGAGCGTGGTGCCGGCCCCGGGCTTGTTCTCGACGATCGACGGTTGCGCCAAGCCCGGTCTTGAGCTGATCGGCGACCAGGCGGCCGAGGAAATCGGTGGTGCCGCCGGCCGGATAGGGCACGATCATCTTGATGGTCCGGCTGGGATAGGCCGCCTTGCGCCAGAGCACTGGCGCAAGGCCGGCGCGACCAGCGAAGCGAGCCCACCGCCACATCCGGCAATCGCCTCTCGGCGCGTCAACAGCATGGGGCCTCCCCAAGTCATTTGTTTGGTTTTGTTCTTGCGGTCGCGAACCACATTAGCCGCTGCGGCGACATATCAAAGGCCAATCAAAGCCGATCTGGCTTGCGGCAGTGCAACAGCCGCAATAACAACTTAATCAGAACGCAACTCTCACGGGCTAGATTTCGAAACGATTGCGGATCGGTCACCGTTCGTTCGGCTTGCCGCGCCGATTATCCACGTCAGCGCCACGCGGCGCTTCCCAAGGGCATCAAACATGCGAAGAATGACGATCGCCGCCATTGCCACGATGCTTGCGACCGCCCCGGCGTTCGGCCAAAGCGCCAAATCCGGCCGCGCCGGCTCAGCCGAAACCGGCGGCGCGCCAATCCGGCGCACGTTGCAGCTCCAAAGGCCGCGCCGGCATCGACGCCCGAATCGCGCTCGGCGGCGGCGCTGGCGCTGTCGCACGAGCCGACCTTCGACGAAGGCACCGCGCAGCGGATCAAGGAAGCGGCGCTGAGCTATTCGGATCTGGCGGTGCGCGGCGGATGGCCGACGATCCCGACCGACGCCAAATTCGCTATCGGCGTGGCGGGGCCGAACGACGATCTGTTGCGCCAGCGTCTGATCATCACCGGCGATCTTGCCGCCGACAAGACCTCCGGGCCGTTCGACGACATTGTCGCCGAAGCCGTGAAGCGCTTCCAGGTCCGCCATGGCCTCGCACCGACCGGAACGGTGACGCCGCGCACCCTCGCCGCGCTCAATGTCTCGGTGCAGAAGCGGATCAAGCAGCTCGAGGCTTCGCTCGAACGCCTCGAAAACATGAATTTTTCATTCGGCCAGCGTTACGTGGTGGTCAACCTCCCCGCGACCTTCGCCGAAGCGGTCGAGAACGACATCGTGGTGCGGCGCTATCGCGTCATCGTCGGCAAGACCGAAAAGCCGTCGCCGACGCTGACCGCCGAAATCACCAGCGTCAGTGCTCAATCCGACCTGGACCGTGCCGTCGTCGATCGCGAAGACCGAAATCTCGGCGCATATGCGCAAGGATCCCGTCTTATCTCTCCCGCATGCACATGGAAGTGCTCGACGGCCACGACAATCCGATCGATCCGCACTCGGTGGATTGGTCCGGCAGCCGCACGCCGAATTTCACGGTGCGCCAGCAGAACGGCACCTGGAATGCACTCGGCGCGGTCAAGATCGACATGCCGAACTCCTATTCGGTCTACATGCACGACACCAACCAGCGCAATCTGTTCAGCGACGATTACCGCTTCGATTCGCACGGCTGCTCGCGGGTCGACAATGTGCGCGACCTCGCGGCCTGGCTGTTGTCGGAGGAAATGCCGAAATGGAATCGGGCCGCCATCGATGCCGCGATCGCCACCGGCGAGCACCAGGAAGTCGCGCTGCCGAAGAAGGTTCCGGTGGCCTGGATCTATCTTACGGCCTGGATGACGAAAGACCAGACCATCCAGTTCCGCAACGACATCTACGATCAGGACGAGCAGCTTCTGGAGGCCACCGCCGAAGAAGCGGCGTTCTTCAACCAGGCCGCCAATCATCCGTTGACGGCGCATCTCGCGCAGTGAACGATGGTCCCCCGACCAACAAGAAAAGACCAGCGGGGGAAACATGATGATCCTTCACCACGGCTGGCGCTCGAGTGCTTCGCGCCGGGTGCGGCTGTGCCTTGAGGAGAAGGGCCTCACCTACGAAGGCCACGTCGTCGACATGGCGAAGATGGAGCATCATTCGCCGGAATATCTGAAGATCAATCCGCTCGGCGTGATCCCGACCCTGATCCATGACGGCAAGCCGCTGCACGAGAGCGGCACGATCTGCGAATATCTCGACGAAAGCTTTCCCGATCCGCCGCTGCGGCCGGACACGCCGTATGAGCGCGCGACAGATGCGCAACTGGATCCGGCACATCGACGGCCTGATCGGCAACCTCATCATCTTCAACTGGCGCCACCATCTGCAGAAGACGGCCCAGCAATGGTCGGACGCGGAACTCGCCGAGAAGCTGAAGAACATCCCGAGCAAGGAACGCCAGGAAGCCTGGCTGCGGGTGGCGCGAAAGCCCTATACCGAGGAAGAGCGCGAGGCGGCGCGAGGCAAGCTGGTCGCAGTTGCTGGACCAGATGGAGGAGGCGCTAGAAGCCCTCCGGCTGGCTGGTCGGCGAGGCCTATTCGATCGCCGATATCGCCGCGGTGCCGTTCGTCAAGCGGATCGACGAGGAGATCGCGCCGGATCAGGTATCGCCAAAAGAACCATCCCCGCGTCGCCGAATGGTGGGCTAAGATACAGGCGCGCCCGGCCTTCGCGCGGGCGAATTTCGGTCCATTCCTCGACGTCCTGATCCATTTCTTCAATAAGAAGGCCTCGCCGATGCTCGACGTTCCCAACAGAGACGAAAAGTCCTTCGCCGACGGCAAGATCCTCAAGGGCGTCACCGACGGCGTCGGCATCATCACCTTCAACAATCCCGAAAAGCGCAACGCCATGTCGCTCGACATGTGGGAAGGGTTCGGCCACGCGCTGACCGAACTGCGCGACGATGCCAAGGTACGCGTCGTGATCCTGGTCGGCGCCGGCGACAAGGCGTTCGTCTCGGGCGCCGATATCAGCCAGTTCGAGAAAACCCGCCATAACGCGGAAGCCTCGGAGGAATATTCCAGGCGCAGCGCGGCGCAGCGCGCGCTGCTGGCGAACTATCCCAAACCGACCATCGCCTGCATCCGCGGCTTCTGCCTCGGCGGCGGCATGCAGGTCGCGATGATGTCGGATATCCGCATCGCCGCCGAGGACAGCCAGTTCGGCATTCCCGGCCGCCAAACTCGGCATCGCCTATGGCTATGACGGCCTGAAACATCTGGTCTCGCTGGTCGGGCCGTCCTGGGCGCGGCTGATCATGTATACGGGCATGCGGATCGATTCCGCGGAAGCCGTTGCGGATCGGGCTGGTCGACCGCGTGGTGCCCGACGCCGAATTGTGGGACGCGACCATGGAAATCGCGCGCACCATTTCCGGCAACGCGCCGCTTGCGATCAAGGCCGCCAAGATCACCATCGCGCAGGTGCTGAAGGACCGAAAGCCAGCGCGACATGGACGCGATCAAGAAGATCGGCATCGACTGCATGGATTCCGAGGATTTCCGCGAGGGCCGCCGAGCGTTCATGGAAAAGCGCAAACCGCAGTTCAGGGGCAAATAGCCGACGCTTTTTTCGCAAGATCAAGCCGTCGCTCATCATCTTAGATCCAGGGCGATCATCAGGACGATTACCATGCATAAGCCCGTCGAGACGGCCCGTTCCGGAAATGCGCAAGCCGAAACCCCTCGCCTGCCGCTGTCGCGGTTCAAGGTGATCGACCTGACCTTGGCGCGCGCCGGCCCATCCTGCGTCCGCACGCTGGCCGATTGGGGCGCCGACGTGATCCGCGTCGAGCCGCCGCCGGAAGACGGCGAAGCCGGCGAACTGGTCGGCCGGCGCGACGGCTCGGACTTCCAGAACCTGCATCGCAACAAGCGCGCCATCACGCTGAACCTGAAAACCGACGAAGGCCGCGAGATCCTGATGCGGCTTGCGGAAAAGGCCGACGTGGTGGTCGAGAACATGCGGCCCGGCGTCACCAAACGGCTCGGCGTCGATTTCGAATCCGTGAAGAAGCGCAATCCGCGGATCGTCTATGGCAGCATTTCCGGCTTCGGCCAGTACGGCCCCTACAGCGCGCGGCCCTCGATCGACCAGATCGCGCAGGGCATGAGCGGCATCATGTCGGTGACCGGCCTTCCCGGCCAGGGTCCGGTCCGGGTCGGCGTCGCCGTCACCGATATCATGGCGGGCGCGTTCCTCGCCCAGGGCATCCTGATCGCGCTGCTCGATCGCGAAGTTTCGGGCGAAGGCCGCTGGGTGCAGACCTCGCTGATCGAATCCGGCATCACGCTCCTGGATTTCCAGGCGACGCGCTGGACCATGGACAAGAAGGTGCCGCCGCAGGAAGGCAACCATCATCCGACCAACACGCCGATGGGGCTTTACCCGACCTCCGACGGCTTTCTCAACGTCGCCGCCACCAGCAACAAGAATTTTCAGAAACTCTGCAAGCTGATCGACCGCGACAACATGGCGACCGATCCGCGCTTTGCCTCGACTGCGTTGCGGAAGCAAAACAAGGAGGCGATGAACGAGCAAATCGCCGGCGCCTTGCGCGCCAAGACCACCCGCGAATGGTTCGAGCTGATTGTCGACGCAGGCCTTCCTTGCGGACCGGTCTACAACATCAGGGATGCGTTCGCCGATCCGCAGGTCGAGGCGTTGCGCATCAGACGGTCCGTGAGGCATCCGCGCCTTGGCGAACTCGATCTAGTGGCGCAGCCTTGCGAGATTACCGGCTTCGATCGTGCGATACTGAGCGCGACCCCCGATCTCGGCGAACATACCGATGAAATATTGGCTTCGCTCGGCTACGGCGCTGACGAGATCGAAAAGCTGAGGGCTGCCCGGGCGATCTAGGGCGTGGACTCATTAGCACGCAGCCAAATTCGGATTGATACAAGCTTGACGAACGCCAGATAGTTGGCTGCGAGCTTGTATCAATCCGGGCTAGACTAGAGCAGATCGGGTCTTTGCGATTTCGTTTCGGCGGAATGTTCGCCCAGACGCCTTGCCGGCGGGCGACCTCCCTGATCCAATCCGCGTCCCGGCCGCTCGCCTCTATCATCTCTCGGCCAGCGAGGGCGCTTCGGCGGTCATCGTCGTCTTCGCGTCGGCGGCAGCTGCAGGCCTTGCGAAGACGTCCCGGCCGGATGGCTCCTGCATTTTGCGCCACTGCGCCGGAGTGACGCCCATGTGACCCTTGAAGGCGCGCTGGAACGCCGCTTCGGATTGGTACCCGACCGCCTCCGCCACGGCGCCGGTGGAAAGGGACGATCTCTTCAGTTCGTTCGCTGCGAGCGTCATCCGGATGTCAGTCAGAAGATCGCTGGCCGATCTTCCGAGCTTCTCCTGAAACTGGCGGGCGAGCGTGGCCCGCGACATGTTGCACAGCCGCGCAAGGTCAGGTAGCGACCATGCCCGCGCAGGCTCGTTGAAGAGGGCGGCCACCGCCGGTGCAAGGCGGGGATGACCGGCGAGCGCAAGGAGACCTCGCGGCGCGTCTTCCGTCTCGCTGGCGAGCCGCAGCGCAAGCGCGAACATCGCCGTCGACAGCGCGTTCAGCATCGCGCGGCCGCCCAGGTGATTGTCCGCGGACTCGCTCCGCATTAGGGAGACGAGGCCTGCGATCTGCGCGGCGGTCTCCTTCTGCCCTGCCTGACCGCCGGCGTGCACGACCAGGCGTGGCGGGAGATAACTGCGCAAAAGCCGGTCGTGCGGGGGCGCGATCGCGAAGTGTCCGCACAAGAGGTCGAGCCGCTCGTTCGAACCCAGGTTTTCGCTGATCGTGAAGTTAAGGGACGCCCGGTTACGCGCGGACAGGGGCGCGGCCCCGCTGCCGTCGTGCATGACGTGACGCGGATTGCCGGGAAGCAGCAGGATGTCTCCGCGCTTCAGCTGCAGCGGTCGGCCTCCCGCCGGATCCTCCAGCGTCGCGGAGCCGGCGAGCACGGCGTGATACGGGATTTCGTTCGGCTCGCCGGGCCCTTGGTCGATGCGCCACGGCGCGCCGTAGGTGCAGCGCAGGTCGAGCCGCCCGCGCACCGGCATCATTTCGAACAGCCGGCTTAGCCAATCCATCGCGACCTCCTGAAAGCATCCAACGTGAGACGATTGAGCATATATTCGAGATAAAGATGCATTAAAAGTATCAAGTCCGGATCATATTGTCACTCTGCAATCGTTCACCAACCCCAACGAAGGAGTGCCACCATGTCCCGTCTTTCAGTTCCCAACCTCGAATCCGACAACGGCCCGTCTGGCCAAATCTATTTCCAGATCAAGAAGGCCATCGGCAGCGTGCCGAACACCTTCGCGGCCATTGCCGCCCACGGCCCCGCGGCCCTCAAGTCGATCCTCGCCGCCGACGCCGTGCTCGCTGCGGGCAGCCTGACCAAGCGCGATCAGGAGGTCATCAAGATCGTCATCAGCGCCGCCGGCGGCTGCGACTACTGCGTCGCCGCCCACAACCATCTCGCCAAGCTCGCCGGCGTGAAGCCGGAAGAGCTCAAGCAGATCCGGAAGGGGCAGCCCACCGACGATGCCAAGCGCGACGCGCTGGTCGGCTTCGTCCGCAGGCTCGCGCAGTCCAGCGGTACCGTCAGCGACGAGGATTTCGCCGCGATCAAGGCCGCAGGCTACAGCGACGCCCAGCTGGTGGAGGTCAGCCTGGCCTTCGCGACCACCGTCTTCACCAACGTCTTCAACCGCATCAACGACACAGAGATCGACTTCCCCGCAGTCGCGTGAAGCGGCCGCCCCCCATCAGATCTCGAATGTGAAAGGATCACGACCATGACCACGCTTTCCAACACCACTCAAAATCCGCTTGTCCGCGCGCTGCACAGGTCGAGCCTGCTTGCGGAGGATCTCGACTACCACCTCGTCCGGGCCTCAATGGTGATCATGTTCTTCTTCTTCGGCTACCAGAAGTGGTTTCCGTACGAATTCGAGAGACTGGTTCCGTTCATCAGCAACGGGCCGCTGATCGGATGGCTGTATCCGGTCTTTGGCCACGCCGGCGCCAGCTATTTCCTCGGCGTCTCGGAGTGGACGTTCGGGTCCCTGCTCCTGGCGGGCTTCTGGGACAAGCGGCTCGGCGTTGTCGGCGCCCTGGGCTCGACCGGCACCTTCATCGCGACGGTTACGATCATTCCGTTCATGCCGGAGGGCTGGGACGTCGCCGCAGGAGGCTTCCCTGCGATGACGGGCAACGTGCCCTTCCTGATGAAGGACGTCGTTCTGCTCGCCGTCTCGCTCTACCTCCTGAGGCAGGACGTGGTTCGCCTGACGCGACAATAAAGTGGCACTTTGCAGATGGCGACGCGGCGCCGGCGAGCTTCCCGCTCGCCGGCGCCTTTGATCGCGCGATACGGACCGCGACCCCGATCTCGGCGAGCACAATGACGAAATATTGCGGTGGGCCGGACGAGATCGCAAAGCTGAAAGCGGCGCACGTCATTTAGCAAGGCGCAATGCAGGCCTGCAATGCTGCCGCACGACCCTCTTTCGCATCCCCGCAACACTAAGGTAACGTAACGCCAAAGCTGCGCTGGGGCGTGCCGAAGCCCTGATCTATTTCAATGCGCGGCGTGCAATGCCATCGGCGGGCAACAGCGGGAGGTTTCCATGACGGACGACACGTCTGCCGCGCCGCAAATTTTTGCTTGGCGCAGGGCTTGCCGGCACCGCGATTGCGGCGGGATCTCTGAGCCGCGGAGGCGCAGCCACAGCCGGCGGCGGCCGCCGCCACCCGCGGCGCTCCACCCGCGCCGGAGCACCGAGCCGTTCGTCACGCTGACCGCGCTCGGAAGCGGCCTTCATCGTGGCGGCCGTCGACACGCTGATCCCCGCCGACGAGCTCTCGCCGTCGGGCAGCGATTGCGGGGTTGCGATCTTCATCGACCGCCAGCTCGGCAGCGCCTGGGGCGGCGGCGCAAAAATGTATCGCTCCGGTCCGTTTCACGAAGGGCAAGCCCGAGCAAGGCTATCAGCTGGCGCTGACGCCGCGCGAATATTTCGCGGCCGGGATCGCCGCGACCAATGCATGGTCGCGCAAGACTTATGGCGGCAAGGATTTCGATCGCCTCGCCGCGGCCGATCGCGTGACGGCGCTGAAGGCGATGGAGGACGGCAAGGCCGACGTTCGAGAATTTCGACGCGCGCGCCTTCTTCGGCCAGCTGCTCTCGCTCACCATGGCCGGCTTCTTCTCCGATCCGATCTATGGCGGCAATCGCGACAAGGTCGCCTGGAAGATGCTCGGCTTCCCGGGCCTGCCCGCCACCTACGCCGACAAGATCGATGCCTATCGCGACAAGCGTTATGTCGCGGAGCCGCAATCGATCGCAGACTTCTCGTGAAGGTGAGGCGGCGATGGCGACAAAATTGAAGGACGTCGATGCGGTCGTGATCGGCTGGGCTTTTCCGGCGCGATCCTCTCCCGCGAGCTGACCAAAGCCGGCCTCAATGTGGTCGGCGCTCGAGCGCGGCGCCGACCGCAATCCGGCGGAAGAGTTCACGCTGACGCGGCTGCGCGACGAACTGCGCTATGTGGTGCGGCTCGAGCTGATGCAGGACAACTCGACCGACACCATCACCTTCCGCAACGCGCCCGATGAGCTGGCGCTGCCGATCCGGCGCTTCGGCGCCTTCCTGCCCGGCGAAGGGCGTCGGCGGCACCGGCATCCATTGGGGCGCGCTGCATTGGCGCTTCCTGCCGACCGACTTTCGCATCAGGAGCGTGCTGACCGAGAAATACGGCGCCAAGGCCATCCCGGATACCATGACCATCCAGGACTGGCCGGTCAGCTATGACGAGCTCGAGCCGCATTACGATCGCTTCGACAAGCTCTGCGGCGTGTCGGGCCAGGCCGGAAATCTCCGCGGCAAGCATGGTCGCGGGCGGCAATCCCTTCGAAGGTCCGCGCAGCGAGGATTATCCGAACAAGCCGATCAAGACCGCGGTCGCGACCGGCGATGTTCGGCGCGGCGGCGCAAAAGCCTCGGCTATCACCCGTTCCCGGTGCCGACGGCGACGTCGAGCGCGCCTTATGTGAACCCGGAAGGCATCACGCTGGGGCGCTTGCGAATATTGCGGCCACTGCAATCGCACCGCCTGCGAGGCCAACGCCAAGGCTTCGCCCAACGTCAACATCGTGCCGGTGTTGCGCACCGAGCCGAAATTCGAGCTGCGCACCCGCGCCTTCGTCACGCGGCTTGTCTACGACAAGCAGGCCAAGCGCATCACCAGCGTGGTCTATACCGACATGAAGACCGGCGAGGAATACGAGCAGCCGGCCGAGCATCGTGATCCTGTCGTCGTTCGTCTTCGGCAACACCCAGCAATTCCTGCTCGCCGGCATCGGCGAGCCCTACGATCCCAAGACCGGCAAAGGCGTGGTCGGCAAGAACTATTGCTACCAGTTCGAGGCCGGCGGCGAGGCCTTCTTCGAGGGCCGCGAGTTCAACCCGTTCATGGGCGCGCCCGGCATGTCGATCGCGATCGACGATTTCAACGGCGAGAATTTTGACCATTCCGGTCTCGGCTTCTTCGGCGGCGGCTACATCGTCTGCGCCAATGGCGGCGCGCCGCCGATCGACGGCCGCGCGCTGCCGAAGGGCGAGCCGCGCTGGGGCGCGGGATGGAAGCAGGCGGACAGCGAAATGGTATCGCTGCAACACCCGCTTCAACACGCAGGGCTCGGTCTATGCCCACCGCGACAATTTCATGGACCTCGATCCGACCTACAAGGATGCGCTCGGCCGGCCGCTGATCCGGCTGACCTACAACGCGCACCGAGAACGACCACAAGATGTCGCGCTATCTGGTCGAGAAGATGGAAGGCGTCATCAAGGCGATGAACCCGACCCATTACGAGGTGCACAACCGGCCGAAGAACTTCACCATCGTGCCGTATCAGTCGACCCACAACACCGGCGGCACGATGATGGGAGCGGACCCGAAGAGCAGCGTGGTGAACCGCTATCTGCAGGCCTGGGACGCGCACAATCTGTTCGTCCAGGGCGCTTCCGTGTTCCCGCAGCAGCACGGCTACAATCCGACCGGCACGCTCGGCGCATTGGCCTATTGGTCGGCCAAGGCGATCACCGAAAAATATCTGAAAAACCCCGGTCCGCTGGTTCATGCGTGATCGGGAAAAAACGTCAGGGATGTCAAGGGAGACTTTATGAGCATTTCGCTCCCGGGCACAGCTCGGGTTGTTGTTCTTCTCGCGCTCGACGGCCGGCCGCGCGGCTGCGGCAGATGTCGACCATGGCAAGGTCTTGTTCGAGACCTGCGCCGCCTGTCACTCCGACCGCCCCGACGCGCTCGGTCCGAGTCTGAAGGGCGTGTTCGGGCGCAAGTCGGCCTCGCTCGACGACTTCCGCTACTCCAACCCGATGAAGCGCGCCAACCTCGTCTGGGACGAGGACAATTTGCGCGCCTACATCAGGGATCCGCAAGGCAAGGTGAAGGGCAACCGCATGCCCTATGGCGGGATGAGCGACCCCAAGGACGTCGACGACGTCATCGCTTATCTGAAGACGTTGAAGTAGCCTATTCGCTCTCGGCCCAGGCCAGAAACGTCGCGATGATCTGTTCGAGGCGGGTTTCGTCGCCGGCGCCGTGCCATTGCCCGTCTTTGAGGCGGCAATGCAGCCACCGCGGCCCTTGCGGAAACCCACTCGCATCGGTGTTTTCCGACAGGATAGCGAAATCGCGATCGGCGAGCTCGGTCCGGCTGAGCCCTACCCTGACCCACCAGCCCGGATTGTCCGTGGTCTCGATCGCCGTGGTGGTGCTCCCGCTCGCCATCGCAATGGGCAGCGAACCAGCGCGACAGTTTTGACAGGAGTTCGTTGTTCATCATGGGCTTTGTCGCGGCGAGACCGTGGCAGGTTCGCGGCAAACGTGACGGAGCGGAAGCCCGACGTGTCACTCGCGGAAGTAGCAGCAGCTGCACAGGTCTTGTGCTAAACAGGCCATGGGGAAGGAGCGCGAGGTGCGGCAGAATCTGCAAATACAGGTTCAGCAAGAGCTGTCCACCGGCATCGACTTGACGCGGTGGATTAGCTCGATTGGGCTCGCTGTCGCGGTCGGCGTCGTCTATTTCGTGGCAGCGCGGCTTAGCCTTGCGCTGTTGACCAAGCCTGAGGGTGTTGCGGTTTTCTGGCCTGCCGCCGGTGTGTCGGCGGGCGTCCTGATCGCTCTCGGATCCCAGGCGCGTTGGCCGGTCGTTGCCGGCACCATGGCTGCCACGATCGCGGCCAATCTCTCCGGCGACCGAAGCCTCTGGAGCGCCGTCCTCTTCGCTTTATGCAATGCTGGGGAAGCCGTGCTCACGGCATGGCTGATCGAGCATTACTTCGGTTCGGATTTCAGGCTGAGCAGGCTGCGCAACGTGCTGGGATTGATGGCGGCGGCAATCATAGGGACCGCTGTCTCAGGGATCGGCGGGGCCATCACATTCAAATTGTTTCATAGCACGACGACGCCAATATTGACGACCTGGCAGCACTGGTTCGCATCGGATGGCCTGGGGATCATCACGGTTGCACCGTTGCTGATCGAGCTTGCCTCGGCCTCGCGCGACCGGCCGCCTTGGAGCGAACTTGTCGAAGGTGCCTTGACGGTCGCGGCGCTGGCGCTGGCAAGCGGACTTGCGATCTTCCTGCAGTCGGAGCTGTTGGCCAACGTCGGGCCGGTCGCCGTGTTGTTCGCGCCGCTGTTGTGGCTTGCGGCGCGTTGCCGGCCGGTTTTCGCCGCAGCAGCCGCGTTCATCGTCAGCCTTTCAATCGTTTGGACGACCACTTTTGGCATTGGCTATTTCGGAAATCAGGGTCTTTCAATGGACCAGCGCGTCGGGGCGGCGCAATTCAGCATTCTCCTCGTGACGCTCGGCGCATCGGTTCTTGCTGCGCTGTTTGCCGAAATCCGCGACAAGAGGAGGCTGGCGGAGGCAGCCCTGCACGCCAGCGAAACACAACGCTATCTCATCGAAACCGAAAGGCTGGCCGCGCTCGGCGGCCTGGTCGCAGGCGTCGCCCACGAAATCTCAAGCCCGATCGGCACCAGCCTCACGGTCGCTTCCACGCTGGCGAACCGCAGCGCCGACTTCACGGACCAGATCGCCTCGCATCAGCTGCGGCGTGCCCTGCTTGTCGAGTTCGCCGACGGCTGCCGCGGCGCCGCCGAACAGCTGGTCGCGAACCTGCAGCGCGCGGCAACGTTAATTCAATCATTCAAGCAGGTCGCCATCGATCGCAGCAGTGACGATCGGCGCGCCTTCGACCTGAAAGTGGCAACCGAACAGGTCGTCGCAAGCGTGCGGTCGCGCCTCTTGAAATCTCAATCATCGCTCGCAATCGAGATGCCCTCCGATATCACCATGGACAGCTTCCCGGGCCCCTACGGGCAGGTGCTGACCAGCCTGATCTTCAACGCCGTCACCCACGGCTTCACCGATAGGCCCGGCGGACGCATGCTGATCGAGGCGCGTCGCCTTGGCCTGGACCAGGTCGAGGTGACGTTCTCCGATGACGGCAAAGGCATTCCGGAGCAAGTTCAGCGTCACGTTTTTGACCCGTTCTTCACCACCAGGCGAGCACAGGGCAGCACCGGGCTCGGCCTCTACATCGTCCATAATCTCGTGACGCAACAACTCGGCGGCAGGATCAGGCTTGCCTCGGCGCCAGGAAAAGGCACGAGCATTTGCATGACGCTTCCCCTGCTCGCCCCCAGGTAGCCGCTGTCCCTACAGCGCCTCCAGCACCGCTTTCGCGATATCGGCGGTGCCGTTGCGCCCGCCGAATTCCATCGGCTTGATTCCTCCCGCATAGGCCTTGTCGACCGCACGCTCGATGCGTTCGCAGGCTTCGGCCGCGCTTTCGAGGCCATGCTTGTCGGCGAGCCAATCCAGCATCATCGCCGCCGAGAGGATCATGCCGGTCGGATTGGCCTTGCCCTGCCCCATGATGTCGGGCGCGGTGCCATGGCAGGGTTGGAACACCGCATGGCGATCGCCGATATCGGCCGACGGCGCCATGCCCATGCCGCCGATCAGGCCTGCGGTCATGTCGGAGAGGATGTCGCCGAACATGTTCTCCATCACCATCACGTCGAAATCCCAGGGGCGCTTGACCAGGAGCGCCGAACAGGCATCGACATAGAGACGGTCGGCCTTGACGTCGGGATGGCGTTTGGCGGCCTCATCGAACATCTCGCGAAAGAAGGCGAAGGCCTTGAACACATTGGCCTTGTCGACGCAGGTCAATCCGCCATTGGCGCGGCCGCGGACTTTGCGGCGCTCGGCGAGCCGAAAGGAAAACTCGAACAGCCGCTCCGAAGTCCTTCGCGTGATCACCAATGTCTCGCGCGCTTCGGTATCAGTGACGACGCCCCTCCCCATCGACGCGAACAGGCCTTCGGTGGATTCCCGGATCACCACGAGGTCGATGCCGCGCTGATCGGCGCCGACGATCGGGCTCGGCACGCCCGGAATGAGCCGCGCCGGGCGCACGCCGGCATAGAGATCGAAATGAAAGCGTAGTTCGACCTGCGGCATGATCTCGGTATTGTCAGGGTAGCGCACCGACGGCAGGCCGCAGGCGCCGAGCAGGATGGCGTCGGCCTCGTCGCACAGCCGTACGGTCGAATCCGGCATCGACTTGCCGGTCTCGCGATAATGGTTGGCGCCGGCGGGCGCTTCGGTGAAGCGAAACTTCAAGTCCGACGTCGCCTCGATCTTGCGTAATACTTCAAGCGCGGGCGCCATCACTTCAGTGCCGATGCCGTCGCCGGCGAGCACGGCAACATGAAGCGCATTGTTAGCGGACATTGGATTTCCTTAGAGAGATGAGAGGGATAATATCCGTCATTGCGAGCAAAGCCCAACCCGTCATTCCGGTGCGATGCGGAGCATCGAACCCGGAATCTCAGAATTCCCCGATGCGCAATTACGCATCTGAGGTCCGGTGCAAGCGCACCGTCCCGGAATGACGGTTACGGCGTCAGCACGGCGCGGCCGACCAGTCTGCCCTCCTGCAGTTCGACCAGCGCCTCGTTGGCTTTGGCAAGCGGCATCGGCGTCACCGGAATGGGCGCGATGTTCTTGGCGCGGACGAGATCGAGCAGTTCCTGCGTCTCCCGCAAATTGCCGACATAGCTGCCCTGGATGGTGATCGCCTTGATCGGGATCAGCGGCAGCGCCCAGGGCGCGCCGCCGCCGAACAGGCCGACGATGACGAGCTTGCCGCCCTTGGTCAGGCAATCGAACCCAAGTTGCGTAGTGGCGGCATTGCCGACGAGATCGATCACGGCGCGGATCGGTCCGCCGGCTTTTCTGGCGAGCTGCTCCAGCGCGTCGGGCGCCTTGCCGTCGACGGTCGCGAGCGCGCCGGCTTGCTCGGCCGCTTCGCGCTTCTTTGCATCGATGTCGACGACGATCGCGCCCTTGCCGCCCATCGCCTTCAACAGCGACAGCGCCATCAGGCCAAGGCCGCCGGCGCCGAAGATAACGATTGGGGTATTGAAGGCGGACTGAACCTTCTTCAGCGCGCTATAGGTGGTGACGCCGGAGCAGGCATAGGGCGCGGCGGTGACGGGATCGAGCCCCCTGAGGTCGAGGAGATATTTTGGATGCGGCACCGTCATGTGGTCGGCATAGCCGCCGTCGCAATAGACCCCGAGCGAGTTCGGCTTCAGGCACATATTCTCATCACCGGCGAGACACGTCTCGCATTTGCCGCAGCCGAGCCAGGGGTAGACCAGCACGACATCGCCGACCTTCAGATCACCCTTGTCGCTTGCTTTCACATCCTCCCCGAAGGCCATGATTTCGCCGACGGTTTCGTGCCCCATGGTTCGCGGCAATGACACGCCGCGGTCCTTCAGCGACAGCGGCTTTCGGCCATGGCCGAGATCGTAGCCGCCTTCCCAGATGTGCAGGTCGCTGTGACAGACGCCGGCCGCTTTCACCTTGATCAGCACCTGCGTCCCCAAAGGGCGCGGCGTCGGCCGCTCCACCTCTTTCAAGGGGGCGTTGAAATCGGCAACCTGGAAACTTTTCATCGCGTCTCTCCCGTCTTTTTGCTGTTAGGCGAACTTTGCCACGTCTGTTTCGGCGAAACAAATGCGCCAAGCGGTCGCGGGTCAGCGCTGCGGCGCCAGCGTCTTGCCCGAGAAAGCCGCGATCTGTTCCTCGGAGTAACCGGTCTCCTTGAGCAGCGCGCGCGTGTGCTCGCCCAGGGTTGCGATGCGTTTGCCCGCCGACACATCGGCTCCCGACATCCGGAACGGCAGGTTGAGAACCCTGAAACAGCCGCCGTCGTCTTCCACCTCGGAAAGTGCGCGGCGGTGGGCAATCTGCGGGTCGTTCAAGGCTGCGGCCACCGTGCGGTAGGCCGAGGACGGAACGCCCTCGCCGTTCAACGCGACGAGGCATCGCTCCGTGGTCACCGTGCGCGACCAGGCCTCCACGCCGTCCATCAGCTGCGCCCAGTTGTTGCGGCGGTCGGCATATTTGGCAAAACGCGGATCGCTGACCCATTCCGGGCGGCCGATCACCTTCATCAGGCCCTGAAAGGTCTTTTCGCTGGCGATCGCAACCATCACGTATCCGTCGGAGGTCTGGATCGGCCCGAACATCGGACGCGAGGTCGGCGCGACGGTAAATTGCGACCATTGCACCTCGTTCAAGGTCAGCGTCAGCATGGATTCGAGCATCGAGACGTCGATATGCTGGCCTTGCCCGGTGATCTCCCGCTGGTACAGCGCCGAGGCGATCGCGCCGAAGGCATAAGTGCCGGTGACGACGTCGGCATGATAGATGCCGCAATAATCGGGGCGGCTTCTTCCCGGCTGATAGGAAAGATGCGCCATGTCGTAGCCGGACGCCGCATGGATCACCGGCGCGTAGGCCGGCAGTTCGGCCGACGGGCCGGTCTGGCCATATCCTGAAATCGAGCAATAGATCAGCCGTGGGTTGAGCTCTTTGAGGCTCTCCCAGTCGAGCCCCAGGCGCCGCATCACGCCCGGGCGAAAATTCTCGACCAAAATATCCGCTTGGGTGACCATCCGCCTCACGACCTCGCCCCCCTCGGACGACTTCAAATCGAGCACGAGGCTCTTCTTGCCCACGTTGAGCTGGCCGAAGGCCGTGCTACAGCCGTTGCGCAGCGGCGGGCGGGTGCGCATCGTCTCGCCCTCAGATGTCTCGATCTTGATGACCTCCGCGCCCATGTCGGCGAGCATCCGCGCGCAATGCGGGCCGGCAATCGTGGTCGAAAAGTCGAGCACCCGAAGATCTGCAAAACTTTTTGTCAAATTGCCCTCATCGTTGCCGGTTATAGTCATTGCAAGGATTCCTTGCCCCAGGCTCCCCAAGGTGAGACCCTAGATGGCACTGGCGCGGCAGGGAAGCGCTTCCCTGCAATCGGCCTGTCCGTCCCTTGCCATTGGATTGAAAGGGAAATTGGACCTATTCTTGCATAGCAACATCGTGGGCTCGTCAGAGGGCTTTTTTTGAAAGTACTTTTCGTTACGACGGAAATGGACGACTTCGTCCGGGTGGGCGGGCTCGCAGCCGTTTCCGCCGCCCTGCCCCGGGCGCTGCGTCCATGGGCCGATGTCAGGATTTTGCTGCCGGGATACCGGGACGTCGTCGAACAATTCACGCATATTCAAATCGTTGGCCAGTGCGCGCCGCTCGCGGACATGCCGGCCTGCATGCTCGGCCGCTCGTCGACGCGGGACGGCCTGCCGGTCTACATCCTGTTGTGCCCGCAGCTCTATGACCGTCCCGGCAACCCCTATGGCGATGAATTCGGCCGCGACTGGCCGGACAACGACATCCGTTTCGGCCGGCTTGCCTCCGCGGCGGCCGAACTCGCCGCAGGCACTTTGGACAGGAATTGGGCAGCCGACCTGGTTCACGCCAACGACTGGCAGGCCGCGCTCGTGCCGGCCTACCTCGCCTGGCAGGGCGTCAGGGTCCCCTCCATCCTGACCATCCATAACCTCGCCTATCAGGGCATCTTCCCCAAGGAGACGCTGCGCCGGATCGGCGCGCCGGAGAGCTCGTTTCACATCGACGGCGTCGAGTTCTACGACAAGCTGTCCTTCCTCAAGGGCGGCATCGTCTACGCCTCGCATCTGACCACCGTCAGCGGCACCTATGCGAGGGAGATCACCACCAACGAATTCGGCTGCGGCCTCGAGGGCCTGCTCCGGATCCGCTCCGACGCTTCGCAGCTGACGGGCATATTGAACGGGATCGACGAAAGCTGGGATCCGAGGTTTTGCGCGCAGCTCGCACAACCCTTCGGCGCCGGCGACTGGGACGGCAAGCGCGCCAATGCGGATTACGTCCGCAAGCAGTTTGGTCTTGCGGTATCGCGCGGCCCGATCTTCGGTCTGGTCGCCCGCCTCGTGCACCAGAAGGGCATCGATCTCGTGCTCTCCGCCGCCGACGAAATCATCGAGGCCGGCGGGCAGATCGTCGTCACTGGAAGCGGCGAGCCTGCGATCGAGCAGGCACTGGTCGATGCGCGTCGCCGCAGGCCGGATGCGATCGGGGTCGCGATCGGCTTCAACGACGGCCAGGCCCGGCGGATTTTCGCCGGCAGCGATTTCACCCTGATGCCCTCGCGCTTCGAGCCGTGCGGACTGAGCCAGATGTACGCGCAGCGGTTCGGATCGCTGCCGATCGGGCATCAGACCGGCGGCCTTGCCGAAACCATCACTGACGGCGAGACCGGCTTCCTGTTTTCGCAGCCCTCGACCGAGTCGTTTCTCGGCGGCGTCCGCCGTGCGTTCTCCACCTTCATGGCCAAGGACCGTCTCAATTCCATGCGCCGCAGCGCCATGGCGCGATCGTTCAGCTGGGATCTTTCCGCGGCCTGTTACAGCGCGCTGTACCGAAAGATGGTGGTCCCGCTCTAGGCGCGCTCCCGCGTACGCGCTGCGGAGATTTTTACTTTCCGAGGTAACACGGCGGCGACCGGCGGCGAAACTCTGGAACGAGTTCGCCCGCAACCTCCGATGCCATTCGGCTATCTCCCCATAGGGACAGAGTATGGAGATCCACCAGGTCCGGTATTTCCTCGCGGTCTGCGATGAACTCAATTTTACGCGGGCTGCGAGAAAATGCCATGTGACGCAGCCTTCCCTCACCCGTGCGATCCAGTTGCTGGAGAAGGAGTTCGGCGGGTTCTTGTTTCACCGCGAACGGTCCAAGACGCGCTTGTCCGAACTCGGCCGCGTCGTCCAGCCCTATCTTCGCGGGGTTTGGGAGCAAGGCTTGGCCGCGAAAGCGCAAGCCAAGGCCTTCGTCGCGGACGCGCCCCGGCAATTGACGCTCGCGATGATGTGCACGATCGCGCCGAAACTCTTGATCCAGTTGCTCGGACGTTTCAGGGCGCTGCGGCCTGACATCAGGCTGGATGTGATCGACGGCACGGCGCAGTCGATTGAAGAACGGCTGATCGAGTTCCAGACGGAAGTCGCGATCTATTGCCGGCCCGACCGGGAAGCTGATCCGCGTTTGCATTATCTGCCGCTGTTTCGCGAGCAGATGATGATCGTTCTCGCGCCGGAGCATCGGTTGGCCACCCGTACTTCCATTGAAATCAAGGATCTGGCGGGCGAGCGTTACGTTCAGCGATCATCGTGCGAGTTCAACGACATGGTGGACGTCATTTTCGACGAGCGCGGGGTTGATTGCGAAACCGTCTATCGCAGCGATCGGGACGACTGGGTTCTGGCGATGATCGCAAGCGGTTTCGGCTTCGGATTCTTTCCGAAATACTCGATCGAACATTCGGGCGTCGTTGCGATACCTCTGGTGGCGCCCGAATTCTGGCGTGAAGTCAATCTCACCACGGTCAAGGGCAGACCTTATTCTCCGGCAGTCGGAGCGCTGGTCCACGAAGCCATGCGCTCCTCCTGGCCGGATGGATCAGCATTGGCCGTCAGAAACCATCCTCCGTCGGACGTTTGATCAGCCCCGCCTCGTCACTCCGCCGCGACCGGCATCATGTCCATATGCTCGTGAAGAATAACGCCCGAGAGTGGGTCGAACTCACCCACCCAGGGCGCGCGCTCCAGCACCGCTTTGGTATGGGTGTAGCCGGCGTCCCAGCGCTTCATGATGCCGGAAGGACTGAAATCGATGTCCTTGGTATGGGTCTCGCGATCGAGCTGCGGCGCCAGCAGGCGAACGACATGCATCTGGGTCGAGCAGCCATAGCCGACGAGTTCTTTCACGGCATCGTTCTTGCGCTCAGTCTCCGGCAATCTCGCGGCGAGTTGGTTGATGACGTGACGCAAGCGATGAACTTGCTGCTGACGGGTGATGTGGCTGGCGATACGGCTGGAATACTGCACATCCTTGTGTCGGTTGAGGACCTCCGCCATCGTGTGCGGTTCGGCGCCGGATGGATTCCACAGATGCACGGCGAAGATCAGTGAGTCCCTGCGCGGATTGTCGTCAAACACCGCCTCCGTCGGCGTGTTCGACAATATGCCGCCGTCCCAATAAAGTTCGCCGTCGATGCGAACCGCCGGGAACGCCGGCGGCAGCGCGCCTGAGGCCATGATGTGCTGGATGCCAAGCTCGCCATCACGGCTGTCGAAATATCTCATCTGGCTGGTCCGGACGTGGGCGGCCCCGACCGTCAGGCGCGGCTTGCAGCGATTGAGCAGATCGAAATCGACGAGCTTGCCAAGCGTCTGCTCCAGCGGTGCGGTCGAATAATATCCGGCGTGCTCAGGGCCGAGCGGATAGAAATCGCCGGCGTGCGCCAGCGGATTGGGCCTGAAAAAACCGGGAATCCCGTTGGTCACCGTCGACCAGTAGGACAGTTTCTCGTTGAAGCCGGGAAAGGCGTCGCGAAAATTCCAGATCGGGTTTTGCTCCATCCTTTTCCAGAATTCCTTCAACCGCGGCAGGCGGTTTTCCGGCTCGTTGCCGGCGATGAGGCCGGCATTGATGGCGCCGATCGAAGTACCGATGATCCAGTCCGGCTCGATAGCGGCCTCGTGCAGCGCCTGATAGACGCCGGCCTGATAGGATCCGAGCGCGCCGCCGCCTTGCAGCACAAGCACAATCTGTCCGGGGTGGTTCCGGCCGAGCGATTTCAGGCTTTGCGAATTGTTGTCCTGCATGCCGTTCATGTCCTGCTCCTTGTTGCTGCCGCGCTCGGTGAATGTTCGCAAGAAATCCGCAATTGTTACGATGATGGCCTTTCGTTGCGGATTTCGGCCCCAACGAACTCTGCACGGCGCCCGCCATTTTTAAAATGCCCTTTGGCTTCAAGTCCCATAGGTTGGCGCTATGGCCTGCCTCCGATGGCTCCGTCAGTAACAACACCACCCCGACCTACGTAGACGCTCTCGGGCCGTGCGATTGGAAGAGCCCGATCGCAGCCGGTCGTCCGTAGTGAGGTTAGTTCGATGAGATCGGAAGCATTCGACGTGATAGCGCCGCGCTATGGATTCCAAAGCCAAGCGGTATTTCCTTCAAGGCGCAGATTTAGAGAAGCTGGTGTCATCGCCCGCCAGACCATTCAGGCCAAGGCATCCACGCAACGCACCAGCACAGGAGACAACAACATGTTCAAGCAGATCGCAAATTCGCCCGCATTTTGGCTCGGCCTCGCGCTGGCCGGGTCGGTTGCGGCGCCATCGACTACCCTTGCCGGCGAATGCCCTGCCGACAAGATGAAGCCCAACGTCCGCGAAAAGGTCGACTTCAAGGCGGTCGGCGTAACCGACACGACGCTCGGCTCGATCGACCTCGAGAAGCAGCCCGCCAACATCAAGGGTCGCGAGCTCCGCTTTCGCAAGCTGACCATCGAGCCCGGCGGCATCGTGCCGTGGCACAGCCACGACGACCGCCCCGCGCTGATCTTCGTGCAGCAGGGCGAGATCGTCGAATACGCCAGCAATTGCTCAGAGCCGATCGTGCACAAGGCCGGCGATATCAGGCCCGAAGTGTTCGGCACCTCGCATTGGTGGAAGAATCTCGGCAAGGAGACCGTCATTCTCTATGTCGGCGACGTCCGCAAGGATCCGCACGACCACAATATGTAACGGGCGCACGCGCCCAAGCGTACCTCGTTACCGGATGTGACGACCCGGACCCCACGTGTTGCCCTGCACGGCCGGGCGTCACATCCCTCTTCACTTTCGCCCCTGCAGACGCACTGGCAGCCATGACCGACATATCCGCGCAACGACAATCCTCGAAGTGATGGCCGAGGCACGGCCAATCGCCGGGCGTTGTGCTGCGATCCTTCGTCATCGGCCTGACGGCGTTTCTCACCGTGGTCGATCTGTTCGCGACGCAGGCGATCCTGCCTTCCCTGACCCGGCACTATCACGTGACCCCGGCCGCGATGGGTTTTGCGGTCAATGCCAGCACGATGGGCATGGCGATCGCGGGACTGGTGGTCGGATTCTTCAGCCCGCATATCGATCGCAGCGGCTCGGCATCCTCATCAGCCTTGCCGTGCTCGCCATTCCGACAGCTCTGCTCGCGGTCGCGCCCAACCTCACCGCGTTCACGATCCTTCGCGTCGTGCAGGGCCTGTGCATGGCATCGGCGTTTGCGTTGACGCTCGCTTATCTCGGCGAACAGTGCAGCTCGATCGATGCCGGCGGCGCGTTCGCCGCCTACATCACCGGCAACGTCGCGAGCAATTTGGTCGGCCGCCTGGTTTCCGCCGCCGTCGCCGACACGTTCGGGCTCGCAGTCGAATTTCTATTTCTTCGCCGCGCTCAATCTCGCCGGCGCCGTGCTGGTCTATTTCACCATTCAGCGCGTCAAGCCGATGCATTCGATGGCCCTGACGCAGTCGCCGTGGGCGGCGATGCTCGACCACTGGCGCAATCCGCGGCTCCGCGCCGTCTTCGGCATCGGCTTCTGCATCCTGTTCGCCTTCATCGGCACCTTCACCTTCGTCAATTTCGTGCTGGTGCGCGCGCCGCTGTCGCTCGGCACGATGGACCTCGGCTTCGTCTATTTCGTCTTCCTGCCCTCGATCGTCACGACGCTGCTCGCAGGCCAAGCCGTCGCGCGGTTCGGAACGCGGCCGGCGATCTGGGGCGCGCTCGCGGTGGTGGCGATCGGCCTGCCGCTGATGCTGTCCTCGCATTTGCCGAACGTGCTGACCGGCATGGTCCTGGTCGGCGTCGGTACGTTCTTCGCGCAGGCCGCAGCGACCGGCTTTGTCGGGCAGGCCGCGAGCGAAAACCGTGGCGTCGCCAGCGGGATCTATCTCGCCTGCTATTTTCTGCGGCGGACTCATCGGCAGCGCAGTGCTCGGCCAGTTGTTCGATCACTTCGGATGGACCGCCTGCGTCGCCGGCATCGGCGCTTCGCTGGCGGTCGCCGCGTTACTGACGACCAGGCTCGTGTTGAAGCCGTAACACTCCGCGACGCTTCGTCACTCCGCCGCCTCCGGCATCACGTCCGTCTGGTCGTGAAGAATGACGCCTGAGAGCGGATCGAACTCGCCGACCCACGGCGCACGCTCCAGCACCGCCCTGGTATGGGCATAGCCGGCGTCCCAGCGCTGCCTGATGCCGGACGGGCTGAAGTCGATGTCCTTGGTGTGGGTTTCGCGATCGAGCTGCGGCGCCAGCAGGCGCACCACATGCATCCGCGTCGGACAGCCATAGCTTGCCAGTTCGCGCACCGCTTCGCTGTTGCGCTCGGCTTCCGGCAATCGCGCGGCGAGCTGGTTGATGACATGGCGCAGCCGATGCGCCTGCTGCTGGCGCGCGATCTGGCTCGCGATCCGGCTGGAATACTGCACGTCCTTGTGCCGGTTGAGCACCTCCGCCATCGTGGTCGGCTCCGCGCCGGACGGATTCCACAAATGCACGGCGAAGATCAGCGAGTCCTTGCGCGGATTGTCGTCGAACACGGCTTCCGTCGGCGTGTTCGACAGAATGCCGCCGTCCCAGTAAAGCTCGCCGTCGATGCGCACCGCCGGAAACGCCGGCGGCAGCGCGCCTGAGGCCATGATGTGCTTGACGCCGAGCTCGCCATCGCGGCTGTCGAAATAGCGCATCTGGCTGGTGCGGACATGGGCGGCACCGACGGTTAGGCGCGGCTGCAAGCGATTGACCAGATCGAAATCGACGAGCTCGTCAAGCGTCTGCTGCAGCGGCGCGGTCGAGTAATATCCGGCACGGTCGGCGCCGAGCGGATAGCAGTCGCCGGCATGGGCGAGCGGATTGGGCTTGAAGAAACCGGGAATTCCGTTGGTCACCGTCGACCAGTAGGACAGTTTCTCGTTGAAGTCCGGCAAAGGCATCGCGAAAATTCCAGACCGGATTTTGCTCCATCCGCTTCCAGAATTCCTGCAGCCGCGGCAGCCGGTCTTGCGGCGCGTTGCCGGCGATCAGGCTGGCATTGATGGCGCCGATCGAGGTGCCGATGATCCAGTCCGGCTCGATGCCGGCCTCGTGCAGCGCCTGATAGACGCCGGCCTGATAGGACCCGAGCGCGCCGCCGCCCTGCAGCACGAGCACGACCTGGCCCGGCAGGTCTCCGCATCGCAATCTCTCGCCTTGCGCAGAAATATTGTCCCGCATGCCGTCCATATCCTGCTCCGTTCCTGCTCGCCGTGCCCAATGAGGTTCGCACCAAATGCGCCATTTTACGATTGAGCTCGCCTCGTGCAGCTAACAGTCGCCAAATTACTGGCCGCCCGATTACTTCTCAAGCCACCTTCCGCCTTGTTTCCGGCATCACCAGCCAGATCATCGCAAAACCCAACGCCGCGACAGCAGCAAGCCCGGTGAACGCAACATTGCTGCCGAACTTGTCGCTGACATAGCCGGCGAGCACGGTCGAGAGCGAGGCGCCGATGCCGACCGCGGTACCGACAATCCCCTGCGCCAGATTGAAGTGACCGCTGCCGAACGCAACGTCGGCCACGATCAACGGCACCATGACGCTGAACACGGCGGCGGTGATGCCGTCGAACAGTTGAACAGCGACCAACAGATAGGGATCGCGCACGGTCGCAAACAATAGGCCGCGGATCGCGAGCGCCGCAAAGCCGATCAAGAGCAGCGGCCGCCGTCCCCAGGCTTGCGCCTTGGCGCCGACCGTGGGCGACATCAGCGCGACGATCGCCTGCGGCACGATGATGCAGGCGGCGATCAGGACCGGAGCCCACTGGCTCGACCGCGTTGTCACCACGCCCGCCATCAGCGGCAGCATCGCCGCGTTGGCGAGTTGCAGCAGCAGCATGCTGACGGCGAAGATCAACAACGGGCGCTGACGGACCAGCCTCAGCACGCTGGTAGACTTGGGATCCGGTTCCGGGCGCGCTACCTCGCCATGGCAGCTGGCGACATCGACTTCGTCTTCGCGGATCCGCGAGAGTGAAAGTAACGTCGGTATCGCCAGCACGAAAGTGACGAGAAACACCGAGCGGCTGGAGAGAAGATAGCCGCAGGTTCCCATCACGGCGGCGGCCACCCCATTGCCGAGCGAAGCAAACCGGGCGTTGCGGCCGAGCCGTTCGCCGATCGCAAGCGGTCCGACCAGGCCGAGGCTGATTGCCGCAATCGCCGGGCCCAGCACGCAGCTCGCGGCCGCGTGCAGGGTCGCTGCGATCACCACCACCGGAAAGATCGGCCACGCCGCATAGCCGAGCGCGGCACAGCCGATGGTCGCGATCGCAAGGCCCGCGACCAGCCGTTCGGAGCGCGCGGCATCGACGATCGCGCCGCCAGGCATCTGCCCGATCAGCCCGACTATGCCGCCGATCGACAGCACCAGGCCGATTTCCACCTGCGTCCATTTTTGTGTGGTCAGATAGACCGCGATGAACGGGCCGAACCCGGTCTGGACATCGGCGAGAAAGAAGATGAACCAGTCGAGACCGCGAAGGCTTTGACGCGAAGGCGCGGGCCCTCCGGGCGCTCCCCGGCTAGAGGCGAACGACACGACATTTCCGCCGCCCACCGGCCCCCCGGCGCGTTTGTCGTCGATCCGATCAGGCGAATTGGACGGACGCGCGACCAGAATGCTTCTCCGATATCTCTATAGCGTTTTCAAAACGAAGTGGGTACCGGTTCGCGTCAAGAAAACGCGTCAAAACAAAAAGGCGAGAGGCCTCGTTCTGATTCAATCAGAACCGACCGGGCTCTAGTGATCAAACTCGAACGGCTCCAGGCTGCCGGCGGCGCCCAGCACCACGATCGGCTTGTCTTCCTTGTATTCAGGCGCGGCGATGACCTGCTCCTTGGTCAATTCGAGCGTGATGCTGTCGCTCTTGTCGGCGACGCGGCCGAAATGCAGCGCGTTCCAGTCGACCACGATCTTGCGGCTGCCGACCCCGAGAAAACCTCCGAAATCGATCACGGCGGCCCGCACCACGCCGGCGCGATCGACGATCACATCGACGATATGTCCCATATCCTCGTCGGTCGGACTACGAACGTCGCGGCCGAGCACGCCATGGGCTTCGCGCGCGCCGATCACCGTGACCGAGGGTGGCGGCGCCGGTTCCTTCGTGGCGGCCGGTGCTGATGATTGCGGTGTGGGCGACGGTGGCTGAGCGGTTTCGTTTTCCGCGCGCGACGCGGCAACGGCAAGGGCCGCGAAACCAGCCGCCACAACAATGAGCTTGCGTCT
The DNA here is from genome assembly GCA_963713785.1 of uncultured Alphaproteobacteria bacterium. Taxonomy (GTDB): domain Bacteria; phylum Pseudomonadota; class Alphaproteobacteria; order Rhizobiales; family Xanthobacteraceae; genus Bradyrhizobium. Next base: position 66,071 of record CAVQNB010000010.1, read on the forward strand.
TGCGCGCATACGGCCTCCTTCCGATCGGTGGCGCGACCCTAGTGCGTCAGCACGATCGATACCTGGATTTGCCCGCGCTTGCGCAGGACCTCGAGCGACACGTCATCGCCGTGGCGGCGGATCCGCAAGTCCACGCTCGCATCCTTCAATCGCAGTTCGCGCAGGATCACTTCATTGAGGAAGGCCGGCAGACGCGGATTGCGCAGGCGGACTTCGCCCCGTTCGGCGTCGAATTCGAGTCCGAGGACTGCTTCAAGCAACGTGAACGGCGTCGCGCTGGCCCAGGCCTGCGGCGCGCAGGCGACCGGATAAAGCGTGGGCCCGCGATGCCTCTCGCGCCGAAAGCCGCAGAACAATTCGGGCAGCTGACGCAAATCCATGTAGGCCGCGGCATCGAACAGCCCCTTGAACACATGCTCGACCGAATGCTTGAGGCCGTAGCGCGCTAGCCCGAGCGCGATCAGCGCGTTGTCATGCGGCCAGATCGAGCCGTTGTGATAGGACATCGGATTGTAGCGAACTTCGCCGAGCGCGACGGTGCGGATGCCCCAGCCCGAAAAGAAATGCGGCCGCATCAGATCGGCGGCGACCTTGCGGGCGCGGTCCTCGCGCACCATGCCGCTGAACAATAGCTGCCCGGCGTTGGAGGTGCGTACCTTGCAGGGTTGCTTGGCACCATCAAGCGCCAGCGCATAGGTGCCGAGTTCCTCGCACCAGAACGCTTGTTCGAAGCGCTCGGCGAGGCTCTCGGCATCCGTCGCGAGTTGCCCCGCCCTTTCAATCAGTCCCATGCGCAGCGCGCAGCGCGCCGCCAGCTTCTTGGCGGCAAACACGTAGCCCTGCACTTCGGCAAGCGCGATGTAACCCTCTGCAAGCCGGCCGTCGGCGTGAAAGATCGCGTCGTAGGAATCCTTCCAGCCCTGGTTGGCGAGGCCTTGTTCGGAGGCGCGCTGATATTCGACGAAGCCGTCGCCGTCGGGATCGCCGGCCCCCTCGATCCAGCCCAGCGCCGCTTCGATCGCAGGCCACAGCTCGGCCAGCGTCTCCTCGTCGCCGGTGCGCTCGACATAGAGACCGGCGAGCAGCACGAACAGCGGCGTCGCGTCGACGCTGCCGTAATAATGCGCAAACGGCACCTCGCGCAGCGCCGCCATTTCGCCGCCGCGCATTTCATGCAGGATTTTCCCAGGCTCGGCGTCGGCGAGCGGATCGAGCGGCCTTGGCCTGATGGAAGGCGAGCCGCTTCAGCACGCCGCGCGCGACGCGCGGGTCGATCCACAGCATTTGCAGCGCGGTGATGATGCCGTCGCGGCCGAACGTCGTCGAATACCAGGGGATGCCGGCATAGGGATATCGCCCTTGCGGCGTATCCGTCATCAGCATGTTGAGGTCGGCCATCGACTGGCACAGCACCTCGTTGAAGATGTCGTTGGAGGTTTCGACGCTGGCGGCGCCGGCGGTCGACCGGCGCATTTCCCGGCGATGCGCCAGCAGTCCGCGAAAAGAAACGGTTCGGGCTTCAAACCGGCCGGCTTGTTGCAGGACACTGCGACAAACAACGAGCTGATCTGGTGCGGCGTGAGATCGAAATGACAGGTCGCAGAATTCACCGCAAGCCGCGTCGGCCGCGGATCGAAATGCAGCGCGGTGCGCGCGAACGGCGCCATCGAGGCCCTTATATTCGAGCATCACCTCGGCCGGGCCGAGCAGCTTGCTGGAGCCCGTTCCGCGCCGCGGGCGCTTTTCGCCGCGGACTTCGAACAGATCGGCAAAGTCATTGTCGAACAGTAGCGTCAGGTCGAAGCTCGCCTGGCGATCGCCGTGGTTCTGCAAGCCGACCCGCTGATAGGCCGTTCCGCGCCACAGAAAGATGGTGCGCACGATATGCAGCATGTCCTTTTGCAGCACGATCCGGCCCTGCCGATAAATATCGGGATTGGTCAGATCGACCGTCAAGCGACGAATTGTCGTCGCGCAGGTTCGAGCCGAGCAGCAGCGGCTGCACCTCGTCGAGCACGAGCTCGAGCCGGGCGAGATAGCGGGTGTCGGCGTTGAACAGGCCGTCGGGTCCGCCGGCGGACGCACCGATGTCGCCATGGCTGTCAAGCACGATGAAGGTGTCGTCGTGCTTGAGCGAGCGCCGCGGCCGCGCCGCGGGCCCGGTCATCGGAATGTAGAACGGCGATTCCTCGACCAGTTCGATCGGCCTGCGATGTCGCAATGATCTGGGTAACGACTTCGGCTGACATGATGACCTCGGCTCCCCTCGCCTCGCGAAAACGCAACCGGATGAAACGCTACCGCTGCAGACCAGGCTGCGATGTTTCGCCAGCCGGCTCATTTCCTGCGTCACCAGCTCGCGATACGGACCCTGACCCTGCATCAGCCGATCGGGCGGGCCGTCCTCGATGATCTTGCCGGCCTTGAGCATCACCACGCGATCGAAATTGCGCAGCGTCGCAAGACGATGGGCGATCGCGATCACGGTGCGGCCGCGCATCAGGCGGCTGAGTGCCTCGCGGATCGCTTCCTCGGATTCGCTGTCGAGCGCGGCGGTGGCTTCATCGAGCAGCAGGATCGGCGCGTCCTTCAGGAACGCGCGCGCAATCGCGATGCGCTGGCGCTGGCCGCCCGACAGCTTGACGCCGCGGTCGCCGACCATGGTCGCGAGCCCCTCGGGCAGCGTTTCGACGAAATCGCAGCGCGCCGCGATCGCCGCGCGCAACACTTCGTCGTCGGTCGCATTCGGCCGGCCGTAGCGGATGTTTTCCAGGATCGAGCGATGGAACAGCGAAATGTCCTGCGGCACCACCGAGATCGCCTGCGCGCAGGCTTTGCTGCGTGACCCTTGCGATATCCTGGCCATCGATCGTGATGCTGCCCTGCTGGACGTCGTAGAACCGCTGCAGCAGCACGAACAGGCTGGATTTGCCGCCGCCGGACTGGCCGACCAGCCCGACCCGCTGCCCCGGCTGAATGCGAAGGCTGAATTTGTCGAACACCTGAAGTCCACCGGGATAGCGGAACGAGATGTTGTTGAAGACGATCGCCGCACCGCTCTTGACCAGCGGCTCGGCCTCCGGATGGTCGCGCAATTCGTGCGGCAGCAGCAGCGTGGCGATGGCTTCGGTCAGCCGCGCGACATGCTGGGTGACATCGACCAGCGCCACCGCGAGATCGCGCGTCGCGTTGAGGATGGAAAGCCCGAGCGTGCAGACCAGCACGACATCACCGGTGGTGGCGCCGCCGCGCTGCCACAGCATGATCGCCCAGGCCAGCAGCGCGATGGTCAGCGCGACCGTGACGGCGGCATGGGTGAGCCGCAGCTTTTCCAGATAGCGCAGGCTGCGGCCGCGCGCGGTCAGTTCCCGGTTGACGGTCGCGTCGAAGCGGTCGTGCTCGAAGCTCAGGCCGCAGAACGCCCGCACCAGCGGCATGTTGTTGATGACATCGACCATTTCGCCGTCGACGGCCGCGGCCTTGTCGGCGAAGTCGTCATGCAGCGGCTTGCCGGCCGCCGCCAGACGAAACATCGCGATCACCATGCCGCCGGCGATCACGATCAGGCCCGCCGCCATCGGCAGACTCACGGTCCCAATCAGGGCGATCGCCGCAATCGTCGCAATGCAGGGCGGCAGCACGTTCCAGACGAACATGTTCTCGACCGTGAAGACGGCGTTCGAGGTCGCGGTAATGCGGCTGGTCAGCATTCCCGGCAGCCGGTCGGAGAAATAGCTCGGCGCGTGACCGGTCAGATGGCGGAAGATGTCGCGACGCAGATCGCCGGTCACTCCGACAAAGGTGAAGCTCGCGGTCCAGCTCGCGATCCGCCACAGAAAATTATCCGCAGCGATCAGCGACATGAGGAAAACGAATGCCAGCCATACGCTACCTGCGCGTCCCGCGCCGGCGGACAGGCCGTCGACCAGATACTTCACGCCATATTGCGTGCCTACCGAACAGGCAACTGCTGCAACGACAGCAGTCAAGGATGACGATGTGGGATGCAAGCCGCTGGCGAAGATAGCGCAGCACAAAGTGAAACGGGCGATGCGCGTATCCTGAGAGTTGTCCATGTGATTGCAAACCCGTTGGGGGAGAGGAAGATCTCAGCGGAATGCGTCCCGCCCGGTTGAACGGCGAACGCTCCGGCCCGGTTCCCGTCGCATCGCCGTTACGACGCAACAATCCCGCAACATCAGCCACATTGAAAATTTGATTGGACGTGATGGCATCAGCAAGACCACCCTGGTCACGCGTGGAAGAAGTAACCTTCGCAGGAAGGAACTTCGCAGATGCGAAAACGTTCCCTTCTTCGGCATGCCGGTGCCACGCAAACTGGGGCTGTTTCATTCCATGATCGCAAATAAGGAGACGATGAGATGCGCATCGCGCAGGTTGCTCCGCTGACGGAGGCTGTTCCACCCAAACTTTATGGCGGAACCGAGCGGGTGGTACATTGGCTGACCGAGGAACTGGTGGCGCTGGGAAACGACGTCACGCTGTTCGCCAGCGGCGATTCCCAGACTTCAGCGAAACTTGATGCAACCTGGCCGAAGGCACTGCGCCTCGACGGATCGGTGCGCGATCCCAACGCGCTGCACATGGTGATGCTGGAACGGGTTCGGCAGAAATGCGACGACGAGGAGTTCGACTTCCTGCACTTCCATCTCGACTACTATCCGTTCTCGCTGTTCTACCGTCAGCCGACGCCGTTTCTGACCACGCTGCACGGCCGGCTCGATCTGCCCGAGCACCAGCCGGTATTCACACACTTTCTCCAAGGTGCCGGTGATTTCGATCTCGAACGCGCAGCGGCGGCCGGTGCCGCAGGCCAATTGGGTGCGCACCATCCACCACGGCCTGCCGGAGAAACTGCTGATGCCGCAGCCGTCGAACCCCGGTTATCTCGCCGTGCTCGGCCGGATCGCGCCGGAAAAGGGCGTCGACCGCGCCATCAAGATCGCGATCCGCTGCGGCATTCCGCTCAAGATCGCCGCCAAGGTCGATCGCGCCGACCAGGATTATTACGACGAACTGATTCGCCCGCTGATCGACCGGCAATCCGCTCGTCGAATATATCGGCGAGATCGGCGACCACGAGAAATCCGAGTTTCTCAGCGGCGCGATCGGGCTGCTGGTGCCGATCGACTGGCCGGAGCCGTTCGGTCTCGTCATGATCGAGGCGATGGCCTGCGGCACGCCGGTGATCGCCTACAACCGCGGCTCGGTGCCGGAGATCATCGACGACGGCCTGACCGGCTTTATCGTGGAGGACGAGATCAGCGCGGTTGCCGCGGTCGGCCGCCTCTCGCGGACTGAACCGGGATGCGATCCGCAAGCAATTCGAGACGCGCTTTACCGCGCGCCGCATGGCGCTCGACTATCTCGCCGCCTATCGCAGCCTGATGGAGGCCGCCGAGCCGCGCATCAAGCTGGTGAGCAGCGCCGAATAGCGGCGGCAATCTATTGCGCGCGGACGCCAACTCGGCTTTGCCGAAGCGTCGCTCGTAGGCCTTGATATAGGCCTCGGCGACGGCTTCAGGTGACGCCGGGTCAGCGCGATCAGTTCGTCGCGGCGCGAACCGCGCAGCGCCTTGATCATGTCGAGGTGGTCGCGGCGGGCGCGGTCGAGCGATTCCGGAAACGCATTGGCATAGGAGCGGATGCCGTAGACCTTCTGCGCCAGCAGATCGATGGTTTCGATCAGGCAGGCATTGCCGCACAGGCCGAACAGCACCTGGTGAAAACTGAAGGTTGCTGTAGAAGACGGTCAGCAGGTCGCCCTCGGCGATCGCTGCGGTGTGCTGGCGCTGCAGTTCTTCCAGCCGCTCGATGTCCTTCGGCGCAACCGGAAACGGGATGATGCGGACCGCCATCACTTCCAGCTCTTCGCGGACCGCGTAGATTTCCTTCACCTCGAGCGGCGTCAATCCGCGCACCATCGCGCCGCGATTGGGAATGCGCTCGACCAGGCCCTTTTTCTCCAGTTCGAACAGCGCCAGCCGCACGTCGCCGCGATGGGTCTGGAACAGATCGCAGAGATCCTGCTCGACCAGGCGCTCCCGCGGTTGACGCCGCCCGAGCACGATGTCCTCCTCGATGCGCTTGGCAATGACGTGGCCGCCGCGGGCTCTCGCGCCGGCGCATGCCGGCGATCTCGACGGGATTTCGGCGCTCGCGGCTGTCGCCTGTTTGGGTGGTTTTCCGGCCATCATTTCCCCGATCTGGAGCGGCATGCCACGCGCGGCGCAACCCGCAGGCCGAGCAGTCGAAAGTCTCCAATTGCGAAGATAATATTGAAAACTGTATTGTAAACAATTTTCAATGCGCGCTACGATCCAACACCGACAACGAGCGGACGAGCAGACGGCTGTCCGCGCCGATCGCGCAGGGGGAGACGGCATGAAAAAAGATCGCCAGCAATTCCGTCGTCGACACTGGCACCGGCGCCAATCAGACTTCTGTCGAAGCGGCAAGGCCGCCGCGAATTCCTCCTCAAGACCGGCGGCATGCTCGCCGCCGGCGCCTTCGGCGCGGTGCCGCTGCGCGGCTGGGCCGCCGATCCCGTCAATATCGGCGCGCTTTATCCGACCACCGGCAGCATGGCGCAGATCGGCGTCGGCTGCGTCGCCGCCGCCAAGCTCGCGGTCGAGATGGTCAACGACGCCGGCGGCATCAAGTCGCTCGGCGGCGCCAAGCTCAATCTGATCATCTCCGACGTGCAGAGCGACACCACGGTGACGCGCACCGAGACCGACCGGCTGATCACCGGCAACAAGCTGTCGGCGATCCACGGCTGCTTCGCCAGCGCGCTGACGCTGATCGCGAGCGAAGTGGCGGAACGCGCCAAGGTGCCGCTGATCACCGGCTCGAGTTCCGACCAGCTCAACAAGGGCCGCACCTATACCTTCACGCCGTTCGCGCGCGCCTCGCAGTTCGCCCAGGCGCAGTTGCAGATGTCGCAAGCTCGTCAGCGACAAGCCGAAGGTCGCGGTGATCTTCGAGAACACCGCGTTCGGCACCTCGACCTCGAACGGCCTGAAGGAACTGGCGCCGGCCGAAGGCGTCGAGATCGTGATGTTCGAGCCCTATTCGGCCGGGTTCACCGACGCGAGCCCGCTGATCAACAAGGTCAAGTCCTCCGGCGCCAACGCGCTGTTCTCGGTCTCCTACCTCAACGACCTCATCCTGATCGTGCGCACCGTCAAGCAGGTCGGCCTCAATATCGCGATCAACGGCGGCTCCGGCGGCTTCGTGATTCCGGATTTCTACAAGAACGTCGGCAAGCTCGCCGAAGGCCTGCAAGGCGTGGCGCACTGGAACCACGACATGGACGCCAACGCCGAGAAGGTGAACGCCGAATACAAGAAGCGCACCGGCGAATTCCTGTTCGAATATGCCGGCGGCCTGGTGGCGCAGACCTTCATGCTCGCCGACGCGCTGGAACGCGCCGCCTCCGCCGATCCGCAAAAGGTGCGCGACGCCTTGTCGACGCTCGACGTCTCCTCGGGCTATGCCGCGATGGCGCCGGGCGGCAAGGTGAAGTTCGGACCCGACGGCAAGAACATCTACGGCCATCCGGTCGGCGTGCAGTGGCAGAACGGCGATCTCGCCAGCGTCTTCCCGAAGGAAGACGCCCGCGCACCGCTGATGAAAACCTGAACGCCGGTCAAAGCCAGATGTGGGAGACAGTGGCCCAGGCCGTCATCAACGGCCTGCTCATCGGCGGCATCTACGCGCTCGTCAGCATCGGCGTCACGCTGATCTTCGGCGTGGTCAAGATCGTCAATTTCGCCCAGGGCGAATTCGTGATGATCGGGATGTACATCTCGCTTCTTTCTCGCCAACCAGTTCGGCATCGATCCCCTGCTGTCGCTGTTCGTGTCGATGCCGGTGCTGTTCGTGATCGGCGTGCTGGTCCAGCATTTCCTGATCCGCAGGGTGCTGGGGCCGAACGACATGCCGCAGATCTTCCTGACCTTCGCGCTGTCGCTGCTGTTGCTCAATCTCGCGCTGATGCTGTTCACGGCGAACTACCGCACCGTCCATACCTCCTATTCCGACGAAGCCTTTCATATCGGCGGGCTCTATATCCCGGTGGCAAAACTGATCGCCTTTGTCGTGGCGATGGCGCTGAGCGGCGCGCTCTGGGTGTTCCTGCACACCACCGATCTCGGCAAGGCGATGCGCGCCGCGGCGCAGAACCGCGACGTGGCGATGCTGATGGGCATCAACCCCAACCGGGTGTTCTGCGTCGCGCTCGGCATCGCGCTGGCGCTCGCGGGCGCCGCCGGCTCGCTGCTGATGCCGTTCTATTCGGCCTATCCGTTCGTCGGCCAGGTCTTCGTGCTGATGGCCTTCGTCGCCGTGGTGCTGGGCACGCTCGGCAATGTGATCGGCGCGCTGGTCGCCAGCCTGATGATGGGGGTCGCCGAATCGCTCGGCATTCAATATGTCGGCGCCGATTCCGGATTGATCGTGGTGTTCGCCATGCTGCTGCTGACGCTCGCCTTCAAGCCGACCGGCCTCGGCGGCGGGAGAGCGCGATGATGACGCAGGCGTCAACACACGGAGCTGCTCTCGCTTGCTGGCGATCGGCATCGCGGTTCTGATCGCCTTGCCGCTGGTCGTGAAGAGCTCGTTTGCGATCGACATCTTCATCCGGATCCTGCTGTTCTCCTTCATCGGCGTCGCCTGGAACCTGATGGGCGGCTACGCCAAGCAGCTTTCGCTCGGGCATGCCGCCTATTTCGGGCTCGGCGCCTACACCTCGACCATCCTGCAGATCGATTTCGGCATCTCGCCCTGGATCGGGATGGTCGCCGGCGGCGTGGTGGCGATGCTGGCAAGCCTGCCGATCGGCTGGCTGTGCTTTCGCCTGCGCGGCCCCTATTTCACCATCGCCACCATCGCGACCGCGCAGGCCCTGATGCTGATCTTCCTGAAATTCCGCGATCTCGCCTGGGGCGCCGAGGGCACCACCATCCCGAACCTCGGCAGCGCGCCGCTGATGATGCAGTTCGAGACCAAGGCGGCCTATTACTACGTCGTGCTCGGCCTGCTCGCGCTCGGGCTTGCGATCACCTATCTGATCGAGCGATCCTGGATGGGCTATTACCTCGTCGCCATCGGCGAGGATGAGGACGCGGCCGAAGCGATCGGCGTCAACGCGCCGCGAATCAAGCGCGACATCTACCTGATCAGCTCGTTTCTCACCGCGCTCGCCGGCACGTTCTACACCCAATACATCTACTTCATCGATCCCGCGACCGCGTTCAGCTTCAACATCTCGATCGAGGCGGCGCTGGTGTCGATCGTCGGCGGCATCGGCACGCTGTGGGGCCCGGTGATCGGCACCGTCCTGCTGGAGACGACGTCGACGCTGCTGCAGAGCTGGCTCGGCAGTTCGATCGGCGGCGTGCAGCTGACCGTCTACAGCCTGATCCTGATGGCGGTGATCCTGTGGCGGCCGACCGGGCTGATGGGCATGATGAGCGAAGCCTATCAGCGCTATGTCCAGCCGCAAGCCGGCGCGGGCGTAGAGGCACGCCGATGGCAGACGCGCTCGTCATTACGGGGCTCAGCAAGCGGTTCGGCGGCCTGCGCGCCGTGCAGGACGTCAGCTTTACGGTGAAGGAAAACGAAACCGTCGCGCTGATCGGACCGAACGGCGCCGGCAAGACCACGAGCTTTCATCTGATCACCGGCTTTCACCGGCCCGACTCCGGCTCGGTCTCGGCCTATCGGCCGCGAGATCGTCGGCCTGAAGCCGCACGATATCTGCGCGCACGGCCTGGCGCGCACCTTCCAGGTGGCAAAGCCGTTCGGCGCCATGACCGTGCTCGACAATGTCATGACCGGCGCGTTCCTGCGCGACAAGCATGTCGCCGTGGCGCGCGAGAAGGCCCGCGAGGCGATCGAATTCGTCGGCCTCTCGGCCCGGGAGCAGACCGCGGCGCAGGGATCTGACCACCATCGATCAGCGCCGGCTCGAGATGGCGCGCGCGCTGGCGACGCAGCCGCGGCTTCTGCTGCTCGACGAAGTCATGGCCGGGCTCAACCCGGCCGAGATCGATCAGGCGGTGGCGCTGGTCGGAAAGCTGTCGGCAGCGCGGGCTGACCATCGTCATCGTCGAGCACGTGATGCGCGCCATCATGGCGGTGGCCCGCCACATCGTGGTGCTCGATCACGGCCAGAAGATCGCCGAAGGCACGCCGAAGGAGATCGTGGAAAATCCGGAAGTGATCCGCGCCTATCTCGGCTCCTATGTGCACCCACCGGCAGCGGGAGAGCGCCTGAGTGCTCAAACTGTCAGGCGTGAGCGCCAGCTACGGCTCGGTGCCTGCGATCTCCAATGTCCGCATCGAGATCGGCGAAGGCGAAGCCGTCGGCCTGTTGGGCGCCAACGGCGCCGGCAAGAGCACGACGTTGCGCGCGATCTCGGGCCTGGTGAAGCTGACATCCGGCACCGATCACCTTCGCCGGCACCAATCTCGCGTCGCTGCCGCCGCACCGGATTCCGGAACTGGGCATCGCCCATGTGCCGGAGGGACGCCAGGTGTTTCCCGAAATGACGGTGCAGGAAAATCTCGAGATCGGCGCCTACGTGCCGAAGGCCAAGGCCGAACGCAGCCGCACGCTCGATCTGGTCTACAGCATCTTTCCGCGGCTCGCCGACCGCAAGAAGCAACTCGCCGGCACCATGAGCGGCGGCGAGCAGCAGATGCTCGCGGTCGGCCGCGGCCTGATGCTGAAGCCGCGGCTGTTGATGCTCGACGAACCCTCGCTCGGGCTCGCGCCCGTCATGACCGACGTGACCTTCGAGAAGATCGGCGAGATCCACAAGATGGGCACCGCGATTCTGCTGGTCGAGCAGAACGTCAGCCGCGCGCTGTCGCTGGTGCAGCGCGCCTATGTGCTGGAAAGCGGCAACGTGATCATGCACGGCACCAGCGCGGAACTCGCCAACAACAAGCAGGTGCAGGCGGCGTATCTGGGGATTTGACGCTGCGCTTTTCCCGTCATGGCCGGGCATAGCCGTCCGAAGGACGGCGTCGCTTCCGCTCGCCTATGCCCGGCCATCCACGAACTGCTTGCTAAGGCGAAGCCAAGGACGTGGACGCCCGGCACAAGGCCGGGCACGACGAACGTAAGAGCGGCCTAGACAACATGAGCTATCGTGGCTTCAGATTCAAAATGTCAAACAGCCAAGATAAAATCGTGACTCCGCGTTCCCGCGGCGCGACGCGCCCGAGTGATGCATCAACTCTTCGCCCAGGAAAAAGCACAAGGGCGCAGGGAAAGCCGGGTGCCCGTTGCACCCGCAGCCTCGCGTGGCAATTAAAAAAACCACACGAGCGTAGTCACCACAGGTTCACCGGTTTCACCCAGCCTTCCCTGCGCAATGGTTTTAACGGCTTATTTCGTGCTCTCCCCGGTGACCGGCTATCGAATGCACACTTCTGATTCGACCTATTCAATCAGCGCGACGAAAAATGTGAGTCATCAGAGTCACTTGCTTCGATTGCGGCAATACTTGATGGCCCAAAGCGGGTGTCCGGCTAACCCATTGAAGAAGAGTCGGTTTTCGAAATGTGTGAATCGAATAGCCGGTGACCGGGCTTTCTTGCCACCGTCGCTCGCGCGGGAATAACCCCGCGAAAACTTGACGCCAGCGTCGGGGCGTCAGGACCACACGGCTTTGCCGTCCGCAGAAGCGCCGCTCGTCTTGCGACACCTCCGCGTCCATCGCATCCCGCACCCAACGTTCGTGACGACGCGTACGCCCCTCTTTGTGGGGACGGGACAGTGCGGGACGTAATCGCTGATTTGGGGTGAGCGTCAAGCTCGCGATGCGGATTTCGAACGCACGGCTCCAAATACAAATTGCGGATTGACGAAGCCGTGGTGTGGTCGGGGTGCTGTCCGCTCTAAATCTAGCCCGTCGGGCAAATTAGCCTAACCGGTCCCGCCGCTCACTTCTGTTCTTGCGGCGCGCTACTTGGCTGGGGCGAAGGCGGGCTCGTTTGGCGATTCTCTGGTGGACTGCCTTTCTCCGCCGGGCTTGGTTGTTCGCTGGCCTGGAGCCAGGTCGGCATGCGCACCAGCGAATTATCGAGGTGATTGATGAGCCAGACGCCTCCAAGCGCGATAATGCCGGCCAGCATGACATGCGGCAGCGTTCGCACCAGCACGCCAAGCAGATGCGCGAATGCGCCCAATATCGACGCGCCTGCTTCCAACAGCTCGCGGCCCACCCGGTAAAGCGACCATGCCACTCCCGCCAGGATCAGGACCAGAAGAACCTGCTTCCACAGCGGCCACTCCTGCCATGGCACGGCCGCGAGCTTAGTGATCTGGTCGACCGACCACGTCCAGATCAGCTCGACGAAGCGGAAGATCGCCGAGATCCCTTCGTGCAAGAATTTCAGGAGCTGATCGAAAATCTGTTTCATGACCGGTAACTCCCGACGCTCGGCTGCCCCACGAGCATCCGATCAGAACGCGCAGAGGCAGCGTCGGGTTCCCAAAGTCAGGAACACGCGCCATCATTTCGCGCGGTCTTGCGACTTATCGAACGCCGGCGAAAATTTGCCTCCTGTCAAGCGCCGCCCACAACCATCGCGGGCAATCATTGATTTATCACGGAAATCTCGCCGTGTCGCGGTCGCGGATCATGTGCTCCTTGCTCACTGCAAAAAAATCAAAATGGCCTCGCTCGAATGGAACTCCAGAACGCATCACGCGTTGCTCAGCGCGTGGTGGAACGCGTTGCCTCTCATGGCATCGGCCCCTCGCGCTGGTTGCAGGTCACGGTTGTCACCGGCCGCGGGTTGCGGTCATCTGCGGGGGTACGGGCGTTGAGTTACCAAGCCGAAATCAGCCGCACGTCGCCGACGGCGATCCTGATGGTGATGGATCAGTCGACGTCGATGAATCATCGCTTGAACAGCGGACAGAGCAAGGCCGCCTTCCTGGCCGATGTACTCAACAAGACCCTCTATACCATCATCACCAATTGCTCCAAGGCGGATGGCGTCCGCGACTATTTTCATGTGGGCGTGGTCGCCTACGGTGGAAAGGACGCTGGCAACGGCTTCCAGGGCGCGTTGGGCGAGGAGTCATTGCATGTCATCTCGCGCCTTGCGGAAGCTCCGCTCCGGGTCGAGACCCGCACCAAAAAGGTCGCCGGGCTTAACGGCGATGTCATGGAGCAGCAGGTGCGATTTCCCATTTGGTTCGAGCCGCGAAGCCAGGGCAAGACATTGATGTGCGCGGGTCTCAACGAAGCGATCAAGATCCTCGATCAGTGGTGCGCCGCGCACCCGTCCGCATTTCCGCCAACCGTCCTGCACGTCACCGACGGCCACCCGTCCGACGGCGATCCGGAGCCGGCGGCTGATCGGCTCAAGAGTTTCGCGACCAACGACGGTGGCTGTCTGTTGTTCAACCTGCACGTCGACGCGGGCGAGGGTGAGCCGCTGATTTTTCCGAACGACGAGCGAGCGATCAAGGATCGCTTCGGCAAAGCGTTGTTCCGCATGTCGAGCCTGCTGCCGCCGCATGCCGTGGAGGCCGCGGCGCGCAAGGGCTATGACGTGCGCCCCGGCGCCCGCGGATTTGTCTTCAACGCCGGGATCGAAACAATCGCCGATTTCTTTGATATCGGCACTCGTCCGGCCATATCGGCCGATCGCTGACCAACCAGATCGAGGGGAAAAGCAATGGCGTATCAGGCCGAGATCAGCAGGGAGAATCCCACCTGCATTCTATTCGTGATCGATCAATCGGGATCCATGGACGAGATTACCGAGGCTGGCCGCTCGAAGGCCGCTTTCGTGGCCGACGTGCTCAACAAAACGCTCTACACGCTGATCACGAGTTGCTCGAAGTCCGATGGCGTGCGCAACTATTTTGACGTGGGCGTGATCGCCTATGCCGGATCGAACGTCGGAAGCGGGTTCGGCGGCGCCTTGTCCGGGAACGTCGTGCATCCAATCCACGCAATCAGTGAGAACACGCTGCGCGTCGAGGAGCGCAAAAAGAAGGTCGACGACGGCGCGGGCGGTATCATCGAACTGACGACCAAGTTTCCAGTCTGGTTCGACCCGAAGAGCGAGGGCGGCACGCCGATGCGCGCGGCGCTCGGCAAGACCATCGAGACGGTGGGTGGCTGGTGCGAACAGCACCGCGGCTCTTATCCGCCGACCATTCTCCACGTCACCGATGGTCAATCGACCGATGGCGCGCCCGAGGAAATGGCTGACGGGCTCAGGCAGATTTCGACGAAAGACGGCCAGGCGCTGCTGTTCAACCTGCACGTCAATACCGGCGCCGGGCTCGAGATCGTATTCCCGACCGCCGAAACCGACCTTAACGACGAGTACTCGCGGATGCTGTTCCGCATGTCGAGCCCGCTGCCTGCACATCTTGCAAAGTTTGCCGGCGACAAGGGCTACACGATCGCCGACGGATCGCGCGGCTTCATCTTCAACGGCGATCCCCAATGTGTCGTCGACTTTTTCGAGATCGGTACCCGACCCAGGCTGGTCGCCGACCGGTGAGGCCCACGGACTTGCATTCGAAAGACCTGCGTTCGAAAGACTTGCGTTCGAAATCGCGCCTGCCCTTGGCGTTCAGCGTCCCCAAGCGCGAGGATCAGCACAACGAGGACAGCTTTCACCGCTCGGCCAAGGGCGTCTATGCGCTGAGCGACGGCGCGTCAGTGTCCTTTGACTCGGCGTCGTGGGCGCGCATTCTGGTGCGCCGCTACGCGCGCAATCCGGAGTTCACGCGCGAGTGGTTGTCGGCGGCGATCGCCGAGTTTCGCAAGCTGTACGACCGCGACAGCCTGCCGTGGATGCAGCAGGCATCCTTCGACAAAGGCAGTTTCGCCTCGCTGCTCGGCATTCGGATCGCCGATGGAGGCAGGGCGATTCAGGTCCTGTCGGTCGGCGACAGCCTGGCGGTGCTGTGCGACGGCGATCGCATCAAGGCGACATTTCCTCTCTCCAGCGCATCGGAGTTCACGAGGTCGCCGCAGCTGATCTGCACCAACCCGACGCAGAACGCATTCCTGGATAAAATGGACTTCGCCTACGACCTTGTCGCCGACTGGAGTTTCCGCGGGCTGGAGCAGCCGGCGCTGTTGTGCATGACCGACGCGCTCGGTCATTGGCTGCTGTCGCAGCGCGATCGCGACAAGTCTCCAATCAGTGTTCTGCGCAAGCTGAGAACGCCCGGCGCATTTGCCCGGTTCGTGCAGGAGGAGCGCGCGGCCGGGCGCATGAAGCGCGACGACACCACATTGATTGCTTTGTGGTAGGTGGAAAATGTCATACCCGCAGATCGTCGAATATCATGAAGCGGTGCAACATCCGTCGCAAGCATTCATCGACCCGGAATTGAAGCAGGGCGCCGTCGCCGAAAACAATCTGGGCCTGCCGCTCGTGATGTCAGGAGGGTTTGCGCTGACCTATGCGGTCACCACGCCGCGCAGAAAGTGCGCCGTACGTTGCTTTCACCGGGAGATTCCGGCGATCCAGCAGAAATACGACGCGATTTCCAGGAAATTGCGCTCGCTCACCAACGGATGTTTCGTCTATTTCGATTTCCAACAATCCGGGATCAATGTCCGCCAGCAGACCTTTCCGATCGTGCGCATGGATTGGGTCGAGGGCGATACGCTGGGCATCTGGTTGGACAAGCACTTCGACGATCCGCGCGCACTCGAAAAGGCGCGGACCGATTTTGCCGCCATCGCGCGCTTTCTCGAGCATAAGGGTATAGCCCACGGCGACATTCAGAACGGCAACGTGATGGTCGCCAACGGCGACATCAAGCTGATCGATTACGACGGCATGTTTGTCCCCGGCATGCGCCCGGGCAACGGCAGCGAGACCGGGCACAAGCACTTCCAGCATCCCGATCGGCGGGTTTCCGATTTCGGTCCCAGGATGGACCGTTTCAGCTTCATCGCGCTCGATCTCAGCCTGAAGGCTGTCATCGAGGACAAATCGCTGTACTCGAAGTTCCGCGAGGGCGGCGAGACGGTCATATTCAAGGCGAACGATTACGCCGATCCTGCGAACAGCGAGATCTTCCGGCGCCTCTTGGCGATGCCGAAGCTGAAGGAGAAGGCGATGAGCTTCGCGGCGATCTGCGAAGCACCGCTGGCCGCCGTCCCGACGCTCGACGAATTCCTGGCCGGACGCAATATTCCGGCGGCGAAGACGCAGATCAAGACACAGCCTTCGGCTTCCGCGAGGCCGCCAGCGGCCGACTACATCTCCGCCTACCCGGTCGTCGATGCGCTCAATTTCTCCGCCGCGATGCAGCGGGTCGGTGACCGGGTCGAGTTGATCGGACGGATCGTTGAAGTCGAGCCGGGGTCGCGGAAGGCTGGAAAAGGCCCACCCAAGCTCTATGTCTTTATCAATTTTGGCTCGGGGCGAGGCAACATCGTCAAGATCTCGATCTGGTCCGAAGGGCTTGCCAAGCTGAAGGAGCAGCCGTCGAAGGCCTGGACCGGGCGTTGGGTGAGCGTCACCGGCCTGATCGATGTGCCGTACGAAAACAAGCGCTACGGGCACAAGCACCTGAGCATCACTGTGCAGGAAGACGGCCAGATTCAAGAGCTCAGCGAAACCGAAGCCGGTTTCCGACTGGCAAGCATCTCGGCGGCACCGACGCCCCGCGATCGCGGTGTGGCACAGGCCGCCGCATCCGCGACCCCTGCGGCCACGCCGCCGGCTGCCGCCGCGGCGAAGCCCAAGACTTCTGAATCCCAAGAGTTTGAAACCCAAGATCTGAAACCCAAGACTCTGAAACCCAGGAGTCCCCGGTCGCGCGGCTCGAGCATCGCGCGCAGCCATAAGCCCGCTGGCCAGGTCACGCCAGTTCTTGCCGCGACCTCCGTTCACCAAGGGGCGCAACCGTCGAGGAGCCTGTTGGCTTGGATTCTGCGGTGGATAAAGGCATAAGCGGCGCCTGCGGCCAGCCCACCGACCAGCACCGCCTGGGCAGGGTTCATCAAGCTAACGCCCGGAACCTGGTCCGGTAGGGCCGAGCGTGGACCCGCTGGGCGACGTGTTGATCAAGCTGTTCCCTGATGGATTCAGGTTGCTGTTCGCTCCCGCCGCAGCGCTTCCGGCGTTGTTGCTGATCCCGCTATTGGCCGAGCTTCCGGTTGTCGCACCATTCGTCGAGGAACCGGTTGTCGTTCCGGAAGCGGCCGATCCGCCGGCTGCCGAGCTGCCGCCGGCAGAACCGCCTGCCTGTGCCAACGCAACCGTGCTGGTGAGCGCGAGCATGGCCGCCAATGCTAGTGTGCTGAGTTTCATCGTCGTTTCCATTTTTGTTGTCGACCGACGACAAACACCTCGGCGCATCTATGTTCCACCACGGCGGCGTGAAGCGACAGGAGTCAAAAATCACGCACGCTTCACTCGATCAGGTAGATCGGACTTGTCCAGGCCTGATTCCCGTCAGCCTGGGTGACGCGCAGATAGACTGGCAGGTCCGCCCCGCCGGCAAAACTTACCTCGTGGTCCATTCTAACGCGCCGGCCCCAGTCCGCTTCGGGCAGACGGTAAACACTCAACTGCCGGCCAAGGCCGCCACCATCGAGCACGATGGTGTTATCGGCGAGCGCCGCAAGATCGATCGTCCCCGACACGATGTTGGTCTCGATGCCGAGCTCGCCGCGGTGCGCCTCGTCGAGCCAGAGGTCGATGCCCGCCAGATTGCCCGTTGTGACCGAACTCCAGGCCAGCACCGTTCCGGCCACTGTCTCCTGCACGATCCGCTCCGGATTGAGAAAATTCACCGGCGCAAACCGGATGATGCGATTTCCGCCGACTCGTAAGTTGGCCCTGCCACAGCGTCTCGCGGCCGCGGCCCCGGTACTCGGCGCCCTGCCACAAAACGCGCACGCGCCGTCCGAGATCGGACGCGCCATACGGGCGGAGCGTCTTTGCGACCGAGGTTCCGTGCAGCACGTCCACCCGCTCGATCGGCGCGGTGCCGATGACTTCGGCGGCAAGATGCATCGGCGCGCGGCCCGGACGGATGATGTCTCCCATCGACGCCTGCTGAACCGCAAATTCATGCGCCGGCCCGAGCTGTGGGTCTTCGGAAAATCCGGTGACCGGCTGTTCGAACGAAGCGCGCAGGTCAACAAAGATCCGGGCACCGGTGGTCCCGTAATGCCGCCGACGCCGCAACGCTTCGAACAGTGCGTCGCGCGTCAGCTCCGGCATGAAGTAGCAGGTCAGGCCACCGATCGCACCAAAGCTCGACGCGCCCGGGCGGGTCGCACCGGGTCGTCCTTTGTGATCGTCGCTGTGACACACCACGCCCACGCGAAACCCCTTCTCGAAGGCATCATGCAGAAGCCATTCGAAGGTGCCCCAAGTCGAGTGGACTTCGACCGCCCGCTCCAGCCGGCCATCATGGGCATATTTCAGGTCCGCGTAACGCCCGCCGACGTGAGCGATGACGATGGCGTCTTCACCTTCAAGGCCGCGGAACAGCGCGTCGGCCGTGTAAATGGCATCGGTCGAGGTCTGCCCCTCGACCAGGATGTGCGACGAGCGCCGGATCGGGCGCCCTTCGCGGCGGTAAAACACATTGCGATCGCCGCCCATCCCGGTATTGCCCGACCATTCGTATCCCGGAAGACAGACAAACCGGCCGGGAGCGTCGAACTCGGCGGTCAGCCGGTTGAGTTCGTGCCAGAAATTGTCGGTGATCTGGAAGTCATTGCCTTGATGACCGACCATGTCGATGAACGCCGCGTCGCGCGCGTAGCGGAAATAAGCGTCAGCCGTACCCATCCCGATCGTTTCGCCACTTTGGCCGTGCAGATCGCCCCAATAGCGCCGCAGCGTCGTCTGCTTCACCACGCGCAGCGGATTGGCGCGCGCAACCTCTTCACCTCTCGCAATCAGCCGCAGCTCAATATCGCCTTCCGCGTCCGCCACCAGATTTTCGATGACCCGCGGACCGTCGCCGTTCTTGATCTCGATCTGTGCCGGCAGGCCGCGCAACGGAGCCGACGATACGAGCTCGAAGTTCTGGTTGGCGTCGGCGGTCGGATTGCCCCATCTGTCTTCGGCGACGATGGCCAGGCGAAACGGCTCACCTGCGATCGCGAGCGAGGGCAGGATGGCCTTCCAGCTCGCGGCCGGCCCCGGTACAAGATCGAACGACGGCTGCACCGGCAGTTCGCAGAATTCGTAGGTCGCAAACGCGTCGACCGAGGTCTTTAAGCTCCACATTCGCTCTCGACATTGGTCTGCAGACGATAGCCGGGCGAGCCCTGCCTGCGATCGCCGAAACGTATCGTCAACGTGTCGCCGGCGCGCAAATAGCCGCGGCCGACGCGGATCAACAGCGTGTTGGCAAACGGACGGACGTTGAGCCGGTCGAACCAAACTTCAAGCCTCGCGCCGTTACTGGCCTCCACCGTCGTGAAATTCGCGGCTAGCGGCTTGTCGAATTGCGGCTTGCTCATGTCGGAGGTGGTCCGCCACGAGATCTTCACCATGCCGGTGTCGTCGATGCCGAAGGTGCCCGCGGTGTACACCAGGGTCAGCTCGACATGGGCGCCCGCGACGAACGGGCCGCGAGGGGCGAGCGTGATCGTTCCCATCCGCTCGGGAAGATAGGTTGAAAATGGCATGATCTGTCTCGCTATTCCGCCTTGATGTTCAAGTCCTTCACCAGCCGTCCAAGCTTGGCGTAGTCCTCGCGAACGAGCTGGGCGAACTGTTCAGCTGTTCCGCCAATCGGCTCCTGCGCCGAGTCCTGGAAGCTCTTGCGCACCTGTGGATCAGCAAGCGCCTTTCCGATCTCGCTGTTGAGACGCTCAGTGACAGTCGCCGGAGTTGCTGCCGGCGCGAACACGCCGAGCCATTGATCGAGAACCAGACCCTTGATCCCGGCCTCTTCATAGGTCGGCACCTCAGGAAGACTCGGTGAACGCGTTTTCGTCGTTTGCGCCAAGAGACGCAAGGTGCCGGCCTTGTAATGCGGCATCAGCGGCGTCGATCCAAGCGACCCGAGTTTAACATGACCACCGATCAGATCATTGATCGCCTGCCCGCCGCCGCGATACGGCACTTGCTCAAGTCTGATGTCGGCAATCTCTGCGAACCATTGCATCGCGATATGCTGCCCTGATCCGACCCCGCTGCCGGTGGCGTAGGGCAAGTTCGGCTGTTTCTTCGCCAGGGCAATCAATTCAGCGACCGAGGTGACGCCGAGCGATGGATGGGCCGCCAGCACAATCGGCTGACGTGAAAGCTGGATGATCGGCAGCAGATCCTTCGAGGGATCGATGTTGCTGTGAAACACATGCGGATTGCTCGCCACCGAGTTCGGTCGTAATGAGGATCGTATAGCCGTCCGGCTTGCTCTTGGCGGCGTCCTCGATGCCGATGGTGCCGTTGGCGCCGGATTTGTTCTCGACGTAAACCTGCTGTCCGAACGCCCGCGACAAATTCTCGCCGATGAGACGGGCGCCGACATCGGTCGAGCCGCCGGCCGGAAACGGCACAACCACCCTGATTGGCCTTGAGGGATAAGATTGGGATTGTGCGAAGGTTGATTTGGCCGCCAACAACGGCAGCGCTGTCAGCGTGATGGTGAAGTTTCGCCTGGTGATCATGGTTCGCCCCCTGCGGTGACGAGGTGCATTGCCGGCGCGCACCATAGCGGACCAACGCATGATCAACTATCATTAATGCTGGAATATAGCTGTCAGCTCACCGCCGTCCGACGCAAGGCAACGGATAGGAGAGGCATATCAAAGCCTCCCGGAATAGCTCGCGACCAGCTTCACCAGGTCGGCTTGCCGTTTTGTGGCGGTCTTCTCGTAGATGCGATGCAAATGAGTCTTGACGGTTTGCTCCGAGATGCCGAGCACCGGCGCGACTTCGGGCACTCCGCCGATCTCGACGATGGCGAACATGACCCGGACCTCCGCCGGCGTCAGCTTGAACTCGTCGGCGACCGCCTCTGGCGGTGACGGCAAATCGAGCATTGCCTTGCGGACGAACATCGCCGCCGTGGCCGAGTAGGAAACGCCAGCTTTGCGGCGCGCTCCGGAGGTCAAGGGCAGCACATGGGCGACATACCGCTCGCCGGTTCGCGCCGTCAGCGGCATAGCGATACCCCTCTTTCCGATGGCAGCATCGCCGGCCTGAGCTAACGTGAAAATATCGAGCAGATTGCGGTTGCCCTGTGGATCGAGCGCCGCGATCCGGCCATTGGTGGCACGCAGCACGTTGGCCTCAGCGATCAGGCGATGGGCGGCAAGATTGGCGTGGATGATGCGGCCGGTCGAGTCCACGATGAACATGCCCGAGGCGAGCTCGTCGAGACTGTCGGCGAGCGCCGCCGCCTCGACTCGATGGAGGTCGATCACCTTGCCGATCAACATGGAGCGCCGAACATGTGGCGTAATCAGCTCGAACCGCCAGCGCATGTGGTCGTCGACTTGCCCCTGCTCGGCGTGACGCATGGCGGTGAACAACGCGCAGCTCGTCGCGCCCTTTTCCAGGTTTGAAAACAGGCCGTCCATCAGGCTCTGTGGCGACAGCCATTCGCGGAAGAAGCGCGTCCGAACAAACTCCTCGCAGGAAATCACATCGGGAACGGCAACCGGCTGCTCGACGTCGAAAAAAACCACACCGGGAAAGATCGGATTTATCTTGCCGTACTTCTCCAGATAGAGCTTGAAATAGTGGGGAGCGCTGGACTCGCGGCCCCACCAGAACAGCGCATCGGTCGCCCTGCTGATCGAGTCCTGCGAATGCAGGCTGGCGGAGGCGGCGCCGACATAGCCGCAGATGCTTTCGATGGCGTTCGGCCATAGCGCTGGATCGAGCGAGGCATCGTAGATGTCGCCAATGACCAGCGAAAGCTCGTCCGCTTCACGCATGCCGATGGCTCCAGCCTGCCGAGCCTCCCCGTGGGCATGGTAGCACGTCCGGGCGGAACCCGTTAGCCAGCGTCTCCATCGATCGGGTGACGCGGCGACTGATCTGGTCCGGCAGGTTATGGCGCGTCGAGAGGCCATTGCGCCAACCACAACTGGCAAGCCGGGCTCCCGCACCACCGGAGCGCGATGGCCCTCCCGGAGAGCCCAAATAACCCGTGAAAAGGAGACCATCATGCGCGACGAAGCCAGGATCAAATTGCGTGAGAGCCTGCGCGGCACGGTCATCGAACGTGGCGAGGCCAACTATGACGAAGCCCGTGCGCTCTATAACGGCATGATCGACAAGCGACCATTGCTGATCGCCCGCTGTGTCGACGTCGCCGACGTGATGGCGGCGGTGAATTTCGGTCGTGATAATGCCCTGCGCATCGCTATACGCGGCGGCGGCCACAATGGGCCCGGGCTCGCCAGCGTCGATGATGGCCTGGTCATTGACCTCTCGGCCTTCAAGGGCGTGCGCATCGACCCGGTGGCCCGCACGGCGCGGGTTGGCGCCGGATGCACCCAGGGCGACGTCGACCATGCTACCCATGCGTTCGGCCTCGCAATGCCAGCCGGCATTATCTCGACCACCGGCATCGCCGGCCTGACCTTGAGCGGCGGTCACGGCTATCTATCCCGCAAATACGGCCTGACCATCGACAATCTGATCGAGGCCGACGTCGTGTTGGCCGATGGCAGTTTCGTCGTCGCCAGCAAGGACAACAACCCCGATCTTTTCTGGGCGCTGCGCGGCGGCGGTGGCAATTTCGGCGTCGTCACCTCGTTTGTGTTCAAGCTTCATCCGGTCAGCACGGTGTTTGCCGGGCCGATCGCCTGGGACCAGAAGCATGCGCGCACCATCATGCAGCGTTATCGCGAGTTCCTGCCGACAGCGCCGGAGGAGCTTGGCATCTTCCTCGGACTGAAGACGATCCTGTCCAGTCCGCCGTTTCCGGAAGAGTTGTGGGGAAAGCGCATCTGTCTTTTGATGTGCTGCTATGACGGTTCCGAGGACAACGGCAAGAACGCCCTGGCGCCGCTAACCGACGCGCTGCCGGCGCCGTGGTTCAACTGGATGGGAACGATGCCCTATCCTGCCGTGCAGAGCATGTTCGACGGGCTCTATCCCAAGGGAATGCAGTGGTATTGGCGGGGAGATTTCGTCAAGACGCTGCCAGACGCGGCCATCGACATCCATCTCGAACAGGCGGCCAAAACGCCGAGCGAACTCTCGCTTATGCATCTCTACCCGATCGACGGTGCCGTCCATCGCGTCGGCAGCGGCGAAACCGCCTGGAATTGCCGAGACGCGACCTGGTCGATGGTGATCGCCGGCATCGATCCGAACCCGCAAAAGGCGGGGCCGGTCACGCGATGGACCAAGGCCTATTGGGAAGCGGTGCATCCGTTCGATCTCGGCGGCGCCTATCCGAATTTCATGATGGACGACGAGGGCGACGCCAGGCTCAAGGCGACCTATGGTGGCAACTATGCCCGGCTGGCAGCCGTGAAGAGCAAGTATGATTCCGCCAACCTGTTCCGGGTCAACCAAAACATCAAGCCGGCCGCCTGAAAGGATCGGCCCCACGCGGAATCGCACCTGATCTAGCGGACGTCCCCTCCGCAAAGTGCTAGCGTATGTGCAATTGCAACAAGACGCCGTCTTTGTGGGGGGCACATGCAACGTCGCCGGTTCGTGCGTCTCGCTGCGGTCGCGATGGCCCTTCCAGCCGTCTCGCGCACGGCAGGTGCGCAAACCTATCCGACGCGGCCGGTGCGCATCATCGTCGGTTTCGCTCCTGGCGGCGCGCCCGACATCGCCGCGCGGCTTTTGGCGCAATGGCTGTCGGAGCGGCTCGGCCAGCAGTTCATCATCGAGAACCGGCCCGGCGCCGGCGGCAATATCGCGACCGAAGCCGTGGTGCAGGCGCCCGCCGATGGCTATACGCTGCTCCTGATCAACATATCGAACGCGGTCAACGCGACGCTCTACCAGAAGCTCAATTACAATTTCATCCGCGACATCGCGCCGGTGGCGAGCATCAGCCACGAGAACTACGGCATGGAGGTGCATCCCACGTTTGCGGCGAAGTCGGTCTCCGAATTCATCGCCTACGCCAAGGCCAATCCGGGCAAGCTCAACATGGCTTCGCCCGGCAACGGCACCGGACCGCACATGGCCGGCGAGTTGTTCAAGATCATGGCCGGCGTCGACATGGTGCATATCGCCTATCGTGGATCGCCGCCGGCATTGACGGACCTGCTTGCCGGCCAGGTGCAGATGATGTTCAGCCCGCTATCCTCGTCGATCGAGTACGTCAGGGCCGGCAAGCTTCGTGCGCTGGCCGTGACCACGGCGATGCGCTCGGAAGTGCTGCCGGACATCCCGACCGTCGGAGAGTTCGTGCCGGGCTACGCGGCAAGCGGCTGGTTCGGCGTCGGCGCGCCCGCGAAAACGCCTGTCGAGATCGTCGACAGGCTGAACCGGGAGATCAATGCCGGCCTTGCCGATGCGAAGCTGAAGGCACGGCTTGCCGAGCTCGGCGCCGTCGTGTTTGTCGGCTCGCCCGCTGATTTCGCAAAGCATATCGCGGATGAAACCGAGAAATGGGCCAAGGTGGTGCGCGCGGCCAACCTCAGGGCTGATTGACGCGCATAGCGCCGATCAACATCGGGGCACCACGCGATCGCAGTTCGTGATAATATGGAGGCCAATGAGCGGCGAACGGCCGCGTCGGGAGGGTTACGATGACAAGCGCAGCAGAAGGACGAGAGCTCACGCAAGTCGGCCCCGGAACGGTGATGGGCGAGCTGATGCGGCAATACTGGATTCCCGCCGCGCAATCCTCGGAGCTCGAGCGCGACGGCGCGCCGATCCGGCTGATGCTGCTCGGCGAGAAGCTGATCGCGTTTCGCGACAGCGCGGGCCGGGTCGGCGTGATGGACCATCGCTGCCCGCACCGCTGCGCCTCGCTGTTCCTCGGACGCAACGAGCAAGGCGGGATCCGCTGCATCTATCACGGCTGGAAATACGATGTCGCCGGCAACTGCATCGACATGGCGAGCGTGCCGCCGCAGCAGGATTTCAAGCACAAGGTAAAGGCCAAGGCCTATCTGGCCGTCGAGCGCGCAGGCGTGGTCTGGGTCTATATGGGATCGGCCGCCAAGGCGCCGCCGCTGCCGGAGTTCGAAATCCTCGATGTACCCGATGACGAAATCAGCGTCACCTTCATCCAGCGCGAATGCAACTATCTGCAGGCGATCGAGGGCGAGATCGATACCTCGCATTTCGGTTTCCTGCACGCCGGCCATGTCGATCCGGACGACGTGCCGGAGGATGATCCGGTCTACCACACCATCACCAACCGCGCGCCGGAGTACCATATCAGCCGACGCCGCCTGGGGCACGCAGTACGCAGGCTACCGCGCGGCGGGCGCGGACAGCACCTACTGGCGGTTCGCCAACTTCCTGTTTCCGTTCTGGAGCCAGGCCCCGAACGGCGAGTTCGGCAGTCACGTGCATGCGCGCGCCTGGGTGCCGCTCGACGACGGCCACACCATGTTCTGCTTCCTGCGCTGGAAGCGCGGCGTATCGGCGCTGACGCAGCCGCAGCCGGCCTTCAAGGACGGCAGGCCGATCGGCGGCACCGGACGCGGCAACAAGTTCCTGCCCAACACCACCGATTGGCTCGGCCGCTGTCGGCTTGCCGCGAATCCGAGCAACGACTGGGGGATCGACCGCGCCGCCCAGCAGAGCAACGCGATCTACAGCGGGATCGACGGCATCCACTTGCAGGATCAGGCGATCACCGAGAGCATGGGGCCGATCACCGACCACGCGTTCGAGCATCTCGCGCCGTCGGATCAGATGATCACGCGCACGCGCCGGCGCCTGCTGATGGCGGCCCGCGCGCTGCGCGACAAGAGGTGCGCTGCCGCCCGGCGTCGAGGACGCCGAGGTGTTCCGTGGCGCGCGCAGCGGCTACTTCGTCAGCGACGACAAGAGCCCGTGGCAGGAGATCTATGCGAGGCAACTCGGCCGCGGCGTTGCACCCGTCGTCGACCCCGTTGCGCGCCGCGGAGTAGGCTGGGGGTGAGGTGATGACAGTTCGTAGGGTGGGCAAAGCGCAGCGTGCCCACCACTCCGGATAACAATCTATTGATAGATGGTGGGCACGGCGCGAAGAGCGCCTTTGCCCACCCTACCCGCTAGCTCACCGCCGTCCGCTTCGGCTCGACGATCTCGAACATGCGCGGGAATTCGTCCATCAGCGCCATCAATTCGGCGAGCCGCATCGGGTTGCCGGTGAACTTGATCTTGCCGGCCGCCGACCGCTTCCGGAAACGTCGTCTGCTTCGCGATCACCTCGTCGAGCGTGCCGCGCGCCAGCGTAAAGCTGGCGTCGGCGTTGGCGGCCTGCGCGCCCTCGATATAGGTCAGCGCGCAGTTCTCCAGGTTGAGCACAAAGCGTCTCGCCGGTGTCGGTGAAATTCCAGTTCAGCACGATGTGCTTGCCTTCGGCCTTCGGGCCGTTGAGCCGGACGCCGAGCACGTCCCATAATTGCTCGGTGCGCAGCGCCGCCAGCGTCTCGCGCGGCATCGGCGGGCGCGGCGGCGTCTTCGGCATGCCCTGCCGCAATTCCTGCGCGCCGAACAGATAGGCGTTGCGCCAGGTCGCGCTTTCGGCGGCATAGCCGAGCTGCTCGAAGGTGTCGGCGAGCATCGCGCGCGCCGCCTGGTTGTCGGGATCGGCGAACACCAGATGGCTGACGGCCTGCGCGACGAAACGAAATTCGCCCTTGGCGAAATCCTTCGCGCGCGCGCCAGGATCGCGTCCGCGCCGCCCATATACTCGACATATTTCTTGCCGGCCTCGACCGGCGGCAGCGGATCGAGATTGACCGGGATTGGCGTCGTACCAGCCGAGATATTTCTGGTAGATCGCCTTCACATTGTGCCGGATATGGCCGTAATAGCCGCGCGCCGTGCCAGGCGCCCTCGAGGCTCGCCGGCAGTTTTATGGTCTCGGCGATCTCGGTCGCCGTCAGCCCGTGGTTCATCAGGCGGATGGTCTGGTCATGCGCGAATTTGTAGAGATCGCGCTGCTGGCGGATCATGGTGTCGATGCGCTCTCTGCCCCACACCGGCCAGTGGTGCTGGCCGCACATCGCCTCCGCCTTGCCGCCCCACATCTGCAAGCGCCTCGTCGAGATATTTCGACCAGGCCAGCGCATCGCGCACATCGGCGCCGCGGAACGGCAGCAGATTGTGGAAATTATGCGTGCAGTTTTCGGCGAGGTTCAGAAGCTTGTAGCGCGGGATGAAGAAATGCATTTCCGCCGGCGCCTCGGTGTTCGGCGCCATCTGGAATTCGAATTCGACCCCGTCGATGGTGCGCTTGTCGCCGGTCTCCATGATCAGGTCGGTCGGGCGCAGCAGCGCGACCGAGCCCGCCGCCATCGACTTGCCGAGGCCGCAATCGACCTGTCCGCGCACGCCCTTGGCGAGCAGCGGCCCGAACTGGTATTGCGCGCGCCGCAGCATCGCCGGCCCCGCGATGATGTTTTCCGAGACCGCATGCTCCATGAACAGATTGGGCGCGATGATCGGCACCTTGCCGCTCGCCAGCGTCGCGTCATCGAGCACGCCGCGCGCGCCGCCCCAATGGTCGGTGTGGGTGTGGGTGAAGATGACGGCCGCGACCGGGCGTCTTGCCGCGATGCTTGAAATAGAGCTCCATCGCGGCGCGCGCGCCCTCGATCGAGGTCAGCGTGTCGACCACGATGACGCCGCTGTCGCCCTCGATCAGCGTCATGTTGGCGATGTCGAGCCCGCGCACCTGGTAGACGCCGGGCACCACCTCGAACAATCCGTGGTGCATGTTGAGGCGCGACTGCCGCCACAGGCTCGGGTTGACGGTCGGCGGGCGCCTTCTCATCGGCAAGAAAGCCGTAGGGCTCGAGGCTCCAGACCACCCTGCCCTGCGCCGATATGATCTTCGCATTGTCGATGGTGCCGAGAAAACCGCGCGCGGCATCGTCGAAATCGCGGGTGTCGGAAAACGGCAGCGCTTTCAGCATCGCGGCATGCTGCGCAATCACGGAAGCCGAGGCTTCTTTCGGCGTCTCCTTGGGCATCTCACTGACGGCTGCTTCGCTCATGCTGTCCTCCTGACGCGGAAATCATACTCTCTCTCCCCGCAAGCGGGCGAGGGAGAAAAGCCCCCTCCGTCACTTCTTCACCTTGCTCGCGTCCATCTTGATCGACGTGTCCAGCATCTTGGTCGAAAACGCGGTCTGCACGTCGAACGGCTTTTCCATGCCGAGATAGGTCTGCACCAGCTCGTAGTCCTTCTTCATCCGCTCGCCGTCGATCCAGCCCAGCGCCTTGGTCGTGGTGAACTCATCCGTCATCAGGAACTTGATGCGCTCCCACTGCCGCTCCTGGTTTTCCTTGTCGAGACCCGAGACCTGGATCGAGCAGCGCCTTCAGGCAGGGCGCGACGTCGGCGACGCAGGCGGCATACGCCTTCTGGCTGATCTTGCACGAAATCCTCGACCAGTTTCGGATTCTTCTCCAGATAACGCGCCGTTGACGATCAAGCGAATTGCCGTAGGGTTGAGCCCGATGTCCTTCCAGTTGACATAGCCGAGGTCGACTGCCGAACTCGATCACCTTGAGATCATGCTCGTTGTAGAAATCGCTGATGATATCGACGGTGTGGCTCTTCAGCGCCGCGATCTTGGCGGTCGGCCCGACATTGACGAAGTTCACCGCAGTCAGGCGCGATCCCGGCCGCCTTGGCGAACGCCGGCCACATCACCCGCGACGCGTCGCCGGGCGGATTGCCGATCTTGTGGCCGGGAAAATCCTTCGACGCCGTTCACGCCATAGCTCTTCAGCCAGTAGAAGGTCTGCCCGGTATTGGCATAGATGCTCATCAGCGCCACGACGTCGGCGCCCTTGCTGCGCGCCACCAGCATGGTCGCGAGATCGGCGATGCCGAACGGCGAGCCGCCGGAGCCGACCTTCAGCGAGGAGACGCCGGATCCCTTGCCGGTCTCGATGGTGAGATCGATGCCGGCCTTCTCGTACCAGCCTTGCGCCTTGGCGTAATAGAACGGCGAATGATCCGCGGTCGGCGTCCAGTTCAGGATCAGGTTGACGGACTCGGCGGCGATGGCGGGAAAGGCCGGCGCCAGCAACGCGAGCGCCAAGTCCTGCAATCCCAAAACGCTTCATGGCAACGCTCCTCGTTGCGGCTTGCTCCGGTGCGGACTTGTCGCGGCACGCCCTTGAGTTTACCAATGCAACAAGGGACGGCCCGAATTGTCAACTGTTTGGTTGGAAATGCCCGACAAGACGATCAAACGGCACAAAGCCGCAGCGGCGCGATCCGGCCGCCACGCGGAAGAAGCTGCTGACCGCGGCGCGGCGCGAATTTGCCGACAGCGGCCTTGCCGGCGCGCGGGTCGACGAAATCGCCGCTCGCGCCGGCGTCAACAAGCAGCTGGTCTATCATTATTTCGGCGACAAGGACGCGCTCTATCTCGCGGTGCTGGAATGGGTCTACGAGGAAATCCGCAGCCCAGGAGCGCAAGCTCAACCTCGAGGGGCTGCCGCCGGAACGCGCGATCCGGAAGCTGATCGAGAGCTCGTTCGACCATCTCGCCGCCCATCCCGATTTCATCGTGCTGCTGAACGACGAGAACCGCGACGGCGCGCGCCATGTCCGCGGCTCGCGAAGGCTCGAAGCGATGCATTCGCCGCTCGTCAGCATGGTCTCGAAGATCCTCAAAGAAGGCGTGCGGACCAGGGCTTTCCGCAAGGGCATCAATCCGGTGCATCTCTATATTTCGATCGCGGGCTTGAGCTATTTCTTCTTCTCGAACACGCCGACCCTGTCGGCGATCTTCGGCAAGGATCTGGCAGCCCGGCCGCCAAGCGCGCCCGCCGCAAGCACGTGGTCGATCTGGTGCTGCAGGCGTTGCGGCCGTGATTTCGCTAATCAACCAGATGGTTGAAACGGAAATGGCTCCGCGATAGATTGGGAGCACGACGAAAACCTAAGCAAAGGAGCGAGAATCGTGTTCGGTGACGGAGCGCGATCGGCGCGATCTCTGGCGATCATCCTGATCGTGCATCTCGCCGTGATCGTGCTCTGGCAGGTCCTGGTCGACGCCTTCCAGGTGCCGAAATTCATCCTGCCCTCGCCGCTCGCCGCGCTGGCGACGCTCGACTTCGGCGAAATATGCCTGGCTCTCCAACCTCGCGGTCACCGCCGCGGAAATCCTCGGCGGCTTCGCGCTCGGCGCGCTGGTCGGCGTCAGCGCTGGCGGTGATGTTCAGCTGGTCGCCGCTGGTGAGCCTGCTGCTGCTGCCGCTGTTCGTCACGCTGAACATGATCCCGAAGGTGGCGCTCGGACCGCTGTCATCGTCTGGTTCAGCTACGGCATTTTTCCGAACATCCTGATCGCCTTCCGCATCTGCTTCTTCCCGATCCTGCTGACGACCGCGCGCGGACTGAGCGAGGTCGAGCCCGACCTGCTCGATCTCGTCAAATCGCTGCGCGGCTCGCGCTGGACCCTGTTCCGCAAGATCCAGCTGCCGGGCGCGCTGCCTTACGTGTTCTCCGGCATGAAGGTCGGCGCCATCCTGGCGGTCGCCGGCGCCATCGTCGGCGAGTTCATCGCCTCCGAGCGCGGGCTCGGCTATCTGATGATCCAGGTGCAGTCCTCGCTCGACACGCCGGCGATGGTGATGGCGGTCGTGCTGCTGACCTTGCTCGGCGTCGCGCTTTACGGCCTGGTGCTCGGCCTCGAACGGCTGTTCGTGGTCAGGGACGTGCGGCTGCAATAAGAACGACAGAGGAAGACACATGCTGCTGACGCGCGACACATCTGCCGAAGACGATTACCGACATCGCGGCGCTCGACGAGCTGTTGTGCCGGCCGAGCCAGGCGCTGATCGACGATCTCGAGAAAGGTCGACGGCGACATCATGATCCTCGGCGTCGCCGGCAAGATGGGGCCGACGCTGGCCGGCCTTGCCAAGGCCGCGCTCCCCGACCGCCGCGTCATCGGCGTCGCCCGCTTCAGCGAGCCGGCGTAGAAGACCTGGCTCGAGGCCCGCGGCATCGAGACCATCCACTGCGATCTGCTCGATGAAGCCGCCATCAAGGCGCTGCCGAAAGCGCAAAACATCGTCTTCATGGCCGGACGCAAATTCGGCGCCGAGGGCGATCTGTCGCTGACCTGGGCGATGAATGCGCATGTCCCGGCGCTGGTCGCGCAGGCCTTTCGCGACTCGCGGATCGTGGCGTTCTCGACCGGCTGCGTCTATCCGTTCGTGCCGGTCGACGGCAAAGGCGCCGACGAGGACGTGCCGCCCAATCCGCCCGGCGAATACGCGCAATCCTGCGTCGGGCGCGAGCGCATGTTCGAATATTTCTCGCGCAAATTTTCGACGCCCGGCCGGCTGTTCCGGCTGAACTACGCGATCGACATGCGCTACGGCGTGCTGCACGACATCGCGACCAAGGTCCTGCAGGGCAAGCCGATCGACGTCAGCCTCGGCCATGTCAATTTCATCTGGCAGGGCGACGCCTCGGCGCAGGCGCTGCGCTGCCTCGCGCATTGCGACACGCCGACCTCGCCGATCAATGTCAGCGGCCACGAAATCCTCGCGGTGCGCGATCTCGCGGCAAAATTCGGCGCGCGGCTCGGCCGCGAGCCGGTCATCGTCGGCAAGCGAAGAGCCGACGGCCTGGCTCACCGACACCTCGCAGGCGGTCAAACTGTTCGGCCTGCCGATCGTCGATACCGAGCAACTGATCGCCTGGACCGCCGACTGGGTCGCGCGCGCGATGCCGAGCCTCGGCAAGCCCACCAAATACGAGGTGCGCGATGGCCGATACTGAGCACATCGCCATCGTCCAGCTCGGCGTCCGACGACGCGCGCGCCGGGCTTGCGCTGTCGACCGAAGCGCACTGGAACCAGAACGAGGCCGACTGGCGATTTTTCCTCAGCCGAGGGAATCGTGTTCGGCGTGCGCGACCGGATCGGCCCTGGTCGCGACCGCGGCGCTGTTGCCCTACGCCGTCCGGCAACGCCTGGATCAGCATGGTGCTGGTGACCGCGAACTGGCGCCGCCGCGGGCTCGCGACAAAACTGGTCGATACCTGCCTCGACGCCGCGACAAAGCACGGCCTCACCACCTGGCTCGATGCGACGCCGGCGGGCGCCGCGGTCTATGGCCCGCTCGGTTTCACGCCGACGCTGCAGTTGCGGCGGCTTGCGGCTGGAGCAATGCGACGCCGACCAAGGCCGGCGCGCCGTCGCTGTCGCCTGCGAGCTCGACGAATTCATCGCGCGCGATCGGCAGCGCCATGGGCTTCGATCGCAGCGCCTTGCTGGCGGAGCTTGGCGGACGTCCGGGCTCGCGGCTGGTGTCGAACGGCGACGCGATGGCGCTGGTCCGCGACGGCCGCACCGCCCGGCATATCGGGCCGCTGTTCGCGGATAGTCCGGATCAGCGCGCTCGCCTTGGTCGACGCGATCGTTCGATCCGAAACCGGGCCGTTGCTGATCGACGCCGTCGCCACGCAGGACGAATTTCTCGAGGGCCTGACCGGCTCCGGCTGGACCATCGAGCGGCCGTTTCAGCGCATGCGGTTCGGCCGCGCCACCGCCCAAGCCGCGGAACTGCCGTTCGCCGTCGCCGGCCCGGAATATGGATAGGGATTGGCGCCATGCATCATAGCGAGATGAAATCCGAGGTGCGGCGGCTGATCGCCGACGGCACGGTGATGCCGGCGCATCCGCTGGCGCTCGACGCCGACCGCAGCGCTCGACACCATGCATCAGCGCGCGCTGACGCGCTATTACATCGACGCCGGCGCCGGCGGGCTTGCGGTCGGCGTTCACACCACGCAATTCGCGATCCGCGACGTCGGCCTGTACCGGCCGGTGCTGGAACTGGCCGCGGAGACCGCGGCGACCTGGACCAAGCGGCCGCTGGCGCTGGTCGCCGGCCTCGCCGGCCCGACGCAGCAGGCCGTCGCCGAAGCCAGGATCGCGCGCGGCATCGGCTATCATGCCGGACTGCTCAGCCTGGCCGCGATGAAATCGGCCTCCGAAGACGAGATCATCGCCCATTGCGAGGCGGTGGCGCGCGAAATTCCGCTGGTCGGCTTCTATCTGCAGCCGGCGGTCGGCGGCGTCATCCTGAGCGCGGATTTCTGGCGGCGCTTTGCCGCGAATCGACAATGTCATCGCCATCAAGATCGCGCCGTTCAACCGCTACCGCACGCTCGACGTGCTGCGCGGCGTCGCCGCCGCCGGCGCGCTCGACCGCGTCGCGCTCTATACCGGCAATGACGATCACATCCTGCTCGATCTCGCGCTGCCGTTCGACCTGCGCGACAACGGCGTCACCACCCGCGCCTATTTCCGCGGCGGCCTGCTCGGCCACTGGTCGGTGTGGACCGCGACCGCGATCAAGCAGTTCGAGATGTGCCGCGCCGCGCGCGGCAAGGACACGCGTGCCGGCGGATCTGCTGGCGCTCGATGCCCGCGTCACCGATTGCAACAGCGCGTTCTTCGACGTC
Organism: uncultured Alphaproteobacteria bacterium; assembly: GCA_963713785.1. Lineage (GTDB taxonomy): Bacteria > Pseudomonadota > Alphaproteobacteria > Rhizobiales > Xanthobacteraceae > Bradyrhizobium. The sequence continues at coordinate 99,673 of CAVQNB010000010.1, forward strand.
GCCAACAATTTCCACGGCTGCATCGCCGGCTGCCACGAAATCCTGCGGCGGCAGGGGCTGATGCGAGGGCATCTGGTGCCTCGATCCCGCCGAGGGCCTGAGCCCCGGCCAGATGCAGGAGATCGACCGCGTCTGCAACGAGCATGCCGATCTCACCGACGACGATTTCGTCGCCGCCAATCTTGCAGAAATGGCTGGCATGACGGCCGAGAGCCCTTCATCCGCCTGCGCAACGTCCGCAAGGTCTATCGTTCGGCAGGGCGCGGAATTTCTCGCGGTCTCCGACGTCACCATGGACGTGCAGGAGGGCGAGTTGGTCTCGCTGGTCGGCCCGTCCGGCTGCGGCAAGACCACGGTGCTGAAGATCCTCGCCGGGCTTCACGACGCCGACGGCGGCACCATCCAGATCGGCAACGCGCACACGCCGTTCGATCCCGCGCGCGACATCGGCATGGTGTTCCAGCAGGCGCTGCTGCTGAAATGGCGGACCATCCTCGACAACGTGCTGCTGCCGGCCGAGATCGTCGGCCTGCCGATCAAGGCGGCGCGGGCGCGGGCGCGCGATCTGCTCGACCTGGTCGGGCTTGCCGGCTATGAGGACAAATATCCGCAGCAATTGTCCGGCGGCATGCAGCAGCGCACCGCGATCGCGCGCGCCTTCATCCACGATCCGAAGCTGATCCTGATGGACGAGCCGTTCGGCGCGCTCGACGCGCTGACGCGGGAGCAGATGAACCTGGAAATGCTGCGGATCTGGCGCGAGAGCGGCAAGACCATCATCTTCGTCACCCACAGCATCCAGGAGGCGGTGTTCCTCGCCTCGCATTGCGCGGTGCTCACCGCCGGCCCGGCGCGAATGGCGGAATATTTTCCGATCGAGCTGCCGTTTCCGCGCGCGCTGCCGATCAAGACCACGGACGAATTCGGCGCCTATGCGCGGCGGATCTATGCCAGCCTGGGACTTGGCGCGGGCGCGTAGGAGCTAAAACGCCCTGCGGAGGGACGATTTCGGCAACCCGCGCGCTGGCGTGGAGTCCGAGGCAAATTGCTCACCCCTCCTCGCATAGAGTTGCCAGATCATCAGCACGCAACTCACCACCACCATCGGCACGAAGAACACCAGGATCATCCACGTCACACCGCTGGCGGCGCCCATCAGATGCTCTTGAACGCCATCGTGGATGTTGGCGACGGTATCGTAGGCCGTTTCAATCACCAGCAGCCATGCTAGAGAGATTGCGAGACGAGCCCGCCACCGGAGCAGCACGATCGCGGTAAAAGCGATCACGGCGCCGGCGACGTCGCCGATCACGATCTCCGTTGCTCCACCATCGGAAATCGGAAAGCCGTTGTGTTGCGCTGAAAAGACCTGCAATGCGACGTAGCGAAACACGTGCACCCAGAGCAGAGCGGTGAGCGCATCGGATCGCGTTTGGCTATTGAGCCACGGAACGATGTACCACCGCGCCATCGCGCCGAGCACGATCAAGCTGAACAATTGCGCGGATGCCTGGGCCGGCGTCAGGTAGTAACTCATGGCCTTGTCCTCGAAACTGGTTTGCTGATCGCTTGAGGTGAATTCGCCGGCGCGACGATGCGGCGGCCGAAGAACATCCGCCTCAGCAGTCCGTCCCGCAGCAATAGCGTGTGGTAGAGCGCGCCGATGATGTGGAGCGCGATCAGCGCCATCAGCATCCGCGAGAAGAGATAATGCACGGACCTGATCGGGTAGATCCAGAAATCAGCAGGCAAAGTGCCGCCGCCGAAGACGATTTCCGGCAAGCCGGTCTGCAGCGCCATGAAGAGACCGCTGATCGCCTGGCCCAGTACGGCCACGTACAGCATTCGATGCGATACCCAGGCCAGCCAATCCAACATGGGATGTCCGGCCGATGGGGTCGCCGGGTGTTCGTAACGCACGCGCACCACAAGACGAATTAGCATCAGCACAAGGATCAACGTGCCGCCGATCATGTGGCTGCGCAGCGCCTCGAACTTCATGGGGTCAGTGTTTGGAATCTTGACCATCACCAACGCGCCCAGCGCCAGCGCGGCAATGATCAGCGTGGCCAACATCCAGTGCAATGCCACCAACAGCGGGTGGTAGCGCGAGACCAGGGTCATGACAGGTTCTCCGTCGAATAGGCAGCAGAAATCAGACGACGCCTCGGTGTGGACGTCGC
>CAVQNB010000011.1:0-171464 GCA_963713785.1 uncultured Alphaproteobacteria bacterium
AATGGTCGAAGTCCGCAATTTCCCGTAGCGAGACGACCGGGTTCTTGTCATTATCCCGATCAATCGTAAGTTGTGAGCCGGACGAAATCATCCGGGCACGATGTGCGGCCAACAAAACCAGATCGAAACGGTTGTCGACCTTGTCAATGCAATCTTCCACGGTGACGCGAGCCATCGCCTGTCGCTCCGTTAAATGGGACCGAATATGCTGGTTATGGCCGGTAGTTATAGGTCTCGGGGGCGTTTCGCAAGACCAAATTTGTGATTTGGTGGCTGATGGCCCCTCTGCTAACCCGGTTTTCGGGGCCCCATGGGCCGGAGCGTCCGAAACCACGGGACCTGGCTTTTGGACAAGAAAACGCTTTATTGCGTCATCAAAGCTATACGTTTCTTGCCCTGAGCCCCCCAATCTGCGGTAGCGTCTTTCCGGACCGATCCGATGGGGGATGTGGCAGTACATTGAAATGCGCGGATCCACGCCACCGCGCCAAAAAAGGGCTACCAACAACTACGCGAGAAACTGAATGTCACCCACTACCAATAAGATCGCGCTCTTCATCGATGGCGCCAACCTTTATGCAACCGCCAAGACGCTCGGTTTCGATATCGACTACAAGCGCCTGCTCAAGGAATTCCAGAGCCGCGGCACGCTGCTCCGCGCGTTCTACTACACCGCGATTATCGAAGATCAGGAATATTCGTCGATCCGCCCGTTGATCGACTGGCTCGATTACAACGGCTACACCGTCGTCACCAAGGCCACCAAGGAATTCATCGACGCCTCCGGCCGTCGCAAGGTGAAGGGCAATATGGACATCGAGCTTGCCGTCGATGCCATGGAACTCGCCGAGCATATCGATCAGATGGTGCTGTTTTCCGGCGACGGCGACTTCCGCTCACTGGTCGAGGCGGTGCAGCGCCGCGGCGTCCGCGTCACCGTGATCTCGACGATTTCGAGCCAGCCGCCGATGATCGCCGACGAGTTGCGGCGCCAGGCCGACGTTTTCACCGACCTCGTCGAGCTGCAATCCAAGCTCGGTCGCGATCCGTCGGAACGTCCAGCCCCGCGCGAGCCGCGTCATCACGCGCCGCAATTCCTGCATCGCGCCACCACCACGGCGCCGAGGGGCGATGACGACGATTTCGACGAGTAGGAACGATGCGGCGCCGCCCGGCGCCGCTTCCGCTTGCTGCGAACCCGATCGAGATTGCCCGCTCTGCCCGCGGCTTGCGGCCTTCCGCAACGAGGCGCGGGCACGCGAACCGGCATGGTTCAACGCGCCGGTGCCGTCGTTCGGCGCCGCAAGCGCGCCATTGCTCATTGTCGGCCTCGCGCCGGGCCTGCAAGGTGCCAATCGCACCGGGCGTCCGTTCACCGGCGATTACGCCGGCGACCTGCTCTATGCGACCCTGCTCGAATACGGCTTTGCCAGCGGCACCTATCAAGCGCGGCCGGACGACGGGCTGAAACTGGTCGATTGCCGGATCAGCAACGCGGTGCGTTGCGTACCGCCGCAGAACAAGCCGCTGCCGGTGGAAATCAAGTCCTGCCGGCCATATCTCGCCATGACGATAGCGACCATGCCGAGCCTGCGCGCGATCGTCGCACTTGGACGGATTGCGCATGATTCGGTCCTGAAGGCGCTGACATTGCGCAGCGCGGCCGCGCCGTTTGCGCACGGTGCCGTGCACCAGACAGACGCCCTAAAACTTTACGACAGCTATCATTGCTCGCGCTACAACACCAACACCGGCGTGCTAACGCCAACAATGTTTCGCAGCGTGTTCGCCAGGGTGCGCGCAGATTTGAGTTAAGCCTTCGGCGGATTTTCCCTCAGCCATGCCAGCACGTCGCCGGCGTTCCGGTCGGGCGGAAACACCGGATAGAAGACATGCGTGATGCGCGCATTGTCGATGATCAGCGCGAGCCGCTTGATCAGGGTCAGCTCCGCCACCCCCATGGTCGGCAGATCGAGCGCGCGCGTGAGCGCGAGCTTCTCATCCGACAGCACCGGAAACGGCAAATGCAGCCTTGCTGCCATCTCGGCCTGGTAGGCGTTATCCTGCGTCGACAGGCCGAACACATACGCGCTACCTGCGGCCTTCAGCTCGGCAAACAGGTCGCGGAAGGCGCAGGTCTGCGGGGTGCAGCCGCGCGCACCCGGAATCATGTCCCAGTCGTCGACCAGCGCGATCTTGCCGGGCTCGCCGGTTCTGGGATAGGCGAACACCACAATCCGGCCCGGCAGCGCCGCCAGCGTCACCGAGGTGTCGTCGGTGGCGACCAGGCTGATCGGCGGGATTACCATGCCCTTCAAATGGGCCGCCGCGCCGTCATCGGTCGGCGCCGGAATCTTGCTCCAGTCGACTTCAAGCAGGTTTTTCTGGTTCATTGCGCTTGCCTCGGCTTCCAATATGCTCCGACCTCATGGTGAGGAGGCGCACCTGCGCCGTCTCGAACCATGATGCCACTGCGTTAGCCTCATCCTTCGAGACGCGGCGAAGGCGCCGCGCCTCCCGAGTGAGCGCAATTGCGCTCATCCGGGGATGAGGAATGCAGGTCTATCCCTTCGCCCGCATCAGGCGGCCCTTCTCCCTGCCCCAGTCGCGCTTCTTCTCGCTCTCGCGCTTGTCGTGCAGCTTTTTGCCCTTCGCCACCGCCAACAGCAGCTTGGCGCGGCCGCGTTCGTTGAAATAAAGCTTAAGCGGGATCAGCGTCATGCCCTCGCGATCCACCGCGCCCATCAATTTGTTGATCTGCTTTTTGTGCAGCAAGAGCTTGCGCGGCCGCTTCGGCTCGTGATTGAAACGGTTGGCCTGCAAATATTCGGGAATGTTGGCGTTGATCAGCCAAATCTCGCCGTCCTTGGAATCGGCGTAGGATTCCGCGATCGTGGTCTTGCCGTTGCGGATCGACTTCACCTCGGTGCCGGTCAGCGAAATGCCGGCCTCGATCGTGTCCTCGATCGCGTAATTGAAGCGCGCTTTGCGATTTTCGGCGACCACCTTGATCGCCCGCTCGTTCTTCTCGGCCACTTCAAGCCTTCTTCAGGAGATCGCGGATCTCGGTCAACAGCTCGACCTCGGGCGTCGGTTTCGGCGGCGCGGCAGGTGCCGCCTCCTCATGACGCTTCAACGTATTGATCGCGCGAATGACGATGAACAGCACGAAGGCGATGATCAAGAAATTCAGCGTGAGCGTGAGAAAACTGCCCCAGGCCAGCACCGCGCCCTGCTTCTTCGCGTCCGCCAGATTGCTCGCGGTGACGGCCTTCGACAGCGGGGTAAAGTAATTGGAAAAATCAAGTCCGCCGGTGATCGCGCCGATGATCGGCATGATCACATCGCCGACCAGAGATGTGACGATGGCGCCGAAGGCAGCGCCGATGATGACGCCGACGGCGAGGTCGACGACGTTGCCCTTCATCGCGAATTCGCGGAATTCCTTCAGCACGTTAAAGACCTTTGTTCGTTCACCGGGCAAAGAAGCCGCGGGTTCCCGCAAGAATCAGTTGATCAGGCCGGCATGCACCATGGCGCTGCGCACGGCGACGCGGGTAGGCTCCGATACCGGCACCATCGGCAGACGCAGCTTCTCCTCCAACTTGCCGAGCAGCGACAGCGCGTATTTGATCGGCGCCGGATTGCTCTCGATGAAGAGATTGGTGTGCAGTGGCATCAGCTTGTCGTGCAGCTTGAGCGCGGTAGCGAGGTCGCCCTTCTGCCAGGCGATGTGGAATTCGGAGCACAACCTTGGTGCGACGTTGGAGGTCACCGAAATGCAACCGTGGCCGCCATGTGCCATGTAGCCGAGCACGGTGGCGTCCTCACCCGACAATTGGTTGAAATCCTCACCCATCGCGGCGCGCTGCTGCGACACGCGCACCATGCTGGCCGTGGCATCCTTGACGCCTGCGATGTTCTTCAGCTCGAACAGCCGCTTCATGGTGTCGACCGACATATCGATCACCGAGCGCGGCGGAATATTGTAGATGATGATCGGAATGCCGATCGCATCATTGATCGCCTTGAAGTGCTGGTACATGCCTTCCTGGGTCGGCTTGTTGTAGTAGGGCGTCACCACCAGCACCGCGTCGGCGCCGGCCTTTTCCGCGTGCTCGGCAAGGTCGATGGCCTCCTTGGTCGAGTTGGAGCCGGCGCCCGCGATCACGGGGACTTTGCCCTTGGCCTCGTCGATGCACCACTCGACCACGCGCTTGTGCTCGTCATGGCTGACGGTCGGACTTTCGCCGGTGGTGCCCACCGGCACCAGGCCATGGGTACCTTCGGCGATCTGCCAGCCCACCAGCGATCGGAAGGCCGCTTCATCGAGCGAGCCGTTCTTGAACGGCGTGACCAGAGCGGTGAAGGACCCCCGGAATTTCGTCTTGGCTGCCATGGACTTCCTCCAAACGCTGGTTTACGGCGCTTCCTTTATTGGAAAGGTCAATTCATATCGGGTCTGACGGCCCGGCGAAAGGCCGCGCCGCCGCTCCAAGCCGCGATTTTGCCGCGGTCCTGGTGCAGACACCGGCGCGCGTGCGCGTAATAAGTATTTTGCCCGCATATTCAATCAAATAGACCTGAAGCTTAAGCGATTGAATGATTCGCCGCGAAGGAACGCCGTGAACCGCCTTGCCCGCGCAGCCCCGTTGCGATCGACAGCCCTGGCAACCAGCCTGACGCTGGTCATTGGCTTTTCGGCGCTCGCGGGTGACGCCTGGGCCAGCAAAGTTCCCCTGCCGAAGCCGCGGCCGGTTGCACGCAATGTGGTTCCCAAGACCACGGCGAGCGCGGCTACGGCGAGCACGGCCACGGCCGGCAAGCCTACCTCCGGCAAGGCGACGTCCACGGCAGCGCCGACCGCAACGGTCGCAACAGCCGTCGCCAAGGACACGGCTGCGGTTACGATGCCGGCTCCGGCCGTCGCGCCTCTCGCCCCCGCCCGCCAGCGCGCTGCCCCTCCGGTAGTGCGCAAACAGGTGACCCCGGCCGCGGTCGCTGCGACATCGTCGACCTCGCAAGCCGATACCGGCGCGCTCGAAAACGTCATCGAACTGATCCGCAAGCACAAGCCTGACGACGCGACCCAACTCGAGGCCACGATATCCGATCCGGTCGCAAAGAAGCTCGCCGAATGGATCATCCTGCGCAGCGACAACAATAACGCGACCGTCGAACGCTACCGCGCCTTCCTGTCAGCCAACCCGAGCTGGCCCTCGCAGACCTACCTGCGCCGCCGCCTTGAAGCGGCGCTGTGGGACGACCATCGCGAGGATGCGATCGTGTGGTCGTGGTTCGAAAGCAAATCCCCGCTCTCGGCAAAGGGCCGCTTCGCGCTCGCAAAGGCGATGCTCGCGCGCGGCGACCGCGCCAACGCCGAACGCCTGGTGCGCGAGGCCTGGCGCAACGATCCGATGTCGGAGGACAGCGAGAGTGCCGCGCTCGAGCTGTTCGGCGCGCTGCTGACGCCGGGCGACCAGAAGGCGCGGATGGATCTGCTGCTATACGGCAGCGAGCATGAAGCCGCGATGCGGGCCGCCAAACGGTTGGGCGCCGGCTACGTTGCGTTGGCGAAGGCCCGGATCGCGTCCTACAAGAAGGCCTCCAACACCGGCTCTTTGCTCGAGGCGGTTCCGCACGAGCTGCGTAGCGACGCCGGCTACCTCTTCAGCAAGATCCAGCTGCTCCGCCGCGAGGAGAAATTCGCCGAGGCCGCCCAGCTCATGCTCAGCGCGCCGAGGGACCCTGCCCGCCTCTACAATCTCGACGAATGGTGGATCGAGCGGCGCTTGCTGGCGCGCAAGATGATCGACACCGGCGAACACCGTACCGCCTATCTGATCGCACGCGACGCGGCGCTGCCGACGCGCGACATCTACAAGACCGAGCAGGAATTCACGGCGGGCTGGATCGCGCTGCGTTTCCTGACCGACCCGGCCTTGGCCGCGCAGCATTTCGCCCGGATCGGGGTCGGCAGCGTCAACCCGACGACCTTGGCGCGCGCCGGCTACTGGCAGGGCCGCGCCGCGGAAGCCGCCGGCCGCTCGCAGGAAGCGCGCACCGCCTATGCCGCAGCCGCCGAGCAGTCGACCAGCTATTACGGCCAATTGGCGCGTGCCAAGCTCGGGATGCCGCAGCTCGAACTGAACGATCCGCCGAGTGCGCGGTCGCGCGGCGTCGAGCGGCTCGAGATCGTCCGCGCCGTGCAGCTCTTGTTCGACCTCGACGAGCGCGACATCGCGATCCCGATTTTTGCCGATATGGGCGAAAACGGCGATCCCGACGCATTGGTCGGCCTTGGCGAATTGACCTCGCGCTACGGTTATGCGCGCGGCATGCTGCTGGTTGGCAAGGCCGCGCTCAATCGCGGATTGCCGTTCGATTTCTACGCCTATCCGGTGAGCGGCATTCCGCCCTACAGCCCAATCGGACCGGAGGTCGAGAAGAGCGTCATCTTCGCGATTGCGCGCCAGGAGAGCGCGTTCAATCCGGGCGACGTGTCGCCGGCGCAAGCCTATGGGCTGATGCAGGTGACGCCGGACGCGGGACGCTATGTCTGCAAGCGGGCCGGCGCTCCGTTCGACCTGGCGAGGATGAAGAACGATTCGGCTTATAACGCGGCGCTCGGCGCCGCCGAACTGGGCGGCCTGCTAGAGGATTTCCGCGGCTCCTACATCATGACGTTTGCGGCCTACAATGCCGGCCGCGGCAGCCTCAAGAAATGGATCGACCGCTACGGCGATCCGCGCGATTCCAAGGTCGACGCCGTCGACTGGGTGGAATTGATTCCGTTCGCGGAGACCCGCAATTACGTGCAGCGGATCATGGAAAATTTGCAGGTCTACCGCGCGCGGTTCGGCGGCGGAACGCGGTTGCAGATCGAGGCGGACCTGCACCGCGGCAGCGTGGAATAGGTTGCCTAATCTAGCTGCATTGTTCGCGTCGCGCTCCTACTCTTTGCGAAACGCTCGCCATGGCCATTTTTGCGTCGCGACGCCAATTCTCGAATTGGTCAGGCTCATTCGTTCTTTCGGCAGCCTGGTTCGATCCGCAAATACACGCAATACTAGCATATGAATGAATTGCTACTTTTTTGATCATTTTCAGCTTCTGCCGAGTTTCGACAGACCTCATGGGAGAATGGCGCGGCTTGAACTGGTGCTCGACAGCGAAACGAGTGCCGCAAAGGGGATGGGTTCTCAGAAAAATCGGGCGCAGTATGTCCGAGTGCTTGAACGCTCGGACAAAAAGAGGCGTTGCGACCGAAATGGCGTCGTGGTGCCGGATATGCATAGACCTTGTTGGCAGGTTTGAGGCTGAATGCACCTGGGAGACAGGGAGGAAATCGTTGTCAAAGAACCCAAATCGCGGTGCAACGGCGGTAAAGTCGTCGTCTGTCGTGCTGTTTCCTCAGCAGCCGGCCCTGCAACTGATCTACGATACGGCGCCGATCGGGCTTGCCTGTCCTTTCTCCGGACTGCCGCTATCTGCAGATCAACCAGCGCCTCACCGAGATATGCGGCATCTCGGTCGAGGATCATCTGGGACGCTCGGTCGGGACTGCGTGCCGGCTCTGGCCGACGCGGTCGAAGGCATCGTCCGCTCGATCATGGACACCGGCGATCCGGTGACCGGCATCGAGGTCGCCGGCCAGCGCGCCGACCAAACCGAGGAACGGTCTTGGATCACCTATTGGCATCCACTGCGCAGCCCGAGCGGCGAAATCGTCGCCGTCAACGTCGCGGCGGAGGAGATCACCGAGCGCAAGCGCGCGGAGGCGGCGTTGCAGGCAAGCGAACGAGAGACTGCGCAGCGCCAGGGATGCGGCCGAAGCCGCGTTGCGCAATCTGCAGGAGACCCAGAACTTCCTGATCGAAGCGGAAAAACTCGCAGCCCTCGGGCGGCTGGTGGCCGGTGTCGCGCACGAGATCAACAATCCCGTCGGCACCAGCCTGACCGTGGCCTCGTCGCTGGAGCGCAAGACGGCCGCGATCGCGGACGAATTCGCGCAAGGCAATCTCAAGCGATCAAGCCTGAACGAGTTTCTCGAGATCAGCCATGAGGCGTCGTCGCAATTGGTCGCCAATCTCAATCACGCGGCCGAACTGATCCAGTCGTTCAAGCAGGTGGCGACCGACCGGAATTACTCGAACCAGCGCATCTTCGATCTCGGCGATCTGACCGAACAGGTCATCATGAGTCTGCGGCCGGGCCTCGGAAAGCAAAATCGTGATCCTCAACGTCGACTGCCAGCCGGATCTGACGATGAACAGCTATCCGGGTCCATACGGACAGGTGCTGACCAATCTTTTCCTCAACTCGGTCACGCACGCGTTTCCCGACGGCAAGGAAGGCACTGTCGACGTCAAGGTGCAGGCGTCCGGCGACGAGAATGTCGAAATTCTTTTCTCCGACGACTGGCTGCGGCATGAGCCTCGATGTCAGGCGCAAGGCGTTCGATCCGTTCTTCACGACGCGCCGCGATCAGGGCTGCACCGGTCTCGGCCTGCATATCGTCCACAGCATCGTCACGAATTGCCTGGGTGGCCGGCTCAATCTCGACAGCGAGCCCGGCAAGGGGACGAAAATCCAGCTCATTCTGCCGCGTGTGGCGCCGATCGGGCTAACTGCTCAATAGCGAGTTCCAACCCTTATCGGCACCTATGTCCGGTGCCACCCCCGAAGCGATCACATTCGGCCAAGAGATCGTTGACCTCCGATTTCCAGCGGGGATTTGCTGTGTCGATTATTGTAATTCCTCCTCTCCCTCCGCCAGATGTTTGATCTGTGCCGCTGACGGGCTTTCGGGATCGGGCAGCTTGATATGCGTCTTGAAGCGCTTGGCCGGCGCGAACCACCTCTGCCGGGACAGTAGCTGCGAATTCGCCGGTCTGTGCATCGACCATTGAGGTCGAACCCAACAGGGATACGACGACGATTGCCGAGAAGGTATTGTAGGCGCGCATGTTGACCTCCGTTGTTAAGGGCCGCGGCATTCTTATGACACAGCTTTGCTCGCCAGCAGCACAGCTGTTCAGGAACCGCTGTTCGACTTAGTAAGTGTTATCCTTGAGCCTTCTTCGGGAATATCAGCTCCCTGTCTTTCCATGCATTCCTCCAGCATCAACGTGGCGACGGTATCGCCGGGAAAACCGTTCAGGACGACGCGATAGGCGCGCTCGGCCGCCGCAAAATCGCCAGCCTCGAACTGTTGCGAGGCTTGCCAGGTCATCGCGCTCAGCTGCTCGTCCCGATCGCGGACCCTTAGCTCCGGATCGTCGCTGGCGCGCAAGAGCGAGCAATTCATAGATCATGAACTCGGTCTTGCGGCCCTTGACCTGAACCCGCTTCAAGCGGTCGCGCCAGTATCTCGGCCCGCACCTGGTCGTAGATGCTGTCGCTGATGCAGATGGTGGTGCCAAACTGCTTGTTGATGCCTTCAAGACGCGCGGCGACATTCACGCCGTCGCCTAAAGCGGTGTAGCTCAGCCGAGCCGAAGAGCCGACATTGCCGACCAGGACGGTGGCGCAATTGAGCCCGATCCGGATCCGGATTCGCGGCCGTCCTTCCGCTTCCCAGCTATCGTTGACGCGCTCCATGCGCCGTGCCGCCCGCAACGCGCCGGCGCAGGCGCGCAACACGTGGTCGGGGCGCTGAACCGGGGCATTCCAGAACGCCATGACGCCGTCGCCGATGAACTTGTCGACGGTCCCGCCTTCTTCCGAGATCGCGGCGGACACTTGCTCGAGATAGGTCGAGATCTGCACCAGCAGATCGTCCGGCGCCAGAGTTTCGGAGTGCGTGGAAAAATTCTCCAGGTCGGAAAAGAACACGGTGAGGAATCGCGGCTCGACGCCCAGCGTCAGCGGAATGCCCGACTTGATGAGCTGGCGGACGATATCCAGCGGCACGAACGACGAGAACGATTTCAGCGAGTTGCGAAGCAGTGAAGCCGCGTGTTCCAGCCTCGCGATCTCCCGAATGTTGGATGGCCGCGACGCCGGCACGTCGAATTGCAGGCTTTCGATGGCCTGCAATTGCTGTGATACGTTTTCGACCGGCCGCGACAGCCGGCTGGATGCGAAATAGATGAAGAACAGCTCGATCATGGTGAGGATGATAATGACCACCATGATCAACCGATTGGTCGCCTTCAGCGTCCCCACGAAATCGTCGATCGGCGTCAGTGTGATCACCTGCCAGGGCTGGCCGAAGCCATCCGGGAAATTGGCGAAGGCCGCGATCAGATCCTCTCCGTTGGTCAGGGGACTGGAAGACGAAACTGTCGGTATCGGCACCGGCGTGCTGGCGATAGGCCTCGCGCACGTCCGGATCGTCGATATCGGCCAGGGTCGCGATCTTGAGCTTGCTCGTTCTCGACGCGCACGCCCTTCTGCTTGTTCGGAAAGGCGATGATCTTGCCGTTGTTGCGGTCGGCGATCAGCGTGGTGCTGCGCAGCGCTGGTCGCGGTGCTCGTCGAGAAAGCGCGACAGCACGTCCATGGTGATGTTGGCCGATGCGCAGCCGATGAAATCGACACCATGGAAGATTGGAACGCGCAAGGAGAGAATAGGGAAACCGGTGTCGGGATTGATCGCGGGCTCGGTCACCGCGAGCGTCCGCGTTGTCTTGGCCGTCTGATAACCGGGCAAGAGTGCGAATGTCGGCGTCGGTGCCAACATCGTATTCGCCGACCTGGTGCGGCCAGATGTCGAAGAATTTGCGATGGCGGACCCGCGAGAGGCATAGGTGATCGCGTCGATATAGCTGGAGTGCCAGTTCGCCGCCGCCGGAATACGAGGGTCGCCGCGTCTGCGGTCCTCGTCGATGCGGGTGACGACCCGATGATAGCCATCCTCGAAGCTGACATAGACGGCGTCGATATGCGCGGCCGAGGTCAAAGCGCGGTACAGCACATCGCGGCTTTGCTCGGTGCGGAAATAGCCGGGATCGGCGGCGGCCACCTCGGCGAGAAAGCGCAGCGGGCTTTCGGTACTCTCGATCAATTGCTGGGTGCGCTCGACGCCGGCCTGGCTCGTCTGAATCACGGCATCGTTCAGGGTCGAGACGATCGCGGCCGAGTTCTTGCTGTAATTGTAGACCAGGATGAAAATGAGAATGGGAATGCTGAGGCCGATGAACAGCAACGACATGACCAAACTCAGCCTTGGCCGCCCCATCGCGGCGACCAGCGGAAGCTTTCCCAGCCGGGCCAACGCCCCCCGCAAGGAGCGGCGGCTTAGGTACGCAAGCCAGCGCCGCAATCGCCAATCCGACAAACACGGGCAGCAGCGGGATCAGCCAGCGCCCTTCGATTTCGTCTTCTCTGTCCCACATCAGTCCCGCGGGCAGCGTATCGTCAGCTCAGCATCCCGAGCTTGCGATAGGTCGCGGCGATGTTTCGCCAGCGCGCAGCGTCCTGGTGACCGATATGGCCGGGTCCTCGCCGGACCAGCAGATCGGTGCGGGCTGCTTCGAACAGCAGGGCGTCGCGGCTCTTCTTGGTCGAATAGGTCTTGAGGATCAGGTCGACCGTCGCCTCCTTGTGCGCCAGCGCATAGGCCCAGCCTTTCAGACTCGCCGCGCGGAACGCCGCCACCCGCTCCGGGTGGGCTTTCAGCTCCGCTTCGGAAGCACACAGATTGTCGCCATAGAAATCGACACCGTACGCGGCGGGCGAGAAGGTGCGGTAGGCGGCGCCGAGCTGTTCAAGGACGAACGGCTCGTTGGTGCTGTAGGCGACCATCGCGTCGGCCCGGCCGGCCAGGAGATCGCGTGGGTCGCCCCGGTGGTCGGTGCGCGGCAGCGCCGCATAATCCACCCCTTCGTGCTTCAGCATCGCGGCGATTTCGTCGCTGCCCGGCGCGTCCATCAGCGTGCGGCCGCGCAAATCCGAGACGCTGCTGATGTCGGCCCGGCGCGGCACCAGGATGATGGCCGGGGATTGCTGGAAGATGACGGCCAGCACGACCAGCCGGCGGCCGTTCGCCCATTCGCGCAGAACGCTGGCGCTGCAGACGCCGAAATCCGCTTTGCCGCTGGCAACCGCTTCGGCGGCGTCGATATCGGGACCGCCCTCGCGGATGGTGACGTCGAGACCGGCGTTGCGATAGTAAGCCCTGCTCAAGCGCCGCGTAGTAGCCTGCGAACTGGAACTGGTGCTTCCATTTGAGCTGCAGGGAGACCTGATCGAGCGCGGCGGCAGGATGCGATGCCAGCGACATCAAGCAAGCGGCCACGATCAGTCGTATCAGGAGGGCTAGTTTCAGCGCCACCGCAGGCTGAGATGTTTGCTTCTCGATTGCCATCGAGGCCCGTTACTTCGGCAATTGCCTGGCCAATTTCGCAGCCTGAAGGCACGTCAGAAGGTCAACGTAGCTCGGCGTGCCGCCTATATTCGCTTCCCCGGTGCACTGCGTTTTGTCGGACTCGCGGAATTGAGACCATTGCGTTTCTAGTTGCGCCATGGCTCCCTGCTCATCGGCAACGCATTTCTTGACGGTTTCATTCTGGCCTGTGCTTCAGGTCAAATGCCTGGGTGCTGTCGACGCGGCACCCGCGCGCGATATCGTATTTGGGCACACCGTCTGCCACCGCTATGACGAGTTGAGTGCCTAGCACGATCATCGAAATTGGAATCAACATTTTGCGTCCTCGACGAGGTTTCTCGTCGCCAACTCGCTACGAGACGCTTGTCGGACGGGCGCCCCGAGGTCGGGCACCCGTCATTAATGTTCAGCGTGCCTACTTGGCGATTGCGGTCCTGGCCGCCTCGATTTTCGCCTTCACGGCATCGAGATTGAAGCTCGCGCCCTTCTGCATCGGCGGAAACTCGATCGCCGTCATCGCCAGCTTTTCCACCTGCTGCTGAACAAACACGAAGCGCCAGAATTCGTATTTGAACCAGTCGAAGTATTGTTGCGCGCCGTATTTGGTCCCGCTATCGGGCCAGCCCGTGCGCTCGAAAGGATCGAGGCGAAGGTTGATCAAATAGGGCACGTCAGGCTTGGTTTTTTCACCCAGCCAGCCTCCAGGCTGGTCGATGAAACGATACTTGAAGTCGTCGATGCGCACGGCACCCAGTTCGCTTTCGCCGAAGTACCAGATTTCGTGCCGGTTCGACGGCCCCTTGCCGGTGATCATGTCCATCTGGTTATAGCCGTCCAGATAACACTTGTAGGTCGTGTCGCCGATCTGCTTGCCCTTCTTCAGCTCTTCGGCGATGTTCGGGTTACCGGCCGCCGCAAGGAAGGTCGGAAACCAGTCCAGCCCGGAGATGATGCCGTTCTCGACCTTGCCGGCCGGCACCTTGCCCGGCCAGCGGATCATGCAGGGTACGCGGAAGCCGCCTTCCAGGACCGTGCCCTTGCTCTGCGCGAACGGCGTCTGTCCGCCGTCCGGCCAGGTGAAGACCTCGGTGCCGTTGTCGGTGGTGAAGACCACGATGGTGTTGTCGTCGACGCCCATGTCCTTGAGCTTCTGCATCACGATGCCGACGTCGTCGTCGAGCTGCGCCATGCCGGCTTCATGGATGGTCCAGCCGTTCTTGGAGTTGCGCAGCGCCTCGTACTTCGGCGACAGATGGGTGACGATGTGCATGCGGGTCGGATTGAGCCACAGGAAGAACGGCTTGTTGTCGGCCTTGGCCTTGTCGATGAACTTCAGGGCGAGGTCGCGGATTTCGTCGTCCACGGTTTCCATCCGCTTGGGATAGAGCGTTCCGGCATCCTCGATCTTCTGCTTGCCGACCTTGCCCCAGCGCGGATCCACGGTGGCGTCGTCGACATTGGTCGCATACGAATGGACCATGTTGCGCGGACCGACGGTGTTCAGCAACTCCTGCGGATAGCCGGGATGCGCCGGATCTTCCATCGCGTCGAGGTGATAGAGGTAGCCGAAGAACTCGTCGAAGCCGTGCACCGTCGGCAGAAATTCGTTTTTGTCGCCAAGGTGGTTCTTGCCGAACTGGCCGGTGGCGTAGCCCATTCCTTTCAGCGCGGTGGCAATCGTCACCGCCTGCGCCGGTATGCCGATCGGTGCGCCGGCCTGACCGACCGTGGTCATGCCGGTGCGGATCGGCAGTTCGCCGGTGATGAAGTTGGCGCGACCCGCCGTGCAGCTCGCCTCGGCGTAGTAATCGGTGAACAGCATGCCTTCGGCGGCGAGCTTGTCGAGGTTCGGCGTCCGGCCGGCCATCATGCCGCGGTGGTAGGCGCCGATATTCCACATGCCGATGTCGTCACCCATGATGACGACGATGTTCGGCCGCTGCCCGGCGGCGGCGGCGTCGGCTGTTGCTGCGCTTGCGGCGGGACTTGTCAGTCCGACAGCCGAGAGCGCCGAAGCGGCAACGAGAGAACTGCCGCTCAACAGCAGATCGCGGCGTTTCAATCCTGCGCCGGTCTGGTCTCGTGTCGGTCTCGGGTTTTCCGGAATTCTTATCCTTGCTCATGACGCGATCCTCCTTCTGTGATGCACCTGAAGCCGACATGGCTTGCCGAGGTGTCGATCGGCTCGGCATGACGCGCGGCCGGACGATAGCGACGGCAGTAATTGGGCGCGCAGAGATGCGAGCCGCCTTTGAGCACCTTGCGCGGAATTCTGATCTTCGGCTCACGAGGATCGTAGCTCGCGGCCTCGGGCCCGCCGCGCGGATTTTCCGGAATGCAGCACGCCTTCGGCGCATCGGCGTCGTGCTTCGGCGAATACCAATCGGTCGGTCCATTCCCAGACATTGCCGATCATGTCGTGGAGGCCGTAGCCGTTAGGCGGAAATGCGGTCACCGGCGAGGTACGTTCGAAGCCATCGGCCGCAAGATTCTCGTGCGGGAAATTGCCCTGCCAGGTGTTTGCCATGTGCTTGCCACCGGGCGTCAGTTCGTCACCCCAGGCGAATTCCGCGTCGTCCAGTCCGCCGCGTGCGGCGAATTCCCATTCGGCCTCGGTCGGCAATTCCTTGCCGGCCCATTTGGCATAGGCTTCGACGTCCCGATAGGCGACGTGGACGACGGGGTGGTCGTCGAGCCCGCTGATGTTGCTGCGCGGGCCATAGGGACGGCGCCAGTTGGCGCCGAATTTGAACGTCCACCATTCGCCCCAGTAGCGCAGATCCACGGCTTGCTTGGGCGGCGTGAAGACCAGCGAACCGGCCTTGAGCATATGCGGCAGCGCGTTCGGATAATCTTCCGCCTTGGGCGTCAATTCGGCGAAAGTGACGTAGCCGGTCGCGTTGACGAATTTGCGGAATTGGCGGTTGGTGACCGGCGTCCGGTCCATCCAGAACCCATCCACGGTGACGCGATGGACCGGCGCCTCCTCCGGATAGTGCCGGTCCGATCCCATGCGATAGGTGCCGCCCGGCACGTACAGCATCCCGTCATCCGCGCGCGCTTCCGATGACTGCGCGCGGTCAGACGATGATTTCGCTTCCGCAAAACTCATCATGAACTCCGGCGGCGTTTCGAGCGGCCTTGAGCTCTTTCATTCACATTGCCGAAGAGTTAGCTCGCCCGCTATGCGATTTCGGCAGAAACGCCGACGAGCAATTCACCTCTCATGTTCCGGATCGGCACAAGGATTGCCGAACCTCTACTAATTACTGGATGGCGGCAGCCTCAGCTTCTCCATCGCCTGCTCGACCGAGAACGAACCGGGTCTTTGCCGCGGCGGAAATTGTACGAAGCTCGCGAGATGCTGTCCCACGATCGCCTGCGCCGGGACGACCACGAATGCGTGCTCGATGAACCATCGCACGTAGTCGCCGGATTCGTGCTGCGCCCGCTCGAACGGATCGGAGCGCAGATTGAACAGCATTGGAAGGCGCAGCTGAACCATCGGCTGCTGCCAGACACTGAAGCCCTCGGCCTTTTGTTCGAGGAACACCGCCTTCCACTGATCGTAGCGAAGGCCAGCAAGGTTGCCGTCGTCGGTCCAGTAGAAGAACTCGCGGCGCTTGTCCGGCCCCTTGCGGCCAAGAAGGTCACGCTGGTCGTAGCCGTCGAGGTGAACCTTGAAGGTCTGGCCCGCCGCGCTCGTAGCCTTGCAGCAGCTTGTCCTTGACATCGGGCTCGCCGGCGGCCGCGACCAGCGTCGTGCACCAGTCCTCCGCCGAGAAGATGTCGTTGATCTCGCTGTGCGCGGGCACCAGTCCGGGCCAGCGCACCATCGCCGGAACGCGATATCCGCCCTCCCAGTTGGTGTTCTTCTCGCCCTTGAAGGGCGTCGTGCCGCCGTCGGGCCAGGTGAATGTCTCGGCACCGTTGTCGGTGGTGTAGATCACGATCGTGTTGTTGGCGATCCCGAGATCGTCGAGTTTTTTGAGCATCTGTCCGACCTGACCGTCATGCTCCACCATGCCGTCCGGATAGATGACCGAGACCGGTTTTCCCCTGGGATTCGGCCTTCAGGCGAGTCCAGATGTGCATGCGGCTCGGATTGAACCAGACAAAGAACGGCTTCTTGTCGCGGTTGGCGCGGTCGATGAAATCCGTCGAGGCTTTGAGGAATTCCTCGTCGATCGTTTCCATGCGCTTCTTGGTGAGCGGCCCGGTGTCCTCGCATTTCTGCTTTCCCCATGCGCCGAAACGTGGATCGTCGCCCGGCGTGTCGGTCGTGGTCGCAACACATTTCAAGACGCCGCGTGGACCGAACTGCGCCCTGAACGCTGGATTTTTCGGATAATCTTCGTGCTCCGGTTCATCCTCGGCATTCAGATGGTAGAGGTTGCCGAAGAACTCGTCGAAGCCGTGCACCGTCGGCAGGAATTCGTTTCGGTCGCCGAGATGGTTCTTGCCGAATTGTCCGGTCGCATACCCCTGCGGCTTCAGAAGTTCGGCGATCGTCGGATCTTTTCCGGACAGCCCTTCCTTCGCTCCGGGCAGGCCCACCTTCAGGAGTCCGGTTCGCAACGGACTTTGTCCGGTGATGAACGCTGCGCGGCCCGCGGTGCAGGATTGCTGTCCATAATAGTCGGTGAATATCGCGCCCTCGTTGGCGATGCGGTCGATGTTGGGCGTGCGATAGCCCATCATGCCGCGGTTGTAGGCGCTGATGTTCCAGTAGCCGATGTCATCGGCCATGATGACGAGAATGTTCGGCTTTTGCGGCTGTTGTGCCATGGCTGGCTCGCATGCTGTTGCCGCAACTGCAGACAGAGCGAGTAGCGCCGGCCGGATGTTGTTTGCAAAGCTCATCACACATTCCTCTGGGTTCTTCAGTGCGTCGGAAGCTAATTCCAATAACGCGCAGTCTTCTGCTCGAAGTCCTGCGCAGCGACTCGAAGGAGGATAGAAGGCCGGATATGTCTTGCCGTGAAATGGCCGGCTCTTTCAGAGCCGGCCGCTCGTCGTTTCAGGTGTTGTCGAGCACGACAGCCCTCAGGTCATTCGCTCTGATGGCCGGACTTCTTCATTTCCGCCAGGATGCCGTCGAGGTTGTAGGTCTCCGGCGCCTGCATCGGCGGGAATTCCTTGTACGACAAGAGCTCCTTTTCCCAGAGCAGCTGGCCGATCGGCAGGATGTTCCAGTCGTAGAGATAGGCGGTGCTTGGCGAGCCGAGCGAACCGGCATAGCCCAGCAGCGACTTCGCGTCGGAGCCAACCGTCTGCTCGAACGGATCACGCTTGATGTTGGCGATCTGGGTCCAGTGGAAGGATTAGTGGCCCCAAACAACCCGCCGGTCCCGGTGTCCGGCACCATCGTGTAGTAGATCTTCCAGTTCTTGTAGCGCACCGCCGACGGCTGCGCGCCGGTGTAGTAGAAGAAGACTTCGCGCGCCGATTTCTCCGACGTGCCTTCGAGATAGGCGCGCTGGTCGACGCCGTCGAGCGTGGTCTTGACGATGCCGGGATAGCTTCCGGCCTCGATCTGCTTCTTCAGCGCGTCGCCCTTCGGTCCGCCGGCGATGTCGACCAGCGTCGGCAGCCAGTCGAGGGCCGACGAACATCTCGTTCTTGACCGTGCCCGGCTTGATGTGGCCCGGCCAGCGAACCACACAACGGAGCGCGCATTCCGCCTTCCCAGGTGGTCAGCTTGCCGCCCTTGAAGGGGGTGGTGCCGCCGTCGGGAAAGGTGATGTTCTCGGCGCCGTTGTCGGTGGTGAAGACGATGAGGGTATTGTCGAGCTGGCCCATGTCCTCGAGCTTCTTGAGGACGTAGCCGATGTTGTCATCCATCTGCTTCATGCCGGCTTCGTTGAGGCCCCAGTCCTTGCCGCCCGGCTCGCCGATCATGTCCTCGTACTTCGGCGACAACATGGTCGTGATGTGCATGCGCGCCGGGTTGTACCAGACGAAGAACGGCTTGTTGGTCTTCTTCGGATCGTTGCGGTCGAGGAAGTCGATGACCTTGGCCGAGATTTCCTCGTCCACCGTCCTCGATCGATCCAGCGTCAGCGGGCCCTCGTCCTTGCACGTCTGGTTCTTCTGCGTGCCGTCGGACGACTTGCACGCGAGCACCGGCCGCGGCGGCGTCAGGCAGGTCGTTGTTCGCGGATCCACCGCACCGGGCACCTCGGTGAGGCCCGGGATCGGCGTGTTCTTGCACGGCGGCGCGACGCCCTGCACGGTCGGGGTCTTGTTGATGTCGGGGAAGCTCACGCCCTGCATCGCGTCGAGGTGATACAGGTAACCCCAGAACTCCTGGAAGCCGTGCGCGGTCGGCAGTGCCTCGACATGGTCGCCGAGGTGATTCTTGCCGAACTCGCCGGTGTTGTAGCCGTGGTCGAGCAGAAACTTCGCAACCGCCGGAGTGCCGGGCCGCAGCCAGGACGGGCTGCCGGGCAGTTGCGGAGGAATCATGCCCGTGCGCAGCGGATGCATGCCGGTGAAGAAGGCGTTGCGCCCGGCGGTGCAGCTCTGCTCGGCATAATATGTCATGAAGATCGCGCCGTCGTTTCCGATGCGGTCGATGTTCGGCGTCTCGCCGACCATCAGGCCGCGATGATAGATGCTCGGCTGCATGATGCCGATGTCGTCGCCCATGATGAAGAGAATGTTGGGCTTGCCGGCCGGCGCCTGTGCGAAGGCCGGCAGGTTTATTGCGGGCAGGCTTATCGCCGCCAAGGCGACAGTCGAAACCAGCAGGCTTCCTATCCGTTTACTGATCTTCATGACTCCAGATCCTCCGTTGCGAACGTGATTGGTGATTGAGCCGCATTTTCCGGATGACAGCGCAGAGTGCAGGCAACACGTCGTCGTTCGCCTCTGGCTGTCGCCGGGGTCGTCGCTTCTTGTCGATCTGTCGATTTTCGGCGGGTTGCTCTCCGCGCGCTATGCGACTTCGGCAGAAATGTTCGATCAGGCCGTTTTGATCGGCGAGCGTCGCAGTGTGGACGACGGCATTTCGCCGAAGACGGTGCGATAGGCCACGGCGAAGCGTCCAAGCTCCAGGAATTGATGGTTTCGAGCAATCTCCGCGACGCTTGCCGTTTCCGGATCGGCACGCCGCAATGCCGAGCGCGCCATGTTCAATCGTCGCAGCAAATGGTATCGCGTCGGACTGATGCCCAGGAATTCGGTGCAGCACACGCGCAAGGTTCGCTCCGGCACGCCGATCGCCGAACAAAGCGCCGGCAAGTTCAGATGCGGGTCGCCATGTGCGGCCAGCGCATCCTCGAACCGCACCATGATATCGGTATGATGCCGCCTCTTCTTCAGATTGCCGCCGGCATCGCCGGCCGTCAGGCAATTGACAAGCGCATGAAGCAATTCCTGCTCGAGGGCTCGCGCAACTTCCGGATTCGCGATCAACTGATGTTTCGTTTCGGCGAGACGACAGATCTTTGAATGGTAGCCGCAGCAAAGCTTTGGCGGCACTCCGCGACGGCCGCAGTACGCGGCCTTCCGATGGCGGGCTATGCCCGTTCCGGTCAGGGCCTTGCTGCAGGCGGCGAGCTGCTCCGGCGACAGCGATATGAGGCCCCATTGGCTTTCCCCATTGGTCCGCTGATGCGTTCGCTCGCCGCGGCTATGGAACACGACGTCGCCAAACTGCAAGCCAAGTCCGCCATATGTCAAGAGCGCGCCCGTGTTCGTCGGAAACGAAACAAATGTCTGTGCCGGCGACAACGAGAAGAAGCCAATGCGCGGCAGATTTTCGTGGCCACGAAGCACGTGGAGATGACCCAAATTCAACCACGTCAGGCGAGCATTGAAGTCTCCGCCGGCGGTGACGATGAGATTGACAGTCGCCGATCCAATGGCCGCGCCGTAGTCGTCCGGATTGGCAAACGTGGCTGTGCCGTTCTCCGCCATCCGCTCTATCTCATTCGACGCGCGACGCCATCACGACCGGCAATCGCTAAAACGCGCAGAATGGGGGATCACCTTCGATCCGGCTATGCGACTTCGGAAGCTGGCTCTTAATTTCGGATATTAGGTCTCGCTAAGGCCCGGACAGGCTTGGGCAGAATATAAGCAGCCATAAATTGTCGCCCAAAAGTCAAATCGGGCAGCCGGCCTGCCGTAGGAGGCTTAGGCGCTCGGTGGTGGGCGCGGGGATGTTGCACCAAAGCATCACAGGAAATAGATCGGCCGGTTTTGCCGTTTCTGCATAGCCTCCCAGGAAATATCGGTACTAGACTCAAGGGGTAAGTATCGATCCGGGACCGGGGAGTTGGCAGGTGCAATACGATCGTTCGGATTTGAAACGCAACCTTCGGTTTCTCAAGGCCGGCGCCTGCGCACTGAGCGCGCTACTCCTGCTTTCTCCCGGAATTTCCCGCGCCGATGAAGGCGGTGTCAGCTTCTGGGTCCCCGGGTTCTTTGGAAGCCTCGCGGCCACGCCGCAACAGCCGGGTTGGTCGCTGGCGAATATCTACTACCACACCTCCGTATCGGCCGGCGCCGACGTCGCGCGTTCGCGTGAATTCGAGCTCGGCAGGGTTCCGGGCAACGTTACCGTAAACGCAAATCTGAATTTGAACGTCAACGCCACTGGCGATCTTGGCTTTGTGATCCCGAGTTATGTATTCGCGACGCCGGTGCTCGGCGGCCAGGCGTCGGTGTCCCTCCTGGGAACCTATGGCGTCGTCGGCACCAGCCTGGCGGGGACCTTGTCCGGCGTGGCCACGACGCCGTTCGGCACCACCAGTCCCTTCGTGCTGTCCGACACCATCAACGACACGACATGGGGCTTTGGGGATCTGATACCGGTATTCCAATTGAAATGGAACGCCGGCGTCAACAACTTCATGACCTATGTCACCGGCGACATCCCGGTTGGCGCTTACCAATCCACGCGCCTGTCGAATATTGGAATCGGACACGGCGCGATCGACGCCGGCGGCGGCTACACCTATTTCAATCCGCAGACCGGCCACGAATTCTCTGGCGTGCTCGGCTTCACCTACAATTTCGTCAATAAGTCCACGCAATATCAAAACGGCGTCGACATGCACTTCGACTGGGGTGCATCGCAGTTCCTGTCGAAGCAGGTCATGCTGGCCTCGTGGGCTATGTCTACAAGGAGATCGGCTGCGACAGCGGTTCAGGCGACCGTGTCGGCTGCTTCCAGTCCCAGGTGTTCGGCGTCGGTCCCCAGATCGGGTTCCTTTTTCCGGTCGGCGACATGCAGGGCTATCTCAATTTGAAGGCTTACGGAGAGTACGAGTGCGCTAAGACCGACCATCCGGCTGGAATACCTGGGTGACCTTCTCTATCTCGCCGCCCGCGCCCGGAGCGCCTCCGACGACAAAGCCCATCGTCAGAAAATATTAGCATCACAGCCCGCCACCGGAAACGTCGCCGATGAGATCGGGAACGGAGCTCGAGCCGATTTCCGGACATTCGAGATTCTCGGCGCCATAGCTTTGTTGCGCCGGGCAACAGAGAAGCATCAAAGGCACGAGCACAGATCCGATGCGCTGTCGGCCGGGTTCGAATAAAACCACGACAGGCGAACACGACTGTGCAAATTCCGGGACCCGAAGGCGTTTGAGCATTCCGAATGGCATGGGCATGGCCGCTCTCAGATCATCTTTACTGCTCAAGAAAGCTCAATCAGGAAGGCGGAGCAGGCACAGCCGATTGGACGCCAGCCAGAGCCGCCTGCAGCGCTGCTTCCTTGGTGTGATCGAGCGAGGTCTTCAGCACGGTACCGCCCTCGCCCTTGAGGCCCTCAAGCACCTTGTCAGCAGTGACCTTCCGCACCAGGACGAAGAGCGCCGCTGTCTCGGGCTGGATGGCGGCCGCCGTGTCCTTCATGAATTCGTTGCTGATCCCAAGATCGGTCAAAGCGCCGCTGACAGCGCCGGAGGCGGCGCCCAGCGCAGCACCGGCGAGCGGCATCAAGAAGATCAGGCCAATCAGCGTTCCCCAAAAGGCACCACCGACAGCTCCTGCGGCGGTGGTGTTGATCATCTGGTTCAGCTTGATATTTCCCTTTTCGTCCTTCACGGCGACCACTGCATCGCCCAATTCGAGCAGTGCATGGCGAGCAGTTTCTGCCGGACCTCCTCTGCCTTCGCCTCAGTCGGAAATGCGATTACGACGAGATCACTCATGCGATCCTCCTCTAGGACATTGTTCGTCAGTAGCGAGGCAGTCAGGCGGAGCGATTTACTGTGCCTTGTTTTTCGTCTCTTGGACCTTTTGCTGGAGGAGCTTTTCCTCCGCAGCATTCAGCGGGACCAGCTTGACCGTTAGCTTATCGATCTTGCCGGTGAAACGGAACGGCGGCTGGTAGTCGTTGTCGTCCACGCCCGTGCGGGTATCCACCCCGACATCGAAGGTCTCGTCGATCGTCTCGACGAACGGAATGGTGTGCGGGATCGTCTTACTGGCGACTTCCTTGCCATCCACCGACAGGACGCCGGTGCCGCCTTTGCCGAAACCGGGACCGTCATACTTGAAGTCAAACACGACGGTGTGCTTGCCGGGCGTGAGCGCCGCTGGGCCTTCCCAGCGGAAGCGTTCCACGTCAAAAAAGTTGTACACAAAGACTGGTTTGCCCTTGAGCAAGTAGAGACCATGGCCACCGGCACGGCCACCGAGCGTATTGATCATGCCTTCTGCACCTCCTTGCGGAATTTCGACCTCGGCGGTGATGGAGTAAGACTTGCCGGTAATGTCGGGGGCGCTGCTGTAGGGAAGACCGGACGATTCACCCGAGTAGGTGAAGACGGTCCGACCGGCGGTCGCGCTCGGTCGCGGCGTGGCTGCGCGAGCGGTGAAGCTGTTGTCCAGCGGGAACACGTTGTATTTCGCCGCCTCGACCATAAAGAGTTCCTTCATGTCGCGCAGCCTGTCCGGCATCTTGGCGGCGAGGTCGTTGTTCTCCGAATAATCCTCGGCGAGGTTGTAAAGCTCCCAGGTGTAGCCGTTGACGACATTGGGAAACTTGCCCAAGCCCAGATCCCAGGGCGGCTGGGGCGGCGTGGTGGCGGCGAGCCAACCGTCATGGTAGATGGCGCGGTTGCCGACCATCTCGAAATATTGCGTGCTGCGGGTGGATGGGGCGTTCGCGTTGGCTTTGTCGAAGGTGTACGCCATGCTCACGCCTTCGATCGGCTTCTGTGCCACGCCATTGACCATGACGGGCGCTTGAATGCCGGTGGCTTCGAGGATGGTCGGCACGATGTCGATCATGTGGTGAAACTGCGTGCGGATGCCGCCAACGTCGTTGATGTGACCGGGCCATGAGATGGCCATGCCTTGACGGGTGCCGCCGAAGTGCGACGCGACCTGCTTGGTCCATTTGAATGGTGTATCAAAGGCCCAGGTCCAGCCCACCGCCATGTGCGGCGTGGTCTGGGCCGAACCCCAAACGTCGTAGAACTTCAACTGCTCCGCGACTGGAATGTTGACGCCTTGGATCGCGGCCATGTCGATTCGGGGTGCCGAGGATGGATCCTTCGGCGCTGTTGCCGTTGTCGCCGCTGATATAGATGATGAGTGTGTTGTCGAGCTTGCCCTCGTCTTCGACTTCCTGAATGACCCTGCCGATTTCATGGTCGGTGTAGGCCGCGTAGGCTGCAAAAACGTCCGCCTGACGAATGAAAAGCTTCTTCTCGTCGGGACTGAGCGTGTCCCATTTCTGAAGCTTCGCTCCGCCGTATTCGGGCTGGCCATCCGGCCACGGCGTGAGCTGGGTATTCGCCGGGATTACGCCGAGCCGTTTCTGGTTGGCGAAGATCGTCTCGCGCAGCTTTTCCCAGCCCTGATCGAACAAGTGCATGTCGCTGATCTTCTTGATCCACTCTGGCGTGGGCTGGTGCGGTGCGTGCGAGCCGCCGGGCACGTAATAGAGGAAGAACGGCTTGTCTGGCGCGGCGTTATTCAGCCCCTTCATGTAGTTGATCGCATCGTCGGCCATGTCGGTGATGAGGTTGTAGCCGGGGTGTCCTATCCACGGAAAGACTTGTGTCTGGTCGCGGAAGAGAAACGGCGTCCACTGGTCAGTCTCGCCGCCCATGAAGCCGTAGAAGTGATCGAACCCCATCCCGCTCGGCCATTGGTCAAAAGGCCCTGCCGAACTTAATTGATAGCTGGGCGTGTTGTGGTTCTTGCCGAACCACGACGTCGCGTAGCCGTTCTCCCTCAGGATCGTGCCGATGGTGGCACTCTCCGGCCCGATGACGGAGTCGTACCCCGGGTATCCAGTGGACATTTCGGTGATCACGCCGAAGCCCACCGAGTGATGGTTGCGGCCCGTGATCAGCGCCGCCCGGGTCGGCGAGCAGAGAGCAGTTGAGTGGAACTGTGTGTAACGTAGTCCGGCGTTCGCGATGCGGTCCATGGCAGGCGTCGGGATGACACCGCCAAAGGTACCGGACACGCCGTAGCCCTGGTCGTCGGTCATGATCAGCAAGACGTTGGGCGCACCCTTGGGCGGCACCACGGTCGGCGGCCAATACGGTTTGGAATCTGTTGGCATCCAGATTGATCGTTCCGCCGAACGGCGCGGGCGGAGGCGGAAGATACTTGCCGTCAATCGTCGTCGTGGCGCTGGGTGAACCCGGCGTGCCGGTGGTCTGCTGGGCGAAGGTCGAACCAGCTGTGAGAGCCAGAACGGAGGCCGCACAAGTGACCAATGCGCGAATGGTGGGGGTGGATTTCATGGTCAGCCTCCTTCGGAATGATCGTTCCGTAGTCAGAACAGAGGCGCAGCGATTTACTGCGCCTTGCCTCTTGTGCTCTTGGGCCTTTTGCTGGAGCAGCTTTTCCTCCGCAGCATTCGGAAGGTCCAGCTTGATCGTCAGCTTGTCCAGCTTGCCGGTGAACCGGAACGGCACCTGGTAGTCGTTGTCGTCCACGCCCGTGCGGGTATCCACTCCGACATCGAAGGACTCGTCGAAGCTCATGACAAACGGAATGGTATATGGCATCGTCTTACGCGCGACTTCCTTGCCGTCCACCGACAGGACGCCGGTGCCGCCCTTGCCGAAACCGGGACCGTCGTATTTGAAGTCAAACACGATGGTGTGCTTGCCGGGCGTAAGCGCCGCTGGACTTTCCCAGCGGAAGCGTTCAGTCGTGAGTTGGACATAGGTAAAGACCGGCTTGCCCTTGACCAGGTAGAGGCCATAGCCGCCGAAGCGGCCGCCGTTCGTATTGAGCATTCCCTCGGCGCCGCCCTGCGGAATGTCCACCTCGGCCGTGATGGAGTAGGATTTGCCGAGGATGTTGGGGGCACTGCCGGTAGGTAGGCCAGACGACTTCACCTGAGTAGGTAAAGACAGTCTTGCCGGCGGTCGGACTCGGTCGCGGGGTAAGGGCGCGTTCGAGAATACTGTTATCCAGCGGGAAGTACGTTGTATTTCGCCGCCTCGACCAGGAAGAGCTCCTGCATCTCACGCAGCTTGTCCGGCATCTTGGCGGCGAGGTCGTTGTTCTCCGAATAATCCTCGGCGATGTTGTAAAGCTCCCATTTGTAGCCGTTGACCACGTCGGGCAACTGTGCCCACGCCCATCAACCAAGGCGCTTGAGGCGGCGTGGTGGCAGCGAGCCAGCCGTCGTGGTAGATCGCGCGGTTGCCGACCATTTCGAAGTACTGCGTGGTGCGAGTTGACGGGGCGTTCGCGTTGGCCTTGTCGAAGGTGTACGCCATGCTCACGCCTTCGATCGGCTTCTGCGCCACGCCATTGACCATGACGGGCGCTGGAATGCCGGTCGCTTCAAGGATCGTCGGCACGATGTCGATCATGTGGTGGAACTGCGTGCGGATGCCGCCAGCGTCGTTGATGTGACCGGGCCAGGAGATGGCCATGCCCTGCCGGGTGCCGCCGAAGTGCGACGCGATCTGCTTGGTCCATTTGAATGGCGTATCAAAGGCCCACGACCACGCCACCGACATATGCGGCTGGGTCTTATCTGAGCCCCAGGCATCGTAATACTTCAACTGATCCGCGACCGGTATTTCAATGGCTTCAATTGCGGCCATGTCGAACGGAGTGCCGAGGGTGGTCCCTTCGGCACTCGTGCCATTGTCGCCGACAAATGTAGATGATCAGCGTGTTGTCGAGCTTGCCCATGTCCTTTACTGCCTGAATGACACGGCCAATTTCGTAGTCGGTATAAGCCACGTACGCAGCAAAGACCTCAGCCTGGCGCGCAAAAAGCCTCTTTTCATCAGCAGTGAGTGTCTCCCATTTCGGAAGCTTTGCACCGCTATATTCGGCTTGCCCATCCGGCCACGGCGTGAGCTGGGTATTCGCCGGGATCACGCCGAGCCGCTTCTGGTTCGCGAAGATCTGCTCGCGCATCGCGTTCCAGCCCATGTCGAACTTGCCCTTGAACTTGTCAATCCACTCCTGCGTTGGCTGGTGCGGCGCGTGCGTGCCGCCGGGCACGTAATATAAGAAGAAGGGTTGCTCCGGCGCCACCGCGTTTAGCCCCTTGATGTGTTTAATGGCTTCGTCCGCCAAGTCAGTGGTCAGATTGTAGCCGGGCTTTCCGATCCACGGGAATATCTGGGTGTGATCGCGGAATAGCCATGGCTTCCACTGGTCGGTTTCGCCGCCCACGAAGCCGTAGAAATAGTCAAAGCCCATCCCGCTCGGCCATTGGTCGAAGGGTCCAGACAGACTGTATTGAGTGCTTGGGGTGTTGTGGTTCTTGCCGAACCACGACGTGGCATAGCCATTTTCCTTGAGGATCTCGCCGATGGTGGCATTCTCGCGCCCAATGACGAAGTCATAGCCGGGGAAGCCCGTTGAGACTTCGGCGATGACGCCGAAGCCCACCGAGTGATGGTTACGGCCAGTGATCAGCGCCGCTCGCGTGGGCGAGCACAGCGCGGTAGAGTGAAACTCCGTGTAGCGCAGCCCCGCGTTCGCGACTTCATCCAGCGCTGGTGTTGGTATGACCCCACCAAAGGTGCTCGAAATGCCGTAGCCCTGGTCATCGGTCATGATCAACACGACGTTGGGCGCCCCCTTGGGCGGTACTACCCTCGGCGGCCAATACGGTTTGGAATCTGTGGCACCCAAATTAATGGTGCCACCAAACGGCTCGAGCGGAGGCGGGAGATATTTGCCGTTTATTGTAGTTGTGGCGCTGGGTGAACCCGGCGTTCCCGTGGTCTGCTGGGCGAAGGTCGGACCAGCCGTGAGAGCCAGAACGGAGGTTGACAATATCAATGCGCGAATGGTGGAGTTGGAGTTCATGGTCAGCCTCCCTCGAAAATGACTGTTCCGTAGTTAGAACCAGTCCTCGCGGAACATCAGCAGCCCCCGCTACTTCGCTTGTGTTGGAAGGGCGAACAGCAGACCCCGGCCGACGGTCTGCTATGGGAGTTCGTCAAGCAACTTTTTTGCCTCTTGCAAATCGCGCGTAAGAAATCCCTCTGTGAACCAGCCGTAAATCGGCCCAAGTAGTCCGCGGGCCTTGTTGCACTCGCCTCGATCTTTCCAGAGGCGCGCCAGACTTGTTGCTGCACGCAGTTCCCAGGATTTTGCTTGCTGCTCGCGCGCAATCGCGAGCGACCGATTGAAATGTGCTTCTGCTTCCCCGATATCCGGCTCGGCTGACAGCAGTGCGATTTCCCCGGCCAGCCGATTGACCTCCGGCTCGAACAACCTTTCCTTGGACGCTTTGATCTTTGTCATGGCCTCATCGATGTAGCGCCGAGCCTCATCAGTTTGACCCAGGATAATGCAGGATTTCGCCAACCAGGCTGACCAGAATGGTATCCACAGTGTCGATCCCGTCGCCCGCAAGGCACTGGTTCCGGGCGTGATCGTTTGCCGAGCCTCCGATGGTCTGCCGGTCAGCGCCAATATGACACCCTGCAACAAGACCCCAAACGCCTTCCAAAGCGCGCTGCCTTTTTCGTCTGCCAATGCGACCAGTTCATTCGCTTGCCTGCTTGCGATCTCGTCATTTCCGCAGAAGATATGGATCATCGACGTGTACAGCAGCGCCGGCATCAAGGTCGTTGCAAGGCCGATTTCCCGTGCGTCTTTCGTCGCTTGATCGCAGTCGGCAAGCGCGGCGTCGGGGTAGCCAAGCATCCATAGCGGCAACGCCCGCTGGAATAAAATGCCAATACCGATGTCCTGACCAAACCGGGTTGCCAGCGGCCTGTGCTCAACAGGATTGTAAAGCCGCCTCGCGTCATCGAGGTTTGCTCGCCCTTCAGCGAGATCTCCCGTGTGGGCCAACGATATCCCCATCAGGCGGCGTCCTACCATGAGCGAGACGGTGTTCGGCTGCTTTTCCGCGACTGCCAAGCATTCCGCAGCACGCTCCCGCACTGCATCGCCATCGAACGTGTTGTAGCTCGCGACCCAGAGCCCATAGAGAACGGACAGCAACAAAAGCGGATCATCCAAGGGCTCGCCAAGAGCTTCCACTTCCTCGATCAGTGAGCGCGCCTGATGGAGTGATGCTCTCGTATCGGGCGCTGCGTAGCCCTTGACGTGCATTAGAGCATTCGAAGCGGCCAACTGTAGCTTGATTCGTTCGCGCCTGAGCATTGGAGTGGAGGGCAAGCTGGCGATTTGGCCCAACGCTCGCGTAAATTGCTCGGAAGCCTCGGCCACCGCCGAGCGCTCCAGCGAACGTTGACCCGCCGTTCCCCAATATCGCGCGGCTTTCTCGATCTTCCCAGCATCGGTGCAGTGGCGCGCCAAAATCTCAGGCTGACGCTCGACCACATCGGCAAACCGCATTTCGAGCACTTCGGCGATCCTGGCGTGCAACGTCCGTCGGTGCTCATGCAACAGCGTGCTGTAGGCGGCGTCCTGTACCAGGGCATGCTTGAACAGGTAATTTGCATGCGGTGTCACGCCCTGCTTGGACAGCAGTCCCGCTCCAATCAAGCGGTGCAATCCTGTCTCCAATTCTATTGGCGATTTGCCACCTACCGCGTCTATCAATGCGTGCGAAAATTCGCGACCAATAGCCGCGCCGATCTGAGCCAACTCCTTCGCGGGCCCCATTCGGTCAAGACGCGCCATCAGAGAGGCATGCAAGGTTGCCGGAATTTGAAGTCTTGGGGATGGAGTAGCAGCCGTCGTTTTTCGCGCTTCCTCCTCGCTGCCGGCTTCAAGCACTGCTTTTGTCAATTCCTCGATGAAGAGGGGAATGCCATCGGTTCGCTCGATCATATCCTCGCGAACGCCAGCCGGCAGCGGATGGTTGCCGACGATGCGGTCAATGATGGCATCCACGTCGCGGCGACCAAGTCGATTGATGGTCAAAGCAGTCACATGTGGAAGGCCAACCCATGGCGGCTGAAATTCCGGCCGATACGTGACGATCAGCAACACCGGCAAAGCTACGATCCGCTCGAGAATACGCCCCATCAACTCCAGGCTTGTTGGATCAGTCCAGTGTACGTCTTCAAAGACCATCAGCACCGGCTCGGAGCGCGAGAGCGCCTCGACCTGTCCGACCAGCGCCTCCAGGATCTTTTTCCGACGCTCCTGCGGATCATGGGTCGGCGGCGAGTAGCGACCGTCATTGGGAAGCGACAAGAGGTCGGCGATCAATGGCGGGTCACCAGGTGAAGTCGGGCTCCGCGCCAACAAGCTGTCGAGCTTGTCCAGCTTCGTCTTGACCGTATCATCATGTTTGAATTCGGCCGCACGTTCTAACTGGCCTATGATGGGATACAGCGCGCTGTCTGTGTGTTGGGGTGAACAAAAGCAGCGAAGACGTGCATGCGGTTCTTCGCTGATCTGCTTCAGGAACGCCGTGGTCAAACGGGATTTGCCGATCCCTGCCTCTCCGGAGAGCAGAACGACTTGTCCTTCGCCATCTTTCGCTCTCGACCAACGTCGCAGCAGTAGCTGCGTTTCCTCGTCTCTCCCGACAATGGTTGACAGGTCGCTGCCGTGAAACGCCTCAAAGTGTCCCTCCACGGCGGCAGGCCGCAGCGCGGCCCATACTTGCACGGAGTCCGCAATCCCCTTCAAATCCTGAAGACCAAGGTCCTTCAACTCGAACAGATTGCCAATCAATCTTCTTGTGGCTTCCGCGATCACCACCATGTTTGGTTCGGCAAGACCTTGCAGCCGTGCGGCAAGGTTAGGTGTCTCGCCAACTATTCCTCGCTCCTGCGCCTCTCCCGATCCGACGAGATCGCCGACGACAACCAATCCCGTGGCAATACCGACCCGGGTCCGCAAGGTGGTATCTGCTTTAAGTTTCGCGACTTCGGCCACCAGCTCCAGCGCCGATCTCACCGCCCTCTCGGCGTCATCCTCATGAGCCTCCGGATACCCGAAATAGATCAGCACACCGTCGCCCATATATTTCGCGACAAAACCGCCGAACCGCTGAACCGCTTCGGTTACGCATGTCTGATAGGCCGAAATGAGTTTGCGTAAATCTTCCGGATCCATTTGCGTGGACAGCGCCGTTGAGCCTACGAGATCGCTGAACATCACTGTAACATGACGTCGCTCCGCTGACTGGGCAGCCAGAGCCGCGGCGGGGATGCCGCCTCGAACGTCGCTCGCCAATTCCTTTGGAAGTGCCGCAATAGCTTTAAGAAGTTTGACCCGCGCGCCCAGCGTAAGGCCCATCTCGCGCAGGTGGTCGTCCGTCAAGTCTCGCAGAACGGCTTCGTCGATATCGTTGTCCCGGAACGCAGCTTCAAAGCGTTCGAGGCCAAGGCTCCGTAACCAATTCGCAAGATCCATAATGGCGCCTCCGAACCCGGCAGCCGCTTGCAGTGTCGCATCGTCAGCTAGTACGGGCACTCTTATGCAGTTTGTTGAGTTTCCTCATTTGCTTTGCTTGAGCATCGCTTCGAGTTCTTCTTCGAGCGATCGCGGCGAAATGCCGAGCACGCGAAACCCCGGCAAGTTGTCCGAGGCTGTGGTGTCGATCTGCATAAGCTCGACCTGATTGCGGGTGAGGGGCGGGTGCGGCAAGATTTCAGCGACGCCGGCAAGTACATCCCACAAGGCAAACGGCATCCGCATCAGCACCGGCCGCAAACCTGCGGTACGGGCAATGGTCCGCAACAACTCCTCGTATGAATAGACGCGCGGGCCGGCCAGTTCGTAGATAGGATACGGCTTTTTGCTCTGCCGCAGAACTTGTGTAATCGCCGCAGCAACGTCATCCGCGTACGCCGGCTGGAGCCTCGTCCTGCCGTCGCCGAATATCGGATAAGCCGGCAGGACTCCGAAGCAGCCTGAGAATTGTCGTGAGAAAGCCGTCGTCCGACGCAAACATCACCGCTGGGCGGATGATGACCGCGCCAGGAAATGCGGCCTGCACGGCCGCCTCGCCTTCGCCGCGACTGCGAATATAGGGCGAAGACGAGGCCGCGTCGGCGCCGATTCCTGATAGGTGAACTAGCCGTTTGGCCCCGACCCGCCGCGCTACGCTCGCGATCCTAGCGGCCGTTTCGACGTGCACCGAATGGAATGTATCGCTTCCGTGCTCGACGTACAGGCTAATCGCGTTGACCACGCCATCGGCGCCCGCAACGGCGGCCTCTACGGAGCGCTCGTCATGTGCGTCGGCGGCGATCTGTTTGACGTCGTCGCCCTCAGCCCGCCCAGGATGCCGTGAGGCGACGCGCACCGTGGCGCCGGACTCGCACAAATAGCGCACGACGCGACGGCCAACAAAGCCAGTTCCCCCAAACACGGTTACGCAGCTCATTCGCTGATCGATCCAATGATCCTGGGCGACGCTCTTGATTGAGCCGTTAAGCGCCGTGCGGACTGCCTCAGCGGCCTCTGCCGGCGAACTACCTTTGTTGACATGATGCCCGATAACATCGATCAAAATTTGCGCCGCGGGGCCGACAGTCTGCCACTCTTTCATTGCTTCATCGATCAGCGGCTCAGCTTCTGCGTACAGCTTTTGCGCCTGTTCGATGATCGGCTGTGCCCTAATGAGAAGATCGATCAGCGCCTTGCTCGCCGGCAACGATTTCTCAATTTGCCTAAGTTGTGCATCGCTGAGACCGGAAACGTGACCAATGAGGTCAATGAGCCAGTGCTTCAACATAGTCTACCTTGCTGGTGGCTTTACGCATGCGCTGAACGATGTGTTGCATGCAGCTGGGCGTTAAACTCAATATCGATCATTCATTGCAACGCGCGGGCAACCGGTGGCACCTGGTCACCATCCGTGCTCGTTCCGGTGATGACCAGCACCGAGGCCGTGGTGCCGGCGCGCAGTTTGATGTTGTCTGGAAGCTTCTCGATGCGCACCGCTACCGGTATGCGTTGTGCGAGTCGGATCCACTCGAAGGTCGGCTGGACGGAGGGCAACAGCTCGAAGCCTGTGCTGCCGTTTTGCTGGGCAATGCCCCAGCCGATGCTGTCGACGCTGCCCTCCAAGGGAGTGTCGGGATAACTCATCAGCGTGACAAC
The DNA here is from genome assembly GCA_963713785.1 of uncultured Alphaproteobacteria bacterium. Lineage (GTDB taxonomy): Bacteria > Pseudomonadota > Alphaproteobacteria > Rhizobiales > Xanthobacteraceae > Bradyrhizobium. The sequence goes on from CAVQNB010000011.1 coordinate 32,789, forward strand.
GGCCCGATCGCCTTTTTGGAAATTCCCCACGAAGGTTTCCCGGAAGAATGCTTGGACATAGAAGCTGTTGGCATCAATCACGGCCAGCATCGGTTGATGGGCAACCGCGGAGTCCCCGACGCCCAATCGTAAATTGGTGACGTATCCATCCGTGGGGGCCCATACCTTCGTGAAGTCCAGGTTCAATTGAGCAATTTCCAGGTCCGCCGCGGCCCGGCGCAGCCGAGGGTTATCCTCTCCGAGCGCGCCGAGATCGGCTATCCCGCGAGCCAGATCGTCTTTCGCTTGCGAAAGCGCAGCGGTCGTCTGGTTCACTTTCGCTCTGGCTTCGCCCAACTGTGCGACGGCCACCTGATACGCCATGGACTTGTCATCGACGTCTCTCTGCGTGTTCGATCGCCTGCCGCGAGCAGCTCCTTGGCGCGTCCGCAATTCGATCCGCGCGTTCTCCGCCTGTGCGGCAGAACCCTCGGCGCCGAACTTCGCCTCGTTGATCTCTGACTGGCGTTGCTCGACGGTGCGCTTCAGTCCTTCAACCTGTTCGACAAGGGACTTGACGATGTCGCGCATGTTGTCGAACTGAGCACGTGCCAGATTCACGGTCGCCTGAAATGTGGTTGGGTCGATTTCGAATAGAAGATCGCCCTTCCTTACCTGCTGATTATTCTGGATCGGCACGCGAACGAGCGGACCGGATACGCGCGGGGCGATCTGACTAACCTGCGCTCGCACCAGGCCGTCCCGTGTCCAGGGATATTTCGTATAGTCATGATATTTGTAGACAATCATGCCAAGAGCGGCCAGCACGATCACGCCTGTGGTGATGATTTTCACGATCGGTTTCATGATCTCACCCCGGAAGCAGAAAGATGGAGAACAGGCCGGTGTAAATCACGGTCAGCGCGATCAGCACCAGCGACGGATGATACAAGTAGCGTGACACTCGGAAACGGTTCGAAAGCCACGCCGTGATCGTGGCGGCGACGAGACCCAACGCGGCATCGAGCAGCATCGGCGGGAAGAAAACTTCTCCCACGTATAGCTCGTGCGGAATCAGGTGCATCGCCATCTCCGTTAGAACCGGGCCTCACGCAGGCGAGCCCAATCAATGCCGCCCGACTGCCTTGCGAAATTCACCAACTCCTCCGACACGCCACGAAATGCGCCGAGCAGCCGAATTGAATTCTCGTTCTCGCGTGTCGCAGTGCTTGCCTGATCCGCACCGGCAACCGCTTTTTCGATCTGCTCTTCAAGTCGCTCCAGCATCGCATCGAGCCGCGACCGAAAATCGGCAAAATCCGCCGCCTCGGGATGCTGCGAGAGATTGCAAAAGATATCCTGCAATCCGACTCGCCACGCGCGCACCTGGGAAAGCAATTCGCGGGCAAGCACTTGCGATTGCGGTGTCGCGCGGGTCTCAATGAGGTCTTGCATGCGGTAGGCAAGGGCTTGCAGGCTGTCGACGACCGCCTGCATCTGCTCGGTCGTGGATTGACCCAAGGCCGCCGCGGGCAGCGCACTTCCCCAGATGGCGAGCTTGCCCGGGACCGCTTGCCAGGTCGCCGAGATGCAACACGCGCCTGAGACGCTGCCACTGCGTCGGCGGGTTGGCGGGTCCCACTGCAGCGTCGAGACAAGATATGCGCACGCGCGAAAAAAGCGGCCGAGCAGGCGGAGGAACACGTGCTCGGCGCGGAATGACACGGGGGAAATGCGTCGCGACCGCCAGCACGGCAAAAACCAGCGCTATGACCACGGCGAGGTTTATAACACTGAGAAAGTTGTAGTTCTGCTCGTTGGCGACGCCCATCAGCATGAGCGAGCAACGCGAGCGCCGCCGCCTTGCCGCGGGCCTGGGTTGGTCGATGGTAGAGGTAGCAGGTCGAGGAAGACGGCCGCGAAAATCACAACCGCCAGGCCGGCGAAGCTCGTGAGGTGGGGCATCACCAGGACGTAGATGGCGCCTCCGAGAGCGACGCCGAATGCAACGGGAAGAAGGTGCGCGCGATCGGAAGCTGCGGCATGACGCAAAGCGCCATCGAGAGCGAATTGGTGAGAACGATGAACTCGACCGTATCCGGGATGTCCGGCACGTAAAGGGCGATGAGCCACGCCAGCCACAGGCCCGCGAACCATCGTGCGACGCCAGCAAGGCGCTCGGGATCGAGCGCCGATGGCAGCAGCGGTACCGCCTCGCAGGTCGGATCGATCTTCGCGCGGGCAAAGTTCCGGATGTCGGCGACCGTCTCAAAGAGATCGCGCGTGAGCTTGTCGATTTCCTGCAGGTGACTGCGATAGAGGAGGAGCGCGGCCCGGTGGAACGGCGAAAGCGAAGCCATCCCCTCGTCTTCGAGGTTCAGCGGCGCAGAAATCGGCCCGCGCTCCGGCGGATGCCCCTCCAGCATGCGTCCGATTTCGGCGAACCGGCGGTCGAGCTCACTGGCGAATTTTGCAAGCTCCGGACAGCCGCTGGCGGTCGACCTCCCTCACGTCTGCAGAACTCTGCCGGCAGCGTTCCGACGTGCTGGTCAGTTGCGAAAGCTGATGGATCAAGCTCCGCCACGCGTGGCGGGCCTCCCATACTTCGTAGCTGTCGATCTCCGCGCCGTCCAGCAGACCACCAAGACGCGCCAGCACTTGCGTGGTCTGTCGCCGGAGGGCTTCTGGGCCCGCATCATGGGTTTCACCGATGGTCGGCGTGAGATAGTGCGCGGCGAGTTGGCGATGCGCGGCTGCGAGCCGACGGACTGCATCCTCGAGGGCTTCACGGCTACTGGTCGGCCAGATCAAGAGCCAGACCAGGCTGTAGCTCACGACACCCAGCGCTGTTTCCTGGTACGAGTTATAGCTGTCTGAAAATCGTTCAGAGGGTCGGCGCCGCCGGCAAGTGCAATGAGCGGTACCGAGAACCCGGCAACGTAGCCAGAAATACCATCGGGAATTACCAGGCATCATGTAGGCGCAGAAGCCGGTAAAGATGCTCATGCCGATCAGGAACAGCCAGCGATCCTGCGGGAACAGGGCAATGAGAGTGATGGCCGCCAGACTCCCCAAAAAGGGTCCCGGATAACCGCAGCAGGCCCTTGTTCAGCGATTTTCCGACAGTGGACAGGGTACAGAACGCCACGCAAAGGCGGCCCAATAAGCATTTCCCAGTCCATGGAAAGCGCGACGCCATAGGCAAGCACCGTGGCGAGCGCGGTCTTGATTGCCGTCTTGACCCGATCCGACAACACTCTCTGGTCAGGCATCTGCGTCACCAAGGTCGGTGCGAGCGCCGCGCATAAAGACTGCGCCTTCGGCGGGAACGCCTAACGCTGCATCTGAATCATTTGCTCCATCGACATCAGTGTGATTGGCAGTCGAGTCATGATCCACAATGATCCGACAATCAGCAGAAAGACGATCAGCACGCCGAACGCAAGCGCCAACACGTTGTTGAAGCTCTCGGCGCCGGTGCTGATGTGCAGGAAGAAGGCGAGGTGAACGCCCATCTGCGCGATCGCCAACACCACCAGTGCAATCGGAATGCTCGGCCGCCAGACCAGCGACGTACGGGAGACGAAGAACGCGACGACTGTGATCAGCGTCGCCAGCCCAAGGCCGATCAGATAGCCGCTAATGCCTTCGGCGATCTCGCGGCCGTCGGCCCGCTCGTCGCCGGGAGCCGGTCCTTTCATGCAGATGCAGACCGATTTCGGTGTCGCTCATAGGGCCAATCCCATCAGATAGACCACTGTAAAAATCCCGACCCAGATGATGTCCAGCGTGTGCCAGAACAGGGCGAAGCACAGAATGCGCCTCATGATGTCGGCCCGGTAGCCCTTGGCGAACACCTGCGCCATCATGGTCAGGAGCCAGAGCAGGCCCAGCGTCACGTGCAGGCCGTGGCAGCCGACCAGGGCGAAGAAAGATGACAGAAAGGCGCTGCGCGTCGGTCCAGCGCCTTGAGCGATCAAGCCGGAGAACTCGCTGATTTCCAGGAAGAGGAACGCGGCGCCGAGCAGTGCGGTCGCTGTCATGCCGCCATAATACATGGAATCGTTGCGGGCACGGGCGCCGATGCTTGCGACGCCGCAGGCGAAGCTGGACAACAGCAGGCACGCCGTCTCGAGCGCGACGCGGGTGATACTAAAAAGGTTCCTCCCGCTCGGGCCGCCGGCGGTCTCCCCGGACAGAACTGCGTAAGCGGCAAAGAACGTGGAGAACATGATGATGTCGCTGAGCAGGAAGATCCAGAAGCCGTAAGCCGCGATGACGCGCTTCGAGGCAATCGTGCGCTCCGCGTGCTCGAATCTCGGCAGGCCTGCATACGACCGGCGGCCGATACCAATGATGTACGAGTCGTCGCCGCCCGCGGCTTCTTGTGCGATGCTCATTCGGCGGCCCCCAGTTGGGCGAGCGCCGCGCGGCGAGCGCTGCGGTTTTCCCGATCGATCCGGGCGACCTCGTCGGCCGAAACGCGATATTCGGCCCGGTCGCGCCACGCGAAGGCGACGAAAGTCGCGAAGGCACCAAGGAAGGATACGGCCGCCAGCCACCAGATATGCCAGATGAGCGCAAAGCCCAGCAAGGTCGCGAAGAAGGCGCATACGATCCCGGTCGCGCTACTGCGCGGCAGCTCGATGTCCGCATAGGCCGGCTCGTCCGCGAGGACGTGCTGCCTGAGCGCGCGCTGCTTGGTCTCCCAATAGGCGTCATCCTCTTCGATTCGGGGCAGCACAGCGAAGTTGAAGGCGGGTGGCGGCGAGGACGTCGACCACTCCAGCGAGCGCCCGTTCCAGGGATCGCCGGTTGTGTCGCGGAGCTGCTCGCGACGGCGGAAGCTGACGACAAGTTGCGCGATCTGGAGCCCAATTCCTGCGAGGATGACGGCGGCGCCAACGGCGGCCAAGAGCAGCCAGGGATGCCATTCGGGAATATCGTAGTGCTGCATGCGCCGCGTCATGCCCATAAAGCCCAGCACGTAGAGGGGCATGAAGGCCAGATAGAAGCCGAGGAGCCAGCACCAGAACGCGGCCTTGCCCAGGGGCTCCTCAAGGCGGAAGCCGAAAGCCTTCGGGAACCAGAAGGTGTAACCGGCGAACGCGCCGAACAGGACGCCGCCGATGATGACGTTATGGAAGTGCGCCACGAGAAACAGGCTGTTGTGAAACATGAAGTCGGCCGGCGGGACCGCCAGCAGCACGCCGGTCATACCGCCGATGACGAAGGTGACGAGGAAGCCGAGCGACCATAACATCGGCGGCGCATAGCGGATGCGGCCGCCGTACATGGTGAACAGCCAATTGAACACTTTCACGCCCGTCGGCACCGCGATGATCATCGTCGTGATGGCGAAGAACGCGTTCACGTTGGCGCCGGCCCCCATGGTGAAAAAATGATGCAGCCAGACCATGAAGGCGAGGACGCAGATCGCCATCGTCGCGGCCACCATGGAGCGGTAGCCGAACAGCGGCTTGCTCGAGAGGGTTGAAACGACCTCGGAGAATACGCCGAACGCCGGCAGGACCAGGATGTAAACTTCGGGATGGCCCCAGGCCCAGATGAGGTTCATGAACATCATGGGATTGCCGCCGGCTTCGTTGGTGAAGAAGTGAAAGCCGAGGTAGCGATCCAGGATCAGCATGGCCAAGGTCGCCGTAAGGATGGGGAAAGCGGCGACGATCAGGAGGCTGGAGGCGAGCGCCGTCCAGCAGAAGATCGGCATCCGCATGAGGGTCATGCCGGGAGCACGAATCTTCAGAATAGTGGCGACGAAATTGACGCCGGTCAGCAATGTGCCGACGCCGGAAATCTGCAGCGACCACAGATAATAGTCCACCCCGACTCCCGGCGAATAGGCTAGCTCGGAAAGCGGTGGATACGGCAGCCAGCCGGTGCGGGCGAACTCACCGATCACCAGCGAAAGATTGATGAGCAGCGCGCCGGTCGCCGTCAGCCAGAAGCTGACCGAATTGAGCGTCGGGAAGGCGACGTCGCGGACGCCGAGCTGCAAGGGGACGACGATGTTGATCAACCCGATCATGAAGGGCATCGCCACGAACAGGATCATCAGCGTACCGTGCGCCGAGAAGATCTGATCGTAGTGTTCGGGCGGCAGATATCCCGGCGAGTGAAAAGCGAGCGCCTGCTGCGATCGCATCATGATGGCGTCGGTGAAGCCGCGCAGCAGCATGACCATGGCGAGGAAGATGTACATCATGCCGATGTGCTTGTGGTCGACGCTGGTGATCCAGTCGCGCCAGAGATATGGCGCCCAACCCTTCAGCACGACATAGACCGCGATGCCACCCACGATTCCGAACGCGACGCAGCCGGCCAACAGCGGGATCGGTTGATCGAGCGGAACGGCGGCCCAACTGAGTTTGCCCAACATGCTAATTCTTCCCCCGCCTGGATGCGCCTGGACTGGCCTCGACGACCGGCCCGGGCCCTGGAGGCAGCGCCTGCATGACTACCTTGTGAAACAAATCCGGCTCGACCGCCGAGTAGGCGAACGGAGCAACCTTCATGCTCTGCTTTGCGAGATCCTGGTAGGCTTGCGAGGTGAGAGTCGCAGGGGCGCCTTTGCGGGTCTCGTCGATCCAAGCAGAGAACTTGTCCTTCGGCAACGCCTCGACGTTGAACTGCATATCCGCGAAGCCGTCGCCGCTGAAGTGGCTCGACATGCCGAGGAACGTCCCGGCCTGATCGGCATTCAGGTAGAGCTGCGTCTCCATGCGGTTCATCGTGTAGATCATGCTGCCGAGCTTCGGGACGAAGAAGGCGTTCATCACGCTCGCCGACGTCAGCGTGAAGTGGACCGGAGCGCCGACGGGAATGACGAGGCGGTTCACGGTTGCGATGTTGTGGTCGGGGTAGATGAACAGCCATTTCCAGTCGAGCGACACGGCCTGGACGTTGAGGGGCGCCTCGTCTGACGACAACGGCCGCGCCGGATCGAGTTCGTGCGAGCCGAGCCAGGCCACGCCTCCCAGGAGCATGATCGTCATCAACGGGATAGACCAGGTAACCAGTTCGATCTGGCCGGAATAGATAAAATCGGGCTGATGGCGCGCTCTCGAATTGGACGACCGGAACCACCATGCGACAGCGAGAGTTGCGACGATTGTCGGGACCACGATTGCCAGCATGATGGCGAGCGAGTCGATCATGATCGTCGTGTTGCCCTTGCCGACGACGCCTTGGGAAGGGAGGATGCCCGGCTCGCAGCCCGTCAAGGCGAGCAATGCAAGCAAGCCGCCGTAACGCAGTGCGATGGCGATCGACGGTCGGACTGTGAAGTGCGGCCGTAACAGAAAAACCGACCCCATGGTTTTCCCCAATTCCTGATGCCAAGTCGTTGACCGCGCACTTGGACTGACAGAATGACCGTACAGTTCACGTCGCGGGAGGACGGCAGTCGATCTCGTACGCGGAAGCGAAGATCGCACACCGCGACTGCACCCCGTGGACTTCGAACGAAAATTGGCCGCCGACTATGCGTATTCGGCCGAAATTGTAAAAAATCTCGGCAGCGCCACTCGGCCTGACGGCACGGTGATCGTTACTCTGCCATGGCATCAGGCCGGCATCATGGGACAGCCCGGCGCATGGCCGATTACGATTCCACCAATTCTGCTTCGGCGCCTGGCAGACTATCGAATATTGTCGGCCACGAATAGAATCTTGCCGACACCGACGAGGAGCGCGCGCGATGGAAATAGTGGACCACCCAGGCTGGCTTTGGGGCTTGTCGCTCATCGTGTTGACGATGGCGATCCACGCGACTGCGGTTGTGATGCTGGCCTTCGTGGGGCTGAGGATACGGGTGCGGCTGGAAACCCGCGTCTTCAAGGTGTGGCACCTGATTGCGATCGTGATTTGCGTGGTCGGCGTGACCGGACTGCTATTGGCCGTGCTGCACGGAATTGAGTGCATGATTTGGGCAGCGGCGTATTTTTGGCTTGGGGCTCTCAACTCGCCCACGGACGCCTTGTTCTATTCGCTGGACTCGATGAGTACGCGAGGCGCATCAGGGCTGACGCTGCAAAGACCGTGGCACCTGATGGGCGCGCTGGAGGCGGTCGACGGGATGCTACTGTTCGGTGTGAGCACGGCGTACCTTTTCTCGGTGATGCAGGTGTACTGGTCAATGCTCACCGCGCACGCGACTCCCAGCAAGGGCTAACGCGCGACGGCAGCCAAGGGCATATCAACCTTCCGCCGCCTCCGGGTACTGCCAGCCGCATCGGATTGCTGGACGGCGAGTCGAAACAGAATGACAGGATTTCCGACAATGTCTGTGACGTTGCAATGTGTGGCGCTGGCAAAGATTGCGCTGAGGGCCCAATCACATGCGGGCAGCCAGCTTGCTCGACACCGGGTGGCTTTAAGCGCATCTTTTGGCCTACGAAAATCAGAACTGCAAAGCTCGCGGCACTGGACCTTCGCGAGGGACGTCTCGGGGAAGATTCCAAATTTGCATAGTCGAGGACGCAAACCGACGTTAACATCGCACGGATTGTCGGCAGGTAAGGCGGCCGGATCAGCCGGAGTTTCTTCAGGACGCCACTACTGCAAGCGTTCGTCTTCCGCGGGCCGAACAAACCGCACGTGAAACTGCATTGAGCGCTTGAGCACCGGAATGATGATCTCAACGACGCATCAGACAGAGCAACGCGCGCAGTGAGTATGGGAGGACCGTGATGCCCGACCGTCAGCCTTTGCTGCGCAAGACCCATATCACGACTGAGCGTCCTCCGTTCGAGCGCATCGCATTGGTGCTGCAAGGCGGTGGTGCCCTTGGGGCCTATCAAGGCGGCGTTTACCAGGCCTTGGCGGAAGCCAATCTGCATCCGGACTGGGTCGCAGGTATTTCGATCGGAGCGATTAATTCGGCGCTTATTGCCGGCAATCCGCCCGAAAAGCGTGTCGAGAGATTGCGCGAATTTTGGGAAACCGTCAGCAACTCTCCGGTGGGAATACCCTATTTTCCGGAGGTAAAGCTCGAAGACGAGTTCGCCCACAGCTTCGTCAATCAGCTGCGCTCATTCAGCACGCTCCTCTTCGGCGCGCCCGGTTTCTTCAAACTCCGTCAGCCGCCGCCGTACCTTTATCCGTCGATGAGCCCCGCAGCTATGAGCTACTACGATATTACTCCCCTCCAGGCCACACTCGAACGCTTGGTGGATTTTGACCTGATAAACGCCGGAGCAACTCGCTTCAGCGTCGGCGCTGTGAACATCCGCAGTAGCAACTTCGTCTACTTCGATAACGCAACCAACCGGATTGGCCCCCAACATGTGATGGCTAGCGGGTCCTTGCCTTCGGGCTTTCCCGCCACGGAAATCGAGGGAGAATTCTACTGGGACGGCGGCCTCGTCTCCAACACTCCCTTGCAATGGGTGCTAGACTACAACCCCCGGCAAGACACTCTTGTTTTTCAGCTCGATCTGTGGAGCGCGCGCGGCGAACTACCGCGCAACTTGACCGAGATTGAACTGCGTCAGAAGGAGATCCGCTTCTCCAGCCGCACGCGGACCGCAACCGATCACTTCAAGAAACTGCAGATGGCCCGCCGGACAGCCGCGAAACTGCTCAAGAAGCTACCCAAGGACCTGCTGCAGTCGCCGGAGGCCGAGAGGATGGCGGAGCTCGCGGACGAGAAAGTCTACAATCTTATCCAGCTCATCTACCACGCCGAGAATTATGAAGGTTGCTCCAAAGATTACGAGTTTTCCCGCCGTACGATGGAGGAACATTGGAAGGCCGGCTACAACGATGCGGTTCGCACGCTTCGCCATCCGGAGGTGCTGCAACGCCCAGAGGGAGTGGATGGGGTCTTTACCTTCGATCTCGCCACACAAGATCGCGGAGCGGCCGGATGATTTGATCCGACACATTTTGGAAGCAGCGGGGTTCTGAATGGCAAACGCTTCGGTACGGACATCGACGAACGAATTCATCCGCGTGTCGGAGCCCACAGGCGGGAGTGCTGCTGCTCCTTTCCCAGAATTGGCAATTCAGGGAGTTGACAGATGAGATTTTGGCTTCGCGCTCTCGTCGGCGCAATCGTTGTCGTCGGCATTGCCGTAGCCGGTCTGTCCTATGTTTATTGGGACCAAACAGTTCAGATCGGGTCGACAGCGATAAATTATGTGCGCTATTGGTCGGCTCCCGCTGGGACCCTTGAAACGGAAGTCGCCCCGACCGGAGCGGCGGGGCAGCCATCAGCCTCGACGGCTTCGGCAGCGCCGCAGGCTGCTCCTGGCGGCAACGAGGGAGACTGGCCAAGCTACAACAAGACGCTCACCTCGAACCGCTTCTCGGAGTTAAGTCAGATCAACAGAACAAACGCTGAGAAGCTCAAAGTTCTCTGCACTTATGATACCACGCAATATACCAGCTTCAATTCCGGGCTGTTGGAGGTGAACGGCGCGCTGATCTTCGTGACCGCGTTCGACATCTTCTCCATCGATCCTTCGACATGCCGCGAGAACTGGCGCACACATGAAGATTACGTTCCGGCTACGCCCCAGGAGGTCAATCGCGGCGCGGCGTATCTAGACGGCATGCTTTTCCGCGGCACCCAGGACGCCCGTGTCCTCGCCTACGATTTCAAGACGGGTAAACGCATCTGGGAAACCAAGATCGGGGACCCGAAGAAGGGCGAGAGCGCCCCGGCGGCTCCGATCGCCTGGAACGGTTTGGTTTTCATCGGCAACGCAGGAGGCGACATCAAGGGAGTGAAGGGGCGCATGTATGCGCTTGACGCCAAAACCGGCAAGATCGTGTGGGAGTTCTACCTCGTGCCGAAGGCTGAAGGCGATCCGACGCGCGGACCGCTCGGTGTTTCACCCCTCAATGCGTCGACTTGGGGCAACTCGCTGCAAGGCGTGCCGATAACCGGCGGCGCGACCTGGACTTCCTACACCTTGGACCCGGATACCGGCTTGTTGTATGTGCCGGGCGGGAACCCCGCACCCGATTTTGCAACCGACGTGCGTGAAGGGTCGAACCTTTATTCCGGCTCGGTCGTCGTCCTCGACGCGATGACCGGGACTTACAAGAACCACTTCAAGATCGTGCCGAAAGACTGGCACGATTGGGACGTTTCCGGCGCTCCAGCCATTATCAAGACCGCAGGCGGCAAGAAGGTTCTGTCGGTCGCCCCGAAGGACGGCCACCTTTACGGCTTCGATCTCGACACCAACGCCTTGCTCTACAGGCTGCCGGTCACCCGGATGAAGAACGAGGATGCGCCGTTTGTGGTCGGCGAGCCCGTCCACTTCTGTCCCGGCTCGACTGGCGGCGCCGAGTGGAACGGTCCCGCTTACGATCCCCAGTTGAACCTCGTTTTCATCGGCGAGGTCGAATGGTGCACCACCGTTACGCTTATGCCGAAGGAGAAAATCGCCACCGTGCCGCCCGGCCAACCGTGGTCCGGCGAAGCATCGATCAACCCGTTCTACACGTGGGGCAAGTCGGACCCGGCTTTCGACTGGGCAGGTTGGACCTACGCCGTTGACGCCGACACCGGCGCTTGGAGATGGAGAGCAAAGACGAATTATCCCATTCAAAGCGGCATGACGCCGACCGCGGGCGGCATTGTTTTCTTTGGGGACATGGGCGGAAATTTCTACGTGCTTGACGCAGCAAACGGGCGCAAATTGTGGGGCCAAAAAATCGGCGGCGCGATTGGCGGCGGCGTCGTTACCTATTCAGTCAATGGGACACAGAAGATCGCCGTTGCAAAAGGTCTCACAGAAATTCTGTGGCCAACCGAAATCACAACCGCCAAGGTATCAATACTCGGATTGGAGTAAGACTTTGCCAAGCGCCTCACGGCGGGATGACCGCCGCGCTTTCCAGCCTGCCCTCGCGAACCTCGTCGAGTGTTTGGACAAGTCCCAGCTCGGAAAGATAAGAGCTCCTCTAACGAGGAGGTGGCTGCGTAGCCGGCTTCCAGTCGCGTGCGAGCTTCTGCGCTTCGGTTATCTGAGCTGGGGTCATCCTCCGTTCGGCCATGTCCAGAGTCTTGACCGCGCTTTGCACACCCTGTGCCGCCGTTGCTCGGGTTCACCTACAATGTCCCCAACGCGTCCACGCAATATCAAAGCGGCGTCACCTGCACTTCGACTGGGGTGCATCGCAGTTCCTCTCGAAGCAGGTTCATGGCTGGCCTCGTGGGCTATGTCTACAAGGAGATCGGCCGCGACAGCGGTTCAGGCGACCGTGTCGGCTGCTTCCAGTCCCAGGTCGCTGGCGTCGGTCCCCAGATCGGGTTCCTTTTTCCGGTCGGCGACATGCAGGGCTATCTCAATTTAAAGGCTTACGGAGAGTTCGCAGCCGCAGACCGGCCATCCGGCTGGAATACATGGGTCACCTTCTCTATTTCGCCGCCGCCTCCGACGACAAAGCCGATCGTCAGAAAATATTAGGAACAACCAAGCTGCGGCTTGTCAGTTATTTAGAACAGCGATCCTGCGCCGCTGTCCAATGTCTGCAATTGGCCCAACACGTCATTTCGCTGCGCTGCGGAATGGTGGTTTCAGATCGCGCGTCATCGGAGTGGGTCCGCAGATCGGCTATATCTTCCCGGTCGGCAACATGCAGGGATACCTGAACCTCAAGGCATATGGGGAATTCGACCAGGACAATCGTCCAGCGGGCTGGAACACGTGGCTGACGTTTGCGATTTCGCCGGCGGCACCTACCGATGCGACGCCGACGCGCCACCTGGTTACGAAGTAGAGCCACTCAGAAATCTTGGAAGGCAAGCGGTTAGTCTACGACGAGGAAATCGTCCGCATCAACGTAGCCGAGTTGATCTGATACGCCACAGCAGTTTGCGCGAGGTTGATCAGTGTGAGCAGGAAGAACTCGGTATTGTCAAAAATGCTGAGAATTGGCACTTTGGCGGCCCCGAGAGCGAAGAGCAATATCTGAATGATCGCGGTCGCCCCCATGAGAAGGACCTCAGTGGTGTTGTTTATGCCGGGTTTGGCCACCTTTACCTGCTCGGCCATCGCCACGATGGCGGCGGCAACCAAGAGGACTTCGACCCACGAGAGTCGGTATCCCCAGATATCGAACAGAGATGCTCTCGGATCGGAGAAGACGAATCGCCCGATGATGTACAAGAGCAATATATAGACGAATCCAGGCACGAGGCCGAGAACGCCTCCTCTCGGGCGTCGGCGATGGGCTCTGTCCGAGTCGCTTCTGAGTGTGGCGCTAACATGGTCTGCATCTGCTGCCATCCACGTATCCTTGTGCAGTCGTTAAGGTGAGGCTCTTGTGCGGTGAGCTTGCATGGAGCCTGGATCGCCAGAACCTCCACATTGTTCTCGCTCGAATAGCGCAAGAGAGACGCGACACACCTGCGCGAAGGGCACACAATCCCGAGCCGAGGTTAGAGCCGCAGATCGCAATTGTCAGCATGCAAAATCCGCAGGATGCAAAATGGCCCTACGGGTCATTTGCGATCGGGTCGAGCCGCCAGCAAGTCCGGCCATGTCCGCTACGCTGCCGAAAGCGAAAGTGAATTCAGATCACGGGCGGCTCCGCGACGGACATGATCCAAGCTCCGGAACTGGGGCCTCGAATCATGCGCTACGAACTCAGCGACTTTGAATGGACCGCCATCAAGCCGATGCTGCCGAACAGGATGCAGGGCGTTCGGCGTTTAAACGACCGTCGCGTGTTCAATGGCATCTTTTGGGTGCTGCGGTCGGGAGCGCCCTGTCTAGTGGTGACGCGCGATTATGACATGGAGGCCGATCGTCTGGAGGCCGTCGCAAGGATTCCGACGGTGACTCGCCAAACAAGGCACGATAGGCGACCGCAAAGCGTCCAAGTTCCCAGAAGCCGTGATCGGTCGCAAGTCGGGTGACGGTTGTCGTCGACGAATCCGCCTGTTGAAGCGCGCGGTGGACAAGATGCATCCTTCGCAAGGAAAGAAAGCGAATTGGGCCCATCCCCAGATGCTCCTCGCAGGCGACGCGCAGCGTTCGTTCCGCCACACCAATCGCCGTACAAATCTCTGTCAGATACAGCGGCTGGCCGGGGTGTGTGTCCAGGAATTCTTCGAACCGGGCGATGATCATGTCGTGACGGCGGCCGCCGCTTGTCATTCTCCGAGGGAACAGCCCTCGGTCAGGCACCGGATCATCACAAGAATCAGCTCCTGCTCCAGCGCCCGAGCCACCTCGGGGAGAGAAAGAATATCCGGAGTGGTTTTGGCGAGCTGTCCGACCATCTCATGAATTTTCAGCAGCCGCGACATCAGCTCAGGAGCTGGCCTAACGAGATGTTTCAGGGGCGATCCCGCATATTCGCGGCCGGTTACAGCTTGTGCACGATGCATCGAGATCGTCCCTCGATAGAGACATCGACCCCCAATCGCAGTTGGCCTCGGTCCGCCGATACATCAAGTCGGTGTCGTTGATGACGATGTCGCCGGGCAAGACCGCCATACCGCAGTGCATGCATCGCCGGCTGGTTCGGCCTGGTTAGAAAGCCGATCGCTGCTCGATGCGGCTTGACCACACCGATGTAAACTCGCGGCAGATCCTCATGAGCGCCGTGTACCCATAGTTTGCTCAGGCTGACTTGAGTCAACTCGGCGCGGAATTTTCCCTTCGCGGTGGGGAAAAGCTCCACGTCCACGGAACGAAAAGCCGATTGATACGCAAACGGGTCGGTAAAGCTGAGTACCCTGCTCGAAGGCATTTCCGTACTCCTGGATTTGCCGAAACTGAAACCGACTGCGACCGCGCCATTATTGAATGAGAAGCGATGAGCGGCATCCTCTTTGCCGATGATCGTCAGGGCTTATGTACGGAAGATGACATAAAACCAGAGGATGCACAAAGCAAAAGGCTATCTCCAACGGTCTTTGGTTACAAATCTCTTCGCATACAATGTCTTGCTGCACCGCGTAAATCAGCGCTTCTCGAACGGAAAGATCACCTTCCAATCCTTTTTCATGTCGATCACGGTCCACTTATTAACGGCAGCGGCCGCCAAAGCGACGTCGAGACGGCCGAAATGCGCTTGCCGGTCGTAGGCATATTCGCGTTCGGCATCGGTGTGGTGAACGATGGCGCCGAGGCGTACGCCGCCGCTGATTGTCGCCCACTGCAGCATCTCGAGATCGCCGTCGGAATTGCCGAACGCAGCGATCGGCCGGCGGCCGATGGCTTCATTCATTGCAACCGGCTTGCCTGCCCTGTCGTCGATGAAATTGACGTCCGGCAACTGAAACAGCGTGGGGCTCCCATCGCGCATCTGAAACTTGGTCTTGATCGATGATCCGATCACCTGCTCGGGGGGAATGCCGTATACCCTCTCGGTCCACGGGCGCATGAACTCGACGCCGCCGCAAGAAACGATGAAAGTCTTGAAACCATTCGCGCGCAGATAGGAGAGCAATTCGAGCATCGGCTGGTAAACCAGCTCGGTATAGGGCCGCTTGAATCGCGGATCACGCGCGGTGGCGAGCCAGTCCGTCACGATTTTCGAGAATTCATCGGTCCTCATGCCGGCGTGCGTATACATTGTCAATTCAACCGCGCCGCGCTGGCCGAATTCAGCCAGAGCCTTCACGTCTCCCTCCAGGACAGACTGGAAAGGGTCCATATAGTCCCATTCCGGGTGTAGGGGAGCGAGCGCCTTCACGCGATCGAGGGCGAAGGCCATTTGGACGTCCATGGGTTGTTCGACCCAAAGCGTGCCGTCGTTATCGAATGTCGCGATGCGATCGGCGGGCGCGACAAAATCCGGTCCGCCGGCTTTGGTGACCCGATCGACAAAATCGATGATCGCCTGCTTCGTCGGCGTGTCATTCCATGATGGCAATGGGTCGCCTTGGGCGGACGCCTGAACAGAGCAACCCCAGCCCAGTGTCACTCCGAGGATCGCGCCGGCCAACGCATATAATCGCTTGTTTCTCATCGTGGCTCTCTGGCACACGTAGGTGGAAAGGCGAGTCCAAATCCGGATTACGCGGTCATTCACACTGCCGATGCAGAAGAGAAGTTTGGGCTGAGGAATGGTCGCCGTCTATGCAAATTCGGCAGGTTCTTTGTGCCGCTTAACCGACCGACCTTTATTCTGCCAGGCATTGTGCCCGGCGGAGAATCCCGTTCGTGCTCTGTCTTTCGTAATTCGCGCCGTTTCTGCATAGTCAGTGCATTTGAAATGCCTCATACAATCGAGCGAAAGCGCGATCGTCCGCGGTTAATACAATACTGTTTACCTGTGCCATCGCGACACGGCCGCCCCTATTGCCTCTCCGATTGCGCCACCAGGCGGTTAAAATGAAGCTATCCGCAAGACCTCGGCGATGGTTCCTTGTTCTCGGGGCTGTGCTGATCGTCTATCTCATTGTGGCCTACATCGCGTTGCCTGCGCTTTGGAAGCACCACGAGCACGAACCCGGTCTGGCCGATCTTCCCATGGTGACACGCACCAGCGCCGGCATTCCCGGAGATGCGCTGAACGTCGGGCTTGTTGGTAGCAAGGAAGATATCATCCGCGCCATGCACGAGGCCGAATGGTTTCCGGCCGATCCGATCACGCTGCGCACCAGCATCGATATCATCGGCAGCGTCGTACTTGACCGGCCATACCGCGATGCACCGGTCAGTCCGCTCTACTATGACGGAAAAAAGGAACAGCTAGCCTTCGAAAAGCCAGACGGCAGAAGCGCAGATAAGCGACATCACGTCCGCCTGTGGGTGGTCCTTGAAAAAGGAACGGATGGCCGTCCGGTCTGGCTCGGCTCGATAACGTTCGATCGTGGGGTCGGCTTGAGCCATGACACCGGGCAAGTCACCCATCACATTGGGCCAAACATCGATGCCGAACGCGACCTCCTGATGGATGATTTGCGCACGGCTGGAATGGTCGAGACTTTCTTCCAAATCTCCGGAATTGGACCGACCCTGCTCGCCCGCAATGGCGAAGGTGATCCCTATTATACGGACGGAGAAATCGACGTTGCCCGTCTTGTCCATGACGGCGTCAAGCGAACGGAGCCGCCGACGACGTTGCCGCCCCCGGAGCTGATTGCCCTCAAGGATCAAGTCTGGCACGGCATCAGCAATGTCGTAACCCAATGAGGACCAACAAGACATGCGGCTGCCGTTCACCACACCGGCACTTCGCGTAATACTGAAAGGTCAGCAATAGGACGGGTCCGGTATTCAGATCGATCGGACAGACTGATGGAAAATCTGACGCATTATCCCGTGCTGGTGTTTGCGGTAGCCTTTGTCTCTTTGTCGCTCGCCTCTGAGACGGGGGCGTGGTTGCGACGGCGCTACTCAGGCGTTGGCGACGAGCGGAATGAGGCGCTCAGTGTCATCCTCGGCGCTACGCTGACGCTGCTCGCATTGATTATTGGTTTCAGCTTTTCGATGGCCACCAACCGCTACGATCAGCGCAAAAATTTCGAGGAAGCAGAAGCTAACGCGATCGGAACCGAACTCTTGCGTGCCGACCTTCTACCTCCGGCAGATGCCTCAAGCGTGCGCAAGCTTCTTGGCGATTACCTCGACCAGCGCATCGCGTTCTACATCAATAAGGACGATATGCGCCGGACGCGGATCGACGAGCGGATCAGCCAACTAGAGGCTAATCTCTGGGCTGCGGTCCGCGTACCGGCTCAGGCACAGCCGACGCCTGTTGCAGCGCTGGTGCTTGCCGGCATGAACGACGTCATCAATTCTCAGGGCTACACTCAAGCGGCCTATTGGAATCGCATTCCTACCGCCGCGTGGTGCCTACTGGCCGCCATTGCGGTATGCTCCAACGTTCTGTTCGGCTACCGGGTGCGAAAGGCGGGAAAGCTTTCTCTCGTTCTACCGCTTGTCGTCTCAATTTCCTTACTTTTGATCGCCGACATCGATGCTCCGCGGCATGGCCTGATACACGTCAGTCCGCAGAACCTTGAAAGTCTGGCGAGATCACTCGGGCACTGAAGTTCATCGTGACGAACACGCCCCATTTTCTGTGCTTTCGCGGAGCGAGCACCTCGTCAGCACGTGCGTGAAGCGCGGGCGGCCTTCGCGATCAATTACGACGGAAACCCTGGCCAAGATGGTCGACCAGCTGGACCAGCATCACAAGTGTTGCGGGTGCAATCCTGGTAAACGCCCCGACACTCGGAGGATGGTATTTGCTTCAAGGACAGGCAGTCGCGATATCGCGCACGACAGGTATTTGTGCATTGCTGTTTAGCGGTCTGAGCCGCCGCCAAGGTGAGAGAGGCGAGATCGGCGTCGCGCGCATTGAGTGTTCCCGTACTCACGACCAGCAAAAGCAATGACAGAAGCACTGCGAAGAGTACGGAGACGGCGGCAAACGATCGCTTGCTACATTTCATGCCCCAGCCCCTTTAGGTCAGCGAGTTTGGAATGACGTCGCAGTTCGTTAGTGAAGTCGAACCTTTATTCGTCCGCAACAGCTTCTCGCACGGGGTTAATCATTACGGACTGGGGACGCAGCGGTTGTAGGGGGCATAATAGTAATAGCCGTAGGGACAGACGACGCGCGGCGCGACCATGACGGCCGGCGCTACGACCACGGGCGCTAGGTAACCGTACGGCGCGCCGTTTGGAACGCAGGCGCCCCAGGGGTTGCGGTGAAAGCCGAGCCCGCAAAAGTCGCGCACCTTGACGATTTCAGACGCCGCTAATTGTGGCACCGACGGGCCCGGAAAGGCCTGGGCATTGAACGAGAATATCGAGGCCGCCAGGCCGCAAGCCAAAATTGAAGCTGTCTTTGACATTGTCACATTTCCTTCTCACGACGCCCTGGATCGTTCACGAATGGGTTTAGCGACCAGAGGGGCGAGGTCACCGTAATCAAAGCGACGCCTGCCCCCTCCTCAGATCGACATAAACGGCAACCGGTAACTTCGCGTCTATGCGAAAACGGCAGATAATCCCGAAAGACGTTTCATTCCGAATAAATCAGTTCTTCGGAGTTGCGTGCGACCTCTTTGATGCCGGCGTGGTGCTGAACGATTGGAAGGCGCGGAGCCACGGGATGGGCTCTAAAGCAGGTCTTGCCGTTTCCGCATAGCCAAAGGTCTCGCCATAATGGTTGATTAAGCCGACAGCACGATGGGGTAACAGCCGAAGGGGAGCCAGAGAATGCGCGTGAGCAAAAGCAACTGGCTCGGTGCGTTGGTTTTGCCCGCCGCCATGATGGTTGCGAGCGTGCCCGTTGCGGCGCAGCAGCCGACGAAGCCCAACATTGTCTTCATCCTCATGGATAATCTGGGCTATGGCGAGTTGGGCATCTATGGCGGCGGTATACTTCGCGGCGCGGCCACTCCACACATTGACGCGCTCGCCGGTGAGGGCATGCGCCTGCTCAACTTCAACGTCGAAGCTCAATGCACGCCATCTCGGTCGGCCCTCATGACGGGCCGCTTCGCCATCCGCTCTGGTACATACGAAGTGCCCATTGGTGGCGTCCCGGACGGGTTGACCCAGTGGGAGGTCACTATCGCTCAGTTGCTGTCAAGACAGGGCTACGCTACCGGCATGTGGGGCAAATGGCATCTCGGCAGCGCCGAAGCTCGGTTGCCGACAAATCGAGGGTTCGATGAGTGGTATGGCATCCCGCGCACTTACGACGAAGCGATGTGGCCATCATTGGACGAGACCAAAAGCATGTGGCCTTCGGTCGGCAACAAACAGGGTTGGAGCGCCAAACTCGTCCAGCCGGAACCTATTTACGAAGCGCGCAAGGGTGAGAAACCTCGGGTCGTCGCGAACTTGGACGTGGACAATCGCCGAACCATGGAAGCGGAAATCACCAGCCGGGCCGTGGAGTTCATCAAACGCAACGCAAGTGCGGGTAAGCCGTTCTTTGCCTACGTTCCGTTTTCACTGGTGCACATGCCGACGCTGCCAAACCTAGAGTTCGCGGGCAGAACTGGTAACGGCGATTGGGCCGATTGCCTGGCCGAAATGGATTACCGTACCGGGCAAATCCTTGATGCCATCAAACAAGCGGGCATCGAAGACGACACGCTCCTCATATTCACCAGCGATAATGGCCCGGAGGCGACCAACCCTTGGGAGGGTGACAACGGACCTTGGCGGGGGACCTACTTCACGGCCATGGAAGGCTCATTGCGGGCACCGCTCATCATTCGCTGGCCGGGCAAAGTGCCCGCGGGTCGCGTCAGCAACGAAATCGTTCACATCGTTGACCTCTTTACGACCCTCGCGCGCGTCGGTGGAGCGGAAGTCCCCAAGGATCGTCCGATCGACGGCGTAGATCAGCTGGATTTCTTTCTCGGCAAACAGGAGGCCTCTAACCGCGAGGGTTTCCCTGCCTACGTCGCCGATCGGCTGTCGGCCGTCAAATGGCGAAACTGGAAAGTGCATTTGATCTGGCAGGACAACATGTACGCTCCGCCGCAGAAACTACCATTGCCGAAGATCATTAATCTGCTCACCGACCGGAAGGAGGAGCGCGACGTTGCGGCATACAACTCCTGGGTCGCCGATCCAGCGGTGAGGATCATCGGCGAGTTGGAGGCGAGCTTCAAGAAATACCCTCCGATCAAACTCGGCACCCCGGACCCCTACACGCCGCCGGAGCCGGTTTCCCGGTAGCGACGCCGGCAAGCCTTCCGTCCACCAGTTTCAGAAGCTGATCGGGTTCAATGATATAACCTTTTTGGCTAAATTGGATTGAAACGAAATCAGCCTTCCCTGGAGGACGACACATTTCAAATACTCTCACTCTTAACCTGAAGAAATTCTCCGGATCTGTGATCAAGCAGTCGATCCGAAGGCGAATCGTCGCCATCGCGGTTGGATTGATCGTCCTCATGGTCGCGACATCGGTCCTGTCGATGATCATGGTTGGCCGGGTCGGTCATCTGCTCGATGAACTGACGGCAAGATACATTCCGGCCGACGCGCACCTGACGCGGATCAATATTTTGTCGCTCGAGCGGGCTTTAGCGGTTCGCCGCATGGTGATCGCGAAGATGCAGGACCCGCCCGATGAGGCCGGATATAAGCTCCGCAGACAGCTGTACGATGCAAAGGACGCCGAAATCGACGGCGAGGCTCAGGCCGCGCGGACGCTCATCAATGCGATCATTGAAGACACCAGTACGCCTTCTGACAATGCGGCGCTGGCGCGCATCGACAGCCGAATCGACAGCCTGGTGAGCGAATCCCGCCGCGACCTCAAGGAGGTGACGGAGGAGCTGCTTTTACAACTCGACGCGCGGGACTTCGCTGCTGCGAGACGCGGCCTCGCGCGAGCTGATGCGCTCCGCGACGAACTCGATGAAAAACTCAATGCCCTTCGGACTGACTTGCTGAAGACGAGTTATGGCGCCATCGCGACGATCAGGTCGGAGCAGAGCCAAGCCGTTGTGATCTCGGCGATCGCGACAGCCCTCGCCGCGATTGTCGGCTTGATTTTCGCAAACCTGGTCAGCGGCGGCATCATTCGCTCTGTCCGACAACTGCTCGAAGGTACGCGCGCGGTCGAGGCGGGCCAACTTGACCAATCTATCAACGTTGCGACAGGCGACGAGATCGGGCAGCTGGCCGCCGCCTTCAACCGGATGGTCGTGCAACTGCGCGAGAACCAGCGCGTCAGGGAAACGTTCGGCAAATATATTGATCCGCGCGTCGTCGAAGGGTTGATCGACCGCCCGACCTTGACCGCAGCAGAAGGTGAGCGCCGGGTGATGACGGTGCTGTTCTGCGACCTGAAGGGGTTCACCAGTGTGAGCGAAGGCATGACGCCGCACGGGCTGGTCAAGGTGATGAACCGCTATCTTTCGACCATGTCCCAACCGATCCGGACCAACCGGGGCATCATCGACAAATATATCGGCGACGCCATCATGGCCTACTGGGGCCCTCCATTTGTCGGCGAGGCCGACCATGCCCGCCTGGCATGTCTCGCCGCCCTGGAAATGATCGAGCGTATCGCGACGTTGCGCCAGGAAATCCCCGAGCTTCTCGGCGTGCGCGGCACTTCCATGGAGACATGCGATTTGCGGATCGGTGTTGCGACGGGCGAAGCGCTGGTCGGCAGTATCGGCTCCGACATCATGATGAGTTATACAGTGATGGGCGACGTGGTGAACCTTGCCTCACGCCTGGAGGGTGCAAACAAAGAGTATGGCACCCGCAATCTGGTTTCGGAGAAAACAAGCGCTGCGGCGGGCAACACAGTCGAGGTTCGAGAGATCGACCGGGTCGTGGTGGCGGGCCAAACCCATTCGGAAACCATTTTTGAGATCCTTGGACGCAAGGGCGAGGTAACGTCACAGCAGCTGTCGTCACGGGACAGGTATCTGGAAGGGCTTGCGGCGTATCGCGAACGGCGATGGGACGACGCGCTACGAGCGCTTAATGCGTCGCTCGAGGCGATGCCTGGAGACGGACCGTCAATGGCTCTGCTCAAGCGCATCGAAAGCTTAAAAGCAAACCCACCACCCCTAGGTTGGGACGGTTCGTGGCACATCGAAAAATAGCCTCCGAAGCGGTGTCTCTGCTGCGGTTGAAATTGACCGCTTCGATGGAGGCAGAAACGGACATAATGTGCCCGATCTTGATTTGTGTAGTCTTCACACAACCAGCGGTCATGAGCGGGACGGTCGGTAGTGGCTTCTGGGGCGATGGTTCGAACGTGCAAACAATGACCGTGAGAACGCGCTCTAGCTCCGATAGCGGGCCACGCAGCCCCTTCGCGACCTGCCGGTGTTAAATTGCTTCGAACGTCTTCATCGTGAAATGAAATCCTCGAACGCCGCCACCCCCTCTTCGATATCGTCGCAGACGCAACTGTCGACGGGCGATTGTGCGTCGTGATCGAAGAGTTCGATCAAAAATAGTGGGCCATCGGCGGTATCGGATTTTGCGGCTTCAAGCATCCGAATCTCGTAATTTCCAATTTGCGCAAGCGAAACCGTTCTCGCTTTGCCGTCCGGAATACACAAGAGTTTGATGTAAGCTCGTGTAATTCGCAATTTGCTAAACGTGTTGTCGGATGTCTTGCACACGATCGAGCCTCGGAGCGTCTGAATTAGGAACGTCTGAATAATGGTTGCTTTCGATGTCGCCCGCCTGCACTTCGCCGGGAGCTACGCTTGTCCGCGCGAAGGCGATGGCGGTCCGAGACTGGCCAGCGGTCCCAGGAGCGGCGCCCAGACCCAGGAGACAGCCAGAGCGAAAGCCTGCTATTTTTGGGCTGCGGCGGTACCGCTACTTGGGGTCGATCACCGTTGTCTGAATACTGGACGAATTTTTTGTAGGCCCAACGTCGTCCACGGCTGCGCCGCCATACGGTTCCCCAAACAAGCCGACCGGAGATCGGCCGCCTCGGGACGATGACAGTCCAAAGGTGCCAGGAATCGGCCCACGCCGGTCCTGAACATGAACCGGCTGATTGATCAATGTCGCTGCTCTTAGCTCTCGCCAGGTTGCCTCAGCGAAATTGGAAATGCCGTCGAACCGCACGCCGCGGCAGCGTGACCATCCGTACGTGGTTTGGCAGCGGCCATAAGAGAGCCGCTGCCAAACTTCGATTTGAGTTAGCCGTTTGCCAGCGGCACAGCGACGTAATGGGATGCGTCGCGGGAGCGGAGGCGCATCAACACACTGCTCTTCTTGTCCGTGCGCGCGGCTCGGATCGCCTCGCGAACATCGCTGGGATCTGTCACTCTCGTTCCGGCGACTTCCAAGATCACATCGCCCTTCTTGAGCCCGCGGTCCGCAGCCGCGCTTTTCGGCTCTACCTTCATGATGACGACGCCTTCCTTACCCGCGCCGTCCACCTTGCCCGCCGGTGCGACCGTCAGGCCCAGCGCCTTGACGTCTGTGCCACGGTTTGATCCTTCACCATTGGCTCCAATGTCAGCTTTGGCTTCCTCGGCGTTCGGCAGTTGACCAAGGGTCAGACTCACAACCTTGCCCTGGCCCTTGTGCAGCACGTCCAGCTTGGCCGTGCTGCCGGGTGCAAAGCCACCGATGATGCGGGCCAGTTCCCGGGCATCCTTGACCGACTGACCATTTACCGCGGTAATGACGTCGCCGGCTTCAACGCCGGCCTTTGCCGCAGGTCCATCCTTCTGAGGATCAGCTACCAACGCGCCCTCCGCCTGCTTCAAGCCCATGCTGTCGGCGATATCCTGGGTTACCGGCTGAATCTGAACACCGATCCAACCGCGGCTGACGCTTCCCTTGTCCTTGAGCTGAGCGATCACGTTTTTTACGGTCGAGGCCGGGATCGAAAATGCGATGCCGACGCTGCCACCGGATGGCGAATAGATCGCCGTGTTTACGCCGACGACCTCGCCCTGCATATTGAAGGCCGGGCCACCTGAATTACCCTTGTTGACGGGCGCGTCGATCTGAATGAAATCGTCGTATGGACCGCTTCCGATGTCACGGCCGCTGGCCGAAACGATGCCGGCCGTTACGGTGCCACCCAGACCAAACGGGTTGCCTACCGCAAGCACCCAATCGCCGATGCGGGCCTTGCCTTCAGATAGCTTCACAAACGGAAAATCCGCGCCACCCTCAACCTTGATCAAGGCTACGTCGGTCCGCGGATCCGCCCCGATCACCTTCGCGGTGTACGTCTTCCCAGCATCAGTCGTTACTTCAACCTTGTCGGCTCCGTCGACGACATGATTGTTGGTTACTGCAAACCCATCGGGTGAAATAAAGAAGCCAGACCCCTGACCCATCATTTCGCCGCGCCGACCCTCGCGACCGGGATTTTGTGGCACGCCATTCGGGCCGCCGAACTGACGAAAGAAGCGCTCCATTGGTGAGCCCGACCCGTGGTCATCGCTCTCGTTGGCGGCGTCGCTGACCCCCTCCTTCATCGTCACCTTGACCGAGATGACCGACGGCTTCACCCGCTCCACCAAGTCGGCGAAGCCCTGAGGTTGTGCAGCGCCAGGTACGACGTTATTGGGTTGGGCGTGCGCCGGGCTGCCAAAAATATCAAGCCCGCCGGACGAAGGGCTGACGCCGTAAACTGCGATCCCGAGACCAGTTACGACCGAGGCCATCAGCGCCAGCTTTCGCGCAGACAATAGCGAGGATTGCAGCGCCCGAGACGATTGTGACGTACGAGACTGCGGAAGATGCTCCGTCATTAGAAAAACTCCGAGAAATTTCAGCGCGCGATTGCTCGCCATCATGACGCGCTAGATGCGAGCTCTCACATTACGCCGCGCTGGACGGGAAATTAACGTTTCGAAATGGAAATTGCCTGATCCTCTCAATACGAGCTCGTCGCACCGGGGGAAATATGAGGCAAGCGCGAGCTGAGTTTCATCTGTCAGTCGTCGCATGTGTCGCCGCGTTTTCACGCGAAGACGTCATCTGGGCTCTTGATCGCACCGCAGACCCAACCGGACGCGATCAATTCAACCTGTGCGCAATCAAGCCCTTCATTGCTGCAAGGTCGCGATAACTCTGCGCCAGCTTCAACAGCGCTTGTTTTTTCGATCCGGGCGATAGCAGGGCCGCTTCCTCAGCAATTGCCGTGGCCAATTCTTCGCACTGTTCGACCGTCAAATTGGCCGATGCTTCTTCTTCAAACTTCATGAACCGCGCTTGTCTAATCGAAATGTCGCCGTCATCCGCCAACCGCCGTGGGCGGTGAAATCTAAATTAGCTCATTGTTTTTGTGATCGTCTGTCCGGTGTTGGGCAGAAGTTGAGAGTTATCAGTGGCTTGTCGCGACGAGCGCAACCGTCACATAACTCTCGCTTGCACAATGCTCACAACGAGGTGGAAGTGTAAAATTACATTTTGTGCAGTTCTGCCGATTTCGCATACTCTTTCTCGATCCAGGTCCGCTAACATTCGACGCTGAAAGCGCACGCCGCAAAGCGTGGGGAACGCCAATGCCTTGGAGTAAAGTCCTCGCCTTCGACGATCCGTTGCACTATCAGGCGGCGATCCGTGGTGCGGACTGGGAGGTCTATCCCACGAAGAAAGGGCAATTCCGCGCCGAACTGACGCAAATTAATCTGAACCAACTCTGGATGCAGAGTTTTCACTGTGAACTACCGCTGATCCAGACCGGGGCGGTAACGCCCAATCGCAAAGTAATCGGTTTTCTCACCGAAGCTCGTCAGCCGGCGATCCATTATCGCGGCGAGGAACTTTCTCCACATGACATCGTCGTCAACACTGACGCGATGCACATAAGATGGGAAGGAGATTGCCGTTCTGGTGGCATGTCCCTGCCACAGGATGATTTTGATGCTGCTTGCCAGGCCTTGACCGGTGGTCAGTTCGCATTATCGGCGTCTAAAAGCGTGGTTCGGGCAAGTCCCGACTTGATGATGCGGCTGTTAGATCTGCATAAGATAGTCGGAACAATCGCCAAAACGATGCCCAAACTTTTCGAGTTACCGGAAGTGGTTCGGGCTCTCGAGCAGGATTCGATCCACCTGATGGTGAGATGTCTGACCGAAGGCGAAGCTTCGACAATGACCAATGGCGGTCAACGCCACGAAGCTATTGTGATGCGTTTTGAAGAATTTCTGGAAGCGAACCCCAACACGCCGCTATACTTGCCTGAAATTTGCGCGGCTATCGGCGCAGCAGAACGAACCCTTCGTGCCGCCTGCGAAGAGCACCTTGGATTGGGACCGATTCGCTACCTCTTTTTGCGGAGAATGCACCTTGTCCGCCGTGCGCTCCTTGGGGCAGACAGTTCGACCACCGTAACGCGAGTCGCTACCGACCACGGCTTCTGGGAGTTGGGACGTTTCGCAGTCGCCTACCGCGCATTGTTCGGCGAACCCCCGTCGGCGACTTTGCAGCGACCGCCGGATCACCGACTAGTAAGTACGAAGCGCCCCTCGTCCCTTACTTAGTTTAAGTTTGCAGCCTCATCGAATGTCGCTGGCGCGCTGACGGCGGCAAAAGGCGCGCCGGTCATCCTGGTCCTAAACCAGTACAAGTGTAGCGGGTGCAATCCCGGTAAATGCCTCGACACTCAAAGGATGATATTTGCTTCAAGGACAAGCAGTCGCGATATCGCGCACGACAGGTATTTATGCATTGCTGTTTGGCGGTCTGAGCTGCCGACAAGGTGAGAGGTGCGAGATCGGCATCGCGTGCATTGAGTGCTCCCATACTCACGACCAGTGCAAGAAATGACAGAAGCGCTGCGAAGAGTACGTAGACGACGGCAAACGACTGCTTGCTACATTTCATGGCTCAGCCCCCTTATTTCCTATTGCAGTGTTAGCGCAAACGCTATTGTAGGGTCGCGTTGACGGTGACGACTGAAGTGCCGGAACTCGTCGGACTCTTACCCGTCGCCTGGACGGAGAACGCATCGCTACCTCTATATCCAGCCCTCGACGTGTAGACGTAGGAAGATCTGTTGATCCTTCGCAAGGTCCCGTGTGCTGGTCTTTGTGAAATGCTCGAACGGAAGATTTCACCCGAAATATTGATCGAGAATAAGCAGCTTCCTCCGGAAGCGGTCATGATATAGCCAGTCGAGTTAAAGCCCCAATCCGATGGTGATCCTGACATTGGACATTGAGGCGCGTTCTGCGCCGACGAAGGAGATACCAAGCCTTGAGCCGCGAGGATAAATGCCAAGGCGAAAGCTTTGGATAGTTGCATCGTAACCTCCCTGGTTTTTTCAACTTGGAAAGCTATTCCAATTCGCTTTACGCGCTATGCACCTTCGGCGGAAGTGGGTTTGACTGGGCCTTGGCGTGAGACAACGCGTGCGTGCCGCGGGGTCGGCGTAGACATAGTAGGGGCGCGCCCCCTTTTGCCGTAACAGGAATTGATTTGCTGGAAAAGACATCAGACGCGCCATCATCGTCGGCGTGTTCAGTCGTGGCAGCATCGTCGCTCCTAACTCAGTATTCGCGTGCGCACGCAATGTTGATGAACTGCGTCCGAGATTTTCAAATGGTGCTGAGAGCCGCACCAGCTGCGTGTGTTGGGCCAACGGCAAGCATTCGCCCATTTGTGTTGCGACGGCTTCCCTCAAACGGACTCACATAACGATCGCTGAAAAATTGTTCACGTCTATGCGTATTCGGCGGAAAATTCGACGACGATGTCTGTTCTGGTCAATCGCATTTTTTCTGGGAAGGCTCCAACATTGCCGAAGGTGCATAGCGTGGGGTTCATCGAACCTGCGAAAACTATCAAGACGGAGCCTTCACAAACGCGTACGAGCCATTTTGTGCGTAGCACCAGCATGGAAGGTCAACAGGCTTGGCCTATCAAAGAATGTGTTCAATCTATGATACAACTTGCCGTTTTGCCGCCGTTTTTGAAAAACTGAATGTTGTTTTTATGTCACGTGGTTTCAGTGTTTAAGCGCCTACAATGCCTTCAAGACAATGTTCGCTGATCGCAGCAGATCAGAAGCGGCAGAGCTGGAGGAAATGCGATGAAGAAGCTTTTGCTTGGTGCGCTCAGTCTCGTTGCAATGGCCGCTCCAGCGGTCGCCGCTGATATGGCGGTCAAGGCAGCGCCGCCGCCGGTTTACGTCGCCCCAATCTATAACTGGGGCGGCTTTTACATCGGCGCGAACGGCGGATATGGCTGGAGCAATCAGTGCATCGATATCACTGCGGTTAACGGGATCGGTAACGTCTTCGCTGAGGGTTGCCGGAGTGCCGGCGGTGGAGTCGCCGGTGGCCAGCTGGGTTATCGTTGGCAGACGGCATCATGGGTATTCGGACTGGAAGCTCAGGGCGACTGGGCTAATATCCGTACGTCGCGCACCAGCCTCTTCCTTCCGGCGGATACCTGGAGGTCCCAAATCAATGGATTGGGTCTCTTCACGGGTCAGGTTGGCTACGCATGGAATGCAGCCCTGCTTTATGTGAAGGGCGGCGCCGCGGTCGCCGGCCAGCAATATACTCTTTTCAACACTGCTACTGGCATTGGATTGGCCCAGGCAGATCGGACACGTTGGGGTGGAACGGTCGGTGTGGGCTTTGAGTACGGCTTCGCGCCGAATTGGAGCGCCGGTATAGAATACGACTATCTTTGGCGGGTTAGCGATAGCAACACGTTCTTGACGCCGGGGCTGGTAGCGCCGGTCGGTATCGGCTCGATCACCGCCAATACCAGGTCAGACGTTAATATGATCACGGCGCGTATCAACTATCGCTTCGGCTGGGGTAGCCCGGTCGTGGCGAAATACTGATCTCGCTGTTACCTGGTCTCTCCAAACTAGGCCGGCAGAGATGCCGGCCTTTTTGTTGACCAAATAAGTCTAGCTAAGACTTGGTCAAACTGCCGATCCGCCCACGCAATCGTCAACGATCAGCACCCGTTTTCTTTTGACCTGCGCAAGCTGCCGCCGCCGCAACACGCAATTATCGTGACCGTCCCCATTTTAAATAGTCGGAAGCACCACCGAAGCCGCCGCCAAAGGCACGAAAATCATCACCTTCGCCAATATAGCGGGCGCCGGGCGTCGTACTCGCATTGGCGTCCTCTGCGCGGTGCCGCGAGGTTACATGGCTCGCTCGAGCCATAGCGGGAGTCGCGAGCACGGCTGCCGCGATCAGTGCAGCCGATAGAGCGTTGAGCTTAGTCATTCCATTTTTCCATTTGATATGAAAAGCCAACAGCGTTTGGCCCCTCTATGGAAATGGTGAAGCGATTAGACAGATAAAAGGAACACTTCCTCACGTCGTTTCAACGCCGCGCGAGGTCGGCGCGTCGCACGATCACGAGTTCCGGCGCTTGGTCCGTCATCCGTGCCCCGCTAGTTTCCGAAATGTGCCCAGCTGCTGGCATTCGAAGAGGCACCTGGCTCAGGTTCATCGGGAAAATCACTTCCGCGCAGAGCCGTAGCCAGGCGCGGACTGCGGGCGGCAGGAAATCGCGTGTAGCGTATCGGGAGTTACCCCAGAATCAAATTGGCGGGCCAGTCATCGTGCGTTTTATCGCCGCCGTTCCAATGCGGTATATCGATCTCAGGCGAGATGCACGGCCCGGACGTCCGATGACGACACGCGCCCGCCTTTTGCTCGCAGAAACGACAGTGAACATCACGGCGCGCAATCTGAGTTGCGAGTTCAGGTGAACCGGCAATATGACGACCGCAATCACAAACAATTTGGCGATCGTTTTGAGACGCATCCTTATGGTTGTATCGTGTTGCATTAACATCACTGTTCGCCAAGAAGCGATTTTCTTGCCACGACGTGGTCATCCCCGGCTGTTTGCCTTCGCGTGTTAACGCAACGCAAATTCTCGCGGGAGTCTGACATGCGGATCAACCGGTTTTTCTCTGTCGCGATCATCGCGGCAACTTCGTTCAGCACGGTCGCCATGGGAGAAGCACGCGCACAGTCTGCCGGAGCAGATGCCGAGATTGCCGCGTTGAAGCAGCAACTGCGCCTGATGGAGCAGAAGCTCGACGCGTTGCAGAAGCAGACAGCCGCCAATACGCAGCGGCCGCGAAAGCTAACGCAAAGGCAGACGCCAAGGTCAACGTAGCTAGCGCCAATGCCGCCATCCCGGTCAAGGGAGCGGTTGCGCCGTCCGGCGTAGTCGTGACGATGCCGGGCAACAGGCCGACCATTTGTACCGCTGACAATCTCAATTGCGTTGCCATCACCAGCCGGTTGCATTTCGACGGCGGCGGCTACGACTACCGGCCCAATACCGCGGCGACCACTCCGCAACGTCTCGATGACGGGGTCAATGTCCGTCGCGCGCGCATCGGGGTGATCGGCAAGTTCATGGGCGACTGGGATTACGCCCTCATCTACGACTTCGGCGGTACTTCGGACGGGTTTGCCAGCACGGCCAGCGCCGGCGGCACGGCCGTCGGATTTCTCCCGGGCGGCGCCCTGTCGGGCGTTGAAAATGCTTACCTCAGCTACACCGGCTTCAAGCCGTTCGGTGGCAAACTTGCGATCGAAGGCGGCGTCATGGACCTGCCCTACACACTGGACGAGGCGTCAAGTTCGAACGATATCCCGTTCATGGAGCGTGCCGCTTCCGGCGTTACCGCCACGAATATTGCAGCTGGCGATTTCCGTTCCACCTTCGGCGCGCGCTGGTACACGGACAGGTTCTGGGCCGGAGCCTATGTGACGGGGCCGAAAACCGGGGATATTCACTCTGCCTCCAGCACAAACCCTCCCGGCACGACGGAACAATATGGCACTTTCGCCCGCGTCGCGGGGCAAATTGTCAGCGGCAACGACTATTCGTTGCATATCGGCGGCGATGCCGAATGGCTGATCCAGCCACCGCACAATCTGATCGCCGGGACACAAACGCTGACACTGAGCGACCGTCCGGAATTGCGCATCGACCCGACCACCCTTGTCTCAACCGGTGCGCTCGCAGGTGTGTCCGGCGCGCAAGTCTACAGCGCCGAAGCTGCCGGGACCTACGGGCCTCTGTTCTTTCAGGGCGAATATTTCTGGTTCAATGTCGACCGCAACGCCCTCGCCCCCCCGCTGCCGAGCCTGAAATTCCAGGGCGGCTACGCGGAAGCAGCCTATGTCCTGACTGGCGAAACCCGCCCCTACAATTCGGCGTCCGCCTCATACGTCGGCATCGTGCCGGCAAATCCATTCTCATTGACCGGTGGCGGCTGGGGCGCATGGGAGATTGCCGGTCGCTACAGCACCATCGATCTCAACGATCAGCTCGCCATGGCGAACGGGGTCGCCGGCGGGCGACAGACGATCTATACGTTAGCACTGAACTGGTACGCCAATCGTAACGTCCGGTTGATGTTCGACTACCTTCACGGCAACATTGCCAAACAGGTAAGTCCGACCAACTTTGGCGATGCAGGCGTGAAGTTCGATGCGTTTGCGATGCGAACGCAGGTCGCGTTCTAACGTCGAAGTGATGTGAACGACTTCTCGCTGGACGAGCGCTTGCAGCTCGGTCGTTTGATCGATTGGATATCTAGCGAAACGTCGGAGTCTCAAACGAGCCCAGGATCATATTGGCCGGCCAGTCATCTTTAATCGTATTAGCTGACGGACGATGCGGATAGCCGGTCGCGTCAGATCTTTTTGCCGTCGGAACATGATTCACGACCGTCTTTTTCTCGTACGAAAGACGGCCATTTTCGAAATGCGGCGTCGGCCTTGCGAACGCGCACGTGCTACCGAGCAGGCTCAATGCAAGGGCCAGCGTTATCAACTT
The DNA here is from genome assembly GCA_963713785.1 of uncultured Alphaproteobacteria bacterium. Lineage (GTDB taxonomy): Bacteria > Pseudomonadota > Alphaproteobacteria > Rhizobiales > Xanthobacteraceae > Bradyrhizobium. The sequence continues at coordinate 64,975 of CAVQNB010000011.1, forward strand.
GTGACTGATGATCATGTGTCGTCCTCCAGACCCGCTTAATCAGCCACTAGAGCCGACGACCGGGTCATTTGTCCTGCTTCGCGTTGAGGTTTGTTCAATGCCCTGAGGAGGAGACCGAACCAGCAAAAGCTTTATTCCCAGGGAGCAAGACGCCTGTATCCTCGACAGAGCTAGTGCTGCGTCTTGATCTAGGCGCGCGGCTCTGTTCGGACCAATAAATAATGTTTTAGGATTGCCTGCATTGTCCTTGCGCGACCACCCGTTGTCGCTGCCAATCGATTCTGCTAGTCGGCGTTCAGCGATCGGGCTTGGGCGGCAATTCGAAATAAGCTTGCGACCGCAACTGAACTGAATAGCCACTGAACTGAATAGCCACCGCGCCGAGTAGCTTGGCATTCTCAGCCGCCGTCCTTCGCGTCAAGCGGCCATTAATGCCGCCTCACGATTTGCGTTTATGGGCAGCAAATAGGTATAGAATTATACTTTTCCGCGCTAAAGTAGCGCCAGCATGCCGCCGAGTTTTGTTCCCCGAATAAAATCCTTGCGAGGGATCGCCGCACTAACGGTGGTCGGCTATCACGTTTCGCAACAATTCTCGGGCACACCGAGCGGTGACTGGGACGCTGCCGCGTTCTTTGTCCTGAAGGGACTAGCCAACGGGATCGGAGCCGTCGTCGGCTTCTTTGTCATCAGCGGATTCGTGTTAGCGCGTTCGCTGGAAGCAAACCCAGACCCCTACCGGTTTTTCCGGAATCGCCTTTTTCGGTTGTTTCCAGCCGCCGTTGCCGTTGTCGCGTTGTTCACGGCGCTTTATCAATGGTTCGGAATTTACGTGATGCACGAAGGCGACTTTAGCCCAATCAACGTGCTTCTAAACATGCTGATGATCCGCACCGACATCAATGTCGTCATGTGGTCAATGAAAGTCGAATGTTTCGCCACCCCGCTGATCTTTATCAGCGCGTGGCTTTTGAAACGAAATCGCGTGTCTTGGCTTTGGGCTGCCATCCTGGCTCTATTCGCATTGTCGTTTTGGGGACCGTACGTTCACTCGCTGGGTGACGCTACCAACCTTGCGCCGCTCTATGCGTTTTTCGTTGGCGTGCTGGTGCAGCACTATGGAAAACGCTTGTCTGATATCCTGCCGTCTGTCGCAACCGTTGCTGCGATCCTGTCAATTATTGCTTTCTGCTACTGCGGCACCCGCAAGCAAACCGCCCCGACCTTGTTGCTCGAATGCCTTAGCGCGGCGTGGCTGGTTGCCTTGATCGCGTGGCGGCCTGTCTCAATCTTCAGGTTTCTCGATTTCGCCGTGGTCAGATTTTATGGAAGGATCTCGTACAGCTTTTATTTGCTGCACACTCTCGGAATATTTTTCGCCATCAAACTTCTAACCGTTGCAACTTTTCAGCTATCGGAATTGCCAATCTCGGTCACCACTATCGTCGTCACTCTCGCATCCGTTCTCGTTACGACGCCTGCTGCATACCTGTCCTGGCGCTTCATCGAAATCTCGTTCATCAATCTTGGCAAGAATATCGGGGGCGCGCCTACTTCTTTCCGCAGCGCGCGCGTGTAGGCGACGCACTAATTATTTTGCGCGGCGGCCTTATCGTGCACGATGTTATTTGCGGACAGCAGCCGCAGAATGCGTTCCGCGACAACTTTGTGGCCCTCAGGCGTCCAATGATTGCCGAACCCTCCTCCGGCATAGAACGCGGCTCCTTCGAGTTGGGCGAACGGGATCCGGTTCGCCTCGAGATAGCGGACCAACGCTTCGTCGTGATATTGGATTCCAACCAGGAATTTGGCGCCGTTCGCCTTCGACGAATTCGCGGATCTTCCTCACCAGTTTTTCGGTAGGGTCCGGCACAACCAATGGCGGATGCCTGAGCCGCACATAGACGTTGGTCGCCAGCCGCGCCAGCCAGAGGTTTCGCACCAGCCAGTTTTCCTTGATGTATAGCAGTTGAGACCATGGGACCGGCTGTCCCATCAGCACCACCGATCCATCCGGTTGGGTCGCAAAGTAAGGTTTCTGATAGCTATCGTAGCGGATATTGGTGCTGTTATCCGATCGGTCGTTTTGCGAACAAAAGATCAGCACGACGACAGCCGGCTTGACCTTCGGCCACAACCGCTTCAGCAGCAGATATTCTTGATCGGTGCCGTAGCCCGCAATCCCCGCCGCCAAAATCTTGTAGTCGGGGATCTTTGGCTTCAATAGCTCGGTGAAGCGCTCGTCTGCCTCGGAATCGAGGCCCCAGACGAACGAGTCTCCCAAGAACATGATCGTCGGCTTGCGCGTCCAGGCTGAACTCCTCGTCACGCAGGCCGAGGCTGTTGTGCGTGAAGTGGATCGTGCGCGCCGTGGTGACGACGGATGAAGAATTCGGCACCGGCGCCCAGCCGAGCTCGGCGTCATAGTCGTAACTGAGCGACCTTTCGCTCAAGCCTTCGCGCAGCTCCCGAAAGTCGGCAACGCGAAGAAAGATTTCCAGCACGGCCAACGTCGCAAGCGTGATGGCCAGCGAGACGACCACTTGCCGAAACACCTCTCGGAGCCGGTTACGGTTTCATGGATGCTTCATCTTTGTTGCTCGCATGCGAAGCATCATATCCGGACGAAGGCGTGTTTTGATAGAGAGCTGAAACCGGTTTCGAAGAGGCTCGGCCGGTACCAATATCTGAGTTGGGTCGAAAACGGAATTATTCCAGTTTGCCAAGCATGTCCGGTTTAGCCGGCTCTCAAAGAACGGACATCGTCAGCTGGACCACCAGGTCCGGGAAGCATCAAAAAAGCGGCATCGCGGCGCGCCAAGCGCTCGGTCCACGAGCGTTAGCCGACCGCCATGGCAATCGGCGTGATTGCAACGTCGTCATTGCTGACAGTCGCCGACGCGCTCGCCTTCCAATTCCGTCTTCACATCGCTGATCAATGCGCCCGCCATCCGTCCCTTCGAGGTGATGGTCGCCGTGTAGTGCAGCGGAGTATCGAAGTTGAAACTGCCAGCGACGTCGATATCGATTTGACCCCTGCATTGCAGGTGCCATTTCAGCGTTCGCCCGTTCGCCTCATATTCGGTTTGCTCGCAGGTCGAATTAACGGTGCCTGAGACGGGCCCAAAGGTCTTGGCGAGGTCGCCGACTTGTTCCGGGGTGAGGCAACGGGCCTTGGCCTGCGGCGGCGACGCGGCGCCGTTCATGACGGTGGTTGCGGTTACTTTCCACTGCCCTGGCTCGATCAGATTATCGGCTGCGGCGGAGGTGACCGCCAGGGGCAGCGCGCAAAGCAATAGCATCCCAAACCTGGTCATTCGCGATCCTCACCACATGACGCCGTTCGTAGGGTGCACCGAACGCGAGATGTAAACGGCGTTGGCTGCAGGCCTCGGCGTTTCTCCGCGCAAAAGAAAAACCCCCGGCGGTTTCGCGCCGGGGGTTCTCTCAGATCATCGTCAGACGAGGATCAGAAGTTCCGCTGAACACGGAAGTTGACCGAGAGCGTGCCGTTGTTGCCGTAGTTGTAGGGCGCACAGCTGTTCAGATTGGTCGCCGAGGTACACGCCGGAACCGGCAGCACCAGAGACGAGGAGGGGCCAGAGGCGTTACCCGACGCTCCGGAGATCGGAACCGCGCCACCCGACATGTTGGTCTTCAGGTAGGCATAGAGGGTTTCGACACTGAAGGTCAGGTTCTTGACCGGGGTCCAGCGGGTCACGAGACCGATCATGGAGATCGTGAAGCCCGGATCGCAAGACGAACCTGCTTGCAAGAAGGCACCGGTACCACCACCGTTGGTCACGCCGCCGCCCGCAATCGCCACGCCAGCGTTAGACACGTAGGTGTTGCAGTATAGGGTCTTGGCGGTCTGGTTGTAGCTCAGCCCGGCGATGCCGCCGAACAGGCTGGACGACCAGTAGGGATCCCAGTTGTGGTTGAACGCACCACGGAAGCCCCAACCACGGGTCAACTGCAGCCCCGTCTGCGGATTGCCGTTACAGCCCAGACCATTGGGAGCGCCGGAGGCGCCAATAACAGTACCGCAACCGGCGTTGCTACCCGGGCTCTGGCCCGAGAAGATCGAGTCGGTCACGACACCCATCGCAAGCCTGGTGCCCTTATAGATGTCGAACGAAGACGGATCCGCACCGCTGGTGCCGAGCACGTATTTCGACGCACCCAACGACCAGCTTGCATCCATCTTGATGTCGTCGCCGGCACCGGTTGGGATGTTCTTGATCTGCAACGAGGCCTCAACCGCGCCACCCCACTTGTCGCTCGGGTGACCAAAGTTGACGAACCCGGTCTGCGGGGCGCCAGCCGGCGTGACCGCGGACGAGACCAGGTTGGAGCCCTGGAAATAGCCGGCATGGTTATCATGGGCCGCGCCTGCGATCTGGAACAGACCCCAAGCCTGATCGACCCGGATGTTGCCGACGAAGTCAGGAGCGACCTGGCCGCCATAGGCGCAACCGACCGGGGTGTAGAATGCCGAACAGGCACCGCCGAACCCGATCGCACCACCCGCGTTACCAGAGTTGACCGGGACGGTGAACGCAGTCGACGCCACGGGCACACCACCGATCGCATTGATGATCTGGGTGCGGTTGAACCCGCTGGCGCTGTTGTCATCGACGCCGAGGGTGGCCGACACGCCGTTACCGAACTGCCAGGAGTACTGGATGTTCTGGATACCGGTGACCGTGTCGTAACCGCCGACCAGGAACGAGGTGTTGTTGCCCGGATAGCCATGCCACGGCGAGGAGAATGCCGAAGCGGACTTACCGAAGGTGAAGCCAGCGAACTGGACGAACGCCATTTCGACGGCCACATATCCGTTGCCGACGGTGTCGTTGTTGAGCTGACCGTTGGTACCGCCCGGGAAGAGGCTCGCACCGTAGCCAATGCCCCGCCGAACCGAAGTTCGAGAACTGGAAGTCGGCCTGACCGAAGGTGCGGACAACGCCGTATTCTGTCGCGGTGCGGGTATCGACGGTCAGCGCCAAGCGCGAACGATCGTTAAACTTGTTGCCGTACCGGTCAGCGATGCCGTTTTCACCATTCCAGAACGGCTGATCATAGATACCGCCGTTGAACTGTCACGTCGGCACGCAGATAACCACCCAGCTTGATGCAGGTGTCGGTGCCCGGAATGTAGAAGAAACCGGCACCATACAGGGAGCAGATCCTCACGTATTCGACCGCTTTGGCCTTTACGGGAAGATCAGCCGCCTGTGCCCCGCTCATGGCGACTAGACCCGCCGCTGAGCCGAGGAGTAAGGCTCTTAACCATCTTCATGTTAAACCTCCAAGTTGCTCTATAGGGAAGGTTCCGGATCCGCTGGGTGAAACACCCTAAGGTTGGTTCCCTTGTCCCCAAAACCCGCTTAGCCGCTTCGCGCCTTCGGACACTCCCGCATGAACGCGAGGGACTTAAGCGAACCACCTAAGAACGGGACGACCTCGGGATGCCCCCCTCCGTCGCAACATCACAATTACCGAAGGTCCATGCACACGCAATAAAGGAACCACTTGGAATGGTGTGGTTAAGGGCGTTTTTGCAAAGGTGTTGCACAAATAGCACGCAGCGCTGATTAAACTTTCTCCGCAAGCAATTGTTCTAAAAAGGTTTTTCAAGTTCGTTCCATTCACGGCGGAGATCACTGCGCAGGCACTCGCGGCACCGATTTTCCCCTTCGCGACACGCCGCGGACTCCGAATTCGAGCGATTGATGCGGCGATTCCGCGACACGGATCGTGCCGGCAGTGATTCCGAAAAAAGCGCTCTCGCCTCGATGAAAAAGCCGCTTCCCGCGGCGATTCGGGCGCGCGACGTGATCAACCGCCGGCGAATTGCGGCGGCCATGAAATCTTGCCGCGCGCCTGGTGGCGGGATCGCAGTAACCCTTATTTTCCGGGCGCAAAATGCATTTCAGCGCTCAGCTGGGAACCGGTACGAGCGCGACGGGAGTCGAATCTTGCGGCGGATTGCCATCAAGCAGGTCACTCGATCAGGCAGGTGCGCACGGGATCGCAAGCTGTCCAGCCGGCGCGACAAACGTCGTTGTGTGACGCCTCGGCTTACCGGTTCCGGCGCGCATTTGACGCGCGCTGCAACTCGTCGATCGCAGCGAGGCCCTTCGCTGCTTTAAGGATTGCGATAGGAGCGCCGGCATGCACGCTGCGGTCGTCGATTGCGGTGAGTGTTCCGCAGCCCGAAATTTGCCGCTTGCGGCTCGCCGCCGCCTCGGGCATATCGGCCTTGTTGGAGACGTGGCCGAGTGGCTGAAGGCGGCGGTTTGCTAAACCGTTATAGGGTTGTAAAGCCCTATCGAGGGTTCGAATCCCTCCGTCTCCGCCATTGCCTGGCTCTTGGTGATTGTTGTCGCGACCGATGTCGAAGCGCCCACCTTCAGACCCCGGGCGACCGAGCCCGAACAATCCGCTGCTCGAAAAAGCTATGCTTGCGTTCCGAATGCAGCGCCCGGATGAGGCGGAGCGCCTCGCTTCCGATGTGTTGAAGGCGAACCGGGGCAATGTCCTCGCCGCGCAAATTCTCGGACGCGCGCTACTCGTACAGAATCGCCCCGGTGAAGCGATCGACCCTTTACGGCGGGCGGCGCGGCGCAGCGACGATCCGGAGATCGAGACCTTGCTTGCGGCTGCATTGGCCGCGGACGGACGGGACGACGAAGCATTTGAGCAATTGCGCCAAACCACGGCGCGGCGGCCACCGTTCCCGCCGGCGTTTCTCGAACTGGGCCGCCAGCTCGGCGACAGCGGACGCTTCAACGAGGGGATCGAGGTGCTCGAGAGCGGGCTTGCGCTCGCGCCGGGCCTCCTCGATCTGCGAATGGGGCTCGGATACCTTCATCTCAAGCGCAACGACCGCGCCAAGGCGCGCGCTTTGTTCTCGCAGGTGCTCGCGGCCTCGCCGGGGCGGCATGATACCCTCGTCGCGCTCGCCAAGGTGATGGCGCTCGACGGCGAATATGCTGGCGCCGCCGATCTCTACCGGCACGCGCTCGGACTTAAGCCTGACGATGCCGCAACCCGGATCAATCTCGGCAAATGCCTGCTGGAAATGGGCCAGCGCGAGGCGGGAGAAGCGACGCTCCGTGCGGCGACGCGCGGCGCTGCTGCGCTGGCCGGGCCGGCGATGATGGCGCTTGCCGCCGCCCCGCACGGCCGTTTCTTCCTGCGGCCGAGCGCCGCTGCAAAATTCCTGCGCGTTGAAAAAACTGATTTTTAGGCCCCAAAAGCGCTTTCTGCTAAGGCCTTAAATAGCGGGCGCTTTGCCCTGGCAACGTTCCTGGGATATCGATGACGCCTCGGGCGGCGCTCCGCTCTCTCTATTAATGAACGCGGAACGATGATCACGAGACTTGCCATCTCCGGCTATCGATCGTTGCGCGATGTCAGGCTCACGCTTGGTGCACTTATTGTAATATCGTGACCGGCGCCAATGGCAGCGGCAAGTCCAGCCTTTATCGCGCGCTGAAGCTGTTGGCGGATGTCGCCCAAGGCCGGGTCATTCAATCATTGGCTGCCGAAGGCGGGCTACAATCGACATTGTGGGCCGGCCCGGAAAAATTCTCACAAGCCATGAAAGCCGGCACGCAGCCGGTCCAGGGCCTGGTGCGCAAAAACCCGATCAGCCTGAAGCTCGGATTTTCCGGCAAGGACTATGGCTACGCGATCGATCTCGGACTGCCGCGGCCGGATTCGAGTTCGAAATTCTCGAAAGACCCGGAAATCAAGGTCGAAAGCCAATGGACCGGCGAACGGCTGGGCCGCGCCAACGAATTCGCCGCTCGCAACGGGCCCTACGTGCGCATCCGAAACGACAACGGCGAATGGCAGCAGGCCTATCAGCATCTCGCATCGTTCGACAGCATGATGACCCATTGCAGCGATCCGCGTGATGCGGTCGAACTGTTGATGCTGCGCGAGCGGATGCGAGACTGGCGCTTCTACGATCATTTGCGCACCGACCACGATGCGCCCGCGCGCAGGCCGCAGGTCGGCACCTACACGCCGGTGCTGGCGAGCGATGGATCGGATCTGGCGGCAGCCATCCAAACCATCCGCGAAATCGGCGACTGCCGAGGATATGGACGCCGCCGATCGCCGACGCGTTTCCCGGCGCGCGAGATCGATGTGACCAGCACCGACGGATATTTCGAACTCGAAATGTACCAGCACGGCCTGCTGCGGCCGCTCAAATGCGCCGAGTTGTCCGATGGCACGCTGCGCTACCTTCTGCTGATCGCGGCGCTGCTCTCGCCGCGGCCGCCGGCGCTGATGGTCCTCAACGAGCCCGAAACCAGCCTGCATCCGGATTTGCTGCCTCCGCTGGCGCGTCTGATCGCGCAGGCATCGAAGCAGTCGCAGGCCGTGGTGGTTTCGCATGCCGCCGGCCCTCGTCGCCGCGCTCGACGCCGACGCCAATTGCAGGCAGATCGTGCTGGAGAAGCATCTCGGCGAAACCATCATCAGCGACAGCTCACCGCCGGACTGGACGTGGCCTTCGCGATAGCGGTGCGAGAGGAGACGCGCGTGCTGTTGCGCGCGCTCCCGGCTCAGTGCGTCGTCATCCAGGCGCGGGCTTCGCGCTGGGCCGCGGCGATCTCGACGTCCGACATCATCTCGGCGACCTCGCGGCGCACGGCGATGGCATCGGTGCGGCCCTTCAGCGGCCGCGAGGTTGAACCATTTGTGCGCGGCGACGAGATTGACGACGCCGGAGCGCCCGCTCGCCCAATACAGACCCGCGCTCGAACAGACACGTCCGGGATCGCCGTTGCCGCCACCGGCGTTGCGCTATCCAGATCGAAGTGCCCCTGAAACATCTGTCGTCTCCTTTTTGTTTTTTGCGCCGCCCCGTCCCGAGCGCGGCCCCGCCCAATTGTTCAAAACGTCCCGTTATTCCAATGCGGATCATGCGCTCGCCGTTTGCCGGCTTGTTGAGGTGATCATGACCGATCAAATTTGAAGGGCAGTTTAAAGTATCGCGATGAACGGGATGTAAACACGCGCTCGGCGCAATCGGCCGCGAAATCCGGCAATGCTTATTTTTGCGGGGCTTGCCGCGCTGTCGCTGAATTCGGTTTACCGTGCGATTTCGCAGAACGATAACCATCGCGGACAGAGACGCCGCGTCGCGCGCTGGCGCATATCAACCGACGATGTCGGTGTTGGATGTCGGTGGCGGGACGGCGGGTGCCGGGTGGCGGGGAAAGCGAAACGCCGGACGCCAGGCCTCGGCGATTGGAACGAGGGCGTCGGCGAACACGTCAGGACCAGATTTCACGTGGGGCCGTGACCTAAGTGAAATTGCGGATGCAAGATCCGCACCGAACGAAGAAAAGCTGTTTCTTCTGCCGGATCGGTTTCGAAAGAGCGAACTCATCGAAATACGATCCAGCCGTTGACCTGATGTCTCGCCGACACCCTCTTTCGTCGATCAGAGCCTTGCATTCGAAATCTGCTCGAGAAGCAGATTGTCGTCGACGGCTCTATGACGTGCCGGCATCAAGCCGCCGGCAATTTGCGTCAAGCGAGACTTACTTCTTCTTCTTGGCGACCTTGCGGGTCTTCTTCGCAGTCTTCTTCACTGCGCTCTTCGCCTTCTTTGCCTTCTTAGCTTTCTTGGCCATGTTGCCCTCCTGATGTAGTGAGATGGCCTAATCGCTGCGTGCACTCGGGAATCGAGATGCACTACATCCCGAATACACCAACACATCGAAAAAAACAGCTTCCAGCTTAAGGAAGTGTTGACGCACCGAAGCGAGCGCGCGCGAGGCGCTGTCATCGACGACACGACGATGCGTTCGGCAAGCGAAGCGAAAAACGCGCGCGGGATCGACGTCGGCGAAAGTCAACATTGCAGGAAGCGGCTGTGCCGCAGGCATTTTCGTTACTCACGCATCGTGCGATCGACAGGCGAGCAAACTCGTTGCGAGTCGTCGACGCTGTCCGAAAGCCCGTAGCGCGAACTCTGAGTCGCAAATTTTGGCAATCAAAATTTTTTCATGCTTAACGGCCTCGCGTCTCGTCCTCGCTCGCCAAAACCGATTTTTCGGACGAATCGGCGGAATCGATTCGGAAGGCGGTTTTCAGAACAAGCGATCAATTTTGCCGCGATGGACGATCGGCGCGCGCTCGCGCGCGATCACGCGGACTGGCGGCGATGATGCCGCCGCCACCTTCTCGACACGATCAGATGCCGAGCTTGGACTTGAGCAGGTCGTTGACGGCTTGCGGATTGGCCTTGCCGCCGGACGACTTCATCACCTGACCGACGAACCAGCCGACGAGCTGCGGCTTGGCTTTCGCTTGCGCTGACCTTGTCCGGATTGGCGGCGATGATGTCGTCGACCACCTTTTCGATCGCGCCGAGGTCGGTGACCTGCTTCATGCCGCGCGCCTCGACCAGCGCGCGGGGGTCGCCGCCCTCCTGCCAGACGATCTCGAACAGATCCTTGGCGATCTTGCCGGAGATGGTGCCCTCGCCGATCAGATCGATGATGGCGGAAAGCTGCTCGGCCGATACCGGCGAGTTCGTGATGTCCCGGCCCTCCTTGTTGAGCCGGCCGAACAGCTCGTTGATCACCCAATTGGCGGCGAGCTTGCCGTCGCGCGCCTTGTCGGTGAGCTGTCCCAGCATCGTTTCGTAGAAGTCGGCGCTCTCGCGTTCCGCCACCAGGACGCTCGCGTCATACGGCGACAATCCGAGTTCGGCGATGAAGCGCGCCTTCTTCTGGTCCGGCAGTTCGGGCAGTCCGGCCTTGAGGCCCGCGACATAGGCTTCGCTGAATTCCAGCGGCAGCAAATCCGGATCTGGGAAATAGCGGTAGTCGTGCGCTTCTTCCTTCGAGCGCATCGAGCGCGTCTCGCCCTTGTTGGGGTCGAACAGCCGGGTTTCCTGGTCGATGCTGCCGCCGTCCTCGATGATCTCGACCTGGCGCCGCGCCTCATACTCGATCGCCTGGCCAATGAAATTGATCGAGTTCATGTTCTTGATCTCACAGCGGGTGCCGAGCGGCCCACCCGGCTTGCGCACGGAGACGTTGACGTCGGCGCGCAAGGACCCCTTCTCCATGTCGCCGTCGCAGGTGCCGAGATAGCGCAGGATCGAGCGCAGTTTTGTCAGATAGGCCTTGGCCTGCTCGGCGTCGCGGATGTCGGGCTTGGAGACGATCTCCATCAGGGCGACGCCGGACCGGTTGAGGTCGACGAGCGACGGCGTCCGGTCGCTGGTCGTGCAGCGACTTGCCGGCGTCCTGCTCCAGGTGCAGCCGTTCGATCCCGACGGTGACGCTTCTCGCCGCCGTCGAGCTCGACCGCCACCTCGCCCTCGCCTACGACTGGCGATTTGTACTGGCTGATCTGGTAGCCCTGCGGCAAATCCGGATAGAAATAGTTCTTGCGGTCGAACACCGAGCGCAGATTGATTTTCGCGTTCAGCCCCAGCCCGGTGCGCACCGCCTGGCGGACGCATTCCTCGTTGATGACGGGCAGCATCCCCGGCATGGCAGCATCGACCAGCGAGACATGGCTGTTCGGCTCGCCGCCAAAGGCGGTGGAGGCGCCCGAGAACAGCTTTGAGTTCGAGGTGACCTGGGCGTGGACCTCCATGCCGATCACGACTTCCCAGTCGCCGGTTGAGCCCTTGATCAGCTTGCCATTGGCGGCGGTCATGCTTTTCCACCTTCGATCAGCGCGGAAACGATCCGCTCCCACTCAGCTTTCCAGCGAATCCTTCGCCACCGGTTGTCCGGCCCGCCGATACCAGTAGCCGGCGTTGCCGAGGTCGCCTTCGACCCGGTGCAGATAGGCATGGACCCAGGCAGCAGTTCGCGTCGTCCTCGTCCTGGACGAGCTTGTGCGCCTGGTCCCAATCGCCCTTCGCGGCCCACCACAAGGCCGCCAGCGGCGGCTCGAGATTGGGCGCGGGAGCTGCATTCGGCCAGGCTGGCTCTAAAATCCGCCATGCTCACCACCATTTCGGCGGCGTGAACCGCCCCGCCGCCTGCTCGATCACTTCGCCGAGCGAAAACAGTGTTTCTTCATCGAACGGGCGGCCGATCAGTTGCAGGCCGAGCGGCAAGCCCTGCGCGTCCTTGCCGGCGGGAACGGCGATCCCCGGCAGTCCCGCCATGTTCACGGTCACCGTGAAAATGTCGTTGAGATACATCTCGACGGGGTCGGCGCCCTTTTCGCCGACGCCGAACGCGGCCGACGGCGTCGCCGGCGTCAGGATCGCATTCACGCCCTTGGCGAAGCAATCCTCAAAATCCTTCTTGATCAGGGTGCGGACCTTTTGCGCCCGCAAATAATAGGCGTCGTAATAGCCGGCGGACAGCACATAGGTGCCGATCATGACGCGGCGGCGCACCTCCGCGCCAAAACCCTCGCCGCGGGTGTGCTCATACAGCTCCCCGATGCTGCGGCCCGGCACGCGCAGGCCGTACCGCACGCCGTCGTAGCGCGCCAGATTCGAGGAGGCTTCCGCCGGCGCGACAATGTAATAGGCCGGCAGCGCGTATTTGGTGTGCGGCAGCGACACCTCGACGAGTTCGGCGCCGGCGGCCTTCAGCCAGGCCGCGCCTTCGCTCCAGAGCTTTTCGATTTCGTCGGGCATGCCGTCGAGGCGATACTCTTTGGGAATGCCGATCTTCATGCCCTTGACGGACTTTCCGATCGCCGTCTCATAGTCCGGCACCTCGCGATCGACCGAGGTGGTATCCTTGGGGTCGTGCCCCGCCATCGATCGCATCAGGATGGCGGTGTCCCGCACCGTGCGCGCGATCGGCCCGGCCTGATCGAGCGAGGACGCAAAGGCCACAATGCCCCAGCGCGAGCAGCGGCCATAGGTCGGCTTGATGCCGACGGTTGCGGTGAACGCCGCGGGCTGGCGGATCGAGCCGCCGGTGTCGGTCGCGGTCGCGCCCATGCAGAGCAGGGCTGCCACCGCGGACGCCGAACCGCCGGAAGAACCGCCCGGCACCAGCGTGGTATTGGAGCCCTCGCGCCGCCACGGATTGGCGACCGGGCCGAAACACGAGGTTTCGTTCGACGAGCCCATCGCGAACTCGTCATTGTTGAGCTTGCCGAGCATCACCGCACCGTCGCGCCACAGCTGCGAGGTGATCGTGGATTCGTAAGTCGGCACGAAATTGCCGAGGATCTTCGAGCACGCGGTGGTGCGCACATCCTTGGTGGCGAACAGGTCCTTGATCCCGAGCGGAATGCCGGCAAGTGGCCCGCCCTCGCCCTTTTGGATCTTCGCGTCAGCCTCGCGCGCCATGGCGCGGGCCTGATCCGGCGTTTCCAGCACGAACGCGTTGAGCGCGCGCGCAGCCTCGATCGCCTTGAGATGGGCGTCGGTCAGTTCAAGCGACGTGAAGGACTTGTTCGCGAGGCCACTTCTAGCCTCGGCGAGCGTCAGCGATGTCAAATCGGTCATTTATTGATCGGGCTGCAGAAGAACGGAGACAGGGTCTTGTCGCTGGCCGGGTCGTTTGGCTTGGCGCGCGCGTTGTCGGCGGCCTCGAGCTGATCGAGCACTGCGTCCATGGCCTGTTGCGGGTCGGCGGCCTTGCCTTGCCGCTCCATCGCGTCGAGATAGTTCATGTAGGCCTGATAGGCCTTTTCATCGTCGCAGAGCAGACACATCGGACTTCTCGCAGCAGACTCTCTTATTTGACGCGTTTTCTTCACGCGAACCGGTACCCACTTCGCTTGAAAACGTTATTCCACGACTTTCGGCACCAGGAAGAAATGGTTCTCGGTGGCCGGCGCGTTTTTGACGATGTCGTCGGCGATCTCGCCGTCAGTGACCACGTCGGCGCGCTTTTTCATTTCCATCGGGGTCACCGAGGTCATCGGTTCGACGCCCTCGACATTGACTTCCGACAACTGCTCGACGAAATCCAGCATCGCGTTCAGCTCGCCCTGAAGGTGCGGAACTTCGGCATCAGCGACCGCGATCCGCGCGAGATGCGCGATACGGCGGACAGTGGCGGCGTCAACGGACATTATATAGGCCTTTGCGGCGGGAAATTCAGCCCGCCGTATAGCAGAGGCTGCTTTTGCACCGCAACCGCCGGGGGCCCGACCTAGCCCGCCATCCGGCTCAGCCGCGCCAGCGCGGAGCCTGCGAGCGCCCGGGTCAGCTCGGCGGCCGGCATTTCGCGGCCCATCCGCACCGCCTGGCCGGCCCAAAGATTGGTGAAATCGACCTTGCCGAGCTTCTCCGCTGCCGCTTTTAGCGGCGCAAGCCCGGTGGCCGAATGGGGAAACGCCGGGGCGTCGGGTGAAATCGGGCCGACCTCGCGCATGACGCGGTTGGCAACGCCACGTGCCGGGCGCCCGGTCATGACATTGGTGATGACGGTGGAGTCATCCCGTGCCTGGGCGAGCGCGACCCGCGCCGGCGCAATCACCTTGGATTCCGGGCAGCGCAGATAGGCGCTGCCGATCTGGACACCCGCCGCACCCAGCGCGAACGCGGCTGCAATGCCGCGCCCGTCCGCGATACCGCCAGCCGCAATCACCGGGACCTTCACGGCGTCGACCACCTGCGGCACCAGCGCAAAGGTGCCGGGCTGTTCGGCAATATTTTCGGTCAGGAACATGCCGCGATGGCCGCCGGCTTCCGCGCCCTGCGCGATGATGACGTCGGCGCCGTTCTCCTCGAGCCAGATCGCTTCCTTCACAATGGTCGCCGAAGACATCACGATGCAGCCGGCCGCCTTGACGCGCCTCAGCAACGCCTGGTCCGGCAGGCCGAAATGAAAGCTGACGATCTCGGGCTTCAACTCCTCGACCGCCTCGCAAAACGCCGCGTCGAACGGCGCGCGATTTGCGGCATTGATCGGCGCGGCGGGGTCGAGCCCAAGTTCCAAATAATAGGGCGCCAACCGTTGCCGCCATGTCGCTTCGCGCTTCGGATCGGCCTCGACAGCCTTGTGACAGAAGAAATTCATGTTGATCGGCGCCGACACGCGCTGGCGGATGATGTTGACCTGCTCGCGCGCCTTCTCTGCCGACAGCATCGCGCAGGGCAGCGAGCCCAGCGCGCCACCTTGCGCCGCCGCGATCACCAGCTCCGCATCCATCACACCGGCCATCGGCGCCAGCACGATGGGAAATTCAGTCTTGAAGAGGTCGATAATCCGGCGGTCTGGCCACATGGTCCTTGGATCGGTTGAGTTGGTTGTCTGTTCTCTCGCTCAAGCCGGCACAATAAGCCGCCCTGACATGGGCGAGAAATGAATAATTGAGAATAATACGATCTCGATCGTGAAACGGCGCCCGCCGAATAGAGTGCTCTTTTCTGAGTCGCCTGGGCTATGCAATACGCCGCAGCCTGCCAGTCCAGCGCCGCAGCGCAACGAAGGCCCAGACCACCTCGACCAGCCCGAACGGCCAGGCGCCCTGCAAAAATCCATAGATCGAACCCAGCGCACAGGCGACGGCAAATCCGAGGATGAACCAGTGGCTGCGCTCCTCCAGCGCGTACGTCACCAGCATCGCAGTGACCGCGAACAGGCCGAACAGGCTAAGGGCGTCCACTGCACGTCCTCCCGGTTCGGACCATCGGGCAAAGTCTTGAATTCATCTTTTGGATTCCCAGTCTTTCCGTCTGGCGAAAATTCGCCGTCACATTTCTGACGCGATGTGAAGTTGCGCGGAGCTGCTGAAAAATTTTTGGATTGCTCACTGCTACCACGTTAGTATGTAGCGCTAGCTACCAACAACCATAACGTCAACATCTGGGAGGAACTACGATGCGCACCGCATTCGTGTTGTGCTGTTCTGTCGCCTTGTTGGGTACGGTCGGAACGGCAAGCGCACAAGACTGGACCAAATCGAAATGGGGCCCGAATGACGAGATCGGCGCCGCCAACAACATGTCGCCCGATATCGTCGTGAAGGCCGCCGGGCTGATCAAAACCGGCAAGACCTACGCGCTCGGCATCGAGACCAACTCGAAGACACCGGCCTATCCCCCGCGCACCTTCAAGGTACTGGTCCTGCAACCCGGGCAAGCCGGCGGCAACGGCATCGGTCCGAACAAGGTGACCTACAACGATGACATCATCGAGGGTTGGGTGGGGATCGGCAGCCAGATTGACGGCCTCGGCCACATCGGCGTCGACTGGACTTATTACAACGGGCTCAAGTCGACGGATTTCGCGGCCGCCGACGGGCTGAAGAAACTCGGCGTCGAAAAAATCCCGCCGATCGTCACCCGCGGGGTGATGCTCGACATGGCGGCCTATTACGACACCGATGTTGTCAAGGAGGGCACCGCCTTCAACGTCAAGGAAATCGATGAAGTCGCAAAGAAACAGGGCGTCGAGATCCGCCAAGGCGACGTCGTCATCTTCCATACCGGCTGGACCAGTCTGATCGGCAAGGACGACAAGCGCTACAATGCGGGCGAACCCGGCGTCGGCGTCGAAGGCGCGAAATATCTCGTCAGCAAGGGCGTCGTTGCCGTCGGCTCGGATACCTGGGCGGTTGAGGTGCTTCCGTTCGAATCCAAGGACGTGTTTCCGGTGCACCAGATCTTCCTGCCGATGTCCGGCACTTACATTCTGGAAAACATGAACACGGATCAGCTCGCCGCCGACAAGGGCTACGAGTTCCTGTTCGTTCTCGGCGTGCCCAGGATCACCGGAGCCGTTCAGGGCATCATCAACCCGGTGGCGATCCGGTAGGGTCGCATTTTCGTCACGGCGTGGCATCGGTGAATGCCCGCGCCGTGATGGGGCTTTGCGTAACCACCAAGCTGCATGTTATGCGCAAGCGATGCCCGCCCCCGTCCTCCCCCTGATCGACGCTGCTGCGCACTGGCCCGAACGCGGCGCGCTGGTTGGCCTGGATTTGGGAACAAAAACCATCGGCGTTGCCGTGTCCGACCCCGACCGCAAGCTCGCCGCAGGCGTCGAGACCATCAGGCGCAAGGCCTTCAAATCGGACGCGGCGCGGCTGCTTGCCATCGCGGGGGAACGCAGCGCGGTCGGTTTTGTGCTTGGGCTCCCCATCAACATGGACGCCAGCGAGGGCCCTCGCGCGCAGTCCACCCGCGCCTTCGCGCGCAATTTCTCTAAATTGACCGACCTCGCTATCGCCCTGTGGGACGAGCGGCTCTCGACCGCGGCCGTCGAGCGCGAACTGATCGGCATGGACATGAGCAGGGCAAAGCGTGCCGAGGTGATCGACGAGCATGCCGCGATCTTCATTCTGCAAGGCGCGCTCGACCGCCTGACGAACCTTCGTGGAAAGCGCTAGCTAGCGTCAGTTCGCAAGCCAGATCGTCTGCACCACGGCGCCGAGATTGTTGAGGCCGTGCAGCACGATCGTCAGCCAGGTCGAGTTGGAGCGGTAGCGCAGATAGCCGAGCCAGAGGCCGATGGAAAAAACTTCGCCGAAAAAGTACCAGTCATATTGCAGGTGCAGCCCGGTCCACACCATCGACGAAAGCACAATGGCGCCGGCAGGTCGTAGAAACGTTTCCGACCAGCCGCGGTAAAGAAAACCGCGCGCGAACAATTCCTCCGAGATCGGCGCGGCGACGCAGAAGGCGAGCACCAGGAGCCACAGCGCGCCGTCATTGCGCGCCGATTTCAGGACGTCGGCCATGAAGCCCGGGGCAACGTCGCGCCCGGTGGCGCGCGACACCAGGTCCCAGCCCATCACCACGACGAACAGACCAGCGACGCCGATCGCGAGGTTTTTCCACGAGGGCCAGCGCAGCGCGAGATAGTCGGCAAAGCGCGTGCGCGACAGATGGATCGCAAGCCAAAGTGCCGCCAGCACCGCCGGCAGGCCGGAGATCACCGACAGCGAGATCGTGATTCCGCCGCCGACGACATGCACTGCGGTGGCAATATCGATCGGTCCTCCCTGCCGCAGCACGAACCAGACGACGACGGCGATTTGCCCGACGAACATCGCCGCAAAGATGAACAGGCCCCACAGCGCGGTGCCCCAGAATTTCCAGATTCGCGGGCGGCGTTCGGCCGGCGCCACTATCACCGGCGGATGTTCGGGATTGAGGGAATCCATCAGACTGACTCTCAAGGCAGCGCCCGTGCCAGCAATGCACGGATATCGTCATTCGCGAGGTCGACCGCGCCGTACATGCTGGGGTGATTTGCGGCAAGCCGCGTAGCCGCAAACAGCTCGGCGTGATGCGGCGATATCTTGTTGAGCGCGGCCGCGGCCGAAAGCAGCGCCAGCTTCTCGACCGCTAGCCGCGCCACCCGCTCGCCGTCCGGCCGGCGGAACGATTTTGCGATCGATGCGACGGTCTCACCGCTGCCCGGCAATCCCTTCGTCTGCTCGGCAATATCCTGCAATACCGCCATCGCCGCATCCGGCTCGCGCGACAGCGCCCGGAGCACGTCAAGGCACATCACATTGCCGGAGCCTTCCCAGATCGCATTGACCGGCGACTCGCGATAATGCCGCGCCAAAATCCCCTCCTCCACATAGCCGTTGCCGCCGAGGCACTCCATCGCCTCGTAGAGAAAGGCCGGTGCGCTCTTGCAGACCCAGTATTTGATCGCGGGCGTGAGCAGCCGCATATAGGCGGCTTCGCCTAAATCGTCGGGGGACTGATCGAACGAACGGCAGAGCCGCATCACGAGCGCAATGGTGGCCTCGACATGCAGCGCCATGTCGGCAAGCACCGCCTGCATCAGCGGCTGATCGGCGAGATGCTTCTGGAACACGCTGCGATGCCGCGCGTGATTGAGCGCATGCGCCAGTCCCGACCGCATCAGGCCGGCGGAGGCAATCGCGCAATCCTGCCGCGTCAACTGCACCATCTGGATGATGGTGCGGATGCCCTTCCCCGCCTCGCCGACGCGCTCGGCATAAGCGCCGGAAAATTCCACCTCCGAGGAAGCATTGGAGCGGTTGCCGAGCTTGTCCTTCAACCGCTGGAACTGGATCGCATTCACCGAGCCGTCGGGCGCAAAGCGCGGCATGAAGAAACAGGTCAGGCCTTCGTCGGCCTGCGCGAGCACCAGGAACGCATCGCACATCGGCGCCGACATGAACCATTTGTGCCCGGTGATGCGATAGGCGCCGCCGTCGCGTTCCGCGCGCGTCATGTTGGAACGCACGTCGGTGCCGCCCTGTTTCTCGGTCATGCCCATGCCGAGCGTCATGCCGCGCTTTTTCCACCATGGCGCAAAGGAGGGATCGTAGGAACGCGTCGCGATCACGGGCATCGTCTTTGCAAGCACATCGGGCTCAACCGCCAATGCCGCGACCGAGGCCCGCGTCATGGTGATCGGGCAGAGGTGACCGGTCTCGACCTGCGAGGCGACGTAGAATTTTGCCGCGCGCACGACTTCGGCCGCACCGCCGGCCGGCTTTCCTGTCGCGGTCCAGGTCGAATTATGCACGCCGGCATGCGCGGAGTGCGCCATCAACTCGTGATAGGTCGGATGAAACTCGACCTCGTCGCGGCGGTTGCCCTTGGCGTCGAAGGTTCGTAGTTTCGGCGTGTTCTCGTTGGCGGCACGACCGCGCGCAGCCATCGCAGCCGATCCCCAGTGCTTGCCGAACGCGGATAACTCCCGCTCGGCGGCAGCCCCGCCATTGGCGGCAACCGATTCCGCCAAGGGTCTGTCGAGCGCGAACAAATCGACATCCTCGAACGGCGGCGACTGGTTGAGGACTTCGTGGGTTGCGAATGCGGGCTTGGTCATGGGCCGGTCCTGACGGGAATCATTGGCGGCGGGGTTGAATTACGAAATCATAGGCGGTTGCGCCGATGCCCGGCAGCGAAAAGTGCCACCACTCCTTCGAATAGTTCACAAAACCTTGCCGCGCCATGGCGGCGACCAGCAGATTACGCCAGCGGCGCTGCGCCGGCGTGATCGAGGCTGCATTGGTGTGCCCCTTCAAATCGGTACAATCGTAACCGGTTCCCATGTCGATGCTTGCCTCCGGCGCCCGCGCCTCGACCGGCGCGGTGCAGTCGGCATAGCTCTTGTTGGGATCGAACACGGCCGAATTGTCCGCCTTCAGATCGACCAGGGTCAGATCAAGGGCGGCACCGGTCGAATGCAGGGAGTGGCCAGAGATATAGCCGAGGCGGAACAGCGCGGCCTTCGGGATCGCCGGGTTGAAGCGCCGCTCGGCCGGCGTCTCCTTGCCGTTTTGCGCCCAAGCCCACATGTCGGCGACCGCGCGCGCCGGCCGGTAGCAATCGAACATTTTCAACGACAGGCTCTGTTTCGAAAGTTCCTGCTGGATGGCTTTCAGCCTCAACCCCACCTCGCGCTTCACCACGCATTCGGCGGCGGCGTAACCTTTCAGCGGCCGGCCGACAAAATTGTTCGAGCCGGCATAGCGGATGTCCTGAATGATCGTGGGGTCGATGTCGCGCAGGTAGACGAAATCGCCGGGCATGGCCTGCGCATGGGCCTGAGAAATGGTGCCCGCGACAATAAGCGCGATCGACAGTGCTTTCACGAAACCAATCCCTCAATCGCCATGGCCGGACTTGTTCCGGCCATCCACGCCTTTTTTACGGTTAATTCCGAGGAGGGCGTGGATGCATAGCAACTCGGCCATGCTGAGTTGCGCCCTTTGAAGACCCAACCCGGAAACATCCGGCTCGGGGTGACAAGCCCGGGCATGACGAGAATTAAGACTGACCGGGGGATAACTTTTTGGCCTGCCTTTGGCCCTTGCCCCGCCATCGGTCCGCGCCTATAGCTCTCGTTTTAATGACCCCCGCACTGAAATCGACCTTTGTCCTTGGTCACCGGCATCTGCTGGGAATCGAGGGGCTTTCCGCTGCCGATATTAGCGGCCTGCTCGACCTCTCCGAGGAATATGTCGAGCTCAACCGCCAAGTCGACAAGAAGCGCGCCTCTCTGCGCGGCCGCACCCAGATCAACCTGTTCTTCGAGGCCTCCACCCGCACCCAATCCTCCTTCGAGATCGCCGGAAAACGGCTCGGCGCCGACGTCATGAACATGTCGGTGTCGTCGTCGTCGATGCGCAAGGGCGAGACCCTGATCGACACCGCGGTGACGCTCAATGCCATGCATCCGGACATCCTGGTGGTGCGCCATCATGCCTCCGGCGCGGTGGAACTGTTGGCGCGCAAGGTCGACGGTTCCGTGATCAATGCCGGCGACGGCGCGCACGAACATCCGACCCAAGCGCTGCTGGATGCGCTCACCATCCGCCGCAACAAGGGCCGGCTCGAGGGGCTGGTGATCGCGATCTGCGGCGACGTCCTGCATTCGCGGGTGGCGCGCTCCAATATCCTCCTGCTCAGTTTGATGGGCGCGCGCGTGCGCGTGGTCGCACCCTCGACGCTGTTGCCGCCCGGCATCGAGCGGATGGGCGTCGAGGTCGCGCGCGACATGCGCGAGGGCCTGAACGGCGCCGACATCGTGATGATGCTGCGGCTGCAGCGCGAGCGCATGAACGGCTCGTTCGTGCCCTCGGTCGGGCGAATATTTCCATTACTTTGGCCTCGACCAGAAGAAGCTCGCTTATGCCAAACCCGATGCGCTGGTGATGCATCCGGGGCCGATGAATCGCGGCGTCGAGATCGACTCGATCGTCGCCGACGGCGCGCAATCGCTGATCCGCGAACAGGTGGAAATGGGAGTGGCGGTGCGGATGGCGGTGCTGGAAGCGCTCGCCCGCAACCTGCCGAACGCGTGAGACCATGCTGACCGACCGCCGCCCGATCCTGCTCGCGAATGCCCGCGTGGTCGATCCGTCGCGCGATTTCGACGGGCCCGGCGACGTCCTGATCGCCGACGGCGTGATCCGCGACTCCCGGCGCGGCATCGGTGCGGCCGGCGTTCCCGAAGGCACCGACATCGTCAATTGCGCCGGCATGATCGTCGCCCCCGGGCTCGTCGACATGCGCGCCTTTGTCGGCGAGCCCGGCGCCAGCCATCGCGAGACCTTTGCTTCCGCAAGCCAGACCGCGGCCGCCGGCGGCATCACCACCATCATCTGCCAGCCGGATACCTCGCCGGTGATCGACAATTCGGCAACGGTGGATTTTGTCTTGCGCCGCGCCCGCGACACCGCGATCGTCAACATCCATCCGATGGCGGCGCTGACGAAAGGCATGCTCGGCCAGGAGATGACCGAGATCGGGCTGTTGAAGGCCGCAGGCGCGGTGGCGTTTTCCGACGGCGACAGGAGCGTCACCAATGCGCAGGTGATGCGGCGGGCGCTCACTTATGCTCGCGATTTCGACGCGCTGATCGTGCACCACACCGAGGATCCCGAATCTCGTCGGCGAAGGCGTCATGAACGAGGGCGAGTTCGCCGCGCGCCTTGGGCTGGTCGGCATTCCCAATGCCGCCGAAGCCGTGATGCTGGAGCGCGACATGCGCCTCGTCGCGCTCACCGGCGGGCGCTATCACGCGGCCTCGCTGAGCTGCATCGAGTCGCTGGAGATCCTCAAACGCGCGCGCGATGCGGGCCTGCATGTCTCGGCGTCGGTCTCGATCAACCACGTGACCTTGAACGAGAACGACATCGGCCCCTACCGCACGTTCCTGAAATTGTCGCCACCGCTGCGCACCGAGGACGACCGCCGAGCGCTGGTCGAGGCGGTCGCCTCGGGATTGATCGACGTCATCATGTCCGATCACAATCCGCAGGACGTCGAGGTGAAGCGGCTGCCGTTCGCGGAAGCCGCCTCCGGCGCGGTCGGCTTGCAGACCATGCTGCCGGCGGGCTTACGGCTGATCCACAATGGCGAGACGGATTTCAAGACGCTGATCCGCGCGATGTCGACGCGCCCGGCCGAACTGCTTGGGCCTGCCCGGCGGCTCGCTGCGCGCGGGCTCGCCCGCTGACGTGATCGTGATCGATGCCGATACGCCCTGGGTGCTCGATCCCGCCGATCTCAAATCGCAATGCAAGAACACGCCGTTCGACGAGGCCCGCTTCTCCGGCCGCGTCGTGCGCACTATCGTCGGCGGACGGACGGTGTATGAGCATGTCTAGAGCGTTTTCAAGCGAAGTGGGTACCGGCTCGCGTCAAGAAAACGCGTCAACAAGAGAGTCTAATGCGCGGCAAGTTTGTGGCAACGGAAACGACGGGAGCGGCAGCCGTGTCCGCTGACGCATTCCTGGTCGTGGCGTTCGTGCTCGGTTATTTGCTCGGCTCAATCCCGTTCGGACTGATCCTGACAAAATTCGCCGGCACGCAGGACCTGCGCTCGATCGGCTCCGGCAATATCGGCGCCACCAATGTGCTGCGCACCGGACGCAAGGGTCTTGCTGCGGCGACGCTGCTGCTCGACATGCTCAAGGGCACGGTCGCGGTCGATCATCGCCGGCTACTTATGGCGGCCCGAACGCGGCGATGCTGGCGGCGCTCGGCGCCTTCCTCGGCCATCTCTTCCCGGTCTGGCTGAAATTTCGGGGCGGCAAAGGCGTCGCCGTCTATATCGGCGTGCTGCTCGGCCTGTTCTGGCCGGCCGCGCTGGTGTTTTGCGTGATCTGGCTCGCCACCGCCTTCACCTCGCGCTACTCGTCGCTGTCGGCGCTGGTCGCAAGTTTCGTCACGCCGATCTTCCTGTGGTGGTTCGGCCACCTCGCGCTGGCCTCGCTGTTCGCGGTGCTGACGCTGCTGTTGTTCTACATGCACCGCGAAAACATCAAGCGGCTGCAGGCGGGCACCGAGGGGCGGATCGGGGCGAAGTGACAACGTCATTCCGGGTCGATGCGGAAGCATCGAACCCGGAATCTCGAGATTCCGGGTCTGGTCCTACGGACCATCCCGGAATGACCGCTTCTCTCAAGCCCGCCAGCGCCTTCTCAACGAACCGCGCCGCCGCCAGCGCTCCGGCGTCGTCGCCAAATCGCGCGATCACCTGCACGCCGACCGGCAATCCGCCCTCGGCGACATAGGCGGGAACGTTGACGCAAGGCACGCCCATCAGCGTCCACAGCCGGTTGAAACGGGGATCGCCGGTCGAGGCCAGTCCCTTCGGCGCTGCGCCGGGCGCCGAGAACGTCAGCAACACGTCGACCTCGCTCGAACATCTCGGCCAACGCTGCGCGCGCCCGCATCGCGATCGCGCGCGCCGCGTCGTAATCGGCCGGCGTGATGCCCAGGCTTTCGTCGAGCCTGCCGCGCAGCAGCGGCGGCATGGCGTCGTAGTTTGCGCGATATTCCCAGGCGAACGCCTGATGCGCCTCGAATTCCTGCACGGTCGGCTGGATGCGCCAGGCCTCCGCGACGATCTCAGGCAATGCCAGCGCGCGAACCGACGCGCCGGCGCGTTCCGCCGCGGCGTGCCGCGATCCGCAGCGCCTCGCTCGCCTGCCGCTTCCGGCGCGCCGGCAAAATCCTGCGTCACGACGCCGATGCGCGGCGCCTGCGATCGCGGCACCGCGGCAACAGTTCGGGCCGGTCGGTCATCGCCGAAAGCCCGTGCGCGAGATCCTCGACGCCGGCCGCGAACAGCCCGACGGTGTCGAGCGTCCACGAAAAACATTTCACGCCGACCGTCGGCAGCAGCCGATACGACGGTTTGATCGCGGCGACGCCGCAGAACGAGGCCGGCCGGATCACCGAGCCGCCGGTCTGCGTTCCCAGCGCCAGCGGAATCATGCCGGCCGCCGACCGCCGCCGCCGAGCCCGATGACGATCCGCCCGGCGTGTGACCGTGATTGCGCGGATTGAGCGTCGCGCGTCGGATCGTTCGCCGCAAACGCCGTCGTCGTGGTCTTGCCGATGATGGTCGCGCCCGCCTGCTTCAGCATCATCACCACAGACGCATCCGCGCGCGGCCGCCAGCCCCGGTAGATCTGCGAACCCATCTCGGTCGGAAAATCCGACGTATCGATGATGTCCTTGATGCCGACCGCGATGCCGCGCAGCGGGCCGGCGCTTGCGGCGCGCGGCGTTTTCGGCGCGACAGACAAAGGCGCCGATGGTCTTTTCCTGCGCGTCGATCGCTTCCAGCGATTGCGCGATCGCCGCATCGGCGCGAGAGCTCGCCGGAATCGATGCGGCGCTGGAGTTCGACGAGCGAGATCATGGGCATGGTTTCCTGCGAAAGACCTGATCGCTTTTACGGGACAGGGTTTGCGATCGAGCAAGCCGGCTACGGTCATGGCCGGGCATGACGAGGCGCGTGGATCACCCCTTCCCCACGCCCTCCGGTTGATCCATGCTGGCGTCCGCAAGGAGCGAGCGTGGACGCCATCAACCACAACACACCTCACCGACGCCGAGCGGCATCGACTGGCTGCGGCTGATCCGTTCCGACAATGTCGGGCCGCGCACCTTCCGTTCCCTGCTGCAGTCATTTCGGCAGCGCGCGCGCGGCACTGGAGCGGCTGCCCGATCTGGCGCGGCGCGGCGGCGCTGATCGCGCCAGGCGCGGATTTGCAGCGAGGAGGATGCGCGCGCCGAGCTCGCCGCAAGCCAGCGACTCGGCGTCAGCCTGCTCGCGCCGGGCGAAGCCGGCTATCCGCCGCGGCTGGCGACGCTCGACGATGCGCCGCCCTTGCTCGGCGTGCGCGGTGCGCTGGAGGTGCTGATGCGGCCGATGATCGCGATCGTCGGCTCGCGCAACGCTTCCGGCGCCGGGCTGAAATTCGCCGGCCAACTGGCGCGCGATCTCGGCGAAGCCGGCTTTGTCATCGTCTCGGGACTGGCGCGCGGCATCGATCAGGCCGCGCATCGCGCCAGGATCGAAAGCGGCACGGTGGCGGTGCTGGCCGGCGGTCACGACAAGATCTATCCGCCCGAGCATGAGGATCTGCTGGCCGCGATCATCGACGCCGAGGGCGCCGCGATTTCCGAAATGCCGCTCGGCCACGTGCCGCGCGCCCGCGATTTTCCACGGCGCAACCGGCTGATCTCGGGCGCGGCGCTCGGCGTCGTCGTGGTCGAGGCCGCGCATCGCTCGGGCTCGCTGATCACGGCGCGGATGGCGGCCGAACAGGGCCGCGAGGTGTTCGCCGTGCCGGGCTCGCCGCTCGATCCGCGCGCCGCCGGCACCAACGATCTGATCAAGCAGGGCGCGACGCTGGTCACCGAGGCCTGCCGACGTCATCCACGCCGTCGAGCCGATCATGGAGCGGCCGATCGATTTCCGCTGCGCGAGCCCGACGGCGAGCCGCTCGGCTCCCGAACCCGCAGGCCGAGCGATCGCGCGCGCATCGTCGAGCCTGCTCGGACCAACGCCCGGTCTCGCTCGACGATCTGATCCGGATGGCCGGAACGTCGCCGGCGATCGTGCGCACCGTGCTGCTCGAGCTCGAACTCGCCGGCACGGCTCGAGCGTCACGGCGGCGGGCTGGTGTCGCTGATTTAGTCTCGCCGGATCAGGCTGCCAGTTCTTTATTTTGACGCGTTTTCTTCACGCGAACCGGTGCCCACTTCGCTCGAAAACGCTACGTGTTGCGCCGGTCGAACCGCGCCCGCGCGTCTTCGATCTCGGCCTGATGCGTCATGGCCCATTCGCCGAGCGCTACCACCGGCTTCGACAGGCCGCGCCCGAGATCGGTCAGTTCGTAGTCGACCCGCGGCGGAATGGTCGGAAACACCGTGCGCGTGACCAGGCCGTCGCGCTCAAGCCCGCGCAGCGTCAGCGTCAGCATCCGCTGCGAGATGCCGCCGATCATGCGCTTGATCTCGTTGAAGCGCCGCGGCCCGTCGCCCAGCAGCATGATGACGAACACGCTCCATTTGTCGCCGACCCGCGCCAGCACCGAGGCAACCCCGCGGCAATCGCTGTCGAGGTGCGCGTTGCGGCGGCAGGACAGGCACTTTGATGTGCTCGGGTTTCAAGGGTGTGCTCGGGTTTCAAAAATGTGCGTTCTTGCGGGGTTTGCGGACAGTCACTCATATAGCCCCAGTTACAAACTTATACCAACTACAAGGGTGACTGCCATGAAACTTCTTCATATCGACTCCAGCGTGCTCGGCCCCCACTCCGTCAGCCGCCAGGTTTCCGCCGCGATCGTCGATCGCCTGCGCCAGGCGACGCCCGGTCTCGACATCATCTATCGTGATCTCACTTCGACGCCGCTGGCGCATCTGTCGGGCTCGCATCTTGCCGCCGCCCAAGGGGCGACGCCCGAGGCTGCGCTGCTGCAGGACCTTGCCGCCGGCCAGGCCGTGCTGGACGAGTTCTTGGCCGCCGACATCGTCGTGCTCGGCGCGCCCATGTACAATTTCACGATACCGAGCCAGCTCAAGGCCTGGATCGACCGCATCGTCGTGGCGGGCAAGACCTTCAAATATGGCGCGCAAGGTGCGGAAGGACTGGCCGGCAACAAGCGCGTGATCATTGCGATCTCGCGCGGCGGATTTTACGGCGCCGGCACGCCGGCAGCCGCGCTCGAACATCTCGAAACTTATTTGCGCGGGGTGTTCGGCTTTATCGGTGTCGCCAATCCCGAATTCATCTTCGCGGACGGAATCCAGGTCGGGCCCGAGCATCGCGAGAAGGCGCTGGCGAGCGCGTTGCAGGCCGCGACCAATCTCCGCGCGGCCTAAACAGAAGCGCACCAACCCGCCGCCGCGGCATCACGGCGGCGGGTTGGTGTCGCTAATGTCGAAGAGCCGTCGAAGACAATTAGAACCAGGCGCCTTGCACGCCGCACAGAATTGCAACGAGAGACACCAAAAGGCCTACTCCGGAAAACAGCGCGATTGTAATGAGTGGGTGACCGTCTGACTTTTGCGATGAAATCTTGGACGCAGAAATGGAAATGCGAGCACCATCCGGCATATCAGGCTCCAACAAATAGAAGTTCGAAAAACCCAGCCTTCGAAAGAGTCATCGCAGCTGCAGCAAAGGTTCACGCCGCGATCAAAATACTCCCGGCAGACGAGGGAACCGGTCAGCACAACTGATCGACGAAAAATCTCGTCTGACCGGCGTCAGGCTAGCATCGCGTGTGCAGGATGCCGAAAAA
Organism: uncultured Alphaproteobacteria bacterium; assembly: GCA_963713785.1. GTDB lineage: Bacteria > Pseudomonadota > Alphaproteobacteria > Rhizobiales > Xanthobacteraceae > Bradyrhizobium. The sequence goes on from CAVQNB010000011.1 coordinate 92,944, forward strand.
CGATCAATACCAAACGCCTTGCTGGCCCGTCAGCATCGCAATCACGAGCGCAAGGAAGCAGATTCCGGAGAACAACAGGATCGGATCAAGCGTGCTGGCGGCTTTCTCCGATGAGGCCGTGAACGCAGATGTCGGCGTAAAGAAGTGAATAGCCCTGGACATATCCAATTCTCCAATCATTTAGGGATCAAAGCCCTGCCGTGGAGAAGTCGAGGCTGCGGCGATCGGGGTTCAACGCAAGTCGCGTAAATTAGAATATACCTCTCGTGAGGGAGGGAACCGAACAGCACAACTGTGATGCAGCTCTCACATCCAATTGTGCTGATCGGATTCAGTCTTGTTCAGAGGTCCATCCGTCGGCGCGGATTGGCCTTATCCGCGATAGATCGGCGCGCCCGCGGGAGATGCGGTAGCGCCGCCGTCGACGAAGATCTCCGCGCCTTGAACATTCGAAGCATCGTCGGAGGCGAGAAACAGCACGGTTTTTGCAACCTCTTCCGGTTTGCCAAAGCGCCCGAGCGGAACGGTTTTCGAGATGCGCGCTTCCAAAGCCGCGATCGCCTCCGGCGTCGGCGCGGTCCGGTTCCAGATCGGCGTGCTGGTGCCGCCAGGCGATACGACGTTCACCCGGATGCCGCGCGGCGACAGCTCTGACGCCATCACGCGCGCCATCGCGCGCACGCCGGCTTTGCTCGCCGCGTAAGCCGCATAGCCGGGATTGCCGAGCACCGAGATCACCGAGCCGTTCAGGATGATTGACGCGCCATCGCGCAGATGCGGCGCCGCCGCCTGTACGGTGAAGAAGACCGCGGTGATATTGGTTTTGAGCACGGACTTCGAACGTTGCCAGCGTCGTGCCCCCCACCGGAGTGCTGGCGCTGATGCCGGCATTGGCAAAGACGATGTCGAGCTTGCCGAACTTTTCGACGGCCTTCGCGACCGCGTTCTCGGTCGCCGCGATGTCGGTGGCGTCAGCTGCGATCGCCAGCGCGCTCGTGCCGAGTTCCTTCGCGGCTGCCTCGAGCGTCGCCTGATTGCGCCCGGTGATCACCACCCGCGCGCCCTCGGCCACAAACAGCCGCGCGGTCGCAAGCCCGATGCCGCTGTTGCCCCCTGTAATCAACGCCGTCTTGTTCGCCAGTCTCACGATAGCCCTCCCGTGGTTGCATTATTAAACTATGTTGCCAATTAAGGCATCTGGTTTTATAATGCAACTACACAAGGCCGTGATGGCTCCGACAAAGCGTTTTCGGGCGAAAGCCTGCTACGCGTCCGGAGCCAAGGCCGCCGGGAGATTGCCATGGTGAAACGGACAAGCTTTGAGGCCGCCGAGTGCCCGATCGCGCGATCGCTGGATGCCATCGGCGACTGGTGGTCGCTCCTGATCATCCGCGACGCCCTGCTCGGCCGGCGCCGCTTCGGCGAATTCCAGAGGAGCCTGGGGCTCGCCAAGAATATCCTCACCGTGCGCCTGCGCACGCTGGTCGATCAGGGCATCCTGAAGATGACACCGGCCTCCGACGGCAGCGCCTATCAGGAATATGTGCTGACGCCGAAGGGCCGCGGGGTTTTTCCGATCCTGATCGCGCTCCGGCAGTGGAGCGAGGAGTTCGACGAACACCCCGAGGAAATCGCGACCATCCTGGTCGATCGCGAAAACGGCCGGCCGGTGCGGAAGCTTGAGCTGCAGTCGCAGGACGGACGTCTGTTGGCCGCCGCCGACACGATGCTGAAGCCGAGGCGAGCGAAACGCATGCGGACCGCCTCGGCCTGAGGGCGGCTGAACCCCTTGCGAATACAACTAATGATACATGTTTTACAACTATTCGAATACTAAGCCGGCTGCCTTTCTCGCCCTTTCAACATCTGTCGATTTGACAGGGGCGGCCGGCGCACCCATGTTCGGGTCGAAACGGCTGGCGCGAGTCTCGCGGAACCAGCCTTCATTTTTCCCGTAAGTCACTGGAATTACATGAATATCGTCATTGTTGAGTCGCCGGCGAAAGCCAAGACGATCAATAAGTATTTGGGCTCGTCCTATGAGGTTCTGGCCTCATTCGGCCATGTCCGCGACCTCCCCGCCAAGAACGGATCGGTCGATCCGGACTCTAATTTCAAAATGATTTGGGAGGTCGATCCCAAGGCCAATGGCCGGCTGAACGACATCGCCAGATCGCTCAAGGGCGCCGACCGGCTGATTCTGGCGACCGACCCCGATCGCGAGGGCGAGGCGATCTCCTGGCACGTGCTCGAAGTGCTCAAGGAGAAGCGCGCGCTGAAGGATCATAAGATCGAACGCGTGGTGTTCAACGCGATTACAAAACAGGCGGTCACCGACGCGATGAAGCATCCGCGCCAGATCGACGGCGCGCTGGTCGACGCCTACATGGCGCGCCGGGCGCTGGATTATCTGGTCGGCTTTACGCTGTCGCCGGTACTGTGGCGCAAATTGCCGGGCGCCCGCTCGGCCGGCCGCGTGCAATCGGTCGCGCTGCGGCTGGTCTGCGACCGCGAGCTCGAAATCGAAAAATTCGTTCCGCGCGAATACTGGTCGCTGGTTGCGACCCTGACCACGCCGCGCGGCGAAGCTTTCGAGGCGCGGCTGGTTGGCGCCGACGGCAAGAAGATTCAACGGCTCGACATCGGTTCGGGCGCGGAAGCCGAGGATTTCAAGAAGGCGATCGAGGCAGCAAGCTTCACGGTTACGACCGTCGAGGCCAAACCGGCGCGCCGCAATCCGCAGGCGCCCTTCACCACCTCGACATTGCAGCAGGAAGCAAGCCGCAAGCTCGGCTTTGCGCCGGCGCACACCATGCGGATCGCGCAGCGGCTCTATGAAGGCATCGACATCGGCGGCGAGACCACCGGTCTCATTACCTATATGCGTACCGACGGCGTGCAGATCGACGGTTCCGCGATCACCCAGGCGCGCAAGGTGATCGGCGAGGATTATGGCAACGCCTATGTGCCGGACGCGCCGCGCCAGTATCAGGCCAAGGCCAAGAACGCGCAGGAAGCCCACGAGGCGATCCGCCCGACCGACCTGTCGCGCCGCCCCTCCGACATGCGCCGCAAGCTCGATACCGATCAGGCCCGGCTTTATGAATTGATCTGGACCCGCACCATCGCAAGCCAGATGGAATCCGCTGAGCTCGAGCGCACCACGGTCGACATCACGGCCAAGGCCGGCTCCCGCGTGCTGGAGCTGCGCGCCACCGGCCAGGTCATCAAATTCGACGGTTTTCTTGCGCTCTATCAGGAAGGCCGCGACGACGAGGAAGACGACGATAGCCGCCGCCTGCCCGCCATGAGCGAGGGCGAAGCGTTGAAGCGGAAGGATCTATCCGTCACCCAGCATTTCACCGAGCCGCCGCCGCGCTTCTCGGAAGCCTCGCTGGTCAAGCGGATGGAAGAGCTCGGCATCGGCCGTCCCTCGACCTACGCCTCGATCCTGCAGGTCCTCAAAGACCGCGGCTATGTCAAGCTCGAGAAGAAACGGCTGCATGGCGAGGACAAGGGCCGCGTCGTCGTCGCGTTCCTGGAAAATTTCTTCGCGCGCTATGTCGAATACGACTTCACCGCCGATCTCGAGGAGCAGCTCGACCGCATCTCCAACAACGAGATCTCCTGGCAGCAGGTGCTGAAGGATTTTTGGCGCGATTTCATCGGCGCCGTCGACGAGATCAAGGATCTGCGCGTAGCCCAAGTGCTGGACGTGCTCGACGAGATGCTGGGCCCGCACATCTACCCGCCGCGCACCGATGGTGGCGATGTCAGGCAGTGCCCGACCTGCGGCAGCGGCAAGCTCAACCTCAAGGCCGGCAAGTTCGGCGCCTTTGTCGGCTGCTCGAACTATCCGGAATGCCGCTACACCCGTCCGCTCGCCGCCGATAGCGAGGCCAGCGCCGACCGCGTGCTGGGCAAGGACCCGGAGACTGATCTGGACGTCACGGTGAAGGCAGGTCGGTTCGGTCCCTATATCCAGCTCGGCGAGCAAAAGGATTATGCCGAAGGCGAGAAGCCGAAACGCGCCGGGATTCCGAAGAACACCTCGCCTGCCGATATCGAGCTTGATCTTGCGCTAAAGCTCTTGTCGCTGCCGCGCGAGATCGGCAAGCATCCGGAGACCGGCCAGCCGATCACCGCCGGCATCGGCCGCTTCGGTCCGTTCGTGCGGCACGAGAAGACCTATGCCAGCCTCGAGGCCGGCGACGAGGTGTTCGACATCGGGCTCAACCGTGCGGTCACGCTGATCGCCGAGAAAATCGCAAAAGGTCCGAGCGGCCGCCGCTTCGGCGCCGATCCGGGCAAGCCCTTGGGCGATCATCCGACCCTTGGTGCTGTCGCGATGAAGAACGGTCGCTATGGCGCTTACGTCACGGCCGGCGGCGTCAATGCCACGATCCCGAGCGACAAGGACAAGGATACGATCACGCTGGCAGAGGCCATCGCGCTGATCGACGAACGCGCGGCCAAGGGCGGCGGCAAGGCAAAGGTCAAGAAAGCCAAATCGGTCGATAAGCCTGCCAAAGCGGCGGCGGCAAAACCGGCCGCAGGCGAAGCGGAAGCTCCGAAGCCAGCGAAAAAGGCCGCGGTGAAGAAGGCCGCCAGCAAGCCTAAATCGGATGCCGTCAGCAAGGCGCGCGCGCCCGTTCCCGCCGCTGCCAAGACGTCCGCGGCGAAGGCAGCACCCGTCGCAAAGACGCCGGCAAAGAAGAGCGCTGGAAAGGCCCGAGGGTAAGTGAAGAGGAAACATGACAATGGCTTTCCGGCCCGGGATGCCATTGTCGCCTTTGTCCGAGCCAATCCCGGAAAAGTCGGAACACGTGAGATCGCGCGCGAATTCGGCCTGAAAAATGCCGACCGCGCCGAGTTGAAGCGCGTGCTGCGCGAGCTTGCCGACGAAGGCACGATCGACAAGCGCGGCAAGAAGATCCACGAACCGGCCACGCTGCCGGTGACCGTAATGGCCGACATCACCGGGCGTGATACCGATGGCGAGTTGATCGCAACACCTGCCGAATGGGACGAGGAAGAAAGCGGCGCGCCGCCAAAGATCCGCATTGAGGTCCCGCGACGGCCGCAACCCGGCACCGCGGCCGGTGTCGGCGACCGCGCTTTGCTGCGGGTCGAGCGAGCCGATGACGGCGAAGTCGCCGCCTATCGCGGCCGCGTCATCAAGGTCATCGACCACGCCAAGCCACCGCGTGCTCGGCGTATTCCGAACGCTGCCCGACGGCGGCGGACGGCTCGTTCCCGTCGACAAGAAGCAGGCCGGGCGCGAACTCAACATTGCCAAAGCCGACACCGGCGGCGCGGTCGACGGCGATCTCGTCAGCGTCGAGCTGATCCGCACCCGTGGTTTCGGGCTTGCCTCCGGCAAGGTGAAGGAACGGCTCGGCTCGCTTGCGAGCGAAAAGGCGATCAGCCTGATCGCGATCCACGCCCACGAAATCCCGCAGGCGTTTTCGCCCGCGGCGCTGCGCGAAGCCGAAGCGGCACAGCCTGCGACCTTGAGGGGCCGCGAAGATTGGCGCGCGATCCCGCTTGTCACCATTGATCCGCCGGACGCCAAGGACCATGACGACGCGGTGCATGCGGAAACCGATCCAGACCCGAACAACAAAGGCGGCTACATCGTCAACGTCGCCATCGCGGACGTCGCGTTCTATGTGCGGCCGGGGTCGGCGCTCGACCGCGACGCGCTGACGCGCGGCAATTCGGTCTACTTCCCCGATCGCGTGGTGCCGATGCTGCCCGAGCGCATCTCCAACGATCTCTGCTCGCTGGTGCCGGGCGAACCGCGCGGCGCGCTTGCGGTGCGCATGGTGATTGGCGCCGACGGTCGCAAGCGTTCGCACAGCTTTCACCGCGTGCTGATGCGCTCGGCGGCGAAGTTGAACTATGCGCAGGCGCAGGCGGCAATCGACGGACGCCCCGACGACACCACCGGTCCCCTGCTCGAGCCGATCCTGAAACCGCTATATGCGGCCTACGCGGTGGTGAAGCGCGCGCGCGACGAACGCGACCCGCTCGACCTCGACATTCCCGAGCGCAAGATCCTGCTCAAAGGTGACGGCACCGTGGATCGCGTGATCGTGCCGGCGCGGCTCGACGCCCACAAATTGATCGAAGAATTCATGATTCTCGCCAATGTCGCCGCGGCCGAAATGCTGGAGAAAAAGGCGCTGCCGCTGATTTATCGCGTGCACGACGAACCGACGCTCGAGAAGGTTCATGCGTTGCAGGAATTCTTGAAGACGCTCGATCTGCCGTTTGCAAAAAGCGGCGCGCTGCGCCCCGCCCTGTTCAACCGCGTGCTGGCGCAGGTCGAGGGCCAGGATTACGAGCCGCTGGTGAACGAAGTGGTGCTGCGCTCGCAGGCGCAGGCCGAATATTCGGCCGAGAATTATGGCCATTTCGGCCTCAACCTGCGCCGCTATGCGCATTTCACTTCGCCGATCAGGCGATACGCCGATCTGATCGTGCACCGCGCCCTGATCCGCGCGCTTGGGCTTGGCGAGGGTGCGTTGCCGGAAACCGAGACGCCGGAAAGCCTAAGCGAGGTCGCCGCGCAGATTTCCGTCACCGAACGGCGCGCCATGAAGGCCGAGCGCGAGACCGCCGACCGGCTGATCGCGCATCATCTCGCCGACCGCGTCGGCGCAACCTTCCAGGGCCGCATTTCCGGCGTCACCCGCGCCGGATTATTCGTCAAGCTCGAGGATACCGGCGCCGACGGGTTGATCCCGATCCGCACGCTGGGCAGCGAATACTACAACTATGACGAGACCCGCCACGCGCTGGTCGGCTCGCGCAGCGGGACCATGCATCGGTTGGGTGACGTGGTCGACGTCCGTCTGGTCGAAGCGGTACCGATAGCTGGCGCGCTGCGTTTCGAGCTACTATCTGAAGGCCAGGCGGCACCGGGCAGAAAGCGCGGCACGCCAAGAACGGAGCGCCGGCAGCAATCGAAAGCCAATCCGGGCCGCGCCCCGCGCGAAAAACATCGCAAGCGGGACAAGGGCAAGGCGGGCAACAAGGCTGGCAAGTCGAAAAAAGGCAAGTCATGGAAGCGATGAGCACCGCCCCCAAAACATGGACCCGCGAAACCGCCATTACAGAAAAACGCGACGTCTGGACCGCGATCAAGCGCGGCTTCCGCGGCCGCTGCCCGCGCTGCGGCGAAGGCAAACTGTTTCGCGCTTTCCTGAAGGTCGACAACAACTGCTCGGTGTGCTGCCTCGACTTTACGCCGCACCGTGCCGACGACCTGCCCGCCTATCTCGTCATCGTCATCGTCGGGCACATCGTGGTGCCGACGGCACTCTTCATCGAGACCGACTACTCCCCGCCGGTGTGGCTGCAGCTTGCGATCTATCTGCCGCTGACGCTCGTTTTGTCGCTTGCCCTGCTCCAACCCGTGAAGGGCGCTGTGGTCGGCATCCAATGGGCGTTGCGCATGCACGGGTTTGACGACACTGCTCCGGATGATATTGCACCGGGCTGACCGAACGATAAGAAAAACAAACGGGGATGGAATGAACGAAGCCGCCAAAGCACCACAAGAAAAGCCGGAAGAAAAAGAGGCCGATCATCACCCCTACTACCGCCCCAAGGATGCGGCGACCCTGATCCTGGTCGACCGCAGTGCCACTATCCCAAAAGTTCTGGTCGGCAAGCGCCACGACCAGGTGGTGTTCATGCCCGGCAAGTTCGTGTTTCCCGGCGGCCGCGTCGACAAATCCGACAACCGCGTGCCGGTGGCGGCCTCGATCCCGCGCGAGCTCGAAGCCAATCTGTTGAAAGGCAGCCCTAAGATCACCGCCTCGCGGGCAAAATCGCTTGCGGTCGCTGCGATCCGCGAGGCCTGCGAGGAAACCGGCCTCTGCCTCGGCCGCAAGGCCGACACCATCGCGCCAAAGCTCGAAGGCGCGTGGAAACCGTTTTCCGATGCAGGCCTGCTGCCCGATCCGTCCGGATTGTTTTTAATCGCGCGCGCCATCACGCCTCCGGGCCGCGTGCGCCGCTTCGACACCCGCTTCTTCACCGCCGATGCCTCCGCCATCACCCATCGCGTCGAGGGCGTGATCCATCCAGACGCCGAGCTGGTCGAACTGGTCTGGGTCGAGATCGGTTCAAAACCGTTGGCCGATCTGCATCCGATGACCAAAAACGTTCTGGGCGAACTGGAACGGCGGCTCGCCGCCGGACCGCTGCGCCACGACGCGGCGGTGCCGTTCTTCCATTTCTACGGCGGCAAGATGCAGAAGGACGTGCTCGGGGCGTGAGCCGTCATTGAGATCGGAGACGCTGCATCGCGACGCCTCCAACCCAATCCTGGTCGTTCAGATCGCCGCCGATCCGCCGTCGACGAACAATTCGACGCCAGCGACATAGCTCGAATCGTCGGAAGCAAGGAACAGCGCGGCCTTGGCGATTTCGTCCGCTGTTCCGATCCGTCCCAGCGGAACGATCGATTTCATGTAATTTTTCACCTCGGCGTTGGCGAACACGTCAAATCCGGGCGTCTGGGTTGGACCGGGGCTGAGAACGTTGACGCGGATATTTCGTTCCTTCAGATCCGACGTCCAGCTCCGCGCGAACGATCGGATCGCGGCCTTGGTGGCGCCATAGACCGTGGCGGCTTCAAAACCCTTCGAACCGGCAACCGATCCGGTGAGGATGATCGAACCGCCATCCTTCATCAACGGCACCGCCTGCTGCACCGTGAACAGTACGCCCTTCACATTGATATCGAACATCTTGTCGTAGGCGGCTTCGGTGATCGACCCGAACGGCGTGAATTCATAGATGCCGGCGTTGGCGTACAGCACGTCGATCCGACCCTTGGCTGCTTTCACCGTATCGAACAGGCGCGCAATGTCGGCGATGCTCGCGGCATCAGCTCGCACGGCGGCCGCATTGGGGCCTATCTGCTTCACCGCGGCATCGAGTTCAACCTGACGGCGGCCGGTGATGAACACAAAAGCGCCCTCCTCGGCGAACCGCTTGGCGGTGGCGAGGCCAATGCCCGCGCTGCCGCCGGTGACAACTGCGATTTTTCCCTCGAGCTTCCTGGTCATGACACCCTCCGTTGAATGATGCGGCAATTGCCGCATTGCAGGCCGAAGATGATCCATTTGGAAAATAGAGGTAGTCGGCAAAATCAGATATTATTTATATGAGAAATGGATAGATGGTCGCGGTGGGCAGTGACCGCATTCAATCCACGATGGGAATGAGCGCCCACGGTCGGGCCGCAAATCGCAATATTCTTCTAATGGCTGCACGATGCCGCCGCGCCGGGTCATCCCTATCTCAGCATCAACAACATCAAAAACGGAAATGGGGCGATGGCAAAACGTCAACTCAAGCTCGGCGCCTTCATGCGCCCGGTCTCTATTCACACCGGCGCCTGGCGCTATCCCGGCGCCTGGCCGGACGCCAACTTCAATTTCGCGCATATCAGGCAACTGATCAAGAAACTCGAGGCCGGAAAGTTCGATGCTTTCTTCATGGCCGATCATCTGGCCGTGCTGAACATGCCGGTCAATGCCTTGAAGCGCAGCCACACCGTGACGTCGTTCGAGCCGTTCACGCTGCTCTCGGCGCTGGCGGGCGCGACCGAACATATCGGCCTGATCGCGACGGGATCTACCACCTTCGACGAGCCCTATCACGTCGCCCGCCGCTTTGCTTCGCTCGACCACATCTCGGGCGGACGTGCGGGGTGGAACATCGTCACCACGTCGAACCCGGATGCGGCGCTGAATTTCGGCCTGGAAGACCACATGGAGCACGCCGAGCGCTACAAGCGGGCGCGCGAATTCTACGACGTGGTCACGGGCCTGTGGGATTCCTTCGCCGACGATGCCTTTGTGCGAGACGTTGAGGCTGGGCTCTATTTCGATCCAGCCAAAATGCACGTGCTCGACCACAACGGCAAATATCTCAAGGTGCGCGGCCCCCTCAACATCGCCCGCCCGGTGCAGGGCTGGCCGATCATCGTGCAGGCCGGCGCGTCTGACGACGGCAGGCAGCTCGCGGCGGAGACCGCGGAAGCCGTGTTCACCGGCGGCGGCAGCATCACGGACGGACAAAAGCTCTATGCCGATATCAAGGGACGCATGGAGAAGGTCGGTCGCAACCCCGAGCACTTAAAGATCCTGCCCGGCGCCTTTGTCGTGGTCGGCGACAGCGTCGAGGAAGCCAAGGAGAAACGCGCGCTGCTCGACAGCCGGGTGCATTACGACAGCGCGATCGCCTCGCTCTCGGTCATCCTCGGCACTGACGCCTCCGGCTTCGATCCCGACGGGCAGTTGCCGCCGATCCCCGAGACCAATGCGAGCAAGAGCGGCCGCCAGCGCATGGTCGATCTCGCCGCGCGTGACAAGCTCACGGTGCGCCAGCTCGCGCAGCGCGTCGGCGGCTATGGCGGGCTCGCCTTTGTCGGCACGCCCAAAACCATCGCCGACCAGATGGAGGAATGGCTGACCGGTAACGCCAGCGACGGGTTCAACATCATGTTCCCGTTCCTGCCCGCAGGGCTCTTTGATTTCGTCGACAAGGTGGTGCCGGAACTGCAAAGGCGCGGGATTTTCCGCAACGAATATGAAGGCAAGACGTTGCGGGAGAATCTCGGCCTGCCGCGGCCGAAAAACCGGTTTTTCGAGGCCTGATGGCGAGGAATTGCCAGGGTTTTTGCCCGTAAAACCTTGACTTTCGGCTTTCAGAAGCTAGGTTGCGCGCCAACAGCGCCACCGGTTTGGCCGGCGCCTCATTTGATCGACATTAAGGGTTTCTCGACATGGCCAAAGCGGTCACCATCAAGGTCAAGCTCGTTTCCTCGGCGGATACCGGCTTCTACTACGTCGCCAAGAAGAATTCGCGCACCATGACCGACAAGCTGGTCAAGAAGAAGTATGACCCGGTCGCGCGCAAGCACGTCGAATTCCGCGAGTCCAAAATCAAGTAAGAATCGCGGGACACTGCTGACTACGACGGGGCCTCGCGGCCCCGTTTTTCTTTGCGGTCTGCCGGTGCCGCGGCTCTCGGGCGCCACGCAAAGATCAGGCCTATTGCATCTCGATTTTCGCAGCCTTGATCACCGTCGCCCAGCGATCGAGTTCTTCCCGCATGTATTTCGATGTTTTCTCGATCGACCCGCCGAAGATCTCCGCGGAAAGCTTCCTGAGGTGATCCCGCACTTCGGGCTTGCCAAGTGCTTCGTTCACGTCGGCGTTGACCTTGTCCAAAATGCTTCGGGGAGTTTTGGGGGGCGCCACGATTCCATACCAGGCAACCGCTTCAAATCCGGGCAGCAACTCGGCTATCGTAGGTACGTCAGGCAGATCTGGCAGGCGATCGGCCGACGCGACCGCGAGCAATTTCAGTTTGCCGGATTGAGCCAACGGCAGCGAAACACCGAGATTGTCGAACATCATATCGACGTCGCCGGCAAGCAAGCCCTGCAAGGCGGGCGAGGAACCGCGATAGGGTATCTGGCGCATGCTCACCTCGGCCATCAGTTGAAACAGCTCGGACGTGAGATGAGAGGTCGTGCCAATCCCCTGCGTGGCGCAGGTCGCCTTGCCCGGATTTCTTTGCAAATACTCGACCAGCTCAGGCAGGCTCGATGCCTTGATATTGTTTGGATTGACGAACAATGCGTTGGGAACGTGCGCCATCACAATGATCGGCTCGAACTTCGCCGGATCATACGGGAGCTTGCGATAGAGATTTTGATTGATCACCAGCGGCGGCGGCGGGGCGGCGAACAAGGTGTAGCCGTCCGGCTCCGAGCGATAGGCCGCTTCGGCACCAATCGATCCCGCGGCACCGGTGCGATTCTCGATGATGACCGGCTGGCCCCATTTGCGTGAAAGCCAATCCGCAATAATGCGCGGGATGGCATCAGCCGTTCCGCCCGCCGGGAACGGCACGATGATTTTCACCGCATGATCCGGATAGGTTTGCGCCGATGCGGAATCTGCAAGGCTCACGAACAAGGCCACCAACAGCACCGGCACGATCAGATATCGATCGACCGGGGGTCGAGCTTTCGCGAACAGCTTGCGCATTCAATTCCTCTGCTATTCTAAAATGTTAAAGAGAAATTTGGCGTTTCGACAACAACCTCAAAACGGTTAGACTTGCCACGGCTTTTGGCGTCGCCGGCAACCGTGGCCTGGGCTAGGGATCAGATTATGGCGCAGTCGCGGTCTGACGTTATTATAATTGGAGGCGGGATAGGCGGATTGTTCACCGCCAATGCGCTGATCGCGCACGGCATTGAGGTATCGGTCTATGAACAGGCGCCGAGCCTCGGTGAAATCGGCGCCGGCGTTTTTCTGACGCCGAACAGCGTACGTCAACTGCAGAGGGTTGGGCTCGGGCCGTCGGTGGAAAGGCTGGGCGCCAGGGTTGGTCTCGGTTCACGGTATTTTCGGCAAGACGGAGCGCCCATCGCTCCGGTGCAGGTAACGGATTCGGGGGGCTGGAACGCGACCTTCGGTATGCATCGCGCCGATCTCGTCGAGATACTGGCCAAAGCCTTGCCATCCCATGTGGTGCATACCGGACACCGCGGCATCGGTTTCGAGCAAGACCACAATTCGGCCAGTGTATCGTTCGCCAATGGAGCGGTCGCAGAAGGCCGCCTCGTCATTGCGGCAGACGGCATCCATTCAGAGCTCAGGCAATTTGTCGTTCCGCCGTCGCGTCCGGTTTTCTCAGGCTCGGTCGCCTACCGCGGCGTGATCGCACACGAGCTTGTTTCAGACTGGCCGACCGACCGGTGGCAGATGTGGTTGGGCAAAGGCAGGCATTTCCTGACCTTTCCCCTGCGCGCCGGAAAGCTCGTCAATTACGTCGGATTCGTACCGGCCGACGAGGAGATGAAGAAATCATGGTCGGCTCCAGGTGACCCCGACATTCTGCGCCGGGAGTTTTCAGGATGGGATCTCCGCATCGGTTCGCTGTTGCGGCAGGTCCGAACCACATTCCGATGGGCTCTATACGACCGCGAGCCGCTCCCGATCTGGACCCGCGGGAGACTGACGCTGCTTGGAGATGCGGCGCACCCGATGTTGCCTCACCTGGGACAGGGCGCAAACCAGTCGATCGAGGACGGAATGGCGCTCGCGACAATTCTGGCAACCGCGCGTCGGGAGGCGGGCCCGGCAGCCTTACACGCGTATGAACGCCTCCGGCGCGAGCGAGTTGCGCAGGTCCAGCGCGGCGCACGCGAGAACGGCCTTCGTTATGACTCGGCGAACCCCGATCTGGCCATCCGCGACGCCGAGATTGCCGCTCACGCCGAGTTCAGAAGGCGGCTCTATGACCACGACGTGGTCCCCGAAGCCCAGGCGGTCGCGGCGGCCTTGAACTGATCAGAACCAGGCGCTCGCGCGATCATTTCTTTGCTGGCGCCCGTTCTGCTCTAGGCCGTCTGCAACACCGGTGGCGAGGTGGCCGGCCGGATCAGAGCAAACGCGACCTGGATGATCCCTGCCGCCAACCCCACGGCGACGCCGATCCGCCAGGCCATGTTGTAGGAGCCGAGCGTGTCGTAGATCAGCCCGCCGCCATAGGCGCCTGCGAAGCTGCCGAGCTGATGGCTCATGAAGGCGAGGCCCTGAATCATCGCCTGCCATTGCAGTCCGAACATCTCGGCGACCGCACCCGCAACCAGCGGGCCGACGCCGAGCCAGAGGAATCCCATGATCGCGCCAAACAACAAGGTGGTGGCCGGCGTCGGCGGCAGAATGAAGTACCAGCCGAGCGCCAGCGACCGGAAAAAGTAGATTCCGCCGAGCAGCGCCAGCTTGTTCCAGCGGCCGCCGGCCCAGCCGAAGAACAGGCTGCCCAGCACGTTAAAGCCGCCGATGACCCCTAACGTCTGCGCGCTCAGCATCGGGTCTAGGCCGCAGATCAAGAGATAGGACGGCAGATGCGTGGTGATGAAGACGAGCTGCATACCGCAGACGAAATAGGCGCAGGTCATCACCACGAACGAGGCGTTACTGAACGCGATCTTCGTCGCCACCGCAGCCGACGTGTCGGCGATCGCGTCAGAGGCGCGCGGCGGCAGCGGGATCTTGTCGACCCGGCCGGCAAACCACGCCGCCGGAATGAGCGCTAGCGACAGAATGACAAAACCGATCATTCCGGTGCGCCAGCCATAGCCTTCATTCAGCGCCTGCCCGATCGGCGCCGACAGCAGCGCCCCGAGCGATCCCGCCGCCGAGACGATGCCGAGCACGGTCGAGCGCACGGTTTCGGGCACCGCGCGGGCCGCGACCGACATCGCAATGGCCGCCGCCGTGCAGGCGAGCGAGGTTCCGATCAGCGCGCCGGCGCCGATCATGATGGAGAGAAAGCCGTGGGCTTCAGCCATGAAAACGAGGCCCGCGATATAGAGCAAGCTTCCCACCACCATGATGGCGCGAAAGCCGTAGCGCACCGTCATCGCGCCGGCGAGCGGCTGCAAAAATCCCCAGGCGAGGTTCTGCACGGCGATCGCGAGCGTGAAGTCTGAGATGGAGATGCCGACATCGTGGGTCAGCGGCTGCATGAAGATGCCGAGCGACTGGCGCAAGCCCATGCTGAGCGAGAGCATCAGCGAAGCGCCGATCAGGATTGGCAGCGTCGGACGCAAGGCTTGCAGCAGGGGCATGGTTGTTGTTCCTACTTGTATTTGCGGATAAAACCGCGACCTGCCGTCGGATCAAGCTTGATTACACCGACCTGTGTAACTAAGGTATGACAACATAGGTTGTCAAGCTTGGCGCGAGACAAATACCTCGCATAATCGTCTTCTGTCGCAAATATCGTATTTCCCTCGTTTCAAGACATATCCTTCAAGAACCTGCCCTTCAAGAACTTGGGACTATTCGGTGTGATGGCCTCCCCTCCTGCAAAGCAGCCGATGAAAGAGCGGATTCTGGAGACCGCCGACCGCCTGTTCTACCTGCAGGGCATTCGCGCGGTCGGCGTCGACACCATTGCCGCCGAGATCGGTATCAGTAAGCGGACGCTCTACAATCACTTTCCGTCCAAGGACGCGCTGATCGCGGCGTACCTGGCGCGCCGCTTCGTCCAGCCGCGGCCCTCCGACAAGCCGCCGGTCGAGCAGATCCTCGGCACCTTCGATTCGCTGGAGCGGCGTTTTGCTGCCAAAGATTTTCGCGGCTGCCCGTTCGTCAACGCGGTCGCCGAGCTCGGCCCCGAGGACAAATCGGTGAAGAAAACCGCGGTCGCCTTCAAGGAAAGCCGGAGGCTCTGGTTCCGCGATCTGTTGCGGCAGCTCGATGTCGCCGATCCGGAAGGACTGGCGACCCAGCTGACGCTGCTCGTCGACGGCTCGATCGCGCAGGACCTGGTGCGCGACGATCCGGCAATGGCGCGCGCGGCGAAAGAGGCCGCACGGGTGCTGTTGGTGAATGCTGGAATTGAGATTAGTGGCGAGAGTGCTGCGAAGAAGCGCGCTGTAGCAAAGTAATCAAGACGGATACAGAAGGAAATCGCCTGAGAAACGCCCTTGGAATACGTGGGGTCGACCGCCAAGCCTCTTACGTTGAAGCTAACTTAGTTAGTGTTGCCGCCCATGCGGAGTTCGTGGTGTATCTGTTCCGACAAATCGACCGGGCGCATCGCCCAAGGTCGCCGATGAGCTTAGCCTGCAACGGCTTCTAATGTGCAGCGCGACTTTTCTGAACTGTCAAAGTTACCCAGGATCAAATCGACATCTCCTCGGGGCACCCCGGGGGCACCGTCTTTTCTACTTCGAGCGCGGCTGGGGAAAGAAGAATTTGGCCAGGCGAATTTCGACGCCGATGTTCTCCCTCAACCCGCCGGTCGCCTCGAAATCGTGAAACACGTCACCTGCTATGGTAAAATCCTGAGCGAGCGGGACTTGAAATTGGAAATGGCCCCTCAAGAAGTCATCTCGACCGATCGACATATTGGGCTGAGGGATCTCGACCGGCAGTCCGGCAACGATAAATCTGCCGTTTGTGGCTATCTGCTCGCCTCCCCACGACTTCTCGATGCCAATGGCGGCAAAAAGAAACGTGCTCGGATTGTAGCGCAGGAAGGCCTTGACATCGTACGAGGGGTGTTGCGTCAACGTACCGTATGTCAGGACTCCGGGGAACGGGGCGCCAGGCGGATTGACCACCTCGAGAGGACTGTCGCCGTCGGTGTGGAACGATGCGCCGGCGATCAGATCGAAAAACAGCCCCTTAAGGCCTGGCGAAAACTTTCCAAGTCCCTCGGTCCAGCCGAACTGAGGGGTGTCGGTGAACTGCCGCGGCGTGGAGACATTGACCGCACTGCGGTTGTCAAAGTCGCGCCCCCACGGCAGCCAGAAAAAATTGGTGACGCCGACCCAGCGCTGCACCGTCGCGTCGGTGACGAGGAAATAGGTCAGGTGAATCACGGGGTCCGCGAGTCCTCCGGCAACGCCGTTGTTGGTGCCGGGGATGTTCACGTCGGTCAATGTCGCAAAGGGCAGGTCCGCCTCGATCACAAGGGGGCGGTTCGCGAACTCAGCAAAATAGGTCACCCGGGTAAACTCTATCCAAGTATTGGCGTGCGAGTTCGGCAGCGCGCGGCCGGTGGGATCGACGAAAGCATCGGCATGGGCAAAGCTCCCGTATTGGAACGCAATGAAGGTCCCGATCGGAAGCGACCCGCCCTGGTAATCTCCCGCATATGTTCTTGGGTTGTTGTCGGAGGCCGCAATTGCGGGTGTATTGCCTCCGATGACGCTGCCGAGCACCGCGGCCGCTCCGGTTAACATGACAGCGCTCCGACACCAGGATTTCGCCGACATCTCCCCCTCCTCGCTGCTCGTACGGCCGAAGCCGGTCTGCTCCGTATCCCACTACCCCCGCGTGAATTGCATCAACCCGCCATAGGGTATTCCGATAGAAAAAGCAGTGCTGTGACCGCCAAGCAACAGTGCGCCGTGAGGCGAAGTGCCGTACGCAGCACTTATGCCGGAGATGCTCGCGGAAGATCGCGTCGGGCGCTACGGGGCTCGCAGGTACCGGGGTCTCATTGGCTCGAATATGTGGATTGGGCGGATTCCATCCTCAAGACGCCACTTCGAATTGTAGACGGAATGGCCGTCGTGACCGAAGGCCCCGACAACGGTCTTCGTTGGAATGAGGCGGCCGTCGCAGGATATCGACTGGATTGAGACGGATGCCGCTGCTGAGCCCGGCGGTTTCGCTCTCTATAGTTCAGGGACGTTCGAGAAAGGCGGCCGTCGCCATGCCGCCCGCCGTACACACGGCCACCACTGCGCGGCGCGCGTTGCGTCTGGCGAGTTCAAGCAGCGTTTGTCCGACATAGCGGATACCTGACATACCGTAGGGGTGGCCGAGCGCTATGGCGCCACCGTTTACGTTCGTCGTCTCCCACGGCGTCTCGAGCTGCGCTTGATTGTAGAGCGTGGTAACAGCATAGGCCTCGTGCAATTCCCACAGATCGATGTCGGTCATGGCGAGTTGGTGGTGTTTCATGAGTTTGCGGATTGATGGGGTGATCGCGATGCTCATTTCTTCAGGCGCGACCGACGCGAGCTGCATGCCGCGGAACAGACCCAAAATCGGAAGCCCACGCCGCACAGCCTGATCGGCGTCCATCATGACGAGCGCCGCGGCGCCATCGGACAATTGGGAGGCGTTGCCGGCCGTCGTCGTGCCGCCGGGGTAAACCGGCTTAAGTGCAGCCAAGCCGGCAAGCGTCGTATCTGGGCGCGGTCCCTCGTCACGGTCCAGCGTGACCTCTTGCGCATGACTTTGCTTGGTGACTTTGTCGGTCACGGTCATCGTGGTTTTAAACGGCACTATCTCGGCGGCGTATTTTCCGGCTGCAATCGCTGCCGCAACACGTTTCTGGCTTTCAACGACGTAGGTATCCAGAGCTTCGCGGCTGATGTTGTATTTTTGGGCGACAAAATCGGCCGTCTGATTCATCGTCCACCACACGGCGGGCATGCGCTTGGCGAGTGGTTCGTAAAAAAAACTGTTCATGTTCAGGTGGAATTGCACCAGGCTGATGCTCTCGACGCCGCCGGCGATCACAATGTCGGCTTCGCCTGTGGCAATGCGATTGGCTGCCATGGATGCAGCCGTAATCCCGGAGCCGCAGTATCGGTTGATGGTTACGCCGGGCGTGCCGACGCCGAAGCCGGCTTCGAGAGCCGCGTTACGCGCAATGTTGTGACCGGTCGCGCCCTCGGGCAAACCACAACCAAGAATAACATCTTCGACTTCACCGGGATCAATCCGCGCACGCTTGACGGCGTTTCGCAACACGTGCGCAGCCATGGGAATACCATGTGTTTGGTTGAGTGCGCCGCGGCCGGCCTTGGCGATGCCGGTGCGGCAATAAGAAACAACGGCGACGTCCTTCATACGATCTCCCAAGCCTGCAGCGTTGAAGCCAGATTTTGAACTTGCGACACTCCAATTCGATCCACAAGCAAAAATCGTCAGATCGCTTGTCGAGGTCGCGACCCCTCGCAGGTCGAATGAAAAGATTGAAACGGAAGTCGGTAATCATCCACACTCACGAATGCTTTAGTTCGAGTATCGGACGGCTTTGAACTTTCCAGGTAAGCTTGATGAAGCTCCACCCACCTTGCTGGTAGAACGACAGCATTGTTGACGGAAGTGAAATAGTGCACGCGTTGAACCCGGGGTCGTCGATGAGTTATTTGCGTCGTCTCAAAGGTGCCCAGCAAGAGACATTCCGAGTGGAGGTGATCTCGGTTATTCGATCACCTCGTCGGCGCGTGCGAGCAGCATCGGCGGCACCTTAAGTCACGGAGCCCTGTCCTTCGGTTGGGTGTTGGCGGATCAGGCTGCTGCTCGTGAGCGGCGGAACCATTCGTCGAAACCGATGCGGCCGAGGCGCGCTTCGCCCAACGGCACGAGCGAGCGCTCCTCGACCCGGCCGCCCCAGTATCGGGCCTCAGGGTCGCTCACGACCTCACGCGGGTCGCCGACCGCCTTCAGATAGCGGGCGATGATTTCGTTGAACGGCGCTCGTTCCGGGCCGGCGATCTCGACGATGCCGCTTCGCGGCGCCGCGAGCGCCACATCGGCAACGATGGCAGCAACGTCGTCCGCCGCGATGGGTTGGAACAGGCCGGGCGAGAGCCTGACCAGGTTTCCATCCGCACTTGTAGCGGCGATGGTGCCGAGGAATTCCAGAAACTGGGTCGCGCGGATGATGGTGTATGGGATGCCGGAAGCCTCGATCAGTTTTTCTTGGGCGACCTTGGCGCGAAAGTAGCCGTTGTCGGGCGTCCGGTCGGTTCCGACGATGGAGAGCGCGACATGGTGCCGAACGCCCGCTGCGGCCTCCGCCGCGAGAAGGTTGCGACCGGAGGTCTCGAAGAACTCCAGCACCGCCTTGTCTTCAAATGAGGGCGAATTAGCGAGGTCGATCACCACCTGCGCGCCGACAATCGCCTCTTTGAGCCCCTCGCCGGTGATGGTGTTGATCCCGCTTTTGGGCGAGGCGGCGACGACCTCGTGGCCGCCCTGGCGCAGAATGGCGACGGTCTTCGAGCCGATCAGGCCGGTGCCGCCGATCACGACGATCTTCATGGTTGACCTCCTTTGTCGATGACTGGAGATCGTTAGATAACTGGAGATCCTTAAATGGGTTCGAATGCTAATGAGAAAAATATCACAAGCATAACATCCCGCACGGCTTTCTCAGACGTCGACGACTGGTCAGCAAACTGATCGATTTGTGAGAGGCACCCGGATGGCTCATGTCCGAAGCGGGTCCATTTGCGTCGATTTGGCCCGTCCCCGTCATGTGCGTTTGGGGGTAATCTCGGAAATGCCGGTCGTACGGTTTTATCGTTTGAAGTTGGACGCGATTCAAACGGCAAAACCAGAGCGTTGAATCACGGGCTGGCGTCTAGGACCGCAGCGTGGATGCGCTGGCTGCCACGCCCTGGTTGGGATTCCGATTGGCGGAAAGAACAAGGTCGGTCGCGGATTTTCTCCAATCACCGAAAATCGGTCTCAAACGTATGGCCGTCACGGCTCCGCTTCGACAGGTGATTTGCCCGACGGGCAATTCTTCGGATTTCATGTCCAGCCCTATCAGCAAAAATATTTTGCTTGTGCCGTCGGGCAAATCAGCGGCACTGAGTCCGGCCGTCTCGCCTCGATAAGAGGGACGTACGCGTCGTCACGAACGTTGAGGCGGGATGCGGTGGACGCGAAAGTGCTGCGCGACGAGCGGCATTATTGCGGACGGCAAAACCGTGTGGTCCTGACGCCCCGATGCTGGCGTCAAGTTCGCGGAGTTATCCGCAAGCGACGGTGGCAAAAAAGCCGGTCACCGGGGAGAGCACGTTATAAGCCGTTAAAACCATTGCGCAGGAAACGCCGGGCCGTTCGGCAAACCTGTGGTGACTACGCTCGTGTGCTTCCATCATTTCGCACGCGAGGCTGCGGATGCGGCGAGCACCCGGCGTTTCCTGCGCCCTGTTTTCGAGGGCACCAGCACAAAGCTCGGACGCTATTCGCGCCGCGAGCGGACTTGTGCCCTCTCGGCTCTTTGAAATTCGAATCGGAAACGGACGCTTACGCCGCCTGCGACACCACGCGGTTGCGGCCGTCGTGTTTGGCGCGGTAGAGCGCGGTATCGGCGCGCTTCAGGACATCGCCAACCGCCTCGCCCTTGATCTCCAGCGTCGACAGCCCGATCGAGGCCGTGACCTCAATGCGCTTGGTCCCCCTGTGGACTGCAAAGGGCTCGCCCGCGATCTTGCGGCGCAGCCGCTCCGCCACCATGCCGGCGACATGCAGGTCGGTCTCCGGCATCACGATCACGAACTCCTCGCCGCCGTAGCGGCAGGCGAGATCGATGCCGCGGATCGACTTGCGGATCCGCACCGCGAATTCGCGCAGTACGTCGTCGCCGGCATCGTGACCGTAATTGTCGTTGATCGCCTTGAAATAATCGATGTCGAGCATCATCAGCGCTAACGGCCTGCCGCGGCTTGCGGCTTGTTCCGCCAGCGTCGCCAGATGGGTTTCCATATAACGGCGGTTATGCAGCCCGGTCAGCGCGTCGGTGACCGCCATTTCGATCGAGCTCTGCACGTTGTCGCGCAGGTGATCGGTATAGCGGCGCTTGCGGATTTGCGTGCGCGCGCGCGCCATCAATTCGTTCTTGTCGACCGGGCGCAGCAGATAGTCGTTGACGCCGATCTCGAGCCCGCGCAACAGCCGTGAATTGTTGTCGGCGTCCGAGATCGCCAGGATCGGCAGCGCCCGCGTGCGCTCCAGCGAGCGCGCCTGGCTGCAAAGCCTGAGCCCGTCGAAATTCTCGAGGCTCAGCGAGACGATCAAAAGATCGTAATTGCCTTCCGCGGCATGAAACAGCGCTTCCGCCGGGTTGGGCTCGACATCGACGGTGTGCTCGGTTGAGAGCATCTGCCCCAGCCGCTCATAAGAAGACGCCCGGTCGTCGACCAGGAGGATGCGTCCGCCCTTCCCGGTATCGGCGACCGCTTCGCGCTCCGGCGCTTCCATGCCGATCTCGAGCGAGGTGATGGCGCGCATGCGCAGCTCATCGGTCATCATCTTTAGCCGCGTCAGCGAACGCACCCGCGCGATCAGCACGATGTCGGACACCGGCTTGGTCAAGAAATCGTCGGCGCCGGCCTCGAGCCCGCGCACGCGATCGGCCGGGCTGTCCAGCGCGGTGATCATGACCACCGGAATGAAATGGGTTGCCGGGTTGGATTTGAGCCGGCGGCAGACTTCGAAGCCATCCATGTCGGGCATCATCACGTCGAGCAGGATGATGTCGCATTCGGCACGCGAAGACATCTGCAGCGCCTCGTCGCCGCTGGACGCGGTCAGCACGTCGAAATATTCCGCCGACAGGCGGGCTTCCAGCAATTTCACGTTGGCCGAGACGTCATCGACGACCAAGATACGCGCGGACATCGAAACTCACTCCCTACCCAACAAAACGCCTTACGGTTTCAATGAACTTGCCGACCGAAATTGGCTTGGACAAATAGGCTTCGCAGCCGCCCTCGCGGATGCGCTCCTCGTCTCCCTTCATCGCAAATGCCGTGACCGCAACTATCGGGATGGAACGCAGTTCCGGATCGTCCTTGATCCAACGCGTCACCTCGAGGCCGGAGACCTGCGGAAGCTGGATATCCATCAAGATCAGATCGGGGCGCATCTTGCGCACGAGATCGAGCGCCTCGAAACCGTTAGAGGTGCCCGAGGTCTGATAGCCATGCGCTTCCAATAGATCGCGAAAGAGCTTCATATTGAGCTCGTTGTCCTCCACGATCAGGACGGTTTTAGCCATCCCGTCCCTCCCAATTCTCAGGAGACAGGCCCGGCGTTAAGTGTCATCACCGGACGTGTCGATATGTGAATTCAAACTAGCGTCAGATCCGCTCCAACCCCTTAAGCCCGCCTTCCGTCCTGGTGAATTGGTTTCCGCTTGCTTGAACCAATTGCGGAGACTCGGGCATGATGGTTCCAAATTAGAGACCATAAGTTAATGGAAAGGCAAATCGGTCGTTGAAAAAGCCTGTTCACAACCCTCGGGAAGTAGCTGAAATCGTTGCGGTTCAGGCGCTCTCTTTTATCGCCGCAGAACCGGCGCGTTTGGGCCTGTTTTTGGCCGAAAGCGGCATCGGACCGGAAACCCTGCGCTCCGCCGCCGCCGATCCGCGCTTCCTTGCCAGCGTGCTGGACTTCGTCATGCGCGATGACGCGACCGTGAAGGCATTTGCCGAGGCCTCAAAACTCCACCCTACCAATATTGCCGCAGCGCGCCAGGTGCTCGGCGACCCAGAGTGGGAGCGCGACGTGCCGTGAGCGCTCCCGCGCCAGAGATAAGCGAGCCGACCTGCTTTTGCCGGGACTGCCTCGCTGATCTCTTCTTTTCCGCGCGGCGCTGCAACGAATGCGGCTCCCCTCGCTTGGTCCACCACCACGCGCTGCCCGCGCTTACCATCGCCCATATCGACTGCGACGCGTTCTACGCCACCGTCGAGAAGCGCGACAACCCCGAGATCGCCGACAAGCCGGTCATCATCGGCGGCGGAAAACGCGGCGTGGTATCGGCGGCCTGCTATATCGCCCGCACTTTCGGCGTGCGCTCGGCGATGCCGATGTTCAAGGCGCTCGCGCTCTGCCCGTCCGCCACCGTGATCCGGCCCGACATGGCGAAATATGTCAGGGTCGGCCGCGAGGTACGCCATGCCATGCATGCGCTGACGCCGCTGGTCGAGCCGCTGTCGATCGATGAGGCGTTTCTGGATCTTTCCGGCACCCAGCGCGTGCACGGCATGATCCCGGCCAAGGTTTTGGCGCGCTTTGCCCGCGAGGTCGAACGCAATATCGGGATCACGGTTTCGGTGGGGCTTTCCTGCAACAAGTTTTTGGCCAAGATCGCCTCCGACCTCGACAAGCCCCGAGGCTTTGCGGCGCTCGACCAGGCCGAGGCCAAAACCATGCTTGCCGAAAAACCGGTCGGATTCATCTTCGGCGTTGGACCCGCGACCCAGGAACGGCTGTCGCAGCGCGGCTTCCGTACGATTGCGGATTTGCAGCGCGCCGAGGAAATCGAACTGATGAAGCAATTTCCGACCGAGGGCCGCAGACTGTGGCGGCTCGCGCGCGGCATCGATGATCGCCGCGTGGTGGCCGATCGCGGCGCCAAGACGATTTCCAGCGAGACGACGTTCGAGACCGATATCCGCGACTTTGCCACGCTGGAAAAGCTGTTGTGGCGATTGTCGGAGAAGGTCTCCTCGCGCTTGAAGAACGGCGAGCTTGCGGGCTCTACCATCACGCTGAAGCTCAAGACCGCCGATTTCAGGCAGCGCACCCGCTCCCAATCTATGCCTGCGCCGACGCAATTGGCAGCGAAGATTTTCGCGGTGTCCCGCGAGATGCTGGTGAAAGAAATCGACGGCACCGCGTTCCGCTTGATGGGCACCGGCGTCAGCGCGCTCAAGCCGGGATCTGCGGCCGACGACACCGACATGCTCGACCGCCGCGCCGCACACGCCGAACGCGCGATCGATGATTTGCGCAAGAAATTCGGCAACGCCGCCGTGATCCGGGGCATTGCCTATGACGGGCCGGAGCAGGCGGACGAGGAGTAATATTCCGACGTCGTCAATTACACGGCTTGGAATCCTTGACGTCGAATTTGCCGAGCGCGCCGGAAATCACAAAGTCATTGTAATCGAGCACCAGCGCCCGCGACACGCCGTTCTCGAACAATTCGAACTGCATCGCATAGACCGGCGTCTGCTCGCCGTCGGCGGTCTTGGCGTCGCGGTCGTAATAGCTCACCGTGACCGGCCAACGCGTCAGCGATTTCATCTGCTCGTTGCTGATGGACGGGTCGGGCGAGCTGACAGCCTTGTCGCCCTTGATCGGCTGCCCGATCACCGAAAGCGTATTGTAGACCTTTTCGCCGTTGTCTGATCCGTCATAGACGGTCAGCTCGAGCACCGACTTGCCTTCCTTGGCGGCCGCGATGATGCGCTGGATCTGCTCGGTCGGAAATACCGTCGCGCCGTCCAGCGTGAACGTCTTGGCTTGCGGCTGTTTCAGCTTGACCGTGATGTGGTCGCCGGTGCGCTCGGCGATGCCGTCGACCGGGCTCGAATCGGAATCATTGGTTCGGGCGTCGATCTTGAACCGATAGCTTTTGCTGGCGCCGTCTTCCCAGGAGGTCGAGCGGAGGTCGCTCAGGGTAACCTTGCCTTCACCGCTGTCGAGCTCGGAAACCTGACGGAATTCTGAGGTGTAGCCCTCGCAGGGGCTGCCGGAGAAATTATACAGGATGCGCCCGCGCGCGCTGTTGATCGCGTTGGAGCCGCGCGATTTGACGAGGCTCAGCTCGTAGAGCGCCTGATGCGGCAGGAACGCCCCGCCGGCGGCCGCTTGGGTCTCCCCGCTTGCGAAACCCGATCCGAACACCACCGCGGCGATTGTGAACAAACCGAGCGAAGTCCGCGACGCGTGAGCCATGTCTGATCCTAAGCCCCGAGAGAGATTCGTCACTTTAGTGACGGCTCTATTGCGCCGCAACTAGGGCAAGTTCACGAAAAAGTACGATTGAGGGCTGGAGTGCCGTGTTTTTGCGCATCTTTCCGCAGGATTTACCGCCACTGGCCGCGTCAGCAGCCGACCTGCCCTCGCTTGCATGTCGCCTGACGATGCGCGAAACAAGCGGGCCCGATGCAAGATCGGGTTTTAATCATTTGAACCGGGGACGAAACATGGTGGGTACGATCGAGCAGAAACTGGCAGGCTTGGGCATCACCTTGCACGAGCCCGCCGCTCCCGTGGCGAACTATGTCGGCTTCGTCCGCACCGGAAACCTGCTGTTCGTCTCCGGGCAGGTTTGCTTCGATGCGCAAGGCAAGCTGATCGCCAAGGGCAAGCTGGGAGCCGGCGTCACTGTCGAGCAAGGCAATGCGGCGGCGCGGGGCTGCGCCATCAACCTGTTGGCGCAGATCAAGGCCGCGCTCGGCGACCTCGACAAGGTGGTGCGCGTGGTCAGGCTCGGCGGCTTCGTCAATTCCGCGCCGGATTTCCTCGACGGGCCGAAGGTCTTGAACGGCGCCTCCGACCTGATGGTCGCCGTATTCGGCGACAAGGGCCGCCATGCCCGCACCACCGTCGGCGTCGCCTCGCTGCCCGCGGACGCGGCGGTGGAAGTCGAGGGCATCTTCGAAGTCTCCTGAAGGGAAAAAGAGAGGTTGCGCGCCCCGGACTGGCTGACGGCGCGGCCGGTCGCTCATCGCGGCCTGCACGACCGCGCCCGCGGCATCATCGAGAACATGCCGGCGGCGGCGCAGGCCGCGATCTCCGGCAATTTCGCGATCGAATGCGACATCCAGCTCACCGTCGACGGCGAGGCCATGGTGCATCATGACGATGAACTCGGCCGCCTCACTGAGGGTAGCGGCGCGTTGCTCGCCAAGACCGCGGCCGAGCTGAAATCCGTGATCTTCAAGGACACGCCGGAGCGGATGATGACGCTCGGCGATCTCTGCGACCTGGTCGCCGGCCGGGTGCCGTTGGTGATCGAGGTGAAAAGTCATTTTGACGGCGACCGCCGATTGGTCGGGCGGATGGCGGAAGTGCTCGCCGCCTATGCGGGTCCCGCCGTCGGGATGTCGTTCGATCCCGATCATGTGATGAGCTTGCGCGAACTGATTCCCTCGCGTCCGCGCGGGATCGTGGCCGAGCGCTATTACACCGAGGAGGACTGGCCCGAGGCCTCGCCCGCGCAGCGCCACGGCATGACTCACATGCGTCATTTCTTTCGCACCCGGCCCGATTTCGTGGCCTATTGGGTCAACGAACTGCCGGCCGCGGCGCCCTGGATCGCGCGCAATATTTTTGGCTGTCCGCTGCTCACCTGGACGGTGCGGACGGGCGAGCAACGCCAGCGCGCGGCGCGCCACGCGGATCAGATGATCTTTGAGGGATTTCGGCCGGAACCATGATCAAATCTCGTGCCCTTGAAGTCTCTGCTGCAATGCACGATCTTTAGGGTCAGGCCCAAAGATCCTCGATGGCATCATCCGATATCACCCTCGAAGCCGTCCCCTCCGTCAGCGACATCACGGCCGAGGACTGGGATGCCTGCGCCAACCCGCTTGTCTTGTCCACGGTCGCGGGCGACTCCTGCGTTAATTCAAGGCAAGCCTATAACCCCTTTGTTTCGCATGCGTTTCTCTCCGCGGTGGAAGCCTCCGGCTCGGCCAGTGCGCGGACCGGCTGGGGGCCGCGGCATCTGATCGCGAAGCTCGACGGCACGATCGCCGGCATCGTGCCCTGTTACCTGAAATCGCACTCGCAAGGCGAATACGTGTTCGACCGCGGCTGGGCCGACGCCTATGAGCGCGCCGGCGGGCGCTATTATCCGAAACTTCAGGCCTCGGTTCCGTTCACGCCGGCGACGGGACCGCGCCTCTTGATCCACGGCGACGTCGACCGGACCAGATCGGCACCGCGCTCGCCAGCGGGCTCGTTGCGCTCTGCGGCGTCAGCAAGGCCTCTTCGGCCCATGTGACGTTTGCGCGCGAGGCGGAATGAAAGTTTCTCGCCGAGACATGGCTTCCTCCAGCGCACCGATCAGCAGTTTCACTGGCACAACCACGGCTTTGCGAGCTTCGACGATTTCCTCGCCACGCTCAATTCGCGCCATCGCAAGGCAATCAAGCGCGAACGGCGCGAGGCCGTTGCCGCCGGACATCACCATCCACTGGCTGACCGGCAGCGACATCACCGAGGACGCCTGGGACGCGTTCTTCGCCTTCTACATGGAGACCGGTTCGCGCAAATGGGGCCGGCCGTATCTGACGCGCGCGTTCTTTTCGCTGATCGGCGACAGCATGCCAGAGGACGTGCTGTTGGTGATGGCCAGACGCAACAATCGCTGGATCGCGGGCGCCATCAACTTCATCGGCTCGGACACGCTGTTCGGCCGCAACTGGGGCGCGATCGAGCATCACCCGTTCCTGCATTTCGAGGTCTGCTACTATCAGGCGATCGATTTCGCCATCAAGCGCGGCCTCAAGAACGTCGAGGCCGGCGCGCAGGGCGAGCACAAGATCGCGCGCGGCTACCTGCCGCAGACCACCTATTCGGCGCATTACATCGCCGATCCCGATCTGCGCCGCGCGATCGCGGATTATCTCAAGCGCGAGCGCGCCTATGTCGCCGAGGCCGGACGCGAGCTCGACCGAAGCCGCGCCGTTCCGCAAAGTCGCGGACGAGGCGCCTT
The DNA here is from genome assembly GCA_963713785.1 of uncultured Alphaproteobacteria bacterium. Taxonomy (GTDB): domain Bacteria; phylum Pseudomonadota; class Alphaproteobacteria; order Rhizobiales; family Xanthobacteraceae; genus Bradyrhizobium. The sequence goes on from CAVQNB010000011.1 coordinate 120,784, forward strand.
GACCGTTCGGCGCGGCGCGATGCGAAGTAGCAGCAGAATTTCGAGGAGCTGCCACCATGACCGCCTATGACACCAACAACATTTTTGCAAAAATCCTGCGCGGCGAGTTTCCCTGCCACAAGGTCTATGAGGACGACCACGTGCTGGCGTTCCTCGACATCATGCCGCGCGCACCCGGTCATACGCTGGTGATCCCAAAGGCTCCTGCCCGCAATATCCTCGACATCAGCGTGGAGGATTATCTGCCCATGTCGCGCGCGGCGACCCACAAGATCGCCGCCGCAGCCATGAAGGCGTTCAAGGCCGACGGCATCACCATGCAGCAATTCAACGAAGCCGCCGGCGGACAGGTGGTGTTTCACCTGCACGTGCATGTGATGCCGCGCCATGACGGGGTCGCGCTGTTGCCGCCGGCGAGCCGCAAGGAAGACCTCAAGGTTTTGGAAGACAACGCAGCGAAGCTGATCGCGGCGCTGAAGGAGAACCATCCATAGCTCGCTCCGTCATTCCGGGCCTGCGCCAAGAGGCGCATCCCGGAATGACGAAAGGGTTACTCCGTCTCGAAATCGCCGGCTTGCGGCGGCGCCAGCGGGGTGAATTCGCAGCGGTCGGGCTTGATGTCGAGCAGCGGCGTCTCGTCGAGGCAATCGAGCCCGCGCACCAGGACGATATTGCCTTCGATGCCGACCAGCTTGACGATCGAGGTCGCGATCGGGTTAGGCCGCACCGGCGAGCGCAAGGAAAACGTGCCGCGGGTCGATCTTGTTGTTCTTCGGGCTTTGCAGCACGAGATCGCGGCGCGACTGATGCAGCCAGTAGATCACCTCGAGATTACTGTAGAAATCGACACCCTTGATCGCCGGCACCCAGGGCTCGAAAATCTCCAGCCGGCACACCGGCCCGTCAAGCCGGCCCTGCCGCGGCGTCTCGAGCCGCGAGGTCCAGGGCGTGCGGATGCGGCCGATGAAGACGAGGCCGGCGTCGCGCGGCGGCGGCATATCGACGGCAAGCTCGCCGTCACGGATTTCACTTTCTCGTACCATTCTCTTTTCAATCCAGCGAGATATTCAGCTTCTTGATGACCGCCGACCAGCGGGCGCGATCGGTGTCGATGAACTCCTTGGTCGCGGCCTCGCTGAGCGGACGCAACGGCGCAAAGCCGACCTTGGTCAGCGAAGCCCGGAACGCTTCGTCGTCCAGCGCGCGGTTGATGCTCTCCCTGATTGTTTGCACGACCTCCTCCGACACCCTGGCGGGCGCCGCCACACCATACCAGACACTGACGCGGTAGTCGGGATAACCGCTTTCGGCGATGGTCGGCAAATCGGGCAGATCGGCGATACGCTCGGGCGAGCTTACCCCGAGCGGCCGCAACAATCCCGCCTTGATCGGCGGCAGCGCGGTGCCGACCGTTTCGAACATCAACTGGATGTTACCCGAAATGAGGTCGGTCAGCGCGGGACCAGCCCCCTTGTAAGGCACATGGGTCATTTCGGCGCCGGCCCTCTGCTTGAACATCTCGCCCGCGAGATGACCGATGCCGCCGGTGCCAGCCGAGCCGAAATTGAGTTTGCCCGGATTCTGCTTCGCATAGGCAACGAACTCCGCGAGCGTCTTCGCCGGGACGGAAGGATGAACGATCATGATCATGGGCAGATCGCTGATGATCCCCAGCACCCGAAAATCGCGGTCGGGATCGTAGGCCAGCTTCTTGTAGAGCATCGGATTGAGCTCAAGGACGGAAGCCGCCGTGAAAAACAGCGTGTAGCCATCAGGCTCGGCATGGGCCGCCGCCTCGGCGCCGATCGCGCCCTGCGCGCCGGCCTTGTTCTCGACAAACACCGACTGCTTCAGGTCGCGCGCGAGATAGTCGGCCACGAGACGGCCAAGCACGTCGGTCGGCCCGCCCGCGGCATAGGGCACGATCAACCTGATCGGCCGCGCCGGAAAGTCGGCAGCATCTGTCACGCCAACCGCGGTCGGGAGGACGGCGAGTGCCAGACTGCAGATCAGAGCCGCTCTTGCGCGCATGCGTTCCCCCGGGGCTTGGTTGCCCGACAGTAACGCAACCGGCGTCGGCCGCAATCGCCGCCGGTCAGCCGAGCCACCATTTGCCCGCCAGCATGACGAATTCGCCGCAGACGACCCCGGCAAGGATCGACCGCTGCAACAGCATGAAGGCGATGAAGCCCGCGGCCAGCGCGCCATAGCGCAGCACGTCCGGTACGCTTGCGAGCGCGCCCGGCGGCTGCACCAGGATCTGCGCGATGACGCCGGCGAGGATGGCGGTTGCCACCGCCCTCACCCACACCAGAAGCTCCGAGCCCTCGTCGAGGCCGCCCCCGAGCCAAAGTCCGAGCATCCGCCATATCTGGTTGGGGATTGCGCCCGCGATCACGAGCACCACCAGCGCATGCCAGTCGCCCAGAAAATTTGTGAGCCAGTCGCTCATGCGGGCGTCTTCCAGCGATGCACGCCATAAGCAATGGTGCCCGCCACCACGCCGCTGACGAGGATATCGAGGCCGCTGTTCATCCGCGCCGCCAGCGGATACAGCACAAGGCCGAGCACCAGCGCCACCACATCGGCAAGCTCTTTCGAGTTGCGGGCGGTCGAGAACAGAAACGCCAGCGGCGTCAGCAGCAGGATAGCCGAGGCAAACGTTTGCGACAGATTGGCCGCGAGGAAGTAGCCGATGGTGTTGGCGCAGAGGCTGATGCAAAGCAGGCCAGTGCCTAGTCCGTGGACGAAGGCGATGCGCTTGTCGCGCGGCACTTGCGGCAGGAAGCGATGACATTCCACCCACAGTGTTATCGCGGTGAAATGCGCCACCAGGATCAGCTGCCAGCGTTTGGTCTCCGGCGTGCGCATCAGGGGCAGAACCGACACAACCATCGGAAACAAGCGGACAGCGCTGACGGTCACCGCGATCGCCGACTGCAGGATGGTTGCACCGGATCCAAGCGTCGTGATGACGATGATCTGCGCCGGTCCCGCCCAGACCAGAACAGTGCTCAATAACGTCCAGGCCAGGCTGAAATGCGTATCATGGGCGAGTGCACCTATTCCGAGATAAGTCGCAAACAGGACGAGCGCCAGGACCGTGGAAGCGACCGACCTCATCCCCCACGCGAATGCACGGAAAGGGCCTCGCCATTTCGGGGAATCGAGCGGGGGAAGCGGCACAGGTAACCGAAGGAATCTAATGTCGTCGGCGGCATAACGCGGACGAACGGGCCTTGCGTCAAGGAAGTATGCCTCGGGGCTGTTATGCGCCTGCGCTAGCCCCGGACAATCATGTTCTTCAGCACAAAGCACGCGCCACCCGCGCGGCGGATGCGGTTGCAGAGATCATCCGCCTGGGGCCGCGTGTCGGTGCCGATCCGCACCTGATAGAAGGTGTGGCTGCCGCGGCTGCGCATCACCGAGGCGAGGATGCTCGGATCCTGATCGCCGATCACCGGCCTCAGGCCCTTGATCGCACGCGCATACATCGCGAGCGCCTTGTTGCGGTCAAAGCCAGCGGCAAGCTGCACGCCCCACAGTTTCGCTGCCGCGATCCTCACGTGCTCCTCGAGCTGGGTGATGAAGGGATTGGGCGCGCGCTTCAACAGCGCCATCAACTCGCGGCAACTGGTCGCCGGCGTGCCCGCCGGCATCTTGCCGCCCTTGCCGGCCTTCGCCCATTCATCGACGGTCGAGCCGGTGATGGCGGAGACGTAATTGCGGGTCTCCTGCGGCATCGGACCGGCGCCGGCGAGCCATTCCTGCACGCGACGCGGCCCGGCATTATAGGCGGCTGCGGCAAGGCCAAGATTGCCGAACTGGTTGCGCAGCTCGCTCAGGAATTCCGCCGATTTCGGCAACGCCTGCACCGGATCGAACGGATCGAGCAACCGCCGCTCGTTCGCCGTTCCCGGCATGAATTGCGCGATACCCTGCGCGCGCTGTCCGCTGCGTGTCACGGGGCCAACGGCATCCGACTGAAACCGGCTCTCCTGCCAGATCACGCGGGCAAAAAACTCCAGCGGCAGGTCGTTGGCCCGCGCCGCCAATTCGATCATCAGGCAGATCGCCTCGCGGGTATCGCTTTCGCGCGCGCTATCGGCCGGCTGTTTCAATATGCCCTTGTTAGCTTCGTCGGGGATCGCGAGCTCCTCGACGCTGGGAATGGCGACACCGGTTTTGGCGGGCGCCGTTTCCTCACCGGCTGCGGATGCGAGCTGTAGCAGCATCGCGGCAATGCCGAATGCGGCGCACCGGCAAACGCGCCTCCGCATCGCAGTTCTGGCTTCCGCAAACACCATGGTTGACACAGAAAACCCGTCGTTCGGCTATGTAGGAATGGCGGCACCGACGCGGAAGAAAGCGGCTTAACCTTTCGCAGCTGCGATAATTGCGCCGGATTTTCAATCATCGCGGCGGAACTCGGTTTACGTTAACGCCACTTATCGCTATCCGCGACCTTCTATTGGCCTCCAGGCCGCGTAGAATCCGCCGCATATCGGTGGAGATTTGAGATGCTGGATCGGCGCCAGAACGCCCGCGACAAGGTCCTTTATGGCGGTGTGGCCGAGATCAATGAGCGCGGCTCGACGATGGATTGCGTGGTGCGCAACATCAGCGAGCGCGGCGCCTGCGTCGAGATCGACCAGGCCGCCAAAATCCCTGAGGAGATGTACCTGACCATCGCGCGCAAGGGCCGCTCGTTCCTCGCCCAGCTGATCTGGCGACAGGCCAACAGGGTCGGCCTCGCCTTCCGGATCATGACATCGGACCGGCCGGTCGACGATCTCGGCGAGCGGCTGCGCAAGAGCGAGATCAAGAAGCGCCAGCTTCAGCGCCGCATCAACGAGCTATTGGGCGAAGGTTAAGCCCATCCGGCCGCTGATCCGCAGGTTGGTTGGGAGACCTCGCCGCTCACCCGTGCGTTGCCAACCAACCTTCCGATTTAGTTGCAAGCGCATAGCTGTCGACATGTGGCGCGCCGAGCCGCGCTTCTATTCGGCCGACGTCCGGCTTTCGCGCCAACAAGGCAGCCAGCAGGCCGGAAACCTCGCGCAACGCGCCGGTCAAACCGCGGACTGCGTCCGGTGACGCCATCACATGTCGCCTGGCGATGGAAGCGAAGTCTTCCGGAGCCGAGCCCGCGATTTCCTCGACCACGCCGGTCGGCGCGCCAACACCGAATGCGTTGCCCTGGTAGTCCTGTAAGAACCAGTACAGTTGCGAGACGACAAACTCGGATATCCCAAGCGAGGTGGCCGCTTTGAGGAACATCGCTAACGGCACGTCCTGATACCTGACGCGCCTATTCAACGCTTTGCCCATCGCCTCGGCTATCTCATCCGGCGCGAGCAATCGCGGACCTGTCGGCCGATAGGCCTTGCCGTTATGTGGCGCGGGATTGACAAGACAGGCCACGATCACGCGCGCGATATCCTCGTTCGACGGGGGCGCGTTGAGGCCCTGCCCCAACGGCAGGCCAAACAGGCCGAATTGCGCGGCCTGTCCAATCACCGCAAAGTAGTTGTCCGCGAACCATCCGGGCTGGATGGTGATTATTCCGATGTCGGACAGCCACGAAACGACCCGGTTGGTGAGCCATTTCTCGCGCGCGTGGACCGCGGGATGAACCGCGTCGGCGACCCATTGACTGAGCTGGACGACGGCTTCGAGCTTCGCCTCTTGCGCAGCCGCAACGAAAAGGGTCGCGCGCCGCAGCGTTCCCGGTTCAAGCGGTGGGCAAAAATAGGCGCGGACAACGCCCCTCATCGCGACCTCGAGATCGCGATAGCTTTCCAGCGAGCCGACCACGATTTCGGCCCCTCTGTCGCGAAGACGCTCCGTGCGCGGGCCGATATTGCGGACCAGCGCACGCACCGGATAGCCCTGCTCCAGCAATCCGAGGGCGGTCGGCATGCCAGTCTTGCCGGTTGCTCCGGTAACAAGAATTTTCGGCTTCGACATCCCGCAAACTCCGCGCGCGTTGCATTTGGCAATCTGTCCTGATTTCACTACCCTGACGCCTTGAATGGCCGCAATTACCCCGGGGGTAATTGCCGCTCCGCTTCCCGCGTCGTACAGGATCGCGATCATGACTGAGCGCCGGCGCCAACGACCGATGCCAGCCGATCATTTCGGCGCGCGCCTGAGTGAATGGCGCGCACGGCGGCGCGAGAGCCAGCTTGATCTGGCGATCAGCGCGAATATCTCGCAACGCCACCTCAGCTTCGTCGAGTCGGGCCGGACGCTGCCGAGCCGCGACATGATCGTCCGCCTCTGCGACGCGCTCGATATCCCGCTGCGCGCACGCAATGAGCTGCTGGTCGCCGCCGGCTACGCGGCATTCTATCCGGAACGGTCGCTGGACATTTTCGAAATGGAGGGCGTCCGGGAGGCGCTCAATCGCATCGTCATCCATCACGAGCCATATCCTGCGTTTGTCGTCGATCGCGGATGGCGGGTCATCATGAGTAACGACAGCGCGACACGGCTGGTGTCGATGTGCCTCGACGAAGCGACGATTCGGTCGCTGTCCCCGGACGGCAGGCTTAACTTCATGCGGATGATGTTCGAACGATCGCAAATGCGCCCGCGCATCCGAAATTGGCAACTGATCGGGCCGCGTCTCCTGACCCGGCTTCGAAACGAGGCGCGAGGCGATCCGCGGTCGCCGTCCGCGGCACTACTAAAGGAATTGGGACCAGCGGCCGATTCCAGCGTCTCGCCTGAAGATCAGGATCATCTTGAAGTACCGACCGTGCCGCTCGAACTCCTGGTCGACGGTTCGACCCTGAGATTGTTCAACACGATTACAACCTTCGGCACGCCGCAGGATGTCGGATTGCAGGAACTACGAATCGAAATGTCATTTCCGATGGACCAGCGGAGCCGAATATTCCTCGCCGAAACCCTGGCCCGCCGCCGATAAATCGACATACGGTCCAAAAAAAGGCCGGCGGTTCAGCCGGCCTTTTGCATTGATCGATCGAATTCTAGAGCGTGAAGACTTTTCTTTAAATCGTCATCCGGCTCTATCTTTTTGTTTGAGCATGATCTCCGCGCAAACGCTCCGCGTTTGTCGCGAGGGAAAACCGGTATCCACTTTTCCGGATCATGCTCTAGATCAGGCCTTCACCAGCGGCCCCCGCGACGCCGGGCCCTTTGACCCGCCACCGCCATTGGGACCGCTCGGCTTCGGCTTGCGCTTGCGCGCGACCGGCAATTTTTCCGGCTTCGGCGTGACCGGCCCCTCGACGAACTCGAAGCCAATCTTCTCCTTTTCGGGATCCGTGCCCGCCTCGTCCTTGACCAGCACGACGCGGACGTGGCCGCCGCCCTTGAGCTTGCCGAACAGCACCTCATCGGCGAGCGGCTTCTTGATGTGCTCCTGGATGATGCGCGCCATCGGCCGCGCGCCCATCTGCTCGTCATAGCCATGCTGGATCAGCCAGGCCTTGGCGGGCTCCGACAGTTCGATGGTGACGTCGCGGTCGGCGAGCTGAGCCTCGAGCTGCAACACGAATTTCTCGACCACCATGCCGATCACGTCGGCATTGAGATGCGCGAACGAGACGATGGCATCGAGCCGGTTGCGGAATTCCGGTGCGAATTGCCGGTTGATCGCCTCGTGGTCGTCGCCTTCGCGCTTGTTGCGGGTGAAGCCGAAGGCCTGACGCGCGAGGTCGGCAGCCCCCGCATTGGTGGTCATGATCAGGATCACGTTGCGGAAATTGACCTGCTTGCCGTTGTGGTCGGTGAGCCGTCCGTGGTCCATGATCTGCAACAGCACGTTGTAGAGGTCCGGATGCGCCTTCTCGATTTCGTCGAGCAGCACCACGCAATGCGGATGCTGGTCGACGCCGTCGGTCAACAGACCGCCCTGGTCGAAGCCGACATAGCCCGGAGGCGCGCCGATCAGGCGCGACACCGTGTGCCGCTCCATATATTCGGACATATCGAACCGGATCAGTTCCACCCCAAGCGAAGCCGCGAGCTGCTTTGCGACTTCGGTCTTGCCGACGCCGGTGGGACCCGAAAACAGATACGAGCCGATCGGCTTTTCCGGTTCGCGCAGGCCCGCCCGCGACAGTTTGATGGACGCCGACAGGGCTTCGATCGCTTTGTCCTGCCCGAATACCACGCGCTTGAGCGTCTGCTCGAGATGCTTGAGCACTTCGGCATCGTCCTTCGATACGCTCTTGGGCGGGATCCGCGCCATGGTCGCGATCGTGGTCTCGATCTCCTTGATGCCGATGGTCTTCTTGCGCTTGTTTTCGGAGACCAGCATCTGCGCCGCGCCGGATTCATCGATCACGTCGATCGCCTTGTCCGGCAGCTTGCGGTCATGGATGTAGCGCGACGACAGCTGCACCGCGGCCTCGATCGCCTCGTTGGTGTATTTCAGCCGGTGGTAATCCTCGAAATACGGTTTTAGGCCCTTGAGGATCGCGATCGCGTCTTCCACCGTCGGCTCGTTGATGTCGATCTTCTGGAAGCGCCGCACCAGCGCGCGGTCCTTCTCAAAATGCTGGCGGTATTCCTTGTAGGTGGTCGATCCCATGCAGCGGATGGTGCCCGAGGCAAGCGCGGGCTTGAGCAGGTTGGAAGCGTCCATGGCGCCGCCGGAAGTGGCGCCGGCGCCGATCACGGTATGGATCTCGTCGATGAACAGGATGGCGTTGGGATGCGCCTCCAGTTCCTTCAGCACCTGTTTCAGCCGCTCCTCGAAATCGCCGCGATAGCGGGTGCCAGCGAGCAGCGTGCCCATGTCGAGCGAGAACACGGTGGCGGCGGCGAGCACCTCCGGCACCTCGCTGTCGACGATGCGCTTGGCGAGCCCCTCGGCGATCGCGGTCTTGCCGACGCCGGCTTCGCCGACGAACAGCGGATTGTTCTTCTGCCGGCGGCACAGGACCTGGATCGCGCGGTTGATCTCGGAATTGCGTCCGATCACCGGATCGATCTTGCCGTCGCGCGCCTTCTTGTTGAGGTTGACGCAGTAAGTCTCCAGCGCCTCGCCCTTTTTCTTGGAATCCTCGTTGCCTTTGGTCTCGGTTTCCTCGTCGACGCCGCGCACCGGGCGTGCTTCGGAGACACCGGGCCGTTTCGCAATGCCGTGGCTGATGTAATTGACCGCGTCGTAGCGGGTCATGTCCTGCTCCTGCAGGAAGTAGGCGGCATGGCTCTCGCGCTCGGCGAAGATCGCGATCAAGACGTTGGCGCCGGTCACTTCCTCACGGCCGGACGATTGCACGTGGATCACCGCGCGCTGGATCACGCGCTGGAATCCCGCGGTCGGCTTGGCGTCGTCGGCGCCGTCGGTGACCAGGTTTTCGAATTCGGTTTCGAGATAGTTGACGAGGCTGGTGCGCAGCTTGTCGAGGTCGACGCTGCAGGCGCGCATGACGGCTGCCGCATCCGAGTCATCGATCAGCGACAGCAACAAATGTTCGAGCGTCGCATATTGGTGATGGCGCTCGTTCGCAATCGCCAGCGCGCGATGCAAGGATTGTTCAAGGCTTTGAGAAAAAGTCGGCATTCGCGTCCTCTAGGGCCCCCGGCCATCATGATCGCCGTTGCCCGGTCAGGCAACAACAACCTTTGTCACATATAGTTATGCCGGATCACGGCAAAAGACCGGTTCCGCCACTGGTTTACGCGTCCACCGCATTTTTTACGCGTCCGCCGCTTCGTCTACGGTATTCTTGTCGTCTACCGTATTCTTTATGCATTCTTGATGCAAAACCCGTTCCCATTTGGGCGGATTTGGCGTGAGGCTGGAATAAACCTATTTTTTTTCCATCACGCATTGCAGGGGGTGCTGGTGCTTGCGCGCAAAGTCCATCACCTGCGTCACTTTGGTCTCGGCGATTTCATAAGTGAACACGCCGCACTCGCCGATCCCGTGATGGTGGACGTGCAGCATGATCTTGGTCGCTGCCTCGACGTCCTTCTGGAAGAACTTTTCCAGGACATGGACCACGAACTCCATCGGCGTGTAGTCGTCGTTCAGGATCAGGACGCGATAGAGATTCGGGCGCTTGGTCTTCGGCTTGACCTTGGTGATGACGGAAGTGGCAGGACCGCCGGTGCTGCCGGTGCGGTTTTCGTCATTGCCCATTCGGGGCGCGACTGCCGCCGGCACGACCGGGACGGATGGATCGGGTTTGGAAGTTAATTGCAGCATGGCACAGGCGTTCGAAATCCCCACGGCAAAACCGGACAGCGACCGGGTGATGTCCTCCCGATGGAGCCATCGCAGCTTCCCAGACGCTCTGATCGCCGCTCCCCGGCCGGCCCGGCCCGCCAGCCAGATCGGCAAAGGAAATATGGGTCCGGCCCGGCCTCGCCGCAAGCACGCAAGAATTGAACGACGCAGCTAGCGGCGGGTCCGATTCCTGGACCCCGGCGATCCCTTCCAAGGTTAATCAATCCTGTCGGGTTTGACAAAGCCCGTGGGCAGCCTGTTCAGCGGCTGTTGAGGATAGGAACCGACCCGGCACCCGATTCGGACCTTGAGCGGCAATTGAGCCGCTTCTGTCCGAACTGTTTACCAGCTGTTCAGTGGCGCCCTTCGAAATGCCGGCATCAAACCCGAACGGGTGATTGCCATGCCCAGCTCATTCAATACCTGCCGCCTTGGCCGAACGGCGCGCCGCTTCGCCAAGTCCAACGAAGGCAATGTTGCGGTGATTTTCGCCATCGCGATCCTGCCGGTTCTCGGTTTTGTCGGCGCCGCGATCGACTATAGCCGCGCCAGCAAGGCGCGCACGTCAATGCAGGCCGCGATGGATTCCACCGCGCTGATGCTTTCGGCGGACCTGACGCGGGGCCTCATCACGCCTTCCCAGATCAATGCCAAAGCGCAGGCCTATTTCTCCGCGCTCTTTACCAACAAGGAGGCCCAATCGGTTTCGGTCAGCGCGACCTACACCCCGGGGACATCAAGCACCGGCGCAACGATCGAGATCAACGGGTCCGGCTCGATTACCACCGATTTCATGAGGGTGGTCGGTTTCCCGAATATGAACTTCAACACCGCCTCGACGACGACGTGGGGTGCCAGCAAGCTCGGTCTGAGCACCGGCGACAGCCGACACGGAGATTTTTCCGGCCAAAGCTCGCAGGTCGACGCGCGCATGAAGAACCTGTGCGATAACGCCAAGGCTACCGGCATCACGATCTATACCGTGCAGATCGACGGTGCCGGAGACAAGGCGGTGCTGCCCTATTGCGGCAGCGGATCGAGCCGATTTGTCATGCCGATGCAGCCCGGTCAGATCTCAAACGCGTTTCAGCAACCGCGCGTTTCCAAATAAGCGCACGCAAGGCGGCCAAACAGGACGGCCAATAAAAAAGCCCGGCTGTGCAGCCGGGCTTTTGATTTTTGAATACAGCGTGGAGGATTACTGGACCGCGGCGGGAGCGAACTTCCCGACCATGCCTTCCAGCGGCTTGTAGGCCTGCTTGACGAGGTCGGTGTAGAGGCCGGCGATCTTCTGCAACTCGGCGACGAACAATTCATAGGCGGACTTTGCGTATTCGGTCTGCACTTCGATCGCCTTGTCGAGCGACTTTACGCCCGAGAGCTTCTCAACAAAGGACTTGGTGTCCTCATACGACTTCTTGCTGTAGTCGCCATACGCAGTCGCGATGGCCTGAATGCCCTCGAACTGCTCCTTGCTGTAATTCTGAATGTCTTCAACCTTGAACATCATGGAATCCCTTTTCCCAGACTGAGCGTGACGTGATCTGCCGGGAGGACCCGGCTCCCTGACCCTTGGTTGTATAGTGCAGCGCACAAAAAATGTCAAGAATCTTTGTGCACCGCACAAATATATGGATTTACTGCGAATACCGGGATTTTACGCAAGGGTTCATTAATCATTTGGCAACTCGGGGCCCCTAACCTGATTCCCGGACGTGTTCACCTTCCAACAGGCAGCCAAAGCTGTTTGTGAACAGTATCTTAGCTAGAAGAGCGGCCTGATCGGCCCCTCCCGCAGCAGAACATGCGCGGATCGGCGGTTCGAGCAGGGGAAGGTCACCGTCCGTCGGGCACAATTTTGCCTCACGAGCCGGTGATCAAGATAAAAACTGGGACGGGGATTTCATGCTTCGCAAAAACTTGGCTTCCTCGCGCTCGGTGCGAGTTGGCGTTTTCGGGCTGCTTACGCTGACCAGCGCGGTCATCTTCACGAGCGACAGCGCTGAGGCGCGCCGCTTTTACCGTCACCGTCACTACGTCCACCACCATCACAGCGAAGAGGCGGAAAGCTACAGCCCGCAATTCTCCTCCATCATCGTCGATGCCAATTCCGGCGCGACGCTGACGGCCAGCAGTCCGGACGCGAGCCGCCACCCCGCTTCGCTCACCAAGATCATGACGCTCTATCTGCTGTTCGAGCGCCTCGACGCCGGCAAGATGAAGCTCGACACCGAGATGTCCGTATCGGCGCACGCCGCCGACCAGGACCCGACCAAGCTCGATCTGAAGCCCGGCCAGACCATCAAGGTCGAGGACGCGATCAAGGGCCTGGTGACGCGTTCGGCCAACGATGCCGCGGTTGTCATCGCCGAAGCCATCGGCGGCAATGAAGACGATTTCGCCAAGCTGATGACGCGCAAGGCCCGCGCGCTCGGCATGAGCCGCACCACCTATCGCAACGCCTCCGGCCTGCCCAACGACGAGCAGGTCACGACCGCGCGGGATCAGTCGACGCTGGGCCGTGCCATCCAGGACCGCTTTCCGCGCTACTACCGTTATTTCTCGACGCAGGCATTTAATTATCACGGCCAGTCGATCCGCAATCACAATCATCTGCTCGGCAGCGTCGAGGGCGTCGACGGCATCAAGACCGGCTATACCCGCGCCTCGGGCTTCAATCTCGTGACCTCAATGCGGCGCGGCGATCGTCATCTGGTCGGCGTCGTGATGGGAGGCCGCAGCGGCGGATCGCGCGACGCCATCATGCGCAACCTGCTCGCTGAAAATCTCGCGAAGGCGTCGACCCAGCGCACGGTCGCAGCGATCGCCGAGCGCTCAACCTCCGATGCCGACGTCGCGGAAGCCGCCGCCGAACAGCGTGCGACACAGACGGTCCAGGCGCAGGGCGCCATCCAGGTCACCGCCGCTTCACCGGAGCCGGCCGCAGCGACCCCCGCGCGGTCCAATGCGCCGACGACGCGCCTCTCCGCGATTGCAGCGACAACCGCTGCCATGCCGACGCCCCAAGCCAAGGTTGATTCGAAGGTAGAACAGCCCGCGCCGCTGACGTCGGGGGTGATCCAGACCCAACCGATGTCGATCATTCCCGGCTCGTCGGAGCCGATGAAGCCGGTCAAGGTCAAGACCGTACAGGTCAAGGCCGGCCAGATAAAACTCGCTTCCGCCGGCGCCTCGCAACCCTCGACCCCCGTCACCAATACCATCCTGCCCGCCCGGGCCGATGTACCGGAGACGTCGAACGCGGTCGTGGCCAAGGCGACTGAAGCCAACAAGCCTGAACCGGCCAAGGCTGAACTGCATAAGACCGAGTCTGCCAAAATCGAGCCCGCTAAAACCGAACCCGCCAAGATCGAAGCTGCAAGGACCGACCTGCCGCCGCAACCGCCCGGTCACGGCACCGGCAACGGCGTGCTCGGCGTGCTGTCGGCCTCGAGCCTACCCGCCTCTCCCGCCCCGCAGGCCATGGCCTACGCGGCTCCCGCTCCGCAAGCTCCATCGCAGCCGCAGGTCATTCAGCAAAACGGCGCCATCAAGCCGGTCGTCGCCCACACCGGGTGGATCGTTCAGGTTGGCGCGCTGGAAACCGAAGGCGAAGCTCAGCAACGCATCGAGGCCGCGCGCAGCCAGGCCCGCGGCCTGCTCGCAAAGGCCGATCCGTTTACCGAACCGGTCGTCGCCAAGGACAATCGGACGCTGTTCCGCGCCCGCTTCGCCGGCCTTGAACGTGATCAGGCCGAAGCGGTCTGCAAGGCACTGCGGCGCTCTGACATTTCCTGCATCACGGTGCGTAACTAATCGATCAATTTCAGTTCAACGACACGCAAAGCCGGCGTTTAGCGCCGGCTTTTTCTGTTGTCCTGCAATTGGATCCACGAAGTTTGGCGGCCGGTCGCGCGGCTTGCAAACTTCTCGTCAAGATTTTGCGGTTAGAACTTTAGGGAAGTAGAGACCAGGCCGGACAACGGCGGGCGGCAACAGGCGGCGGTCAAACAGGAAGAGGCGGAAGCAATTTTCGCGGTTTGTAGCGTTTGGTAGCGTTGCCGGAGTTTAGCCGTTATGCGTGCGAAGCAGAGTATCCTTGGCCTCGTTTACACGGGCAGCGAGGTACGTCGACCCCCCCTGGTCGGGATGCAGTTTCTTCATGAGGGTTCGGTGCGCGCGCCCGATTTCGTCCTTGCCCGCCCCCGGCTGCAAGCCAAGGATCTGATAGGCTTCCTCGTCCGTCATTTTGCCGCTAGGCGCCGCACGGCGTTGCCCCCCTGCCGTATTTCCCTGCGCGTCCTGACGCCAGGCGGGAAACCGGCGGTCCAGATAGCTTTCAAGTAACGCCACGCTTTCGGCGTCGAAGCCCGCGACCATCGCCGTCAGTTGCGACAGGTCGAATTCGCTCAAGGGACGGCCGGCATAGGGGCCGGCCACGATCTGGCCATCGAGCTTGCCGCTGTCGTGATCGAGCGTCATGTCGAGAAATTGTGAGCGAACCCGCGAGGCCTGCCCCGGCGAGCGTTGGGCGCCGCGCCGCCGAACATGCCACCGATGTTGGGGAAACCCGGCATCCCGAACGGCGACCAGCCGAGCAATCCGGCGCCGAAAATGCCGAGCGGGATGGCGACCGCCAGTTCGCCCTTGACGCCGGTAAACGCGGCCACCGCGAGCGCCACCACGCCGCCCACGATCTTGATCGCGCGCGCGAGCACGGCCGGATTGGCCGCGCGAAACATCTGCAGCAGGAAATAGAGAACGACAACGGCGACGGCGCCAGCGATCAGGGTCGGCATTGTGTTATTATAGTCGCCCTGACGGCAAAAAACATGACGGCCTTCCCTCACCTCAAATTTATGGAGCGCGCGATGGCGGTGGACGGTTTGACGACGATACCAAGCAGCCACCGGCCGAAGGACACCATGGACAGGCTCGAGGCCGAGGTGAAAGCCCGCGGCCTGACGATTTTCGCCCGCATCGACCACACCGCGGGCGCAATCGCGGCCGGACTTTCGTTGCCGCCGACCGAGGTCCTGATCTTCGGCAATGCCAAAGGCGGCACGCCGCTGATGCAGTCGGTTCAGACGATCGGGATCGACCTGCCGCTGAAGGCGCTGGTCTGGCAGGATGCCACAGGCGTCACCTTGCTTTCGTACAACGATCCCGCCTGGCTTGCGAAACGGCACGGCGTGAGCGGCGCGGCGGAGGCCGCGGTCGGCAACCTGTCAGCCGCCCTCGGCGCAATCGCGAAAAAGGCAACCTCACTTTCGTAGCGCCTTGGCGCGTTGATCGTCGGGAGAAAGACATGCCGGTGAGATACGGTTTCGTCTTAGCGATGGTCATGTTGTTGTCCACGCCGGCTTTCACGGCTAAAGGCGTCAAGATCAGCGATCTGGTTGTCGCCGCTCCGCTGAACGAACCGCAAGCCACAACCAGCCTGAATGCCGTCCGCGCGTTCTACGATTTCTGGAACACCGGAGACGGTCGCACGAAGATCACTTCATCTGGCCGAGCAGCTTCGCCGCGCTGCTTCCGCTCGACGACAAGCGCTTGAGCGCCTCGCGTCCGCCGGCGGCGTAGGCGGCAGCGGCGCGCAACAACTCGCGCAATTGCGCCGCAGCACCCGGATCGAACCTGCACCAGGCGCCGCCGGTAAGCCGCGCGATCTCGCGGAACGCGCGCTCGGCGGTCGGGTCATGGCCTTCCTGGAACATAAAGACCGGCACCTTCAACAGGCCGAGTTCGCCGGCCTTGGTGCAGAGATCGTCGACGCTCTCCTCCATGGCGTCGCCGACGAACACCACCGCGCGCACCGCGGATGCGACCGCCTCGCGCCTTGCTTCCGACAATACCTTGCCAATCTGGGTATTGCCGCCGCGGCAATCGATCTTGCTCATCAGTTTTGCAAGCTGCGCGCTGTCGGAAATCCACCCCGTGGCCCGGCATTCGTTGAGGCCGCGATAATAGACGAGGCGGATATCGAGGCTGCCGACGGAGGCGGCCTCCCTGAACATGTCGGCCTGCAGGCTGCAGGCCAGGTCCCAGGTCGGCTGCCGGCTCATGGTGGCGTCGAGCGCAAATACCAGCCTGCCCTTGGCGCCGGGCCCATGCGGCGACATTGCGCGCGCCTTGGCGACAAAGGCTGCGATATCGTCCGCTGTCGACGATTTGGTCTCCGGCAGTGAACCGGCCTTGCCGGTTTTGGGCGCGGAGCTTACGTCGCCTGATCTGGGTTTGGTGGGTTCGCCGGACATCAGCGCTCGCAAATTTCCTGCAAGCTCTATGTGGGCCGGGAGGTAGAGGGCGTCAATGCGCCGAAATGCGCAAGGCGTCGGCCATACGCGCTCAAGACGCCGGTTGCGGCTTAGATGAAACCGAATAAAGGGACGGTTAGTTCGTGACCGGCTTTGCCGCCGGCTTGACCGGCACGAAGGGCGAAACCGGACCGGGATCGTTGAAGTTTGCGACCGACGCTTTGGTGTCGACCGGCGCTACGGCAGTGCTGTCGGTATCGCTCAAGAACTTGTCGAGCATATCCTGGATCGACGATTTTGCGGTATCGGGGCCGGTGTCGCGCATGTCATTATGCTGGAAACCGGTTTGCACCACGGTGATTCCCGCCTTCTCGCACAGCGCCGGATCGGGGATGACGCCGGGATCGGTCTTGAACTGCGGATCCTTCGAGCGGAACGAGAGGATCTTGAACTTGCCGTCGGTCATGAACGGCACGCGCAAATTGTCGAGCGTCACGACCTTTCTGATTTCGTCGGGGTACTGCTTGGCGAAATACATCGTGATGTCGCCGCCCATGGAATGTCCGACCACGGTGAGATGGTCATAGTCGGCGTTGGGCTGGACCTCGCGCATTTGCGCGACGGCGAATTTGATGTTGGCGACGCCGCGCTGGATCTGCGCAAGACGACCGACAAAGGGCTCACCGATCTTGGTCACCATCGGGGGATCGGTCGGCAGGTCATGCTGGATGCTGATCACTTCGTAGCCGCGCGCGGCGAAGATGTTTGCCAGGAAAGAATATTCGGTGAACTTGACGGTGTTGCCGTGATTGAGGATCGCAACCGGAAGCTTGATCATGCCGGCGTCCGCCTGCATCGCCTTGTCGCGCCGGACGGCGATGTCGACCTGCACCGGTCGATTGTCGCGCGAAGCATCGTTGAACGTGATGGTGTCGTGGCGAATAGCCCACTTGCTCATGGTGAAGTAGGCCACCGTGGCCAGCGCGCCAACCGAAACCAGAACCGCAATTCCACGTTTCATGATCGTCCTCAGGCCAGGCCGAAACGGCCCAGATTCCAGTGTTTGGGAGACGCGTCCTTCGGAACTCTTGCGGTCCCTTTTTCTTATTCCCTTAATATACGTCACACCGACGTGACAGGAAGCCTAAAAGTTGTGAATTGACCGCCTGATCATTGTGCGGTGCACGCTTCCTTGAGCAATTGCCCAATAGACGACGTAACGACCGCCCTCATCTTGGTACGCCGCAACTCAAGGTCAGGTTCAAATCTTGGGTAAAAGCCTGGTAAAAACGGGGCTGGCGGAAACTAGTTCCGGAACGGAGCGGATTATATCCGGACCATTACGGGGACGCGTCGGCCGCAGCGAACGACCGAGGGCCGCTCACGCGCCAAGGATGTCGTGGATTTCCAGCGGCTTGTCGACCTGGACGAACCATTCGGCACGGTTCGCCGCCCGTCGCCGGCCGCGCTCGTCGAGCGGCAATTTTAGCTGGCGCAAGAGGCTCGTCACCTCCTCCCGCGCCGTCACGTGGCCGAGGTTCGGCCGGGTGCCCAGCGTTGCCTCGTCGATGTCGTCGAGCGCAGTCAACCCACGCGGGAAAAACTCGCGGTATACCACGCGTTCGGCGAAACCATCGATCGAGCGGAAGCCGAGGCGGAACGACAATTCGTTGAGGCCGTCGGCGACCAGCTGCTTGTTGCGCGACCCCAGCATCGACAGGCGGTTGCGCACCACGATCCAGTCGGTGGTGGCGCCGTCGAGCTGGCGGCGCTTGCGGCGGGTATCCCGCACCATCTCGGCATAATGGCTCTCGCCGGTGACGGCATAGGTCGCGGGATCGACGGTTCCCAGCACGTCAAAATCGAGGAAACTGTCGTTGATCGGCGTCACCAGCGTGTCCGCCATCGAATGTGCAAGCCGCATCAGATAGCTGTCGTTGCCGGGAGTATCGATTACGATGAAATCGAACGTACGCTCGACCGCGCTGACGGCATCCATGAATTGCTGGAGTTCCGAATTCTCGTTATCGGCGATCTGCATGGTCTGGCCGAGCTTGATGCAGCTATGCACGGGAAGCTCGAGGCTTAAGCCGGTGCGCCGCGCCCATGCGCCGCGGTTGTTGATGTAGCGCGTGAAGCTCTGCTGGCGGCAGTCAAGATCGATGGTGGCGACGCGCTGGCCGGCCTTCATCAGGGCAACGGCAATATGCAGGGCGGTCGTCGATTTACCGGATCCACCCTTTTCGTTGCCCAGCACTACAACGTGCGCCGAGCCTGATTGTCGTTGGCTAGCTTGCACCAGCATTTGTCGACCCCTGCGGATATCTTCAAATTACGTGCGGTTGCGGTCAAGTGAAATGCATCACTCGACTCAGGAATCGCTGACCGTTCACTTAATCATGAAAAGATCCCTACTGTACGGCTCTGTTCGCCGTCGCAGCCCGCCGTCAACATAACGTTGGTTGAAAGATGGGCCGAACCGCGACGCCGACACGCCCGCTTGGCGGCCAAGTGGCGACCTTGATAAGGTCGGCCTCCTCTCCTCGAGCCCGGCAGACGCGGCTTCCCCGCCCCTTTAAAAAGATTGAGCCCAAATGTCACGAAGCCCCACGATTGTCCGCATGGTTCCCGCTTTGCGTCGCGCCGTCGACGGCCTTCGCGCCAGAAAAGCCACCATCGCGCTGGTGCCAACCATGGGTGCACTCCATGACGGGCATGTGTCGCTGGTCCGGCTGGCGAAGCGACGCGCCAGGAAGGTGATCGTTTCGATCTTCGTCAACCCCACCCAGTTCGCGCCGACGGAGGATTTCAGCTCCTATCCGCGCACCTGGAAGGCTGATGTCGAAAAACTCGCCGCCGAGAATGTCGACCTGATCTGGAATCCCGACGTCAAGACCATGTACCCGGAAGGCTTTGCGACGCGGATCACGCCAGAAGGCCCGGCTACCGTCGGCCTGGAGGACGGCTTCCGGCCGCATTTCTTCGGCGGCGTCGCCACCGTGGTCGGCAAATTGTTCACCCAATGCCGCCCGGACTTGGCGATCTTCGGCGAAAAGGATTTTCAGCAATTGCGCGTGGTGACGCGGATGGCCGGCGATCTCGACCTCGGCGTCAAGGTAATCGGCTCGAAAACCGTGCGGGAACGCGACGGCCTCGCGATGTCCTCGCGCAACGTCTATCTGTCGCCGGAGCAACGGGGCGTGGCGAGCGTGCTGTATCGCGCCATAAAGCAAAGCGCAGCGCGCCTGCGGGCCGGCGACGACATCAAGGCCGCCGTCGCCAGCGCCGCCGCGATGATCACGGAAGCGGGTTTTGCGCTGGATTATTTCGAGGTCCGCCACGCCGAGACCTTGGCGCCGATTGCCTCGGTGAAAGACGGACCGACGCGGATTCTGGTCGCCGCCAAGCTTGGAACCACCCGGCTGATCGACAACATCGCGGTTTAGCGCGCGACGGCAAGGCTCAGAGCAATCCGAGATCCCGCAATTCGCGGCGCAGCGGCTCGGGCATGGTGGCGATGCTGCTCGCGGCCGCCCTGGTCAGATCGGGCGGCGCCGCATCCTCGGTGAAATAACGCCAGCCCTGGAACGGGCGCATCGGCCGCGGCGACACCGCTATCACCTTGGGCTGCATCACCAGACGGCAACGGCCGATCCCGTCCTTGTCGCGGAACGGCTCGATCGCGACGATCTTTTCGCGCGCCGCGATTTCGCCGCGGATGACCCAATAGAGCGAGCCGCCGGCGAGGATCTCGTCGACGCGCTTCGGCGTCATCCGGGTGATGTGGACATGGCGCTGCGGAAGACCCTTCTTCTTCGCCGTCTTCATGCGCTCGGCGACCCAGCCCTTCAATTCCTTGACGGACTCGCAGCCGACGGCAAGCTTGATGATATGAAGCGGCATGATCTTCAGAGGCTAGCGCGGCGTGTCTGACATTCGCTCCAGCGTTTCCGCGATCGGGCTTTCGAAGTCAAATCCAAAACCGCAGTTTTCAAAGCCTCAATCGTTCGATGTCGCGGGCGCCGTCGCCGGTGCCGCGGGCGTCGACGCAGGTGTCCCGGGCGCAATCTGAACCGGCGCAGGGGCGCGCTGAGGTTTCGCCGCCGGCGGCTTTTTGGCTGCGGCGAGAGCGTTGGCGGCCGCCGGTGGCCGCGGTGACACCCCCGGAGCATTGGTGCCAGCCGTTGCCGATCGCGCCGCGGGCGTCAGTGTTGGTTCCGGCGTCATGATGCTGACGGGTGGGGTTGAGGCCGCGGTCGGAAACTCGGCGTTGGTCGGCCTGCCGGTCGGCATCGTTGTCGGCGCCATCACGGCGACCGGCCCAACGGAAGGCGGAGCCGCAGGCGCGTTCCAACCGGGCGAATACCGCGCAATCATGCCCGCATAGACATGCTCTTCCATATTGGATGCGATCTGATGCGGGTCGATGAGCGCGCGGAAGGCCGCGCATTGGGTCGGCGTGCAATGATCCCGCGCCACCAGCACTTGCGCCGCCAGCCCATAGCGGTCGCGCTCCACGGCATGGCGCAGCGCCTGCAATTCCGGCGTTAGATTTCGGTTCGCGACGCCCGCATCGCCAAGCGCGGTCAGCCGCGCGATCTGGGACGCCGTGTAGGTCACGGCCGCGGCGACAGATTCGGGCGAACCGAACAGCGACTTTTCGCATGCCGACAATACAATGTCGCCGGCCAGATCGTCGATGCAGGACAGCGCCGGCAAGGCCGCGGCGCTCATCTGCGGCGCCGACTTCGTTTCGCTCGATCCACCACGGCTGGTCGGGCCGTATCCGCGAAGGGTGGCTGCGACCGCGATGCCGATGGCCAGCAATGTGATGATAGACAGCGCGCCGTTGGCGACCGATTTCTCGGCGCGCAGCAGCGTGATCAGAACGACGATCCCGAAAAAGCCCGCCGCCGCCAATGTTAGCCACATCGGAAAGGTCGGCGAACGCCAGAGTTGGTCGAGCGATGAGACCCATGCCCAATTCATGCGCAAAGTCTCCCCACGCAGCGCTCAGCCGAAACCATGCCTGCTCTCAGGATCCGCGTCGCAAAGATGCTTCTGCGAACCGGGCCATTTGACGGCAAGTAAAGCCGAACCCGCCTCGCTTGGCCATCCACGGAACTCTTCAGGAGACGGCGAGCTGGCTTTCCTTGGCCACCCGCTCGAAAGCTTCTGTCGAGCTTTTGATCCGGTATTGGCAGTCGTCACCGTCGGTCGGCAACAGACGGATCACCTCATAGGTGCCGCTGGCGGCCGGACGGGCAACATTGCTGGCAGTAAAATATACAGTCTCTCCAACGCTGAATTTGTGCTTCAACGCCCTCTCCATCACGCAAAAATGCCGGTCGTGCCCACGGTCCCGCTGCACGCCCCGGCTGGAAACCCGGTCGTCGGTATAGCACGCCGCCAGCGGCCTTGGCCAGCAACATCAGGACATGGCAAATGCGCTTTTTTTGCAGGTTTTTCAGCGCGATAAACGCTGCGCTGGGGGTTCTGCACCGCGCCCGCCCTCTGCCCGCGGAATCGTGGGCCGGCGCCCTCTAAGCCGTATGCGGGAGCTTACCGCCGGGGCTTGCGTGATCGACTGCCAGCGGCAGCTGGTGCGCCAATATCTCCGACAATTGGTCGACCGGAATGTTGTACTTGGCGGCGAGCTGCTTGACGGTGTCGCTTCCGAGCACCTGACGCAACTGATCGGCCGTGATCGGCAGGTTCTGGCCATTGCCGATCCAGGATTTGACCTGATCGCCAAAGCCGGCCTGCTGCAGCTTGGCGACGATCGCGTTGAGCCCGCCCTGGCTGCCGGTGCCCATCACTTCGCTCATCACGACCGGCAGTACGGCCGCGCCAAGCTGGCTGAGCGCACTCTTCAGCGCCGGCGAGTTTTCGAGTGAGTTGAGAATTCCCATAGCCAGACCCTTTGGTTGGATGCGCGCAAGCTGATTGCGTGCGATTGCGGGTTTCACGGATTGAGACCGCTTTCGCGGCAGTCCGTCAAGCCGCGAATGTTGTCATATTCTCGCAACACCGCTCAAACCGTCTCGAATTTCTCGATCACAAGCGTCTCGGCAAGGCCGTCGCGGGTCCATTGCTGGAAGGCCGGCAGCGCCATCATCGTGGTCATATAGGCTTTCGCTTGCGGAGAAACCTCGATCGCATAGGTGCGGAAGCGATGCACGACAGGTGCAAACATCGCGTCCGCGCCGCTGAATGCGCCGAACAAAAACGGTCCTGACTTGCCGTAGCGCTCGCGGCATTCGAGCCAGATCTGCTCGATCCGCGCGATATTGGCTTTGGCGTCCGCCGACAGCGCGATTGAACCAACCGGGCGATGCAGGTTCATGCCGCACTCGTTGCGCAACGGCAAAAATCCCGAATGCATCTCCGCGGAGACCGAACGCGCATGGGCGCGGCGCGCGCGATCCTCCGACCATAATTTTGCTTCGGGAAAGCGCTCTGCGACATATTCGATAATGGCGAGCGAGTCCCAGACCGTGACATCGCCATCGATCAGCGCCGGCACCTTGCCGGAACGTGTGAAACTCAGGATCCGCTCCTTGTCCACCTTGTTGTCGGTATAGAGCGGGATGAAGACCTCATCGAAGGTGATATTGCCGGCGCGCATGGCGAGCCACGGCCGCATCGACCACGACGAATAGTTCTTGTTGCCGATGACCAGTGTCAAAGCCATTTCGAAGCAATCCTGGTTGGTTGTTTTCCTGCCATAGCGCGTGGCAAGTGTGATCGCCAGCCCTCTCCTTCGGGGGACGGCGCAGTATAGCCAGCGGTGCCGACGATCGGATCCCCTCGGCGAGGGTTAGAGCCGAGCCAGGGGCGCACGATCGGATAGCGCGGGCTTAGACGGCCCGGCGCTCCGGCGACATGTCATGGGAATAGTGCGTGCACTCCACGACCGCCAAGAGAGCGGAGTTTCTCAGTGCGATCGGGTCTCGCTCGCCTTTCGCGGCACAGGCGAGAATCTGCGAGGCGATTTCGGCTTTCATCGTCGAGGTGCGCTTCGCTTCGGGTAGCGTTGCCGTGGCATCGTCGAGCACGGTTTTCATCAATTGGATCAATTCGGGCTGAAAGACTGCTCCTGTTGTTGTCATGGTAGCCTCCTGTCCAAGACACCTTGAGCCAGCACCCCAAGTCCGACTTTTTTGAGGGAGCAATGTCAGAATCATGGTCCGCGGCGGCTTTTTGCTGCACCCGACCCTCGCTGCAATGCAGCGGCCAATCATAACCGAACACCTGCAACATCCCTCGCATCAGCCTGCCAAGCCATTGGCGCAAAGCGTTCAATCCGCGCGACCGCGACCGAGGCGGTTGCCGCGATTGATGCTGCATGGCAGCATTCGCCGCCACCAAGGGGTGAAGCATGGGCGGATACTGGGTTGACGTTGCGGCGGTCGGCTTCTTCATCCTCGAATGGACGGTGTACGCGGTGACGCTGGAGCATTCCGCCTACGGACGCGACAGCCTGTCGGCCCACATGCATGCCTACCGCGAGAAGTGGATCCGCCGCATGCTCGACCGGCAGACGCGCATGGTCGACCTGCAGATCATGGCGTCGCTGCAGAACGGCACCGCATTCTTTGCCTCCACCAGCCTGCTCGCGATCGGCGGCGGGCTGGCGCTGCTGCGCGCGACCAACGACGCGCTCGTGGTGCTCAGCAAGCTGCCGATGGATCTGAGCCCCGCGCCGGCGCTATGGGAAACCAAATGCGTCGGCTTGATCCTGATCTTCGTCTATACGTTCTTCAAATTTGCCTGGGCCTACCGGCTGTTCAATTATGTCGCCATTCTGCTCGGCGCGATGCCGCCGGCCGAACAGCGCGATACGCCTGAGGCCGAAGCGCATGTGGTCCGGACCACCAGGCTGTTCGAGGCCGCTGGCAGGCATTTCAATCGCGGGCAGCGCGCGTTCTTGTTCGCGCTCGGCTATCTCGGCTGGTTCGTCAGCCCCTGGGTGCTGTTCGTAACGACGGCAATGGTCGTGGTGGTAACGTGGCGCCGACAATTCGCCTCCAACGCCTGGCGCGCGATGGGGAGCTAAAGCGCGGTCAGGAGTTGAAGTCGTGCGGTGAAAAGCTCAGGTCGAGCACCTTCCATTCGCCGTAACGCTCCGCTGGCAGCATCGCATAGGGTTGGCAGGCCTGCAGCGCGCTGATGGCGCTTTGCATCAATAGTGGCCCCTTGGCGGAAGCGCTGGCTTCGATCAGGATGGGCTCGCGCGCGAGCCGTCCGTCGGGCCTCATCAGCACCCGCAGCTTGATGATCACGTTGTCGGACGCTGCAACCGAATCCGGCAATTTCGAGCACGTCTTGAGATGACGCCGAAACTCAGCCACCACGCTGGAGATGATGTCAGCGGCGCTCGAAGCCGTGGCATCGATGCCGTCGCCCGGTTTATCGCCCGAACTGGCCGGCCTCGACGGAAGCGGCAGGTCTTCGGGCAGACCGAGCATCACATGATATTTGAGGGTCAGATCGGGCTCGGGAGGCGTGTAGGCCGGCGCCGAGGCCGCGGCGGGCGCAGGCGGTGGTACGGGTGATGGCGACGGCACCGGCAGTGACGGCTGAGATTGCGGCTGAGCTTGGGGTTGCGGCGGAGCCGCGGCGGCTTCTTTCTTGCTGGAGTGCGGCGGCGATAGCGCCGCCTGCTGTTGCTGACGGGCGCTCGCAGGCGGCTGCGCCGCTGGCTGTGGCTTCGACGGTTGGGGAGCGTTCGCGGCTTCGGCTTTCGCCTGCGAAGACGCATCAGGCAAAGGTATCTGCGCTGGCGGCGGCACGGGATCGGGTTCTTTGGCGGGTTCCCTGGCCGGGACCTCATCAGGCGTCACGATGTCGACCGCGATCGGCTCAGCCGTCACCACACCGAAGGGATGCACCTCGGTGAACAACAATATCAGCGCGAGCACCGACAGATGGGCGATCGCCGATGCCGTGATGTCCGTGCGTATGAACTGCCGCAGTTCCATCTGCTTATCATGCGCCTGATCTGTCCCTAGCATAACGGCCGCGGCTCTGGCCTCAATCCCATTTTGGCGCGAAACCGAAATCGGTAAACCGGGTCTTGGCGTCTCCCATCCGCGAAATCCGCGCCATCTCGGCGTCCGACAGCTCGAAATCGAAGATATCGATATTTTCCGACAACCGTTCGAGCTTGCGAGGTCCGCGGGATTGCGCAAACATTCTGCTGCACCAGCCAGCGCAGGCAGATTTGGGCAGCGGTCTTGCCATGCGCCCGCGCGATCCGGTTAAGCGTCTCGTCGCCCTTGACCTTGCCCTTGGCGACAGGACTATAGGCGACCAGGGCCAGGCCGTGCTGCGCGCAGGCCGCCCTCACCTTGGTCTGGTCGAGATAGGGATGATACTCGACCTGGTCGCACACCAGAGGCTCCGGACATTCGGCGACCGCCTGCTCGAGCAGCGCCACGGTGAAATTCGAGACGCCGATGTGCCGTGCCAGGCCAAGCTTTTTGGCATGCGCCAGCGCGCCCAGCGTCTCCGAGAGCGGCACCTGAGGATTGGGCCAGTGCAGCAGCAACAGATCGACCTCGGGCAAGCGCAGCCGGACCAGGCTCTCCTTGGCCGATCGCTCGAGATCGTTCGGGGCAAAATGCGTGGTCCACACCTTGGTGGTCACGAACACGTCGTCGCGCTTGACGCCGGAAGCGCGCACGCCGTCGCCGACCTCGCGCTCGTTCTCATAGATTTGCGCGGTGTCGATATGGCGATAGCCGAGCTTTAGCGCCTGCTCGACCAGCCGCGCGCAGGTGCGTCCACGCAGCTCCCAGGTGCCGAGCCCGATCGCGGGGATTTTGCGCCATTAGCCTTGACGAATTGGGCCTCGACGAATTGCATGAATGGGAACTCTCTTTCGATCGAGCCCCATTATGTCCCGGCGGCGTCACGCTGCCAACCGCACTCAGCCTGCTTCGAAGATTGGAAGTTAAGCCTTCGCCAACGCCGCGAATACCATTTCCGGCGCATGCGCGATCACCGCCAGCAGCGCCCGTGCCGGGCCTCGCGGAGCGCGCTTGCCCTGCTCCCAATTGCGGATGGTTTCGACGGGCACGCCGAGCTTTGCCGCGAACTCCTGCTGCGTCAGCTGCGCGCGGCGTCGAAGATCGCGCACCATGGTCGTGCCGGCTTCCAAAGGCTCCGCAAACGGCATTGCCGGCTGCAACGCGAACTCCTGCCCGTCGCGCAATTCGACGATCCGTCCGTCCGCTTTCAGCCGCAAGCGCCGCATGCCCAACCCACCCTTCGGGATGGGGATTTTCGGCGATGCGCGTTAAGGTTCGATTAACGATAAAAATGCCGTCGTGACGGGATTATTTCAACCCGAACCACAGCGTCGCGATCCCGAGGAAGGAAAAAAAGCCGACCACGTCGGTGATGGTCGTGACAAAGGTGCCGGAGGCCACCGCCGGGTCGGCCCGCACCCGTTCCAGCACCATCGGGATCAGGATGCCGCCGAGCGCGCCGGCGACGAGGTTGCAGATGATCGCAAGTCCGATCACGACGCCCAGGCCGGGGATCCTGAACCAGGCCACCGCGGCAACGCCGGTGATGACGGCAAACGCGATGCCGTTGACGAGGCCGACCAGGCCCTCGCGCATCACCACGCGAAACGCGTTGTTCGCGCCGAGCTCACGCGTCGCCAATGCGCGCACCGCAACCGTCATGGTTTGGGTAGCGGCATTGCCGCCCTGGCTCGCGACGATCGGCGCCAGCACAGCCAGCGCCACCATCTTTTCCAACTGGCCTTCGAACAGGCCGAGCACCGAGGACGCCAGGAACGCGGTGGCGAGGTTCACCAAGAGCCAGTTGAAGCGGCCCTTGGCGATGGTCCAGACATTGTCCGACAATTGTTCGTCGCTGGTGACGCCGCCGAGCGCCTTGATTTCCTCGTCCGCCTCTTCCTCGATGACGTCGACCACGTCGTCGACGGTGATGACACCAACCAGCCGGTTGTCGTCATCGACCACCGGAGCTGCGACCAGATTGTATTTGCCGAACAGCCGCGCCACCTCTTCGAGGTCGTCGGTGACCCCGACGCGGCGGCGGTCTTCATCGATCAGTTCGGAAAGCGGCACCACCCGGCGCGCGCGCAACAGCACGTCGAGCGGCACCGCACCCTGCCAGCGCTGGGCGCTGTCGACCGCGTAGATTTCGTAGAAAGCGATCCGGCAGGTCCGGCGTGTCGCGCATGTAATCGATCGCCTGACCCGCGGTCCAGTCCGGCGGCACCGTGATGAATTCGGTCTGCATCCGCCGGCCGGCAGAGTTTTCCGGGTATTCCAGGCTGCGCTCGAGCACGTCGCGCTCTGACGGTGGCAGCTTTTCGAGGATTTCCTCCTGATCCGCTTCGTCCAGCGTCCCCAGCAACTCGACAGCGTCGTCGGATTCGAGTTCGCGAACACCCTCGGCGACCGTTTCGGGCTCGAGCTCTTCAAGGATTTCCTCGCGGACGGTGTCGTCGACCTCGTTCAGCGCCGAAAAGTCGAAATCAGTGCCGGTCATTTCGACCAGGCTGACACGATCCTCAGGTTCGAGTGCGGCGATCAGGTCGCCGAGATCGGCCTCATGGAGTTCGGCGACGACCGCGCGCAGGAACGGCGTATCATTGGCCTTGATACGGCGCGCGATCTCTTCGACGAACGCAGGGCGAATCTCGCCGTCTTCCCCCCGCATCGGGAAACGGTCGAGCACGGCAGCTTCGGCGGAAAGGGCAACGTCCATATCTTCGGCCATGGCGCGCCTCGCCGGTTTGACAGAATGGTTCAACTCGTCTGAGCTAGGGTCCGCATTACCCAATAGGCATCACCAAGCGCAATGAAAAATATGCGCCTGCAGAAAATCGCCGGAAGGTTTGCGAACCTGCCGGTCGCAGCGCTCGCCTCGCTCGTCTGGGTGACGCTGGCGCAGGCTGCCGAATGTCCGCGCAAGGGCACGCTCGGCACCTCGCGCATCCTGCGCGTGGACGCGGCCCGCTACCCGCGCATCGGCCTGAAGAATTATCCGCAAACCTTGCCGCTCAAAGACCACGAGGTGGTGCTGACATTCGACGACGGCCCATGGCCCCCGACAACGCCGAAGGTGCTGGCGACGCTGGCGGCTGAATGCGTGCGCGCTACCTTCTTCCTGATCGGCAAGCCGACATCGGAACATCCGGAGCTGGCGCGGCGGATCGCGGCCGAGGGGCACACCATCGGCCATCACACCTGGACCCATTTCAGCCTGATGCGCATGCCGCCGGCCGATGCCGTCGAGCAAATCGATCACGGCATATCCGCGGTCGAAATGGTGCTTCACGGCGTCGCGACCACGACCCCGTCAACACCGTTTTTCCGTTTTCCCGGATTTGAGACGACCCAGGCAACCCTCGATCTGTTGCAATCGCGCGGCATCGTCGTGTTTGGGACCGATCTGTGGGTCGGCGACTGGAACAAAATGACGCCGAAGCGGGAATTGAGGCTCTTGATCGATCGGCTGAGGGTGGCCCGTAAGGGGATCATCCTGCTGCACGACCCCAAGGCGCAGACCGCCGCCATGCTGCCGGGATTTTTGCGTTATCTCAGGGACAACGGCTATCATGTCGTGCATATCGTCCCCGATACAGCCGGCGTTGACTTTGACGGGGCGCCCTGATCTGACACGAAACTGCGGCATCAAAGCTGTGTGAAAGTCAGGCCATTAACGCTGCGTTCACATCGCGGTATGCAATGATTGCTGCCTTCGAGGCCCGTGAACCAATGCGGCGGACAGCGAGACGAACCTCGACAACGGACGGCAAATGACGCCGACGGGGCGTAAGTGGAATGCAGGCGGTGCGTGATGATCTGTAACGGCTCCATGTGTAACCGCTCCATGTGTAACTGCTCCATATGTAACCGCTCCATGTGTAACCGCTCAATGTATAACCGCTCAATGTGTGACAGTTCATCTGGGTTCCGCGCGCGGCGATCGCCGGTCTTTGGCCTGGCATTCTTTGGCGCGGCGTTGCTCGCAGGCCTCTCCGCGCAAAGCGCCTCAGCCGCCGATTGCCCCGGCCATCCCGACGCGATCGGCACTTCGCGCACGCTGGTGGTCGATCCGCGCGAACATCCGCGGATCGGAACCATGCAATATCCCGAGACGTTGCCGCTCCGGGATCACGAGGTGGTGCTGACCTTCGACGACGGGCCGCTGCCCCGCAACAGCAACCAGGTGTTGCAGATCCTCGCCGATAATTGCGTCAAGGCGACCTTCTTCACCATTGGTGAACAGGCGCGCGCCAATCCGGAAGGCGTGCGCAAGCTCGCCGCCGCCGGTCACACTATCGCCACCCATACCCAACATCACCCGCTGACCATGGATCGAATGCCGCTCGAAAAAGCGGCCCAGGAGATCGAGGACGGCATCGCATCGACACAGGCCGCGCTCAGCGATCCCTCGGTGCTCGCGCCATTCTTCCGGGTTCCGGGCCTGCTCCGCGCCGATGGCGTCGAAGAATATCTGGCCTCGCGCGGCATCCAGGTCTGGAGCGCGGATTTCCTCGCCGACGACTGGCACCACATTTCTTCCTCGCGCGTCTATGATCTTGCGATCAAGCGGCTGGAGGAGAAGGGCAAGGGCATCCTGCTGCTGCATGACATCCAGGCCCGCACCGCTGCGGCTTTGCCGAGAATCCTGCACGAGATGAAGGTGCGCGGCTATCACATCGTGCACGTGGTGCCGGCAACACTGCAGGAGCCGGCAACGCCGACCGAGCCGCCGCAATGGCAATTCCATCCGCCTTCGGAGAACGTGCCGATCGCGCATTGGCCGAAAATTCCCAATTTCGTTTTTGCCGAGGCTGAGACCTTCTCCGCGCCCGTGCTGCCGAATTTCGATACGCCCGATGGCGCGCTGTTCCTCTCCGGCGAACCGTTCAATCGCGCTAAGCGCACACAAAACGTTCGGTTGCCGCCCGAAACAACGTGGCCGCGGCTGGCCGAGCTGCCGGTGCAGAACGTCGCCATCACGTTGCCGGTGCCGGAGCAAAGCCTGTTCGAGGTGCCGAGCGACGCCCGCGCCGCGTTCGAGTCCTCGCCGCCACGCCGCGCCGAAATGGTGGCCGAACGCGAAGCCGAAGGTCCGTCAAAACAGGCCTCGGCGGAAACCAGCCGTTCCGACCGCGCTGCGGCCAAGCACGGTCGTGGCGCAAAGACGCGCCACGCACGCGGTGGACGCCAGACGACGCGCGTCGCGCATGCCGGCCACGCCGCGCCAAAGCATCAGGCGCATGCCGGCAAGCCGGCGCGGAAGCCGGTCCACTTGGCGAGCTTGAAGAAGCGCTAATCCAGCTCGAAGGCCGAACTGTAGTCCTGCTTCAGCGCACTATCCTGCTCGGATTTCCTAAGCACGCAGTTGCCGACAACCAAAACATCCAGCTCGTTGCCCATGAAGCAGCGGAAGGCGTCTTCCGGCGTGCACACGATCGGCTCGCCACGCACGTTGAAGCTGGTATTGACGAGCACCGGGCATCCGCTCAGCGCCTTGAACTCGCACAACAGCCGGTGGAACAGCGGATTGGTGTCCGCGCTCACGGTCTGGACGCGGGCGGAATAATCCACATGGGTGACGGCGGGTATTTCCGAACGTGAAACGTTCAATTTGTCGATCCCGAACAGCGCCTGCTGCTCCGCGCTCATGGCGCGCCGCTTGTCGTCCCTGACGTCGGCGACGACAAGCATATAGGGGCTGTCGGAATTAAGCTCGAACCAATCCGAGACGTCCTCGCGCAGCACCGCCGGCGCAAAGGGACGAAAGCTCTCGCGGTATTTGACCTTGAGGTTGAGGTTCTTCTGCATTGCGGGCGAGCGGGGATCGCCGAGGATCGAGCGCGCGCCGAGCGAGCGCGGACCGAATTCCATCCGGCCCTGAAACCAGCCGACCGCGAGCTGGTCGGACAGCGCCTTCGCTGTCGCCTGAATCATCTCGTCTTTGTCGAGAACCGAAAAACGCGCACCGGATGCGGCGAGCCTTCGCTCGATCTGATCTTGAGAAAATTCCGGCCCGAGAAACGCGCCGGACATCGCATCACCGGCCGCAACGCAGCGCGGCTCGCCCTTGAACTGATGGAACGCCGCGAGCGCAGCACCAACCG
This sequence comes from uncultured Alphaproteobacteria bacterium, assembly GCA_963713785.1. Taxonomy (GTDB): domain Bacteria; phylum Pseudomonadota; class Alphaproteobacteria; order Rhizobiales; family Xanthobacteraceae; genus Bradyrhizobium. Next base: position 152,396 of record CAVQNB010000011.1, read on the forward strand.
CGCCGCCGGCGTCTCCTGCCGCGGGTTGAATCCAGATCCGATCGAATTTGCCGTCGCGCAGCACCTTGCCGTTAGCGACGCAATTGAGCGCAACGCCGCCCGCAAGGCAGAGGTTCCGCATCCCGGTCTTGCCGGCGAGGCTCCGTGTCAGCCGCAGCACCGCCTCATCGAGCACCGCCTGGATCGAGGCGGCGACGTCCATATGGAACGGCGTCAGCAGCTGATCGGGCGCACGCACGGGCTGGCCGAACAGTTTTGCGAACCGTTCGTTGGTCATGCGTGAGACCGGTGCAATAATCGAAATAAGACAGGTCGAGCCGGAACGATCCGTCCGGCTTCAGATCGATCAGATGGTCGAGAATGAGCTGCGCGTATTTCGGCTGGCCGTAGGGTGCAAGCCCCATCACCTTGTATTCGCCGGAGTTGACCTTGAAGCCGGTGTAGTAGGTGCACGGCCGAATAAAGTAGCCCCAGCGAATGCGGAAAGTGGATCTCCTGGAAGATTTCGAGGCGGTTGCCCTCGCCAAGTGCTGCCGAGGTGGTCGCCCACTCGCCAACGCCGTCCATGGTCAGCACCACGGCCTTGTCGAACGGCGACGGATAGAATGCCGACGCCGCATGGCTCAGATGATGTTCGGTGAACAGCAGCCTCGCGCCGTCAAAATCTTCATCGAATTCTTTCAGCTTCTTGCGCAACAGGCTCTTCTGGAACAACTTTTCCTTCAGCCATAGCGGGATCGCCATCTGGAAGGAGCGGAAGCCCGCGGGCGCCAGCGCGATATAGGTCTCGAGCAGCCGCTCGAATTTCAGGAACGGCTTGTCGTAGAAGGCGACATGGTCGATCTCGGAAAGCCTGGCGCCCGCGGCTTCCAGGCAATAGCCGATCGCATGCATCGGAAACGACGGGTCGTGCTTCTTGCGCGTGAAGCGTTCTTCCTGGGCGGCAGCGACGATATGGCCGTCCTCGACCAGCGCGGCGGCGCTGTCGTGATAGAACGCGGAAATGCCGAGGATGCGCATCACGTGTTAGAACAGCGTATAGATGAACGGCGCAAACACCGATCCCTTCGTCAGCACGACGAGACCGCCAAATACCACCATCATGATCAGGATCGGCAGCAGCCAGAACTTCTTGCGCACGCGCATGAAGCGCCACAGCTCGGCGACGAAATCCATCATCAGAACTGGTCTTTCATGGTTTCCGGCGCGGGCCCGGGAACGCGCGCGATCCAGTAGCTCGCCGCACTGGGGTCGCGTTTCAGCCGCAGCAGATCCCGGCCCCGCATCCGCATCACCAGTCCGGTGGGCCAAATCGTCCCGTAGAACAACAGGCCCATCACGATCGGATTGACTATTCGGTGCAGCAGAAGGCCGAGCTTCATCCACAACCGGTTGAGCGGACGCAACGACGACGGCCACAGCAAAGCTGAGATCAGGAACAGCACGGCGGCCGCCAATGTCCACGGCCACACGCGGCCGAGATGCCAGCCATTGACGAGGCTTAAAAGCCCCAACGCGCCCGCCATGACCAGGCCGAACGAGCGGTCGGATCCGGGCTGCGCCGCCTCGTCCCGGACGAAACTTTCGTGGGTTGACTGCTTCATGAGAACTGCCGACAAGAGCCTCCAATACCGGGGGTGCTTTATCAGGTGTGCGCGGGAAGGTCGCCGGTTTTTTTGCCCGTTTCGGCCTGGTTCGGGCCATCCATAAAGGCTGCTGGATAGGGATGAAAGAACAGATGCCGGACAGTTTCGCTGCGCGCGTGTGGGCCCCGCTCACGGCCTATTTCACGCCAAAGCGCCACCTCTTTAACACGCTGATGGTTCTTTACTGCCTCGCACTGTTTCTCGGCTTCGACCTGCTCTATTCGGCCATCACCATGGGACAGGAGCGCGAGCGCACCGCACGCGTCTACGACCCCGTCTACGATCACGGCTTTGCCGCCAATTTCGACGGCTACGACATCTGGGGCGAGGCGCGCTACCGGCTGATCACCAACAATTTCGGCTTCAAGGATTCCGCGGTCCGCGATGTGCCGCTGAAATCGAGCGCGCGCCGGATACTGCTGATCGGCGATTCCTTTGCCGAAGGCATCGGAATGACCTTCGACAATTCGTTCGCCGGCATGCTCGAGCGCGCGGGAGGCGACCGGGCCGAGAAAGTCGAATTTCTGAATGCCGGCGTCGCGTCGTATTCCCCGGTTATCTACCACAAGAAGATCAAATATCTGCTCGAACGCGGCTTGCAGTTCGACGAGGTCGTGCTGTTGTCGGACAGTTCGGATGTCGAAGACGAAGCGACGTCCTATTTCTGCATCGATGACGATCCGAAATATCACAGCCTCTGCACCACGCCGCCGGGCGCCGTGCCGGAACCGGCCATCAAGCGGGACTTCTTCATCGACCATTTCGTCGTCACCAACCGGGTGCGGGTGACCGTCAAGCGATGGATCCAATCCGCGCTCGGCAACCGTCGGCGCGCGATCGATGACGATCACAACCGGATCGGCTGGACCACGAAGAATCCCGATCCCGCCAGATACCGTCCGCTCGGGGTCGATGGCGGCATCGCGCGCTCGCTGCAAAACATGACCAAGCTATCCGACCTGCTCGCAAGCCGCGGCATTCCGCTCACCATTGTGGTCTATCCCTGGGCCCAGCAGATCGCCCAGAACGACCGCGACAGCCGCCAGGTCGCGTTGTGGCGGGATTTCTGCCCGACCCGCTGCAAGGCGTTCATCAACCTGTTTCCGGTGTTCTTCGCGGCCGCCGACAGCGACAAGGATTGGTACGAGCACCTCTACATCCTCGGCGACGACCATTTTTCGGCGGCCGGCAACCGGTTGCTGTTCGAGGAACTCGCGAAGCGCTTGCTTCCCTAAATCCTACTCCGTCACGATCTTGGCGACGCAGAGCAGGACGATGCAGGCGAGGAAGAACAGATCCATGTAGGCCTTCATCTCGGCGTCGCGGCGCAGCCCGCTGACGTCACTGACGGCCTGCTTGCGCGAGGCGCTTATGCCGGCACTGTCCGCGGCGGAAGCCATCAGACGCCGCGCCTCGACCTCCAGCCGCTCGATCTTCTGGAAGAAATAGAACGACCGCAACGTGGAGACCGCGCGCATGGCGCTATAGACCAGCACCAGAATCGCAAGGATCGCCCGGTTCTGATACTTCTCCATGAAGTTCAGGCTGAAATAGACCACCGCCAGAAACGCGAAGTTGGAGATGAAGCGGTAGATGAAGCTCAGGAGTTCGATGCGTATGCTCCAACCAGGGATGGGGGCAGCCGGCCTTGAACGCAAATGGCGGGATTTTGAGTAGTCAGGCCGTACTGGCCCGAACGCTGCGGATGTCAGTCTACGCCAGCCTTGTTACAGCGGAGATAGGTGGCATTGACGTACCGGCCTTTTAGCTGGGGATAGCGACAATGCAAGGCACCAGCGCCGGAAAAAAATCCGCCCGCTATTATTTCGCATGGTCCCGCGACGCAGCTATCAGCGCCAGATGGGAACCTTTACGATGCGCAGGTCAAGTGAGGGGCAGCCATGAAACGGCGCGAGTTTCTTACCCTTGTCGGCGGTCTGGCGGGACTGCCGGCCGCCTCACGCCTGGCCTTCGGGCAGGCCGCCTACCCGGCCCGGCCGGTGCGCATCATTGCCGGATTTGCGGCCGGCGGCGGGGTCGACATCACGGCGCGTCTGATGGGTCAGTGGCTCTCCGAGCGGCTCGGGCAGCCCTTCGTCACCGAAAACCGGCCGGGCGCCGACGGCAATATCGCAACCGAAGCGGTGGTCAATGCGCCGGCTGACGGATACACGCTGCTGCTTGCCACCGTGCCGAACGCGGTCAACGCGACGCTTTATCCCAAATTGAATTTCGTGTTTATCCGCGACATCGCCCCGGTCGCCGGCGTCATCCGCGTTCCTCTGGTGGTGCTTGTCCATCCATCGGTTCCGGCTGCGACGATCCCCGAGCTGATCGCCTATGCCAAGGACAATCCGGGCAAGATCAACATGGCGTCGGCCGGCACCGGCAGCGCGCCGCACATGGCCGGCGAGTTGTTCAATGCGATGGCCGGGATCAACATGCTTCACGTCCCCTACCGCGGCCAAAGCCAGGCACTGTCCGATTTGCTCGGCGGTCAGGTGCAGATCCTGTTTGCGGCCGCGCCCGGCACGGCCGACTACATCAAGTCCGGCAAGCTCCGCGCGCTTGCGGTGACGGCCTCCTCGGGTGCCGAGGTGTTGAAGGATCTGCCGACGGTCGGGAGTTCCCTGCCCGGCTATGAGGCGAGCCAATGGTACGGCATCGCAGCACCTGCAAAGACGCCTGCCGACATCGTCGAGCGGCTCAACCGGGAAATCAATGCAGCCTTCACTGATGCCACGATGACGGCGCGTTTTGCCGCCATCAGTGGCGAGCCGATCGCGGGCTCGCCGTCCGAGTTCGGCAGATTGATTTCGGACGAAACCGAGAAGTGGTCCAAGGTGGTGAAGTTCGCAGGTATCAAGGTGGAATAGCTTCGCGTGCGAACCGCGCGAACCGCTCAATGGCGGTTCCACCGGGATCGGGTTAGAATGCGATCGCCACAAGACGTGGGGTGCGGCTGATGCCGAAAAAGGGAATCACGGGCCACGACGAATGGGTTGTCACCGAGGCGCTGGCAACGGCATTCGTCGCGCTGGAGCAGCTTCCGCCAAAGCACCAGCCGCGGGCGCATATGGACGACATCAGGAAGCTGCTCGCCAATGGCCGCGAACCCGCAGCCGTCACGCTGCATCTGGCCCAGGCCAAGTGCAGGCTGTTTCCCGAGCTTGACCCACTGACGATCTACCAAGAGTACGGCCTCGGGGACGGCTATGGCTAAGCCTCCGCCGGTTGCGGCAGCCGATGTTGGTTCAGATGCGTGATTTCCAGGCCGAACGGCGCAAGGCGACAATTCGGTCGATTGCGGCGAGAGGTATCTCAACTCGGAAGGCATTGCTCAGGTGCTACGTAGATCCGCACCGAAGCAAGTGCGCGTCACCATTTCTCGACCCACGGCCGGAGCACGACTTCGAACGCCCAGGTCGACCGATGTTGACGATGCAGTTGCAGATAGGTTTTCGCGATATGGTCAGGGTCGGCCATATTGTCGTCGACAGTTGTTCCCGCCAGCCGGTGCGCGCGGGTCCCGTCCTCCTGAGTCCAGCCGATCGCGGCGTCGATCGGCACATTCGCTATGTGGATACCCTGGGGCATCAGTTCTCTTGCCATGCTTTGCGCGAGTCCGGACTTGGCATGACATGCCATTGCAAAGGCGCCACTTGATGGGAAGCCTTTGAGCGCTGCGCTGGCGTTCGTGAAGATGATCGTTCCTTTCGCGCCGTTGGCGTCGAGTTCGTTTCCGAGCATGAGCCGAGCTGCCTGTTGACCTACCAGAAACGCGCTGAACGCCGAGTTTCGAAGTGTTTCGAGCGCCATGACCGGGTCGGCTTCGATAACGCTCTTGCGGAAAATGCCGGGAACCCGGCCATCGACGTTATGCACGACAAGCCTTGGCGTCCCGATGTCTTGAACGACATTCCCGAACAGCTGCGCCACGACCGCCGGTTCGCTTGCGTCGCAGGCGTATCGACGCACGCCATGCGTCTTCTCGAGAGTCTTAAGGACCGCTTTTTCGGGGTTCCTGGCTGCGACGCCAACACGCATGCCGCTTTCCGCGAACAGCCGGGCGCAACTCGAGCTGATGCCCGGACCGCCGCCCACAATGAGTGCAACGTCCTGTACGGAAGTTTGGGTTTCGCGGTTGGATTGAGTCATGTTGTTTCCTCGGATGCGTTTGGTGGCCGGCCGGCGTTGTGGCATCGCAACTCAGGCAGCGTCACTACGGGACCTATTGTTTCACTGCAATCACGACCTTGCCTCTTGCGCGCCCGGTCTCGACGTAGGCCAAAGCATCCGCGGTTTTTTCAAACGGGAAGACTTTATCCACGATCGGACGGATCACGCCGGATTCGATCAGGGACGTGATTTCACTCAACTGCTGCCCCTGCGCACGCATCAATAGGAATGAATAGCGCACGCCAAGGCTTTGGGCTTTTTTTCGGGTCCCCCGGCTCAACAGGCGCATCACCAGCTTCAGGAACAGGTTCAACCCGAACTCCTTGGCGAAATCGGGATCCGGCGGCCCCGAAATCGAAATGAGGGAGCCACCCGGCTTGAGCACGTGCAGAGATTTCTCAAGCGCTTTGGCGTCCTGGCTGTGCAGGACCAGATCGTAGCCCGACAGAACCTTCTCGAAGTCCTGCGTCTTGTAGTCGATGACCACATCTGCGCCGAGGCTCTTGACCAGCTCGACATTTTTCGCGCTCGTTGTCGTCGCAACTGTCGCGCCGAGATGCTTGGCGAGTTGGATGGCAAAAGTCCCGACACCACCTGAGCCGGCCTGAATGAAGACCTTCTGGCCCGGCTTCACCTTGCCCACCTCTACCAGCGCCTGCCAGGCGGTCAGCCCCACCAGCGGGATGGAGGCGGCTTCTTCCATGCTGATGTTCTTTGGCTTTAGCGCCGCGTCGGTTTCATTCATGGCAATGAATTCCGCGAATGTTCCGACCCGATGATCGCGCGGCCGTGCATAGACCTCGTCGCCTGCCTTGAACCGCCTGACTTTAGAGCCAACCCTGGCGACTATCCCGGCAACATCGTGGCCCAGAACGAAAGGCGGACGATAAGGCAGCAGGAGCTTGAATTCTCCGTCCCTGACCTTGGAGTCCAGAAGGTTCACTGCAGTTGCATGAACGCGAACCAGGATGTCACCGTCCCGCACCTCCGGCTCTGGCAAATTGGCCAAGCGCAGAGCGCCTTTCTTTTTGTATTTGTCGACAACGAATGCCTTCACGGTATCTTCTCCAATTGGAAGTTTTGTTGCGGCGTCAGGCGTCGAGAAAGGACAGCGCCTTCGGCACGAAATCGGCGTGGTTCTGGAAAATGCCGCCATGCCCGGCATCTTCGTAGATGACCAGTTGCGCGCCCGGGATTCGACGCGCCATATCGGTGCTGTTTGCGGTCGGCACCATGATATCGTTATCGCCATTCGCGATCAGTACCGGAATCCGAATGCTTCCGAGATCTTGAGGCGCCTGCTGGCCCCAGCTCTTGATCGCCTTGAGTTGCCGCAAAAAGGCATCCGGTGTGGGTCCTTTGTCCCGGTCTGCCTTGCGCTCCTTCAGCCTTTTCAGAAAGGCTTTCGCGGCTCGGCGACCATTGGCCGTGGACGTGAAGAACAGGTAGAACTTCGGGTCTCGCAGTGTCAGCATGCCCTTGATCATCAACGGCCAGGACACTGGTCCCAGCTTGTCGATACCTTTGCCGCCCGCTGGGCCCGTGCCGGTCAGAATGAGTTTTCGCACCAGGTCCGGTGCCTTCAGCGTGATATCCTGCGCCACAAATCCGCCGAGGGAAAAGCCGAGTAGATCGACCTTCTGGAAGCCCAGCGCGCGGATCAGGGCAATCGCGTCACGCGCCATTTCATCGATGGTCACAGGCGCCGTTCCACCTGACGCACCGATCCCCCGGTAATTGGTCGCGATCACGCGATGCCTGGTGGCGAGGCCGTCGACAATCCGCGGATCGAAATTGTCCAGAACCGCGCCCCAATGGTTGAGAAGAATTAGCGGCACGCCGCTCCGGGGACCGACGTCGCGGTAGACGAAACTGGTTCCTCCGACATTTATCGAGAGGGTGGGTGCATCTATGTAGCGCACCACTGATCCGAGGTAACTGACAGAAATGTTCATCGCTTACTCCATTGTCCGGCTTGGACCGGAAATCCCAAGATGGGAGGGACATTCGGTCGGATGGTGTAGCTCTTCCTTATGCACCACGAGATGCACGTGCTGATTACGCCAGCCCGAATTGCGATCGCAGTATCTTGTCGAATAGGGCCCGAGGAACGAAACGCCGGGCGAATGCGACCTGCCGCGCGGCCTTACCAGACGCGTAGCGTAGGCGCGGACTCTTATCGCGCGCCGCGCGCACGATGGTTTCGGCTACGCTTTCAGCGGTGTCCGCCACGGCCATCGCGCGTTCATACGCCGCGAGATACTTCGCGCGGCTCGCATCGTAAGCGGCGATTGGCGTATCGGACTGGATAGTGCTGGTTTCAAACGAAGTGCGCGTGGCAGCAGGCTCGATGACAACGACGCGTACGCCGAATTCACGCACCTCATGATCGAGCGATTCCGAATATCCCTCGATCGCGTGTTTACTTGCCGAATAGTAGGCGCTGTAGGGAGCCGGAATGAGCCCCAGCCCAGAACCGACATTGAGAATGCGCCCGCTACCCTGCCCTCGCATGATCGGCAGCACAGCATTGGTCGCCCGCACGACGCCGTGAAAATTGGTCTCGAACAACGACCGGACTTGCGCGATCGAACTTTCTTCAGCCGCGCCCGTTACACCGACCCCGGCGTTGTTGACCAGCAGATCGATGTGCCCGAGCTCGGCGTGCGCCCGAGCAACGGCGACTGCAACGGATTCATCCGACGTTACATCGCACGGAATCATCCTGATACCGTCGCGTCCCGCGTCAGGCTCGGCGCGCCGGCTTGTTCCAATCACTTGGTAGCCGGCACGTGTCAGCGCGGCAGCAGCGGCCTGCCGATGCCACTTGACGCACCGGTCAGGAACGCAGTCTTCTGCCGCGTTTGGGTCTTGGAAATCGGCATTATATTACCTCTTGAGTAGAGATGATCGGTTCAAATCGGCGGTGGCTGGTCAATTCGCTTCACATTTTTGATGACGATCGTCATCTTAAATGATAGATGACGATCGTCATCAAAAATGTCAAGCGGCACTTTTGAGAATCTGAGGACGCGGTCATGGCTAGGACGATCAGACGCAGTTCCGGTCCTGCCATCAACGGAATGAGCAAAACATGAGGGTGTCGCGAGAAAAGGCGCTGGAGAACCGCGAGCAGATCATCGAGACTGCCGCGCGCCTACTGCGTAAGCATGGTTTCGACGGGATCGGCCTTGCCGATATCATGAAAGCAGCCGGGCTGACCCATGGCGGCTTTTATCGCAACTTCGCTTCAAAGGATGCCCTGGCAGTCGAGGCCAGCGAACATGCGATCGCAGACACAATAGCGTTGCTGAAGAATGGATTGGCTCAACAGCCTCAAGATCCGTTTCGCGCACTCATCGAAGGCTATTTGTCATCGGCCCATCGCGACGATCCAGGCTCCGGGTGTATTCTGCCGGCGTTGGCCGCGGACGCCGCGCGGCGCGACGATCCCGCTCTCCGCGCTGTCTTCATCACGGCGATCCAATACTATCTCGACCAGCTTGCGGTACTGTCGTCCACGACCCCAGGGGCCACCGGCAGCAGACATCCCGCTGCCATCCTTTCGGAGATGGTTGGGGCTGTCATATTGTCTCGGGTGATTGCGGATGCCCCTCTGGCGGAATCGCTAATTGCTGCCGTGGTGGCGGATATTGCCGGACCATCCCCAGAAGAACAAATCGGCCGAGGAGTGATGCAACGCGGCAGCAGAAAGGCTTTGGCGTCTTCGTGTCACAGGCGTTTCGGACCGCCGTTCGCGCCCGATCGGGACCCGAGAGTACAAGCCCGCCGATTTCTACGCTGGGCTACGCCACTGCCCTCTCGTGAGCAAATGGTGGTTTTCCTTCGCGCGGCGTTGGTTCAATTACAGATGCGACGAGCACAAGAGCAAACGCTGCACTAGACGAGCGAGACCAAACAGGAGATTTGCGCGGAACGAAGTACTAACATTCGCTGTGAGTAACAATGTGGAGTAGAGAAATCGCGAAAATATTTTTCGCATTAGTGGCTTATGCCTTTGGTGCGCTCGGAGGGCAGTCGCATTTGTTGTGATTTCAATGGGTTGCCTCGATCCTTTATAGCATAAGGTGCATTTCGGACCCAAAAGTGCGTTTGAAGAGACACAGTTTTGAAACCATCCGCAAGGCCACCTCCGCGCGTGCGAGTCTGCTGGGGGATTCCCCGGCGTGCACCGAGTATCCGACCCGTCGTGGCTGATACCGACGTCCCCTCGCCGTCCCAGATCGTATCCTCGATCGAAGACGGGCGACGAATTTCTGCGCCCGATACGTTGAGGGCCCCAACAACTGCCATGCCACAAACCCTTGGATACCAACGACCGTCCGGTCCCAACGTCAGACTGATGATCTGAGCTGTCGATGCTGAAAATAACGCACGGATCTTGGGTGCGCCAAGCGCTGTGAATTGCGATCGAATATTTTGGCGGCCCTAGAGTAGGAAAACGTGCTGTAGCTGAGCCACCAAAATCGCGCTCCTATCGATCGGCCTGATTTTTGGAACGGCGCACGCCTTTCGAATATCCCCTGCCCTCCGAAGGCAGAGGTCACAAGTTCGAATCTTGTCGGGCGCGCCATCTTTATCCGGCCGGCGTTCCTCAGCGGCCCAGGCCCGCGCCCGACGCCCACGCCAGCCTGCTGAAGCTGCCACCCCCCTCAAATTATTTTTTGTGCCGCGACCCCGGCGCCGGGTTTGCGCCCTCTTGTCTGGGTGAATGCGCCATAGCGGCGCGTCACGAACCGGAGCACAGAACCATGTGGTATAGGAAGAACGTTGGCGGGTGGGAGCGCGCGGCCAGGCTGATCGGCGGAGGCTTGATGCTCATCTGCGGCGTGGTTGCGCTGCACGCTTCGCCGCTCGGGCTACTGCTCAGCGGCGCGGGTGTCGTGACGCTGGTCACCGGCGTGTTCGGCTATTGCCCTGCCTGCGCCATCGCCGGGCGCGAGCCACTGAAGGGGTGACTGCCTTGGCGCGCGTATCAGACGATCTCTTGCTCGCGGCACAGTCGGGTGACCGGCACGCGCTGACACAGCTATTGGTGGCGCTGCAGCCGGACATTCGACGCTACGCCCGGCGCCATTGCCACCGCACCTCGGTCATCGAAGATGTGGTGCAAGAAGCACTCATCGTCGTGTACCGGCGCGTGGGCACGATCCGCAGTCCAGCCGCACTCGCCGGCTGGCTGGTGACCGTCATCGCGCGCCTTTGCATGCTGCCGGCGCTGATGCTGATGCGCGGAGTCGAGGAACTCGCCAGCCTGGAAGAGTCACGCGAGCTCGCAAAGGTCCCGCCGGACGAGTTACGCATGGACTTGGTCAATGCGATCGAGTCGCTTTCGCCGTCCCATCGCGAAGTGTTGCTGCTGCGAGATCTCGAAGATCTGACGATTGGGGAAATCGCCGGGCGGCTCGGCGTGACGCGCGAAGCGGCCAAAAGCCGCCTGCGCCGCGCCCGCACATTGGTGCGCGAATACCTGCTCGGCACAAAGGACAGCGGACGAGAGAGCACATGAATTACTTTCGTGGAGTCGGCATGTTCGGGAGCGCCTTCCTGGGCGCACACCTGATGCGCGGCGCAGCTGCGGCGGCGCTACTCGCTTGGGCCATCGTCCACCAGACCGCGCACCCTTGGCTATCCTTGGGCGCGGGCGTTGCCGCCCTCGTCGCGCTACGCGGATGCCCGATGTGCTGGACTGTGGGCTTGGTCGAGACGCTTTCGCAAGGCCGTCGCGATTCAACCGCTGAACGCGCTGACCGGACATGGCTGCATTAACATTGCGACAGGACGGGAAGGAGCGAGGTGAAGAGAACTCGACGGCCGGGACAACTAATTGTGGAGCCGCGTTCAATGCTCGTAGCAGAAAGTGATTTGCTAACCTATTCTTGTCGGGTCGTGGGGAGCACGCAATGTCGAAAGCAATTGCCGTCTTGGGCTCCGCTCTGTTCTTCGTCATTGCGCCGTTGGTGCTGGCAGGCTTCGTCCCCTGGTGGGTCACGCAGTGGGAATTTCGGCCAGCTTTTTTCGGCGTCGACCTAACCCGCATCCTCGGCGGTATATTGATCATCGTCGGAGTGCCCGGAGTTGTGGATTCATTTGCCCGTTTTGCGCTGGAGGGGCTGGGGACGCCCGCCCCGATCGCGCCGCCACAAAAGCTCGTAGTGACTGGCCTTTATCGCTACGTGCGAAATCCGATCTACATCGCGGTCGTCGCAGTCATTTTTGGTCAGGCCCTTTTGTTTGGTGACTGGCGTCTCCTCTGGTACGGCGCGCTACTCTGGCTTTTTTTTCATGTCTGGGTGGTGATGATCGAAGAACCGACGCTCAAGCAAACATTCGGCACGGAGTACGAGAGCTTTCGGACTAATGTGCCGCGCTGGATTCCGCGGTTGACGCCATGGCGAGCCGCATAAAGGAATCGCTGCAAGCGGCTCGATGCCGGCTGCAACAAACAGTGCGAGACCGCGAAGCGTAGCAAGCGCGCCTAGCGGCCTCGCCTCGGAGGGCCCACTACCTTAGCCGCCAGGTCGAAATAACGCATGGGCCGGGCAACTGCTCCGCACGCCGTGTCTTTCCGATCCCGGAGGAAGACCGGCCGTCTGCGCCTGCGCATTATGAGGACCGAATCTGGCCCATAGGAGAAGAATCCTGAGATCGCGAAATTGGGCCGCTTATTGCGGTACTTCCGCCATTCCGCGGACCGCCGCGTGATCGCAGGTTGGGCACATCGTGACTGGATGTGCGAGCCCGTATCGCGGTGACGGAGCGTAGCGCTTAATCGTAGGCCTTCGCGTTTTCAGCTAGGAGCGGCGTGTCGTAGGCTCCCACATCATAGCGCCACAGCGAAGGCGTAGTGCCCATCTTTATCGACCGTGGCGCGCCAGCTTTTCTTTATTTACAACGCGATATGTAGGCTCGGCCTGAGACTTCAGTTCTGCTTTATTCGGGCGAGCGAACAATTTGGGTGAAAGTTTCTGCACGCGCTTGAATAGGCGCTCGCAAATGCAGGTCGGTTCAGTCCATCGAGAGCAAGTTGTTCGGCGGCTTGGGCTGATCTTGGACTGCCATAGCGCTTATTCGATGATGTTTTCGATACGTATCGGCAGTGTGCGAATTCGTTTGCCGGTCGCGTGGTAAACTGCGTTCGCGATGGCAGCCTGGATACCCGCCGTGCCCAGCATGCCAATTCCTTTGACACCGCCTGGCAAATGCGAGTCCTCTTCTTCGATCATCGCGATATCGAACTCCGGCATGTCGGCATGGACCGGAATTAGATAGTCGGCGAAGCTGTCGCCGACTATCTCGCCTGACGCGAGATCGGTCGTCGTTCTCTCATGCAGCGCCATGCCAATGCCGCCGATCAAGCCGCCTACATACTGGCTCCTCGCCAGCAGCGGGTTGAGGATGTGGCCCGCGGCAAAAGCGCCGCATACCCGGCGCACCCTGATCTCGCCGAGCTGTGCATCGACACCCACTTCGACGAATACCGCGCCATAGCCCATGCTGCTCGCGGCCAACGACTGGTGTTGTGTCGCCGCGCTTTCTCCCTCCGCTTCCAGCCCCTCAGCCGCTCCGCGCGCCAGCACATCCGTCAACAACTCACCGACATTGCCGGTCCGGCTTCGGATCATTCCGTCCTGAAATTCCAATTCCTCTATCCGTTGGCCGGAGAGCGGCGACCGCTCGTCGTTCACGGCCATGTTCGCCAGCGTCGCGCGAAGTCTGGTCATCGCCAGTTCGGTTGCGGGCGCGAGGCTCGCGGTCACCTGGGAACCTCCGGAAAACGGACCCTCCGGCAGCAACGTATCGCCGAGTTCGACCGTCACCTGCGAAGGGGGAACGCCGAGGGCAGAAGCCGCCATCTGGCCGAGCGCCGTGTAGGTGCCCGAACCCATGTCCTGTGTACCGCATTGAACGCGCAACGAGGCATCCGCCGCCAGTTCGACACGGACCTTGCAGGCTTGGCGTATCGCCGGATAAAGCGTGCTTGCCATGCCCCAACCGACCCGCCAGCGTCCGTCGGTGGCGGTGCCCTGCTTCGGCCGCTGCGACCAGCCGAACCGTTCGGCGCCGACGCGATAGCATTCCAGCAGGCTGTTGCTGCTCCACGGGCGACCCGATTCCTGATCATGATCGGCAAAGTTGCGCATGCGAAGTTCGACCGGGTCGATCCCCAGCCGCTCGGCCGCTTCGTCGAAGGCGGATTCTGAGCGCAAACGTTCCCGGCGCTGTGCCGGGCGCGCGCATCGGGACGGGCTGCGGCTCGTTGGTACGGACGAGACGGTGCGTCGTCGTGACATTCGGGCAGGCATACAGGAAGCGCGAATAAACCGCGGTCGAGTCAGAGTATTCGGCGTGAGTTGAGGTTTGCGCGAGCACGTGATGTTCGATCCCGGTGAGACGGCCGTCGACGCTGAACCCGAGCCCCAGATCCTGCACCGTCTCTTGGCGACGACCAACAAGGGTGAACATCTGCGCGCGCGTCAGTTCCAGCCGCACCGGACGGCCGGTTTTCCGGGAAGCCAGCATCGCCCAGAACATCCACGGCCACCAGAGCTGTCCCTTGCAGCCGAAGCCGCCGCCCAGAAAACGCGAGATGACGCGGATGTCTGATGCCGGCATCTGGAAGGCGTGCGCGATCATGGCGCGGGTGCCGAAGATGGCCTGGGTCGACGTGTGCACCACGGCCTTGCCGCCCTCCCACCAGCAGACCACGGCGTGCGGCTCCATAGGGTGATGATTGTTGACGGCGGTGTCGTATCGATGTCGGACGACGAGATCGGCCTCAGCCAGCGCCCTCGATGCGTCGCCACGATGCGTCTCGGCCGGAAAGCGTCCGACCATGGCCGGTGCAAATGACTTGTCGAGTGCCTGAGCCAACGCCGTCACCGCCGGACGCGCCTCAAGGCTGAGCCGGATCGCATGTGCCGCTTCTCTCGCCTCCTGCAGGCTGCTTGCTGCGACGAGCGCGACGGGCTGGCCGGCGAAATGAACGGTGCGTTCGCGGATCAGGGCTGTGGCGGGAGAGGCCTGTAGCACCTCAGTATCCGCATGGGAGACCATCGCCGCGAAGCCCGGAAGGTCGATCGCCGGCGTCGCGTCGACCGACAACACATCGCCGCAACTGATCGGCGCCTGCACGAGGGCTGCGTGCAACAGACCGGCCGCAGGAACTTCGGCCTCATATACGGCGCTGCCGGTAACCTTCAGCGCTGCCTCGTAGCGCGAGACAGAATGGGTGCTCATGGCTGGCTCCCCAGGGTTTGCAAGGCGCGGATGACAGCGTTGCGCAGCAATGCGATCTTGAATCCGTTATCGGCGAGCGGCCGGGCGTGCTCGACGGCCATGTCGCCGGCGGCGGCGATGGTTTGGGCGTCCAATGCGCGGCCGGCCAATGCCGCTTCAGTCCGGTCGAGCCGCCACGGCAATGGCGCTACACCACCGGCGGCCAATCCCGCTCCGACGATCTTGCCGTTCTCGATCTGCAATGCCGCCGCCACCGATACGATAGCAAATTCAAATGACGCACGATCGCGAATCTTGAGATAAGTCGAGCGGCCAGCAAAGCGAGTTGCGTTCGGCACGTGAACGCCGGTGATGAGCTCATCCGGTGCCAGGTTTGTTTCATGCTCCGGCGTCTCACCGGGTAGCCTGTAGAGATCCCGCAACGAGAAGCGCCGCTCGCCCTCCGACCCGAACACCTCGACCTCGGCGTCTAGTGCCGCCAGCGCAACGGCCAAGTCCGAGGCGTGCGTCGCGACGCATAACGGGCTTGTACCGAACAAAGCTGCCTGGCGGTTCTCGCCGGAAAGCGCGCCACATCCGCTGCCGGGCTTTCGCTTGTTACACGCAAGCTGTTCGTTGCGAAAATACGGGCAACGAGTTCGCTGCAATAGATTGCCACCGACCGTCGCCATATTGCGTATCTGCCCGCTGGCGCTGGCCAGGATCGCCTCTGCGATCAACGGATGATATCGCGTCACGTCGGGATGGGTCGCCACATCGCTTAGCCGCGCAAGCGCGCCCAGCGAGAGTTGTCCATCGATAAATTCCACATCACCCAACGGCAGGCGCGAGATGTCCACGACCGCCGCGGGCGTCATCGCGCCGGACTTCCACAGCTGGAGCAATTCGGTTCCGCCAGCCAGGAACGCGGCACCCGGTTTCGACGCCTGAACCTGGGCGTCGTAAACGTTAGCCGCACGGCCGTATTGAAACGAATGTCCGCTCACAGCCCAGCCACCTCGGCGATCGCCGCCACGATGTTCGGATAGGCGCCGCATCGGCAGAGGTTGCCGCTCATACCCTCGCGGATCGCTTCGAGATTCGCGGGCTTTTCTTCAAGCAGTGCCAATCCGGACATGATTTGACCTGGCGTGCAGTAGCCGCATTGCAATGCATCGTGTCGAATAAAAGCGGCTTGCAGCTGATGTAACTTGTCCGCTGCGCCGACGCCTTCGATCGTGGTGATCGACCGCCCGTCATACGAAGCCGCGAGCGCCAGACAGGATTTTATCCGGCGGCCCTCCGCCAGCACAGTGCATGCACCGCACGCTCCCATGTCACAGCCTTTCTTGGTGCCGGTCATGCCGAGCTTGTCCCGGAGAACATCCAGTAGCGTGCCACAGGCTGTAGCCGGGAATTCGTGATCGCGGCCGTTGATCCTGAGCGACATACGAATGGACGAACCAGGTGACATAGAGTTCTCCTGAATTATCTTGCTGGAATGGAATCTCGCCGCCCGGCTGTGGGAAGTCCGACTGGAAAGCCAGTGCAGGAGTCAGTTGAGGCTTCTGCTATTTCCCTATAATCACGGATTGCGCGTCGCGGAAGGACTAGTACTATCCTAGGACTGTGGGTACCTGCATTCGGGAAACAAGGCCATGCCAGATGCCAGTCGAATTGAGTTCGGTAACTTCCTTCGTTCGCGGCGCGCCAAACTCAACCCCAAATCGGTCGGCCTTCCCGACGGGCGAAGACGTCGCGCTCCCGGCCTCCGGCGCGAGGAAGTCGCCGAACTGGCCGGGATCGGCGTAGATTGGTACATCCGGTTGGAACAGGGGCGAGCAGTCAGTCCTTCGGTCACCACGATTGACGCACTGGCGCGTGCGCTGCGCCTCAGTAAAGTTGAGCATGCGCATTTGCGCGCGCTGGCATCGGGAACCAATCGGCGCGCCTTCACCCGGGAAACCGTTTCCGCAGCCCTTCGAAGCTTGGTCGAGTCCCTCAATCAACCGGCTTACATCACCGGTCGGCGGTGGGATGTCCTTGCCTGGAACAAGGCTGCCGCCGACATTTTTGCCTTCGATCGCCTGGCGGAAGAAGATTGCAACATTCTCATCTGCGTATTGCTCTATCCGGGGTCGCGCCGGCTGTTTGGATCAAGCTGGGCCGAGGAGGCCAAGCGTATCGTCGCACAGTTCCGTGCGACTCACGATCTCTGGGCCGGAGATCCAGCATTCGTCGCGTTGCTGACCCGCCTTCGCGACGGCAATCCGGAGTTTGCAGAATGGTGGGAAGCCCATGATATCCGGGGCGGCGCTGGCGGAATCAAGCGCTTGCGACATCCCAAGAGGGGTCTGCTGCGTTTTGCCCATGCAAGCTTCCAGGCCAATGACGATCCAGACCTGAAGCTCATCATCTATTCGCCGGCCTGAGCGGCCTGCCACTAGAGGCATCCCGCAGATTTTTTATCGCGAGCTCAGACCTCGTGCGTGTGAAGGTCCCGCCGCCCAAAAGCGGTCGTTCCATAACGGTGCATTGCGGCTCAGGATTGGCGCGGCGTCGTGGGCTAGGGCTGGCTTCGCAGCCGTGCATGATCGCAGCCGGCGTGCGGTTCGTTGAGGAGCCGCGTCATGAGGCCTATGGCGTGGTCGCGGTTTTCGAGGATCTCTGTGGCAACCGTTGGGACCTGATCCAGCGCAAGGCGATCCAGAGGTGAGTGTGGGCTCCACGCCGACAGTTGCTCGACTGACGAATTTTTCGGGCATCCGCAGTCTCGCTCAGATCGAGCGCAGCTATTCCTCGAGGAATTCCGCACGTCAGCGTTGGCTGGATGTTGAGAATACGTCGAACCACCTGTTGGCCTGTCTGATTGAGGGAATCCCCCTGCCCCGCGCCGCAACGCCTGAATGATGGCGGTGTTGGTGTTGTTAACGTCCGCCCCCGAATTCACTCGGTGCCGACGGCGAGCAGCGTCGAGAGTGCAGCTGCTCCGAGCAACTCTTTCCAATGGTTGTCGACCTCATCCTCAAGGCCGGAAATCCCGCGACATCCGCGCCGGGCTGTCGCTCCAACACGATCGAACGTCCATTCGGCTTGATGAGCCGGGTCCAGACCAGGAGCACGCGCGACTGCCCAAACGTAACCTGGCTATCGTAGGTCCCGACTAATCGCGCTCCCGCGGAATAAGCTTCGCCCGGCCAGTCGGAGAATTGAAAACCGCTTCTGTTACTTGGGCAGTGAACTATCCGACGGATCGAAAGACGTATTCCGCGATCAGCGGCATAGAACCCCTGCCCTCCGAAGGCAAAGGGCACGCGTTCGAACCGTCTGACTGCTTCGCAGAATCCCGCAGCCATGGGGCGGCAACGTAATTTCTGTCATCACTCCCTTTTGGCGGACCGCAACCTCTCCGGCCAGCCTAGCTATCGCGGCAGGGATCGCCCGCATGATCGGTGCGTCGGCTAGATTCAACGCAACCCACAGCCGGCTTTCCTCATGGAATGTTTCGAACGTGACATCGGTATTGCGAAGCTCCGTCACGCGGCTACGCGCTTGGCGGAGCCACGAATGCCGTCGCCGTAACCCGATCAACTCTTGATGAAGCCGGTAGATCGGCCAGCCGAACGGCGCCAGATGCGCCGGCGTCGCCGGAAATGCCGGGCGGATCGCATCGTCTCCCCCGGCACGGTGCTCCTTGATTCCGCGAAACGCCTGCTCGTCGCCAGCATAGATCGCCGGCAGGCCGCCGCAAGTCAGCAGGATGACCAGCGCATGGGCAAGGTGCCGTTCATCCAGAAGCCGGCTGGCGATACGCGTGACATCGTGATTGCCGATGAATGTTTGCGGCACGAACGTATCGAGCATCGCATTGTGCCGATCAAGCGCCCAGGCGAGCTCGAAGCAGTTGCGATCGTTCAGCGCACTCCAGATCGCCTTCCATAATTCATATTGCGTAACCGCGTCGACACCCGTCTCGTGAACGAAGCCATCTCGAGGGCCGCATT